>NZ_JAJLLW010000003.1 GCF_020991005.1 Halomonas sp. CUBES01 | reverse complement strand
GGGGTGGATGATGGGGATCGAACCCACGACCACCGGAGCCACAATCCGGGGCTCTACCACTGAGCTACATCCACCATAACCTGAAAGGTACTGCTAAAGCGTGTTGCTGTGTCACTGGGGTGGATGATGGGGATCGAACCCACGACCACCGGAGCCACAATCCGGGGCTCTACCACTGAGCTACATCCACCATTGACAAGCACACTTTTGAGAACTTCCGGGGAAACTTCTCAAGTACTTCCAAAACACTGCGTAGAAACGTCGAGGCCTTTCGCTACTGGCACAAATGGCGCGCCCAGCAGGATTCGAACCTGCAACCTACGGCTTAGAAGGCCGTTGCTCTATCCGGTTGAGCTATGGGCGCACATGGAAATATCTGTAACCGCAGACTTCAATGAGCACTTGACCACAACCACCGCCTGGAAAAGCAAGTTACCTTTCGCGTTAGACGTGGTCGGGGTGGAGGGATTCGAACCCCCGACATCCTGCTCCCAAAGCAGGCGCGCTACCAGACTGCGCTACACCCCGATTTTACTCGCCTTAACGCTGCCGCATGGCCCGTCTCAAGCGAGGCATATATTACTGTTTTTAATTTTAAAGTCAACCATCAGCAGACAACTTACCCTGGCACTTTGCCTGACTGCCCCATCATGCGAAAATTAGTCATGGCAGACCTTTGGTTAACACTGTTGTCTCTTTGTTCGCCTTCCAACCTCTACGGGGATTTCGCTACATGACCGCCCAACTCATCGATGGCAAAGCTATCGCCGCTAATGTCCGTCAGCATGTTACGCAACAGGTAACGGCCCGCCAGCAGGCTGGCAAACGGGCACCAGGACTGGCGGTTGTGGTGGTAGGCGACGACCCCGCCTCACAGGTTTACGTCAACAACAAGCATCGCGCCTGCGAACAGGCAGGCATTATCTCCTTTCAGCATGCGTTGCCTACTGACACGTCCCAGCAAGCGCTTGAAACGCTGGTCGACCAGCTGAATGACGACGACGCCGTCGACGGCATTCTTGTCCAGCTCCCGCTTCCCGATCACCTCGACGCCAACCCGATCCTCGAACGCATCCGCCCTGACAAGGACGTGGATGGTTTTCACCCTTTTAACATTGGCCGGCTTGTCCAGCGCATGCCGGCCCTTCGCCCCTGTACCCCCAAAGGCATCATGACGCTGTTCGAGCAGAGCGCCATCGAAGTGCGCGGGCTCGACGCCACGGTGGTCGGTGCCTCCAACATTGTAGGGCGCCCGATGGCTCTTGAGCTGATGCTCGCCGGCGCGACCACCACGGTATGCCATCGGTTTACCGAAGACTTGGCGGCACACGTGCGCCGCGCGGACATTGTCGTGGTCGCCGTCGGCAAGCCGGGCGTGGTGAAAGGTGAATGGATCAAGCCAGGCGCGGTGGTGATCGATGTGGGCATTAACCGCCAGGAGGACGGTACCTTGCAAGGTGACGTGGACTTTGCCGTCGCCGCCGAACGCGCCAGCTTTATTACGCCGGTTCCCGGTGGCGTAGGCCCCATGACGGTCGCCACTCTGCTTGAAAACACCCTCGAAGCCGCCGAACAGCACGATCGTGTAAACGATTGATTCGCGAACGAATGCCTCCCCATAACGATAGGAAACCGTCCCAGTGAAGCGTATTGGTATTATTGGCGCGATGGCGCAGGAAGTCAGCATTCTGGCTTCACAGCTCGACAATCCCGAACGTTACGAACATGCCGGCTTTGTGTTTCATCGCGGCACGCGTTACGGGCTTGATATCACCATATTGCAGTCGGGCATCGGCAAGGTAAATGCCGCCGTCGGCACCGCGCTCCTACTGGAGCGCCATCAGCCGGATGCCGTCATCAATACCGGCTCCGCCGGCGGTTTCGCCAGCGATCTGGACATCGGAGACATTATTATTTCAGACGAAGTACGCCACCACGACGTGGACGCGGTGGTCTTCGGCTACGAAATGGGCCAGGTACCCGGCATGCCGGCGGCCTACCTGGCCGACGCGTCACTTCGCGAAATCGCCCGAGGCGCCATCGCGTCACTGGGTGAGGTCAATGTACGCGAGGGGCTGATTGCCACCGGCGACGCGTTCATGGCCGACCCGGCGCGCGTCGATGCAACCCGCGCTCACTTCCCCAGCATGCTGGCAGTGGAAATGGAAGCCGCCGCGATCGCCCAAACCTGCCACCTGTACCGCTGCCCCTTCGTGGTCATCCGGGCACTGTCCGACATTCCCGGCAGCGGCGACAACCACCTCTCCTTCGAGCAGTTCCTTGAGGTGGCTGCCGACCACTCGTCGCGAATGGTCGACCATATGCTGCAGACGTTGAGCGCTAGCTAAGCGACCATTCCAGGCTTTCCCCGGCCAGCAGCGGAATAATCGACTCGCCGCCGGCATAGGGGTATCCCTCGGGCAGCGTTTGCGGGCGCCGCACCAGGGTAATCGTCTCGGCATTGGTGGGCAGCCCGTAAAAGCGCGGCCCGTTCAGGCTGGCAAAGCCTTCTAGTGCCGCCAGCGCGCCGGCTTCTTCAAACGCCATGGCATAAAGCTCGATGGCAGCCGGTGCGGTATAGGCGCCCGCACAGCCACAGCTGGACTCCTTGGCGGATTGCGCGTGCGGCGCGCTATCGGTACCCAGGAAAAACTTCCCGCTGCCGCTGGTGGCCGCCTTGAGCAGCGCCTGACGGTGCTGTTCGCGCTTGAGAATCGGCAGGCAGTAGTAATGCGGCCGAATCCCGCCTACCAGCATTTTATTGCGGTTGAACAACAGGTGATGCGCTGTGATCGTGGCGGCCACGTTATCCGGCGCCTGGGCGACAAACTCGGCGGCCTGCTGGGTGGTAATATGCTCGAAAACCACTTTCAGCGTTGGATGACGCGCCAGCAATGGCGTCAGCACACGCTCGATAAACACTGCTTCGCGATCAAAGATATCGATATCGCTGTCGGTGACTTCGCCGTGCATCAGCAACGGCATGCCCGCCTCGGCCAGTGCGGCGATCGTGGCGTCGCAGTGTTTGAGGTCGGTGACCCCTGAGTCCGAATTGGTGGTCGCGCCCGCCGGATACAGCTTGAAGGCTTTGACAATACCGCTTTTGAGCGCCCGCTCGACTTCCTCGGGGGGCGTGGTATCGGTCAGGTACAGCGTCATGAGCGGCTCAAAGCGACTACCGGTCGGCAGGGCGTCAAGAATACGCTGATGGTAGGCTACCGCCTGTTCCGTCGTAGTGATAGGCGGCGTCAAATTGGGCATAATGATGGCACGGCCCATCTGCGCCGCGGTATGGCCCACCACCGCTTCAAGGGCCTGGCCATCGCGCAGGTGAAGATGCCAATCGTCCGGCCGAGTCAAGGTAATAGCGTCCACGGAAAATCCTGTACGTAGTCAGTAACGTCGTAAGTCACACGGCAGCTAACGGTGCGCTATCTGCCGTTTCAATGCGCCAGTATACCGGATACGCCAACGGGTTAAATCGATCCACAGCTAAGCGGATGTGGCGTATGATCATTTTCATTGTTTGGTTCAAGGGTTATTTCTATGCAGAACGTGCGGCGCTATGCCGATATTATTGCCAGCGTCGAAGGACTGATATGGCTGGGCCTGGCCTGGTCGATCTCGTTTTCTGCGTATTACGGCAGTACCGAAGCGACGCTGGGCATGCTGCTGATCATTGCCACGCTGGTGTTTTTCAGCTGGGCGCACCGGCCATTTCGCTACCTGCTGCGACGCTATCATGTACGCAAGCGCAGAACCGACATGTGGATTCACTTGCTCGCCCTGCCGCTGCTGATCGCCATGTTCTTCCACATCATGCTAGAGGGCGTACTGGGCAGTGCCTGGCTCCCCCCGAAAATGCTGATGGTCAATATTGTCGCTACCGCCGGGTGGCTGACCTATGTGGTCACGCTATGCATCAAGTTCATGATTCATCGTTTTAAAGCCAACGCCAAATGAGCAGCCTGCCCACTGAACTGCCCCTGCCGCTGTCAACGCCCAACCGTAACCTGGTGCGTTTGACCATCGTGCGCGGCATCACCTGGACCGGTTTTCTGATTGCCATCTTCGTGGGCACCCATTTCCTGGCGTTTGAACTGCCGGTTCCCGAAGTGGTGAGCGTCGTCCTGGCCATGGGACTGCTCAACATTGCCACCTGGTGGCGACTGGGACGGCCCCGGGCCGTCGAGCACCTGGAGTACTTACTCCACCTGCTCGCCGACGTCGTGGGGCTGACGCTGCTGTTCTATTTTTCCGGTGGCTCTACCAACCCCTTCATTACCTACTACCTGGTACCCATTACCATTGCCGCGGCCACATTGCCCTGGCGCCACGCCTGGACTATTGCTGCCTGCGCCATGGCGGCCTACAGCTTTCTGATGTTCGATTACCATCCGATTCCCCAACTGGGCCATATCAACAGCAGCAGCCCCCTGAGTCTGCATATTCTGGGTATGTGGGTGAATTTCGGCATGTCGGCGGGCCTGGTGACATTCTTCATCTACAAGATGGCCCACGCGCTCAGGCGCCGCGATCAAGCACTTTCGCGCACCCGCGAAGCCGCCCTGCGCAATGAACAGGTACTCGCCGTCGCCACCCAGGCGGCCGGCACGGCACACGAACTGGGCACCCCGCTTTCCACCATGGCGGTATTGCTCAAGGACATGCAGGAAGAAGCCAAGGGCGACCCGGAACGGGAAGAGGACATTACGCTGCTTCGCCAGCAGGTGGATATCTGCAAATCGCGCCTGCAGCATCTGGTCAGCCAGGCGGATCGCCGCCGCATGGCGGAGCCTGAGGTACTGGATGCAGAAACATGGTTGACCGGCGTGGTGCAGCGTTGGCTGGTACTGCGGCCGGACGTTAGCCACCGCCTGGAAATAGCCGAACGCCGCGGACGCCCCTGGTTGGCCGTGGACGCCACCCTCGACCAGGCGCTCACCAACCTGCTCAACAATGCCGCAGATGCCAACCCGGAGGGCGTCGTCATCGGGCTGGATTGGCATCCGGAGCACATCGTGATCGACATTCGCGACCACGGCCCAGGCGTTGCCATGTCCATCGCCGACCAGCTCGGCGATACGTTTATCTCCACTAAAAGCAAGGGCATGGGGATTGGCTTGTTCTTGACCCACGCCACGATCAACCGCTTCGGCGGCGGGGTCAGCCTGTATAACCACCCCGAAGGCGGCACGCTGACCGAGGTCATGCTGCCCCGTGCAGGCGCCGCTTAACCGACGGCATCCATCGATAGCGATTTTTTGAGGTCATCATGCAAATACACAATCAACGGCTGTTGATTATCGACGACGACGAAATGTTCTGTCATGTGCTCAGCCGCTCGCTCACCCGGCGCGGCGTTGAAGTGGTGGTGGCGCATGATGAAGATCAAGCCATTGCGCTGGCGGCCCAACACCTGCCCACCATGGCCACACTGGATTTGAAGCTGGAACATTCCTCGGGGCTCAAGCTGTTGCCCGAACTGCTGGCGGTGGTGCCTCACTGCCACGTGGTGGTGCTCACCGGCTACTCGAGCATTGCCACCGCCGTGGAAGCCATCAAGCTGGGAGCGGTAAACTACCTGTGCAAGCCGGTCGATGCCGACGACGTGCTCGCCGCCTTCGATCGTGAAGAAGGCGACCCCAATATTGAAGTCGCCGATAACCCACCCTCCATTAACCGCATTACCTGGGAGCATATCCAGAAGGTATTGCAGGAGCACGACGGCAATATATCCGCCACGGCCAGAGCGCTGGGCATGCACCGCCGTACGCTCCAGCGCAAACTCCAGAAGCGCCCCGTGCGCCGCTGAGCTTATGCCCGATCAAGGGCCGGACGTTAACCCCTTAAAGACTCAGGCTTAGTGAGCGGTCCAGCCCAGGTCAATGTTCCAGCTTGCGCCCGTCACGGCGCCCGCCGCGTCGGACGTCAAATAAGCCACCAGCTGGGCCACTTCGGCCGGCTCGATCAGGCGTTTTACCGCAGCGTTCTTGAGCATGATGTTTTCGATCACTTCCTGCTCGCCCATGCCGTGGAGCTTGGCCTGGTCGGCAATCTGATTGTCGACCAGCGGCGTCTTGACATAGGCCGGGCAGATCGCGTTAGCAGTAATGCCCTGCTCACCGCCTTCCAGCGCCGCCGTCTTGGTCAGACCGATCATGCCATGCTTAGCGCTGACATAGGCTGCCTTACCCGGCGACGCTACCTGCGCATGAATAGAGGCAATATTGACGACCCTTCCCCACCCCTTTTTACGCATGTGAGGCCATGCCGCCTGGGTCAGCAGGAACGGCGCCGTCAGCATCAGGTCGATGATCTGGCGCCACTTCGCCTCGGGAAAATCCTCAATGGCCGCCACGTGCTGAATACCGGCATTGTTGACCAGAATATCCAGCCCGCCAAACCGGCTGACCGCTTCTTCAACGGCGCCACGACAGGCGTCCGGATCGGTCAGGTCGGCCTGATAGAACGCCGCACCAGCAGCTTCGGCAACCGCCTTGCCGTCCGGGTTGAAATCGACCGCCAGCACCTGGTGGCCCAACTCACAAAAGTGCTTGACCACCGCGGCACCGATACCGCTGGTGGTGCCCGTTACCAAGGCAATACGGGGGGTAACCGCTGATGTCGTCATAGTGTGTCCTTCTGTTTACCAGCAGGTCGCTGGTGGGTTCAGTTTAGTCGATACGCCACCCTACCACGGCGCCCGTGCAAAAAAGCGCACTTGATAACGTGACTCAATACCCTTTTTAGGGTCGCGCTATTGGCTAACGCTCAAGCACTGGTTCACAATGTAGCTTCTTTTTGATGCTGGCAGAGGAGTCATGCATGTTTGTGGTCATTTTTGGGCGCCTGTCCTGCCCGTTCTGCGTACGCGCCAAGCAGCTCGCCGAGCAGCTGGAAGAGATCGGCACTATTGAAGGCTATCGCTATGTTGACATGCCGTCTGAGGGCATTACCAAGGACGATATTGCCAAAACCGCCGGCACACCCATTCATACGGTTCCCCAGGTTTTCGTTGACCAGCAACACGTTGGCGGCTTCAGCGAGTTTGACCAGTTCGTTCGCGACCGGCAGCTGCTCAGCGCCTGACTCGTCACCGCTACTCAGCGTTAAGCTGCGTTGAACCGCTGCATTGTCACTTGCCTATACTGACAACGATGTAACCCCATACTCCAATGGGCCGATACGTTGGCAAGGAAGGCAGTATGCATCGCGACGAGTTCATCCAGCAGCTGTGGCTGGATTATGTTCACACCCACCCGGATTTTGGGGCACTTCGTTTGTGGCCCGTGTCGACACCCGCCGATTACCTGACGCTGGTGACCCTAAATCACGGCGCCTTTTCTGCCCAGGCGCTATCCCCAGCCCTGGTTCATATGGGCTATCGCCCCATCGGCCACTACGCGATGGCCGACAAGGGCCTGCTGATCTATCTACTCGCTCCGGCAGACGGCGGCAGCTGGCTGGTACTTGCCGAATTGCAGACGGGCACTTTATCAAAACCACTGCGCGAATCATTGCTCGACCTCGTCCAGCAGACGCACCCAGCGGACGGCAAAGGTCAAAACCTGCTGTGCCGTGGACGCCCGTGGCCCATGCCGTCATGGACGCTTTATCAACGCCTGGACGCGGCACATCCGCTAGCGGCCTGGCTGGCGGTGATGGGCCCCAGACTGCACCACGCCGGCTTTGACTGCGAGCAGCTCGGCAAACCGCTCGATGCCCTCGACGAACAGCTGCTGCAAAGCGGGCTTGCGCACATGGCCGACCAGCAAAACGGCGTGTTTGGCGTGTCCAACCTGCTGGAGCACCGCTTCTATCCCGCCACCCCCCAAAAGATGATTTTCAGCCAGGGCGATGAGCATAGGCTTTGCCTCGGCGGGCTCGCCATCGTACAAAAACAGCTGGGCAGCAATCACGAACCCGTCGCGGAACTGCTGCTGCCGCTACATGCCCGCTGCGAAATGGCGTAACCGTGTTGACGGTTACGCCAGACGACAGCTCGATACTCACATGTCGACGAACGTCATTTCGGGAACGTGGTCCGGCACCACCAGTTTGCCCGCCGTTTTTTCAACGATCTCTTCCACGCTGACCCCCGGGGCCCGCTCCTTGAGGATAAAGGTGCCATCCTTGATCTCGAGGTAGGCCAGGTCGGTCAGGACGCGATTGATACAGCCAGCGCCGGTCAGGGGCAGGTTACATTGCTCGAGCAGCTTGGATTCGCCGTGTTTCGACGCGTGAGTCATGGTGCAGATGATGTTTTCCGCACCGGCCACCAGATCCATGGCGCCGCCCATGCCTTTAATCAGCTTGCCAGGAATCATCCACGAGGCGATATTGCCGTTCTGATCCACCTCGAAAGCGCCCAACACGGTCAGGTCGACGTGACCACCGCGAATCATGGCAAAGGACTCTGCCGAGGAAAAAATCGCGGCCCCGGGGCGAGCCGTGACGGTCTGCTTGCCGGCGTTGATCATGTCGGGATCCACCTCTTCCTCGGTGGGGTAACGCCCCATTCCCAGCAGACCGTTTTCCGACTGCAGCATGACGTCCATGCCGTCGGGAATGTAGTTGGCGACCAGGGTCGGGATGCCGATCCCCAGGTTGACGTAAAAACCATCTTCCAATTCGCGGGCCACACGCTGGGCCATCTGTTCACGTGTCAATGCCATGGTCAGTTCCTCTTGCTGAATCGATTAAAGCCGAAAAACGGTCGTGGGTAACGCGGCACCTCAACGGTGCACGGTGCGTTTTTCGATGCGCTTTTCAAACGAGCCCTGAATGAGCCGGTCGACATAGATACCGGGCGTGTGGATCTGAGCGGGCTCCAGTTCGCCAGGCTCGACGATCTCTTCAACTTCAACGACGGTAATCCTGCCGGCCGTCGCCACCATGGGATTAAAATTCTGCGCCGTGTGGCGGTACATGACGTTACCGTAGCGGTCGGCCTTCCAGCCCTTGACGATGGCAAAGTCACCGGTGATGGCCTCTTCCAGAATATGCGGGCGGCCATTGAACTCACGCACTTCCTTGCCTTCGCCGATGGGAGTTCCATAACCGGTCGCGGTGTAAAATGCCGGAATACCCGCGCCGCCGGCGCGCATCTTTTCCGCAAGCGTCCCCTGCGGTGTCAGCACCACCTCGATTTCATCGTTGAGCATTTGCTGCTCGAACAAGGCATTCTCGCCCACGTAGGAGGCCAGGATCTTGCGTATCTGGCGGTCTTCCAGCAGCAATCCCAAGCCAAAACCGTCAACGCCGCAGTTGTTGGATACCACCGTAAGGTCTTTAACCTTGCGACGCTTGATTTCGGCGATCAGGTTTTCGGGAATGCCGCACAGACCAAACCCGCCGGCCAGTACGGTCATACCGCTTTCAATGCCTTCCATCGCTTCCTCATAGGAAGCCACTCGCTTATCGAATCCTGCCATGGTCATGCCTCGCCTTGTTGTATTGAACAGCTGTCTTGAACAGTTGTCTTGAACGCTTGCCGTGAACGGTTCGCCAATGTCGCTAAGCCAGGGGTATACAAGGGTGACGGCTAACGCGACGCAAAAGCCTGAGTTGCAGTGTTGATCCTGATGATATATTTGTTAAGTTTGTTTTTTTTATCAATTTATTTGTTTAACTCATAAAGAGCCATCCATGACCGTCAAGCAATTGCGCGCCTTTCTGGCCGTTGCCCAGACCCTGAGCTTTACCCAGGCCTGCGAACGGCTGCATTTATCGCAGCCCGCCCTCAGTTTAGCCATAAAAGGGCTGGAGGATGCTCTGGGCGGCAAATTACTGCTACGCAGCACGCGCAGTGTCCGCCTGACCCCCGAAGGCGAGTCACTTCTGCCCCTGGCCAAGCACCTGCTTGCCCAGTGGGACAATACCGAAGAACGCCTGCGGCAGCGCTTCACCCTGCAGCTGGGCCGCCTGAGTGTGGCCGCCATGCCCGCCTTTGCCTGCAACTTGCTGCCGGCAGCGCTGGTCAGGTTTCGTCAACAGTACCCTAAAATCAACGTCACCGTGCACGACGTCATCAACGAGGACGTGACTCATATGGTGCGCTCCCGCCAGGTCGAAATGGGCATCGCCTTTTCGCCGGAGGGAACCGGCACGCTGTCGTTTACCCCGCTGTTCGAAGACCAGTTTGTCGCCGCCGTTCCTCAGGGCTCTGCGCTGGCCCAGTATGCGACCCTGACATGGGCACAGCTGCTTAACGAGGATTTCATCACCCTGCAGCGCCCGTCCATGGTGCGGCGGTTGCTGGAACATGCACTTTCCAGTCAGCAGATCGACTTGCCGGTCGCGTTTGAAAGCCATCAGCTGTCTACCGTCGGCCGCATGGTGGGGGCGGGCCTCGGTGTCAGCGCGGTGCCATCGATGTGCCTTCCCCAGATGCAGGCAATGGGCGCCCGCTGCCTGCCTTTAACCGCCCCTTCCATCCCCTGCCATGTCGGTATCCTGACGCAGCAGGAGTTGTCGGTGGCCGCGCATGCCCTGCGCACGGTGCTGCTGGAAACGGTACAAGCGCCCTATTTCCCCGCGCATGAGACTGGGCAGGCTTAGCAATATCCTTTAGCATTCATCGTTATGCACTTTTAGCCAAGGAGACGCGGCATGCCGATGTTGAAAGGGACAGTGAGCGTCACCCTGTTAGTCCTGAACACGCTGTTCTGGGGAATACCGCTTACGACACTCACGTTGCTGAAGCTGGTGACCGCTGGCCGACTCAAGAACATCGTTCAGGAAGGCATCAACCGCGTCGCCCTGAACTGGATCGGCGTCAACCTGTGGTGGATGCGTAGCTGGATAAAACCGCAGCTGAATGCCACGCTGCCGGAGACTTTGGGTACCGATCAGTGGTGGCTGGTGATTTCCAATCACCGCAGCTGGACCGACATCTTCATGCTGCTGCTGGTGCTGCATCGGCGTATCCCCATGCCACGTTTCTTCGTCAAGCGCCAGCTGCTATGGATCCCTGTGGTAGGGCTTGCCTTCTGGTCGCTGGAGTTTCCCATCATGCGGCGCATCACCCGGGATCAGATCGCCCGCAACCCCACGTTGGCGACGATTGACCGGGAGGCCACCCAGCGCATGTGCGCGCGCGCTCGCCAGGCGCCCATTGCCATCTTCAATTTCGTGGAAGGCACGCGTTTCACGCCCCACAAGCATGCCTCCCAGCAAAGCCCCTATCGCCATCTGCTACGCCCCAAGGCCGGCGGGGTCGCCCAGGTGCTCAACTTGCTCGGTGACCAGCTCGACGGCATCCTTGACGTCACCTTGAGCTACGCCAATCCAAAGCCCAGTTTCTGGGGGTTTCTGTGCGGCCAGGAAGCCCCGGTCACCCTTCAGGCGCGTATCCTGGAGGTGCCTGCATGGATGCTGACCGCTGACTATCATGCCGACACGCAGCACAAGGAACACTTCCACACATGGATCAATGCTCTCTGGCAGGAAAAAGACCGGCAGTTGGATGCTCAGATCGATCACGCCTGAGCCATTGGCTGGGCGCCGCCATGCTGGCCGGGGCGCTGGTCGGCTGCGCCGCCAGCCCGCCGGTGACCCAGCGGGTGACGGTGCCCGCCGCCGCGCAGATAAGCGGCAACTGGGTGGAAATCAAGCGCGGTGATACGCTTGGCCAACTGGCCAAGCGCGCCAACGTGCCACTTGAGCGACTGCAGCGTTTCAACCCCGGCGTCGAGGCACGCCACCTGGTCGTTGGCCAACGCCTGCTGGTGCCTACTCAGCAGGAACGAGCACCGGCCAGTGGGCCCTATCGCTATCAAATCCGCCCCGGCGACACCTTTTCAAGCCTGGCGCGCCACTTTGGCACCACCCCGTCACGGCTGCAAAGTGCCAATGCAGGCACTTCGCCAACCTCGTTACGCGTGGGCGAACTGATCAATATACCGGTTGGCTCTAGCGGCAACGCGTCACGTACCGCGCGTTCAGCGGCGCCCGCCAAACCAGCGGCCACCTCAACGGCCAGCAACAGCGATTCGACGCCCCCCGCCTCGGCCAGGCAATGGCCCTGGCCGTTGGAAGACTACCGAGTAGTGCGCCGTTTCGGCCCCGACAGCCGGGGGACGTTGCAACCCATGCTGCTGGCCACCGGAGAAAACGCACACGCCACCGCCGTGGCCCCGGGCGAGGTTCGCTTTGCGGGCAGCATGCGCCAGCTCGACAAGGTAGTGATCGTGCATCATGCAAACAACCTGCAGAGCGTCTACGCCCTCTGCGGGGAGTTAACCGTTGAGGAAGGCCAGCAGGTCGCCGCAGGAGACTGGCTTTGCCGGGTGGGCCAGAGCCGGGCCACCGGGCGCCACGATTTGCTGTTTGATTTACGCAAGGGCGGCAAACCGATCGATCCGCGCCAGGTTCTCAAGTAACCGTACCCCGCGGCGGCTGCCACCGTGTGGATATCCAGCGGCCTAAGCGTTTAGCCGCGGTAATAGTTGGCGGTGACAAACGGCATTCTGGTCACCGTCATCGGCAGCTGCTTGCCGCGCACTTCAGCGTAAACGGTGGTGCCCGGGGTTTCGGCGTCTCGGCTGACGTAGCCCATCGCCACCGGCTTGCCCACGCTCGGCCCGAAGCCGCCGGACGTCACCTGCCCAAGCGCTCTACCCGCTTCATCCACCAGCGCGGCACCTTCGCGCACCGGCGCACGCCCGTCGGCCAACAGGCCCACGCGTTTACGATCATGATCCTTGGCATCCACTTGGTGAAGGATCACGTCAGCGCCGGGAAAACCGCCGGGACGCTTGCCGCCGCGGCGACGCGGCTTGCCGATCGCCCAGATCAAACCGGCCTCGACGGGCGTCGTAGCCGTATCCATGTCGTGGCCATACAGGCACAGGCCGGCCTCCAGGCGCAGCGAATCCCGCGCGCCAAGCCCGATCGCCTCTACTTCAGCCTCGGCAAGCAGGCGCTCGGCAACGGCCTCGGTGGCGTCGGCGGCAACCGAGATCTCGAAACCGTCTTCTCCCGTGTAGCCGCTCCGGCTGACCCATACGTCATGGCCATCTATCTGGAAGCGGCCATGGCGCATGAACACAAGCTCGCAGGCCGCCGGGCACAGCCGCTGCATGACGCTCTGAGCGCTGGGCCCCTGCAAGGCGAGCAGACCACGATCCAGCGGCTCGATGTGACAGCGATGGCCAAGGCTGGTGCGCAGATGCGCAATGTCCTGATCCTTGCAGGCCGCATTGACCACCAGGTAAAAATGATCCCCCGCATTGACGATCATCAGGTCGTCCAGAATACCGCCCTCGGCGCTGGTCAATAGACCATAGCGCTGAGCGCCCTCCTCAAGACCCACCAGATCGGCAGGAATGAGGGTTTCAAGCGCCTCTGCGGCGTCTTTACCGGAGACCGTCACCTGCCCCATATGCGAGACATCGAACAGGCCACACTGCGTGCGCGTGTGCTCGTGCTCCTTTTTGACCCCCAACGGAAACTGCACCGGCATGTCGTAACCGGCAAAAGGCACCATCTTGGCCCCGAGCCGTTGATGCAGGGCATGCAAGGGGGTGTGTTTCAGCTCACTCATTGATCGCTCCTTTACAAACAAGAGCGGGAAGCCACGCCAGGTGCCTTCCCGTCTCTTCAATCAGTCTTGCGAGCGCTTTTCAGCGCCTGGCAGTGACTATTTATCGTGATCCAGGGCTTCCCCGGGCAACACCTCTTTACCGTCGAAGTAGTCTTTTGTCAGTTTGAAGACTACCGGCGACAGCAACGCCAGGGCAATCAGGTTCGGAATCGCCATCATGGCATTGAAGGTGTCCGCCATCAGCCAGATGAAACCCAGCTGCGCCATGGCCCCCAGCGGAATCGCCAGCACAAAGAGTACCCGATACAGCATGATGGCGCGCGTCCCAAACAGGAACTGGAAGCACTTTTCACCGTAGAATGACCAGCCGAGAATCGTGGTAAAGGCAAATACCGCCAGCGCAATGGCGACGATCTGGTTCCCGAAACCGGGCAGCGCCGCGTCAAAGGAGAGCGCGGTGAGTGAAGCGCCCTCTTCCCCGTCGATCCAAACGGTGGAGGTGAGAATCACCAGCGCCGTGATGGTGCAGACCACGATGGTGTCGATGAAGGTGCCCAGCATGGCGATCAAGCCCTGACGCACCGGGTTTTTGGTTTGCGCGGCGGCGTGGGCGATAGGCGCGCTACCCAAGCCTGCTTCATTGGAAAAAATCCCCCGCGCGACACCAAAACGAATGGCTGCCATGACCGCTGCACCTGCAAAACCACCGGCGGCCGCCATCGGGTTGAAGGCGTAGTAGAAAATCAGGCCAAACGCCTCGCCAATCTGGCTGGCGTTGACAATCAACACAAGGATACCGGCGAGGATATAGGCGATCCCCATGACCGGCACCAGCTTGCCGGCCACCTTGGCGATGCGCTTGATACCGCCAAGGATAACGGCACCGGCCAGCACCATGATCACCACCCCGGTCAGCCAGGTGGGCACGCCGAAGCTCGAACTCATGGCATCGGCAACCGAATTGGACTGAACGGTATTTCCGATACCGAAGGCCGCCACGGCGCCGAAGAAAGCGAACAACACCCCGAGCCAAACCCACTTCTTGCCGAGACCGTTCTTGATATAGAACATCGGCCCACCAACGTGGTAACCAAGGCTATCGGTCTCGCGAAAACGCACGGCGAGGACGGCTTCGGCGAACTTGGTCGCCATCCCGACCAACGCCGTGATCCACATCCAGAACACAGCACCTGGCCCACCCAGCGCAATGGCGGTGGCCACCCCGGCAATATTCCCAGTGCCAATAGTCGCCGATAACGACGTCATCAAGGCGTTAAACGGAGATATCTCGCCGTCCTTGTCGGCGCTTTTCTCCTCACCCGGGGCAGCGCTGCGACCCTGCCACATCAGCTTGAATCCAATGCCGAGCTTTCTGATCGGCATCAATTTCAAGCCAAGCTGGAGGTAGAGCCCCACCCCTAACAGCAGAATGAGCATCAACGGGCCCCATACCACCCCGTTGATGGCGCCGAAAAGACTGGTCAATGTTTCCACTTGCTACCTCCTTACCCTTGTCATGGTTTGATTTATTGGATGTCGAGCGGGAGGCCACCTGCCCACCGTCGATTAATTCTGACCATCAAACGCCGGCGTGTCACGAGCGCTTTGCACTCCATGCCCGACGCAAGATCACCATGTTTTACACCATCGGTTCGGTGGCTTGCCATGCCATTGTCGAGTTATTGCAGCAAATATCGCTATTTTGACAATTGATCACCACACGGGCCAAACGCCGCAAAAGAACCACACAAGATCGGCGCGCAAGGTCACCAGAGAACTTGTGTCCTATCGGAAACGCGTTACCATGCTCGGCTAATTGCTCGCCGTGACCCGCGCCCATCGCCAAGCTCAGTGACAAGCGCTAACATGGCAGCTCCACATCCGTTTCGTATAGGGAATCACCATGAGCAACCTTCCTGCCAACCTTCGTTACGCCGAGAGCCACGAGTGGGTGCTTGATCATCAAGACGGTACGGTCACCATCGGCATTACCGATCACGCCCAGGCGGCGCTAGGCGACGTGGTGTTCGTCGAACTGCCCGAGGTCGGCACCACGCTGACCAAAGGCGATGAGTTTGGCGTCATCGAATCGGTCAAGGCCGCTTCCGACCTTTACGCGCCGGTTGACGGCGACGTCATCGAAGTCAACGATGCGCTTGAAGACGCTCCCGAAACGGTCAATGACGCGCCTTACGAAGGCGGCTGGATCATGAAGGTACGCTTAACCAGCGACAACCTTGACGGCTTGCTGGATGCCGACGCCTATCAGGCGACGCTAAGCAGCGACGACTAGCCGTTAACGCCTGCCTCACGGCAGGCGTGCCTTATTGCCCTGCACGGTTTTCTCATCACGTTCGGAACTCTCTCCATGCCTTTTGAAACTCGCCGTTTAGCCGAACTGGCTGACCACGATGCTTTTATCAAACGTCACAATGGCCCTGACGCCGACGACGTCGTCACCATGTTAAAAGCGCTCGACCTTCAGCGCATGGATGACCTGATCGAGCAAACCGTTCCGGGCGATATTCGCCTGGGCCGAGAACTGGCGCTGGACGACCCCAGAAGCGAAGCCGAAGCGCTGGATTACCTGAGCCAGCTGGCGCGACAGAATCGCGTCGCCAAGAGCTATATCGGCCAGGGGTATTACGGCACCCACATGCCGGCGGTGATTCAGCGTAACGTGCTGGAAAATCCCGGCTGGTACACCGCCTACACGCCCTATCAGCCGGAAATTTCCCAGGGGCGCCTCGAGGGGCTGCTCAACTTCCAGCAGGTGGTGATGGATCTGACCGGCATGGAGCTGGCCAATGCGTCGCTGCTCGATGAAGCCACCGCTGCGGCCGAGGCCATGTCGCTATGCAAGCGGGCCAACAAGAAAAGCAAGTCCAACGCGTTTTTCGTCGCCGACGATGTATTTGCCCAAACCCTGGACGTGTTGCGAACCCGCGCCGACTTCTTCGGTTTTGAGCTAATTACCGGACCCGCGGCCTCGGTTGCCGACCACGATGTCTTTGGCGCGTTATTCCAGTACCCCACCGCCAGCGGCGAGATCAGCGATCTGGCGCCGCTGATCAACGCGGCGGCCGACCGCTCGATCATGACCTGTGTCGCGACAGATCTGCTCAGCCTGGTACTGCTTAAAGAGCCGGGCGCGTTAGGCGCCGACATCGTGGTCGGCAACTCCCAGCGTTTCGGGGTGCCAATGGGCTTTGGCGGCCCCCACGCTGCATTCTTTGCCACCTCGGACAAGCTCAAGCGCTCGATTCCCGGGCGCATCATCGGGGTCTCCAGGGATAGTCGTGGCAAGACAGCGCTGCGCATGGCCATGCAGACCCGCGAGCAGCACATTCGCCGCGAAAAAGCCACGTCGAACATCTGTACCGCCCAGGCGCTGCTGGCCAATATTGCCGGCTTTTACGCCACCTATCACGGCGCCGACGGTCTGCGTAAGATTGCCGGGCGCGTGCATCGTTTGACCACCTTGCTGGCGCAAGGCCTTCAGCAGTCAGGCATTCAACTGGGCAACGACTCCTGGTTCGACACCCTGCGTCTGACCCGGGTGGATGCAGGCAAGATCCACGGCCGCGCCATGACCCACGACATCAACCTGCATTACTTTACCAACGGTGACGTGGGCATCAGCCTGGATGAAACCACGACCGCTCACGATGTCGCCAAACTCTTTGACGTACTGCTCGGCGATGAGCACGGCCTGTCGGTTGCCGCCCTCGACGAGCAGGTGGTGGCCGATCGCGCCTCGGGCATTCCCAGCGCTTACCGCCGCGACAGCGATTTCCTGACGCACCCGACCTTCAAGCGCTACCGTAGCGAAACCGAGATGCTGCGTTACCTGAAACGGCTGGAGAACAAGGATCTGTCGCTTGTGCACGCCATGATTCCGCTTGGCTCGTGCACCATGAAGCTCAATGCCACCAGCGAGATGATCCCGGTGTCATGGCCGGCCTTTGCTCACCTTCACCCGTTCGCGCCCCGCGATCAGGCGGCAGGCTATCACCAGATGATCGACGAGCTGGCCGCCTTCCTGGTCGAAGTGACCGGCTATGATCACATTTCGATGCAGCCCAACTCAGGCGCCCAGGGTGAATACGCGGGGCTGGTGGCGATTCGCCGCTACCAGAACGCCCAGGGCGAAGGCCATCGCCATGTCTGCCTGATCCCCAGCTCCGCCCACGGCACCAATCCCGCGTCGGCGGCGATGGTGCAAATGAAAGTGGTGGTGGTCGAATGTGACGCAGACGGCAATATTGACCTGGCGGATCTGCGCCAGAAGGCAGAGCAGCACAGCGAACAGCTCTCCGCCATCATGCTCACCTACCCGTCCACCCACGGGGTTTTCGAGACCAGCGTGCGTGAAGCCTGCCAGATCGTGCACGACAACGGCGGTCAGGTGTATATCGACGGTGCGAACATGAACGCCCAGGTAGGGATCACACGCCCCGGCGACTTTGGCGGCGACGTATCGCACCTGAATCTGCACAAGACGTTCTGCATTCCCCACGGCGGCGGCGGCCCCGGCATGGGCCCCATTGGTGTTAAAGCCCACCTGGCGCCCTACGTGTCCAACCATGTGGTGACCCCCATCAACGGCGTCAACCCGGAATGTGGCGCCGTGGCAGCGGCCGCCTTTGGCAGCGCTTCCATTTTGCCGATCTCCTGGGCGTACATCAAAATGATGGGCGCGCGCGGGCTACGCGAGGCCACCGAGCTTGCCATCCTCAACGCCAACTACATTGCCAAGCGTCTGCAAGCGGCCTACCCAATTCTCTATCGCGGGCAGAACGGCACGGTGGCTCACGAATGCATCATCGACATTCGTCCGCTCAAGGCGGCGTCGGGTATCAGTGAAGAGGATATCGCCAAGCGCCTGATGGATTACGGCTTCCACGCCCCGACCATGTCGTTCCCGGTGCCGGGCACGCTGATGATCGAACCCACCGAGTCGGAATCGCTCTACGAAATAGATCGTTTCTGCGATGCCATGATCGCTATTCGCCAGGAGATCACGCGTGTCGAACAGGGCGAATGGCCGCTGGATAATAACCCGCTGGTGAATGCGCCGCACACCCAGGTCGACATCATCGACCCCCAATGGGAGCGTCCTTACGACCGTGAGCTGGGCGCCTTCCCCACCGATGCCGTCAAGGCGTCCAAGTATTGGCCGGCCGTCAATCGGGTGGATAACGTCTTTGGTGACCGGCAGTTGATTTGCTCCTGCCCGAGCATCGACGAATACCGCGACGAATAGCGACTGGTCGACCTATAAAACGCCTCGAGGCCGACGCTTAGGCAGCTGGCCTCAAGGCGTTTTTTCCTGCACACGCTGCTGGTGAAAGCCGTTAAGCAGCTTTTCGTACCGCTTGGGAAGCACGGAGTCCCGTCGACGCAGCAAATACAGCACTTCGTTGACCGTATTGGGTAGGTTAAGCGCCTTCACCTGCCGCTGCCATGGCGATGTCTCGAGCACCAGCCGCGATACCACCGTAAAGCCCAGCCCCCGGGCGACGCCATCGAGCACCATACTGACTTCATTGGTGAAGCCCTGATGGCGGAAGTGCGTCATCGAGCGAAACTCGCCGGGATAGTTGGCACGCAATAGCGCGTTGGCATGGTTGATGCCATCGTAATAGTTGAGAAAGCCAATGCCCATCAGGTCTGAAAGCGTCCCCTCGACAAAGTCGGCCGGCACCACCAGGCAAAGCGGCTCCTGATGCCACACATGACATTCCAGGTCGGGGTGATTGACCGCATCGGTGACAATCCCGATGTCATAACGCCCTTCGAGCAGGTCATTGACGATCTCGTGATTGAACGCAAAGCTATAGCTGACGGTCAGGTTGGGGTGGCGTTGCTGCTGGCCGAGAATGTACGGATAGAGCATCAAGCCGACACTTCCCGGCGACGCTAGCCGGCATTCACCGCTGTCCAGCAGGTCGTCGTCCAGGGCATGGCGAAACTGCTCATGCTCGGCAAACAGCTTTAACGCGTAGTCGTAGGCGCGTCGCCCCGGCTCGGTCAAGGTAAAACTGCGCCCCCGCCGTTCGATCAGGGTCTTGTTTAAATAACGCTCCAGCTTGCGGATATGCTGGCTAACCCCGGGCTGCGTCATGTCCAGCCGCTGGGCCGTGCGCGTAAAGCTGCCGGTTTCCACCAGGGTGATATACGTTCTGAAGTATTGCGCGTTAAACATGTTGAGCATCATCGGGTTAGCAATCAAGCCATCATACCACACTGGCCCGCCAGGCTCTGACGGTGTACCCGTTCGGGGAGCGTGATAATATGCCCTCAGACCTCACACCGTCAGGAATTGCACCACTAATGACCCAGAACGCTCAATCGCGCGATACCATCTCCAGCATCATCTCGCCTGAAGGCAGCCTTGAAGTTCTCTCTCAACACGAAGTCAATCGACTGCATCGCACGTCAAAAAGCGGGCTGCACGATTTGCTGAGACGTTGTGCGCTCGCGGTGCTCAACTGCGGCAGCCCGACCGACGATAGCCTGGCGATCCTTGAAGCCTATAAAGACTTCGATATCGAAGTGCTTCAGCAGGATCGCGGCATCCGCTTGAAGCTGACCCATGCCCCCGCCGAAGCCTTTGTGGACGGACGCATGATTCGCGGCATCCGGGAGCATCTCTCGTCGGTGATACGCGATATCGTGTATATCTACAACGAAATCCAGCGTCACGATCGCTTCGACCTCACCACCGCCGAAGGCACTACCAACGCGGTCTTTCATATCCTGCGTAAAGCCGGCACGCTCAAACCAGGGCGTGACCCAAGCCTGGTGGTTTGCTGGGGCGGCCACTCCATTTCCCGTGAAGAGTACGAATACACCAAGGACGTCGGCTACCACCTGGGCCTGCGCGACCTGGATATCTGCACGGGCTGCGGCCCAGGGGCCATGAAAGGCCCCATGAAAGGCGCCAACGTGGCGCACGCCAAACAGCGTCGCCGCGACGGCCGCTACTTGGGGATTTCAGAGCCGGGCATCATCGCCGCCGAGGCGCCGAACCCGATCGTCAACGAGCTTGTGGTCATGCCCGACATCGAAAAACGCCTGGAGGCGTTCGTAAGGCTGGGCCACGGCATTATCGTGTTTCCCGGCGGCGTAGGCACGGCGGAAGAAATTCTCTATCTGCTGGGTATCCTATTACACCCCTCTAACCAGGATATGCCATTTCCGTTGATTCTCACCGGTCCGGCCGATTCAGCCGCCTACTTTGAAAAGATCGACGAATTTCTGGTGTATACCCTTGGCGAGGACATTCGACGCTTCTATACCATCATCACCGGTGATCCCGTCGCCGTCGCGCGCCAGATGCGCAAAAGCATCGATGAGATCACCGAGTTCCGTCGCACCCACCAGGATGCGTTCTACTATAACTGGCGCCTGACGGTGGCGCGGGACTTTCAGGCGCCTTTCGACCCCACCCATGACGCCATGCGTGCCCTGGCGCTGCACCGTCAGCAGCCCACCCATGAACTTGCTGCCAACCTGCGTCGGGCTTTTTCAGGCATTGTCGCCGGCAACGTCAAGGAACAGGGCATTCGTGCCATAGAAGCCAACGGGCCCTTCGTGCTCAATGCAGAACCCGAGCTGATGCAGCGTCTGGATGAGCTGTTGAGCTCCTTTGTCGCGCAAGGGCGGATGAAGCTCGACGGGCAGGACTACACGCCCTGTTATGTGCTGACGTAATCGTGCAGACAACACATTGCCAACCCGCCACACTTGGATACACGTTTCATTCATCTTACGGCTAGTCCGCATGAGCCCCGCGTCAAACACTCGGGGCGCTATATCCAACAACGCGACACACCCTGACCGCCGGACATAAAAAAACGCCGCGGGCTATATAGCCACGCGGCGTTTTTTTCGTGATGGTCGGAGCGACAGGATTCGAACCTGCGACCTTTGCAACCCCATTGCAACGCGCTACCAAGCTGCGCCACGCTCCGAATGCCCGGGCGATATTCTCGCCTCAAGACGGTGCGTATACTAGCGTTTTATCGCACAAATGAAAAGCTCTTTTTGCGCTTTCTTTTCAAGTGCTTGTCTGACGGAGCGTTTGGCCTGACCCAGTTATTCAGGGCGATCCGCACGATGCAGCAGTGCTGCCATCTCGGCATACACCGATGGGGCACAGACCAGCAAATCCCGGGAATACAGGTCAGCGGGCACCCCATCGGGAGCACCGTAAAGATGACCAACGCTGGCACCCGCCTCGCGGGCAATCACCCAGCCAGCCACAAAGTCCCAGGGCGAGACGCTTTCATAGTAGGCATCCAGGCGCCCGCAGGCCACATCGCAGATATCCAGGGCGGCAGCACCGTTCCGGCGTATATCGCGACAGTGGGCCAGCACGGCGGCCAGACGCGGCAATAACGCTTTGCGAGCGCCCCGCTGATACGGAAAGCCGGTCGCCACAAGGCTACGCGATAGTTCGTCGGCAGCGCTTGGCTGAATAGGCCGCTGGTTGCAGTACGCTCCGCTGCCCTCGGCGGCGGTGAAGGTTTCCTCCAGAAACGGCGCATGCACCACGCCGACCTTGCCGACACCGTGCTCCATCCAGCCAATCGACACCGCCACATGGCGCAGGCCCTGAGCAAAATTGACCGTGCCATCGATGGGATCAACCACCCAAAGCTGCGCGGCGTCGGTGGCCAGCGCCTCCCCGGGGGACAGCTCTTCGCTGAGCCGTGTCTCCCCCGGGAAGTGGGCGTCTAGCTGTTCGCTGATAAAGCGATCTACGGCAATATCGGCATCGGTCACCAGCTCGTCACCGGCCTTGTAATGTCGGTCAAAGGACTGCTCCTCACGTGCCTGTCGAATCATCCGGCCCGCCTGTTCGGCAATCGACCGGGCAATGCTCAAACGCTCGTCCAAGGTGTATGCAGACATACCAACTCCGTTAATGGGCCAGGCATTAGCGTAAGGCATCCACCAGAATATCGACAACCACGCGGGTGGCCGCATCGATCAAGACGACATCCGAGCCCACGCGCTGCCATTCATAGCCAGGGTAGCGCGGCAGCTCATCGGCCAGACGACCGTCAAACCGCTTGGCGATACCCGGCGGCAGCGGCTTGCCCCGCGCCAGGTTACGTTCGATGCCGGGCGGCAACGGCTCAGCGCTGGGCGCGCCATATTCCCGCAGCAGGCGGTTCAGGGCACGCTCATCGATACGCGGCCGGTCACCATCACGATAGTTGCGCGTGTCGCGATCGTCATAGGCGCGATGCTGGCGTTCTTGAGACGGCTCTTGATGCTGTTTGTCTCGTGCACCGTGGGCTGGCGCATGGTCGGGCTGGGCAGCGGCGACGCCACTGAATAAACATGCCGAGAACGCACTGGCTACCGCAATTTTGAAAGGATGCACTGTAAGCTCCTCAGCTAGGCTTGGAACTTACAGTGTAGCGAGCAAATACGCAGGGATTAAGAAAGTAAGCTGCAACTTTGAATTGTTACTTTTGGTCACGACACGTGGCCGGCAAGTACTTTAGCTCCATCTTATTTGTGTCGCCTGTCGTGGTACGACAAGACCATTGAATAGATCCTTCACCTTCATCGGCTTCCAACACCACCCATTTTCCCGCAATGGCACTATTCGCCTCTTCGCTCATTTCCATCACAATGCGGGACTCGTACTCGCCCTCTGCCCCCCAAATCGCCATATAACTAACATAGCTTCCCAAGTTACCCGCACCCGCTTGACCACCTCCTGTCGGAGACGTGTCCGTTGCGTAACCAATATCAGCATTACTTTGCGGAAAGCCCCCCGTCGCCATGAAATACTCACTGATCGCAACCTTCACGTCAGAAGCGAGACTGAATGCTTCCGAGACTTGAGCACGGGCCACATAGTTCTGATATTGCGGTACGGCAATCGAAGCTAGCACACCAATTATTGCCACCACGATCATCAGCTCGATAAGGGTAAAACCCCGCTGAATCGCTTTCATAATGCCTTCTCCGCTCAAAAAAAGGGGCTATAAGCCCCTTTATCATCATCTGCCAATCATTCTCCTGATGATGATGTTGTAGTGTCCGCATCGCGGCAGCTTGCGGGTAAATATTTTGTTGGGATGCCATCTGTAGAAGAAGCACCGCATGACCATTTAATTGCACCGCTGTTATCATCATCTCCAGTTGAAGAGTCAGGCGTAAATTGTAGTGATTTGCCTTGCAAGTCACTGACTACACCTGAACTAGACATAGCTACGGTGATTTTCCCTTCGTTTTCTACCTTGACGCTCTGCACATAGCTACCAATATCTGTACCATCATCATTCGCAGATATCCCAGCCTTCGTATTGGAGTCAGGGAAACTACCATTAGTTATATAGTACTCAGAAACAGCCGTTTTAGCCGACGAGGCAAGACTGATCGCTTCACTCACCTGAGCGCGTGCAACGTAGTTCTGATACTGCGGCACAGCGATGGAGGCCAGCACGCCGATAATCGCCACCACGATCATTAGCTCGATCAGGGTGAAACCGCCCTGGTGTTTATTGCGAATTGCCGGTTGTGCAGAATGCGACATGGAGACGTCTCCTTGGGGAATCGTACCCGGCTTGGCGCAGGGCATCACAGTTGGATAAAACTTGTACGACAGTAACGTACCGCATGGCCTTGATCAACGCCATCGTTACCAAGCGTATCAATGTTATCGGCCAGCGCCGGCCGGGCTTGAGCGAATCGACTTGCGCCGCGTTACTGCCTTGACGTGCCAAGTATGATAAAAGTAATCCGCAGCGCTATCCACCAACGAGTCCCGCATGAGCGAATCCAGTTCTGAGTCTACCTTAAGCCACGCCGCCGCCCGGGGCGGGCTGCGCGGGATCGCCCAGCGTCTGGTCAAGCACGACTTGCTGACCGAGGCCCAGGCGACTACCGCTGAAGCAACCGCCTTTGAACTGGATATTTCGCTGCTTCAGCACGTGGTGGATAGTGGCCTGGTGGACACCAAACAGGCGGCACTGGCCGCCGGCTGGGAGTACGGGCTGCCGGTGATCGACCTAGATGCCGTGCGGCTGACGTCACTCCCACCCGCTGCGGATTACCCGATCAAAGTGCTTCAGCATTTAACCGTGCTGCCGCTGGCGCGTCACGGTCACCGGCTCACCGTTGCCGTGCCCTACCCGGCAACGCTGACCCAGCTGGATGAACTTCAGTTTGCCACCGGTCTGAGCGTTGAAGGAGTACTGGCCCCCGTCGACCAGCTGACGACGGCTCTGAATCAGTACCTTACCCAGAATGAGCGCAGCATGCTCGAAGAGCTCGACGACGTCGACGATGCCGTCAGTTCCTTGAGCGTCATCCAGGGGCCCGGCGACGACGCGCCTCTGGAAGAAGCGCCGCAGAACAGCGACGACGCGCCGATCGTCAAGTTCGTCAACAAGCTGCTGCTGGACGCCATTCGCCGCGGCGCGTCGGATATTCACTTCGAGCCCTACGAAACCCAGTACCGGGTGCGCTTTCGCATCGACGGCATGCTCATCGAGGTAGCACGACCGCCCTTTGCCATGCGCAACCGTATCGCCGCGCGGCTGAAAATCATGGCACGGCTGGATATCTCCGAGCGCCGCCTGCCTCAGGATGGCGCCATCAAGCTGAAGCTCTCGCGTACCCGCTCGCTGGATTTCCGGGTCAACTCGCTGCCCACCGTGTACGGCGAAAAGCTGGTGCTGAGGATTCTCGACCCTACGGCCACACAGCTGGGCATCGAGCAGCTCGGCTTTACGGACGACCAGCGCGGATACTACGAGCGTGCCCTCGCCGAGCCCCAGGGCATGATTCTGGTGACCGGGCCCACGGGCAGCGGCAAGACTGTGTCACTTTATACGGGTATCAATATACTCAATCAGGTGGAGCGCAATATCTGTACCGCCGAAGACCCGGTGGAAATCAAGGTACCCGGCGTCAACCAGGTCAATGTGCTACCCAAAATCGGGCTGGATTTTGCCAGCGCCCTGAGGGCGTTTCTGCGCCAGGATCCCGACGTGGTGATGGTCGGCGAAATACGCGACCTGGAAACTGCCGAAATTTCGGTCAAGGCAGCCCAGACCGGTCACCTGGTGCTGTCCACGGTGCACACCAATTCGGCAGCCGAGACCTTGACCCGCCTCTCCAACATGGGCGTGTCGTCGTTCAACATTGCCAGCGCCGTCAGCCTGATCATTGCCCAGCGCCTGGCGCGCAAGCTCTGCCCGCAATGCAAGACACCGGCGGACATCCCCCATGAGGCACTGCGACGCGAGGGCTTCACCCAGCAGGAGATCCAGCAGGCCACGTTGTACCGTCCGGTCGGTTGCAAACACTGTACCCATGGCTACAAGGGCCGGATTGGCATTTATGAGGTAGTGCCGATTACCGACGCCATGCGCCAGCTGATCATGCGCGATGCCAACGCCCTGGATATTGACCAGCTGGCCCGCCGGGAAGGCTATCCCAGCCTGCATCGCAGCGGCCTGTTAAAGGTCATGCAAGGGATTACCAGCCTTGAGGAAGTCAACCGCGTCAGCAAGGAGTAGACCATGGCCAAGGCAACACGCGCTCGCCGTCAGCCGACCATTCAGCTTTACCGCTGGAAGTGGGAAGGCACAGGGCCGCAGGATCGCCCGCTAAGCGGTGAAATGATCGGCCGCAACAAGGCCGAGGTGGCAAGCGAGCTCGCCAACCAGCAGATCAATGTGCGGCGGCTGCGTAAAAAGGGCGGCCTCAGCGGTCGTGGACGCATCAATCCCCACGACATCATGGTGTTTGCTCGCCAGATGGCTACCATGATCCGTGCGGGCATACCCTTGCTCCAGGCCTTCCAGGTCGTGGCCGAGAGCCTCAAGAAGCCGGCCATGGTGGCGCTGGTTCAGCAAATGATGAGCGACGTATCGGCAGGGGCAAGCTTTTCGGATGCCTTGCGCCGTCATCCCCGGCACTTCGATCGCCTGTTCGTTAACCTGGTTGAAGCCGGCGAGCAGGCCGGTGCGCTGGATCAGATGCTTGACCGTGTCGCCACCTACAAGGAAAAGGTCGAATCGCTCAAGAGCCGCGTCAAGAAGGCCATGTGGTACCCCTCCGCCGTCATGCTGATCGGGGTGGGCGTCACGATGCTGCTGCTGATCAAGGTGGTGCCCGAGTTCGACAGCATGTTCGACAGCTTCGGCGCCGAACTCCCCGCCATGACCCAGATGACCGTCAATTTATCCGATCTCGCGCAGCGTTTCTGGCTGCATGCGGTCGGAGCCGTACTGGCCGGCGTTTTTCTTCTCAAACAGGCAATCAACCGCTCCCCCAGGGTGGCTTACCGCGCTCACAGCGTTATATTGCACCTGCCCGTGGTCGGTGACATCTTGCATAAAGCGGCCGTGGCGCGTTTTGCCCGGACGCTGGCGACGACCTTTGCCTCCGGCGTGCCCCTGGTGGAAGGCCTGGATACCGCCTCGGGCGCCACCGGCAACAAGGTCTACGAACGCGCAGTCACCCAAACGCGCCATGACGTGGCCACCGGCCAGCAGTTACACTTTGCCATGCGGATGACCAATCAGTTTCCGCCTCTGGCGGTTCAGATGGTCAGTATCGGTGAGGAGGCAGGCTCGCTGGATGCCATGCTAAACCGGGTGGCGGATTACTACGAAGAAGAGGTCGACAACAAGGTAGACGCCCTAACCTCGCTGATGGAACCGCTGATCATCGTGGTACTGGGCCTGCTGGTTGGCGGCGTCGTGGTATCCATGTACTTACCCATTTTCAACTTAGGCTCGGCCCTTTAAGGGATCGTGCAAAGGCATGTCATGCAGTTTTCTTCATTCACGTTCTGGCCACTGATTGTTTTACTGGGCCTGTGTCTCGGCAGCTTTCTCAACGTTGTCATTACCCGCCTCCCGGTCATGCTGATGCGCCAATGGCGCCAGGAAGCGCGTGCTCAACTGGCGCTGGAGGAGGAAACGCCGCCGCGCTTCAATCTCGCCCAGCCGCGCTCCATGTGCCCCCGCTGTGAAACCCCCCTTCGCTGGCACGACAATCTGCCACTGATCGGCTGGCTCAAGCGGCATGGCCGCTGCGCTCATTGCAATGGGCGGATCAGCGTTCAATATCCGCTGATCGAGCTTGCGGGCGGCGTCCTGGCCATTAGCGTTGCCCTGCTCTACGGCCCTGACTGGCAGGCCCTGTGGGTTTACGCCGCCTGCCTGACGCTACTGGCACTGGCGGCCATCGACTGGCGCTTGCAGCTACTGCCCGACATTCTGACGTTGCCGCTGCTGTGGGCCGGGTTGCTTTACCACTGGCTGTTTCAACCCGCCTTCCTGGGTGATGCGGTCATCGGCGCAGTACTGGGTTACATGAGCCTGTGGAGTGTTTACTGGCTGTTCAAGCTGGCGACCGGTAAAGAAGGCATGGGCTTTGGCGACTTCAAGCTGCTGGCGGCGCTCGGGGCCTGGCTCGGCTGGCTGGCGCTGCCGCTGGTGCTGCTGTTTTCTGCGGGTCTGGCCGCCATCCTCGGCCTTGCCTACCAGGCCTCAACGCCCCAGGCGCGCGGCACCCCTATGCCGTTCGGGCCCTTTCTTGCCCTCGCCGGCTGGATCATGCTGCTGGCTGGAGACGAGGCGCTCGCCGTGTACTTGAGTATCGCCAGCTAGCATCAGGGGTAGACAGACTTCATACATTTTTTCCCCACCGGAAGATAGGAAGCCCATGATTGTTGGTTTGACAGGCGGTATCGGTTCAGGCAAATCCACCGTTGCCCGCGCCTTTGGCGAACGCGGCATCGGCTGGGTGGACGCCGACGACGTAGCCCGGGAGGTAGTTGCCCCCGGCGAACCGGCACTGGCAGACATTCGTGACCGCTTTGGCGACCGGGTGATTACCGACGACTGCTCGCTGGATCGCGCCGCGCTTCGCCAGATCATTTTCGACGCGCCCGAAGAACGCCATTGGCTCGAGCAACTGACCCACCCCATTATCCGCGAACGCCTCGTCGCCACCTTGCACTGCCTGCAATCCGGCACCTCTCCCTACGCCCTGTTGGTGTCGCCGTTGCTATTCGAGTCGGGTCAGGCGGCGCTGGTCGAGCGTGCCATCGTGGTGGACGTGCCCACCGACATGCAGCTATCCAGAACGCTGCAGCGCGACGGTGTCAGCGAAGCGAACGTACGTGCTATCCTGAAAGCACAGATGTCGCGGGAGGCGCGCCTCGCCAAGGCGGACGATATCATTGATAATAGTCGCGACATTGCGCACATGCAGCAGCAGGTCGCCCGTCTTGATCGCGCCTACCGTGCGCGACTATCGCCTTAATGCCATTACGATCTATCTCAGTCCGGATTATCTATGCCTCAACCCGCTAACGACAGCCCGCTTGAAGTCGCGTGCCCGCAGTGCGCCCGCGCCGTCCCCTGGAGTGATGACAGCCAATATCGCCCGTTTTGCAGCAAGCGCTGCCAGCTACTCGACCTGGGCGCCTGGGCAGAGGAGTCGCACCGCATCGCAGGCGAAAGCGCCATGGACGAAGCCGATATTGATGCCCTCCTGGCGCGCGCGGATCGCGACGCACCGCTTTCATGACCGCGTTGCGTTTAACCCCCATGAACGCACCTCCCTATCACCTGATGCAGCAGCTTGAGCGGTCGTTTGACGCGCTCATGCAAGCGCTGGAAGCACTCGCGGAACGCTATGAACAGCAGTCGCCGCCTACCTGGCAGCTACTGCCCGGGGACGCCGCCCCTTCACAGTGGATGAGGACGGCGCTGCTTGATGTCTGGCATCAGGACGGCCAGGACGGCCGGGAAACCCGTAATTACCTGGGTATCGTGGCCGCCGACGAAACGCTTCTCGACGCCGTGCGCAATGTCAACGAGGCAAAGGACGCCTTTCATGCCAACCTGCAGACCATCAAACACACCGCCCCCAAATCGCTGAGCGATGCCAAAGCGCAGCTCACCAGACGGCATCCTGACGTTCAAGGCGTGCTTAACAAGGAGGGGCTGGCGCGCCTGCACTTAAAGCAATGCTGGCGCCATCTGCCGATCGCCGATGCCGACGTCGCCAAGGTACGCTTCGCCTGGTATCAAAGCGGCCGATCAATCAAGCGCATTACGGTCAGCGAGGCCGAGCAGAAACTGCTCCAGCTGGACAGCGAGGCGCCCCACATAAGGGTGCAGCTGCGCCGTCTTGCCGACATCCCCAGCAGCGAGCCGCTCGCCCAGGTTCAGCCCCAGGCACCGCTCATGCGGGCCAACCTCTTCTTCAGTCACCCGCTGGCAGACGGCCACACGCGACGGGCACTGAACGTGGCAATGCCACTCTTTGTGCCCAGCGCGCAGGGGATACTGCCTGATATCAAGGCGCCGTCGGCCCAGCCGCATGCAACACGGACACGCGCGGTTCGTCGCGATGAAAAAATAGAGCCGGACGTTTTCCTACCCAGCCTGCGGGTATTTCGTTATCGCTAGCGCCTTCCACCGCGTGTCAGGCAGGCACCTGATCCTCGGCCCAACGCCCCGTCGTCAATAACGTTTCGATCAGCTGACGAAGGTCGTGGGGTGCCATATGGTATTCGGTCAGCAGCGCTTCAAATTGCTGCTGGAACTGTTCCTCACGGCGCCCGGCCTTCTGCTCTGCCTCTTCCTCTTCCAGCGCTTCCAACGAGCGCACCGGTGGCCCGGTCGGAATATCCGTAGTGCTGCCGGGATCTTCTAGCTGACGTAGCGCTTGCGCAAACGCATCATCCAATTCACGAAATTGGCGCAGCTTGTCACGCTCGTCTGTCGGTTTATGAACTTTGTGATATTTCATTGATGTTTCATTTACACCTTTTCGACGGTGGGAGACGCCTGGTTATTCGACTGTCTTCCCATAAACTGTGCCCAAACGCGTAAAAAGGCAAAGCAAACTTGCCTTCGAGCGCTGTTACCAGCATAAAGAGAGCGTCGTTATAATCGGTACACTTGGTAATAAAAGCCTACGCATCGCCGTCAACATTTGCGATCATCGCCTCGGTAAGCTGCAATGCCATCGTCTCGATCTCAAGCAAGCTTGTTCTAACACGCACATCAACCACACCACCAGCGCACCATGAGGGCGCAGATTACTGCCAGCAGGATTCACTGGCGGTAAATACATGCATGGGAGGCCAGATAATGTTCAATGCAATGATACAAGCTGAAATCTGGCTGCAGGACACACTTGAAAAGCCGTCAAGCATCGACGATCTTGCTCGCAACCTAGGGTATTCAGCGTCTCAATTACGGCGCCAGTTTCGCCATTACTTCCACACCTCACCGAGTACCTATCGAGAAAAACGACGCCTGGAACGAGCAGCCGTTCTGCTCGCCTTTACTCCGCGTAACATAGCGCAAATTGCACTGCGCTGCGGTTATCAAAACCATTCATCTTTTTCGCGCGCATTTCAACGACGCTTTCGCTTATCCCCTCGCCAATACCGCCAGGCTATCAGTCATGTGCTGCATCAACAGATACCCTCGCGGGGCTATACGACCCGCATAGAGCAAAGCTCAGTGCGGCAGGCCGTTCTCATGCGGCTCTACAAGTCGCCTGAACATCTGAAAGGCCTGGGAGACAGTCATTACCATAGTCATCAGCTCGAAAGCCTGCAAGCACGCCTGACGGACGCCATGCCTGTTATATCGCTGCCCGACCTGCTGAGCGAAAAGATAGACGCATTGAACGACCAAACGCTGCACCCCGTGCGTACCGATATTGGGCTTTATCTGCAAACGCTCAATAATATGAAGACCATTCCGTTACCGGCGCCTTATCGTAGAGTAAATATTGCATCGCGCCAGCATGCCAGTACCTGTTTTGATGAATTCTCACAGCTATCGCGGGCGCTAACCAGCACCTTGCTTAACCTTCTTCATAAACCAGTGGGCTACTACGTTAGCGGTGAGGCACCCATGGTGCTCTGGCAATCCGATCATCTTGAATTGAGAATACCGCTGTCGAAGTAAAGACATGGCGTCCAGGTCACTAAAGAAAACCGGCATTCCTGATAGAAATGCCGGCTGGTAGGCTGCTTAGTCTTCCATACGCACGAGCCAGGACTCAACGGTCTCGTCGCCGTGTTCGTCTTTCCAACTGCGCAGTCCTTTATGGTTACCGCCGCGAGTCTCAATCACCTCACCGGTGTGCGGATTCTTGTAAATCTTCAAGCGACGCTTACGACGACCCGCATTATTGCTTACCGGCTTGGAGGAGCGCTGTTCGGCTGCCGGATCCAGCAAGGCCACCACATCCGCAGGACGTTTGCCAAATTCGTTCATTAATGCTTCAAGCTTTGATTTAAATTCAAGCTCGCTCTTGAGGCGCTGATCACCCTCTAGCCGCTCAAGATCTTCTTGTAGCTGCTTTAGCTGCTGTTCTTTTTGGATGTATTCATTAAGTAGTGACATGGGGGTTCCTTTAACATCAAGTCAAACAGATAAGATACCGAACAGACATTGCCAGTATCTATTAGTTCAGAATGCGTAATCATTATTGCTGCAAAAAAGCCAACTGACAACAGTCTAGATGAATTTTAGTCGACTACGAAAATTTAAAACAACAACTCGGTAATAAACGACATTAGCGAAGCCAATCACCGAGTTGCCAAACCAAGAAATGAGCAAAAAAAAGCGCCGCCCCAAGGGCGGCGCTTTTATTACGCCAGAACTAACGAGATATTAGTCTTGACCCATTTGCTGCTTAATCAAGTCACCGATAGTGGTCGCCCCACCGGTTTCCGGCTCTTGATCGCGAAGTTTCTTGAGATTCTGACGAGTATCGTCCTGCTCTTTCGCTTTAATCGACAGGTTGATCTGACGGCTCTTGCGATCGACGCTCACGATACGCGCTTCAACGCTATCACCTTCGCTGAGCACGTTGCGTGCGTCTTCAACGCGGTCTGCCGCAATTTCAGACGCCTTGAGCACGGCCACAACGTCGGTTGCCAGCTCAACATGCGCTTCCTTGGCATCGACTTCAACAACACGCCCCGTCACGATGCTGCCCTTGTCATTGACTGACAGATACTCGGCAACCGGATCGGAATCCATCTGCTTGATACCCAGGGAGATACGCTCACGCTCAGGGTCGATGGACAGAATGACCGCTTCCGCTTCGTCGCCTTTCTTGAAGTTACGAACGGCTTCTTCGCCAGTCTCGGTCCAGGAAATATCGGACAGGTGAACCAACCCGTCAATACCGCCTTCCAGGCCGATAAAGATACCAAAGTCAGTGATTGACTTGATGGTACCCGACACGCGATCGCCCTTGTTGTACTCGGCATTAAAGGTTTCCCAGGGATTCGCAGTGCACTGCTTGATGCCCAGAGAAATACGACGACGCTCTTCGTCGATATCCAATACCATGACGTCGACATCATCGCCCACTTGCACGACTTTGGACGGATGAATGTTCTTGTTGGTCCAGTCCATTTCGGAAACGTGAACCAGACCTTCAACGCCTTCTTCAAGCTCGGCAAAGCAGCCGTAATCGGTCAGGTTAGTGACCACAGCGTGCACTTTGGTGCCTTCCGGATAGCGGTCTTTGATATTGACCCACGGATCTTCGCCAAGCTGCTTGAGACCCAGAGAAACGCGGTTGCGCTCGCGGTCGAATTTCAGCACCTTGACGTTGACTTCGTCGCCGACAGCGACGATTTCAGACGGATGCTTAATGCGCTTCCAGGCCATGTCAGTGATATGCAGCAGGCCATCAACACCGCCCAGATCAACGAAGGCACCGTAATCGGTCAGGTTCTTGACGATACCCTTGATCTGCTGGCCTTCCTGCAGGGTCGCCAGCAGCGCTTCACGCTCGGCGCTGTTTTCAGCTTCCAGCACCGCACGACGTGATACCACAACGTTGTTGCGTTTTGGATCGAGCTTGATGACCTTGAAGTCCAGCTCTTTGTTTTCCAGGTGCGCGGTGTCGCGAACCGGACGTACGTCAACCAGAGAGCCCGGCAAGAAGGCACGGATAGAGTCGACGTCGACGGTGAAGCCGCCCTTGACCTTACCGTTGATCACGCCTTTGACGACTTCGTCTTTTTCGAAGGCGGCTTCCAGAATCTTCCAAGCTTCTGCGCGCTTGGCTTTTTCGCGGGACAGACGCGTTTCACCGAAGCCATCTTCGACGGCTTCCAGTGCAACGTGTACGTCGTCACCGATCGCGATGTTCAGTTCGCCGTTTTCATCACGGAATTGAGCCGCAGGGATCTGGCCTTCCGATTTCAGACCGGCGTTAACGGTAACCCAGTCACCGTCAATATCGACAACCTGGGCCGCGACGATGGCGCCTGGCTCCATGTTGATGTCATTTAGAGACTGTTCAAACAGTTCAGCAAAGCTTTCGCTCATGGTGTTCCTACGTGATCAACGTTGTTGAGGCATAAATGCCTTCTCCGTACCACCAGCAAGTACGGGCCTAATGTCACTCAGCTTCTGGAGGTGTTAACGCTGGTTAGACCTGACCGGGCTCTCCGAGGTGAGTATTGCGCCCTGCCATGTCGTGACACCTGTCCAAAAACGCCGCAAGGGAGTATCAACTATCAGCTACTATGCCACGCTGGACCAGCAGCTCGGTCAGTTGATCAACCACTTCCGGTATGCTCAGGCGCGTGGTATCAAGCGTAATGGCATCATCTGCCGGCTTGAGAGGAGCCACTACGCGCTGCGAATCGCGTGCATCGCGTGCCTGAATCTCCTTTAAAAGACTCGAAAGACTAGCATCCACGCCCGCTTCCTGCAACTGCTGATAGCGACGACGCGCCCGCTCGTCGGCAGAGGCCGTGAGAAATATCTTCAAGGCGGCATCAGGGAAAACCACCGTACCCATGTCGCGGCCATCAGCCACTAACCCGGGCGACTGGCAAAAATCACGCTGACGCTTCAGCAGCGCCTGACGAACTGCCGGGAGCGAAGCCACTAGGGAAGCACGTTCGCCCGCCTGTTCGGTACGAATCGCCCGGCTGACATCCTCGCCTTCCAGCAACGTACTCGGCTGGCCATCTTCAACCGGAAACGCCACGTCCAGGGACTCTGCCAGTTCAGCCAGGGCGGCTTCGTCATCGAGCGCCACCTGATGCTTGCCGGCTGCCTGGGCGATCAAGCGATAAAGCGCCCCACTATCCAGCAGGTGCCAATTCAGCCGATCAGCCATCAGCCCGCTGATGGTGCCCTTGCCGGCACCACCTGGCCCGTCAATCGTCAAAACCGGAGCCTGCTCAGTCATGCGCGCCCTCCACCGCCAGTGACATGCCCACGCGGGTGGCCAGATCAATGAAATCGGGGAACGAGGTCGCCACATTGGCACAGTCGTCAATCACGATCTCGTCACCAGCACGCAGCGCAGCAATGGCAAAGGCCATGGCAATCCGGTGATCACCCAGGCTATTGATGCGACCACCACCATAGCTGGGCATTTGTTGGTCACCATGACCGACAATATCGATGCCGTCGCTAACGACCGTATGCTCAACGCCGAGAATGGCCAGCCCATCGGCCATGGCCTGAATACGATCCGACTCCTTGACGCGCAGCTCGTCAGCGCCGCGCAAGCGGGTCGTGCCACGAGCGTTGGCAGCCGCAATGAACAGGGCCGGAAATTCGTCGATGGCCAGCGGCACCTGGTCGACGGGAATGTCGATGCCGCTGAGCGGCGCGTAGCGGATACGAATGTCCGCGACGGGCTCACCACCCACTTCACGCTGGTTTTCAAGCGCCAGGTCGGCACCCATCAGCTTGAGGATATTGATCACACCGATGCGTGTCGGATTGATACCCACGTGCTCGAGGGTTATATCCGACCCCGGCGTGATCGCGGCCGCGACCAGAAAGAACGTCGCCGATGAAATATCCGAGGGCACATCGATAGGCCCTGCCGTGAGTGCGCCGCCGCCCTGCAACCAACAGGTGTCACCTTTGCGCGATACCGGGTAGCCAAAGCCGTTGAGCATACGTTCGGTATGATCACGGGTGGGCGCCGGCTCACGCACGCGGGTCTCGCCTTCAGCGTAAAGCCCCGCCAGCAACAGGCAAGATTTCACCTGGGCGCTTGCCATGGGCATATCGTAATCAATCCCCTTCAGCGCGGCGCCCCCTTTGATATTTAGCGGCGGCCGTCCGCCTTCGGCGGTATCGATGGTCGCGCCCATCAGGCGAAGCGGGTCGGCAACGCGTGCCATCGGACGCTTGTTCAGCGACTCATCGCCTGTCAGTTCGCTGTCGAACGCCTGCCCGGCCAGCAACCCCGCGAACAAACGCATCGCCGTGCCCGAGTTGCCGACATAGAGCGGCCCCGAGGGCGCCTTCAGCCCCTGCATGCCCACGCCATGAATGGTGACACGCCCCTGATGTGGCCCTTCAATGGCAACGCCCATTTCGCGAAACGCCTGGAGTGTCGCCAGGCTATCTTCGCCTTCAAGGAAACCCTTGACGTCGGTGACGCCCTCGGCTAGCGCCCCTAGCATGATGGAACGATGGGACATCGATTTGTCGCCGGGCACGCGAATACGCCCCTGCGCCTGGCCGCCTGGGTGCACCCGGTAGGTCACCTTACCTTGTGGTTGCATATGATATTCCGCCTGGTAAGTAGTCTTGTTCAATAACGTATCAAAATAATGACGCGCGTGGCTGGCTCGGTCGAACGTGGCGATCAGCGCGTCGCTGTCGCCATGCTCGACGGCCTTGCGCAGCCGGGCAAGGCCGGCCTCGAAATCATCCAGCGACGTCAGCACCGCCTCACGATTGGCGATAAATATATCCCGCCACATGACCGGATCGCTGCCGGCGATACGCGTAAAGTCGCGAAAACCACCGGCGGCATAGCGAAAAATATCCAGCCGGTCGTCTTGGCGAGCCAGCGTATCGACCAGCGAAAAGGCCAGCAGGTGAGGCAAATGACTGGTGCGCGCCAACACCTGGTCATGGTGCTCGACACTCATCTCCAGCACCTCGGCTCCGCAGGCGCCCCAAAGGGCCTGAACACGCCTCAACGCCTCAGGCTCGACGTCCGGCTCGGGGGTGAGTATCACCTTATGATGACGGTAGAGATCAGGATTGGCCGCCGAGACACCGCTTTTCTCCGAGCCGGCAATCGGGTGGCCCAGCACCATATTGGTGGGCACACGGCCAAACACCCGTTCGGCGCAGGCGCGGATGGTCGCCTTGGTGCTGCCCACATCGGTGATCACCACGTTAGCGGCGGCGCTGGGCAATGCCTCGACCAGCGTTCTCATGACCGTTTCCATGGCAAGCACAGGAACGGCGAGCACGATCAGCGAGGCATCGACGACCTGATCACCAAGCTCCGTGCCACCGTCATCGATGAGGCCCAGCTGCATGCCGAGAGCAATTTCGTCCGGATTGGGGTCGCAGCCCACGATCCGGCCCTGGAAACCAGCGCCACGCAGTGCCGCTGCCAATGAACCGCCGATAAGCCCAAGCCCGACAATCAACAGCCGCGGCTCGTCAACACGTGAAACGCCGGACGATCCTTGAACCCCTGGCGTCACAGGACGCCCTGGGGGTAAGACCCCAACACGCGCAGCTCGGCGGCACGCAGTTGGACTTCCTCCAATACGGCGGTGACGCGCGGCTCATCGCGGTGGCCTTTAAAGTCGATAAAGAACACGTAGTTCCACACCCCGGTGCGCGAAGGACGTGTTTCCAGGCGAGTCATGTCGATCTGGTGACGGTGAAACGGCTCAAGCAGGTCATGCAGCGCACCGGGCTGGTTGCGCATGGCCACGACAATCGAGGTCTTGTCCTCTCCCGACATGGGAATATCCTGATTGCCGATAATCAAGAAGCGCGTGGAATTGTCCGGGCGATCCTCGATCTTTTCCGCCACCCGCTCCAGGTTATAGAGCTTGGCCGCCATGTCGCCGGCAATCGCCGCACTGTGCCATTCGGTCTTGACCAGCTTGGCGGCTTCGGCGTTAGATGAAACCGGCACCCGTTCAGCATGAGGGAAATGCGCATCAAGCCACTTGCGGCATTGAGCGAATGACTGGGGGTGCGAGTAGATACGCGAAACCTTGTCACGCCGGGTGGTCTCGCTGACCAGCAGGTGATGATGTATGCGTAATACCACCTCACCGCAAATGCGGATGGACGAATCCATGAAGGTGTCCAGGGTGTGGTTAACCACTCCTTCGGTCGAGTTTTCTACCGGCACCACGCCGTAGTTGACGGCACCGGCTTCCACCTCACGGAACACTTCATCGATGGCGGCCATGGGCAGGCTCACGGCACTTTCGCCGAAATGCTTCAGTGCGGCCTGCTGGGTAAAGGTGCCTTCCGGGCCCAGATAGGACACCTTGATGGGCTTTTCCAGCGCCAGGCAGGCAGACATGATCTCGCGGAACAGACGCGCCATTTCCTCGGCATCCAGCGGCCCCTTGTTCAACGCCATGATCCGGCGCAGCACCTGGGCTTCACGCTCGGGGCGATAGAAGACCGCATCTTCATCCTGGGAAAGTTTGACATGCGCGACCTGCTGGGCGCAGTCGGCACGCTCGCTGATCAAACGCAGGATATCGTCGTCCAGCTGATCGATACGCTGGCGCAGCGCTTCCAGATTGATCGACGTGTCGGACATGATGATTAGCCCCTTCGTTGTTCGAAATCTGCCATGAAGGCAATCAAGGCGTCCACCGCCTCTTCAGGCACCGCATTGTAAAGACTGGCGCGCATGCCACCGACGCTACGATGGCCCTTGAGATTCAAGAGCCCCGCCTCGTCAGCCTCTTTCAGGAAGGCATTATCGAGCCTGGCATCGTCAAGCACGAACGGCACGTTCATGCGCGAGCGGTTGGCAAGCGCAATGGGGTTACTGTAAAGCTCGCTTGCGTCGATCGCGGCATAAAGCTTTTGCGCCTTGCGCCGGTTGATCGCATCCATCGCCTCGAGCCCCCCGATATCATCCTTCAGCCACTGGAAGACAAGCCCCGCCAGATACCAGGCGTAAGTAGGCGGGGTATTGACCATCGACCCAGCCTCGGCGAGCTGCTGATAGTCGAACAGCGACGGAATGGTGGGCGGGGCACTCCCCAGCAGGTCGTCGCGAACCACGACCAGGGTAAGCCCCGCCGGGCCGATATTCTTCTGCGCGCCGGCATAAATCACCCCGAACTGGCTGACGTCCAGCGGCCCGGAGAGAATGTTCGAGGACATATCGCAGACAAGCGGCACATCAGCGCCGTCACTACGCTGCGCTTGTGGCACATAGTCAAACTCGAGACCACCTATCGTCTCGTTGGACGTATAATGCAAATAGGCAGCGTCAGTACTGATCTGCAACGCGTCCTGCGCCGGCACCTTGGTGTGGCCGCTCGCTTCACTGCTGGCCGCCACATGGTGGCGAAACCCAAGCCGCTTGGCCTCAGTGAGGGCCTTCTTGCCCCAGATACCGGTTTGAATGAAATTACCACTGCCCCCATGACCCAAGAGATTCATGGGCAGCATGGCAAACTGAAGGCTGGCGCCGCCTTGCAGAAAAAGCACTTTGTAGTTGCTGGGTATCCCCAGCAACTGGCGCAAATCCGCTTCGGTCTGCTCGGCGATCGCCACAAACTCGTTGCTGCGATGGCTCATTTCCATCACCGAGAGGCCACGCCCCTGGTAATCCAGCAATTCATCCTGGGCCCTTGCCAATACCGCTTCCGGCAGTGCCGCAGGTCCCGCGCAAAAATTATAACGACGTGTCATCGGCTCCGGCATCCTGTGCGTCATTCGCGTTGGGGGCGTCTGTCTCCGTCTCGTCCAGCGCTTCGAAGTCTGCCTCTTCCGGCTCATCGACGCGCACGGTCTTGACCAGCTTCTCTTCTTTGCCGAGGCGGATCAGCATGACCCCCTGGGTATTCCGCGAGGTGGTCGAGACTTCTTCCACACGCGTGCGAACCAGCGTGCCGCGATCAGTGATCAGCATCATTTCGTCGCTGTCGTAGATCTGCATGGCGGCCACCAGCGAACCATTGCGCTCGCTGGTCTGCATGGCAATCACGCCCTGGCCGCCCCGCCCGCGCAGCGGGAATGCCTCCAGCCGGGTGCGCTTGCCATAGCCGTTTTCACTGGCGGTGAGAATATAGATATTGCCGCCATCAGACGGGCTGTCGACATCGCCGTCGACAGTGTCATCTTCGCCATCGATCTGCTGGGTTTTGGGGATGATCAGGCTGATGACTTCAGCGTTGTCCGCCAGGCGCATGCCGCGTACACCGCGAGCCGTGCGGCCCATGGCGCGCACGTTACCTTCCTCGAAGCGGATCGCCTTGCCGTTGGACGACAGCAGCATCGCATGATCAGACCCCGACGTAATCGCCGCGCCGACCAGACGGTCGCCTTCTTCCAGGTCGATTGCAATCAGGCCGACGCTGCGCGGACGCGAAAACTGTTCGAGGCTGGTGCGCTTGACCGTCCCCTGGGCGGTGGCAAAGAAGATGTAGTTATCGGGATCGTAGTCACGCACCGGCAGAATCGCGTTGACCGCTTCGCCTTCCTCGAGCGGCAGCATATTGATCAGCGGCTTGCCGCGCGAGCCGCGACTGGCATTGGGCATTTCGTAGACTTTTAGCCAGTACACCTTGCCGCGGTTGGAGAACAGCAGCACGGTATCGTGGGTCGACGCCACCAGCAGGTGCTCGATGACGTCTTCATCTTTCATCGCCGTGGCGGACTTGCCGCGGCCACCGCGACGCTGGGCCTGATAGTCGGAAAGCGGCTGGGTCTTGGCGTAGCCCGAGCGGGAGACGGTCACCACCATATCCTCTTCGGCAATCAGGTCTTCCATCGACAGGTCGAGATGGCTGGCCTGAATTTCCGTACGACGGTCGTCGCCGAACTGGTCACGCACCGCGTGCAGCTCGTTACGGATGACTTCCATCAAGCGATCCGGCGAGGCGAGAATTTCGGTCAGCTCGGCAATCTTCTGCAGAATGGACAGGTATTCGTCGAGGAGCTTCTCGGTTTCAAGACCGGTCAGGCGATGCAGGCGCAGCTCGAGAATCGCCTGGGCCTGTGCCGCCGACAGCCGATACTCGGTAGCGCTTGGGTTGAGGCCGTAGCCTTCTTCCAGATCTTCCGGCTTGCACGAGGTCGCCCCCGCGCGTTCCAGCATATTGGTGACCTGGCCGGGCTGCCAGACCTTGGCCAGCAGCTTGTCCTTGGCTTCCGCGGCGTTGGGCGACGCCTTGATGAGTTCGATCACTTCATCAATGTTGGAAATGGCAACCGCCAGGCCTTCTAGAATATGCCCCCGCTCGCGGGCCTTTTTCAGTTCGAACAGCGTGCGCCGGGTGACCACTTCACGGCGGTGACGGATGAAGGCTTCGAGCATCTGCTTCAGGTTCAACGTGCGCGGCTGCCCGTTCTCAAGCGCCACCATGTTGATACCAAAGACATTTTGCAGCTGCGTCTGAGCAAAGAGGTTGTTCACCACGACGTCGCCGGACTCGCCGCGCTTGATTTCGATGACGACGCGCAAGCCGTCTTTATCCGATTCGTCGCGCAGCTCCGCAATGCCCTCGATCTTTTTCTCTTTCACCAGCTCAGCGATCTTCTCGATCAGGCGCGCCTTGTTTACCTGGTACGGCAGCTCGGTAATGATGATGTGATCGCGGCCGGTTTTATCATGGTGCTCAATGGTGTGACAGGCACGTACGTAAATGCGCCCGCGCCCGGTGCGGTAAGCATCCAGGATGCCCGCTCGCCCATTGATGATGCCGCCGGTGGGGAAGTCCGGCCCGGGAATGTACTGCATCAGGTCATCGACGCTGAGCGTATAGTCATCGATCAACGCCAGGCAGCCATCGATCACTTCGCGCATGTTGTGGGGCGCGATATTGGTGGCCATGCCCACGGCAATCCCTGACGACCCGTTGATCAACAGGTTGGGCACCTTGGTCGGCAACACCTCGGGGATCCGCTCGGTACCGTCGTAGTTATCGACCCAGTCGACGGTGTCCTTTTCAAGATCGGCAAGCAGCTCATGGGCCAGGCGCGCCATGCGCACCTCGGTATAACGCATGGCGGCGGCGTTATCGCCGTCGATTGAACCGAAGTTGCCCTGACCATCGACCAGCACATGGCGCATGGAAAAGTGCTGCGCCATGCGAACGATGGTGTCATATACCGCACTATCGCCGTGCGGGTGATATTTACCGATGACATCACCGACGACACGCGCCGACTTCTTGTACGGCTTATTCCAGTCATTGCTCAGTTCATGCATGGCAAACAGCACACGCCGATGAACAGGCTTCAGGCCATCGCGCACGTCAGGCAGCGCGCGGCCGATAATGACACTCATCGCATAGTCGAGATACGACTGTTTGAGCTCGTCTTCAATATTGACGGGCAAGATTTCTCTGGCGATGTCACCCATGAAAGTCAGATCCTTTGCACTGCATTGGCACTGCGAGAGTTGAAAGCGCTTGAAAATGCCGCCGTCGATAACACAACAGGGCGGCGCGCAGATACATCGCTATCATACCACTGCATTAGCACCATGGGCAGCCGGTCAGGTCGTCAACGCGTCTCAATCCGCAAATACGGCTTTCTCGACGATCAACGACGTCAAGGTATCGCGGACGTGGCCCTCGATGGGACTGGCCTTGTTGGCGCGCACGTCCAACAGCACAAAGGTCAGATCGGCCTTGGCCACCAGTTGACCGTCCTTACGGCGAATCTGATGGTGACAGACCGCACTGCGCTCACCCACCTCGACAATCCCCGTCATGACGACCAGGTCATCGCCCTGCACCGCCGCCGCCCGGTAGTCGATATTCAAATTGACCACCACAAAGGCTCGCCCGGCATCGTGCAGCTCTTTCATGAGGGCCGGATGCTCATCGAAGAACGCCCAGCGACCCTCCTCCATAAACTCCAGATAGCGGGCATTATTGACGTGTCCATAGCCGTCAAGGTGATAACCGCGTACGCGCAGCTGAATCGATGAAAGCGACATAACAAACTCCTGTAATGCGTAAATGGATAATGACCATGTAGACACTTGGTCGCGCAGCCGACCAGACCATCTAATCAAACACAAGTTTGAAACACTCGCAACAACTCCCCCCTGCGTCACGACGCTGGTAGGAAAGCGCTGCTTTCGCCATAATGTGCCACCTTTTACACAGGACAGGCGACATGTGGTTCAAACACCTGCATTTATACCGCGTACACAGCGCCCCCGAGCTGAGCGAGTCAGCGCTTGGCGACGCGCTGGATGCCCACGCCGCCGCCCCCCTGGGCAATGCCGATGCCCGCCGCCTCGGCTGGACCGCGCCGGCCGGCCGACTCGGCAGCGGCCAGCGGCTGCATGAAATCCAGGGCCATCGTCTGCTTTCGGCACTCCGTCAGGAGCGTCTGCTGCCTGCTTCGGTGGTCAAGGAAGAAGTCGACGAGCAGGTCGCCAACATTGAGGCCAGCGAAGGCCGCAAGGTGACCCGCAAGGAAAAGACCGCCTTCAAGGAGCAGGTGACCGAAGATTTGCTGCCGCGCGCTTTTGTGCGCAGCCAGAAAATCGACGTCTGGTGGGATACTCGGCGCCAGCTTATTGGCATCAACGCCAGTTCGCGCACGCGGGCCGAAGACATTCTGGATTTGCTGCGCGAGACGCTGGGCAGCCTGAGCGTGACTCCGCTGGCGTCACAGACGCTGCCCATGCGCGCCATGACGACCTGGCTGGGCGATGCCTCAAGCCGCCCCGCCGACCTTCAACTGGGCGACCAAGTTGAACTGAAAGCCAAAGGCGACGACGGCGTGCTTCGCGCACGCCAGGTCGATCTGGACAGCGACGAAATTCAGCAGCTGCTGGAAAGTGGACGCCAGGCAAGTAAACTCGCCCTACACATCGAAGGTCGCCTAAGCTTGGTATTGCACGACGACCTGGCACTGAAGTCGCTTCGCTTTGGCGATGCACTAATAGAAGAAGCCGACCAGGCAGACGATGGCGACGACGCGCTGGCCCGGCTGGAGACTGACTTCATCCTGATGGCCAACGCCCTCTCGGAGGATATCGTGCGCTTGATGGACTGGCTGGGCGGTGAGGTTCAGCGCGAGCCTTCACCGGCTTGATGGCGCTGCTTCGGCATCGCGGTTAACTGTTTTCACTCATTTGATTTTATTAATGACATCCTACGGATCGCATGACACATCACAATAACGCTTCGACTGCCTCGACGCCTTCAGACCCCTGGGCGGATATTCGCCCCTACATGGACCATGAAGTGGCCGACGTGCTTGCCAAGCTTTCAAGGGATAATGAGCTGCTCAATGCGCTTACCCGTTTTCGGCTGCCCCGCCTGGCCCGTTGGGCGCCGCCGTTGGCGCGGGGTATTGCCAGTCACGCCGTCCGCCGGGAAGTCAAAGGTGTGACCAGCGTGCGCGAATTCCAGATGCGCATCGCCAGCTATATGGTGCGCATGATCCGCACCACCACCGACGCCTTCGAGGTCGCGGGGCTTGATAAGCTCGACCCGGGCAGCGCCTATTTGTTTATTGGCAACCACCGGGATATTTCCCTGGATCCGGCTTTTGTCAACTACGCGCTTTATCAGGCAGACCGTGACACCGTACGCATTGCGATTGGCGACAACCTGCTGAAGAAGCCCTATGTCACCGACCTGATGCGGCTGAACAAAAGCTTTATCGTACCGCGCAGCGCCCGCGGCAAGCGGGCCATGCTGGCCGCCTATCAGCAGCTTTCCGCCTATATTCGTCATTCGATCACCGAGGACCAGCACTCGATCTGGATGGCACAGCGCGAAGGCCGGGCCAAGAACGGAATCGACCGCACCGACCCGGCGATCATCAAGATGCTGACCATCGCGAGTCGCACCACCAACCGCGATGCCGCCTTTGGTGACGCCATTGCCGAGCTGAAACTGGTGCCGGTGTCGATCAGCTACGAATACGACCCCTGCGATCGGCAAAAAGCCCAGGAACTCTACGATATCGATACCAAGGGCAGCTACGCGAAAAGCGAATTTGAAGATATCCGCTCCATTGTGGCCGGGATTACCGGCACCAAGGGACGCGTTCAGCTGCGCTTTGGCACGCCGGTAGGCGCCGACATGGCGACCCCGGACGAAGTCGCCGCCGAGATAGATCGCCAGGTCATCGGTGGCTACCGGCTGTTTCCCAGCCATTACCTGGCGCTTGAAGCGCTGGGCGATGCACCCGAGCTGGTGGCGCGCCGAGCCATTACCCGCGACGACCGGGAGCGCTTCAAGGCGCGGCTGGCCAACGTACCGGAACCGCTACGCCCCTACTGGCTGGCGCAATACGCCAACCCGGTGAAACACAAGGCCGGGCGTTTGACAAGCTGAGTACAACCGCCATGCTCGGTGGCGGAAAAAATGCTATGGTCAAGGCATTTAATGGTCTCGCTTGACGCACTACGTCGCGATATTAAGGAGAACGCCCATGTCCGCTTCAGAAATTCAGAAAACACGCATCATCAATGAGCTACGCGGCTTTATCCGTAAGCTGCTGCAGGATCCAAAGATTCTCGAACAGTCGCTGGCAATTGCCCGTGAAGAACTGACCGAAGGCAGCAGTCCCGCCGTCATGGCGCGGATTGCCAACCAGATTTCCGATACTACCAGCGTGCACATTCCCGAAGACGCCGCCGAGCACTCGGAGGCGGACAAGCTGTTTTTAGAGCTGTTGCGGGAAGTGGTTCAAGAGGAGCAAGCACTCTACTAACCTAAGCCACGTCTTCACCCTGCGGCGACGCCAACTGGGCTTCGCCGCTTTTGTCTTTTTTGTTAATGCCTGACCGGGACTTTCGCTCATCATGTCAACGACCTCCCCGCGCCGCATTCTGGTCACCAGTGCGCTCCCCTATGCCAACGGCGCCATTCACCTGGGCCATCTGCTCGAATATATCCAGACCGACATCTGGGTGCGCTTCCAGAAAAGCCGTGGCCAGCACTGCTATTACGTATGCGCCGATGACGCGCACGGCACCGCTATCATGCTGCGTGCCGAACAGGAAGGCATTTCTCCCGAGGCGTTGATCGAGCGCGTTTCCGACGATCATCAGGCCGACTTTGCGCGCTTCGGCGTGGCCTTCGACAACTACCATTCGACCCATTCGGATGAAAACCGCTATTACAGCGAACTGATTTATCAGCGCCTTCGCGACAAGGGCCATATTGCCACGCGTGAAATCGAGCAGATGTTCGATCCGCAAAAAGGGCTGTTTCTCGCCGACCGCTTCATCAAGGGCACCTGCCCCAAATGCGGCGCGGATGATCAGTACGGCGACAACTGCGAAAAATGCGGTGCCACCTACACGCCCGCAGAACTGATCAACCCGGTATCCGCCATCTCCGGCGCGACGCCTGAAGTACGCAGCTCCATGCACTACTTCTTCAAGCTCCCGGACTTTGCCGAGTTTCTACAGCGCTGGATCAACGACGACCACGTGCAGCCGCAAATCCGCAACAAGCTGATGGAGTGGTTCGAGTCGGGCTTCAACGAGTGGGATATTTCCCGCGATGCCCCTTACTTCGGCTTTGAAATACCCGACGCGCCCGGTAAATACTTTTACGTGTGGCTGGATGCGCCGATTGGCTATCTGGCCAGTTTCAAAAACCTGTGCGAACGCGAAGGCATCGACTTCGACAGCTTCTGGCAGCCGTCATCCGACGCCGAGGTCTACCATTTCATCGGCAAGGATATCGTCTATTTCCACGCCTTGTTCTGGCCGGCCATGCTCCAAGGTGCCGACCTGCGCACGCCCACTGCGGTTAACTGTCACGGCTTCCTGACCGTGGATGGCGCCAAGATGTCCAAGTCCCGGGGCACCTTTATCAAGGCAGCCACCTACGCCGACTACCTAAACCCGGAATACCTGCGTTACTACTTTGCCGCCAAGCTTACTTCCAAGGTCGACGACCTGGATCTGAACCTTGACGACTTTGCCGCACGCGTCAACTCGGACCTGGTCGGCAAGGTGGTCAACATCGCCAGTCGCTGTGCCGGCTTCGTCAAGAAGCTGGGCGACGGGCGCCTATCCGCTCACTGCAGCGAGCCACAAATGGTCGCCCGCTTCATTGCCGCCGGCGAGGGCATTGCCGAAGACTTTGAAGCCCGTGAGTTCAGCCGCGCCATGCGCAGCATCATGGAGTTGGCCGACGAAGCCAACACCTACATCGCCGACAAGGAACCCTGGGTACTCGCCAAACAGCAAGGGCGCGATGCCGAGGTACTCGAGATCTGCTCGGTGGGTATCAATCTGTTCCGCCAGCTCATGATCTACCTGGCCCCCGTGGTGCCCGCCATGGCCGAGCAGGCGCGCGTGTTCCTCAACGTCGACACCCTTGACTGGGAAAGTCGTCATGACCTGCTGGTCGACCACGACATCAACAAGTTCAAACCGCTGATGCAGCGCATCGAGCGCGACAAGATAGACGCCATGATCGATGCTTCCAAGGAGGATCTTGTGGAAGAGGCGAAACTCAAACAGGCTCCCCAAGGCCCCTTGGCCGAAACGCCCATTGCCCCCGAAATCAGCTTTGAGGACTTCGCCAAGGTGGATCTGCGTATCGCCCGGATTGCCAAGGCGCAATACGTTGAAGGCGCCGACAAGCTGCTCCAGTTGACGCTCGACCTGGGTGGCGAAACCCGCAACGTCTTTTCCGGCATTCGTTCCGCTTACGCCCCCGAAGCGCTGGAAGGTCGTTTAACGGTCATGGTTGCCAATCTGGCGCCGCGCAAAATGCGCTTCGGCCTCTCCGAAGGCATGGTGCTGGCCTCGGCCAATGACGACGGCATTTACCTGCTGTCGCCGGATTCGGGTGCCGAGCCGGGTCAGCGCGTCACCTAAGCTGGCCTCGCAACCAAAAGGGCAGCGGCAAAAGCCCGCTGCCCACTACCACTGAGCGACCGGATGTCGAGCCACCAATCTGCGCAATGAATGAACTCTTTGTCATATTGATCAGCACTGCACTGGTCAATAACTTCGTGCTGGTGCAGTTTCTGGGCCTATGCCCGTTCATGGGCGTTTCCAACAAGCTGGAATCGGCGATGGGCATGTCCCTGGCCACGACCTTTGTGCTGACGCTGGCCTCCGCCGCAAGCTTTGTGGTTTATCATGGCCTGCTGGTGCCTCTGGACGTGACCTATCTACGCACCATCAGCTTTATCGTGGTGATCGCCGCCGTGGTTCAATTCACCGATATCATGGTGCGCCAGCTAAGTCCGTTGCTGCATCGCGTGCTGGGTATTTTTCTTCCGTTGATCACCACCAACTGCGCGGTACTGGGCGTTGCGCTGTTATCGCTCAACCGCGAGCTGGGCTTTCTCTCCACCACGCTTTATGGCCTTGGCGCCGCCGTGGGCTTTTCTCTGGTGCTGGTGCTGTTTGCGGCCATGCGCGAACGCCTGGCCGCCGCTGACGTTCCGACTCCTTTTAAAGGCGCCGCCATTGCGATGATTACCGCCAGCTTGATGTCGCTCGCCTTCATGGGCTTTTCCGGTTTGGTTCAAGGTTAGGGGGATCAATGAGCGATGCGTTTTCGATGGACGGCCTGCTGAGCGCCGTGGGCGTACTCACCGCGCTGGGAGTGGGCTTTGGCGCCTTGCTGGGGGCGGTCAGCGAGCGCTTCAAGGGCGATGAATCGTCCCTCGTTGAGCAAATTGATGCCCTGCTCCCGCAGACCCAATGCGGCCAATGCGGCTACCCTGGCTGCCGCCCCTACGCCGAGGCCATCAATCAGGGTGATGCGCTCAACAAGTGTCCGCCCGGCGGGGAGTCAACCATTACTGCACTCGCCGACCTGTTGGGTCGCACACCCGAACCGCTGGACGGCGAGGCCACCGACGAGCCCCTGGTCGCCTTCATTCGCGAGGCTGAATGTATTGGCTGCACCAAGTGCATTCAGGCCTGCCCGGTGGATGCGATCATCGGGGCCGCCAAACAGATGCACACCGTGATCGAGGATGAGTGTACGGGCTGCGATCTGTGTCTTGACCCTTGCCCGGTGGATTGCATCGACATGCTGCCGCGACGCACCCCGCTTGAGCAGTGGCAGCCAGTCACCCACCCACCGCTTGTGATTGCCAGCGACCGTCACCCCCAGGAGACGCCCCATGGCACGTACGTTTGAGTTTCATGGCGGCGTCTACCCGCCCGAGCGCAAACAACGCTCCCTGGTGCCGGTGCGTCATGCAACGCTACCCAGTCACGTCGTGCTTTCCTTGGACCAGCACGCCGGACGCCCAGCCCGCGCTATCGTCGCAGTAGGCGACCGGGTGAGTGTGGGCACACCCATTGCCCGCCGCGACGGCATGATTTCAGCCGACCTGCACGCCAGCATCAGTGGCACGGTGACACACAGCGACGCCCTGGCCATCACCGTCGAGGGTGACGGTCACGACACCTGGCAGCGTCTGCCGCCGCTGGACTGGCGAAGCGTCGACACAGAGCCGCTCTTGGCGCGCCTTGAGCAGAGTGGCGTAGTGGGCCTGGGCGGCGCGGGCTTCCCGACCCATATCAAGGCGCGCCTCGGTGAACAACAGCGCATTGATACCCTGGTGGTCAACGCCGCCGAGTGCGAGCCCTACATCACCGCCGATGACCTTACCCTGCAAGGCTTTGCCGGCGATGTTCTCGACGGCGCCCAGCTCATCGCCTCGTTGTGCGACGCGCGCCAGATCGTCGTGGGCATCGAAGATAACAAACCCGAGGCCATCCAGGCGCTTGAGCACGCCATGGCGACAAGCCAGCCGCTGCCTGTGACGCTCAGCGTTATCGCCACGCGCTACCCAAGCGGTGGCGAACGCCAATTGATCAAGGCGCTGCTCGACCGGGACGTGCCCCACCAGGGGCTACCCGCCGACGTTGGGGTACTGTGCCATAACCCCGGCACCCTGTTAGCCGCACTGCGCGCGGTTCGCGATGGCGAACCGCTGGTGGAGCGGCTGGTGACCTTGACCGGCGACGCCCTCGCCGACCCCGGCAATCGCTGGGTGCGCATCGGCACGCCGATAGCGACCCTGCTCGAGGAAGCCGGCCTGCAGCGCGCAACGCTCGATCAGCTCATCGAGGGCGGGCCCATGATGGGCACCTCCCTCGCCGACACCGACGGCGTGATTCGCAAAGCGACCAACTGCTTGATTGCCGCCACGCGGCAAGAGCTGCCGCCTTCGCCGCCGGAATCCCCCTGTATCCGCTGCGGCGCCTGCGAAGACGTCTGCCCGGCTCACCTGTTGCCTCAGCAGCTGCACTGGTACGCCCGCGCGAAGGACGATGACAAGCTGGCGCACTATCGCCTGTTCGACTGTATCGAGTGCAACGCCTGCAGCTACGTCTGCCCCAGCCATATTCCGTTGGTGACCGACTACCGCAGCGCCAAGACGCGGCTTCGCCATCAACGGCTGGAAGCCGCCAAGGCCGAACACGCCAAACATCGTTTTGAATGGCGCCAGGCACGGCTTGCCCGCGAAGAGGCACAAAAACAGGCCCGCCGCCAGGCTCGCCTGGCAAAGCAAACGTCAGGCCAGCCTACGGGCGCCCAGTCGACGTCGCCCCAGGCCGATCTGCGAAGTTTGCGCATTGCCCAGACGGCCGCCAAAGCCGCCGTCAGAAAGGCCGAGAAAAACCTGGCGCGGGCCGCTCAGCAAGATCCCGGCGAGTCCCACGAGGACCTGGAAACCCAGCTGGCAACGGCGCAGGAAAACCTGCGGGCGGCCGACGCCCACCTAGCCGACGCCCGTAACGCCAGCGCGCCCCAAGAGACCCGTTAACCATGCTGCACGCGTCCCACAATGATCGACGCCTTTTAAGGCCAGCGCCGAGCACCGGCAGCATCATGCGCTGGGTGATTGTCGCGACGCTACCCGGCCTTGCCACCATGACGTTTTTTTTCGGGCTGGGGGTGGTCAGCAATGTGTTGCTGGCCGCCGCCTTCGGGCTCGGCTTTGAAGCGCTTATCTTGCGGCTGCGCAAGCGCTCACTGCACCCGCTCAACGATTCAAGCGCGCTCCTCACAGGCGTCTTGCTGGGCGCATCGCTGCCCCCGGCGAGCCCCTGGTGGCTGATCGGTGTCGGCATGCTCGCCGCCATTGTGGTGGCCAAGCAGCTCTACGGTGGGCTGGGCCATAACCCCTTCAACCCCGCCATGGTGGGCTATGCGCTGCTGCTGGTATCGTTCCCGACCTACATGACCCTATGGTCGCCCCCTCAGCCGCTATGGCCCGAAGGACTGTGGGGACAAATCACCGGGAGCGCCTCCCTCGCGCAAATAGATGGCCTCAGCGGCGCCACGCCCCTGGATGCCTTCAAGCATAAAGGGGCTGGGGTGTCGGCCGGCGACTTCTGGGCCGGCCAGCCCCTGCCCGAAGGCACACTGAACGCCTGGCGGTGGGTCGCGGTGGCCTGGTTGGCGGGCGGCGTGCTGCTGCTGGCCAAACGCCTTATCAGCTGGCATATTCCGGTCGCCATGCTGGGTAGCATGATGGTCATGGCCACACTGCTGCACGGGTTCGAAGCGGACCGTTTTGCCTCGCCCTGGCTGCACCTGTTTACCGGTGCGACGCTGTTTGGCGCGTTTTTCATTGCCACCGACCCGGTGTCGGCCGCCACCAGCCAGCGCGGCAAACTGATTTATGCGGCAGGCATTGGCGTACTCATCATGGTGATTCGTACCTGGGGCGGCTACCCCGATGCCGTGGCGTTTGCCGTGCTGCTCATGAATCTGGGCGTCCCGCTCCTGGATCTATACACCGCGCCTCGCCCGGCGGGCCGGCCACCCGCGCCGGCCAAGGAGCGATCATGACCACCTTCAACGCCATGCAGCGCGGCGCGCTGGTGCTGGGCGCGTTTGCCCTGATCACGGCAGGTAGCGTTGCCTCGCTTCGCGCGCTCACCGCCGAACGCATCGACGCCCACCAGCACGCCTATCAGCAGCGCCAGCGCCAGGCCGTGCTGCCTGAGTCGCTTACCCGCCAGGCATCCGCGTCAGAAATGGCCTTGCCCGATGCACAGCAACTGGGCTACCCCGAGGGCGCGACCGGCTGGCGGGTGGAAAATGCCGACCAGCGCGCGGTTGTGCTGCCGGTGGTCACTCGGCGGGGCTACAACGGCGAGATTCATCTGCTGGTAGGTATCGACGAGGAGCAGCGCATCACCGGCGTGCGCGTCACCCAGCACCAGGAAACCCCGGGGCTGGGGGATGACATCGAGCGCCGACGCAGCGACTGGATTACCGGCTTTGACGGCTTGAGTCTCGACGCATTGCCGCCCGGCGGCTGGGCCGTTACCCGGGACGGCGGGCATTTTGATGCTTTTACCGGCGCCACCATCACGCCCCGCGCGGTGGTCGGCGCCGTGCATGACGCGCTGCAGTACGCTCATAATACACCGCTGTTCAGCGACGCCAGGGAGACGTCACCATGAGCCAGCTAGGCGAACTGACCCGCGAGGGGCTGTGGTCGAATAACCCGGCCCTCGTGCAGCTATTGGGCTTGTGCCCGCTGCTGGCGGTAAGCGCCAGCGTCGTCAACGCCCTGGGCCTGGCCATCGCTACCCTGGTGGTGATGGTCGGCGCCAGCACCACGGTATCGCTGATTCGTCATCAGGTACCCAGTGCCGTTCGCCTGCCAGCGTTTGTGATGATAATCGCCGCCTTCGTCACCTGCGCCGAGCTGCTGATGGCCGCTTACGCCTACCCGCTTTATCAGGTGCTGGGTATTTTTATTCCGCTGATTGTCACCAACTGCGCGATCCTCGGCCGCGCGGAAGCGTTTGCCTCACGCCAGCCGGTGCTCCCCGCCGCCATTGATGGCCTGATGATGGGGCTCGGGTTTGGCGCCGTGCTGATCGTGCTGGGCGCACTGCGCGAGCTTTTGGGCCAGGGCACCCTGTTTAGGGAGATGTCGCTGCTGTTTGGTCCTATGGCCGAGGGTTGGCAGCTGACGTTGATCGACGATTATCAGTTCCTGTTTTTCATTCTGCCGCCCGGGGCCTTCTTTGTGGCGGGGCTGCTGATCGCGCTCAAGAACAGCGTTGATCAACGGCGTCAGGCGTCCAAACAACCCACGACCGTCACACCCCGCGAACAACGCCGCGTGCGTGTCACCGGCACGATCAAATAACCCAGAGGTTTGCCATGAATGCCCAAAAGCGTTACGAGATTTTCGCTCGCCTCCAGGCAGAAAACCCTCACCCGACCACCGAGCTTAACTGGAACACGCCGTTCGAACTGCTCGCCGCCGTATTGCTTTCCGCCCAGGCCACCGACGTGGGCGTCAACAAGGCCACCGATCGGCTGTTCCCCGTCGCCAACACCCCCCAGGGCATCATCGATCTCGGCCTCGACGGGCTAAAAATGCACATCAAGACCATCGGCCTGTACAACACTAAAGCCGAGAACCTGATGAAAACCTGTTACCTGCTGGTCGAGCACCACGGCGGCGAGGTGCCCCAGACCCGCGCGGCGCTCGAAGCCCTGCCCGGTGTCGGCCGCAAAACGGCCAACGTCATTTTGAACACCGCCTTCGGCCAGCCGACCATGGCGGTGGATACGCATATATTTCGCGTGGCCAATCGTACGGGGATTGCCAAGGGCAAGGACGTCGTCGACGTCGAACACAAGCTGCTGCGCCACGTTCCCAGACCTTTTCTCAAGGACGCCCATCACTGGCTGATTCTCCACGGCCGCTATACCTGCATCGCCCGCAAGCCTCGCTGCGGCAGCTGCATCATCGAGGATCTATGCGACTACAAGGAAAAAACCGAGATCGCCTAGCGCTGATACGCCAGCCGACGCGACGCCAGGATCAATCAGGCGCGCCATCCGTGAGCAGTTCAGCGTAGGCCGCCTGCCAGGCGGGCCACTCCCAATGACCGGTCATGAGATGCCCGGGCCGGGTGTCTGGGTCGGTCAGCCAACGATGAAGGCGCTCGTAGAGCCCTTGGCGCGTGCCGTCGTATCGATAGGCTGCCGGGTAGAGGTCGGGGAAACACAGCCGATCCGGCACCAGGGGTAGCGCACCGCGCTGGGCAGCCTCCATGATCGCCAGCCCCTGAAACTCGTGCCAGGTAGTGGACACCACGATGCCCGCCTTATCCAGCTCAGCCTGGTAGTCGCCTTCCGGCAGGGGCCCCCAGGCGGTGATATGGGCGGCGAGTCGCTGCTCTGCCTCGGCAAAAATCGCCGGCACATGACGAAAGCGCTGACCCACCACCGTCAGCTCGAAGTCCACACCACGCTCGCTTAGCGCAAACAGCACCGCGAAAAAGTCCTCGGGGTTTTTATCGTACTCCCAGCGGTGGTTCCAGAGTATCCGCCCAGGGCGACGCATGGCAGGTTGCTCGTCGGCAAGCGGCATCACCGGCACGGGCAGCACGCTGGCGCGTTGGCGAAGGGCTTCGAGGGGCTTCACCGCCGGCACATTCTCGGGCATTTGCTTCAAAAAGGCGCGGGCACCGTCAATGAACGAGTCGCGGTTGTAGGCGGTATTGAACACCACGGTATCGGCCGCCAGGGCCGCGTATAGATTCACCATCTTGGCTTCCGCCTGGGGCCGCTGCTCGCCCGATTCGGGGTAGGCAAACTGGTTCTCGTGGAAATACAAAATCTTGCGCGCGCGCCCGAGCGACGGGAACAGTCCCGCCAGGGTCGCCAGATCCACCATCGAGGTGGCCAGCACCACATCGTACGGCTGGCTTAGGGTGTTCCCTTCCTTCAATAACCACGTAAGTGGGTTACCACGAATACGCCAGCTGAAATGACGTGCCGGCAAACGCAACGCCGTCCATTCCACGCCATCAACGTGCTGCATGACGCTATCGGCCCAGTAACGGTGACTGACGGCATCGTAAGCGGAAAGCAGCAGGACACGTGCTCGGGTTTTTAATGAGGTGTGCATTCATCGCCTATCGACTAAACAGCCTGCCATTGTGTCGTACCCCACGGTTTCCTGTCACCCATCGATCGCTTTGTTACCAAGGTCGTCTTGGCGCATCCCTTTCATCTACCTACACTCTGGCTTAATGACGGGGAAACCTAGGCTGCCCCATAACCCTTAAACGTAGGGAGCGCACGATGGCTAAAGTGCTTGTGGTCGATGACGAGCCCAATATCCTCATATCGCTTGAGTTTCTGATGCAGCAGGCGGGCTTCGACGTCATCACGGCAGACGACGGCGAACAGGCCCTTGCCCATGTGCAGCAGGCCCCACCTGATCTGATCCTGCTGGACATCAGCCTGCCCGGCATCAGCGGTTTCGATGTGCTGGAGCAGCTGCGCCAGCAAACCGCTACGGCCGCGCTGCCCATCATCATGCTGACGGCGCACGGCCGCGAGGTAGAGCGGGAAAAAGGCATGGCGCTGGGCGCTGATGATTACATTACCAAGCCCTTTTCCACCCAGGCGCTGGTCGAAAAAGTCAACGCTCTGTTAAGCGGACACCCTTCATGACACGAGGCGGGCTACCCAAACGCCAGCGATTGATTGGCCTGTGGCTCATTCTCAGCGGCATCAGCCTGCTGGGCGGGGCTATTTTTGCCGCCTGGCTGGATGCTCAGCTTGCTCCCACCGGCACAACGCGCATTGCCTTGTGGCTGGGCAGCTTTTCCGGCGGCGCGACGATTTTCCTGGCCGGCTTGCTGCTCGAACGCATGCTGTTTACCCCGCTGCGTCATTTGCAGGTACAGCTGGCACGCCTGGTCGCCAATCCCGATGCCCGCGATGAACACCCACCCGAAGGCTGGCTAAAGGGCCTCGGCCCGGACCTGAAGCGCGTGCGCGAGAGCTGGCGGGAAGACCGCAGCCGCTTGGCCACGGCGCACACGGAAGGCGCTCGCAGCGCCGCCAAGATCCGCCAGGAGCTGGAAACGTTGCTGCAGGTGCTCGAGACGCCGCTGCTGCTATGTGACCATCATCGCCGGGTCATGTTGTTTAACCAGGCCGCCGAGGACTTCTTTGTCGACCATACCGGCCTGGGGCTTGGCAAGCGTCTCGAAGCGCTTATCCCGGTCGCCAGCTTGCAGCAGGCGATTCGTCAGCTACCCGACGACGGCGCTCCGCGTGAGCTGTTGGCCCCCTGCGAGAACCGCTGGCTCAAGATCATTTTACGCCGCGTTCCGGGCAGCGATGGCGAAACGCTGCTGACGTTCAGCGACGCCACCGCCTCCTGGTCGAGTGAAATGGGGGTTAGAGCGGAGCTTGCCGACATGTTGACGCCGCTGCGCCAACACACCGCCAGCCTGACCAGCGCCGCTGACGCGCTGATTCAGCTCAGGCAACAGGGCGACGTCGACACCTCTGCGCTGCGTCAGCGGTTTGAACGCGTCATTCAGGAAGAAGGCGCCACCCTGGGCGATAACGTCGCCAGGATCGGTCAGCTACTGGATGACATGCAGCATCAGGGCGAGCGCCTGACGCCCATGTGGTCCAACGATTTCTGGCAGGCGCTGGACGAGCGCCTCGACCCCGAGCACCGCCTGATCACCCCGGTAGGCATGCCCGCCTGGTTCAAGGGCGACGCGCCGGCGCTGATCGCGCTGTTCGACTCGCTGGTCAAGCACCTCAATGCGCACCTGCCCGACAGCGGCTTTGAGGGCGAGATGTGCCTGGGCAACAAGCGCGTCTACCTGGATCTTATCTGGCACGGCAAGGCGCTGCCCGAACACGAGCTGGCCGCATGGCGGCAGCAGACGCTGCCGTCACTGCCGCTGAGTCCAAGCGTCGCCGACGTGCTGCGCCAGCACGCCAGCGATATCTGGAGCCTGGCCGATGATAACGGCACCCATGCCCGGCTACGCCTTCCGCTACCCGCCATGGAGCGCGTTGGCGCCCCGCGGGAAACCGCTCCGCCGCGCCCTGAATTCCATGACTTCGGCATTGCCGACCTGCCGCCGCCCGACGAAGCCCTTGCCAGCCGTTCGCTGCGCAGCCTGGACATCGTCGCCTTCGATACCGAAACCACCGGGCTTGAACTGCGCCGCGGCGACACGGTGATCAGTCTCGGTGCCTGCCGCGTGGTGAATGCGAAGCTGCTGGCCAGCGACGTCTTCGATCAGAAGGTCGACCCCAAGCGGCCTATTCCGCTGGCCAGCACCGCCATCCATGGTCTTAGCGATGTCGATGTGGCCGGCGCGCCGCCGCTGGACATCGTCTTGAGCCGCTTTCGCGACTACGTGGGCGACGCCGTCATGCTCGCCCATAACGCCGCCTTTGACTTGCTGGCCATCAGCCACAAAGGCGTGACGTTCGACATCCCGGTGATCGATACCCTGCTGATTTCGCGCGCCCTGGACGAAGCGCTGGATGGCCACGACCTCGACAGCCTTGCCCAGCGTTATGACCTGGCGTTTCCACCCGGCACGCGCCACACGGCGCTTGGCGATGCACGCGTCACCGCCGAGCTATGGTTGGCGCTGCTGCCGCGCCTGGAGGCACGGGGTATCGCTACCCTGGAGCAACTGCTTGCGCTGCAGGCCAATGCCTTTGATCGACAGGATGCCAGCGCCACATGAAAACGTCAGGCCCCAAATCACGTAAAACCGAACGGCTGATGGCCCTGGTGGCCATTGCACTGCTGCTGTTCTGCCCGCCCGTGATCCTTGTGGTCGACCGCTTCCCTACGTCGCACATCGGCTGGCTGCCGCTGTATCTGTTCATTGCCTGGGCGATCGTTATCGGCCTGGCGGCGTGGCTCATGGAACATCGTGCGGGCCGCTGATCATGCGTACTGATCCGATCATACTCGGCACCGCCTTTGGTTATCTGGCGCTATTGTTTCTGGTCGCCGCCTGGGGGGACCGCCGCGCGGAACAGGGCCGTTCACTGATCGGCTCGCCCACGGTCTATGCCCTCTCCATCGCCGTCTACTGCACCGCCTGGACGTTCTACGGCAGCGTCGGGCGTGCCGCCGAGCATGGCCCCAGCTTTCTACTGATTTATCTGGGCCCGACCCTTGCCATGCTGCTGTCACCCTTTGTGATCCGCAAGATGGTGCGCATCGCCGCGCGGCAGCGGATCACCTCGATTGCCGATTTCATCAGCGCGCGCTATGGCAAGAGCAGCGGCCTGGGCGCCCTTGTCGCCTTGATGGCGCTGATCAGCATCACCCCGTATATCGCGCTCCAACTGAAGGCGATCACGGTGAGTCACGCGGTATTGATCAACTACCCAAACACCGCCGACACCACCTTGGTTGATGAACACTTCTGGATGGACAAGTCCCTCTGGGTCGCCCTGGTGCTGGCAGTGTTCATCATCCTGTTCGGCACCCGTCACCTGGATGCCAGCGAACGCCACGAAGGCATGGTGGCCGCCATTGCGCTTGAATCGATCGTCAAGCTGGTGGCCTTCATGGCCGTGGGCGTCTTCGTCGTTTTTGTGATGTTTGAGGGGCCCGCTGCGCTGTTTGACGAGGTAGCCGCCACGCCGGGTCTCGCCAACAGCATGCGCCTGGACAGCGTGCCCGGCGGTGCCACCGGCTGGGTGGGCATGCTGGTACTGGCCTTTCTGGCGTTCTTGACCCTGCCGCGTCAGTTTCAGGTCCTGGTGGTGGAAAACGTCGATGAGCAGCATTTGACCCGGGCGAGCTGGCTGTTCCCGCTGTATATGCTGCTGATCAACCTATTCGTGATCCCCATTGCCCTGGCCGGGCTGTTGCTCGGCGTGAGCGCCGGCGACCCGGACAGCTTCGTGCTGACGCTGCCGCTCTCGGCGGGGCTTGAGGGGCTGCCACTGCTGGTGTTCATCGGCGGCCTGTCGGCGGCGACCGGGATGGTCATCGTCGAAACCATTGCGCTGTCGACCATGGTCAGCAACCAGCTGGTGATGCCGCTGCTGCTGCGCTCAAGACGCCTGCACTTGAGCACCAAGGGCGAGCTGGCCGGCTGGTTGCTCGGCATCCGGCGGGTGGCCATTGTGCTGATTCTGCTGCTTGGTTATCTTTACCACGCGCTGATTGGCGACGCCTACAGCCTGGTGACGATTGGGCTGGTGTCCTTCGCGGGGGCCGCCCAGTTTGCCCCCGCGCTGCTGATTGGCCTGTACTGGCGGGGCGCCACGCGCCAGGGGGCCGCTTCCGGCCTGATCGCCGGGTTCCTGGTCTGGTGCTACACCCTGCTGCTGCCGGGATTTGCCCAGTCGGGCTGGCTGGATGCCTCGCTGCTCACCGACGGGCCCTTGGGCATCGACTGGCTGACGCCCTACGCACTGTTCGGCCTGGAAGGCTGGGATATTTACACCCATTCGCTGCTGTGGAGCATGCTGGCCAACGTCGGGCTCCTGGTCGGCGTGTCGCTATTTACGCGGCCCACCCCGCTTGAACAGACCCAGGCGGCGCTGTTTACCCAAGCCATGCACCCCAATCTGCAAAGCACCCCGCTGTGGCGCGGGCAAACCACCCAGGGGGCGCTCAGCGAGCTGCTTATTCGCTACCTCGGCGAGCAGACCACGCGCCGGGTGTTCCGCCACAGCGGCCCCGAGGGTGGGTTCGATGCCGAGGAGCCCGCCGACGCTGGGCTGATTACCCGCGCCGAACAGGCGCTCGCCGGGTCGCTCGGCAGCGCCTCGGCGCGGGTGCTGATCAATTCGGTGGTGCGCGGTGAAGCGCTGGACATCGAGTCCATTCTGAGCATTCTGGATACCACCTCTCAGACCCTCGAGTACAATCGGCGCCTGGAGCAAAAGTCCCAGGAGTTGGCACAGATTGGTGAGGAGTTGCGCAGCGCCAACGAGCGCCTGCGTGAGCTCGATCGCCTGAAGGACGAGTTTGTCGCCATGGTCAGCCACGAACTGCGCACGCCGCTCACCTCGATTCGTGCCTTTGCCGAAATACTGCGTGACAATAGCGAGCTACCCGACGACAAGCGTGAGCACTTCCTTGGCGTTATCGTCCATGAAAGCCAGCGACTGTCGCGTCTGATCGAAGAGATTCTGGATCTGGCCCGACTGGAGAGTGGCCGCTTGACGCTCACCCCCGTGCCGCTAGACCTGGCGGCGCTGGCGCAGCGCAGCGTCGACGCCATTGCCCACCTTCACCAGGAACGCGGCATTGAACTCGAGATTAGCCTCGAGGCCGACCCGGCCATGGTGATCGGCGACCAGGATCGCCTGGAACAGGTCATCATCAATCTGCTCGATAACGCGGGCAAGTTTGCCGACCGACAACACCCCAAAGTCCGCCTGACCCTCTACCCTCACCGCCGTCACTTTCGCCTGAGCGTGGAAGATAACGGTGCCGGTATCAGTGCTGACGAACGCGAGCGGGTATTCGAGAAATTCCACCAGATCCAGCAGGAGGGCGACATTCCTCATGGCCGACCCAAGGGCAGCGGCCTGGGGCTACCCATCAGCCGGGGCATCATTGCCCACCTGGGCGGGCGACTCTGGGTGGAAGATGCCAAAACGCTTGGCGGCGCCTGCCTGACCCTGGAACTGCCGCCGGCACCGGATGACACGACCGCGACGTCATCCACTTGAGGGCTGCCCATCGTCAAGGGATGCTTACCTGCTGAACAAACGCCTTAATCTGCTGGAGATCAAACTTTAACAGCAGGCGCTCATCATCCCTTAAGGATCCCAGGTCTATCCAGCCGTCAGCAGCTTGACCACGGGCTTTATTGGCGCGCTGCTGGTTCAGCAGGCGTTGCTGAAGGCGCTCCAGGGCGGCCACCAGCAAATCCGCCTGCGCCACCGGAAGCACACCGGCCACATGGCTGAGCGCGGCCAGTCGTTCGCGGGTCGCGACTTCACGCCGCTGATGGCGCACGCACAACAGTCGCACGGCGCTGATCAAGGGCAGCAGGCCCTGCTGCTTGAGGTTGATGGCCTCGTCATGGGGCGCATCCAGTGCGGGGCTCGAGGCAATCCGGCCAAAACGGTCCAGCGCGACCGGAAGCTCCTCGAGCAATGCGGCCATTTCATGCATGAATAGAGCGGCCTTGGGTAGTGTCGCCGCGATGCTGTCAGCGAGTCGCTCAGCCAGCGCGGAATTGCCTGCCACCGGGGCAAAATCGAGCAGGATATTGGTCTGCTGCACCCGCTTCACCTGCCGGTCAGCACTCCAGATCGATAGTTGGGCGCGCCACTCGCTGAGCCGTTTACGCCACATCGGCCAGCGCGCCATGACGTGACCACGGCATAGCGGAATGCCTGCCTCGTCCAGGCGCCCGGTAAAGCGCTCACCCAATGCCTGAAAGTAGCCGTCGATTTCAACGTGGCGGTGATCAGGGTAGTCGTCAATAATCAACGCATTATCCTGATCAGGGCCCAGCAGGCTCTCGTAGCGTGCCGCCGAGCCCAGCAGCAGTATGCAATAGTCAGCCGGTGGCTCTCCCCAGCCTTGAGCGCGCATATCGTCAAGCGAGAGCTCGATCGCCTGGCGGTAAAGGCTGGCGTTGTGGTCGCTGATCAGTTGGCTGATGCGCCAGGCAGGCAGATCGTAGTGCACCAGCGATTCCACCAGCGAGAGCTGCCAGGCGTGGGCATTGGTTAGCGAGGACGGCAGCGACGACGTACGGGGGAATAGATAGTCCAACGGCGCGGTGAGCGCCGGGATATTGAGCGTCCCATCATCGTTTATCAGGCAGCGCCAAGGTGAGGCTTGGTGGATTAGACGCATGAACCTCCCCTAGCGTGATGGCGGTATTGCGGTTAGCCGTTACCTTCATGACGGGGGTCAGGAGCAAACATGTCGTCGCCCACTTCATCAATATAGCGCTGGGATTTGCTGACCATCAAGGCATCGCACGCCTCACGACTGGGCACCATGTCCGAACGCTCGAAGCGGTGTTCCAGATCATCACCCTCACCCTGGGACCGGCGGATCGTACCGCTCACCCGATATTGGCCGCTCTGGCTATCGGGCTGAGAGGTGATCAGGTAGCCCTTGTATTCGACGGGTTCAGCGGCCTGCGACTGGCTCGTGGCCCCGTCGCTACCGCCACCCAGCAAGCCTGAAAATAGTTTTTTAAACATCGTGCCTCCTGCGTTCGGCAGGCGGCAAGTCGTGCTCGCCGCCTGCCCTGCCCGTTAGCTCTGTTGGCGACCTTTACCCGCGGCAATCCGCAGGCGCAATGCGTTCAGCTTGATGAAGCCTTCGGCGTCTTTCTGATCGTAGGCGCCCGCATCGTCTTCAAAGGTGGCAATCGACTCGTCGAACAGCGACTGGTCGGACTTACGGCCCACCACGATGGCGTTACCCTTGTAAAGCTTCATGCGTACGACGCCGGAGACGTTATGCTGGGTCTCGTCGATGGCCGCCTGCAGCATGCGACGCTCGGGGCTCCACCAGTAGCCGTTGTAGATCACTTCGGCATACTTCGGCATCAGCTGGTCTTTAAGGTGGGCTTCTTCACGGTCCAGCGTCAGCGACTCGATGGCCCGGTGAGCGCGCAGCATGATGGTGCCGCCTGGGGTCTCGTAACAGCCGCGGGACTTCATGCCCACGTAGCGGTTTTCGACGATATCCAGGCGGCCGATGCCATTGTCACCACCCAGCTTGTTGAGCTTTTCAAGCACTTCGTGGGGCTTATGGGCCTCGCCGTCAATGGCGACGATATCACCCTTGTCGAAGGTAAGCTCCACATAGGTAGGCTGATCCGGTGCTGCTTCCGGCGAGACGCTCCAGCGCCACATGTCCTCTTCGGCTTCCGCCCACGGGTCTTCCAGAATGCCGCCTTCGTAGGAAATGTGCAGCAGGTTGGCATCCATGGAATAAGGCGATTTTTTCTTCTTGCCGGAAAAGTCGACAGGGATGTTGTGCTGTTCGCAGTAGGCCATCAGTTTTTCCCGCGAGGTGAGATCCCACTCACGCCACGGTGCGATGACTTTCACGCCAGGCTTCAGCGCATAGCCGCCAAGTTCGAAGCGCACCTGGTCGTTGCCCTTGCCGGTCGCGCCGTGTGAGATCGCATCGGCACCCGTTTCGTTGGCGATGTCAATCAGACGCTTGGCGATCAGCGGGCGGGCAATGGAGGTGCCCAGCAGGTACTCGCCTTCGTAGATGGTATTGGCGCGAAACATCGGGTAGACGTAATCGCGCACAAACTCTTCGCGCAGGTCTTCAATGTAGATTTCTTTGACGCCCAGCGCTTCCGCCTTGGTGCGGGCGGGCTCGACCTCTTCACCTTGACCGATGTCGGCGGTAAACGTCACCACCTCGCAGTTGTATGTTTCCTGCAACCACTTAACGATAACGGATGTGTCCAGGCCGCCTGAATATGCCAGCACAACCTTTTTGACATCGGACATTCTTGACTCCTTCTGCTGTACAAAATGCGCGCCAGACACGCCAGGGGGTGAGTGGTTCACGCGATCGGGTAAATGCCAAGTATAGCGTTCTCAGTGCTCAGCGAATACCGCCAACGACGGCTTTGCTGGAAACTGCTAGAATCTTCCCACGAAAAGCGCTAGATGCTCTTTGCCCACTGATTACTCGCTTACTAAGGAGAGCTGCATGAGCGAGGCGATTGCCCGCGAATTGATGGCCCAACGTTTTCGCAGTTACCTGCCCGTTGTCGTTGATTTGGAGACGGGCGGCTTCAATGCACAAGGCGATGCCGTGCTGGAAATTGCGGCGGTCACCCTGACGATGGACCCTGAAGGCAACCTCCTGCCCGACGCCACCTACGCCTACCACATTCAGCCATTCGACGGTGCCAATGTCGAACAGTCTGCGCTGGATTTTACCGGCATCAATCTAGATGACCCGCTACGCCGGCAGGTCGCGCTGAGCGAAGAACAGGCGCTGGGCGAAATTTTCCGGCCCATCCGCAAGTCGATCAAGGCCCATGGCTGCTCGCGGGCCATTCTGGTCGGCCACAATGCCGCCTTTGATCACGGCTTCCTGAATGCGGCGGCAAATCGCTGTGGCATCAAACGCAACCCTTTTCACCCCTTTTCTAGCTTTGACACCGCGACCCTGGCCGGCCTGATTTACGGCCAGACCGTGCTCGCCCGCGCCTGCCGGGCAGCCGGCATCGAGTTTGACAATAAGTCGGCACACTCGGCACGTTACGACACCGAGCGCACCGCCGAGCTGTTCTGCGCCATGGTCAACCGCTACAAGGATCTCGGCGGCTGGCAGCTGGCTCAGCGCGAACAGGCGATGGATAGCGGCGACTAGCCGGATGCAGGCCATGCGGCTTTACGCTAAACTTCGCCCACTTGTTTCTGCGCCATCCAAACGGTGAAAATTGCATTCACCCGCATGGCGCCCACGTTCCTGCGTTCACTACGCCTTCCGACCCCCAGGAGATGAGACGTTTCCATGGCCCAGCATAATGCCTTTTACGCCCAGTCAGGCGGCGTCACCGCTGTGATCAACGCCAGCGCTTGTGGTGTCATTGAAGCTTGCCGACAAGCCCCCGACCAGATCGGCAAGGTCTATGCCGGCCATAACGGCATTATCGGCGCCCTCACGGAAGACCTCATCGATGTCACCCAAGAGAGCGACGACGCCATCGCCGCCCTGCGTCATACCCCCGGCGGCGCGTTTGGCTCTTGCCGCTACAAGCTCAAGGACATCGATACGCACCGCGCCCAGTACGAGCGCCTGATCGAGGTCTTCAAGGCCCACGATATTCGCTATTTCTTCTACAACGGCGGCGGCGACAGCGCTGACACCTGCCTGAAAGTCTCCCAGCTTTCCGAAAAGCTGGGCTACCCGCTGACCGCAATTCACGTCCCCAAGACCGTGGATAACGACCTGCCGATTACCGACAATAGCCCGGGCTTCGGCAGCGTGGCGAAATATATCGCGACGTCCACCCGCGAGGCGTCACTGGATATTGCCTCCATGTGCGCCACCTCTACCAAGGTATTCGTGCTTGAGGTGATGGGCCGCCATGCGGGCTGGATCGCTGCGGCGGGCGGACTGGCCGGTGAAGGCCCGGGCGAGCCCCCGCACCTGATCGTGTTTCCTGAAGTGGCGTTCGATCGCAAGGCGGTGATGGAAAGGGTCGAGCAAAGTGTCAAGCAGAACGGCTACTGCGTCATTGTGGTGTCGGAAGGCGCGCGCTATGAAGACGGTACCTTCCTGGCCGATGCCGGCAATACCGACGCCTTTGGCCACCGCCAGCTGGGCGGTGTCGCGCCGACGCTTGCCGGGATGATCAAGCAGGACCTGGGCTACAAGTATCACTGGGCCGTTGCCGACTATCTCCAGCGCGCCGCCCGCCATCTGGCGTCCAAAACCGACGTCGAGCAGGCCTACGCCGTGGGCCGCGAAGCCGTGACCCTGGCACTGGCGGGCAAAAATGCCATGATGCCTGCCATTCGCCGGATCTCACAGTCCCCCTATCAGTGGGATGTGATTTCCGCGCCGCTGTCGCAGGTGGCCAACCAGGAGAAGTTCATGCCCCGGGACTTCATCAGCGAAGAGGGTTTCGACATTACCGACGCCTGCCGCGAGTACCTCTCTCCGCTCATCCAGGGCGAAGACTTCCCGCCGTTTGAAAACGGTCTGCCCAAAGTGGCCAAACTGAAACTGGCCAAGGTCGAGCGCAAGCTGCCGGATTTCACCCTCTAGACGCTACCTTTGGACGACCAGCAAACGCCCGGGCATCTCAGCGATGCCCGGGCGTTATTGTGTGGCACGTCGGTTTAGCGCAGCAGCCAGGAAAGTACCAGCAGCAGCAACAGAATACCCGCCACGCCCTGCCAGAAACGACGCGGTTCCTGACGCTCTTTCTCGGCATCGGCCGCCGGCCGTTTGCCCAACGGCAAGCGCAGCGCATGCAGGAATTCGGATAGCCGTCTGAAACGCAGCGCCCGCTGGGGATCCAGCGCGCGTCTCAGCGCCTCGTCAAGCTGCGGCGAGATCTCTGGATTGGTGGTACGCGCATTGCGGTAGGTCAAGCCTTCCAGGTCGGTATGACTGCGTAGCCGGTTCGGCGTCAGGCTGTAGGGCATCTCCCCGGTCAGCAGCCAATACACGGTCGAGGCCAGGGAATATTGGTCGCTGCGGCGGCCGACGCTGTCGCCCAACGCATACTCGGGCGCCGTATGTTCGTTCAGGCCAACCTGCCTGAGCAGCTCCCCCGAATGCCGGTGGCCATCCACTTCGCGCATGTGACAGGCGCTGAAATCGGTCAGGACAATCTTGCCGTGAGGGTCGACCAGGATATTATCCGGCATGATCTGCTGATGGATGATGTCCCGATGATGCAGCGCCTGCACGGCCTTGCCCAGCTGGTTGGCGATATCCAGCCGCTGGGAGAGGGTCGCCTGGGGGTGACGCTCTGCCCACTCGCGTAATGTCTCGCCTTCAACATGCTGCATCAGATAGTAGAGGTAGCGGCGCGGGCGTGATGGCTCGACCACCTTGACAACGAACGGGGAGTTCACCCGCTCGACGACCCACTGCTGCAGCAGGAAGTGCTCGAGATAGGCATTGCGCAGCGAAAGCTCAGGGCTTGGGGCCTTCATGACCATTTCGCGCTCGGAATAGACATCGCGGACGCGGTAAATGCGCGACTGTGACGTGCGCGACAGGACGGCCAGCACCTCCAGGCCATCCAGCCTTGCGCCAGGCGCAAGCTCAGGGGGGATGGGCAACTCGCCGTATAGCTGGCCGGGATGATCGGGGCTTTCCTCGGGCAGCTCGTCAATGCGCACCAGTTGGAAGCAGAACTGGTCACCGCCGTAGCCGCGTTCTTGCGCGCGCTGCTTGGCTTCGTTGGCGAGGCGCTCGCAGGCCGCGTCCAGGTCGCTGGCATCCTGGCGAATCAGGCGCACGTAGTCAGAGGGCAGCAAGGTGCCGCCGACCGCCTGGGTGGTGAACAGGAACAGATCACCCTGCTTCATGGGCAGCAGGGTATAGTCGATGTCCACGCTGCCATCCATGCCTAGCGCCCGGGACGGGTAGCGATAGCCGCCAAGATCGGTGACATGGTCTCGGCTCAGCTGTTCAAACTCGGCGCCACGCAGACGAAACACCAGGGTATCGCCCATATGAAACAGGTGGGCATCGCGCTCACGAAAAACCATGGCGGAGAGCGACGACACAAAGCTGCCGTTCTGTACATGCTGACTTTGGCTGTAGCACCAGCTGTTGAGGGCTCGCAGCACGCGGGTGGCCGACGTTTTGACATCCCAATGATCCGGGGTCGAGAAATAATCGGCCAAAAATCCGCGCACGCTCAGATCACCCGCCTGTTTCGCCAGGGTGTTACGTGAGAGCGAGTCACTAATGACCGCACAGCCACCCTTTGCCTTGAGCAACGGCGGCTCCGGAAAGCGAACCGACATGGAGCTACGGTGCAGCCGCCGGTCGGGGGCAACAAATGCCTGACCGTAACTGATCAGCAATTGGGCATGTGCCAAGTCATCCTCCTGAGCATACTGCGTTGGCCACTGACATCACTGTCTAAGAGCGCCCATGATACACGCTGGAAACATCAAGTGATGCCCGCCAAACGTCGTGGCATGGCAATCGGCAAGGCCAGACGCCAAGCGAATCAGCGCAACACCTATGTCGCATTGGTAATCCTGCGGCCATGTTCGTATAATTCGACGCCATCCATATAGCAATTTCGATTGCCTAGCCATTGTACGACCAAGGAATAAACGATGAACTTCGACAACATCCCCGCTGGTAAGGATCTGCCCAACGACCTATACGTGGCGATTGAAATCCCTGCCAACCATGCCCCGATCAAGTATGAGATCGACAAAGACATGGGGGCCCTGCTGGTCGACCGCTTTATGGCCACCCCCATGTTCTACCCGGCCAACTATGGCTTTATTCCCCACACCCTGGCCGACGATGGCGACCCGCTGGACGCGCTCGTCGTCACGCCGCACCCGGTTCAGCCGGGCAGCATCATTCGTGCGCGCCCGGTCGGCATTCTTAACATGACCGACGAAGCCGGTGAAGATGCCAAGCTGGTGTGCGTGCCGCACCCCAAGCTCAGCTCGCTCTACGACGACGTCCAGGAAGTCACCGACCTGCCCGAACTGCTGCGCCAGCAGATCGCCCATTTCTTCGAGAACTACAAGGATCTCGAAAAAGGCAAATGGGTCAAGGTCGAGTCCTGGGAAGGCGTGGAAGCAGCGCGCAAGGCGATCGAAAAATCAGCGGCGGCTTACCACAAAGCCTAATTGCTTAGGCGCAAGCGTTAGACGGGGCCACCTTCGGGTGGCCCCGTTTCGTTGGCGAACCGTTATTACCCTGAAGGCAGGCGCCGACCGTTACCCGCACGCCATGTTGCGTTATGCTAGCCACCTGATATGACGCTATCGACCAAGGACACATTTTGCTTACGATTCGACGGTTAGGGCTGTTACTTCTGCTCGGCGCGCTACCGCTATTGGCCCAGGCGCAGTGGTTCTCTTCAAGCGACCAGAACGATGACTTTCTGCCCGTTCTGGAAGCCTTTCAACCCACTGCCTGGCACGACGGTGACACGCTCTTCGTGGGCGTTGAAGCCGCTGACGAGTATTACCTCTACCGGCACCAGTTTGCCGTGGACAGCCTGAACAATGGCGTTCGCCTGGGAGAACCCGAACTGCCCGAGGGCACCTACACCAATGATGAATTCCTGGGCGACGTGTATATTTTCCGCAACCGGGTGGTCATGGAAGTGCCTTTGGAAAATGACGTGTCAGGCCCGCTGGATATCGACTTCACCTTCCAGGGCTGCGCTGACGCCGGGCTATGTTACCCGCCGGAAACCTTGGCACTGCAGGCCACCGAAAGCCAGCCACCGCCTGCGTTTGCCGATTGGGCGCCCGCAACCAGCGATGAAGATGAAGAGGCACCCGCCGCGTCGCCCGAAGAAACGTCGGATGAAGCCACCAGTACAGCTGAGACAACTGACACGTCTGCTGAAATTGACGACAGCGCCGCCCCCCTTGGCGCCCCCCAGAGCGAGGACAGCCGCTTTAGCCAACTGATGACCGACGCCAGCCTTCCCCTGGCGCTGGGCCTGTTTTTCCTGGCGGGCATCGGGCTGACTTTCACCCCGTGCGTATTGCCCATGGTGCCCATCCTGTCGTCGATCATCGTCGGCCAGCAACCCACCCGCCCCCGTGCTTTCCTGCTGTCGGCTAGCTATGTGCTGGGCATGGCCGTCACCTATGCAGCGGTCGGTGTACTGATGGGCCTGTTTGGGGCCGGCCTCAACCTCCAGGCGCAGCTCCAGTCCGCCCCGGTACTGATTACCTTTGCAGTGCTTTTCTGCGTGTTTGGACTGGCCATGCTCGGTGCCTTTGACCTGCGCCTGTCGCCTCGCGTCGCACAGCGTGTCGACGCCTGGCAGGCACGGGCGCAGCGCAGCGGTCTACCTGGCCTGGCGCTGGCAGGCGCATTATCGGTGCTGGTGGTGTCGCCCTGCGTCACGGCGCCCCTGGCCGGCGCGCTGGTGATCATTTCCACCACCGGCGATGCGCTCACCGGCGGCGCCATGCTGTTTGCCCTGGGAATGGGCATGGGCGTGCCCCTGCTTCTGGTTGGCACCTTCGGGGCAACCCTGCTGCCCCGTTCGGGGGCCTGGCTCAACGGCGTCAAGATCGCCTTTGGCCTACTGCTATTCGGCGTCGCCATCTGGATGGTGGAGCGCCTGGTACCGGGGCCGGTCGCGCTGCTGCTCTGGGCCGCGCTGGCCATCGGCACCGCGCTGGCGCTGGGCGCCGTGCAGACCAACACGCCTTCCGGCTGGCCAAAAGCACGCCAGACGCTGGGACTGGTATTGCTGACCTGGGGCATTGCCTTGACGATCGGCGCCGCCCAAGGGTCGAACGACCCGCTGCGCCCGTTGCAGCCATCTGGCTCCGCCAGCGGCGCGGCGACCGCGCCGCTGGCCTTTCAACGCCTGGACAGCATGTCTGGCCTCGACAGCGCCCTGGCGGACGCCGAAACGGCAGACCGGCCCGTTTTCGTCCACTTTACCGCCGACTGGTGCATCTCTTGCCGCCTGCTGGAGCGGGAGGTCTATACCGACCCTGATGTGATTGACGAGCTGGCGGGCTTCGAGCGCATTGCGGTCGACGTCACCGATACCAATGCGCAGAGTCGCGCGCTGCTGAATCGTTTCCAGCTATTCGGCCCGCCTAGCCTGTTGTTTTTCCATGCCGGGCAAGAGATACGCGAGGCACGCATTCAGGGCGACATCAATGCCGCCGATTTCACCCGTCATCTGCGCAAATTGGCGCAATGGGTCGACAGTCGCTAGCCTGAACCAGGCAAGACGAACGCCCTTTCGGCGTCATCCACCCGCATTCTGTCGCGAAGATCGCCAAACGATCGTATTAATAAGCGCCTCCTGACCTCAACGCCAGCATGGCTGGACATCGTTTGAGTTTTTCGGCAAACTTCGCCACCATATTAATTGAACTTCTGCCTTTAAAAGCAGTAAAAAGGGTTAACGTTCGTCATCATGCGGCGTTCTCTACATTTTTTAATTTGGTTTACTGCGCCGTTTCCGCGTGGTAGGCACACCACTCTTAACGATAGTGATGGGGCTAGGTAATGGATATCCGCAAAGTTAAAAAACTGATTGAGCTGCTCGAAGAGTCCAACATCAGCGAGATTGAAATTCAGGAAGGCGAAGAGTCTGTCCGTATCAGCCGCCATCCCAACGGGGCCACCTGGCAGCCACAGTCAATGCCCCAGTATCCCCAGCCTGCCCCTCAACAACAGGCGCCGGCCGCCCCCGCCGCCAGCGCGCCCGCACCTGAGGCAGAGTCGGCACCCGGCAGCAGCTATCGCGGTGAAGCCGTCAACTCGCCAATGGTGGGCACTTTCTACCGCAGCCCTGCACCGGGCGCCAAATCCTTTGTAGAAGTAGGCGATACGGTCAAGCAGGGCGATACGGTGTGCATCGTGGAAGCCATGAAAATGATGAACCAAATAGAAGCGGATCGAGACGGCGTGGTGGAAGCCATTCTGGTAGAAGACGGTGAGCCGGTGGAATTCGATCAGCCCATGATCGTCATCGCTTAAACCCTCATTTCAATACGGATGGACTCTCCCATGCTCGACAAGGTACTTATCGCCAACCGCGGCGAGATTGCCCTACGTATCCTCCGGGCCTGTAAAGAGCTAGGCATCAAGACCGTGGCGGTGCATTCCAAGGCCGACCGTGAACTCATGCACGTACGCCTGGCCGATGAAGCCGTGTGCATCGGCCCGGCCTCCTCCGCACAGTCCTATCTCAATATTCCGGCACTGATCAGCGCCGCGGAAGTCACCGATTCAAGCGCCATTCACCCGGGCTACGGCTTCCTCTCCGAGAACGCCAACTTTGCCGAGCAGGTAGAGCGCTCCGGTTTCACGTTTATCGGCCCGCGCGCCGAGACGATTCGCTTGATGGGCGACAAAGTCAGCGCCATTGAATCCATGAAAGCGGCTGGCGTGCCCACCGTGCCCGGTTCAGACGGTCCGCTGGGCGACGAAGACGAGATCAATCTCGCAACCGCTCGACGCATCGGCTACCCGGTGATCATCAAGGCGGCAGCCGGTGGTGGTGGGCGCGGCATGCGCGTCGTGCATGCCGAAGGTCACCTGTTATCGGCCATCAACGTCACGCGAACCGAGGCTCACTCCTCGTTTGGCGATGGCACCGTCTACATGGAGAAATTCCTCGAAAACCCGCGCCACGTGGAAGTTCAGGTACTCGCCGACGGCCAGGGCAATGCCATTCACCTCTATGACCGTGACTGCTCGCTGCAGCGCCGTCACCAAAAGGTGCTGGAGGAAGCCCCGGCGCCGGGCATCGACCCCGAGGCCCGCGCCAGGGTGCTGGAAGCCTGCCGCCAGGCCTGCCTGGAAATCAACTACCGCGGTGCGGGGACGTTCGAATTCCTCTACGAAGACGGCGATTTCTTCTTTATCGAAATGAACACCCGCGTTCAGGTCGAGCACCCAGTCACCGAGATGATCACCGGCGTCGATATCGTCAAGGAACAGCTGCGTATCGCCTCGGGCATGCCGCTGTCGATTCGCCAGGAAGACGTCAAGATCAACGGTCACGCCTTTGAATGCCGCATCAACGCCGAGGATTCCCGCACCTTCATGCCGTCGCCCGGCAAGGTGACGCTCTATCACGCGCCCGGCGGTCTGGGCGTGCGCATGGATTCCCACCTGTACACCGGCTATACCGTACCGCCGCATTACGATTCGCTGATCGGCAAGCTGATCACCTGGGGGGAGGACCGTGACATTGCGCTGACTCGCATGCGCAATGCGCTGGATGAGTTACTGGTCGAAGGAATCAAGACCAACATCGACCTGCAGAAGGATCTAGTGCGTGACAGCTACTTCCGTCAGGGTGGCGTCAACATCCACTATCTCGAAAAGAAACTCAGCAGCTGAGGCTTATGCTGCTGAGTGCGTTATGAACGGGGTGGCACCGCCATCCCGCTTTTTTTGCTGTTGCGGAGACCTGGCATGCCCTGGCTTCAACTGAAAGCGCACGTCCCGCCCGAACATGCAGAGCGGCTTGAAGAGCTGCTGCTGGAAGAGGGCGCGACGGCGATTGGGCTGCAAGACGCCCACGATGACCCAGTGTTCGAGCCCGAGCGCGGCACAACCCCTCTTTGGCAAGACACCGTCGTCACCGGGCTTTATGACGACCTGGAAGGCATCGATGCCATGCTCGCGCGCATTGAAGCCTCTTGGGCCGAGCAGATGCCGGACGACCCCTGCCCGACCATCGAGTACGAGCTGCTGGCGGATCGCGATTGGGAACGCGAGTGGATGGAGGACTTCACGCCACTGCGCATGGGCGAGCGCCTCTGGATCGTGCCTAGCTGGCATGAGCCACCCCAGGCCGATGGCGTCAACCTGGTGCTCGACCCCGGCCTTGCCTTCGGCACCGGCACCCACCCGACCACGGCGCTTTGCCTTGAGTGGCTTGATGGCTTGGCCGTCAACGGCCTGCTGGACGCTCAAACGGTGCTCGATATCGGCTGCGGTTCCGGCATTCTGGCCATCGCGGCGTTAAAGCTCGGCGCGGCGCATGCCGACGGGACAGACATCGACCCCCAGGCCCTGCAGGCCAGCCGCGAAAATGCCCAGCGCAACCATATCGACGAAGCAGATCTGTCGCTATGCTACCCCGAACAGCTGGCGGCGGGTGACTACCCGATCGTGACCGCCAACATTCTGGCCGGGCCACTGGTCGAGCTTGCCCCGACGATTGCCGGTCACGTAGCGCCCGGCGGGCGGCTTGCGCTCTCGGGTATTCTGGCCAACCAGGCCGACGAAGTGCTTAACGCCTACCAGGCACAGGGTCTACAGATGGACGAACCCACCGTACGCGAAGGCTGGGTACGACTGACTGGGCAGCGCCTCGTTTAATCTGCTGTTTACGACATAGGCCGCCTTCACCCCACCGTCGAGGAGGCGTATCATACGCCTCCTCGAACGACTCGAGGGTCGTTAATCGCACTATCACAGCGCCCATTGCCATGACCCTATCGATATCTGAACCGCTCAAGATCGGCCCCTACGTCCTGCCTAACCGGCTCATGCTGGCACCAATGGCCGGGGTCACCGACCGCCCCTTCCGCCAGCTATGCCGGCGCCTGGGAGCCGGCTGGGTGGTGGGTGAAATGGTCACTGCCGATCCTAGCCTGTGGCACACACGCAAATCCCAGCTGCGCATGGATCATCGCGGCGAGCCCGATCCTCGGGTGGTACAGATCGCCGGGGGCGACGCCGAGATGCTTGCCCGCGCCGCCAGACTGAATGCCGACCTGGGCGCGCAGGTGATCGATATCAACATGGGCTGCCCGGCCAAAAAAGTTTGCAACAAGGCCGCTGGCTCTGCCCTGCTGCGCGATGAGAAACTCGTCGGTGACATTCTTGATGCCGTGGTCAACGCCGTCGATATCCCCGTGACGCTGAAAATTCGCACCGGCTGGTGCGCCGACTCCAATAACGGCGTGCGTATTGCGCGGCTTGCCGAGCAGGCAGGCATTCAATCACTGGCGGTTCATGGCCGTCATCGCGAGCAGCGCTATACTGGGTGGGCCGAGTACGACACCATTGCCGATATCAAGTCGCGCCTGGGAATTCCGGTGATTGCCAACGGCGATATCACCAGCCCGGAAAAAGCGGCTGAAGTGCTGCGCTATACCCAGGCAGACGCCGTGATGCTCGGCCGGGCGGCCCAGGGGAACCCCTGGATTTTTCAACAGATCCAGCACTTTCTTGAGCATGGCGAGCACGGCGCAGCGCCAGGCCTTGACGAGCGTCGCCACGTGCTGATCGACCACTTGAGCGCCCTGCATGGGTTCTACGGCGCCACCATGGGGGTGCGCATTGCGCGCAAGCACCTCGGCTGGTATCTCAACGAGGATGCCCGGTTTACCCCGGAGCAACGGCGTGATTTGAAACAGCAGTTCAATGGATTGGCATCCACCGAAACACAAGTCAACTGGATCAACGACGCCATGGCGCCCGATGCCATCAAGCGTCTGCTAGCCAAAGGAAGCTATGCAGCATGACCGAACGCGATCTTGATCTTCTTTCCAGCGATAACAGTGTTAGCGACGGCCAGACCCGGTTAGCCGGCACGCTGGCTGACCCTTCGGCCAGCACGCCTCCGCAACCGCTTCGCGAAGCCGTGGAAACCGCGATGCGTCGCTACTTCGAGCATCTCGATGGCAGCCAGGCAAGCGACCTGTACGCCATGGTGATGGCCGAAGTAGAGGCGCCGCTGCTGGCCTGCGTGCTTGAGCACACCGACGGTAACCAGACACGGGCGGCGGATGTACTCGGCCTCAACCGTGGCACGCTGCGCAAGAAATTGAAGCTTTACGGACTTATTGAAGGTGACGCCCCCTGACCGTGGGGCGTCGTTGTTTTCCACTCTTTCATCCTGCACACACGAGCACCCCCATGGCTGATAGCACTGTGACCCCCGTCCGCCGCGCCCTGCTGAGCGTTTCTGATAAAACCGGTATCGTCGAGTTTGCCCGCGGCTTGTCCGCACATGGCGTGGAACTCCTGTCCACAGGCGGCACCTTCCGCCTGCTGCAGGAACACCAGATTCCGGTCAAGGAAGTCAGCGAGCATACCGGCTTTCCCGAAATCATGGATGGCCGGGTCAAAACGTTGCACCCCAAGATCCATGGCGGCATTCTTGCCCGCCGCGGCCAGGACGATGACGTCATGGCAGCCAACGATATTACGCCGATCGATATGGTCGTGGTGAACCTCTACCCCTTCGCCGCCACGGTCGCCAAGCCTGACTGCACCCTTGGGGACGCGATCGAAAACATCGACATCGGCGGCCCGACCATGGTTCGCGCCTGCGCCAAGAATCACGCCTACACCACCATCGTGGTCAATGCCGACGACTACCCCCGCGTACTTGGCGAGCTCGCCGCCCAGGATGGCCAGGTCAGCGATGCCACTCGCTTCGACCTTGCGGTCAAGGCGTTTGAGCACACCGCCAGCTATGACGGTGCCATTGCCAACTACCTGGGCCGCCAGGTAGAAGCGTCGGCAAGCGACTTCCCGCGCACGTTCAACCTGCAGCTGCACAAGCAGCAGACGATGCGCTACGGCGAGAACCCTCACCAGCAGGCCGCGTTCTACACCGAAGCCGACGCCAACGAGCCCGGCGTGGCAACGGCCAAGATACTGCAGGGCAAGCCGCTGTCGTACAACAACGTCGCCGACACCGATGCCGCCTTTGAATGCGTCAAAGCATTCACCGATACCGCCTGCGTCATCGTCAAGCACGCCAACCCCTGCGGGGTTGCCATTGGTGCCACGGCCCTTGAGGCCTACGACAAAGCCTTCGCCACCGACCCGACCAGTGCGTTTGGCGGCATTATTGCCTTCAACGTGGCCCTGGATGCCGACACCGCTCAGGCCATCATCGACCGTCAGTTCGTTGAAGTCATCATCGCTCCTGGAGTAAGCGACGATGCCGCGGCAATTGTGGCGGCCAAGAAGAACGTGCGGCTGCTGGACGTCAGCGCACACTGGCCCGGCGAGCCCCCCAAGGCCCTGGACTTCAAACGCGTAACCGGCGGCTTGCTGGTGCAGGAGCGCGACCAGGGCATGGTTTCCCGCGATGAACTGACGGTGGTGAGCAATCGCGCCCCGTCCGAGCAGGAGCTGCGCGACCTGACGTTTGCCTGGCGCGTCGCCAAATTCGTCAAGTCCAACGCTATTGTGTACGCCAACAGCGGCCAGACCATCGGCGTGGGCGCCGGGCAGATGAGCCGCGTCTATTCCGCCAAGATCGCCGGCATCAAGGCCGCCGATGAAGGCCTCTCGGTGCCGGGCTCCGTGATGGCGTCGGATGCGTTTTTCCCCTTCCGTGACGGCATCGATGCCGCCGCCGAAGCCGGCATCACCGCCGTCATTCAGCCGGGCGGCTCCATGCGTGACCAGGAAGTGATCGACGCCGCCAATGAAGCCGGCATTGCCATGGTGTTTACCGGCATGCGCCACTTCCGCCACTAGTTACTGCGCATCACCCCGCATCAAAAAGCCCTCATCGACGGCGTCGATGAGGGCTTTTGCTTGCCTGTATCCGTGCCTGCACGAATCCAGAAGCGACGAGCGCGTCGGCTCAGCCGATATCAATACACAGGTATTTAGTCTCGAGGTATTCTTCCAGGCCCTGGTGGCCACCCTCGCGTCCTAGCCCCGATGCTTTCACACCGCCAAACGGCGCCGAGGCGTTGGAAATCAGCCCGGTGTTGATGCCGACCATGCCGTATTCCAGCGCCTCGGCCACCCGCCAGACACGCCCAAGATCACGCGAGTAAAAGTACGATGCCAGCCCGTACTGGGTGTCGTTAGCCATTTCAATGGCGGTTTCTTCATCGTCGAAAGGGAATACCGCCGCCAAGGGGCCGAAGGTTTCTTCCTGCGCGACCTTCATGTCTTGGGTGGCAAAGCTGATCAACGTTGGGCTGAAGAAGTTGCCGCCTAGCGGATGGGGGTGACCACCCAACAGCAACTGGGCGCCCTTGTCCACGGCGTCCTGAACGTGCTCACTGACCTTCTTGACCCCGTCGCTATCGATCAGCGGGCCGATATTGATGTTCTTCTGCGTCCCGTTGCCCACGTGGAGCTCGCTGTTCATCGCAACGGCTAGCTTTTCACAAAACGCATTGATGACGCTCGACTGCACCAGAAAACGGTTGGTGCATATGCAGGTCTGCCCGGCATTGCGAAACTTGGCGGCCATGGCGCCTTCGACGGCGGCATCCAGGTCAGCGTCTTCAAACACGATGAAGGGCGCGTTGCCGCCCAGCTCAAGCGATATCTTCTGGATGTGTTCAGAAGCTTGTGCCATCAGCTTGCGGCCCACTTCGGTCGAGCCGGTGAAGGTAATCTTGCGCACTTTGGGGGACTGGGTTAACGCCTCGGCGATCTCGGCGGCGCTACCGGGCACCACATTGAAAACCCCCCGGGGAATACCGGCGCGCTCAGCCAGCATAGCCAGTGCCGTGGCCGAAAATGGCGTCTGGCTTGCAGGCTTGATGACGATGGTGCAGCCGGCCGCCAGCGCGGCACCTGCCTTGCGGGTAATCATCGCAGCGGGGAAATTCCAGGGCGTGATGGCCCCTACAACGCCGACAGGCTGCTTGGTGACCACGATCCGCTGGTGAGTATTGGCGGCGGGAATGGTTTCGCCGTAGACGCGACGGGCTTCTTCAGCAAACCAGCGCAGAAAGCTGGCCGCATAGGCAATTTCACCGGCGGCCTCTTTCAGTGGCTTACCCTGCTCGTGGGTCATCAGCATGGCCAGATCATGCTGGTGCTCAAGCATCAGGTCATGCCATTTCAGCAGTAAATCCGCCCGCTCCTGAGCGGTCAGCGAGCGCCAGGCGGGAAGTGCCGCATCGGCTGCCTCGATAGCGCGCTCTGTCTCTGCCTTGCCAAGCCTTGGCATATCGCCGACCGTTTCGCCGGTCGCCGGGTTCAGCACATTGATCTGCTCGCCACTGTCAGCTGCCACCCAGCTTCCATCTATATAGGCAAACGGACAATACAGCTTTGTCTCTTTAAGCGCTTCCATGTCAGACTCCTGCCCCTTGCAAGGGGCTCATCAACAGTTGAACCTCTTCATGCTATGACGAAACAGGGCAGTAGACCAACCGTACGACAGTGTTGAGCAGATAACGATCAGCTGACCAGCGTTAAAAATTCCTGGCGAGTTGCCTGATTGGCGCGAAAATCCCCCAGCATCACAGACGACGTCATGCTGGAGTTCTGCTTCTCCACGCCACGCATCATCATGCACAGGTGGCGGGCTTCGATCACCACCGCCACACCGCGTGCCTGGGTCACCTGTTGTACGGCCTCGGCAATTTCGCGGGTCAGGTTTTCCTGGATCTGCATGCGCCGGGCAAACATGTCGACGATACGGGCAAATTTGGAAAGCCCCAGCACCTTGCCACTGGGCAAGTAGGCAATGTGGCACTTGCCGATGAAGGGCAACAGATGATGCTCGCACATCGAATAAAGCTCGATATCCTTCACCAGCACCATTTCATCGGTTTGCGACTCGAATACGGCGCCGTTGACAATCTCTTCCAGCGACTGATGATAGCCCGCATTCAGGAACTGCATGGCCTTGGCAGCGCGTTTTGGCGTGTCTTTCAGTCCCTCACGCTCTGGATTCTCCCCAAGCGCGCTAATAATGTGTCGGTAATGCTGGGCGATCTCATCCGTCATGGTAAGCCTCGTCGAAAGGTGTCTGGCGCGCCGGGGTAGATCCGTCGCGCTTAATCGTGCCGGCCGTCGGCCGCCATGGCAGTAGGTGACCTTGTTACCGGCCACGCCATGTACAAAAAATATACTTTTAATAGCTCATGTACAATAAATTATTAACATAGCGCTCAAAGCCTGCGTATTTTAACGCACCCCAGGACAAGGTGGCAGCGTCGTGGCGACCGTTGGCTTGCCGATTATCGCCACATCAGGCGTCACCCACCATGATCAGGCGATGTTTCCAGGGCTATGCCAGCCAGCGGGGCGTCTTGAGCACCAGTAGCTGCTGCTCCAGCTGACGGATGTGTTGATCCCAGTAGCCTTTATCGGCAATCCAGGGAAAGGCCTGCTGGAAGGCGGGATCTTCCCAGCGCGACACCCACCAGGCGCTATGGCGAATCAACCGGTAGGCGCGCAGCGGTTCAATCAGCGCCATTTGCGCATGGGGAAAAGGCCGCACCTCCTCGTACCCCTCTACCATCTCGCTCACCTGCCGCCGCCATTCCTGGGGCTCGTTCGCCGACAGCAGCATCCAGACGTCCTGAATCGCCGGTGCCATTAGACAGTCGTCAAAATCAACGAGCGAAAACTGCTCGTCGCGCCCCAGAATATTGCCCAGATGACAATCTCCGTGGCAGCGAATCATGTCGCTATCACGCCATTGATGGGGCGCCAGAGCTTCAATGGTGCGGGTAATGACACTGTCATAGGCCCTGCGCTGATGTCGATCCAGGCGCTGACTGTCTGATACCCGCTGCTGAGCATCCTGCACCCCCGCCACCAGCTCCAGGCGCGGGCGATGGCTAAAAGCTCCGTTGCTTGACGTCGCGTGCAGTCGACCCAAAAGCCCCCCCAGCGCGAACAGGTGGGCGTCGTTATCAAGCTCCGGGGCCTGACCCGGGCAATGGTAAAAGAGCGCAAACCGAAAGCCTTCATAACGGTGCAGCGTTTGCCCGCTTGCATCGGACCATACCCTGGCCACCGGAACTCCCGCCTGACCGAGCTCCTCAAGAAAGTCATGCTCTTCCTGAATAGTGGCGTCCTGCCAGCGCTCAGGTCGGTAGAACTTGATGATCCATTGGGCACCTTGCTCATCGCGGAACATCATCACCCGGTTTTCGTAGCTGTTTAAGGCAAACGGCTCCGACGTTGGCCATATATCCAACGACTCCACCGCCGACATCACAAGGCCGGGAGAAAGCGAGCGAAAAGCATGCGTCATAATGATTCCAGGAGCAGTCGGTAAAGGAGAGCTAACATCGAAATAGTCGTAAGCGCCGCTACGCTTGATCAACCACTAGCGGGGTGCGAGAGGCCGCCCAAACGTCCACGCGCTCGACCCCTGCCCGGCGCAGCGCCAAGGCCATCGAATGGGCGGTTGCCCCGGTGGTGACCACGTCGTCGACAATGGCCACATAGCCCGGCAGCAAGGCATTGACCTTGAACGCCCCGGACAGGTTGGCAAAACGCGCCTGTCGATTCAAGCGGCGCTGCGAAGGCCCCTGCTTGACGCGCTGCACTTCCAGCACCGGCAGCCCCGTGCGTCGGCCTAGCTCGACCGCCAGCCATCGAGCCTGGTTGAAGCCACGCTCACGGGCACGTTCAGGCGTCATGGGGACAGGTAGTATCGCATCAAAAGGCGGCGACGGCAGGCTTGTCTGCATCAGCTCGCACAACAACATGCCGGCGCGGGGTCTGGCATTGAACTTGAAGTCGCGCACCAGCGCACTAATGGGAAACTGAAAACGCAAGGCCACGTGGGCAGCATCGAAGGCCGGCCGCTTGCTGACGCAATGCCCGCACAGGAATTGCTGGTGGTGGGTTAACGCATCACCACAGCGCGGGCATGCAGGACGATTCCAGGGCAACTGGTCAAAACAAGCCTGGCACCAGCTCGCCTCCCCTGTCAGCGGGTCGAGACAGAACGCGCAGTAACCGGGTAGCGCGCGCTTCACCACGCGACCTCCGGCGGCCATCCAGCGTGTCAGCAGCATCAGCGCCTCCTTCCCTGGCCGGGCACCACTTTATGATTGACTTTATGCACAACATTGATAGTATACGCCTCGTTCTGCGGATGTGGTGGAATTGGTAGACACGCTAGATTTAGGTTCTAGTGCCGTAAGGCGTGGGAGTTCAAGTCTCCCCATCCGCACCAATTCAATATGGCTTTCTTAATTGTCTGCTTCATATTCCCTCCTGTTATTAATATAGTCATTTATACACATCTCCCGCGCCGGGTGGCGTTTTTAGCTCCATTATATTAGAAAACACTAATTAAATAGCCGACACCTTATCACCGGGCGGCTGGCATTTTCTGTGCAGTGGACTAACTTAGCGTCTACCTAAAATAATCTTCCGGCAGGCAAAGGAACGCTTCCATGGAATGGTTAAACGAAAATGGCCAGGCGATTTCCGCCATTACCAGCGTACTGACGCTCCTCGTCTGGTTCTTCTACGCGCAGCTGCTTTATAATAGCTACGTCCGCCAGCGCCGCCCTCGGGTCATTATCAATCGGGGGCTCGGCACGGGTCAGAACGCGCTGTGCCTGATCAGCAACATGAGCAGCGAATCCATCTATATCCAACATGTACTGGCCCTGCTTCATACGTCGGAAGACACCTACATGGTCGATGTAGCGGAGTATCAGGAAGAAAAAGACGAACAGCAGGAGAAATCGGTCAGAAGCCATCAGGGGCCGCTTGCCTCGGGCGACTACCTGCACATGCAACGCTTTGCTGACATTGCCGAACAGATTCGCGTCTCCTGGGAGCTGAACCCTGACATCTTTGATCAAGCCAATCTGCAGCTGGAGATAAGGATCATTGCCATCTATGGTTCTGAGGACAGACCGATCGGGGCGTCACGCTCGTTCTATCTCAACGAGCCAGACACCTCAAAGCAGGCATTGATACCTATCAGCGTCGATACCACGCGGCACAACAGTCGACTTCAGCGGCGTAAAGTGAAGCGCTGGGCAGAGCAGATTGATAGCCAGGCAATGCGCCGCTGACACGATGGCCGACACGCCACACGAGCCTAGAGCCGCAAGCCACCGTCACATTCGATGATTCGCCCTGAGAAGTAATCGTTTTCCATTACAAAAGCGACGCTTTGCGCGATGTTATCCGGTTCCCCCAGGCGTTTCAGCGGCACCCGCGAGGCAATACGCTCCAACATGTCGGGCCGCATTGAGGCGGTCATTTCGGTATCCACGAAGCCGGGTGCCACCGTCCCCGTACGAATGCCGTAGCGCGCCAGCTCGCTCGCCCAGGTGACGGTCAATGCATGAACCCCAGCCTTGGCGGCAGCGTAATTGCTCTGCCCCGGATTTCCGGCTTTGGAGATACTGGAAATATTGACGATCACGCCCTCATGACCAGCCTCGATCATTTGCGTCGCTGCCTCACGCCCGCAAAGGAATACCCCCGTCAGGTTGATGTCGATAACCCGTTGCCAGGACGCCAGGGACATACGCGCTTCTACCTGCCCCTCCTTGGCTTTCACCATCAACGCATCGTCGGTGATACCCGCATTGTTGACGCACCCGCTGATCGGGCCCTGGCGTTCGGCGATATCGGCAAAGGCCTGGACGACCGAGACCTCGTCGGCGACATCCACTACCACGCCCTGAGCCTCAATGCCCTGGCGGGCCAGCTTCGACACCGCTTCATCAAGCGCCTCTGCGCTGATATCCATCAATGCCAACCGCGCCCCTTGCTGCCCCAATCGCAACGCCACGGCATACCCTAAACCACGGGCGCCGCCCGTTATCGCTATCACCCGACCATCCAGTTTCATTTAACGCTCCTCTCGTTCAGCCTTTATCAGATCGATATCGCCAAGACCTTCAAACTGACACGCCGGCTATCAACCGGCAATCCCCAAAAGGCGCAATACGGCTAGCACGGCTATTTTGCTTGCCTTGTTTTTCAATCAGACTGTCACCATATTTACAGCGACATCCATAACGGAGCTTGTGATGCCTATTCTGGTGTTTGTGTCCTTATTCACGCTGCTTGATTTTGTCATTCTGTTTTCGATTGGCAGCCAGATTGGTTTATTGATCACCCTGCTGCTGGTGATTGGCACCGGCGTGGTAGGTCTTCATCTTATCCGCAAGGAAGGGGTTGCCACTTTTTCCCGCGCCCGCCAACGCATGCAGGCAGGCGAAATCCCCTCAAACGAACTGTTTACCGGTGCGGCACTGATATTTGGCGGCGCCCTGCTAATGGCGCCCGGCTTTCTATCGGATGCCCTGGGGCTTGCCTGCCTGGTACCCGATGCCCGCCGACTGCTGTTTAAACTGCTGACCGCCCTGGGGCTAAAGGTCACTGCCCAGCGCACGGGCGGGCCTTACACCTCACACACCTATCAGCAGAACGAAGCTGGTTACCGTCAGCGTGAAGACGCATCGTCATCCGAGCAGCCCCAGGGGCCGCTGGAAGGCGACTTCATCAGCCGGGACGAGCCCAGACACCGCGGATAAGCGTTTTTGCAAAGATTGCAAGCTTCAAGATTTTTTTGTTCATCCCCCCTTGAAAGGTTACCCGCAGCCCCCATTTTTGAGGCAGCACACAAGTTCGGCAATCGCTTCAATATTAAGTGGTTGCCATTAACAGCGAAGACATCGTGTCTTCATTTTTCGCGGGCTATGCCCACGAAAACCATCAACATTAACCGCCCTGAATAGGGCCTTGACGATACTTAGGAGAACGTGAGCATGAATATCCGTCCTTTGCACGATCGCGTCGTCGTCCGTCGCGTGGAAGAAGAGCAGAAAACCGCTGGCGGCATCGTGCTTCCGGGCAATGCGCAGGAAAAGCCGACTCGTGGTGAAGTACTGGCCGTAGGCAATGGTCGCATTCTAGAAAGCGGTGATGTTCGCCCTCTCGACGTGAAAGTTGGCGACAGCGTGATCTTTAAAGACGGCTTCGGCGTTGAAAAACAGAAAATCGACGGCGAAGAAGTCTTGATCATGAGCGAAGCCGATATTCTGGCGGTTGTCGAAGGCTAATCATCGCCTCGACCGCTTACTTACTTTCCCATTTTTTTGAATTTTATTAGGAAGTAACGAACATGGCAGCTAAACAAGTCAAGTTTTCCGATGATGCTCGCAAGCGCATGGCGCGCGGTGTTGACGTTCTCGCCAACGCAGTAAAAGTTACCCTGGGCCCGAAAGGACGCAACGTCGTTCTCGAGAAATCCTTTGGCGCGCCCACCGTCACGAAAGATGGTGTATCGGTCGCCAAGGAAATCGAACTCAAAGACAAGTTCGAGAACATGGGCGCTCAGATGGTCAAGGAAGTCGCTTCGCAAACGTCTGACGTTGCAGGTGACGGTACGACCACCGCAACCGTACTGGCCCAGGCCATCATTGCGGAAGGCCTGAAAGGCGTTACCGCCGGCATGAACCCAATGGATCTCAAGCGCGGGATCGACCATGCCGTCACGGCAGCGGTCAAGGAAATCCAGGCGATGTCCGTGCCCTGCACCGACACCAAGTCCATTGCCCAGGTAGGCACCATCTCTGCCAACGGCGACAAGCGTATCGGCGAGATCATTGCCGAGGCGATGGAAAAAGTCGGTAAAGAAGGCGTCATCACCGTTGATGAAGGTCGCGGCTTCGAAGACGAACTGGAAGTCGTTGAAGGCATGCAGTTCGACCGTGGCTACCTGTCGCCCTACTTCGTCACCAACCAAGACACCATGTCGGTTGAACTGGAAGATCCTTACATCCTGCTAGTGGATAAGAAGATCTCCAACATCCGTGAGCTGCTGCCGGTACTCGAAGCCGTTGCCAAGCAAGGCAAGCCGCTTGCCATCGTTGCCGAAGACATCGAAGGCGAAGCGCTGGCTACGCTGGTCGTCAACAACATGCGTGGCATCGTGAAAGTAGCGGCCACCAAGGCGCCCGGCTTTGGCGATCGTCGCAAGGCAATGCTTCAGGATATCGCGATCCTCACCAACGGCACCGTGATTTCTGAAGAAGTCGGTCTGACTCTCGAGCAGGCAAACCTGGATCACTTGGGTACCGCCAAGCGCATGACGATGACCAAGGAAAACACCACCATCATCGACGGCGCTGGTGTTGAAGCCGATATCGAAGCCCGTGTGGGCCAGATTCGCACCCAGATCGAAGATACGTCTTCCGACTACGACAAAGAGAAGCTGCAAGAGCGTGTCGCCAAGCTGGCTGGCGGCGTTGCGGTTATCCGCGTCGGTGCGGCCACCGAAGTCGAGATGAAAGAGAAGAAGGCACGCGTTGAAGATGCGCTGCATTCGACTCGCGCCGCCGTTGAAGAAGGCGTTGTGCCGGGTGGTGGTACCGCACTGGTTCGCGTCATGGCCAAGGTACAGGGCCTGACCGGTGATAACGAAGACCAGAACCACGGCATCAACATGGCGCTGCGCGCCCTGCAGTCGCCGCTGCGTCAAATCGTCAGCAACGCTGGCGAAGAACCCGCCGTCGTCATCAACCGCGTGAAAGACGCTGAAGGCAACTTCGGTTACAACGCGCAGACCGGCGAATTCGGCGACCTGTTCGAAATGGGTGTTCTCGATCCGGCCAAGGTAACGCGTTCCGCGCTGCAGTCTGCGGGCTCCGTTGCCGGCCTGATGATCACCACCGAGTGCATGATCGCCGACGATCCGGACGAGAAAGAAGCCGCGCCGGATATGGGCGGCATGGGCGGAATGGGTGGTATGGGCGGCATGATGTAATTGCCCCCCGAGCCTTATCGCTCTGACGGTTAGCCGTCATCAAGAACCCCGCCCTGTGCGGGGTTCTTGTCGTTAAAGCATGGTAAAATCATCGTTTTCCATTCGCTATTCAGGCTGTCTTATCACCGTGCTTTCCAACATTCGCATTGTGCTGGTGCAAACCTTCCATCCAGGTAATATTGGCGCCACTGCCCGGGCCATGAAAACCATGGGGTTGACGAACCTGGTACTGGTCAACCCACGTCAATTTCCCGACGAGGAAGCCACCCGCCTTGCCGCCGGGGCGACCGACGTCATCGACAACGCCCGGGTCGTTACCCGGCTTGACGAAGCGGTGAGTGACTGCATTCAGGTAGTAGGCGCCAGTGCACGGCTACGTAGCCTTCCCCTACCGCATTTCGAAGAGCCCGACGACATGGCCCAGGCGGTGACAAAGAATGCACAGCAAGCGCCGGTGGCACTCGTGTTTGGCCGCGAACGTTCCGGGTTGACCAATGATGAAATCCGCTGCTGTACCCATCAGGTCAGCATCCCGGCCAACCCTGACTATGGCATTCTGAATCTGTCCCAGGCGGTTCAGATACTCGCCTATGAAGTGCACCGTGCCTGGCGCAAGCGCGACGACAGCGACTTCGCCTATCAACAGCCAGTTGAAAGCACGCCACCCAGCCGCGAGCAAATGACCCACTTTCAGGCGCATCTAGGTCGCCTCATGCAGCAAAGCGGCTTTATCACCCAGCCGCATGCGCGCACCGAAGAGCAGCTGCAGGCGCTGTTTACGCGCGCCCAGCCAAGTCGCAAAGAGCTTTCGCTATTACGCGGCTTGCTCAGCTCACTTGAGTCACACCTCCCCGAACGGTAATGCATCGCTCCACCGGTTGGTCGCCTGGATGGTCGCTTCTCTGGCCTCTCGGCCGATAAACGCGCAATAAAAAACGGCGGGCAATGCCCGCCGTTTTCGTGTATCGACTGCGTATCGCGTGCGGTTTAACGCGCCAGCCAGCCGATGAGTGCTTCCGCCGTCGCGGCAGAGGAAGGCGGGTTTTGCCCGGTGATCAGTTGGCCGTCTTCACGCACGTAGGGCGTAAAGTCGTCGGCCTTGCTGTAGATGCCGCCGCATTGCTGCAGCGCATCTTCGACAAGATGCGGCACAATCTTGGTCAGGCCCACCGCTTCCTCTTCTCCATTGGTAAAGCCGGTCACTTCGCGGCCTTTCACCAGGGGTTCGCCATTGGCGCTCTTGGCGTTGACCAGCACGATAGGCGCATGGCACACCGACGCCACGGGCTTGTTCTGTTCGATAAAGGTCTCGATCAGCTTGATGGAATCTTGGTCGTTGACCAGGTCCCAAAGCGGGCCATGGCCACCCGGGTAAAAAACCGCATCGAAGTCATCTGCGCTCATATCGCTCAGGCGATGCGTGGCCGCCAGGGCAGCGTTGGCCTGTTCATCCTGCTTGAAGCGCCGCGTTTCATCGGTTTGGCTATCTTCCGCGTCGCTTTTCGGATCCAGCGGCGGCTGGCCGCCCTTGGGTGACGCCAGGGTCACCTTGGCGCCTGTGTCCTTGAACACATAGTAAGGCGCGGCGAGCTCTTCCAGCCAAAAACCGGTCTTTTCGCCAGTATCGCCCAGCTGATCATGCGACGTCAGTACTACCAGAATACGCTTGCTCATCAATTATCTCCTAACGGTGAAGCCTTGGATCGCTTCAAGTGTCACCTACCTTAGGTGGGGGCAGATTCACCGGGTTGCAAGCCGTCTCGTATTTCAGCGGCGCTGACATCGTCAGATTCGGCCTACAGCGTCATCGCCGCCAGCCAGCCGAAGCCAATCAGCGGCAGGTTGTAGTGCAGGAAGGTAGGCACCACGCTGTCCCACATATGATCGTGCTGACCATCCACGTTCAGCCCCGCGGTTGGTCCAAGCGTCGAGTCGGATGCCGGCGAGCCCGCATCCCCCAGGGCCGCCGCGGTGCCGACCAGCACCACGGTCGCCATGGGCGAAAAGCCGAACTGAACGGCGAGCGGCACGAAGATGGCGGCAATGATGGGAATCGTCGAAAACGACGAGCCGATGCCAAGCGTGATGAACAAGCCAACCAGCAACATGACCAGTGCGGCCAGGCCGCGGTTATCACCGAACAGGTCGACAGCGCCAGCGACCAGCGTGTCGATATCGCCAGTGGTTTTCATGACCTCCGCAAAGCCGGCCGCGGAAATCATGATAAAACCGATCAGCGCCATCATGCGCATCCCGCTGGTAAACAAGTCATCGGCCTCGCGCCATTTGAAGATGCCACCCAGCGACAGCAGCCCGATGCCCACCAGACCACCCAGTATCATCGAGCCGCTATAAAGCTGAAGCCCGAGGGCCGCGACAATGGCGACACCCGACATGATCAGTCCAAGCGTGTGTGGCTTGGCGGGCGTGGCTGAATGCTCTGCCGAGGTATTGGCTAGCGGCTTGGCCGCATAGTCGCGACGGCCGCGATAGCTGAAGGTCAACGCCACGACCAACCCCACCAGCATCCCGCCGACAGGTATCGCCATGGCCATGGGCAGCATCTCGCGAGAGATTTCCAGGCCCAGCGGCTCGCCGGCGCTATTCAGGTTGGCCAGCAGGATATCGTTGAGAAAGATCGCGCCAAAGCCAACGGGCAAGAGCATGTAAGGGGCCGTCAGGCCGAAGGTAAGCGCACAGGCCACCGCGCGACGGTCAAGACCTAGTCGGTTCATGACCGCCAACAGCGGCGGAATCAGTACCGGGATAAAGGCAATATGCACGGGAATGGCATTCTGCGACATGATCGCGACCAGCACGACCGCCGCGAGCAGCACCCACTTCACGCGATCATGATGCGCCGCGTTGGTTTCTTTGCCGAGCATCCTGATCAACACGTTGGCCAGCATGTCCGGCAGCCCGGAGCGGGAAATCGCCACGGCGAACGCGCCCAGGGTCGCGTAGGCCAGCGCCACCTGAGCGCCGCCGCCCACCCCGTCGTTGAACGCTTCGAGCGTCTGATCCAGTGAGAGCCCACCCACGAGCCCTCCCACTAACGCGCCCACGATAAGGGCGAATACAACCGACACCCGCGCTAACGAGAGCGCGACCATCACAAGCACGGCGATAATTACGGCGTTCATGAAGCTTCCTAGCAAAGGCAGTGAAGTGGTAAGCAAGAAAACGCGGGATTTTATCAGAGAAAATCGCCATTTGCGGGGCTATTTACCCGATATAACACCAAAACCCACCTACCGGGATTGCTGCCATGCAACACGATGCCTGCTATGTTGGTATCCTGCATTATGGATTAACTAACCTTCATGCTGCTCGGGAGCGCTCATGAGCACCTTTGCCATTGTCATTTCGCTGTTGCTGCTCATCTTTCTTGCCTACCGTGGGCTGACGGTCCTGCTGCTCGCCCCGCTGATGGCGGCGCTGGCGGTCATGCTCTCGGGTGAAGCCGCCGTTTTGCTGCCGATGTATACCGACACCTTCATGGGGGCCCTCGGCAGTTTTACCATTCAGTTTTTTCCGCTTTTCTTTCTGGGCGCCCTGTTTGGGCAGCTAATGTCGGATTCCGGCGCGGCTCAATCCATCGCCAACGGCATCGTCAACAAGTTGGGCACCCGCCATGTGGTACTGACGGTCGTGCTGGCCTGCGCCATTCTTACCTACGGCGGCGTTTCGCTATTTGTCGTGGCGTTTGCCATTTACCCCATCAGCCGCGAATTATTCCGCCGCACCGATATTCCCAAACGGCTGATTCCAGGCGCCATCGCACTGGGCTCGTTTACTTTTACCATGACCGCCCTACCCGGCACCCCGGCCATTCAAAACGCGATTCCCATTCCTTATTACGCCACCAACAGCTTTGCCGCTCCGGGCCTTGGGATCATCGCCGGACTCGTAATGCTCGGGCTGGGGATGGCCTACCTGCAATCCCGGGTGAAACGGGCGGCCGCACTGAATGAGGGCTACGGCCTGCATAAAGAACGCGAGACGGATGACAGCGACACCCAGGGTTCGCCGCCCGCCATGCGGTTAACCACGGCGCTGATACCATTGATCATGGTGATCGGCCTGAATGGCCTGCTCACTTACCTTGTTTTCCCGTCGATGGATCTGAGCTTTATCAGCGATGAATTCGCCAACGTATCGCCCGCCCGGCAGAGCGGCCTGTGGTCGATCTTGATCGCCCTGCTGAGCGCATCGATATGGCTGGTCATCAGCCGCTGGAAACACTGGATAGATCTGAAGGACACGGTTAACGGCGGCTGTGTCGACTCGCTGCTACCGATTTTCAACACCGCCTCCGTCGTCGGTTACGGGGCCGTGATTGCCAGCCTCGAGGGCTTCACCATCATTCGCGATATGGTGCTCAACGCATCGCCGGGTAATCCGCTGATTTCAGAGGCGCTGGCAATGAGCGTACTGTCGGGTATTACCGGCTCGTCGTCGGGGGGCCTGTCGATTGCGCTGGAGACTCTGGGCGGCGAATACCTGGCGATGGCGCAGGCGGCCGGTATCGACCCCGAACTCATGCATCGCGTTGCCACGCTGGCCGCCGGGGGCATGGATACCCTGCCGCATTCCGGCGCGGTGATAACGCTACTGACCATTTGCGGGCTCACTCACCGAAAGGCCTACGGCAACGTGGCGATGGTCACGATCGTGCTGCCCATCGCCGCGCTGGTGAGCGTGATCACCCTGGGCACGCTGTTCGGCAGCTTCTAAAATAACCGCGCGCATGAGATAGTTAAACCAAAACCAGCGTTTGCAACCACGGGCCCAGCTTTTCGTGACCATTCCGTACCCTGAACACGTCGTGGTGGTCATCACCACGTCTATTGCCGTTGTGCTCGCGGTTCTGCTGCACTACGAAGCCCTCTGGCTTATTTCCCGCCAGATCGAGCGGTTACACAGGCCTCACCGTCAACGCATTCTGGCCATGGCGTTCGGCGTACTGATGACCCACATCGCCGAAATCTGGCTGTTCGGTCTCACGGGGTGGTGGCTGGCCGAGCTGAAAGGCATCGGCGCGCTGAACGGCTATAGCGCTTTCAACCTGCTGGATCATATCTTCTTTGCGGCCGTCACCTACACCACGGTGGGGTACGGGGACATTTATGCCACCGGACCAATTCGTTTCCTATATGGCACTCTGGCGCTCACCGGTTTCGTATTGATCACATGGTCAGCGTCATTCACCTTTGTTGAAATGCAAAAACATTGGCGAGTAAGAAAATAACCCGTCCGTTTCATATGCTAGGGATTGTGCATGTTTGAAGTCATTATTTTATCGTTTGCCTTTATCTTCGGGATTGCCGCTCGCCAACTCAGCCTGCCACCTCTGGTGGGTTTTTTAACGGCCGGTTTTGCAATGAACTTTGCCGGACCCTACCTGGGTTTACCGACCGAGGCCGGCCCGTTGCTCGAACACCTAGCGCATCTGGGCGTATTGCTGCTGCTCTTCACCATCGGCTTGAAACTCAACCTTAGAAACCTCGTCGAACCCGCCGTGTTGGGCAGCGCTTTTATTCATCTCAGCATCACCACCTTTATTTTCACCGCCGGCTTCGTGGTTTTTATGGGCCTGGCGCTCGATACCGCCATTCTGCTGTCCATTGCGCTATCGTTTTCAAGCACGGTACTGGCAGCCAAGGTGCTCGAAAACAAAAGAGAATTACGGGCGCTGCATGGGCGACTGGCGATCGGCATCCTTATTATCCAGGACCTGGTGGCATTGGCCGCCATCAGCATTTACAGCGGCCAGTCTCCCTCCTGGTGGGCACTGTGGATCCTGGCCCTGCCGCTACTACGGCCGGTGCTTTACTGGCTGATGAGCATTGCCCAGCACGATGAAATGCTGGTGCTGATGGGGGCGGTACTGGCCATTGCCATCGGCGGCATGGGGTTTGATGTCGTAGGGCTCAGCGGCGAAGTGGGTGCCCTGGTGATGGGGCTATTACTGGCCAAACATCCACGCGCCCAGGAAATGTCCAAGGCGCTGTGGGGGCTCAAGGAAATCCTGTTGATCAGTTTTTTCCTGCAGATAGGCATGTCGGGCCTGCCCGACACCAGCGCGCTGATCTTCGCGGGCGTCATGGCGCTACTGCTGCCACTGAAAGCCGCACTGTTCTTTGCCCTGCTGATTGTCTTCAAGGTTCGCGCCCGTAGCGCATTTCTGGGGGGCCTTAGCCTCACAGCGTACAGCGAGTTCGGCCTGATCGTGGCGTCCAGCATCCTGGAAGAGTGGTTGGTACCGCTGGCGCTGACAGTGGCGTTTTCATTTATCATCTCCGCACCGCTCAACCGCGTCGCCCACGCCCTGTTTGATCGTTTTGAGGCGCGCCTGACCCGCTTTGAGCGACATTTACGCCATCCCGATGAGCAGCCCGTCACCCTGGGGGATGCCAAAATGATGGTGATTGGCATGGGCCGGACCGGCAGTGCCGCCTACGACTTTTTTGTCGAGAACCATCTTCGGGTAGTGGGAATTGATTCCGATCCGAACAAGGTAGCGGCTTCCCAGCGCGACATACGGTATGCCGATGTGGAAGACGTCTCTTTCTGGTCACACTTGGATATTAACGCCCTGGAAGCCGTGATGCTGGCAACACCCAATACCGAAAGCAAGCTGTTTGCCACGCGCCAGCTGCGCAAGGCAGGGTTCAAAGGCACGATCATTGCCGGTATCAACTATCCCGATGAAGAAGCCCCCTTGATGGCGGCCGGCGCTGACCAAACCTATTTGCTAATGGCTGGTGCCGGTATCGGTATCGCCGAAAAAACCTGGGAAAACCTACAGTCTACTGCGCCAATCAGGTTTTGAAGGGGTTAACTCAACAAAAAAGCACCATGCAAATAGTTTAGCCTTTGCTAACAATTATTCCGCAAAATACGCTACCATGCTAATCAACGTTTTTACTCACTCTGATATAGCCAACCTATATAGCCATTATGAGCGATCACGAACAGCAGCCATTGCCTCCTACTTCGCGCCAGAGCGGTGATGCGCTGCCGCCTGTCGAGCAGCATGCACAGCAGTACGAAACCGTGCGCAATGCTCACGAAACTGAACTTATCGAAGACTACGTAGAGCTGATCGGTGATCTTCTGCGCCATCGCGGCGAGGCACGCGCGGCCGACATTGCCAGCCGCATGGCGGTCAGCCAGGCCACCGTGTCGAAAATGATCCGCCGCCTGAACGAGCTGGGCCTGGTAACGAGCCGCCCCTACCGCTCGCTGTTCCTGACCGAGGAAGGCCAACGAATGGCCGAAACATCGCGGGCGCGTCACGATATCGTGCTGCATTTTCTGCGCGCGCTTGGGGTTCGTGATACCACCGCCCGCATCGACGCCGAGGGCATGGAGCATCACGTCAGCGATGAAACCCTGACCATCATGCAGCGCTTTACCGAGTCGCATCAGCCGTAACAGGGACGCTATCGGGGCGGTGCCGGTACTGCGGAAAGCCGGTTGACCTGGGCAATGGCGCCGTTCCAGATCATTTCCAGGTGGGTCGTCTGAACAATGTCGATGACCTGGCGCGGCGTCCTCAGCGCCCAGCAGGTGGCACCGGCATGACGCACCGAATGATAACGCAGCCCCACCCCTTCTTCTTTGCGCAGGGCTGCGCCTAACGCTCGGGACACCTGATAGTCGTCGGGTCGATAAATGGCATGCGTGCGTGCCAACCGGGTCGCGTCCCGACACCCCGCTTCATCAAATACGCACTTCAAGCCTCTAAACACAAACCGCTCATAGCGCAGCGACGACACCTTCTCCCAGTAGGCTTGCTGGTAGTATTTCACCTCGCTGATGGCGGCGTTCGCGCGATAGCCGTGCTTACTGGTGATTGCCCATGACGCGAGCCGGCATGCCCAGGCGTCCAATCCCCGGCAGTTTCAACGCCGGACGCATGAGGTCGACGCCGATGCCCAGCCCCAGAATGTTGACTTCGATACCCTCTTCCAGTGCCACCAGCACTCCCACGATACCGCCTAGCGACAGCTGATACCCGGTACCGCTGGGAGTTGGCGCCAACACAGCGTCAAACAGATAGTCCTTGCCCACGGCCGTGACCGGCAGCGATACGTCGAAACCCGGAACCTCGCGGGCCACCCAGGCAATAAAGCTGTTGCTGTTGGGGCCCGGCCACACGCGGTAGAGATCAGCGTAGGGAAAGCGGGACGCGGCATCGGCAATCTGGGGAATCATCTGCTGGGCCTGGTCGCCGCGATAATCCACCAGCAGTTCGGGCGCGTTGCCAAACCATGAGCGGTCGGGTGTGTCTATCGACGACACCACCGTGGGGCGCCGCCAGCTCAATACCTGGTGCAAACGGTAGTAGTCGGCATTTTGCGCCTTGGTGGCAATCCAGATATGCACCCCGAAAGCTCCACGCCAGTTGTAAGCGCGGGCGGCGTAAACCTGAACCACCGCCTCCGAGACCTCCTCGGGAGCTGGGGCAATCGCGGCAGACGAACGGTCAAGCGCCGACCAGTGGCCTTCAGTAACGATCTGGTCGCTGGCCAACATCCAGACGGGCCCGGCCAGCAGCACCGTCAACATGACGACCAATACGGCCACCCAGCGTGCAAATGCCGCTAGCGTTTGCTTCATCTCTGACCTCGATTGACATCGGCCCCATTGGGTTCGGTAAATAACCTAACCCGGCGCTGAGCACAAATCGAGGCGCTGATCTAAACGCGGTTCACACGCAAGGGCCAGGAAAGCGTGGCTAATTAACGTCATGACGTCGTTTCATTGCTGAATGCAAATCGCTCACTTGCTATAGCGTGGTGCAACTTGTCATTATCTGCACTCTTTTGATGCAACAAGGTGCCCAATGAAAACCTACCTGGGGAAAATGCGTGGCGAACGCACCCGACGACCTTTTGTCGGTTGGCAGGATGCCTTCTGGTCGTGGCTGGGGGCCTTTAGCGGCATGGCGCTTATTTGCTGGTTAAGCGCGGGCTGGCTCTCCAATGAACTGCTGATTGTCGGCTCGTTTGGCGCCACCTCGGTACTCATATACGCGGCGCCGGAAAGCCCGTTTGCCCAGCCCAGCCACGTGCTGTTTGGCAGCATGCTGTCAGCCGCCGTGGGTGTGGGCTGTTACCAATGGCTGGGGGCGACACCGATGGCCATGGCGCTGGCCGTGTCATTATCCATTCTGGTCATGCAGCTTACCCATACGGTGCACCCGCCGGGGGCCGCCGCAGCGCTAATTGCCGTTGCCGGCGGCGACAACGTGCACGCCCTGGGCTGGTGGTTTCCCCTGGTGCCGATTGGGATAGGCTGCTTAATCATGCTGGTAGTTGCCATCCTGATCAACAACCTGGCGCGCCACCGGCGCTACCCACGCTACTGGTAACCTCAGTTGGACTGACTGGAAGCGCCCCGCTTTCGCCCCCCCACCACCTTACCAACATTGACTCAACGCATACTCGTGATGCTTCAGAGGACTGAGCACTTAACATACCCCACGGGTGGTTTATACTGTCCAGCATGATAAGCTTTTTATAGCTCTACGCTTGTTTGGCGTCGAGGTGGATGGAACAAGGAGACATGATGCGACTGACACAGCTGGCTTGGTGTGCGCTGGCATATCTGTGCATCGGGCTGGGCATAGCAGGCATTGTACTGCCGCTTGTTCCCACTACGCCGTTTCTTTTGCTGGCACTCTGGGCCGCCACTAAAGGGTCGCCTCGGCTAGCCGACTGGCTATATTACCATCCACGTTTTGGCCCTTACCTGCACGCTTGGCGCGAGCAACGCGCAATACCGAAACGAGCCAAGATTATCGCCCTCCTGCTACTTGCCACCAGTTGGATTACCTTATGGGCAAGCGGCGGACATTCATTATTGCTTGCAGGGATGGCGGTGTTTTTTTGCGGGGTTGCCACCTTTATTTTAACGCGACCTACCGCACAGCACTCGATTCATGAGATATAAGAAAGACGCGTAAGCAACAGAAAGAGGGTTTGGAAGCAGGTGCAGATAAAAAGACGGGGATAAAATAGCGGGGCTGAAATGGAGGCGGCCCCAAAAGCCACATCCCGGCACACGCGACCACCACTACCGTTGCTCCCTTCCGGGCCTGGCGGGGTTTGCGGTTTAGCGTTGCGGGAGGACCTAAGGGGCCACCATAACGGCTTGCTCTTTGATAAGCCTGCCTTCGCTGAGTGGTGGCTACGCCCTGATTTGAACAGGGGACCCCATCATTATGAGTGATGTGCTCTAACCAACTGAGCTACGTAGCCTTTCCGACTTCAGCGAGGACGTATTGTGCCTATCTTAACGGTAAAAGGCAAGCCGCGAATCGGCTTGCCCTTCACCGCGACTACTACTTATTGCAGTGCGTTACGCACCGCTTCTTCAGCGGGCTCGCCGTCGATAGTCTCAACGCCTGCCAGCCACTCACCCAGCAGCTCGTCATTTTCCTTCAGGTAAGCGCGGGCGGCATCACGGGGATCTTCGCCCTCGTCCATGATTTCACCCATCAGCTGGTTTTCCATCTCAAGGGTAAAGGTCATGTTGTTGAGCAATTCGCCTACGTTGGGGCACGCTTCAACGTAGCCGCCGCGCGTATTGGTATACACGGTGGCGCCGCCCAGGTCTGGGCCGAAATAGTCGCCTGCGCCTTCGAGGTAGGCCATGTCAAAGTTCGTGTTCATGGGATGCGGCTCCCAGCCCAGAAACACCATCCAGTTTTCGTTGGGTACGCGCGCGTTCAGTTCCGCCAGCATGCCGGCTTCGCTGGAATCGATCAATTGCCAGTCACCCAGGCCAAAGGCATCGTCGTCGATCATCTGCTGGATCAATTCGTTGCCGTCGTTGCCCGCTTCAATGCCGTGCAATTGCAGGTTGAACTTGTCGGCATGCGCGTCCAGGTCTTCCACCGAGGTGACACCAGCGTCGTAAACATACTGCGGCACGGCCAGGGTGTACTTGGCGCCTTCAAGGTTGGCGGTCAACCGGTCGACGGTGCCTTTCTCGACGTAAGGGTCACTGATAGACGCCATGGACGGCATCCAGTTGCCCAGAAACACATCAAAATCGCCGTTTTCCATGCCCGAATAGGCGATGGGCACCGACACGGTATCGATACGTGTATCATACCCCATGCCTTCCAGCACTTCGCTGGCAAGCGCCGTGGTCGCGGTGATGTCGGTCCAGCCTACTTCGACAAAGCGTACTGTGCTGCACTCGTTCGCCATGGCCAGGGAGGGAAGCCCTGCCGTGACCATCATCGCCCCCATCATGCTTAAACGTGTTTTTTTCATTCGTCATCCCCTTTTCATCGAATTGTCCAATACCCGCTCGGCGTTAGCGTTGTGGCGGATAAACAGCAGCATCCTTTTATTGATTGAACGTTCAATAAAAAAATGCGACTATATCTAGGTAATCATGCCTATCTCTCTTTTTCAAGTTGAGGGAGTGAATAGGCATTCAACGTGAGGAGAGAAAGCTGTGCCTAAGGTGGGAATGGAACCAATACGCCGCCAGCAGTTGATCAAAGCCACCATGGCGGCCATTGACGAAGTCGGTCTGGCGGAAGCCACTGTCATGCGAATCGCCCGGCATGCGGGGGTGTCAGCAGGCATTATCAGTCACTACTTCGGTGGCAAGGATGGCTTGCTGGAAGCCACCATGCGCCAGATTCTGACCGACCTGAACAATGCCGTGTCGATTCGCCGTCATGCCCTGGAAGACGACTCTCCGCGCGCCAACATCGGCGCCATCATTGAGGGTAACTTTGACCGCACCCAGGTAACCGGCCCGGCCGCCAAGACCTGGCTCGCCTTCTGGGCCAGCAGCATGCACAAACCCATGCTGCTACGTTTGCAGTACGTTAACGATCGTCGGCTTTACGCCAATTTATGTCATCAGTTTCGCCGAGTGATGCCTCGCAATGCCGCGCGGAACGCTGCCCGTGGACTGGCGGCCATGATCGACGGCCTCTGGCTGCGTGGCGCACTGGCACCGGAAGGACTGGACGCGGCGGAAGCCCGCCACCTGGCCCATCAGTATCTCGACCAGCTACTCGCTCACCATGGGTGCCAACAGCCTGCATCCATTTCTGAACCTTATTAAGGAGACCACCATGGCCGTTCAAGACGTACAGCCCCTTTACATTAATGGTCGCCCGGTAGAAGCCACCTCAGGCGAGACTTTTACCATCACCAATCCGTTCGACGGCAGCCTGCTGGCAACCGTCGGTCAGGCCAGCCAGGACGACGTGGATCGCGCCGTTGAGGCCGCCCGCCAAGGCCAGCGTCAGTGGGCCGCCATGACCGGCATGGAGCGCGCTCGCATCCTGTTGCGCACCGTTGCCATCCTGCGCGAACGCAATGACGAGTTGGCCGAGATGGAAACCCGCAATACCGGCAAGCCGCTCAGCGAAACCGCCAGCGTCGATATCGTCACCGGTGCCGATGCGCTGGAGTACTATGCAGGCCTCGCGCCGGCCATCGAAGGCAGCCAGATTCCCCTGCGCGATAGCTCCTTCGTCTATACCCGTCGCGAGCCGCTGGGCGTGATCGGCGCGATCGGCGCCTGGAACTACCCGATTCAGATTGCCTGCTGGAAAGCCGCCCCTGCACTGGCCGCGGGTAACGCGATTGTTTTCAAACCCAGCGAAGTCACGCCGCTCACGACGATGAAGCTTGCCGAAATCTTCACCGAAGCGGGTCTCCCCGACGGCGTGTTCAATGTCGTCCAGGGTGACGGCCGCGTGGGCGCCATGCTGACCGGGCATAAAGGCATCGACAAGGTATCGTTTACCGGTGAGGCCGGTACCGGCAAGCAGGTCATGTCAGCGGCGGCCGAATCGACGCTCAAGGACGTCACCATGGAACTGGGCGGCAAATCACCGCTGCTGGTCTTCGCCGATGCCAATCTGGATCGCGCCGCCGACGCCGCCATGATGGCCAACTTTTACTCCTCCGGCCAAATCTGCACCAACGGCACCCGCGTGTTTGTGGAACGCAGCGTCAAAGACGCCTTTGAAGCCAAGCTGGTCGAGCGCGTCAAGCGTATCAAGGCGGGCGACCCCATGGATCCAAGCGTCAACTTTGGCCCGCTGGTCAGCTTCGAGCATCAGGAGAAAGTGCTCTCCTACATTGCTCTCGGCAAAACCGAAGGCGCACGGGTTCTGGTGGGCGGCGAGGACTGGAACAGCGGCAGCTGGGCCAACGGTGCCTGGGCAGCCCCCACGGTCTTCACCGACTGCACCGACGACATGCGTATCGTCAAGGAAGAGATCTTTGGCCCGGTGATGTCAGTACTCGCCTTTGATGACGAGGAAGAAGTGATTCGCCGCGCCAATGACACCACCTACGGCCTCGCCGCCGGTGTCTTCAGCGAAAGCCTGAACCGCGCCCACCGAGTGATCCATCAGCTGGAAGCGGGTATCTGCTGGGTCAATACCTGGGGCGAGTCGCCCTCCGAGATGCCGGTCGGCGGTTACAAGGAGTCGGGCATTGGCCGCGAGAACGGTATCGAGACGCTGAATCACTATACCCAGACCAAGTCCGTACAGATCGAGATGGGGCCTTTTGAGTCAGTGTTTTAATCTTTTCCAATGACACGAGCTCACTAATCAATAGCGCAGGGGGTAGCGTGAAGCGAGGGTCTTTTCCCAGGTAAGAGGTCACAGTGCCGTCGCGGAACGCTACCACCAGCACCCCCGTCCCACTTTCAGCTTTGGTAATACTCTATGTCTCAACCACGCGAATTTGATTACATCATTATCGGTGCCGGTTCGGCGGGGAACGTGCTTGCTACCCGCCTCACCGAAGACAGCGACGTGAGCGTCCTGCTGCTGGAAGCCGGTGGTCCCGATTATCGCTTTGATTTCCGCACCCAGATGCCCGCTGCCCTGGCTTACCCGCTGCAGGGCAAGCGGTACAACTGGGCGTTTGAAACCGACCCAGAACCACACATGGACGGCCGCCGTATGGAATGTGGTCGCGGCAAGGGCCTCGGCGGTTCCTCGCTGATCAACGGCATGTGCTATATCCGCGGCAACGCGCTGGATTACGATAACTGGGCCAAACAGCCCGGCCTTGACGACTGGGATTACCTGAGCTGCCTGCCCTATTTCAAGAAAAGCGAAACCCGTGATATCGGCGCGAACGATTACCACGGCGGTGACGGCCCGGTGAGCGTGACCACGCCGAAAGCCGGCAACAACCCGCTTTACCGCACCTTTATCGACGCCGGCAAGCAGGCGGGCTATCCGGAAACAGAGGACGTCAACGGCTACCACCAGGAAGGCTTCGGCCCCATGGATCGTTTCGTGACGCCCAGCGGTCGCCGCGCGTCGACGGCGCGGGGCTATCTGGATATCGCCAAGCAGCGCGACAACCTGACCATCGAAACCCACGCGGTGACCGATGTGATCGAGTTCGAGGGCAAGCGTGCCGTGGGCGTTCGCTATGAGCGTAAAGGCCAGCCGCAGCAGGCGCGTGCGCGTCGCGAAGTGCTGCTTTGCGGTGGCGCCATCGCCTCGCCGCAGATTCTGCAGCGCTCGGGCATCGGCAACCCCGAACTGCTCAAGGCGCTCGATATCGAGCCGGTTCATGCGCTACCCGGCGTAGGCGAAAACCTCCAGGATCACCTGGAGATGTACATCCAGTACGAGTGCAAAGAACCCATATCGCTCTATCCGGCGCTGAAATGGTACAACCAGCCGAAAATCGGCGCTGAGTGGCTGTTCAAGGGAACCGGCATCGGTGCCAGCAACCAGTTCGAATCCTGTGGCTTTATCCGCAGCCGTGATGAGGAAGAGTGGCCCAACCTGCAATACCACTTCCTGCCCATTGCCATCAGCTACAACGGCAAGAGCGCGGTGCAGGCCCACGGCTTCCAGGCCCACGTCGGCTCCATGCGCTCCGAAAGCCGCGGGCGTATCCAACTGACGTCAAAAGACCCCCACGCCGCGCCCAGCATCCTGTTCAACTACATGGCCAAGGACAAGGACTGGGAAGAATTCCGCGATGCCATTCGGCTTACCCGCGAGATCATCGCCCAGCCCGCCTTTGAGCCATACCGTGGCCGCGAAATCGCTCCCGGCCCGGACGTGCAGTCGGATGCCGAGCTCGATGCCTTCGTCAAACAGCACGCCGAAACCGCCTACCACCCCTGTGGTAGCTGCCGTATGGGCAACGACGACCAGGCGGTAACCGATGGCCAGGGCCGCGTACACGGCGTGGAAGGCCTGCGCGTTGTCGACGCCTCGCTCTTTCCGGTCATCCCCACCGGCAACCTCAACGCCCCGACTATCATGCTGGCGGAAAAGATCGCCGACCGCATCCGCGGCAGGGAGCCTCTGGCCCGCGCCGACGTCGACTATTATGTCGCCGATGGGGCGCCGGCAAAACAACACTGAACCAAGATCCCGTAGCAAAACTCTAAAACGCTGTGGCAAACGCCACGGCGTTTTTTTATGTCGTCCATTCGTATCGAAATGCTTGCACTGGGTAGCGCAGGTCTGCCAATATTCAAACATCTGTTTAAATGTGGTCATCCGCCACACGGCTTTATCCTCAACACATGGAGAGGCATTATGCTCACCCTACTATTGATTGTGCTGGCAGTTGTTGGCTTGCTTGCGGTAATGCGCCGCGAAGCAGGCGCGACAGCGGCTCTGGCGGTGTTTGGCGTGCTGGGCCTGGTTGGTCTGCTGGTCGACGCCACGGTTATTGGCCTACTACTGCTTATTGGCGCCGCGGCCGTCGCGGTAGCCGGCCTCCCCGCGCTACGCAGCAAGTGGCTCACACCCCGGCTGTTTGCCATGTTCAAAAAGGTCGCCCCCAAGGTTTCCGATACCGAGCGTACCGCGCTGGAAGCAGGTAGCGTTTCCTGGGACGGCGAACTGTTCTCCGGCAAGCCCCAGTGGAACAAGCTGCTCAACTTCAAGGACGACGGCCTGCGTGAAGACGAGCAAGCCTTCCTCGACAACCAGTGCGCGAAAGCCGCTGGCATGTGCAATGCCTGGGATATCGCCATCGAACGTGCGGACCTGCCCCAGCAGCTTTGGGATTACCTGAAGAAAGAAGGCTTCTTCGGCATGATTATCCCGAAGGAGTATGGCGGCCTGGGCTTCTCGGCCAAGGGGCAGTCCATGGTGCTGCAGAAGCTCTCGGCCAACGAAACCCTGATGGTGACCGTTGGCGTACCCAACTCGCTGGGTCCAGGTGAGCTGCTGCTCAAGTACGGTACCCAGGAACAGAAAGATCACTACCTGCCGCGTTTGTCCGACGGCCGTGAAATTCCCTGCTTTGGCCTGACGGGCCCGCGTGCCGGTTCTGATGCCACCTCGCTGCCGGATACCGGCGTCGTGTGCAAGCAGATGGTTGACGGTAAAGAAGTCATTGGCCTGCGCCTCAACTTCGAAAAGCGCTGGATCACCCTGGCGCCCATCGCCACCGTTGTCGGCCTGGCATTTCGCCTGTTCGACCCCGACCACCTGCTTGGTGAGGAAGAGGATCGCGGCATTACCCTGGCGTTAATTCCCCGCGAAACCGACGGCATGGACATCGGCCGCCGTCACCACCCGATCGGCAGCCCGTTCATGAACGGCCCGATTATCGGCAAGGATGTCTTTATCCCGCTAGACACCATTATCGGTGGGCCAGACATGATCGGCCAGGGGTGGCGGATGCTGGTCGAGTGCCTCTCCATCGGCCGCTGCGTCACGCTGCCCTCCGGCGCCACCGGCACCGCGCGCTATGCGCTGGGCTGGAGCGGCGGTTTCACCCGCGTCCGTCGTCAGTTCAACGTACCCGTCGCGGAAATGGAAGGCGTGCAGGAACCTCTGGCGCGCATGGCATCGCTGGGCTACATCGCCCAGGCCACGGTCTATCAGACCGCCAACCTGATCGACCACGGCGAGAAGCCTGCGGTGCCCTCGGCGATTCTGAAAAGCCAGCTGACCGAATTCCAGCGTGATATCCTGACCGACGCCATGGACGTGCACGGCGGCAAGGCGGTCACTCTTGGCCCGCGCAACTACCTGGGGATCGGCTACAGCGCCAACCCGGTGGCGATCACCGTGGAAGGCGCCAACATCATGACCCGCAACCTGATGATCTTCGGTCAGGGCGCGATCCGCTGCCACCCTTACGTACTCGACGAGCTGGCCGCTAAAGATGCCAACGATATCAAGGCGTTCGACAAGGCGTTCTTCAGCCACGCCGGCCTGATCTTCGGCAACGCCGCACGCGCCTTTACGCTGGGCTTCGGCATCGGCAAGTCCAAGGTGCCGTTCGACGGACCGGCGACCGCCTACGCCCAGGACATCGCGCGCCTCTCGGCAGGCTTTGGGCTATGCGCCGACGCCGCCATGGCGAGCCTTGGCTCGGCCCTGAAAAAGCGCGAGATGCTTTCCGCGCGCCTCGGCGATGTGCTCTCCAACCTCTATCTCGCCTCCATGGTGCTCAAGCAGTGGCAAGCGGGTGACAAGGTAGAAGGCGAAGAGGCCCTGCTGCATTACAGCTGCCGGTTCCTGCTCCAGCGTGCGGAACAGGCGTTCGTGGAAATTTTCGATAACCTGCCCAACCGGGCGCTGGGCAAGACGCTGAAAGTGATCGTGATGCCAACCGGCCGCCGCTGGGACAAGCCCCACGATAACTATGCGCGGGATATCGCCAAGCGCGTCTCCACCCACAGTGCATTGCGCAGCAAGCTACTGCACAACACCTGGGGCGCCGACGACGGCGAGCAGCGCAACCCGCTCGCCCGCTATAACGCGCTGCTGGTCGATTACGACCGCGCCGAAGCGATCTACCGCACGGTCAACAAGGCCTACGCCAAGGGCGAGCTGCCGCAGACGGCACTGCACCCTGAAGCGCGGGTAGAAGCCGCGCTGGCCGTCGAGCTGATCAGCGAAGAAGACGCCCGGTTCATGCGCGAGTTCGAGGCGGAAGTGCTTGAAATGCTCACCGTGGATGACTTTCCCTACGACACCTTTGCCACCGACAAGTCGACGCTGATTGACCACAACGCCAAGGCTGTTGAATCATCCACGGTCACGTCGGATGCATCCGCGAGCGAGGCATCCGCCAGCGTGAAATAGCCCAGCGCAGGCTCTGACCGAAACCGGCCCATCGTGGCCGGTTTTTTTGATCCTATACTTTCGTTTAATTTTCGATTCTTCGACATAAGAACACAACAAAAGGCATTGCAGGTTCGAAATCGATCAACTAGGATTTCGTAAACGAAAGCTAGATACTTCCCAATAACAACGACGCTAGCGAGATTCGCATGTCCCTACATTTGCAAGATATCGCACACACCGTGGGCGGTATTCCCTACATTAGCGACGTTGACCTGGCACTGGAGCCTGGCTCATTTAATGTGCTACTGGGTAGGACGCTTGCGGGCAAGACCACCTTGATGCGCCTGATGGCCGGGCTCGAGCCGCCCACCAAAGGACGCATCGTAATGGATGGCAAGGACGTCACCGGGGTATCGGTGCGCAACCGCAACGTCTCCATGGTCTACCAGCAGTTTATCAACTACCCAAGCTTGACGGTCTACGACAACATCGCTTCCCCCCTCAAGCTCGCCAAGCACCCGCCGCGCGAGATCGACAAGCGCGTGGCCGAAATCGCTGAAATGCTGCGCATCGGCCACCTGCTTGACCGCTACCCTCAAGAGCTTTCCGGGGGTCAGCAGCAGCGCACGGCCATGGGGCGCGCGCTGGTCAAGGACGCCGATGTCATTCTCTTCGATGAGCCGTTGGTCAACCTGGACTACAAGCTTCGCGAAGAACTGCGCGACGAGCTGCGCGATCTGTTCAAGGTGCGCAACTGCATTGCGGTATATGCCACCACCGAGCCCAACGAGGCCCTGGCGCTTGGCGGCAACACCGCCATTCTTCACGAAGGCAAGCTGCTCCAGTACGGCCCCACTGACCAGATCTATCGCGAGCCCAACGGTATTCTGAGCGCCGAGATGTTTTCCGAGCCGCCCATCAATATCGTGCCTGGACGGCTCACCGAGACGGACATCACCTTCGATAACGCGACCCACTTTGCCTGCGACGACGCCCTGCGCCGACTGCCGCCGGGCGACTACCGCTTCGGGGTTCGCGCCTCGCACTTGAGCCTGACTCCTCAGGCACCCGATGACCTCGAGCTGTCGGTCGAGGTGGACGTTGCCGAAATCAGCGGCTCGGAAACCTTTTTGCACGTCCGGCACCCGCACTTTCCGCTCGTGCTGCACCTCTCGGGCATTTATGAGTTAAAAGTGAACGAGCCCATCAAGGTCTATTTCCCCACCCACAAACTGTTCGTGTTCGATCAACAGGGCAGCACCGTGCATACCCCGGTGCTCAAGACGGAGGGCGTCGTGCATGGCTGAAATCGTGCTTAAATCACTCGCGCACACTTACAGCGCCAACCCGCAATCATCTGAAGATTACGCCATCCGTCACATGGAGCATGTATGGCATCAGGGCGGTGCCTATGCCCTGCTGGGGCCATCGGGATGCGGCAAGTCGACGCTGTTGAACATCATTTCCGGACTGCTGGCACCCACCGAGGGCGACGTGCTGTTCGATGGCCATCGGGTCAATGAGCTGCCGCCGGAAGAGCGCAATATTGCCCAGGTTTTCCAGTTTCCGGTGATCTACGACACCATGACGGTGTTCGACAACCTTGCCTTTCCCCTGCGCAACATGAACACCCCCGAATACAGGGTCAAACCCAAGGTGCTGGAAGTCGCCGACATCCTCGACCTGACCCCGCTACTCTCGCGCAAGGCCAAGAACCTGACCGCCGATGAAAAGCAGAAGGTGTCCATGGGCCGAGGACTGGTTCGCGATGACGTCACCGCGATCCTGTTCGACGAGCCGCTCACGGTCATCGACCCCCAGCTGAAGTGGAAACTGCGCCGCAAGCTCAAGGAGATTCACGAGCGCTTCAACATCACCATGATCTACGTGACCCACGATCAGCTCGAGGCCTCAACCTTCGCCGACAAGATCGCCGTGATGTACGAAGGCCAGGTGGTGCAGTTCGGCACCCCGCGCGAACTTTTCGAGACCCCCGCGCATACCTTTGTCGGCTACTTTATCGGCAGCCCCGGGATGAACTTCTTTGCCCTCGACTACGCCCAGGGCACCGCCTATTTCGGCGAACAGCCGCTGCCGCTGAGCGATGCCTACCTGCGCGCACTCGGCCGGGTGGAGAGCAGCAACGTCAAGCTCGGCATTCGCCCTGAGTTCATCGAGGTCTGCCCGAGCGCCGACGCCGACACCGTGGCGGTGCAGAATGAAAACCTCCAGGACCTGGGTACCTACGCGATTCTCACCTTCTCGCTCAACCAGCAAACGTTCAAAGCCAGGCTTCCCGAGGATCATCCGCCTCTAGGTGAGACTGTCTACATCCGTTTTCCCGACGACAAACTGAGCCTTTACGTCGATGAGTACCGAGTCGAGGTAGATCATGAATAAAGTCTATAACAACCGCGCATGGCTACTGGTACTGCCCATGCTGATCTTGGTCGCGTTCTCCGCGATCGTACCGCTGATGACCGTCGTCAACTATTCGGTTCAGGATGTGCTCGGCCCCAATGCGAGCTTTTTTACCGGCACTGAATGGTTCAGGGCCATGCTCAACGATCCTGAGCTGCAGGCCGCCTTTCTGCGCCAGATCGTTTTCTCGCTGACCATCCTGGCCATTCAGGTGCCGCTGGGCATCGGCATTGCGCTGATCATGCCCAAACGCGGCTGGCAGGCGTCGGCCGTACTCATCCTGATCACCCTGCCCTTGCTGATTCCCTGGAACGTGGTCGGCAGCATCTGGCAGATCTTCACCCGGGGCGATATCGGCCTGATGGGTTGGGGGCTACGTCAGTTGGGCGTGGACTACAACATCACCCGCGACGGCACGGACGCTTGGCTGACGATTATCCTGATGGATGTGTGGCACTGGACACCGCTTGTTGCCATGCTCTGCTACAGCGGCCTGCGCTCCATTCCCGATGCCTATTACCAGGCGGCGCGCATCGACCGTGCCTCCAAGTGGGCCGTCTTTCGCTACATCCAATTGCCCAAACTGACCAATGTGCTGGTCATTGCCGTCCTGCTGCGTTTCATGCACTCGTTCATGATCTACGCCGAGCCGTTCGTGCTGACCGGCGGCGGCCCTGGCAGTTCGACCACCTTCCTGAGCCAGTCGCTGACCACCATGGCGGTCGGCCAGCAGGATCTGGGGCCATCGGCGGCCTTCTCGATTATCTACTTCCTGGTCATCCTGCTGGTGAGCTGGGTGTTCTACACCACCATCATGAACATGCAGAAAGACAAGAATTCCCAGGGAGGTGCGTGACATGAGTTACCAACTCGACAACACCCAGCCGGGTGAAAAGTACAATACCATCTTCAGCCGCGTCACCCCGACTCAGCGGCGCAAGCGCAACGCACGCAGCAGGCTCCGTTCGCGACTGCTGCTGGGGCTCTACCTGGTGCTGATGATTCTGCCGATCTACTGGCTGCTGAACATGTCGCTGCAGACCAACAGCGAAATATTGGGCTCCATGACGATGTGGCCGGAGAACCTGACGTTCGACAACTACATCGGCATCTTCACCAACTCAAGCTGGTACATGGGGTACGTCAACTCGATCGCCTATGTACTGATGAACATGCTGATCACCATTTGCGTGGCACTTCCCGCCGCCTATGCCTTCAGCCGCTACAGCTTCATTGGCGACAAGCACCTGTTCTTTTGGCTGCTGACCAACCTGATGGCGCCACCGGCCGTGTTCCTGCTGCCCTATTTCCAGCTTTACTACTCGGTGGGGCTCTTTGATACGCACATTGCCGTGGCGCTGGCCCACTGCCTGTTCAATATCCCGCTGGCCATCTGGATTCTGGAAGGCTTCATGAGCAGCGTGCCCAAGGAAATCGACGAAACGGCCTACATCGACGGTTACAGCTTCCCGCGCTTTTTCGTCAAGATCTTCATTCCAATGATTCGCTCAGGCATTGGCGTCACGCTGTTCTTCCTGTTCATGTTCTCGTGGGTCGAACTACTCCTGGCGCGCACGCTGACGTCCACCGACGCGCAGCCCATCGGCATGATCATGACGCGTACGTCCACGGCGTCAGGGATCGACTGGGGCACGCTTGCCGCCGCCGGTGTATTGACCATCATCCCCGGCGTTCTGGTGGTCTACTTTGTCCGCAACCATATCGCCAAGGGCTTTGCCCTGGGTCGTACCTAAGGAGGTGATGTATGTCTTGGATGGTATGGACGGTACCCACGGCCATTTTCTTTTCCGCCATCGCGGCGATGCTGGCAGGCATGACGGTATGGGAAATCGTTTCCCCCACTATTGAACGCAAGGGCTTTCTGCCCATCTCGACGACCCGCGGCGACCGGCTGTTTGTTGGCCTGCTGTCTGCTGCGTTCATTCATCTTGGGGTGATTGGCTACACCTCATTATCCATTTGGTTAGCACTGGCCGCCTCGCTTGCCTGGCTGTTGGTGCTGATGCGCTGGGGGTAACCCAGCGCAGAAAACCAAAGCGGTCTCAGGGACGGATTCGCCATTAGGGAAGATCACAACATAACGAGGTTAATATGCGACATAACAAGTTCAAACTCACTACCCTCGCCGCCAGCTTGCTGCTGGCCTCCGGGACGCTGGCAGCAGACGACCATGATGCACGCGCCGTTGCCGAGCGGCTGGTCGATGAGCATTTTCAGAACTCGACCCTGAGCCGTGAGGAACAGATCGAGGAGCTGATGTGGTTTGCCAAAGCGGCCGAGCCGTTTCGTGGCATGGATATTCAAACCGTTGCCGAGGGTCTGACGACCCACGTCTACGAAAGCGAAGTGCTTGCCGACGCGTTCAGCGAGCTGACCGGCATCAACCTGACCCACAACATCATCGGCGAAGGCGATGTCGTCGATACCATGCAGAACCAGATGCAGTCGGGTAACAGTATCTACGACGGCTTCGTCAACGATACCGACGCCATCGGCACCCACATCCGCTACGGCACCACCATCAACCTGTCGGACGCCATGGAGAACGAGTGGGCGGATTACACGCTTCCCTCGCTCGACCTGGACGACTTCATCGGCCTGCAGTACGGCACGGGGCCCGATGGCAGCCTCTACCAGCTGCCTACCCAGCAGTTCGCCAACCTCTACTGGTTCCGCTACGACTGGTTCCAGCGCGAAGATCTGCAGGATCAGTTCCGTGACATTTACGGCTACGACCTGGGCGTACCCACCAACTGGACCGCCTATGAGGACATTGCGGAATTCTTCAGCGAACATGTCGGCGAGATCGACGGTGAAAAGATCTATGGCCACATGGACTACGGCCGTCGTGATCCGTCACTGGGCTGGCGTTTCCACGACTCCTGGCTCTCCATGGCCGGCATGGGCAGCCCCGGCGTCCCGTCAGGCAACCCGGTGGATGACTGGGGCATTCGCGTCAACGAAGATAGTCAGCCGGTGGGCGCAAGCGTCAGCCGTGGCGGCGCGACCAACTCACCTGCATCCGTATTTGCCATGCAGAAAGCGGTGGACTGGCTGCGCGACTTTGCCCCCCCCGAAGCCCAAGGCATGACCTTCGGCGAAGCCGGCCCGGTGCCTGCCCAAGGCAACATTGCCCAGCAGATCTTCTGGTACACCGCCTTCACCGCCGACATGACCGACCCGGATGTTGCCGTGACCGATGACGAAGGCAATCCCAAATGGCGGATGGCGCCTTCGCCCACCGGTCCGTACTGGGAAGAAGGCATGAAGGTTGGCTACCAGGACGTGGGTGCCTGGACGTTCTTCGACTCCACGCCGGAAGACCGCCGCACGGCCGCCTGGCTGTTTGGTCAGTTCACGGTGTCCAAGACGGTATCACTCGAGAAGCTGATGCACGGCCTGACGCCGATCCGCGAGTCCGACATCTTCTCTGAGCAGATGACCGAAATGGCGCCCAAGCTGGGCGGGTTGGTCGAATTCTACCGCAGCCCCAACGAGTCCAACTGGACGCCAACGGGTACCAACGTGCCTGACTATCCGCGCATGGCACCGCTGTGGTGGCAGAACCTGGCGCCGGTCATGAGCGGTGAATCTACCGCCCAGGAAGGCCTCGATAAACTTGCGGCGGACATGGACAGCACAATGAATCGTCTGGCTCGTGCCAACGTCTTCGACAGCTATGCGCCGGTGCTCAACGAAGAGCGCGACCCGCAGTACTGGCTGGATCAGGACGGCGCACCCAAGGCCAAGCTGGATAACGAAATGCCTCAGGGTACCACCATGCCTTACGACGAAATGATGGAGGAATGGGTGTCAGCCGGTACGCGTTAATACCGGTCGGGCGGGCCTCGGGCCCGCCCTTTCCGGCTTCATCGGCGGCACCCTCTATCGACTCCGCGATAGCCCTTCCGGCTTCACGTCGCACCACCGCCTACTGGCTACCTGAGCGGGTGAACGGGGCTTTTACTTTGCTAATCTGGATCCGCTATGAAACTGCGTAACCGAAATATCGAGCAACTGCACAGCGACGCATTCGACGTACTGATCATTGGTGGTGGCATCAACGGTGCCGCCACCGCCGCTGCGCTGTCGGGCAAAGGCGCCAAGGTCGCCCTGATCGATCGCGGCGACTTTGCCGGCAGCACCAGCATGCACTCCTCCAACCTTGTTTGGGGAGGCATCAAGTATATGGAAAGCAAAGACTTTTCCCTGGTAAGAAAGCTTTGCAAGAGCCGTAACCATTTGATTGAGAATTATCCATCTACCGTCCAGGAAATCCGCTTTCTCACCAATATCACCCGTGGATTTCGCCACTCGCCGCGTTATTTATGGATCGGTACCTGGCTTTACTGGCTGATGGGCAACGCATTCACCCAGCGCCCTCGCCTGCTATCGCCGAAGGATATCAAGCGTGAAGAGCCGATCATCGGCATTGAAGACTCCATCGGCGGCTTTGAATATTCCGATGCCTATCTGCACGATAACGACGCACGCTTCGTCTTCAATTTCGTCCGCCACGCCCTCAACTATGGCGCCATCGCGGCAAATTATGTCGAATCACTGGGCGCCGAGCGTGAAGGTGACTACTGGGTGACCAAGGCCCGCGACGTGATGAACGGCGAGACGTTTGATATCCGCGCCAAGGTGCTGATCAATGCAGCGGGCCCCTGGGTGGATCAGCACAACGCGCTGACCGGGCAGAAGACCACCCACCAGCACCTGTATTCCAAGGGTATTCACCTGATCGTGCCGCAACTGACGGACACCAAGCGCGTGCTGGCGTTTTTTGCCGACGATGGCCGGCTGTTCTTCGTGATTCCCATGGGTAACCGCACCTGCATCGGCACCACCGACACCCATATGGAGCACCCCGAGGTCGAGGTCACCGCCGAGGACATCGATTTCGTATTGGAAAACATCAATAAGCGCCTGACCCTCGACAAGCCTCTTGGCCAGGAGGATATCATTTCGACCCGATGCGGTGTTCGCCCGCTGGCGATCAAGTCCGACCAGGGAAGTGACCGCGACTTCCTGCAGCTGTCGCGCAAGCATGTCGTAGATACCAATGCCGATAGCGCGCACATCAGCATCTTCGGCGGCAAGTTGACCGACTGCCTCAACGTGGGGGATGAAATCGCCGAAGCAGTGGCAGAACTGGGCGTCGAGCTACCCGATCAGGACTTTCGCTGGTATGGCGAGCCGCCGAACGCCGTCAAGCAGCAGTTCATGGATCACGCCAAGCGCATGAACCTGGACGCCATGACCGCGACGACCTCGTCGGAGCCCTTATCATCGCGCCTATGGCGGCGCTACGCCGAACAGGCGATGCCCATGCTGGAAAAGATTCGCCAGGATCCAGCCGAGGCCGACATTCTCATCGAAGGCACCGAGTATATCCGCTGCGAACTCGAACATGCCCGCGACCACGAGATGATTACGCAGCTCGAGGATTTCCTGCGCCGCCGGGCAAAGGTTTCGCTGGTGGTACACCACGAGCAGCTTCGCCAGTCAAAGGGCTTGAGAGAAGCCTGCCGCGTGCTGTTTGGCGAGGAAGCAGACCAGCGTTTTGAAGCGTACTTTGCCGCACATCGTGATACCGCCCAACCCTATGTGCCCAAGCAGGAAGTCACCACCTAAATGAGCGCTTGCCGTCCCGCCCAACGCTGAAAGCCCCCTCACGGAGACCGTCAGGGGGCTTTCATGACTCGCCAGGCTAGCGGTTATTCTTCGTTCTCGACCAGCAGTTGAGAATCCCCTGCCAGCACCTCGTCCCAGGCTTCCTCGAGGGTGTAACCCATACGGTTATCGATGGTGTCAATGACTTCGACCGCATGTTGCAGAGACTCGCGTTGACCCTTTAGCGCCAGCACCAGCTTGGCAAGGTCCTGCTTGCTGAAAGTATTCGCGATACGGTCGGCTTGTTGGCTTAATTCGGTGCAGTTCATGGTTAAACCCTCATGGTATGGTCATCCGCTGCTTACTATTGTCGTTAATCGTTAAGCAGCCATCTTGTTAGTGACGAATGGTGACGTTGCTACTCATGCTGGACCGGATAAGTGTCCAGTTCGGTGACTGCGATAGGGTCACAAGCGTTACAAGACCTTCGCGTGAAGCGCCTGGGTAATGCAGAAGCGCCTCGGTTGTAGCAGGGATCACGCCAGCACACCGGGATAACGACACGCCGCCCTGATCCATGACTTCACTATGGTGCACTGCCGTAAAAGCCACAATGCATCATTGGCCGCAGGCGGCGTTGTAGTTTGACTACAAACGCGGCGAACGGGTGAAAAGGGTGTCATAGAATTTCACAGCGGAAAAACACGGGCGCATGACGCGCCGAGAAGGCAGGAGACCAACCCAGAGCAACTGGGCAAACGCGAGGCAGTATACGCCATGCGGGGGATAACACCACTCGACTAAGGGCTAATAGCTCTTGGCATAATAGCTCTGGGGATAACAAACGGCGCCGCTACGGCCAGGGGCCATAGCGGCGTGCGCGTGCATAAAGGAAGGAAATTCAATCCACAGTGCGGACGCGGGACACCGCATCCAGCCAGCCCTGGTAAAGCGATTCGCGCGTCGCGTCTTCCATGCTGGGCGTAAAGCTGCGCTCGCAGCGCCATAGCTCCTCAATCTCGTCAAGCGTCTGGTACCAGCCCAGCCGCAGCCCTGCCAGGTAGGCAGCGCCCAACGCAGTGGTTTCCAGAATGGTGGGGCGATCCACCTGCACGTTGAGCATGTCGGCCAGGAACTGCATGACCCAGTTGTTCTTGACCATGCCGCCATCGACACGCAGGTTACCGGGAGGCGCTTCCATGTCGTCATTCATGCAGTGCTGGAGATCACGGGTCTGGTAACAGACCGCCTGAAGGCCGGCAGCGACAATTTCCGCGATCCCGGTGTCACGGGTCAGACCAAAGATCGCCCCACGTGCCTTGGGATCCCAATGCGGCGCGCCCAGGCCGGTAAACGCGGGCACTAGATAAACACTGTGCCCGCTGCGCGTCTTGCGGGCCAGCGCCTCGGTTTCCGCCGCGTCGGCAAACAGGTTCAGGCCGTCGCGCAGCCACTGAACGGTGGCGCCGGCAACGAAAATGCTGCCCTCCATGGCGTAGGTGGGCTTGCCGTTGAGACGATACCCGATGGTGGTCAGCAGCCGGTTGCGCGACAGCGACGGCGTTTCGCCGGTATTGACGATCATGAAACAGCCGGTGCCGTAGGTGCTCTTGCCCATGCCGGGCTGAAAGCAGGCCTGGCCGACCAGCGCGGCCTGCTGGTCGCCGGCGACCCCGGCGATGGGCAGCTCGGCGCCCAGCCAGCGGGCATCCATGGTGCCGAAATCGTCGCTCGAGTCTTTCACTTCAGGCAGCAGTGATGCCGGGATGTCGAACAGCTCGAGCAGCTCGTCGTCCCAGCACTGGGTATGGATGTTGAACAGCGCCGTGCGCGAGGCATTGGTGGCATCGGTCACGTGACGCCGTCCACCGGTCAGCCGCCAGATCAAGAAGCTGTCGACCGTGCCGAACAGCAGCTCGTCTTTCTCCGCCCGAGCGCGAACGCCCTCGACGTTGTCCAGCACCCAGGCAAGCTTGGTGGCGGAAAAATAGGGGTCGATGAGCAGGCCGGTCTTGGCCTGAACCCGTTCGGTATGGCCATCATCGCGTAGCCGCTGACACAGCGCCGAGGTTCGCCGATCCTGCCAGACAATGGCGTTGTATACCGGCTTGCCGCTCTTCTTATCCCACACGATGGTGGTTTCGCGCTGGTTGGTGATTCCCACGCCGGCAATCTGGTCGACGTCGATCGCCGCGTTCTTGACCACGTCGCGACAGGTGGCCACCACGGTGTCCCAGATATCCTCCGGGTCGTGTTCGATCCAGCCGTCGTAGGGATAGTGCTGAGTGAATTCCCGCTGCGCCACGGCGCTGACATGGCCTTCGCGGTCAAACAGAATGGCGCGGGAGCTGGTGGTACCTTGATCGATGGCAAGTATGAAGGAGGTCATAACATCGTCGCTTTGTTGTTGGGTATTTTCGATTTTGTGTGATCTGTTTCGATTTCTTATGATTCAAGGCTACGCCAGCGGCCCTCAATGCTCAAGGATGAAAACCTATCGTTTTTACCCGCTCAGGCAAGGTGTAGCGCAACATCGTGCTGGGTCAGCAGGCGCTGAATGGCCTCCGGCGGTTTGCGGTCGGTAAACAGCGCATCCAGCTGCGCGATATTCCCCTGGCGAACCACCGGGTTACGGTGGAACTTGGAGTAATCGGCGGCCAGATAGACGCGCCGGGAATTGGCGATGATCGCCTGGGCAACGCGCACTTCCTGGTAGTCGAACTCCAACAGTGAACCGTCTTCGTCGATGCCGCTGATGCCGATAATGCCGTAATCGACCTTGAACTGATTGATGAAGTCGATGGTTGCCTCGCCGATAATACCGCCGTCCCGGGAGCGAACCTGGCCACCGGCGATGATCACGGTAAAATCTTCCTTGTGCTGCAGAATGGCCGCCACGTTGAGGTTGTTGGTGATGATCTCCAGCCCCTGGTGGTCGAGCAGCGCCTGGGCGATCACCTCGTTGCTGGTACCGATATTGATGAACAGCGAGGCGTCGTTGGGAATCTGCTCGGCTAGGCAGCGGGCAATACGCTCCTTCTCTTCCAAGTGCAGGGTCTTGCGTGTGCTGTAAGCGGTATTCACCGTGCTCGACTCGATGCCGACCCCACCGTGCACGCGTCGCACGCGGCCATCGTTGGCCAGGGTGTTGAGGTCGCGGCGAATGGTCTGCGGCGTCACGGCAAAGTGGTCGGTGAGCTGCTCAATGCTCATGTAGCCATGCTGGCGGACCAGCTCGATGATCGCGTCTTGACGAAACTGTTGATTCATAAGCCAGCCCGTTACGTTATTTTTCGTTTTAGAACGTATTTACCTTAAAACTGTTTACTTTAAGACCATTTACTTTAAAACCAAAGACTTTAAGCCTAGCAGCGTAGCAAAATTTTCATAAAATAACGCTTATCAATGTTCGCGGATGAACGTTACCCCGTCAGCGGCCAGACCCACAGGATCATCGGCATGGACACGGCCAGCACCACGATCGATAACGGCAGGCCCAGCTTCCAATAGTCGCCAAACCGATAGCCGCCCGGCCCCAGCACCAGGGTGTTGGACTGATGGCCGATCGGCGTCAGAAACGCGCAGGAGGCGCTTACCGCGACCACCATCAGAAAAGGATCGAGCGACACGTCAAAGCCGTTCGCCAGGCTCACCGCAATGGGTGCCATCAAGACTGCCGCTGCGGCATTATTGATCACGTTGGACAGCAGCATGGAAAGGATGAACAAGCCCCCCAGGGTGACCACCACCGGCCAGTCGCTTCCCCAGGATAGCAGCGCCTCGGCAATCAGCGCGGCCCCGCCACTGGTTTCCAGCGCCTCACCCACCGGAATCATTGCCCCCAGCAGCACGATCACCGGGCCATCGATGGCTTGATAACCCTCGCGTAACGGCAGCACCCCGATCAGCAGCGAGATCAGGGCGGCGGTGCTCAAGGCCACCGCCGCCGGCAGTATATCCAGCAGCATGGCGACGATAGCGGCGGCAAAAATGGAAAGCGAAAGTATCAGCTTGCGCGGCTGGCCCAGATTGAGGTCACGATTGGCCAACGGCAGGCAGCCCAGCGTGGGCAGGCTTTCGGCTATTTCGTTTTCTTCGCCCTGCAGGAGCAGTATATCGCCGGCCTTGAAACGAATATCGCGCAGCCGCTGTTTGAGCCGCGTGCCGTCACGGGCAACCGCTACCAGGTGCAGGCCAAATTGATGGTTGAGGCGCAGTTGCCGCACGCTGCGGTTGATCATCATCGAATCGGTGCGCACCACCACCTCTACCAGCTGAAGGCCTGCGGTATCGACGGGCGGATGGGCCTCGCCCTCTTCCGTTGACGCATCGGCCGCTTTTGAGTCGGTGTCGGCGTCGTCCTCTTCGAGCTCCGCGACGGCACTCAGCCCCGCTTTATCCTCGAGCAATTTGAGTTCTTCGGGCCCCGCTTCCAGCAGCAGAATATCCCCGGCCTGAAGCATGCCGTGGAAGGCATAACCCGCCTGGCGGTCGTCGTCGCGCACCACGGCCAGCACTGGAATGGTGTCTTCGAGCTCATCGCGCAGCTGCTGCAGCGTCAACCCTTTGGCTTTTGACGCTTCGTTTACCTTGAGCTCTACTAGATAGTTGGCGGTATCAAACATGTCGGCGGCGGAGGCTTGCCCACTGCGTTTGGGGGTCAAGCGCCAGCCCACCAGCACGATGAACGCCAGCCCGGCCAGCGCCACGGCAATCCCCACGGGGGCAAAGCTGAACATGCTGAAATTGTCGCCCGCAACGTCGGCCCGGTAGCTGGAAATAATGATATTCGGGGGGGTACCGATCAGGGTAATCAGCCCGCCCAGCAGCGAGCCGAACGCCAACGGCATTAGCAACAGCGACGGCGGGGTATTGTGTTCGCGCGCCAGGCGCATGGCTACCGGCAGGAGCAGCGCCAGCGCACCGACGTTATTCATGATGCCGGACAGCACCACCACGGTGCCTACCAGTACCAGTAGCTGAAGTATCAGCCGCTCGCCGACCTTGAAAACCTGATTGGCGATGATATCCACCAGGCCGGAACGCTCGAACCCACGGCTTAGCACGAGCACCGCAGCCACGGTAATCACCGCAGGATGCCCGAACCCCATAAAGGCGTCGTCTGCGGGAACCAGACCGAGCATGACCGACCCCAGCAGGGCGGCAAGGGCCACCAGATCGTAGCGAAACCGCCCCCAGATAAAGGCGCCCAGGGTCAGACCCAGCACCATAAACACCAGGGTGCTCGACGCAAGCCCCACGTCTTCGATTGCCATGATGGCCTCACCTCCCTATGAACGAACGCCGCCATTTGCCTGAGTGTCTGGCAACACTATAAATCAGATAGCGCTGTGCGGATAATCAACATTAGGCATTAACGATACAGCCGCCGCGTTCATAATGAAGCCTGTGAAGGACAAAAACGCCTGGCAAGGCCAGGCGAGAGAAACGCTGAGTCGGAATGTTAACGGCGACTGAAACCGTGGATCAGGTTTTCATGCGCGCCAGCATGTGCTGAACGGCCTCGAGATGCTCGGGCTCGTTATGGCACATGCCCTGGAAGGCCGCACATACGTCTAAAAACGCCTTGAGCTCCATATCCGGGGCCATCTTCATCAGGCGCTTGGTCAGCCGCGTAGCCTTGGGCGGCTGAGCGGCAATCCGCGTAGCATGCGCCATCGCCGCCTCCATCAAGGCCTCGTGTTCGACCACCTCCAGCACCACGCCGTAGTCCAGGGCTTCCTGGGCATCGATGACGCGCCCGGACAAGGTGAGCTCGAAGGCGCGCTGATAGCCGATCTGGCGCTGCAGAAACCAGGCACCGCCGTCGCCGGGGATAATCCCCAGATTGAGAAAGGTTTCGCCAAACCGGGCCTGGCGCGAGGCGATACGCAGGTCTGCCATGTTGACCAGATCAAAACCGGCGCCTATCGCCGGGCCATTGACCGCCGCGATAATCGGGACGTCCACCTCGCTGAGCGCCAGCGGCATGCGCTGGATGCCCCGCCGATAGCGCTCGGCCACTTCCGCCACATCGCCGGCAAAATCACCGTCGCGACGGGCCATGTCCTTGACGTTGCCGCCGGCGCTGAAGGCCGACCCTGCCCCGGTGATCAGCAGCACCGAAACGTCGTCCGCGCGATTGATCCAGGCGGCGGTGGCCACGATGTCATCCACCAGCGCCGTGCCGGTAAGCGCATTGCGGACGTCGTGGCGATTCAGCGTCAAGGTGGCCACCCGTTTATCCAGCGTCAGGGTGGCATCGGTCAGCACGGGTAACGTTTGGCTCATTGGTCACGCTCCACAATGATTCGGGCATCGACAATCGCGTACCCGGAAGGATGGTGGTCGGGATAGGCGATCACCGGGTTCAGATCCAGCTCGCGAATCGATGGGTAGGCGTCCACCAGCTGCGACACCTGCATCAATAGCTCGACCAGCGCCGGCTTGCTGACGGCCTGGGCGCCACGCACGCCTTCCAGCATCTTTTGCGCCTTGATCTGATTCACCATGGACTCGGCGTCGGCCCGGGAGATCGGCAGCGCGCGAAACGCGACGTCGTCGAGCACCTCGACGAAGACGCCGCCTAAGCCAAACATGAGCACCGGGCCAAATACCGGGTCGCGCAGCATGCCGACAATAACTTCGACCCCCTTGTCGGCCATGGGGGTCACCAACACCCCGTCGATCATGGCGTTGGGGGCGTATTCACGCGCGTTGGCGACAATCGTCAGGTAAGCATCGCGCAACGCGGCGTCGCCTACAAGGTTAAGCTTGACCCCGCCGGCATCGGATTTGTGCAGAATATCCCGCGACACCACTTTCATTGCCAAGGGACGGTCAGCAAAGTCGGCCGCCACCTCCGAAAGCGCCTGCAGATGTGTCACCAACCGCTCGTCGGGGACGCGAATAGCGTGCTCGGCAAGCAGCGCCTTGGCTTCAAATTCCAGCAGGTCACGCCCTTCAGCCCTGGCGTTCGCCAACAGGGCGCTTCCGGAGGCGGACGGAGGCGTGGGCGCCGCCGACTGCTGACTTGCGTGCCTGGCCAGGTAGTCGCCGCGTTCCCCCAGGGCGACGAGCACCCGCACCGCGTGTTCGATCGAGGCATACACCGGCAGGCCCGCCTCGTGCAAGCAACGTAGCGGCGGCGGTTTAACCGGTGCGTAGAGGCTGTAGATGACCAGCGGCTTGGACGTGGCGTGGGCAAGCGCCAGCATGGCGTCGGCCCCGCGCATCTCATCCTCCAGCAGCGACTCGTCAAAGCGCAGGCTGTAGCCACCGAACATGCCCACCAGAAAGATACTGTCGACGTTGTCATCCTCGGCGACGACGGCCATGCACTGCGCCAACAGCGATGGCTGGGCATCCGAGGAGCCGGCCACGTCTACCGGGTTCACCGACGATGCCTGAGGCAGCAACAGCGCCTCGAGCCTTGCCTGGGTATGACCGGACAGCGTGGCAAGCGAAAGCCCCGCTTCGGCCAGGCGATCCGCGGCGATGGTCGCCTGCCCGCCCCCGTCCGCGATCACTGCGACGCGTTTGCCGGCGGCCTTCTGCAAACGGCTCAGCCCCTCCGCTACCGGAAGAATTTCATCGGAGTACTGCACCACGCTGACGCCCACTTGGCGCAGCAGGTCAACGGTCATCTGGTAGCTGCCGGCCAAGGCACCGGTATGCGAGCTGGCGGCTTTTTGCCCCTGTTCAGTAGCGCCCGATTTATAGACCACCACGGGCTTCATGGCAGCGACCTCACGCGCCACCTCGAGAAATTTGCGCCCGTCGCGGAAGCCTTCCACATAAAGCGTCGCCACCCGGGTATGCTCATCTTCCCCCAGATAGCGGAGGTAGTCGTTGAAGCCGATATCGGCCTGATTGCCCGGCCCGATGTAGGTACTGAACCCGACCTGCCCGTTGTGCTGGGCCTCAAGCGCCAGGGAAAGCAGCATGTTGCCCGACTGGGAGACGATCCCGATGTCACCGGTCTTGAGGTTATCAAGCGCCAGCAGATTAACCCGATGGTGCAGGTTGAACAGCCCCGACGTATTGGGCCCGATGATGCGAACGCCATGGGCCCGGGCGTTGGCCATCATGCGGGCTTCCAACGCAGCGCCTGCCTCGCCGGTCTCGCCAAAGCCGCTGGCCAACACCACGGCCCCCTTGATGCCGAGGCGGCCGCATTCGGCAATCAGGTCGGGCACCGTGGCGGCGGGAGTACAAATCAGTGCCAGCGCCGGGGTGCCCGGGACATCACTGATCGAGGCAAAGGTGTTGACCCCTAAAATCGAGGTCGCCTTGGGATTGACCGGATAAATCGCTCCGCCATAGCCGCCCTTGATCAGCCCGACCATGGCCTTGTAGCCACGCTTGGTAGGATCGGACGATGCGCCCACGACGGCAATGCCCGACGGCGCCAGAATGGCATGCAGCGGGCTTTGAGAAGGAAGATGACCTTCGATGGATTGCATGGGGTTACCTGTAGAAATAAGACACGTCGACAATGCGTTGCGGTGTAGCAAGCGGACGCTTAACGGCCCTTGAACCGGGGCGCGCGTTTTTCGGCGAAGGCGTTGACCCCCTCCTGCCAATCCTCGGTGGTCGAGCAGGTAAAGACCGCGTCCAGCTCTTGCTGGAGCTGGCCTGGCATGTCGGTGTGCGCGGCGCGATTGACCAGCGGCTTCAACATGGCCAATGACACCGGCGCCTTGCCCGCCAGCTGCGACGCCAGTGACTCGGCCTCGGGCATCAACTGATCCAGCGGATAGTTGGCCAGCGCCAGACCCAGCCGGGTTGCCTCGGCCCCGTTGATCTTGTCGCCGACATACAGCAGCCGGCGCGCCTGGGCCAGGCCGACCAGCTGGGGTAACCACTTGGAAACGCCACCGCCGACGCAGGTGCCAATGCTGGTTTCGGGAAAACCCATCTGAGCATCATCGGCCATCAGTATAAAATCACAGGCCACCGCCATTTCGGCGCCCGCCCCCAGGGCATAGCCGTTCACCGCGGCAATCACCGGTTTGCGCAGTTGAGCGATCGCCTCGCCTACGTCGTTCCCCAGCTGGAGATATTGGCGGCGCTGGAAAAGCGTCCTGCCCGCGCCTTCGTGGGCTTTCATATCTGCCCCGACGCAGAAGGCGCGCCCCTCCCCGGTGAGCACCACGGCGCGAATATCCTGCTCGCGCTGGGCAATGGCCAGCGCGTCCAGTAGCTCGTGATACAGCGCTTCCACGACGGCATTGAGCCTGTCGGGCCGATTGAGGCGCACCGTCAGCACATGGTTTTGCCGGGTGACGAGAAGGTGGGAATAGGAAGGCAAATCTAGCGGCGTGGTCATCGCGGTCGGCTACCTGGTCAACGAGAAGAAATGGCCAATCAATACATACGTTTCTTTTTATCAACTATTAAGAAACGCATGTTTCGGTCGGCATGCTAGCGACTCCTTGCCGAGCACGTCAACACAAACGTATCTAAAAAAACCTAAATAGATACAAATGTACCATTTCGGGTCGTATGCGTTACACTGCCGGTTCCAATCCGCCGGAGGCCGACCATGACGCGCTACCAGACTGACGGAGAGTCCCTCTCTACCACGCCGTTGGACGCCATCAACCAACGGCTTGCAGCGCTCTACCCGACCTTGAGCCCGCAGCTGAAGCAGGCTGCGGGCTTTGTGATGGAGCATCCTCTGGACATGGCGTTCCAGTCGATCCGCAAGACGGCGAGCGCCGCCCAGGTCACCCCTTCAACGCTGGTACGCCTGGCCAAGCGCTTGGGTTTTGACAGCTATGAGCCGTTCCGCGAGGCGTTTCAATCCTCGGTACAGGCGCCGCCGGTGGAGCTTTCCGGGCGCGCCAGCAAGCTGCGCGATCAGGCCAGCCAGCCGGACGACCCGCTGTTTGTGAATGTCGGGGAAGCGGCGTTTGACAATATCGGACGCCTGTTTACCGCCGACAACCAATCGCGGGTGCGCGAGGCCGCCCGCCACCTGCTGGCAGCGCGCAAGATAGCGGTGGTGGGATTTCGGGACACCTTTGCCTGCGCTTACCACTTTGCCTACGTAGGCCGCATCGCCATGCCCAACGTGACCCTCATTCGCGGCCTGGAGGGCGGGCTTCTGACCGAGCTGGATCACTTCAATGAGCAGGATCTGGTGGTGGTATTTGGTTTCGAGCCCTACTGCGCAGAAACCGTCAAGGCGCTGGAGGTCACCCGGCGAAACGGCGTCCAGGCCATCGCCATCACCGATACGCTGCGCTCGCCGCTGGTTCCCGGGTCGCTGATGACGTTTACCGTGGCCAACGCAACGCCCCATTTTTTCCCTTCGATCCTGTCCGCCATCACCTTGAGCGAGGCGATTCTGGCGGAGTGCGTCGCGTTTGGCCCCGATCAATTGGTCGACAACGTCAAAAGCTTCGAAACCCGGATGCGCAACATGGGCGCGTACGTGGATACCGGCTAGCCAGCGGCTTTCGGCATTCACGGAACGCCGCCATGGACGCATTAGACCTTCGCGGCACTATGGCTAGCGTTGAAAATATTAATTGGCGCTTAGCTCAGAGCTAGCTAAATTCTGTGAACGTAATGTGATGCTTAAAGCGCCGCATTGCCTTACCGTCACCACAGGGAACCCACAGTGGTGAATTATACGTATGGGATTACAACAACAACCGGTGGCACTGACCACTGTCGGAGCTTTCAACATGCCTAACGACAAGCACAACGTAAATTCAGATTCCTTGATTACCACGTCCACCACCTTGCCTTCCTCGATGACGAGCACTCCTTCTAGCCGGCGCAACTTCCTGAAAACCGCTGCGGTGGGCTCGGCAGCCGCCGTCGCCGCCCCGTGGATCGGCAATGTGCAAGCCCAGGAAGGCATTCGCATCCGCATGCAATCTTCCTGGCAGCCAGGTACCACGGGCTACAGAATTTTCGAAGAGTGGGCTGCGGGGGTCGCAGAGGCGACAGGTGGCGAGGTGCGCATTGAGCCCTTCCCTGCCGGTGCAGTCGCGGGCGCCTTTGAAGTTGCCGATGCGGTACGCAACGGCGTGCTCGACGGCCAGAACTGGTTCACCGTTTATTGGCCGGGCAAAATGCCAGCCGGTGTATTCCTGACCGCTTATCCAATGGGGCTTTCCGTCCCTCACCAGTGGGATATGATGTTTGGCGCCTATGGCGGCTTCGGCATTGCCAAGGATCTATACCGTAAGCAGGGTCAGGAGCTGCTCGGCTACGTGCATCACGACCTCAACCTGATCCACTCCAAGATTCCGTTACGCAGCTTCGATGACTTCAAAGGCGTTAAGATCCGCATGCCAGGCGGCATCGTGGCGGAAACCTTCGCCTCTATTGGTGCACAAACGACTCTGCTCCCGGGCTCCGAGGTGTATCCGGCACTTGAGAAAGGCACTATCGACGCGGCCGACTACACAGGCGCTGCCGTCAACTTCGAGCTAGGATTCTGGCAGGTCGCCGACTACATCATCATGGGGCCGCCCTCAACGCCGTGTCTGCACCAGGCTGTCGACCTGATGGATATTTCCGTCAACCGGCGCGTGTTCGAGCGTATGTCGCCCCAGACCCAGGATCTGATGCACGATCTGGTGGCCGCCTACTCTCGCGAGCACTACGCGGCGATCCAGAAGGCCAACGCCGAAGCCTGGCCCAAGTATCGTGAAAAAGGCGTGGAGATCATCCACCTCACCGAAAACGATGCTAGCCGCTTCAGGGATGCCGCCATCCCGCTATGGTTCAAGTGGGCCAACAAGGATCCAGATGCGGCTCGGCTGTTTAGAGCACACCTCAACACCATGATGGATCCGGCCGTGGGTTTGATCACCGACGAAGACATTCAGGGCTACGAGCTAAACGCCTGATGCTTAGCGTCTGAATGATTGGCTCGGCAACGTCGGATGTTGCGATTGATTTCGCAACATCCTGTTTGTCCAGCGTTACGACTTTTTTCTTCCGCATCCCGTCGGCTGATGATCCGGAACCCTCACCTTTAGGTGAGGGTGTCACGGAGGAGTGTCCATGAACCTTGATATCGAATTCGTTCTTCCGCATTGGCTTTACTGGTCGGTGTTGCTGCTTTTACCACTGGTGGTAATGTTTTTTGTCGACCGCAGTTTCCGGCGCGGCGCTACTGTTGACGGCGGAGACACCGCCGAGATCCCTGCCGGGGAGGCGCCTGAGGCCGCCTATCAACCGCCGGGCAATCTTTTTACCAGCGTCGTTGACCGCATATCCGGCTTTTCAGGCCGTTACGTGGCCTATTGGGCGCTGATTGCACCTTTCATCTTCGCCTATGAAGTACTTGTGCGCTATGCCTTCAACTCGCCGACCAACTGGGCTCACGAGTCAATGACCTTGATGTTCGGCATGCAGTATCTGATTGCGGGGGCTTATGCGCTTCGCGAAGGTGGCCATGTCCGCGTCGATATTCTGTACAGCCGGGCCAAGCCACTTAACAAGGCGGCACTGGATATTGTCACCTCGTTATTCTTTTTCATCTTTACCCTCGCGTTGCTTTCGACCGGCTGGACGTTCTTCTCCCAGTCGGTGAGTGACGCGTACTTCTTTGGCTCCAGCTATTCCAACGAGACCTCTTTCACCGAATGGGCCATTCAGTTCTATCCGGTGAAGTTCATGCTGTTCTTTGGCGCGTTACTATTGCTGCTCCAGGGGCTTGGTCAGCTGATTCGGGACATCCAGGCGTACCGTCACCACTGGCACCTGCATAAAGAGAGTCGGTCTTTTGCTCGTACGCTGCTGATCATCGCCATCTTTCTTGCGGCATGGCTAGTGTTTGAGATTGTCAATATCGCCATCACCGACTATGAGAGTTTGGCCGGTAGCATTTCCGGTAGCCTTAGCTCAGTCGGCATCGGAGCCTTGACCCTATTGATGTTTGGCACCCTGATGGTGGTGCTTGTGGCGGGTCTGCCATTAGCCTTCGTTACCGGGGGCCTGGGGGTGGTATTCCTGTACACGGTTGGCGATCAGGCGATGCTCAACCTGATGCCCTCACGCATTTTCCCGATGATGACCAACTACCAGCTCTCAGCCATACCGCTGTTCATTTTCATGGCCTCGGTGCTGGAAAAAGCCGGGATCATCGAAGAGCTGTTCGACGTCGTCTACAAGTGGATGGGCGGCCTCAAGGCCGGGCTGGCCATTGCCACGGTGATTGCGTCCACGCTGCTCGCCGCCATGGTCGGCGTAATTGGCGCGGCGGTGGTCACCATGGGTCTGATCGCCCTGCCGGCGATGCTCAAGCGCAACTATGACCCGGAAATCGCCATTGGCTCGATCATGGCCGGCGGCACCCTGGGCATTCTTATCCCGCCCTCGATCCTGGCGATCATCTACGGCGTTATCGCCCAGCAATCGGTGGGTGAGCTCTACCTCGGCTCGCTGATTCCGGGCTTGCTGCTGGCTTTCATGTACGGCTTCTACTGCTGGATGCGCGGCACCCTGAACGTCAAGATGGCGCCGCCGATGCCGGTGGAAGACCGGGTCGACATGAAGGAGAAGCTACGCTTGCTGCGCAACATGCTGGCGCCCATCGTGCTGGTGATACTGGTCCTCGGCATCATCTTTACCGGCATCGCCACGCCCGTGGAGGCGGCGGGTATCGGCACCTTTGGTGCCCTGGTGGTCGCGGCCATGCACAAGCGCCTGACCTGGCCCAACCTGCACGCCGCCTGCATGACCACGCTGGTCGCCTCGGCGATGGTGATGTGGATTATCTTCGGCGCCAGCATCTTCGTCGGCTTCTATATCCTGCAGGGCGGCCAGACGTTCGTGCAGGAGCTGATCTCCGGCGCGGGCCTTGGCCCCTACGCGGTGTTGCTGCTGATGATGGTGCTGCTGGTGGCGCTGGGGATGTTCCTCGACTGGGTCGGCATCCTGCTGCTGGCGGTGCCCATCTTCGTGCCGCTGATCAAGGGCATGACCTTTGATGGGTTATTTGGCCTGCCCGGGGTCGACGCGGCTGACGTCTCGCTGTGGTTCGGCGTCATCTACCTGGTCAACATGCAGATGTCGTTTCTCAGTCCGCCGTTCGGCTATGCGCTGTTCTATATCAAGGGGGTCTGCCCGCCGCATATCACCATGGCGCAGATATTCCGCTCGTCCTTCCCGTTCCTGGGCATTCAGGCACTGGGGCTACTGCTGGTCATTCTCTTCCCGGCGCTGGTCACCTGGCTCCCCAACCTGGCCTACGGCTAGCCACGCTTGACCGTTCGCGCTTCTGCCGCCCTCGCTCAGCGAGGGCGGTTTGCGTTTCGGGGCAGCCAATGTCAGGGCAACAGCACCGTGGAGCCGGTGGTCTTACGGCTTTGCAGCGCGTCCTGGGCTTTTCCCACGTCCTTGAGCGGGTAGCGGTTGGCCACGTCGATGTGAATCTTGCCGCTCTCGATCATGGCAAAGAAGTCCTCGCACATCATCTCGAAGCGCTCGCGGGTATCCGCGTAGCCGTTCAGGCTGGGGCGGGTCACGAACAGCGAGCCTTTCTGGTTGAGAATACCGATGTTCACGCCGTCGACGGGGCCTGAGGCGTTGCCGAAGCTGACCATCAAGGCGCGCGGCTTGAGGCAGTCCAGCGACATTTCCCAGGTATCCTTGCCCACCGAGTCGTAGACCACGTCGCACATCTCGCCGTTGGTCAGCTCGCGCACCCGCGCCACCACATCCTCTTCGGTGTAGTTGATCGTCGCCCAGGCCCCGTTGGCCATGGCCAGATCCGCTTTCGCCTGTGAGCTGACGGTACCAATCAGTTTGACGCCCAGCGCCTTGGCCCACTGGCAGGCAATCGATCCCACCCCACCGGCAGCGGCGTGGAACAGGATCGTTTCGCCCCCCTTGAGTTCGCAGGTCTGACGCAGCAGGTACTGCACCGTCAAGCCCTTGAGCATGCTGGCCGCGGCGGTTTCAAAGTCGATAAAGTCCGGCAGCTTGACGACTTTAGACGCCGGCAGCGTATGCAACTCGGCGTAGGCACCGAGCGGCCCCTGGGCGTAAGCGACCCGGTCGCCTTCTTTAAAGTGGCTGACGCCCTCACCGACGGCGTCGACCACGCCCGCGCCTTCGGTGCCAAGCCCAGAAGGAAGAGAAGGCGCCAGATAAAGCCCGGTGCGGAAGTAAATATCGATGAAGTTGAGGCCAACGGCCTTGTTGGCAACGCGGACTTCACCCGCGCCCGGTGCGGCCGGGGTGGCATCCACCAGTTCAAGCACCTCTGAACCGCCGGTACGGGCAAACTGAATCCGTTGGGATACATGCTCTTGAGACACAGGGAACTCCTTGTTATTGGATGAAGGTCAGGCTAGCAAGCTAACGCTATCGGCCCGCCAGCGCAACGCGGTTGTCACAACGCACGTGCTAGACTGTCGGCTTGTTGACGACCGACGGCCAACGGATCATTGCTAATGCACCCTGCTATCGCGCTGCCCACGTTAATTGCTCACCGTGGCTACTCTGCCGCCGCCCCGGAAAACACCCTCGCGGCCGTCCGCGCCGCCCACCAGGCCGGGGTTGACTGGGTCGAACTCGACGTTCAGTTGCTGGGGGACGGCACGCCCGTTATCTGGCACGATGCTGACGTCGCGCGCTGTTCAGACGGCCGCGGCAGGCTACGCCGCATGCGCTGGCCCCATGCGCAGGTGCTCGACGCTGGCCGCTGGTTTGGCAAGACGTTCGAAGGGGAAAGGATGGCCAGCCTTGAGGCCATGCTGGCACTGCTCAACGAGCTGGGAATGGGCGTCAATCTGGAGCTCAAGGTCAATCGCGGCCACGACCCCGTCGCGTTGGTCGAGCGTGTACTGCCGACCGTGCTCGACGCCTTGCCCGCCGAGCGGCTTGTGCTGTCGTCTTTTGATCAAACGGCGCTGCGCCACAGCCGCACCTTTGCAACGGCCGACAGGCTGGCGCTCGGCGTGCTGGTCAACCGCCTGCCCAAGGAGTGGCGGGCACTGTGCGCGGAGATCGATGCCTTCAGCCTTCATGCCCACTGGGGCCGTTTGAAGCCCGCACAGGCTGACGCCATCGTACAGGCGGGCTATGCGCTGCTCTGCTACACCCCCAACGATCCCCACGCCTTCCATCCGCTCTGGGCCTGGGGGGCAGCCAGCGCCATCACCGACGAACCCGAGGCCTTCCAGCGCTATTTATCGGCCTCGGCCAGCGCCGCACACGGCAGGTAATGAATGACATCGTGAAAGCGTAGCGATGTATCGCCGTCGTTGCGCATGACATGTGGCCGGTCAGCGGCGAAGCGAACGCCCTGGCCTGCCGTCACCGTTTGCCAGGCGTCGTCGATGCACAGCGCCATCGTCCCCTCGATCACCACGATATGCTCCACCACGCCGGGCGCGTGGGGTGCCGATTCGCTGGCACAATTCGGCGCCAGCTCGATCGCCAGCATTTCAAACCCGAGTAGCGGGTCGTAGGCAAACAGCACCTGCGCCTGCATCCCGGCGCTATCCTGCCAGGTGGGCGGGTGCGGCGGTCTGGCCTCCACTTCTGCCCCCGCATCAAACAGGCTGGAAAACGACACGCGAAAGCCGCTGGCCATGCGCCACAGCGTGGCAATGGTGGGGCTCGACTCGCCGCGCTCGATCTGGCCCAGCATGGCTTTACTGACGCCGGTGGCCTCCGCCGTCCGGGTCAGGCTCCAGCCACGCTCACGGCGGAGTTGCTTCACGGTCGCGGCGATATGCGCCGCCAGAGTGTGAGGCTCAGCAGTCATGAAACGCTCCTTGGGTACGTGGCGTTACTTGAAACCAGTGCCTGAGCACACGTTGCGGGAACCCAAAGCGGCATGCGTTGGCGCCCGGTCGACCAGGCGATGCTGAAGATTGATGCAACGCGAATTGGCCCGGGACGCAGCGACGTACGCTACCGCGTCCGCCGGCCTGATTTGTTAGCAGAGATGTCCTTGAGGCTGCCGGAAACATACTTGTGTAACACACTGGAAACCAGGGACTGGTAAGGAAGCCCTTCTTCCAGTGCACGGCGCTGGAGCGCTTCCAGGTCGCGACTGGAGATACGGATATTGATCCGCTTGTCTTTCCTGAAGGTTTCTTCCGCTGCCGTCGTCAGGGACTCCCGACGATCGGCATTCAGATCTGACTCGAACTCTCCGGATTCGTAAGCTTCCAGTAGCGCTTGCTCTTCTTGATCTAATTTGGTCTTGGTCATGCTAACCCCCTAGAAAGGTCTTGGTGGCCTTGCGACTGGGAATGACCGTTTTAAGAAAGATCTCGTTATCATTCTCGACGTACGGCACCAGCCAGGCATAATCGTCAATCCGAACCACAAGGAGTCGTTGATTCGGGTACTTGTCCCTGTTGGGGTGAGATCCATCATCAAGTAAACCACCAGACTGAAGAGCAAACAGGACATCTTCGAAGGAAACTCCCCGCTCGCTCATCAACTGCTGGTTCTTTTCAGCATTCCAGTTAATTTGCTTCATTGGATGAGCCTAGCAGAATGTGTGCCTATTGGCATCTTTCTAATACCACGCTTCGTGGCAAATTTCTGGGCTTGCTTGGTGCAAACCCATCGCCACGTCACCAGTCCAGCGCCCCATCGCATTCATCCACGGGGCTAAAAAACTAACGTCCGGCTCATGTGCCAATTTGTAGCCACGCAGCAGAAGAAATCGGTCGAAGCACAACCGATTGATGGGCAGTCTTCCCGAGTTTTTTCTCTCTGTCTCTACGCTGCTTTTCCTTGAACTAAATTCAGCGCAGGTCTATAAATAAAGGGCACCCAATATGATGGTTCATTTTTATCTCCTCGTATCTCAAAAAAACCGATTTCCGCAAGACGGCGTGCCAACCTGCCAGCTTCCTCCTCAGTCACTCCCCATACATGAGCTAATGAGTTGACGGTTTGCTCCGAACGCTCACCCTCCAATTTCATGACATACTCACCAACGTCGCCGTACTCAGCTAGAAGTGTTTGCTCAAAGCGAGTTTTTGAAACCTGCGGAAGAGACTCTTTGAACGCAGCACGATCCAACAAGATATCTCCTCCAGGGTCTTCTTCTCCTCGTTCAAGCTTCTGAACCTGAATAGATTTTGCAGCATCCAAAAGATGGATGACCTCCCTCGGAACAGGATCTCTACTGGCGTCTACGGTACGAGACAATATCCACCCAAAAGTATAAGGATTCCTACCTGTATCTACTTTTTCTGGTGCTATTCGATAAAACACATCTCGCTGGGCGGAGTAGTCTTTTCGAACCTCTTCTGGATTAATATTTAAAAATTCTGACAGCGTTGTATTTGCAACAATTCGAGAGACAACTAAGTTCATCAATGAATTCTCTGACCACGTAATATTTACAGTTCTTGTAATGTGGCTAGCCTCAGTAAACCCCCCTTCTGTAATTCTTTTCCATATATCATCTCTAACAAATATTTTTAGCGCTACGCTCGAAAAACCTTTCATGTCGTTATAAGCCCTAAACAAAGCTCGCAATGCATTTCGTTCCATCTCTGGAGAATCAGCAAATGCAACATCAAGTCGGTCAAATAACAACCACATCTTTAAGCCTTCTTGCTCCAAGGCTAGATTAGCAAAATGTAGCAACTCATCAGCCGGTATTTCAGAAAGGTTCTTATCATCAGATTGTTCACGAAACTCCATCTTTCTCGAAACGGTTGGTGCTCCGGTTGAGGAATCTATAGTTACAGCATGCTCTATGGCTTTTGCATCCCTACTGAACCAACGCTTTATATAACTTGAAACGGCTCTAAACATTACTGACAATACGCCTGACTCTGGAAGCAGTTTAGCTTTTTCAAGCGACGTCACTAATGCACGTGCTGCATCGTTATTTATCTCATACTCACGAAGAGTTCTAGCGATCAAAGTCAAGCAATAGAGCTTCCATAGATAGATAAAGGCAACTTCACTAGGAGGCGGATCCGAAATAGCATGGCTAAAAACAGTGGCACCTCGTACATTTTCTCCGGACGAAAGCAAAATCCCCTCATCAAAAAAATGATCTTCTCTCCTGTTCAAGAGGGTATAAAGTGCGCTTTTCCCTGATCCTTTGGGACCATAAACAACATCAATTTTACCCGAGCTGATCTGGCGCCACTGATCAGTCTCAACAAAATATTTCTCCAAACTCTCAACTTCGTCCTCTGCAACTCTAGCTCCTAGCTCCAAGGATTTAAGAACCTCAATCTTTGATGTCACCTTAACTACCTCACTACCCGTATTTTGAAACTGAGCACCTGCTCAAAAGTGATTATACAGCCGTCCAAATAACAATGATAAATGAGCTTTCGTGTTACTGGTAATATCGTAAAAACGCCACCCTAAATAGCTGATTTATAAGATAACAAGACGACTACTTTCCAGCATATCTAAAGCTTGCATAATAGCTTTTTACCCATTCCTACACACTCTATTCATAAATTTAGGTTAGGTCACGCCCTGGCAGGAATTTTTTTGTGCGCACTTATCACAGGACATATGCCGGTAGCTGACGATGATGGTAAGTAATGCGCGGGGCCGGATAGACGCTGACTGCCCCGTCCACTAGGCTCTATGTAGCCTTTCTGAGCCATGACCAACAAGGACAGGGACATGAGTGATACAGACCTCGGCGCCATGGATGCGCAAACCCTCAGGCAGCTCTTCGAAACGCGCCAGGCGTCGCCGCTGGAGGCGACGCGTGACGCGCTGGCGCGCATTGACCAATTCAACGAGGCCGTTAACGCCTACGTCCATGTGGACGCCGAAGGCGCAGAGCAGGCTGCGAAGGCCTCGGCCCGGCGCTGGGGCCAGGGCAAACCACTTAGCCCCATTGATGGCATGCCGGTATCGATGAAGGATTTGACCGAGGTGGCCGGTATGCCCTGCCGCACGGGTTCTTTGACCAGCGCCGACGGGCTCTGCGATACCGATGCGCCCCCGGCGCGCATGCTGCGTGAGGCCGGGGCGATTTTTCTCGGCAAGACCAATACGCCTGAATTTGACTGGAAAGCCGTTACCGCTAACCGTGTATTTGGCGCCACCAATACCCCTTGGGACACGCACCTCACCCCGGTGGGCCATCAGGCGGTGCCGCCGCGCTTTCCCACCGTGCCCAATCCCTCATAGTTCGCATGAACAGGCGCAGTACTCACCGACGTTGTGCGTTATAGCGCACGGTGATAGGCTGATTTGTACGTTATAATGCTCGGCCTCATTGACGCGGCTGAGCGTTTTCCCAGACGCCAGCCGCGAACGAGTCACTGCCATGCCGACGCCTTCTTCCGATATCCCATGTCTCAAGCGCGATATCTCGCTCTCCAACGTGACGGCGGGCATTGTCGCGGTGCTCATTGGCTACACAAGTTCAGCGGCGATCATCTTTCAGGCGGCCTCCGCCGCCGGCGCCTCCAGCGCCCAGACCAGTTCCTGGCTGTGGGCGCTGGGCATTGGCGTCGGGCTGACGTCGCTGGGGCTATCGTGGCGTTACCGCATGCCGCTGGTGACCGCCTGGTCGACGCCCGGGGCAGCGTTTCTGGCGACCAACCTGCCAGGCGTGCCGCTGGGGGAGGCGATTGGGGCCTTCATCGTCTCGGCGGGGTTGATCACTCTGTGTGGTCTCACCGGTGTGTTCGAACGGCTGATGCGGCATATCCCGAGCAGCCTGGCCTCGGCCATGCTGGCGGGCATCCTGCTCAATTTCGGCCTGGAGATTTTTACCCGGCTCGAGCAGCACTGGCTCATGCCCCTGGCGCTGCTGGCCGCGTGGGGCATCGGGCGGCGCTTCTGGCCGACGCTTGCCGTACCCGGCGTGGTGTTGACCGGCATTATCTGGGCCATGTTGCAGGGTCAACTGGCGATTGAGGGCCTGCCGCTGGCGCCTACCCTGCCAGTACTCATGGCGCCTGAGTTTTCTCTGGCGACGCTGATCAGCGTGGCAATTCCGCTGTTCATCATCACCATGGCCACCCAGAACGTTCCGGGCATGGCCGTGCTGAACGCTGCCGGCTATACGCCAAACAGCTCGCCGCTATTGGTAGCGACCGGCGGCGCCACCCTGGTGCTGGCACCTTTTGGCGGTTACGCGCTCAACATGGCCGCCATCAGCGCCGCCGTGTGTACCGGCCCGGATGCCCACCCGGATCCCAGGCGCCGCTACCCGGCCGGTATCGTCGCCGGGCTGTTGTATCTGCTGCTGGGGGTCTTTGCAGCCACCGTCACGGCGCTGTTTGCCGCACTGCCCGGGGCCATGGTGGCGGTCGTGGCGGGCATCGCCCTACTGGGCACGTTGAGCAACGGGCTAGCCGATGCGTTCTCGAAGCCCGACGAACGCGACGCCGCGCTGGTGACGTTTCTGCTCGCCGGCTCGGGCATTACTCTGCTGGGCATCGGCGGCGCCTTCTGGGGGCTGATCGCCGGGATGGTCACCCGCCACCTCATCGCCAGGCGACGCTGATGTGTCTGACACCCGGTATTGGCGGAAAGGCGTGACTACATGGCCGAAAGGCGATCATCATCCATCACGCCAGACATGCGCACCATTGCCAGGGCTTCATCCAGGCTATCCACCGCTTCCACCTTCATCAGCTCGTGCTCCAGGCTCACCGGCTGGCCCGCCTGCTCGGAAAGCAGCTTTTCCAGCGCGGCGATGTCGCGATTGCCGTCCAGCGGCTGCGTGTCGATATCGCCGCTTGTCCGGCTGGGTAGATAGATGGTGCCGTTGGAAAAGTCGACGGCATAGGCAATCACCCCCGGGACGATAAAGAACAGCAGCCCAACGCCATTAGCGACCGCGACGACAGGGTCGATATCTCCGCTCAACTGGCCCTTGCGTTCCGGATGAAAAAGGGTGCCGCAGCCGCTAATGGCGATAACCGACGCGCCGATGACGGCCCCTTTCAACCACCGTGTCACTGTCCGTTGCATGCAGGGTCTCCCCGTTATTAATCAATGTTATGTAGGGTAAAACGCGTTGAGTTTAGCACACCCCAAGGCCACGTCAGCGTCCTTGGGGGCGGCGCGATTTTGCCGCCCTACCCGCTTGGCCTTACAATGCCCCGACGAACGATAACGGGTCCGCCCCTTCAACAAGGAATGCTCTCGCCCATGCGCGCCAGCCAACTACTCATTGCCACCTTGAAAGAAACCCCGGCCGATGCCGAGGTGATCAGCCACCAACTCATGCTGCGCGCGGGCATGATCCGCCGCCTTACCTCGGGTCTGTACACCTGGTTGCCGATGGGGCTGCGCACGCTGCGCAAGGCGGAAGCCATCGTGCGCGAGGAAATGGATCGCGCCGGTGCCCTGGAAGTGCTGATGCCCGCCGTTCAGCCGGCCGAGCTGTGGCAGGAATCCGGCCGCTGGGAACAGTACGGTCCTGAGCTGTTGCGCCTGAAAGACCGCCACGAACGCGACTATTGCGTTGGCCCCACCCATGAAGAGGTGATTACCGACCTGGTGCGCAAGGAAATTGCCAGCTACAAGCAGCTGCCGGTCAACTTCTACCAGATTCAGACCAAGTTCCGCGACGAGATCCGCCCGCGCTTCGGGGTGATGCGCTCGCGGGAGTTCATCATGAAGGATGCCTATTCGTTTCACCTGGACGAGGCGTCACTGAAAGACACTTATCAGGCGATGTACGATGCCTACATTCGGATTTTCACTCGCCTGGGCCTCGACTTTCGGCCGGTGATTGCCGACAACGGCTCGATTGGCGGCACAGGGTCGCATGAATTCCACGTGCTGGCGGATTCAGGCGAAGACGACATCGTCTTCTCCAACGCCTCGGACTACGCGGCCAACATCGAGAAAGCCGAAGCCCTGCCGGCGCCGCTGGGCAGCGATGCCACCCGGGCCGCCCCTCAGGAAGACATGCGCCTGGTCGACACCCCCGATGCCAAGACCATCGCCGCGCTGGTCAAGCAGTTCGGCCTGGCTATCGAGAAGACCGTCAAGACGCTGATCGTCAAGGGCACGGAGGATGACCTGGTCGCCCTGCTGGTGCGCGGCGACCACGAGCTCAACGAAGTCAAGGCGGAGAACCTGCCCCAGGTGGCAAGCCCGCTGACCATGGCCAGCGAAGAGGAAATTCGCGCGGCGATTGGCGCCGGCCCCGGGTCGTTGGGCCCGGTGGGCCTCAAACTGCCCGTCATCATCGACCGCAGTGTCGCCCTGATGAGCGACTTCGGCGCCGGTGCCAACATCGAAGACAAGCACTACTTCGGCATCAACTGGGAACGCGACACGCCGCTGCCCACCGTGGCCGATTTGCGTAACGTGGTCGAGGGCGACCCGTCTCCCGACGGCAACGGCACGCTTTCGATCAAACGCGGCATTGAGGTCGGCCACGTCTTCCAACTCGGCAAGAAATACTCCGAGGCCATGAACGCCAGCGTGCTCGGCGACAACGGCAAGACCAGCCACCCCTGGATGGGCTGCTACGGCATTGGCGTTACTCGCGTGGTGGCCGCTGCCATCGAGCAGAACCACGACGCCGCCGGGATTATCTGGCCCAATGCCCTGGCGCCTTTCCACGTTGCCCTGGTGCCGATGAACGCGCACAAGTCTCAGCGCGTGCGCGAAGAGTCCGAGCGGCTTTATCAAGCGTTGAGCGCGGCGGGCCTGGATGTGCTGCTCGATGATCGCGACACCCGTCCCGGCGTCAAGTTTGCCGACCTGGAACTGATGGGCGTGCCGCACCGCCTGGTGATCGGCGACCGCAGCCTGGACAACGGCGAGCTGGAATACAAGGGCCGCCGGGACAGCGACGCGACGATGGTGCCGGCCGAGCAGATCGTCAACTTCCTGCGCGAAAAAGCCGGTCTTGCGCCCACCGCACCATAACCCCCGCCCAGGCCGCGCCATGGCCTTGGCGCGGCCACTGTTGGCGATCTGCCTGACCCTCGGCTGGCCTATCATCGTCCCGGCCACGCAGGCAGATTCCCTGCCTGCATCGCTGCGCCCGACCCTGGCCGACACCGATCAGCAACAGACGCCCCAGCAGCAGTGGCTGATGCGCCAATGGCGCAAGCGCATGGACGTGCCGTTGGCGGAGTTCATGGCGATGCCAACGAAACGCCGCGAGTTGTTGACTCACGTCTACCAGGAAGCACGCCTGGCCGGGCTACCGCCCGCCCTGGTGCTGGCCCTGATCCAGGTGGAAAGCGCCTTCGATGCCGATGCGGTGTCGTCGGCCGGGGCCGTTGGGCTCATGCAGATCATGCCGTTCTGGGTCGAGGAGCTTGGCTTGCCGATGGATGACCTGCGCCGCCCGACGCGCAACCTGCGCTATGGGTGTACCATCCTTGCCCACTATCTGGCCGTGGAAAACGGTGATTTCACCCGCGCCCTGGCGCGCTACAACGGTAGCCTGGGCGAGACCTGGTACCCCGAGCGGGTGCTGCATGCCTGGCGGGATCACTGGCAGTAAGCAAGCCACAAACACCGCGACGGAGTGACCAATCGTTAAGGCCAGAAGCATGACTTTGCGGGCGTAATCTCGCATGATAGTGACGACTCATCTGACGCGGCTGATAAGGAAAACGTATGGCGTATTTACAAGGGGTGTACCGAACGCTTGCAGGCATCGCCATGCTTATGGCGCTGTTCAGCGTCAGCCCGCCTGGTCTGGCGGACGACGCGCGAATCAGCGTCACCGACGCCGACGGCCAACCGCTGGCCAACGCCGTGGTCGAAGTCTATTTTCCCCATGACGCATCGGCGGATACCGGCGTGGAACAGATTGCCCAGCGTGACGCCGCATTTCACCCTGAGGTGCTGGCGATACCGGTCATGAGCCAGGTGGCATTTCCCAACGAAGACATCACTCGCCATCACGTCTACTCGTTTTCACCGGCCAAGACGTTCAACCTCAACCTCTACCTGCAGGAAACTCCTCCCCCCGTCCGCTTCGACAAGCCGGGCGTGGTAGTGCTCGGGTGTAACATTCACGACCACATGCAGGCCTTTGTCGTGGTCAGCGAGGCGCCCTTCCATACCCTGACCGACAGCACAGGCCAGGTGACCCTGCCAACACTGCCGCCGGGTGAGCACCGCGTACGGGTCTGGCACCAGCGGCTCGACGACAGCCAGCAGCGCTGGTGGGAGGGCCACATCACACCGGCCGACCACCTGACGGTACCTCTGGAGCTGAATGCCACGCCCCAGCCGCGCCCGCAACCTTCGCCTCTGCAGCAACGTTTCAACGAGGCCGCCTAGTGCACGGTCTCACTATAAGGATCGGATAACCCTCCATGCGCTTTCGTACCCGCCTGATGCTCGTGTTGTTGACCGTGGTCGTGGTGTCGCAACTGGCCACCGGCCTGGCGTTTCTGCATGCCACCCAGCAGGATGCGTTCGCCAAAGGCAACCAGCGCCTGGAGGTAGGCGCCCGCATTCTCAACCAGGTGCTCGAAAGTCGTGGCGAGCAGCTACGCGATAACGTGACGATCCTGGCGGATGATTTCGGCTTCAAGAGTGCCGTGTCGTCCCAGGACAACGACACGCTCCGCTCCGTCCTGGCCAACCACGGGGATCGAGCCGATGCCGACATGGTGCTGCTCAGCGACCTGGACGGCGAGCTGCTGGCCAGCAGCCACCATCCAGCACAAACGCCGATGCCTTTTCCCGCGCTGTTTGACACCGCACGCCAGCAGGGCTCGGCGGTGGATGTCGTCATCGCCGACGGCCAGCCCTACGAATTTGTTCTGCTGCCAGTCTATGCGCCCAACGTGATCGGCTGGGTGGGCATGGGCTTTCTGATCGACGATGCCGTGGTGGAAGAAATCAACGCCCTTACCGGGCTGGACATCAGCGTGGTCAATTACGCCACGCCCCAGACGCTGACGTTTATCGCCAGCACCCATCCCCAGGCCGAAACCGAGACGCTTGCCCGGCTGGGCAGCGCCGCCATGGACGGCGCTTACTCGCTCACAAGCCAAATGAGCCCGGACGATCGCTACCTGACCTATGCAAGCGTCCTCTATAGCGACGGCGAGAATCAGACCTTTGCGCTGATTCAGCTGTCGCGCAACGAGCTGCTGGCCGCCTACGACGACCTGCAGTGGCAACTCCTGGCCATCGTCGCGCTCATTTTAGTGTTTGCGCTGGCCGTTGCCGCCTGGAGCGCCCGCAGCATCAGCCGTCCGCTGGTGGCGCTGGCCGACGCCGCCCGGCGCATCGGCCAGGGCGAACGCGTCACGCTGCCCGAGGAATCGCCGCGCAGCGAGGCGGGCCTGCTCGCCGGGACGTTAAGCTCGATGCAGGAAGATATTGCCCAGCGCGAAGCAACGCTGCGCCACCAGTCGCGCCACGACCTGCTGACCGACCTGCCCAACCGGATGAGCGCGCTGGAGGATATCAACCAGCGTATCCAGGCAGCGCAACCCTTTACCCTGCTGCGCCTGGCCATCAAGGATTTCCGCACTATCAACGACACCTTCGGCTATGAGCTGGGTGATCATGTTCTGGTGACCCTGGCGCAGCGCCTACGGGCCCAGCCCGCGCCCGTTCAGTCGGCCTACCGCCTGGCAAGCGATGAATTCCTGCTGCTGATGGACGTGCCTTACGCCTCGCCGGACTGGCATCGCCGTCTGCGCGACGACCTTTCCACGCCCATCGAGCTGGATAAATCGCTGATCAGCCTGACGCTGGCCATGGGCGAAGTGAGTTACCCCGCCCACGGTCAGAGCGCCCAGCTACTGCTGCGCCGCGCCGACATTGCCCTGGACCTGGCGCGCCACCACCCCCATGCCCACCAACGCTACGTCGAAGGTCAGGACGAACGCCACCTGCGCCAGCTGACCTTGATACGCGATCTGCGCGATGCCGTCAGCAATAACGAATTATGGATGGCCTATCAGCCAAAGGTGACCACGCAAACCGGCCAGGTATGTCAGTTTGAAGCGCTGATGCGCTGGCGGCACCCCTCGCTTGGTTTCGTGCCGCCGGACGAGTTTATCGGGCTGGCCGAACGCTCCGGCAATATTCGCCAGCTCAGCCAATGGATGCTCGAGCACGTCGCCGCCCAGCTCTATCAGTGGCAAGAAGAGGGTTATCGCGTCAGCGTGGCCGTCAACCTGTCGGCCAGCGACGTCAGCGACTCAAGGCTTGCCCGGCAACTGGCCGACCTGCTGGAGCGTTACCAGCTCGCCGCCGATCAATTCAGCCTGGAAGTCACCGAAAGCGCGGTCATGCAGGACATCGACGCTGCGGCGCGAACGCTTGAGGAACTCAGTCAGCTCGGCGTGTCGATCGCGATCGACGACTACGGCACCGGCTATTCGTCGCTCGCCCAGCTCAAACGCCTGCCGGTCAACGAGCTCAAGATCGACAAGTCCTTTGTACTCAAGCTGGATACCCAGGACGATGACCTGACGATCGTGCGCTCCACCATCGAGATGGGTCACAGCCTGGGCTTGCGCATCGTTGCCGAAGGGGTCGAAAACGCCGCCAGCGCCGCCCTGCTCAATCGCCTGGGGTGCGATTACCTGCAGGGCTACTGGATTGCCAAACCCATGCCCAGCGACGAAGTCGCCCCCTGGCTGAACAGCGTCGAGCCGTTCATCTTTACCCATTAAGCCGTTTTACCCACTCGCCCTGCGACGACCGTGAGGACACCAGCATGCGTATCTCATCTCCACCCACGCTGACCAGACGCATCGCGACGCTGGCCGTCGTATCGGCATTGTTGTTCAGCGGCAGTGCGCTTGCCGGCAGCCGGATTCTGGGCACCGGGGGCGTCAGCGCCATCGAGGGAGCCGCAGGCGGTGGCCTTTCGCCCTGGGCAGTGCTCACCAGCACCGCCAGCGAGCAGGAAGTGGGCGCCACCGCCTCGCTATCCCGCGCCTGGCTGGATGATTACCGCTTGACGGTGAAAGCGGCCAGCGCCAACCTTTATGACCGCGTCGAGATGTCGGTGGCACGCCAGACCCTAGACCTCGACACCCTGGGCGGCGAGCTTGCGCAAACGATCGTCGGCGGAAAGGTGCGCTTGTTCGGCGATGTGCTGTACCACCCCTGGGGCATCTGGAGCGTGGGTGTCCAGCACAAGTCCGTGGCCGACGACACAATCCCCAAGGCGCTGGGCGCAAAGGACGGCCAAGGCAACGATGTCTACCTGAGCGCCAGCAAGCTTTGGTTTGGCGCCGTCGCCGGGCGCAACCTGCTGCTTAACGCCACATTGCGTAACACCGACGCCAACCAGGGCGGGCTGCTGGGGTTTGGCGGCGACAACGGTGGTCGTCAGTGGGTCGCGGAAGGCAGCCTCGGCGTGTTCCTGACGCCGCAATGGGTCGTGGGCATGGAGTACCGCCAAAAGCCCGACCTGCTCGGTGCTGCCGAAGAAGACGATTGGCAAAGCCTTTACAGCGCCTATTTCTTCAACAAGCACGTCTCTCTTACCGCCGCCTGGCTGTCACTTGGCGATATCGCCGGGCTTGCCTCGCAGAAAGGCGCCTATGCCTCGCTTCAAGTAGCCTTTTGACCCGCCAAGGAGATTCCACCATGCGCTTTCGCCGCTACGCCATCCCGCTGCTGGCCCTCTGGCTGACGGGCTGTGCGGCCCAGGAGACGACCCAGCCATCGCTTTACACGCGACTCGGCGGCATGCCGACCCTCGAAAACGTGGTCGAGAACATGCTCTACCGCGTAGCGGACGACCCTGAGGTCGTGGTGTTCTTTGCCAACACCAACATCGACCACTTCGCCGAGGCCTTCGCCACCCAGCTCTGCGATATCAGCGACGGCCCCTGTCAGTATGACGGGCCGCCCATGGATCGTGCCCACCAGCACATGGGCATCAACGATGCGCATTTCAATCGGGTGGTCGAGTACCTGGCCGACGCCCTTGAGGATGAAGGCGTGCCGCTGGCGGAACAAAACGAACTGCTCGGCCGCCTGGCCCCGCTACATGCCGACATCATGCGACGTCAATGATTCGCCAGTTATCCCGGCCCGAGGTTTTCACCTGGTAGAGCGCCTTATCCGCCGCTGCATAAGCGCTGGCAAACCCGGATTCCGAGGCCACGAAACAGGTGGCCCCAATACTCAGCGTGACCTGTTTTTTATCCGGATGAGCGACATGGGTAAACTCTGATTGCTGTACTTGCCGGTGCAACTTTTGGCAATAGGCTTCAAGCGTCGCCGCGTCTTCGCAAGGCAGCAGCGCTGCAAACTCATCGCCGCCCAGGCGGTACAGGGTGGCCTCATCGGTCAAGGCATTGGCGATCAGCTGCGCCAGCTGGCGCAACAGGGTGTCGCCGGCCGGATGCCCCATGGCATCGTTATACTGTTTGAAAAAATCGATATCGACCAGCACCAGCCCAAGCGACTGCGACTGTTGCTGCATGACATCCTGATGCAGTGCGCTACGATTGCCGATGCCGGTCAACGGGTCCTGCATGGCGCGCTCCATCCAGGTGAGCGTTTCCTGGGTGGCTTTCTCGGCACGGCGCAGCTGGCGTTCATGCAGCCACCAGAACAATAGGCCGACAAAGAAGATCAGCACGCTGGAATAAATCAGCACCTGATGATGCCACCCGGTTCTATCGGCAAACTCGGTGATGACTTCCCCGCGCTGGTCGAGCTGCCCCATCTCGATTTCCGTCAGGCAGTTGATGGGGTTGAACAGCTCCCGGGCAAGCACGACCGGTAACGCGCTATCCGCCTCGAGGGCTGCCAGTGTTTCATCGAGTACGCCCAAGCTGGCAGCGGTGCATGCATAACGCTGATGATAGATATCCACATCGAACAGTCCGTAAGCCAGCTCAATGTCGGTGATCGCTTGCGCACGGGCCTCTGGCCCTGGCACGTCCAACAGGCGCTCCTGTGCATTCTGCAAGTAATGACGCGAGCGCGTGGCCAGCTGCTGGCCGGTCAAATTTCCCGACTGGCTGAAATACGCTTGAATATCGGGAAACACCCAGCGGGCTTCGAAAATGATCAGGGTCATCAACGCCATGAAGCTCAGCAGGCTAAGGGACAGCCATGTCACGTGGCGGCCGGGCCGGTGGAGCGGCTGACGCCGTTCACGACGCTTTGCTGAGAAAAAGGAGGGCCTCATGGGCTACCTACGGCTTCGATACTGCGAATCATCCAGATCCAGTTGTTGAATTCGCGCAGGTTATTGACGTCCCGGTTCGCATAATCACGCTCCACCAGGCGCACCGGCCCCCTTGAACGCAGGGTCAAAGGCTGGTCGTTTTCGATGGTGACCAGATACCAGCTGGCGTCTTCCCAACCATCCAGCGTCACCCGGTAACCATCCCACGCCGTAAAGCGCAGCATGGCGGGAACGCGGCCAAAGTGACGGGTGAGAAAGTCCTTGAAAGGCATCCCCCGCATGGTCACGCTTTCACCCTGGTAAGGATCGAACAGCTCAAATTGATGGTTGGACTGCTGACGCAGCTGCTCAATACTGATGGCCTCGACGTCATCGCCATCGATCAGGCGTAACGTCTCTGCCATGCTTGCAGTCGGTATCAGCAACACGCAGAAGCCCATCCCCAATACCCAGGAACGCCATGGGCACGAACGCATGCAACGCCTGAGAACGGTAGCCGCCATAGAGCAAACATCTCAAAAATTAACGATAGAGCAACTTTACCATTCTCAATGTTACTTTTCCTTTCAACGGCTACTAACTCAATGCCAACGAGACCCCCTAACGTCGGACAAGGAAGGTCAATCCGAATCGGTCTCCCGGGGATGACGCTTGGCGTTCTCCTGGGTTTCGAGCCCGCTTTTAAGCTCATGGGTCAAGGGATCGTAATTGGGTCTCAACTCATCCTTGACCGTCCCGCTCCATAGCCGTGCCCCCACAAAGTAGCCTGCTCGGCCAATCACATGGGCTGCCACCGGCGCGGTTATCATGATGAACAGAATCACCCCGAAGGCCCGCGCGACCACCGCCACCTCGCCGAAATGCAGGGCCACCGCGAGCATGATCAGGGTAGCGCCCAGGGTTGCCGCCTTGGTAGTGGCATGCATGCGCGTCAGCAGATCGGGCATGCGCACCAGCCCCAGAGCGGCGAGGAACATGAAAACAGCACCGACCAGGATCAGCGTGCCCTTGAGCAGTTCAATCATCGCGGGGTCCTCCGCGTTCCAGGAAACGCGCGAAGCCAATGGCCGCCATGAAAGCCATCAGCGCCATGACGATCGCCACGTCCAGCAGGCTGGGCACGTCGGTGGCAATCGCCACCAGGCCGATGGTGCCGACCAGGATCGACGAGAAGAGCTCCAGGGCCACCACCCGGTCGGGCAGGCTGGGGCCCTTGAACAGGCGCACGAAGGCCAAGCACAGGGCCAGACACATGAGCGCCAGGCTCAGCAGAATGACGGTCGACACGGCTTCCCTCCTCTCAATGGCACTCTCAATGACATTCTCAATGGAACAGCTCCAGAGCGCGGCGCTCAAGCTCGGCTAGGCTCCGGCGCAGCTCGTCCTCGTCGTCGAGGAACATGGCATGGATGTAAAGCACCCGGCGGTCGTCGGAGACGTCCAGCGTCAGCGTGCCCGGCGTCAACGAGATGAGATTGGCGACAAACGCAATCTCGAACTCGTTGCTCGCCTTGAGCGGCATGGCGATCACCCCGGGCTTCATGTACCAGGGCGGCGTGATGATATCGAAGGCCACCTTGAGGTTGGCCAGCACCAGCTCCTTGAGGAAAAAGCCGATGAACATGATCAACCGCGGCAGGCGCTGGGCGTGGCCGGCAAGCGCCGGCACCTGGGACTGGATCAACGCCAGCACCACGTAGCCGAACACCAGGCCGGCAAGCAGATTGCGTCCGCTGAAGTCGCCGGTGAGCACCACCCAGGCAAACCCTAGCAGCAGGTTCCAGGCGGCACCGATCATGGCATCACCTCCTCACTTTCGCCCAGCACCGCCTCGATGTAGCGAGACGGGTCAAGCAGCTGGTTGGCCGAGGCCTCGGCCAGGGCATAGATGGGCTCGGCATTCAGGCCGATGAACAGGGTACACAGCGCAAGCCCCACCACCGGCGCGGTCATCAGCCACATCTCGCGATGGCCCACCGCCGGGTAGGGATCGATGTCGCCTTCCTCCGGAGGCGCCTTCCAGAACACCTCGTTCCAGATCTTGACCATCGAATAGAGCGTCAGCAGGCCGACCAGCAGCGCAATGAAGGTCACGCCCCAGGCTTCAGCCTCAACGCCCGCACGGATCACGATGAACTTGGCGAAAAAACCGGACAACGGCGGCATGCCCGCCAGCGACAGGGCCGGGATCAGGAACAGCACGGCCAGCCAGGGATGGCTGCGATACAGCCCGCCCAGCTGCTTGAGCTGGTAAGTTCCCCGCAGACGCCGCACGATGCCACTGACCAGGAAGAGATTCGTCTTCACAATGATGTGGTGCATGATATAGAAGACCCCGCCGATGATCGCCAGCGGCGTGAACAGCGCAAGGCCCAGGATCATGTAGCCAATCTGGCTGACGATGTGGAACGACAGGATGCGGCGGAACTCGTACTGGGCCGCCGCGCCCAGTACCCCGGAGAGCATGGTCAGCCCCGCCCCCCAGAGCAGGATCTCGTGGGTATAGCCGGGGCTCTGGTTGAAGATCAGCGTGAACACCCGATACAGCGCGTAGACTCCCACCTTGGTGAGCAGCCCGGCGAACAACGCCGACACCGCCACCGGCGGCGTGTGGTAGGACGCCGGCAGCCAGAAGAACAGCGGGAAGGCCGCCGCCTTGATGCCGAAGGCGACCATGAACATCATCGCCAGCACATCGACCATGCCGGTGTCTTCCAGGGTAGCGATGCGCCGGGCGATGTCGGCCATATTGAGGGTGCCGACCATGCCGTAGAGCAGGCCCACGGCCACCAGGAAGATCACCGAGGATACCAGGTTCAAGGTCACGTACTTGATCGCGCCCTCCATCTGCGCCTTCTCGCTGCCGAGGATCAGCAGCGCGAAGGACGCCACCAGCATTACCTCGAACCAAACGTAGAGGTTGAAGATGTCGCCGGTGAGGAAGGCGCCGGCCACCCCGGCCAGCAGCAGATGCATCAGCGGGAAATAGCCAAACTTCTCGTGGCCGCGACCGGTGGCCGCCAGAGAGTAAAGCGCCACGGCAAAACCGATGATACCGGTGAGCACCACCATGATGGCGCCCAGCAGGTCGGCCACCAGGCTGATACCGAAGGGCGCCTGCCAGTTGCCCATGTGCATCACCAGGATACCCTCGCGATTCACCGTGGCGAGCAACCAGATGGCGGTGATCAGCAGGCCAGCGGTACCGGCCACGGCGACGAAACGTTGCATGCCCCGGGAGCGCCAGAATACCAGCGACACGGCACCGGCGAGCAGCGGGATCAGGATGGGCAGCGCGATCTGCGGCATCACGTGTCGGTATCCTTCATCTTGTCGAGGTCATCGGCGCGCACGATCTCCCAGGCACGCCGCACCAGTACCACCGCGAAAGACAGTACGCCGAAGGCAATGACGATGGCGGTGAGCACCAGGGCCTGGGGCAGCGGATCGGCGACCGCGCCCTCGGGGGCACTCATGCCCGGCGGCACCAGCGGCGGCGCCCCCCGGGTCAACCCGGCGGTAACGAAGATCAGCAGGTTGGCGGCGTTGGAAAGCAGCATCAGGCCGATCACCAGCTTGACGATAGAGCGGCGCAACATCATGTAAATGGCGGTGGCGAACAGGATGCCGATAGACACGGCCATCAAGGGTTCCATGTAGCCTCCTCGGAGTCAGATTGGTCTTCCTGGTCGGTCTTGATCAGGGCGCTGATCGCGGTGAGCACCGAGCCCAGCACCACCAGATAGACCCCAATGTCGAAGATCAGCGGCGTCGAGGCCTTGAAGTCGATGATCGGAATGGTCCACCACTGGGCGGTAAAGAAAGGATCGCCGACCCACCAGGCAGGCAACGTCGAGAGCACCCCCAGCAGCAGCCCCATGCCGACCAGGTCGCGCGGCGAGACCTTGAGGATGGCGTGCATGGCCCGTCGCCCGAAGGCGAAGAGATAAAGCGCGAAGGCCCCCGCCGCCACCAGGCCGGCGATGAAGCCGCCACCTGGCTCGTCGTGACCGCGCAGTAACAGAAACACCGAGAACAGCAACTGCAGCGGCATCAGCAGACGCGCGGCGACCGTGAGGATCAGCGTACCCGGTTTAATCATCGTATCTCTCCGGCGGAGGCGTAGGCTTGGCGTCGTACTTTTCGGCGTGGAAGCGCATCATGGCATAGACACCGATGGCCGCCAGGGCCAGCACGAACATTTCCCCCAGGGTGTCCAGCGCCCGGAAGTCGACCAGGATGACGTTGACGATGTTGTGACCATGGCCCAGCGGCTGGCTGTTCTCGACCATGTAGTCGGAGATTCTGGGCAGCCGCTCGCCACCCAGTACCGAGAGCATCAGCAGCGTGACCATGGTGCCCATCAGGCCGGCGACCACCAGATCGCGCAGACGCTCCGTCGTAGTGGACAGGGTGGCGAAGCGCGGCAGGCGAAACAGCACCAGCACCAGCAGGATCACCGTCAGAGTCTCCACCAACAGTTGCGTGATGGCCAGATCCGGCGCGCTGAACAGCACGAAGGTCAGCGCGATGGAGAAGCCCATGATGCCCACCGCGGCGACCGCGGCCAGCCGCGAGCGCATGACACAGGCAGTCACCGCACCGGCCACCATCAGCCCTGCGGTGACCACCTCATGGAAATAGGCGTCCACCGAGAAAGAAAAGCTCGGCGAGTGCCGGAAGAACAGCGCATGGCCCACCAGGCCCAGCAGTACCAGCAGGGTCATCACCAGGTAGTTGCGGATGTAGCCGCTCTGCAGCACCCGCGTCTGCCCTTCGGCAACCGTCACCAAGCCGCGCATCATCGCCTCATAGCCGGCCTCGGGGCCTCGGGCCATGAGCGGTTCCAACCGTGCCAGGGCGGCACGCACCCGATCCCAGTGGCGGAATACCAGAATACCCAGGACAAGGCTCACCAGCGACAGCATCAGCGGCAGGTTGACCCCATACCACAGCGTCAGGTGCGCCGCCACTTCAGCGGTGCCGATCCCCGAGGCGGTGGCCGATACCAGGCCCTCCAGCAGCCCCGGCGCCAGGCCGAAGACCAGCGACAGCCCGGCCAGCAGTGCCGGCCCGAGAAGCATGTCCCGGTGTGGATCGTGGGGCGCGTTGGGCGTCTCGCGACGTTTCCCGGCGAAGGGGCGCAGCACCACGACGGCTGCCACCGCCAGCGTCAGGAAGGCCGCCGTGAAGGCCAGCAGCAGAATCAGCCAACGCCAGGCATCGGCTTCAAGCACCGCCTTGAACATCAACTCCTTGCCCAAGAAGCCCAGCAACGGGGGCAGACCGGCCAGGGATAACCCGGCCACCACGGCGACAACGGCGGTGCGCGGCATCAGCGGGCGCAAGCCGCCCATGGCGGTGACGTCCTTGGTGCCGGTCTCGTGGTCGAGGATGCCGGCGACCATGAACAGCGCGCCTTTATAGAGAGAGTGGGCGAGCAGGAATACCACGAACGCTGTCAATGCCCCTTCGGTGCCGATGCCCAGCAGCATGGTCAGCGTGCCCAGCGCCATGATCGTGGAGTAGGCCAACAGCTTCTTGATATTGGTGTGCTGGATAGCCAGGAAAGCCCCGGTGGCCATGGTCAGCGCGCCCACCAGCGACAGGGTGATGACCCAAAGTTCGGTTCCACCCAGCGAAGGATGCAGGCGCGCCAGCAGGTAGATGCCCGCCTTGACCATGGTCGCCGAGTGCAGGTAGGCGGAGACCGGCGTGGGCGCCGCCATGGCGTTGGGCAACCAGAAGTGAAAAGGAAACTGGGCCGACTTGGTGAAGGCGCCGAGCAATACGCAGACCAGCAGCGGCGCGTAGAGGGCATGCTCGCGCAGCGCTTCTCCCTGAGCGTTGAGCTCGACGAGCGACCAGCTATCGCCAGCAACCCCCAGCATGGCGAAGCCGGCGAGCAGCGCCAACCCACCGCCCGCGGTGACGAAGAGCCCCTGCAACGCCGACTTTCTTGCTTCCGGGTCGGTGTGATTGAAGCCGATCAGCAGGTAAGAGGTGATGCTGGTGAGCTCCCAGAAGACGAACAGCGTCACCAGATTGTCGGCCAGCACGAGGCCCAGCATCGACATCATGAAGGCGGTGATGATCACCAGGAAACGGGCAAGGTCGCGATGGCCGCGCAGGTACTCGCCCGCGTAGACCAGCACCAGGGCGCCGATCACCGTGATCAGCATCGCGAACAGCCACGCCAGCCCGTCGATAAAGAACGTCAGGCTGATATCCAGCCCCGGCACCCAGGCCCACTCCAGCAGCAGCGTCTCGCCGGCCAGTATCTCGGGGGCCAGCCCCAGCAGCCAGACGGCTATCAGGGCGGGGTACGCCGCCATGACGCGTGCCGTCTGCCCACCGAACCAGTGATGCAACAGCGGGGCTACCGCCGCCAGCAAAAATCCCATCAATACGGCAAGTTGCATCCGGCGGCATCTCCTGTGTCATCGCTTCAGGTTCACGATAAAAACTCTAAACCAGTCCGCGCTGGCTTGCCAGTCAAGCGTATCAACGCAACTAGAGCACCTTGCGATCTTCCACCTTGCTGTGTTCCGTCCCTGGAGGCAATGGATGCCCCTTGGCCAACTCCGCGCGCGTTGCCTCGCGGATGGTCAGCACCCTGACCTGATAGCGCAGGGTATGCCCCGCCAGGGGATGGTTGGTATCCACCGTCACCTGGTCTCCGCCTATATCCAGCACAGTGACAATCTGCGGCCCGGCTTCGCCTTCGGTCTGAAAGCGGCTGCCGACGCTAAGCTCGGCATTGCCAAAGGATGCGCGGGTGACGGTCTGTACCAGCGCATCGTTGTACAGGCCGTAGGCCTCGGCCGGTGCGAGGGTGACGCTCAGTTCGGCGCCCTCCTCCTGGCCTTCAAGGGCGCTTTCAAGCCCCGGCAAGATATTGCCGTGGCCGTGCAGATACTCGAGCGGCTTATCCCGTGACGTGGAGTCATCGAGCACCTGCTCGTCGCCGTCGCTCAACACGTCTTTCAAGACATAGTGCAGGGTTACCACGCAATGCGCTGAAATCGACATACAAAACTCCTCTCCGGTAAGCTGTCGCCTGTGTGTCCAAGCGTGGGCATAGCTTATCATCAGGCCATTGTCACCGTCTTACCCAGGAGTCACCCTGAATGCCCATCCCCACTCCCCAGCGCAGCTGGCGCGCTGCGCTGGCGATCTACCTGCGCGCCCCGGTGATTACCATGCTGTTTTTAGGGTTTTCGGCCGGGCTACCCTTTTTGCTGGTGTTCTCGACGCTCTCCGCCTGGTTGCGCAGCGACGGCGTGGAGGTCGCGGCGATCGGCTTTTTCGCCTGGATTGGCATGCTCTATTCGATCAAGTTCTTCTGGGCCCCGGTGGTCGACCGTCTGGCGCTGCCGGTGCTCACCCGCCACTTCGGCCAGCGGCGCGGCTGGATGCTGCTCGCCCAGGCCATGATTGCCGGCGGGCTCGTTGGCCTCGCCGGGCTCGACCCGGTAGACAATCTGGGCTGGGTCGCGGCCTTTGCTCTGCTGGTGGCCTTTGGCTCAGCCACCCAGGATATCGCCATCGATGCCTTTCGCATCGAATCCGCAGACGACGATGTGCAAGCCGCCATGGCGTCAACCTATATCATCGGCTATCGCGGTGGGTTAATCGCCGCCGGAGCATTGGCGTTGTATGTCGCCTCGGCGGTGTCATGGCAGGTGGCGTACCTGACCATGGCAGCGCTCGTCGGCGTCGGCGTGCTGACCGTGCTGCTGCGCCCGGAACCCAAGCGGACGTCGCTGTCGATACAGCTGATTCACGAACCCAAGGTGCGAGCGTTTATTCGCGCCAGCCGGGGCAAGCCCAAACTGTTGCGCCGCATCGGCGCCTGGGTGATTGGCGCCATCGTCTGCCCGTTCACCGACTTCTTCACCCGCTATGGGGTCAAGGCGCTGTGGCTATTGGTGTTTATCGGGGTGTTTCGCATCAGTGATCTGGCCATGGCCTCGATGGCCAATCCGCTGTATATCGACCTGGGATTTTCGCTGGAAACCATCGCCAACGTGACCAATGTGTTCGGTATCGTGATGAGCATTGCGGGGGGCATTCTCGGCGGGCTGCTGGTGGCACGCTACGGCATCGGGCCGCTGCTGATCGTCGGCGCCGGCATCGTCATGGTCACCAACCTGCTGTTCGCGGCCCTGGCGTTGATCGGCAATCAGCTGCCCATGCTGGTGCTGACGATTACCGGCGACAACCTGGCGAACGGCCTGGCCAGCGCGGTGTTTATCGCCTTTCTATCGAGCCTGACGTCCCGCGCCTACACCGCCACCCAGTACGCGCTTTTTTCCTCCTTGATGACGCTACCCGGCAAGTTCTTGAGCGGCTTTGGCGGGCTGGTCGTCGCCGGCCAGGGCTACGCCAGCTTTTTCGTGCTGGCCACCCTGCTCGGCCTGCCGGCCATTGCCCTGGCGATCTGGATCAACCGTGACCGCCAGTTGGTGCCCGCCCCAAACTTGGCGAGCACTGAGCCTTAACGACTCGCGGGGCGATGAGCGTCGAGCCAATCCAGCGCGCCATGGGTCGTCCGCCACTGATCGCGCATCAGCGTGCGATACTGCCAGGCCTCGGCCCGGGAACCCGGGTCTACCTGGCCGTCGGGGTGGGGCATGACCGGCCGTGGGTTCTCGGCGCAGATCATGTCCAGGGTGTAGCGGTTATGGGCAACCACCTCTTTTAGCGAGCGTTCGGCTGCCTCGCGGTGGCCCAGCCGGTACAGCGCCAGCGTGCGCCCCATGAGCAGGCCCAGCTCCAGAGAACCGTCGTCGCGTGCGTGCTCGGTAAGCGCCAGCGCTTCTTCGTTGCGGTCGTCGCGCAGCAGCTGATCGAGCACCAGCTCCTTGAGGCCGAGACTGTCTTCCTGGTCGATCGCCAGGAGCTCCTCGGCCAGCTCGCGGGAGTGCTGACGCGCCCCCCGTTCCATGCCCACCACCAGCGCCAGCCCGATGCGCAGCAGCATGGCGTTATCGGCATCGTCCCAGCGCAGGCTGCCGTCGCCAGCGGCCCGCGCCTGGGACAGCCAGCGGGAAAGTCGCTGGGCCAGCGGCGCCAGCAGGCTGGGCGCCATCCACGGCAGGCTGCCGAACCGGCTGGTCAAGGCCAGGGTCAAGTCCTGCACGACCTGGGGAGCATCCAGCCACTCGGGGTGGGCACACAGCGCCGACATCCACTCCACGGCATTGCCCCAGGGGTCGCCCCGAAAGCCCAGCGCCACGTCGTCATCGACCATTACCTGGAACTGCTCGTGCCAGGCGGCAAACAGCGTCGCCTCGCGGGCGCTGGTGCGGTATTCCAGATGCCCGGACTCGGGATCTTGATGGATGTCGATCTTGGGCGCGGTCGGCAAGGCGGCAAGCAGTGCCTGCAGCGAAATCAGCGGCGTTGCCAGGTCTTCTTCGGCGCTGAGCAACTGATCCGCAAGCGTCGCGCCCGGGTTATCCGCAAGCGCCGCCAGGAAGTCGAGCTGCTCCTCGTCCAGATCACCCTGCCGAACCAGGCGGCGATACCAGAAGTTGGCGCGCTCCTTGGCTTCGCGCTCGTGGCCTTCGTGAAGCAACAGCATGGCTTCGATGTAGGCAAGCGTGGGCGAATCCGGCAGCGCCTGCTGCGCCTTGACGAAGGCCGCCCGGGCGCTGTCCAGGTCATCATTATCCAGATGCGTCAAACACAGCCGCTCCAGCGCCACCCCGCGCAGGAACAGCGGGCCGCGTTCGAGCACTTCGTCCAACAGGTCGGCACGCTTGCGGTTAAAGCCGCGCTCCTGGTAGATGTCCAGCAGAATTTCAAAGGCCGGCTCAGCCTGCTCGGGCAGCCGCGACCAGTCGCTACCGTCGAAAAGCGACTCAAGAATCTGCATGGCACGACCGCTCTGGCCGCTTTCGGCGGCAATCAGCCCGGCCTCGAGAAGCGCCTGGGGCAGCGCGCGCTGGCTCTCAAGCGCGGCTTTCAGCGTCGCGCCTTTCCATTCGCGCAGCGAGAGCATCCACATCATCTGCTCGGGAATGTCCGTCGGAAACTCGACCTGCGAGCAGCACTGCTTGAACTTGCGTCCAGAATCGCACCAGCAGGGCTCGTTGCGGCCCGGCGTGGCTAGAGGTTCGCAGGCGAAGTCCAGCCGCTCCAGCGGGGTTTGCGACCACAGAATGGGCGCAAGCGCCTGGGCGGTGGCCAGGTCGTCGTTAAAATAACTCGCCCCTTCGGCACGCACCCAGGTCATGAAATCCGGATAATGTTCTTGTTGCCTGATTGCCGAGAGTGCCCCGGAGGCAAATCCCAGCAGCTGATCGACCCATACCGCCAGCATTGCCGTCTCCACTGTGTTAAATACCGTATCCAAAAGCGCCATAGTTTAGCATGACCGACAGGGGGCACACAGAGAGGATTGGCGCCATCGTCACGGACTGCTAGGGTTCAGCCATCCACCTGACGACGCAGCGTTTTAACCATTCAGAGCAATGCCATGAACGAACTGACCCTTACTGCCTGCCAAGGCCACGCCATCACGCCCCATCTGGACGCCCTTGCTCGGCTCCGTATTCGGGTATTTCGGGATTTTCCCTATCTTTACGACGGCGACCTGGGCTACGAGGCAGACTATCTAGGCCGCTACGCGGAGAACCCGGCAAGCCTGTTCGTGCTGGCCTTCGACGGTGACACCCTGGTAGGCGCGGCCACCGGGCAGCCACTGAGAGACGAAGTCGACGCGTTTCGCCGCCCCTTCGAGGCCAACGGCATCGACCCCGAGCGGGTGTTTTACTACGGCGAGTCGGTGCTGCTACACGACTACCGCGGCCGCGGCATTGGCAAGCAGTTCATGGCCGAGCGCGAAGCGCATGCCAGACGCCAGGTGTTCGAGATCGCCGCCTTCTGCGCCGTGGAGCGTCCCAGCGGCCATCCCCAGGAGCCGACGGACTATCGCCCGCTCCACGGCTTCTGGAATGCCCAGGGCTACCAGCGCCACGGCAAGCTTGCCACCACCTTTGCCTGGAAAGACATCGGGGAAGCGGACGAAACCCACAAGACGATGGTGTTCTGGCTAAAAACCTTGGGAACCTCTGATTAAGCCTTGCGTGCCCATTCCAGTAACGGCTGGGCGCGCGAATGCATGTCCAGGCGCGCCTTGAGGCGCACCAGGTTCCAGTAGTGACCGTTCAAGGCGCGGGACAGCAGCAGGGTCTCGGCGGGCGGCTGGAGGCGATCCATCGCCGCCCAGACCTTGGGGGTCAATTCACGCAGCCGGCGGTGAACACGCACGTCGCTGAAATCCTGCTCGCCAGGGGCAAACAGCGGGGCGACGCACTCGGCGGATTCACGGTAAAGCGACAGCGGCGCGCCCTGCCCCTGGCGGCCGCCCATCTGTACCAGCGCTTCGTCCATGGCCATGGGGTCATGGGCCAGCGTGGCCTCCAGCAGCTGCATCATTGCGTTGAGACGCGCCTCTGGCACCGGGATCACCGCGCCAAAGTCATAGATCACCAGCCGGCCCTGCTCATCGGCGGCAAAGTTGCCTGCGTGGGGGTCGGCGTGGAGCTCGCCGTAGGTAAACAGCTCCTCGGTGATCCAGTCCGCCAACGCCACGGCGACTTTCTGGCGGGTGTCGTCGTCGGCACTTTCCAGATCGCGCAGCGGCGTGCCGTCCACAAAACGCATCGCCAGCACATGCTGGCCGGAAAGCTCGAACAGCGGCTCGGGGATCACCAGGCGGCTATCGGCCTGGTAGCGTTCGCGGTAGCGGGCCATGGCGTCAGCCTCGGCGCGGTAATCAAGCTCGTCGCGCAGTCCCGCCGCCAGCTCTTCAAACAGCGCGTCCAGACGCGCCTGGGGCACCTTGAACCAGCGACCCAGCCCCATGATGCGCCTCACCTGCTTGAGGTCGCTTTCCAGCACGTCGGCAAGCCCGGGGTATTGCACCTTGAGCACCACCGTCTCGCCCTCGTGAGTCACCGCCTTGTGCACCTGCCCCATGGAAGCGCTGGCAAAGGGCCGCTCTTCGATGTCGCGAAAGCGCGAATCCAGCTCGCCGTACTGCATCACCAGCGCCTCGCGGATACGCGGCCAGGGCATGGGCTCCGCCTGGCGCTGAAGGCGCGACAGCTCCTCGGCCAGGTCTGGTGGCAAGAGATCATCCCACTGGGACATGATCTGCGCCAGTTTCATGGCCGGCCCCTTGAGCTCGGAAAGCCCCTCAAACAGCGCTTCACCCAAGGACCGCCAGTCCGCCTGGCCACCCAGGCGCGTCTTGAGCAGCGCACCGCCGGTGCGCGCCCCCAATCCCATTAAACGTCGTGTTCTACCGCGATCTCGCATGGCAGCTACCTTGTTGACCATCTGCCCACAGCTTACGCAATCATTCATATTTATACAAAAGCTATACGCATAAAGGCTGCGTATCATTTCATCGACAGCCTTGCAGGATGCTCAACACCGCCTGCTGTCTGGTACCATAACAGTCACGTTCAACCACTCAGGCCTAGCCCGCATGCGCTTGATTATCGCCGAAAAACCCAGCCTGGCCCGGGCGATTGCCGACGCGCTCCCCGGCAACGCCCAGCGTCAGGACGGCGCGATTGTCTGCGGCGATACCACGGTGACCTGGTGCCTTGGCCATCTGTTGGAACAGGCCGCGCCGGAAGCCTACGACCCCGCCGACAAACAGTGGCGGCTCGACCGGCTGCCGATTGTGCCCTCTACCTGGCAGCTCGCGCCGCGCCCCAAGGCCCGCGGGCAGCTGGCGGTAATTCGCAAGCTGATCAAGCAGGCCAAGGAAGTGATTCACGCCGGCGACCCGGACCGCGAAGGCCAGCTGTTGGTCCAGGAAGTGATCGAGCACATGAAGTATCGCGGCCCGGTGCAGCGGCTGCTGATCAGCGACCTTAACCGCCCGGCGGTGAGTCGAGCCCTCACAACACTTCGCTCCAACGCCGAGTTCCAGCCGCTTTACCAGGCAGCCCAGGCCCGCGCCCGCGCCGACTGGCTTTACGGCATCAACCTGACCCGCGCCTGGACGCTTACGGGCCGTCAGGCGGGCCACGACGGCGTGCTTTCCGTGGGCCGCGTGCAGACCCCGGTGCTCGGGCTGATCGTGCGCCGCGACAACGCCATCCGTGATTTCGTGCCCCATCCCTTCTACCCGCTATGGGTAGACCTGCAGGTTGCCCAGGGGCAACTACGGGCCTGGTGGGTACCCAAGGAACATCAGCCGCTGGATGACCAGGGGCGACTGATCGACCGCGCCCCCGCCGACGCGCTGGCGGCGCAGCTGCCTGGGGCGACTGGGGAGCTGACCCAGCTGGAGCAGCAGGAAAAGCGCCAGGCGCCGCCGCTGCCCTATTCGCTTTCTGCCCTGCAGGTCGACGCCGCCCGCCGCCACGGGCTTTCCGCGCAAGTGGTGCTGGATATCTGCCAGCGGCTTTACGAGCAGCACAAGCTGATTACGTACCCGCGCTCCGACTGCCGCTACCTGCCCGAAGACCACCTCCCGCTTGCCCAGCGCAGCTTGAGCGGTGCCTGTCAGAACGACGATACCCTGCGCCAGTGGCTCGACGGTGCCGACTTCTCCCTACGCTCCAAGGCCTGGAACGACAAGCAGGTAGGCGCGCACCACGCCATTGCCCCCACCGGCAAACCGGCGGACTTAAGCCAGCTATCCGCCACTGAGGGCCAGGTGTTCCGGCTGATCGTGCGCAACGTGATGGCCCAGTTCTACCGCCCGCTGCGCACTTTTGAAGTGAAGGCAGAGTTCACCTTGCTGAAAGAGGCTTTCCGCGCCCGCGGCCAGAGCATCCTCGACCCCGGCTGGAAGCCGCTGTTTACCACCCGCGAAGAGACGCCCCCCCTGCCGCCGCTGACCCAGGGCGAAGCCTGCCAGGCGCTCGGCGCAGACGTCGAGGAAAAGGAAACCCGCCCGCCGGAACCCTTCACCGACGCCAGCCTGATCAAGGCGATGATGAACATCGGACGTTACGTGGACGACCCGGCCGTGCGCCGCACCCTACGCGACACCGACGGCCTGGGCACCGAAGCGACCCGCGCCGGGATTATCGAAACCCTGGTGCAACGCGGCTACCTGATCCGCAAGCAGAAAGCCCTGCGCGCCACCAGACTGGGCACCGCGCTCATCGCCGCCCTGCCCAGCGCCGTTAGCACGCCAGAACGCACCGCCCTATGGGAGCAGCGCCTGCGCGCCATCGCCGAGCAGCAGGACGACGCATACGCCTTTCAACAGGCCCTGCTGGAGGATTTACGCAGCCTGCTCACCCATAGCGACGCAGGCAAGCTGAAGCACAGCTTGCAGACCGCCCAGGGAGAAGCGGGAGGGGTCGCCAAGCGCACCAGCCAGACAGGCAAACGGTACGTTAGACGCAAAAGCCCGGGCGGGAGAAAGAAAACGACGACAAAAAACTAACGGGGTCTTCAAATCATGAAATGAAGGGGGCTCCACAGTAGCGCTCTGCCAATAGAGCACACTGACACCGCTACACCAGCAGATACCCTGGTTCCTCAGGCATCGGGCGTGTCGTCGGTGTCCTCGTCTTGGTTCGCTTTTTTCCTGCTGATGAAACGCGTGAAAAATGGCACCACGTACAACACCAGCCAGGCCAGCAGCGTACATAACACGGCCGTTTGCTCGCGCCCCAGACCTACGGCAATGCCGATGGCGGCGGTAAACCAGATGCCTGCCGCCGTGGTCAGCCCTGAGGTGCCTTGGTCGTCTTTACGGGTAATGATGGTACCGGCGCAAAGAAAGCCGATGCCCGCTATAACGCCTTGAATGACGCGGCTCATCTCCGAATCGGAAATACCCGCTTGCGCAGGAATCAAGATAAACAGCGCAGCGCCCATGCATACCAGCATATGGGTACGTATGCCCGCCGCCTTGCCGCTCTGTTCGCGCTCCAGCCCCAGCAGTCCCCCCAGTAGTGCCGCCATCAGCAGCCGCAGCACCACCACGACAAATTCTCTTAAATCGTTAAAATCCGAAAACTCGGAGACGATGATGTTGCCAATCACATCCATTGTGCTGTTCCTGTGGTGTTACTTACCGAAGAGGCTCGCTGGCAATGATAGAGGGTATCTTTGCTCGGTCTATGGCCACCACTTTGACATCATCGGCTTGACGGTGAGTCCGTGGATAATGATCGACAGCACGATCACCACCAGCGTAATGTGGATGAACTCCACCGCCAGCGCTTCCGGCAGACCAAAGACAATCGCGAACATCAGGTAATAGATCGAGCCGATACCGCGCACGCCGAACCACCCTACCAGCATCCGCAGGCGCATCGGCGTTCCCGAGCCAAGCAGGCCGATAAAGACGCTGACCGGGCGCACGATAACAAACAGAAAGAGCGCCAGGCCAACCGCCCGCATACTCCACGAATCAATAAACAGCATCCCACCCAGCAGCATGACAAGCACCAGCTCGGAAAGCCGCTCGAGGGATTCCTTGAACACCAACGAGCCTTCTGCCACTTGCGTACCGTGTTGAGGCGTTGCCTCCTCGTCGAGGATCGACGTGTCAGGCACGGGCGGAACGTCTGAGGCGGGTGCATGAGTATTCGCCAGCTTGCGCTCTGACTGGCGCAGCGCAATGGCCGCCGCAAACACCGCCAGAAAGCCCCACGCATCGAGCAGCAGGCAGACGCCATACACCACGCCGATCAGGCCCAACCCGAGAAAATCATCCAGCAAAGGCCCCTCGCTGATCATGAAGCGTTGCTTCCATACCAGCTGAGCCAATAAACGCCCCATGACCACGCCCACCACCAGCGCCATGAGCGTGGACCAGAGTATCTCCTTCAGCAGCCACCCCTGGAGCATGTCCAGGCTGAGCGGCGCGCTGAGCATGGCGAGCCCGAGCATCACAAACGGAAAGGCACTGCCATCGTTCATGCCCGCTTCACTGGTCAGCGTGAACCGCAGCGGGTCTTTATCGCCCATGTGGCGAACCTGCACGTCGGTGGCCAGCACCGGATCGGTAGGCGCCAGTATAGCGCCCAGCACAACCGCTGCCCCCAGTGGTAAAGCCAGTATGTAGTAGCCGAAAGCAGCCGTCAGGGCGACGCTGATCGACATGGAGACAAACGCCAGCCGCACCGGCACACGCCATTCGCGCCATCTGAAGGGCAACGGCATTTTCATGCCCGCGATAAACAACGACACCAACACCGCAATTTCAGCGAGCACTTCCAGCAGGTGCGCCTGCTTGAGCGGGTTGAAATGAAACGCACCGAGCAGCGACGGCCCCAGGGTGACCCCGATAGCCAGATAGACAATCGACGGCGTCAGCCGCATTCGCTGCAGAAAAGCAGAACGCAGCCCCATCGTGATCAACAGGATTCCGATCAATACAAACCAGGCGGCGGTGGTCAAGGGTAGGCATCCGAAAGGGATATAATGGCAGTGTGAGGCATACAGGCCGCCCGGTCACGAAGATGATGATAGCGCAAGGATACCTGGGACTAATGAAGCGCCCCTCACCTGTGCGGGTAAGGGACTATAAGAATTTGCTCAGTAGGCGACGCAGAAGCGCTGATAGGTATGGCGCGGCGCTTCCAGCTCATCGATCATGGCGATGGCGTAATCCTGCGCGGAAATACGGCTGTTGCCGTCACTATCGGTGAGCAGCGTATCGCTCCCCAGCCGGAAGTTGCCCGTGCGCTCGCCAGGAAAAATCTCAGCGGCGGGAGACAGGAACGTCCACGCCGGGGCCGTTTGCTCCCGCAATATATCCAGAGCGGCTTTAGCCCCCTCCGCCATGGCCCGATACTCGTCGGGAAAATCCGGCGTGTCCAGCAACAGCTTACCCGACGCCACCTCAAGTGTGGCCGCACCACCGACCATCAGCAACCTGGGGACTGACGCGTGTTGAGTGGCGGCCAGAATCGACTGGAATCCCTTGAGATAATAGCCGAATACATCCTTCTGGGCGTGGCTGCTGAAAGCGCTGACAACGGCCTCGACACCGCGTAGCTGCTGGGCAAGCTCAGCGGTATTCAACGCATCGCTTTTAACGCTAACGACATGTTCATGCGACGTCACCCGTTCAGGGCGAGTGACTAGTGCCTTCGCATGATGGCCGCGGGAGAGCGCCTCGGTTAACAGGGCAGAACCAATGAATCCGCTGGCGCCGATCAGTGCAATCTTCATCACAGTACTCCTTCAATGGGTCGTCACTACATTGTCGGGCGCCTCATTGATTTGAAAAATAGCGGTTTTCGTAATTTACTGTCGTTGATTTGATAACAATCGAGCGCCACATGACCACCGCCAATGAGTTCGATTTAAACGGTTTGCCGATCTTTATCGCGCTGGTGGAGGCAGGCAGCTTTACCAAGGCGGCGGAGCGGCTAGGCTGTACGAAAACCCGCGTAAGCCTGCAAATTCGCCAGTTGGAAACGCGCCTGGGGGTCACGCTGTTTCTCCGCACCACGCGGCGGGTCCAGCTCACCCAGGCCGGAGAAGCGCTCTACCATCAATGCCATCCGCTATTAACGGATCTACAGGGGGCACTTGCCAGTGCCGCCAGTGACACCCAACAGCTTCACGGCGAGTTGCGTATCACAGCCCCCGAAGATTACGCCGCCGAGGTGTTGAGTGGCGCGGTGGTCGCCTTTAGCCGCTTGCACCCGGCCCTGCATATAGAACTACGCAGCGGCGACCAGGTAAGCGACATGGTGCAGGACGGTATCGATTTAGCGTTTCGTTTAGGCTGGCTCAAAGATTCCACGCTTCGCGCGCGTCGCATAGGCACTTTTCAACAGCATGTAATGGCGGCCCCTGATTACCTGGAACGTCACGGCACGCCCTGCCATCCCAAGGCGCTGGAAGACCATGCATGGATCGCCTTTACGCCGTTAAAAGCGCCGTTAACCTGGACGTTCCAACGACGTGATGAGCGGCATGAGGTACAAATGCGCGCGGGGCTGGCCGCCAATTCGACGGCGAGCCTGGTCGCGCTGATGGTCGCTGGAGGGGGGCTTTCTGTCATGCCGGACATGACCGCAGCGCCAGAGATCGCCGCCGGACGCCTGGTACGCGTGCTTGAAGAATGGACACTGCCCGAAGCTGGTGTCTACGCGGTATATCCGCCGGGGCGGCATGTGACCGCCAAGGCGCGTGCCTTCATGACCTTTTTTGACGCGCGGTTACATGGCGTACCCTGACGGCCTGGATGCCAGGCTCACGACGAGCGTGGAACACGAGTGGCCAGGAACTGGCCGTTACCGACGGGAACGGTGCAAGTGCTGAAATCAGCGGTCGCCTCCACAAGCGCCACGAAAGGCGCCATCTCGTCGGCATGCGAAAGGGCGTTGTCGACGACGACAAGCCCGTGTTTGCTCAAAACGCGCTGGATACTTGACCACCACTGCACGTAGTCAGCGCGTTGCGAATCCAGAAAGACAAGATCAACGCTGGTCTACGGCATGCTTGCCAGGTAAGCGCCCGCCTCTCCCTGGCGCTGGGTGATAAATTTGCCAAGGCCCGAGCGTTCAAAATTCCTGGCGGCTAAATCAAGCTTGTAATCGGAAAGTTATACAGTAGTGACATGCCCGCCAATGGGCTCCACCCCCTGAGCAAGCCACAGCGTCGAATAGCCGTTTGAGGTGCCAATCTCAAGCACCCGGTGCGCCCTGGTGGCCTTGACCAGCACCTGAAGAAACTCGCCGGTATCTCGGGTGATATTCAGCATGCGGCACGCGCTTCACCCCACATGGTAGCGCGTCGCAACCGGCAGCGACCCTAGTGAGCAAAACGGCAAGGTTACTTTTGAGCCTTGGGCAAGGGTGCTAACGCCAACACGTCTTTGCGCAGGTTGTGCTTTGTTTTTTCCAGCTCAGCGCGCCATTGACTGCACTCCTGCTTCTGCCTTTGGCCGTTATCGGCATTAGCACAGAAGGCATCCAGCCAGACTTGTCGGGTGAACAAATCCTGAAAGTCACCGAGCAGACGCTGACGGCGCTTCAGCACGGATAAAAACGGTTTGGAGATGTCTGGCATCAGGTCGGCCAGATAGCGGATGCGCTTCAAGCTCTTGCGAAGTTCATGTAAGGCGGTGTCAGAAGCGTCGAACGAGAGTGCGGCCAGATCGTCATCGTGGCGTGCGATGCGCTCCTCCAGTACCGCGTGAATACGCTTGGGTGAAAGTGTGGACAACGCCTTATCAAACTCCCCCGACGCTATAAAACGCTGCCAGCCTTGCAGCTCTTCAGCGTACTCCGGCGCGTTTAACTGCTGGCAAAGGGTATGATGCTCCACCCGCTGGCAACCCTCGAGCCATTGCTGCAAGCCCTGGCGAGTGTTGGCGGAAAGCGGTGGCTGGGTTTTATCCAGATCCTCCAGAAATACGTCCAGATCGCGCAGGTCGCTGGTGGCCTGGGCACGCCGTTTGAGCCGCTTCAGCCTCTTCTTCAGGCAGGGCACCTTGGTAATGGCAAGCACGGATTCGCCCACTGCCCGGCTACGGCGCAAGTTAACCCGGTACTGATGCAGAAACTCAGGATCGATGCCCGCGACCACTCCCGGCTCTAACGCCCTGATCATCCGGTACTGATGCTCGAGCATGGCATGGATATGGCTACCTGTGTCGCGCTTATGGTCGGGCTGCTTGGGTGCCAAGCGCTTGAAAAGCGGATAACTGGCCTCCGCCGGGCTCAACTGCCCTACTAGCTCGGCACCGCCCTGACCCATGGATGACCAGGGCCTATCAGGCAGCGTGACATGCAGCACGCTACCGGTGGGCAGCGATGGCGGTGCTGCCTTATCGAACCAACGGGCAAGATCCACCAGAGCGGGATTATGGCCGATAATCAACACGCGCTCGGCCTCGCCAGGCAACGCTTTCAGCCATGCCAGTAGCGCTTCAATATCGAAGGTGTAAAGGGCTTCATCGAAGTGAACCGAATTCGCCAAAGTACGGTCAGGCAGTTGCGCTGCGATATCGTCGAATGTCTCCCGCGTGCGCGCCGCCGTGCTGACATAGACCTCCCCTTGCAACGCTTGCCAGCGCTGCAGCACAGGCGCCATCACCGCTGCCTGATGCTTGCCCCGCTTGCGTAGCGGCCGCTGGTGATCGGTCATGTCGCCACGGGGCTGCTTGGCCTTGGCGTGACGCATCAGGTAAAGATGCCGCATGGCTTGCCTCCTGATCACGCTTCATTGTGAAAAGTCTAGTACACGCACCCAGCAGCTTACTTAGCGTTGACGCTGACCAGGCCGCACCATAGACCAGCTAGCCAGCACCAGACCGCCAAACACGGTGTACACCGCCATGAAAACCCAGTCTGGGGCGTTATGATAGAGCAGGCTCTGCAGCCAATGCTGAATAAACGACCCCGCATAGGTAGCGGCGCCCGCCTCTGCCCTCAGTGCCATTTCCCAGGTGGTTAGCGGGCAGACGGCTCCTAGCCAGGATTGCACCACCACATAGCCGATAGCGCCTAGGTGCACAATGCGAAACACCCGATTGCGCACCCACTGCCAGTTCAGAAAATAGCCCGCGTACACGGCTAACAAACCGAGCACGACAAACGCGACGAACAGCACATGAATGACCAGCAATGCGTCGGCCAACAATAGCCACAGCCCCGGATTAGACATCATGGGTCACCTCACTTCACGAACAGTCAGCCGGGGTAGCCGACCGGTAGATCGCCGTGGCGTCTTCCAGCGCTTGTTCCAAGCCGCGAATGCGCGTTTCGTGGGCCGGGTGCGTCGAGAGAAATTCTGGGGGCTGGTCACCGCCATTAGCCGCCATGTTTTGCCACAGCGCGACGCTCTGCTGCGGATCGAATCCTGCACGGGCCATGATCTCCAGGCCCATCAGATCGGCTTCCTCTTCATGGGCACGGCTGAACGGCAGACGGATGCCTAACTGGGCGCCGATCCCCAACGCCTGCATCAACTGTTGACTGCCAAAATCCCCCTCCCCCAGCAACCCGACGACCAGGAGGACGGCCTTGATACCAAGCTGTTGGGTCAGCCGCTCGTTACCATGGTCGGCCAGTACGTGAGCAACTTCATGCCCGACCACTGCCGCCAGTTGGGCGGGGGTTTCAGCGACCTGCAGCAAACCGCTATGCACACCAATGTGACCACCCGGCAGGGCAAACGCATTGGGGGATGGGTCTTCAAACACCACCACGTCCCAGCGTTTGGGGAAATCCAGTCCGAGATAGCTTGCCTCGGCGCCGGCGATCACGTGTTCGGCCACGCACTGTACCAGGCGATTCGCCTGTGCATTGCCACTCACCGGCTGGCGCTCGCGCAGCTGGTTAAAGGCGTCCTGCCCCATATCGTCCATCAGCGGGTTGGGTACCAACGCCACCTGAGACCGCCCGGTGGGCGTTTCTCCGCAGCCCGCCAGAAATGCGAGCAGCCCTAGCAGGAAAAAGGGTAACAATAATCGCCGGTACATGATGGAGGGTTCCGCGCGGTTCAGGATTCATGGAGCGTGTCTGGCGACAGAATCGTAGCGTATATTAAGCGGCTTCAAAAATCCTGTAATGCGCTCATGTCCTCATTTCCTCATGTCAGTAGGCGGTGCGGGTAAAGTGCTCCCCGTTTCGCCTTGCCAAAACGCGTAATTTACGCTGAGAGATTGCCGAAAGCTACTCCCCCCAAGCCTCAATAGCGCTGCAGGGAAATGTGGCAATGCCCCCAAAATGATCACCAGTTCAGACAACGTGACCACCCCGACAAGCGGCGACGTGGACATCAGGTCAATGCTCATGTGAGCGAGCAACAGTCCCAATCCTCACTGGATACCGCTCAGAACCGACCTGGGCACCAGCCGGGCTAGCCAGTTGATCCTGCCCGTCGCCCCTGACAGCAGCAACACCGCGCCGATCAGCACACCGCTCGCGGCTGTACCGGTATAGGCAGACGATAATAAAGCCCCGTTGCGATATAAAAGCAGCGAAGCCCAACAGAACAGATATCGGCGCCAAGCCTGCCACGCCTATAGCCCCAAGGCTAAGCGGCAGTAACGCCCCTAAATCACCGAGCGCACGGCAAGCATCTTTCGGTAGATGATGGGTCGAAGGCGTACGCGTTACTCAGTGATCACCCCATCTGTTAGCGGGACAGTCGGGAGCGGCAGATGCGTATTCAAAATACAGATTGTATGCATATGAATGCATAAATTACAGCGCTAAGTGCAAACGTACCCATCACGGTAGATAATGCAACTCAAGGGCGTATCCAAACAGTTCTCCGACGCGGCTTACTTTCTTTATTGCGCTGACACTTAATTGAATGTTGCCCGATGGACAGGTCAACCATTGCATGGCCATGAGGTTCATAGGGCTGCCTGGCTGCAGACAGGACGCAATACAGGAAACGACATCAGCCAGCGGGGCTGTTGCGCCATAAACCAATCGCCTCATACCAATATATACGGCGAAACATTCACAACGACGGCCCGCACCGATTGCTTCAAGATTCCACCAAGCAAAGCGATCAGGTACCCATTCAATGCCACGCAGCCAGACGAATGATTACCCCCTTTGCATCAACTCAAAAGAAGGAAGGAAAAGATGAAAAAGACCGGATTGATCCTCGCGACCACAAGCCTTATGGGCCTCGCCTTGACGGCACAAGCCCAAGAAGACGCAGACTTCATCACCCTCGCCTCCACTACGTCTACCGAAAATTCGGGCCTGTTTGATCACATCAACCCACAGTTTACCGAGGCTACCGGCATCGATGTACGTGTTGTCGCCGTGGGAACGGGTCAAGCCTTTGAAATTGCCCGCCGTGGCGACGCGGACAGCCTCCTTGTGCACGACACGGCCGGCGAAGAGCGTTTTGTATCAGAAGGTTACGGAATCGAACGCGCCAACGTCATGTATAACGATTTCGTCATCATCGGCCCGACGGATGACCCGGCAGGCATTGCAGACGCAGAGAACGTGACGGAAGCGTTCACGCTCATCGCCGAAGAAGAAGCGCCTTTCGTCTCGCGCGGCGATGACAGCGGAACAAATCGCGCCGAACTACGCCTGTGGGACGCTGCGGGTGTGTCGCCTGAAGGCGAGTGGTATCGCGAGCTGGGAAGCGGCATGGGCCCGACACTCAATACCGCCGCTGGCATGAACGCCTACGTGATGAGTGACCGCGCTACCTGGGTCGCTTTTGAAAACCCCAAAGACTTGACGTTACTGTTCGAGGGCGACGATGCGCTTTTCAATCAATACGGCAGTATTCTGATTAATCCGGAACGCCACCCGCACATCAAGCAAGATTTGGCAGCACAATGGCACGAATGGCTCCTCTCTGATGAGGGCCAACAAGCCATTGGCGAATTCGAAGTAAAAGGCCAGCAGTTGTTCTTCCCCAACGCGGCTGAATAAGGTTCATGGGCTGGGCCTAGCCATGACAGGCCCAGCCCCAATCCCCCTTCAATCGCCTACTTGCGCGCCAGGTCACGTCACGCCAACGAGCAATCTAGCAACCAAGCTCACCATAGCGGGGGCATCGCCTCTCAGACTGTCAACACAGCATTGACCAGCCAGCCGTTATAAACCACCAACCCCAGCAGTAAAACGCTTGCTTCAATGCGATTAATGCGTCCTGCGCCGCGAACCCCGTAGCCCATGATGAACAGGCCCACTACCATGGCCATCATCACCGGCCAGTCTCGGCGCATGACCTCTGTCGAAAGTCCCTCCATTGGTGCAATAACGCCAGCAATGCCCACCACCGCTAATAAATTGAACATACAGGAGCCAACCACATTACCAATGGCGATATCGTGCTCCCCCTTGCGTACCGCCGCAATGGAGGATGCCAGCTCCGGCAGTGAGGTACCCAGCGCCACGATCGTGAGTCCGATGATGAGATCGCTCACGCCCAGAGCACTCGCCACGGACACAGCCCCCCAGACCAGCATCCGCGAGCTCACCAACAGTAGCGTCAACCCAGCCAAGAGCCAAAAGATGGCGCGTCCAAGCGTCATGGGAGGCGACGAAAGCGCCTGCGCCTCTTCAACTAATGGATCTCCCTTGCCACGCAGAGCTGTCCAGGTCGTCCAGGCCATCAGACCAAAGAACCCAATCAGTAACAACAGAGATTCCCATCGGCTAAGTTGGTCGTTCCAGAAAAATCCGCCTGCCACGGCTCCGAACAGTAATAGCAGCGGTAGCTCACGGCGAATAATCTTCGAATGCACTGCAATCGGCATGATCAGAGCCGTCACGCCGACGATCAGGCCAACGTTATAGATATTGGATCCCAGCGCATTACCAAGGGCCAGTTCGGGGGTTCCATCAAGGGCGGCCATGATGGACACGACGATCTCCGGCGCCGAGGTGCCAAACCCGACGATTACCATGCCAATCACCAAAGACGGTAACCCAATGTGCCCCGCCACTGCCGAGGCACCATCGATGAAACGGTCAGCGCTCCACAGGAGCAGAACAAACCCCAGCAGGATCGCCAGAATGGATAAAAGCACGACATCTCCTCAATAGTAGTTGTGAGCGGCACTCGACCATGAGGTGTAACAAGAAGCGCAAATGCATTGCTGTGGCAGCATGGCGTCAGGCAACCTGCAACAGGGTAAAGGGCGCCTCACAGGCGTGCCGTTCGTCACGCTCGTCTACGCTGCCCAGCCCAAGGTGTCGATCGTTATCGTAGGCCACAAACAGGCGATCATGGTCCAGTACGGCAAGGCCCTCTGCCTTGTGTTCAAATTCCAGCGGAAGCCCCGATGGCGTGGTCACCAGCGATGGACGGCTTCCCGCGTGGAAATCATCCAGGCTGACCTCCCAAAGATAACCACCGATGCGTTCCTCCTCTGCTTCCTCAACCTCGAAGCTGTTTAGCAAGTAAAGACGCCCGTGGTATGGATCATACTCCAGACTCGACAGGCCGCAGTCGTAACGAACCGCGGGGTGGTTGCCCGGCTCGAAGGCGTAGTGCTCGCGCATTTTATCGATGAATACCAGGTTGCCGCTTTCACTCATTTCGTAATGGGCGCCCACAATACGGCTTACATAGGTGAAGTCATCATGTGCCTGCCCCTGTTCGCGGATACCGAACAGCAACAAGCCATCGCCGCGCTTTCCAGGTACTGCGGCAAGTCCCTCGACTTTGTAGTAGGGATAGCCAACCGCTTCATCGAGCTTGGTGCGCAGCTCCAGTGAGCCCTCAACGCCATCTCTCGGGTCCGGATCCACTACCTGCACGCTTTCAGGTTTGCCCAGCGGCCAAATCAGCAAATGGTTGTAGTCGTTCAGGGCATGGCTTTCGCTGTCGATTCGATCAAAGCCTGTGGTCGCCAATACGTAACGGCCATCTGCCGTGAGGGATAAGTCCTCATACTTGACGGCCTGCTTGATAAGCGGAGTGGTGTAGTACTCCAGTCGACTGTCATCTGGCCCCTGCGCGCTCATCGGCACGGCAAACACCGCTGAACGATGTTCTCCGGGTACCGGTTTGTCGCTGGCCAGGATCAATCGCTTGCCGTCGTAAAGCACGGCCGATACCTCGGCATTGACCAGTTTGCCTTGCTCATCGCGCAAACCAGCGGGAAAGCAATGGATAGTTCCTTGCTGCAGAATCGTTGCATGCGTCATGGTGGTAGATCCTCACGACTGTCAAAAGTGGAACGAAGCCTACTAGACCTTAGCGTCAAGCGTCGAACTGCGGTTAGCGGTAGCAACGGGGCTCGACCTAAAGCAAACAAGCAGGCATGGTAGAGGTTGTTATTTACCATTAGCGAAACAACCGGAGGTTACGCCAATGCCGCACCATCTTGCTAAAACCCTACTCACGACGGGGCTATTATCGATCCTGGCGTTTTCACCCAGCGCTTTCAGCCAACAAGAACCCGGAACAGCGTCCGGTAATGATGTCACCACTGAGTCGTTCCAGGACTGGGAGGTTCGCTGCCAGCGTAATGCCGAGGGCCCGAATCCTTGTGCGATGGCACAATTGGTCACGCAACCTGGCAGCGACCAGCCCTTGATGCAGGTAATTTTCAACTACCCGCCGCAGATCGATGACCCGGTGATGAGCTTTTTCGTGCCGCTGGGGGTGCGACTGGCCGCGGGTTTGCAATTGAGCGTAGATGGCGGCGAGCCCATCCAGTTCCCCTATCAGGTCTGCCAGGCGCAAGGGTGCCGGGCCGACGCGCCCATTGAACCGTCGATGTTGCAGCAGCTGCGCAGTGGCAGTAGCGCAACGCTCAGCATGATCGGCCCTCGCGGTGACCGCATGGATCTGGATATTTCGCTGATAGGCTTTACCGACGCCAACACCCGCATCGCGCCCTGATCTCGGTGACCTTTCCCGGAGAAAGCCGGCCCAGCGGAGCCGGCATTTCTAACCAGGCACTGTCAGCATGCTCTCTTACGCCCATGCCTTGCACGGCATCGATAGGGTGGGACGCGCTGCCCGTGACATGCATGCAGACGGATAAAGGGCTGTCCCAGTCGCCGATATCAACCTTGCCAACCGGTGGGTGCCCTGCCCGTTAATCGTGATGACTGAATGCGTGCGTCGATGCCACGAATCAAGGCGTCTTTGGATAGCCTGGATTTGAGCAGAACGGCCTCGACCTTGTCGTGATGCTGCTGTGCCATATCGGCTCCGGACAAGATGACCACCTTCGCATCAGGCTGACGAGCACGAACATCTTCCACCAGTTCCCAGCCCGACCCGTCCGGCAGCCCTATGTCCAGAAGCACGACGTCAAAAGTCGTCTGTTGCAGGCGTTTGCGAGCTTCTTGCAGGGTGCGCGCGGCTTCAAAGGTATAGTGATCGCCAGCCATGGCACAGATTACTTCATGTAAATCGGCGTCGTCTTCGACATGCAATATCCGTGGATACTGTATCGACGTGTCTGATAACTGCCGTCCAACCATGTCGATTAGCCGCGATTGATCGATCGGTTTGGCCAGCCAGTCGATGCCGGTTGCTTGCCCGCTGAGTGCCAGCCGATTCTCCTCCACCTGAGCGGACACCACGACAACCGGCAGGTCAGCGGTAGCGGGGTGTTCATGCAGCGTATAAATGATATCCAACCCACTCATGTCGGGCAGCATCAGATCCAGACTCATCAGGTCGTAATGTGTTTCCTGGAGCCTTTTTTGCGCCTCGTGACCGGTCAGGGCGATATCGACGCGATAGCCAGCATCGCTCAGCATATGAGCGAGAAGTGTGGCGATATCGCTATCGTCTTCAACGACAAGGATCCTGGGAGCGTGATCCTGATCAACAGCGGATAGCGATGACGGGGACGTTTCCGCCGCTGTTGCAACCAATGGCAATTCAAAAAAGAAACGCGAGCCCTTGCCTTCGCTGGACTCGAAATCAATGCGCCCTCCCATGTGATCTATCAGTTCCCGCGTGATGGCCAACCCCAGTCCCGTCCCCTCCTGGGCGCGCGTGTCAGACGAATCGGCCTGGGCGAAACGCTGAAAGATTTTCTCGTGAAACGCAGCGGGTATGCCGGGTCCGTTATCGATAACGCTGACGATAACCTTGTTGTCCGATGCTTCAACCGAGACGGTGACCGTATCCCCGTCCGGCGAAAACTTGATCGCATTGGAGAGCAGGTTAGCAAGCACCTGCAGCATCCGCTGGGCATCCACGTTGACGAATACCTCAGGTATCTCCTCGGCCAGTAATAGTGTCACGCCTCGGTGACTGCCATAGCTGCGGTCAGCCTCCATGGCTTGTTCAATCAGCGGCATCAGCGCGTGCACCTGCATATCAAAATGCAGCTTGCCCGCAGCGATCTTTTCAATATCCAGCAAGTCGTTGATCAAGTGCGCCAAACGCTTGCTGTTACGGTGCGCGGTCGTCAGCAGTTTCTGGGCCTTGTCAGGAAGCTCGCCGGCGCCGCCCCCCATCATCAACCCCAATGCACCCGAAATAGAGGTCAAGGGCGTGCGCAATTCGTGGCTGACGGTTGAGATAAACTCGTTTTTCATCTGGTCAGCTCGTTTACGCTCGGTGATGTCTTCAGCAATACCCAGATAACCGCTGATGTCACCGTCATCACCACGCATGGGCGTCACCACCAGGGATACCGGCACATGACGGCCATCCTTATGCACGTACGTCCACTCCCGTACCTCGGAACCATCCAGCTCGGCTTTTTCCACAAACACCCGGAAGCCCTCGACGGGTTTACCGAACGCAGTCGTTAACTGCGCTGACCGTACGCTCACCTCCTCCTGGCGATGAAAGATGGCCGGGGTCTGCTTGCCTACGATTTCTGACTTGCTGTAGCCCAGCATATGCTCGGCGCCTTTATTGAAGGCGGTAATGACGCCGGCGGTATCGGTGGCGATGATGGCCACTTCAGAGGCCGCTTCAAGGATGTTGGATAAAAAACGTTCGGCGTTGCGTATCGCATCGTCAGCCACTTTTCGCTCGTTCGCCAAACGGTTCATGGAATGCGCGAGGGCGCGAACCTCAGGGCCGCCTTGCTCAAGAAAGTCGCTATCAAAACGCGCATCGTCGGCCATGTGATCAATGCGATGCGTGATGCGCTCTATGGGGCGTGTCAGGGTTCGAGCGATCCACGCCCCCGCCAGCCCCACCAGTGACATGGCAACCAGAGCGATCAGCAGGAACTGCCGAAAGGAGGCTTTTGCGGGGGCGATGGCATCGCTATAGGGTAATGCGCGCAGCACGATCCAGCCCAGGGATTCCAGCCGCTGGGTCGTCACCAGGTAAGGGCGTTGCTGGTAGGCGACAACGGTGCCGGCAGGGCTGAGCGACAGGGCGGCGTCGACCAGCGCGTCCTCACCGTCGTCGGGGAGCGGTTCGGGCGTGTCGAACCGTTCCCGCATGGACACAAAGAGGCGATGCTGCGGATCTACAATCAAGGTGATGATGCTCGATTGCTCCTCGTTCCATTTTTCAGCGTCGATAAGCGGCGTGTTGGATAGATCCACCAATCCGCCGGTGTATCCGATGATGCGTTGATCCGGCGACAGGATGGGCTGCAGGTAGGAGATCAACGGCAAGCCGGTGGTACGCCCCATGATCGGCTCCGATATGATCGCTTCGCGGGTTTGCCGGGCACGCTGGAAGTGGGGACGATCCATGTAGTTGGTGCCTAATCGTCCTGGTACGTGGCTATTTTCCGCGATAGCCGTGCCCTCTGCATCAAAGATCAGCAACCCGTCGGGGAACAGCTGGCTGGCCACAGATGGCTGCTGAAGCAGCGCCTGCAGCGCCTGACGATCGCGAAGCCGGCCTTCATCCGTCAGCAAGCGCGTGGCAAAGGCTTCCAGCGCAAGCATCCGCTGCTGCTGCGATAACTCAAGCTCGGACGCCAGCCCATCGATTTCCGCCGCTTCACGCTCCGCGATGATGGTCTCGTAGTTCTTCACTAACAGCGGGTAGACCGTCACCAGAATGCCGCCCACCAAAATACCGCTCATGAGGACGACGAGTAGCACGATGCGGACGCTTAGCGGGGCTTTCACAATACGTGTTTCCTGGGCAAGACAATAAAAAAGTCAGCGCCGCCACCCACCGCATCGCGGTAGCCAACCTCGCCTCCCATCTGATGGCAGATTTCCTGGCTGATTGCCAGACCAAGGCCCGTGCCCGGCAGCTTACGAGTGTCGCTACTGTCTGCCTGGGCAAACCGCTGAAAGAGACGATCGCGGAACGCCGGTGCGACGCCGGGGCCATGATCGCGCACTGAGATCTCGACAGTGTGCTCGGCGGCTGTCACGACTAGCGCAACCGTTTGTCCTGGCGGCGAGAACTTGATCGCGTTGGATAACAGGTTGGTGAGGGCCTGTATCAGGCGTGGGCCATCCACCTGACAGCAAACGGACGGCCAGGCATCGGCACCTTGTATCGCTACCTGGTGCTGCTCGCTATAGCCCTGCAGGCTGTCAACCACATCCTTTAGCAACGGGGCCAGGGGTTGCACCGTCAAGTTCATGGGCATCTTGCCGGCCACCAGCTTTTCCATGTCCAGCAAATCATTGATCAACGCGGCCAACCGCTGGGCATTGCGTTCAGCGGTGTTGATGAGTGACTGAGCCTGGTCGGGCAGATCTCCGGCGGCACCGCCCTTCACAAGGCCAAGCGACCCCTTGATCGAGGTCAGGGGCGTACGCAGTTCGTGGCTCACGGTCGAGATGAACTGGTCTTTCATCTTGTCCAGCTTACGACGTTCGGTGATGTCCTCGATCAGTGACCAGATCACTTGGCGACCATCCTGCTCCTGGCTGAGCATGCCCTGTAAACGCACCGGATAACGGCTGCCATCTTTACGAATATACTCTTTCTCGAAGGGGCCGTAGCGTCCTGTTGCCTTCAAGGTGGCAAGCGCCTGATCCTCTGCGGCTTCGTACTCCTTGGGTGTGACATCCCAATAGCTCAGTGACACAAACTCCTCCCGGGTATACCCGGTTGGCGCAATGAGCGCGTCGTTCAAATCGATGAAACGCCCGGTTGCAAAATCATTCAGCGCGATGCCGATGGGGGAAAAATCGAACAGCCCGCGCAGGCGAGCTTCGTTGTTTTCCAGGGCTTGACGCGCCTGCTCCCACTCGTGAATGTCATGCAGATAGCCGTGCCACAGGGTACTTCCGTCCACGAGACGTTCCGGTTTGGCATGCCCCATGATCCAGCGATACCCAACTCCCTCGAATTGCACACGATACATAGCCGTCCAGTATTCCAACGTCTCTGACGAGTGCTCGATGGAGGCTTGGATGGCGCTCAGGTCGTCGGGATGAATCCGCGCAAAAGCGGGGGTGGCATCTTCGGCCGCCTGTGCCGGAGTGAGGCCGTAGAAATCCTCAATCTGGGGCGAGCTGAAGGGAAAGATAATGCGACCGTCAGCGAAACGTCGGAACTGGTAGGTCACGCCAGGCAGTTGCGCCGTTAACTTGCTGAGACGCTCGTTATGAAGGTTGTTGGCCAGCAGGTCGGACAGCCAGCGCGCCAACAAGCGAATAAACAGCTTCTCGCTATCATCGTAATCGTCCGCCCGGGCGTTGCTGGCCGAAAAGTTCAGCGTACCGAAGGCTTGGCCCTCTATGTCGATGGCGATGCCGATATAGGCACCCAACGGGTTTTCCCGATAGCAGGGGTGGCGCTTGAACTCACTTTGCTCGACATTCGCGACAAACAGCTCACGCTCTTCATCCGAGCGGCCCGAAAAGAGGAACTGGCACCAGGTTTGCCCCAGCATGAACTGCTGGCCTGGAGACAATGCCGCGCCTGGTGCTGCCTCCATCCAACGCACCGTATAGATATTACCCTCGATCTGACTAAGAATGGCCAGATCCACTTGCAGGTATTGCCTGGCTGTCGCCAGGGCGTGATTGATCTTGCCATCCAGCGTTTCCTGCGAAGAAAATACGATATCGTTGAGCAGCACCAGGGCGTCGTGATGCTTTTTAAGCTGGCTGAGCGTGTTCTGTTCGCGCGTGATGTCGACGATGAAGCCTTCCAGAACCATCGGATGTTCAGCGTTGCCTGGAACGCCTTGCCCCCTTTCTTCCACCCAGCGCCAGGTGCCATCACGATGCCGGATGCGATACTCGATATGCCAGCCAACACTGTTGGCAACGGCAGTCTGTACCGCCTTTTCGACCATGAAGGCATCGTCCGGGTGGATCAGGTCTGCGTAACAGGCGTTCTGGTTACCGATCAAATCGGCTGCCGGGTAGCCGCTGACCCGATCCACCTGCCCGCTGATGTACAACATGGTCCATTGCGCATCGTGTAAGCAGCGATAGGTAACGCCCGGCATGTTACTGATCAGCGAGGCCATGTGGTCGCGACTGGCCATCAGCTCAGACTCCAGCGCCGAGTAGGACATCTGGCTGATTTCATCGGCCTGTATCAGCGCCTCGACGGTTGCTGCCAGGTCGGCAAGCATACCTACCTGATCTGCTGAAAGGGTTCTTGGCTGGGTATCAATCAGGCATAGCGTCCCGATCCGGTAACCGTCGGCAGTGTGCAACGGCGCACCGGCATAGAAACGAATATTCGGCTCGCCGATAACAAGCGGATTATCGGCAAAGCGTGCATCGTCCAGGGCATTTTCAACAATCAATGGCGACTGGCTCAAAATGGCATGCGCGCAGAATGAGAACTCGCGCGGTGTTTCGTCGACACCCAGCCCCTGACAGGACTTGAACCACTGCCGATCCCCATCCACCAGTGACACCAGCGCAATCGGCACGGAAAATACGTGACGGGCGAGGCGCGTAATACGATCAAAGCGCGCTTCTGACACGCCATCGAGCAGGCCTGTTTTGTTCAGCGCAGACTGGCGATCGCTTTCGTTGTCGGGGATCGGTGGTACCTTCATGGTCAACCTCAGCTGTCAGATCACTCGCGCTGCGTTTCTGATGCCAAACAAGTACGGTTACGGCCGCTGTTTTTGGCCTGGTAAAGCGCTTGATCAGCCCGGTTAAGCAAGGATTCGGCGGTATCGTCAGGAAAATCCTGGTTGTCGACCACGCCTGCCGACAGGGTACAGGCAAACGGCTCGCCCCCTCCCGTAAACTGAATGGCGGAAAAGTCTTCACGCAGGCTATTGACCATGCTGACAGCATGGTCAGCGGTGCAATCAATCAGCACCAGCGTAAACTCTTCTCCCCCGTATCGGCCTAGTTTATCGGTGCTCCTGAAACGCTGGCGAAGCAAGGTTCCCACAGCGGCGATGACCAAATCACCGACCGCATGCCCATACGTGTCGTTGACGGCCTTGAAATGGTCGATGTCGAGCATCACCACACAAAACCCTTGGGGCTTGCGTTGCGCCAGTTGCCACTGATCCTGCAGGGCTCCCTTGATACTGGCGTGCTTGAGAAGCCCGGTTAACGCATCTCGGGTCTTGGTTTGCTCAAGTCTGCGTAACCGCACGACACGCGATCGGCAGAGACTGACGAGAAGATCCGTATCGATAGGCTTTTCGAGAAAGGCATCGCCTCCCTTCAATAGCGCCTGCCCACGCAGTTCTGCATCGGGTTCGGCTGAAAGATAGACGATCGGCAGCTGTGACCAGCGCTCCATCTGGCCCAGCAGTGCGGCTATTTCCGCCCCGGTAATGCCGGGCAGCCAGAGATCCATGAGGATCAGTTCAGGGTTGATATCATTGAGGGCATCGAAGAACGCTTCAGGTTGATCAAACACGTTGACCTGCATGCCCGCCGCTTCCAGCACGCATGCAAGATGCTGCGACAGCTCGACGTCATCCTCGACAATGATCACGCGCTCGGGCTGGCTATCCTTCGTTTTGATCAGCTGCGCGATGTGGGAAGCCAGCTTGATCATGTCCAGGGGCTTGGCAAAATAATTCTGCCCGCCGCTTCGCAGCGCCTGAAGTCGCGCCGTAAAGCTTTCTTCGCTGCCCGTAAAAAGCACGGGACAGCTATAGCGACTGAGTTGCGACAGCCAAAAGTCCACCGGGTTTGTCTTGATCGCTGCATGTCGCGTGCCGCGATGGTCGATCAATAATAGATCCGGTGAGGCATCATCCACCTCGGCAAGGTCTTGCGCATCGCTGAAGTGCCGCACCTGGAAGCCAAAGCTGTGAAGCTGTTGCGCCATGTATTCCGCTAACATGGGGTCTCGCTCCACGAGCCAGATAGCGGGCTCACCGTCAACGTCGTCTTGGCGAGAAGTCTCCAGACCCACCACGGCTTTTTGGCGCTTGTCCGCCTCAAGCGTGTCTTGTAATTGCGCCACCCATTCGCGGGTCGGCAGCGACTGGATGGACTCTTGCTTCAGCAGCCCGTTAATCTGTCGCTCGTATTCCCGAGCCTGGCGCCCCAGCCGCTCAAAGCCAAAGGTACCGGCGGAGCCTGCCAGAGAATGCAGGACAGCATGTATCTGGTGAAGAGAGTCGAGGCGGGATGGATCTTCGACGACCTGCTCGACCAGCGCTTGGAGTCGCTCGAAATCGGCGTCGAGGCGTTTCGAGTACGCCTCCGAAAGCGCCTTTAAACGCTGGGCGAAAGCCTGGGAAGAAGTCGGATCAGCCATGAAAAGCTTTCCAGATAGCGCGCACATCGTCAGCGAGCGTCATGGGATCAAAGGGTTTGGCAATGACGTCTGTCGCACCGATTTCCTTGTACCGTGCCACTTCCTCGGGATGGACTTTAGCGGTCATGAAAGCAACGGCTACCGATTCGCCAATGAGCCCCTGGCGCTTCAGTTCGAGCAAGGTTCTTGGACCGTCCATACCGGGCATCATTACGTCCAGCAGAATCATTTGTGGCGCAAACGCCTCCGTTTCACTGAGTGCAAGCTCGCCAGACTCGCATACCTTGACCGTCAAGCCGCCCACGTCACCTAACGACATGGAGGCAATTTCTCGGATATCTGGATCGTCCTCGACGTACATCACCCTTTCAAGCCTGTCCAAAAGCCACCTCCTGGCTGTTTATACCTACATAACGCAACTGTATAAGCGATCTATCCGGACTGCTACCCCTTTTCCAGACATGGCTGAGGGACTTTTGTATTACGTCCACACCATGCTGAGCGATGGCGAACGTTGAGCCTTTATCCATTACGTTTTTTTATTAAACGCCCTATTTTGTTACCGTTATTTTTATAACAAAAAAATCAGTTTCCGCTGCAACCGCGACATCCGCATGTTTCGCACAGGACGTGTCATGCCATTGCTCAGCGCCAGCCCCCGGTTTCACCGAGGGTAGCGGTCATGCTGTCGCGTGGTCGCGCCACTGTGGCGGTTCAATACGTTCAGGGGTCAGCTCGCAGGGCTAGTCAGCTCGGGCGACGACCCAAGACTTGAAGCAAGAGAGGACACTATGTTGCAGCGATCATTCAAGACCGCCGGCTTTGCCGTGGGCGTTACTGGCACCATGGCCTTTGCCGCACCGGCCCTGGCCCAGCAGGACACCGAGGCCATGCAGCGCCAGCTGGATGCTCTGCGCGATCAAGTCGAGCGCATGGAGCAGCAGCTTGAGGCCCAGTCCTCCGCCACAGCGGAAGCGCAAAGCCAGGATGTCCAGCAGACGCGTGAGCTTGCTGAGGAAAACCGCTCTGTGCTGGATTCGATCCAGAAGACCCAGGTCACCGGCACCCTTCAGCTGAACGGGACCTATAATGACTGGGATCAAGTCGATAAGGACACCGGCGGCGACTTGGGCTTTGGTAAGTTCGTACTGGGCGTAGACGGGCAACACGACGACTTCCTGTACTCGCTGGAGTATCGTTTCTACGACGGCTACCAGTTCCTCAAGAAGGGCTGGATGGGCTATGAAGCGAGCAATAACGACACCGTCAAGGTGGGCCTGGTTCAGACGCCGTTCGGCAACATGGATTATGGCTACCTCGGCTGGTACGGCACCCTGCCTTACCTTTCCGGTTTCAACGACAACCAGAACGCGGGTATCAAGTGGGATCATACCCAAGGCGCCTGGGACACCTCATTGGCTTTCTTCAAGAGCGACCAGCTGGGTGATGGCAACGAGCACTATGGCGCCAACCCGGTCGGCAGCAGCGCTCAGGGCAACTCCGAAGAAAACCAGGTGGCCGGTCGTGTCGCCTACACCTTCGGCCAAGGCACCGACTACACCACCGAAGTCAACGTCTCGGCAAAAGGCGGGCAGCTCTACAACCAGCAGACCAACGATAGCGGTAACAGCTGGCAGGCAGCGATTGGCCTGAACGGCACCTACGGCGCCTGGTTTACGCAGCTTCAGGCTACTGCCTACGAGTACGACGCTGAAAATCCGGATGAAGCAGCCAGCGGTATTTCCGACAATGTCATGCAGATCGGCGCCTTCAACTTTAACTACCTGATCCCCGCCGAAGGCCAGATGTATTCAGCCAGCCTGGGCTACAGCATGGATGTTGATTGGGGTGCCATCGAAAACCTCTACTTCTACAATGACTTCAGCTACATCAGCCCGGAAGACAATTACTCGCCGGTCAATGGTGGTTTCGGTGATGTCGACGATCCGATGCTCAACGACCTGGGCATGAAAGTGACCGCTGGCCCGTATTACGCCTGGTTCAGCGTTGTCGCCAACCGCAATGCGCTCGGTTACTTTGGTTCACCGACCGATGATCAGTGGCACACCAGCGTTCAGACCAACTTCGGCTTCAATTTCTAAACGATTTTGAACCGCTAGTTTTGCGCCCCGTTTCTCGCGAAGCGGGGCTTTTTAGTTATCGACCAACCACACGCCCCACCTCATCTTCACCACCTTATACAGAAAAAGGTAAGCTTGACGCCACAGCCGCTGCTCAAGACACCTTCAATGATGACCTCCCACTGGATACTCGGCCCCGGCGCCATTGGTCGTTTGTTAGCGCACTCGCTTGCGCCGCAGGCTAACGTGACGCTGATTGGCCGCCGTCCGCTGCCCGGCCAGCAAACGCTGACCACACCCGAAGGCGAGATGCGTGAGCACCTACTGAACACGCTCACCGTTGACCAGTTGGTTTCCGCATTGCCTGACACAGCTGCCTTTGTGCATATCACCACCAAGGCGATAGCCGCTGAGGCGGCGCTTGGGAGCATCGCGGATGTGATTCTTCCCTCTACCCCGCTGGTACTTTGGCAGAACGGCTTTCTCGCCCAACCGCGCATTACCCAAGCCTGGCCCGGGCCGGTGCTGTGCGCGACCACCACAGAGGGCGCGTATTTAACCGGCGATACCGGCGTGGCACATGCGGGGCGCGGGGCGACGTTTGTGGGCGATTTAAACCATCAGCACAGCGGGCTTTCACAGGCACTTGCCGAGACACTAACCCAAGCGGGCCTTGCCACCACGGCAGTGAGCAATATTCGCGCCCGGCTTTGGCAGAAGCTGGCGGTGAACGCGGCGATCAACCCGCTGGTGGCCCTGCATGGGGTGCGCAACGGTGAATTGAGCAACGCGGCGTATGCAGGTCGAGTTCAGACAGTGGTGAAGGAAGTCGCGGCGGTCATGCAGGCCGAGGGCATTCAGCCGCCAACGGAGGGGCAAGGCGATGCCGCGTGGCTGGCGCTGGTCTGGCAGGTGGTGGCGAACACCGCCAACAATAAAGCCTCGATGCTGCAGGACGTGGAGGCACTACGCCCCACCGAGCGCGGGGCGATTTTGCGGCCGTTGATTGAGAGTGCTCAGCGCCATGGCTTGCCGTGTGGCGTGCTGCAGGCGCTGGATGCCGATTTAGCGACGCTTGAGAACCGCTACCTGGCGGCTAGCCGTTAAGCCCCAGCACCGGATATAGCGAGGCGACGAGCAACGCCGCCATGGCGATATTGAACACCCGGTAGCGACGGGGGCTGGTCAACCATTGGCGTACCACCAGGCCCAACCAGGCCCATACTGAAATCGCGGGAAAACTCACCAGGGCAAATACGCTCGCCACCAGCACGACCGAAAGCAGCGTATGGTCCGGCGCGTAGAGCGTGATGGCCGACAGGCACATCGCCCAGGCCTTGGGGTTCACCCATTGAAAAGCGGCGGCCTGCAGAAACGTCATGGGCGTGCCCGTTTCATCGCGAGCTTTCAGCGGTGCGGCATTGGCTACCTTCCATGCCAGCCAGAGCAAATAGGCGATGGAAACGGCTTGCAGCAACGTATTCAGTATCGGATACGCATCAAAAAGCGCCATCAGCCCGCCGCCCACGATCAATACCATCACGCTCACGCCGACCATGATGCCCAGCATATGCGGCAGGGTTCTCTTGAAGCCGAAGTTCGCGCCAGACGCCATCAGCATCAGGTTGTTGGGTCCCGGGGTTACCGTGGTCACAAAGGCGAAGGTCATCAAGCCCGCCAGGACGGTTGCGTTCATCGGCGCTATCTCCATGCAAGGGGTATAGCGTAGAATTTTACGTTCTAATGAGCGCAATGTTGCGCCTAATATCAACGCATGACACTAAATCACGCAATAAATCATGAAAATAGACGCCACTGACCACCGAATATTGCAAGCACTGAAGCGCGACGCCAAGGTCAGCAATGTTCAACTTGCCCAACGCATTGATCTGTCGCCCTCGGCATGCCTGCGCCGCGTCCAGGAACTGGAGAAAAACGGCGTCATCCGCGGCTACCGCGTGGTGACTGACCCAGAGCCCCTGGGCCGAGGCTTTGTCGCCTACGTGACGGTAGGGCTATCGCTGCATACCAAGGCGGCCCAGGAGGGGTTCGAGCGGGCCATGGCGGTCGCCAAGGAAGTGGTGGAATGCCACAACATTGCCGGCCCGTTCGAATACCTGCTGCGCGTCGAAACCCAGGATCTGGCGAGCTACAAGCGCTTTCATACCGAGATACTGGGCACCCAGGCACACCTCAACGCCATCTCTACCCATATCGTGATGGGAACTTCCAAGGACGAACGAGGCTAGTCGCGGCCCCGTCCCCCGCTTGTCTGTCAGGCGCTGCCGTCGCTGTCCTGATAAAAGCGCATCAGGCTGGAAAAGTCGAACTTGCCGTTGCCATTGGCTTTATGGAAGGTAAACAGCGAGCGGGCAGCGGAGCCCATGGGCACCGGTGAGGCGCTGAGCTGACTGACGTCCATGGCAAGCCCCAGGTCCTTGATCATCAGGTCAACCTGGAAACCGCCCTGATAGCCCTTAGAGGCCGGCGCATTATCCATCACGCCCGGGTAGGGGTTATACCCGTTGAGCGCCCAGTTGCCGCCGGAGCTTTGCTTCATGATCTCCGACAGCACCGCCGGATCCAGGCCGTTCTTGACGCCCATGTTGATTGCCTCGCAGGTGCCTGCCATGAGGATCGACAGCAACATGTTGTTGCACACCTTGGCGATCTGCCCGGCGCCGTGGTCGCCCGCGTGGAAGATATTCTTGCCCATCGCGTCCAGCACCGGTTTGGCTTGCTCGAACTGGGCCTCCGAGCCGCCGACGATAAACGTCAGCGTGCCCGCCTGGGCGCCGCCGACACCGCCGGATACCGGCGCATCCACAAAGCCAATGCCTTTTTCGGCGCCGATGGCGGCGACGTTGCGGGCGGTGTCGGCATCAATGGTCGAGCAGTCGATGACCAGCGCGCTTTGTTTGATGACGTCGAACAGCGGCGCATCACCTTCCGCGTACAGACCCATTACGTGCTTGCCGGCGGGCAGCATGGAGATCACCACCTCGGCGCCTTTCACCGCGTCCTGGGCGGAGCTTGCCACCTCACAGCCCTGGGATTTGGCAGTGGCAAGCACGCTTGTCGACAGGTCGAAGGCGCGCACCTGAAAGCCTGCCTTGACCAGGTTCGCGGCCATCGGGCCGCCCATGTTGCCCAGGCCGATAAATGCGACGGTTGTCATGGCGATTGTCCTTGTTGTTGATCGTGATGGTCGTTCTACTTAACTCAGGTTGGCGAGGGGGTTATTTGCCCAGGGCGGCGTCAGCAGCTCGTCGATGAACGAATCCTCAACGGCCGCCACCTCGGGATAGGTCCACTCGGGCTTGCCGTCCTTGTCCACCAGCAGCGCGCGCACGCCCTCGGGGAATTCCCGGTGGCGACAGCATTGAACCGAAAGCGCCAGCTCCGCCTGGAACACCTCGGCCAGCGACATGTACTTGGCGCGCTTGAGCTGCTCGTCGATCAGCCGGATGGATACCGGGCTACCGTTCGCCAGTGTCTTCTGTGCTTTGGTAAACCATTGATCGTCACTGTTTACCGCGCGGATGGCCGCGACAATCTGCTCGACGGTGTCGTGATCCATCAGCTCGCGGATCAGCGGCGAGAATTTATACACCGGCGCTTCGAGCTCCTCGAACACCGGCTGCGAGGTCTGCTCCAGCTCGCGTAGAATGCGATTGACCACCCCGTGGGCGTCGGTCTTTGCGCCCTCGCCCCAGGAGGCCTTGGTCAGCTTCTTCGCCATGGCATCGCGCTGGTGGCTGGCAATCGCCCGGTCGGCAAGGCCGAGGTGGACGGCATCCGGCGCGTTGATCTGGCTGCCGGTCATGGCAAGAAAGCGTCCGGTACCGTTGGGCAGGCGGTTCAGGAACCAGCTGGCCCCCACATCCGGGTACAGCCCGATGGTGACCTCGGGCATCGCCAGGCGCGAAGTTTCGGTCACCACGCGTTGGCTGCTCGCGCTGAGCAGGCCCATTCCGCCACCCATGACAATGCCGTTGCCCCAGCAGATCACCGGTTTGGGGTAGGTGTGCAGCGCGTAATCCAGCCGGTACTCGTGGTCGAAAAAGCGTTCGGGGAAATCCGGGTCGCCCTCGCCCTTGATCGCCTTGTAGAGATTGACCACATCGCCACCGGCGCAGAAGGCCTTGTCGCCGGCGCTGTCCAGTAGCACGGCCACCACGCGGTTGTCTTCTCGCCACTCGGCCAGGCGCGGCAGTATTTCCTCGATCATTTCCAGCGTCAGCGCGTTGAGCGAGCGCTCGGCGTTGAGGGTTATTTCCGCAATGACGTGGCCGTCCTGGGTGGGGTGTTCGGTAAACAGTACGCTACTCATCTCACCATCCTTATTCGGGGCAATCACCACAATGATTGAATCAACGACCGGCTTTCCAGCGCTTACAGCTCGGCGGCACCTTCCGCCAGCACGCGGCGTGAAATGATCAGGCGCATGATCTCGTTGGTTCCCTCTAGAATACGATGCACGCGGGTATCACGTACGAAGCGTTCCATGGGGTATTCCTTGATATAGCCGTTGCCGCCGTAAAGCTGCAGCGCTTCGTCGCACACCTTGAAGCCTACATCGGTGGCAAAGCGCTTGGCCATGGCGCAGTAGGCAATTGCATCGGCGTCTTCGGCATCCAGCTTGGTGGCAGCCAGGCGCACCAGCTGACGCGCGGCGACAAGCTCGGTCACCATGTCGGCCAGGCGGAACTGGAGCGCCTGGAAATCCGCCAGGCGTTTGCCGAACTGCTTGCGTTCGAGCATGTAGGCACGCGCCTCGTTGATGGCCTGCTGGGCGGTGCCGATGGAACAGGTGGCGATGTTGATCCGCCCGCCGTCCAGGCCTTTCATGGCGATCTTGAATCCGTCGCCCTCGTTGCCGAGCATCTGTTGCGCGGGCACCCGTACGTCTTCAAAGGTAATCGTCCGGGTCGGCTGGCTGTTCCAGCCCATCTTGTCTTCTTTGCGCCCGTAGCTGATGCCGTCTGCGTTGGCGTTCACGGCGAAGGCGGACACCCCGGCCGCGCCCTCGCCGCCGGTGCGCGCCATCACCACCAGCACGTCGGTGCTGCCCGCGCCGGAAATGAACATCTTGCTGCCGGTGATGAGAAAATCATCGCCGTCGCGCTTGGCGGTGGTTTTCAGCGATGCGGCATCCGAGCCCGAGTTGGGTTCGGTCAAACAGTACGAGCCCAGAAGCTCGCCGGTGGCCAGCTTTTCGCCCCACTTTTCGATGGTGGCAGGCTTGCCGAAATCGGCCACCATCCAGGTCACCATGTTATGGATGGTCAGGTACGCCGTGGTCGAGGTGCAGCCCATCGACAGCTGCTCGAAGATAATGCTGGCATCCAGCCGCGAAAGCCCCAGCCCGCCGACGCTCTCCGGCGCGTAAAGCGAGCAGAACCCCAGCTCGCCAGCTTTACGGATCACCTCGACGGGGAAAACGGCATCGCGATCCCACTCGGCGGCGTGGGGGGCCAGTTCCTTCTGGGCAAAGGCGCGAGCCATATCGGCGAACGCAACCTGATCTTCACTGAGTTCGAAATTCATGGTGACTCTCCGGAGCACGCTTAGGCACTGTCTGCGGTCTTTTAATTGACGTTTACGTTAACTTATATTTTACTTCTGTCACAAGCAATCACTTGCTTTCTATACCTTTGGTGGATGCTGCTGCCCATTCGCCCCATACCGGCCATCTTCATGTCACCGGCGACAACTGCTTAACGTCAACGTAAACTTGTTTCCGCCTCGGTGGCCGTGTTCCATAGCGGCATACGTCTGGAACAACGCCCTATTGAGAACGCCCTATTGAGAGAGTATCGATCATGAGCAAAACCTATTCGATCAGTGAACTGGCCAGCGAGTTTGACCTGACCACCCGCAGCATCCGCTTTTACGAGGATCAGGAGCTGCTGCACCCGACTCGCCGGGGCCAGACTCGCATTTACAGCAGCAAGGACCGGGTTCGCCTGAAACTGACCATCCGCGGCAAGCGGCTGGGGTTTTCACTGGCCGAAATTCGCGAACTATTCGAGCTCTGGGATGAAACCCGCAGCGGCAGTAAAAAGCAGCTGAATTTGATGCTCACCAAGATTGCCGAACGCCGGGCGGCCCTCGACCAGCAAATGAAAGACATCACCATGGTGCAGCTCGAACTTGAAAGCGCAGAAGCCCGCTGCCGCGAGGCGCTCGAAGAGCTACATCAAAAACAACGCGAAGAAGAGCAGTCGGCGTCCTCCGATAAAGCATCGTCGTCTTCCGCGACCATGCACTGATAAGGCCGCCCACGCCCTACCGCCAGCACGCGCTCGCCAAGACCACACTCGCTAAAACAATGCACAACAGGTGATTGACCATGTTTTCACACTACTCAGAACTCAATTTTGGCCTCGATGACGAACTGAACATGCTGCGCGAACAGGTCAACGCCTTTGCCGCCAACGAGATTGCGCCACGCGCCGCCGAAATCGACCGTAACAACGAATTCCCCAATGATTTATGGAAGAAGTTTGGCGATATGGGGTTGTTGGGCATTACCGTTTCTGAAGAGGATGGCGGCAGTGGCATGGGCTATCTCGCTCACTGTATTGCCATGGAAGAAATCTCCCGCGCCAGCGCCTCCGTCGCACTGTCTTACGGCGCCCACTCCAATCTGTGCGTCAACCAGATCAAGATCAACGCCTCCGCCGAGCAGAAGGCCAAGTACCTGCCCAAATTGATCAGCGGCGACCATGTAGGGGCACTGGCCATGTCCGAGCCCGGTGCGGGCTCGGATGTGGTTTCCATGCAGCTGCGAGCCAAGAAAGACGGCGATCACTACATTCTCAATGGCAACAAGATGTGGATCACCAACGGCCCGGATGCGGACGTCCTGGTGGTCTACGCCAAGACCGACCCGGACGCCGGCTCCAAAGGCATCACCGCCTTTATTGTCGAAAAGGGCATGCCCGGTTTCTCCACCGCCCAGAAACTCGACAAGCTTGGCATGCGCGGCTCCAACACCTGCGAGCTGGTGTTCCAGGATTGCGCCGTTCCCGCTGAAAACATTCTCGGTGACGAAGGTAAAGGCGCTCGCGTACTGATGAGCGGCCTGGATTTTGAGCGCACCGTGCTCGCGGCCGGCCCTATCGGCATCATGCAGGCTGCCATGGACGTGGTGCTGCCCTATATCCACGAACGCAAGCAGTTCAATCAGTCGATTGGTGAATTCCAGTTGGTGCAGGGCAAGGTAGCGGATATGTACACCACCCTGAACGCCTGCCGGGCCTATCTTTATGCCGTGGCGGGCGCCTGCGACCGTGGTCAGACGTCCCGCAAGGACGCCGCCGGGGTGATTCTCTACTGCGCCGAAAAGGCTACCCAGGTGGCGCTGGATGCCATTCAGCTGCTCGGCGGCAACGGCTACATCAACGAGTACCCCACCGGGCGACTGCTGCGCGACGCCAAGCTGTATGAGATCGGCGCGGGCACCAGCGAGATCCGGCGGATGCTGATCGGCCGCGAACTCTTCAACGAAAGCCTTTAACAAACATCAGCAGGGTCGCGCCATGAGCACTTTAAAAACCCAGATCAATCCGCGCAGCGATGTCTTTCAGGCCAACGAAGCGGCGATGCGCAAGGACGTTAGCCAGCTGCGCGAACTCACTGCGGCCATTTCCCAGGGCGGCGGCGCCAAGGCCCGCGAGCGCCACGAAAGCCGGGGTAAGCTGTTCGTGCGCGACCGCATCAATCACCTGATTGACGAAGGCTCGCCGTTTCTGGAGTTTTCCGCGCTGGCCGCTCATCACCTCTATGAAAGCGACGTGCCCGCCGCCGGGGTGGTCACCGGCATTGGCCGCGTTTCCGGCGTGGAGTGCGTGATTGTCGCTAACGACGCCACGGTGAAAGGCGGCACCTACTTCCCGATGACCGTCAAGAAACACCTGCGCGCCCAGGAAATCGCCCGCAAGCATCGCCTGCCGTGCATTTATTTGGTCGATTCCGGCGGCGCCTTTCTGCCCCGCCAGGACGAAGTTTTCCCCGACCGCGACCACTTCGGGCGCATCTTCTACAACCAGGCGACTATGTCTGCCGAGGGCATTCCGCAAATCGCCGTGGTGATGGGGTCGTGCACCGCGGGCGGCGCCTATGTGCCCGCCATGGCCGATGAGTCGATCATCGTTAAAGAGCAGGGCACTATTTTCCTCGGCGGCCCACCGCTCGTAAAAGCCGCCACCGGCGAGAGCATCAGCGCGGAAGACCTGGGCGGTGCCGACGTGCACGCCAAGATCAGCGGCGTGGCCGACCACTACGCCGAAAACGACGCCCACGCGCTGCAGCTGGCACGCGCCTGTGTCTCACGGCTCAACTGGCAGAAGCGCGGCCAGCTGGCCATGCAGGCGCCCAAGCCACCCAGGCTCGACCCCGCCGAGCTGTATGGCATTGTGGGCACCGACCTTAAAAAACCCTATGACGTGCGGGAAGTCATTGGTCGCATCGTCGATGACTCTGACTTTGACGAATTCAAGCGCTACTACGGCGATACGCTGGTCACCGGCTTTGCCCATATTCACGGCTACCCGGTGGGCATCGTCGCCAACAACGGCGTGCTGTTTTCTGAGAGCGCCGTGAAAGGCGCGCACTTTATCGAGCTGTGCGCCCAGCGCAAGATTCCGCTGATCTTCCTGCAGAACATCACCGGCTTTATGGTCGGCTCCAAGTACGAGCACGAAGGTATTGCCAAGCACGGCGCCAAGCTGGTCACCGCCGTGGCCTGCGCCAAGGTGCCCAAATACACGGTGCTGATTGGCGGCAGCTTCGGCGCCGGCAACTACGGCATGTGCGGCCGCGCCTATGACCCCAACCTGCTGTTCATGTGGCCCAACGCGCGTATTTCCGTGATGGGCGGTGAACAGGCGGCGGGCGTGCTTTCCCAGGTGAAACGCGAGCAGCACGAGCGCGAGGGCCGCGAGTGGACGCCGGAGGAAGAAGAAGCCTTCAAGCAACCCACCCGCGAGCAGTACGAGCACCAGGGCCATCCCTATTACGCCAGCGCCCGGTTGTGGGACGACGGCGTGATTGACCCGTTGCAAACCCGCGATGTACTGGGGCTTTCACTGGCTGCCGCGATGAATGCTGAAGTCGAAGAGACACGCTTTGGCGTGTTCCGGATGTAAGGGGCAATGAGCATGGCTTATTCGACACTCACCATCGACCACGGCGTCGCCTGGCTAACCCTGAATCGCCCCGAGGTGCACAATGCCTTTGACGACAGTTTGATCGCCGAGCTGAACGATCATTTGAGCCGGCTGCATTCGCTTGCGGACACGGGCGACGTGCGCGTGGTGGTGCTGGGCTCTGAAGGCAAGAGCTTCTCGGCCGGAGCCGATTTGAACTGGATGAAACGCATGGTCGATTACGACCTTGACGATAACCTCGCCGATTCGCGCAAACTCGCCGCGCTGATGCACGGTCTGGACACGCTGCCCTGCCCCACGCTGTGCCGCGTACAGGGAGCCGCCTTCGGTGGCGCGGTGGGCCTTGCCGCCTGCTGTGACGTGGTCGTGGCCTCCGAAAAAGCCAGGTTCTGCCTTTCCGAAGTCAAGATCGGCCTGTCGCCCGCGGTGATCAGCCCCTACGTTCAGCGAGCCCTCGGCGAGCGTCAGATGCGCCGCTTTGCGTTGACCGCCGAGGTGATGGACGCACCGACGGCGCTTGAGCTCGGCCTGGCCCATCAGGTGGTGGAACACGACGCCCTGGATAGCGCAGTGGACGCCATGCTGGCCACGCTGCTGGCGGGTTCGCCCCAGGCCCAGCGTGCCACCAAGGCGCTGATGGCTACGGTGGCCCAGACAACCGATGCGGACGCCACCCGCGAGCATACCTGCCAGGTCATCGCCCGTCTGCGGGTAAGCCCTGAAGGCCAGGAAGGCCTGGCGAGTTTTTTGGAAAAGCGTCGCCCAACCTGGGCCGAACCGAATAACACACCTAACGCGTCGGAGCGTCGCTCATGAGTCATTCGCCGATTATCGATAAAAACGAAAACGCCGCTCGCACGACGCCCTTTGATACGCTGCTTATCGCCAATCGGGGCGAGATTGCCTGCCGCGTGATGCGCACCGCGCGCCGCATGGGGCTAAAAACCGTCGCCATCTATTCCGACGCCGATCCCGGCGCCCGACACGTGCGTGAAGCCGACGAGGCGATCCGCGTCGGCCCTGCCGCCGCGCGGGAAAGCTACCTCGACGTCGAGGCGGTCATTGAGGCCGCCAGACGCACCGGCAGCGGTGCGATTCACCCCGGCTACGGCTTTCTTTCCGAGAACGGCGACTTCGTCAAAGCCCTTGAGCAGGCGGGTATCACCTTTGTCGGTCCGCCCGCCTCGGCGATTGCCGCCATGGGCGATAAATCCGCCGCCAAGGCACGCATGGCCAATGCGGGCGTGCCGTTGGTGCCCGGCTACCACGGCGACGACCAGAGCGACGCCCTGCTGCGCGACGAGGCCGACAAGATCGGCTACCCGGTGATGCTCAAAGCCAGCGCCGGTGGCGGCGGCAAGGGGATGCGCGTCGTCGAATCGGGGGATGGCTTTCAGGCCGCCCTGGACGGCTGCCGACGCGAGTCCAAAGCCGCCTTCGGCGACGATCGCATGCTGATCGAGAAATACCTGGTCAAGCCCCGCCACGTGGAAGTGCAGGTGTTCTGCGACCGCCACGGCAACGGCGCTTACCTGTTCGAGCGCGACTGCAGCGTGCAGCGCCGCCACCAGAAAGTCATCGAAGAAGCCCCCGCCCCCGGCATGACGGCAGAGTTGCGCAGCGCCATGGGCGACGCTGCGGTGCGCGCTGCCCAGGAAATCGGCTATGTAGGTGCCGGCACCGTCGAATTTCTATTGGATGCGGACGGGTCGTTCTTCTTTATGGAAATGAACACCCGCCTGCAGGTCGAGCACCCGGTCACCGAGATGATCACCGGCCAGGACCTTGTCGAATGGCAGCTGCGCGTAGCCATGGGCGAGCCGCTCCCCTGTACCCAGGACGCACTGACCATCACCGGGCATAGCTTTGAAGCGCGCCTTTACGCCGAAGACCCGGATCAGGATTTCTTGCCCGCCACCGGCCTGCTGACGCGTTTCGCGCTGGATCTGGAGGGCGCGGGTTTAAGCGACGACCAGGTACGTCTGGACAGCGGGGTGGAAAGCGGCGATACGGTGTCGATGCACTACGACCCCATGCTCGCCAAGCTGATCGTTCACGGCGTTGACCGGGACGCCGCCCTGGCGACGCTCAACCGTGCCCTGGCAGCGCTCGACGTTCAGGGCGTGGTGACCAACCGCGCCTTTCTGATGCGTCTGGCGACCCATCCTGGCTTCAAGAACGCGGAGCTGGATACGCGCTTTATCGAGCGCAACGAGGCGACGCTGTTTGCCCCTCGTACTTACGACCGAGAAGCCTACGCCAGCGCGGCGCTGATTGGCCTGCACCAGCTTGCCCAGGAATGCGAGAGCGACTCGCCCTGGGACCGCCACGACGGTTTCCGACTCAATGCGCCGCATACCATTCGCATTGCGCTGTGCGACCCCGCAAGCGCCCAGGCGCCGGATAGCGATGAAGCCGTGGTCATTGTTGAAGGTAAGCGCAGCGCCGGCGAGGCGCTTTGGCACCTTACCATCGGCGACGAAACCCTAACCGCCAGCCTGCAGCCGCTCAGCGGCGATGCGGTCGCGGTCACGCTGGATGGCCACCGTCGCCGGCTGCAGGCACGCCGCGATGGGCACGTGGTGGTCATGGCCGACCCAAGGGGTGAAACACGCCTGTTCTGGCGGCGCATCGACGCCATCGACCATGGCCACCATGAGGCCGAGTCGACCCTCACCGCGCCGATGCACGGCACCGTGGTCGCCCTGCTCGTGGAACCTGGCGCCAGCGTCGAGCAAGGCATGCCGTTGATGATCATGGAAGCCATGAAGATGGAGCACACCATGAACGCCCCGGCCGATGGCAGCGTGGCGTCGTTCCACTTCCAGGCGGGCGATACCGTCGGCCAGGGCGACGTGCTGCTCGACTTTGCCCCCAGCGAATAGGAGCTACCCCATGGCGCTGCCGACGTCCGTCAAACTGTTTGAAATGGCCCCCCGGGACGGCTTGCAGAACGAGCCGGGGGACATGGTACCCACCGCGACCAAGATGGCGCTGATTGAGCGGCTCGCCAAAGCGGGACTCGCGCACATCGAAGCCGCCAGCTTTGTCTCGCCCAAATGGGTGCCGCAAATGGGCGATGCCACCGAGGTGATGACCGGCATCGACCGTCGGCCGGGGGTGGTCTATTCGGCATTGACACCTAACCTGAAGGGCCTGGAGAACGCGCTTTCGGCGGGCGTTGAGGAAGTCGCCGTGTTCGGGGCGGCGTCTGAGACGTTTTCACAAAAGAATATCAACTGCTCCATTGCCGAGTCCCTGGCGCGCTTTGCGCCGCTGCTCGAACGCGCCAACGACGCCGGCGTACGGGTGCGAGGCTACGTTTCCTGTGTGCTGGGCTGCCCCTACGAAGGCGAGATTGCGCCCCACAAAGTGGCCGAAGTGGCCAAAGCGCTGTATGAGATGGGCTGCTACGAAATCTCGCTGGGCGACACCATTGGCGTGGGCACACCGCTGGCCGCCAAACGCATGATCGAAGCGACCCGTCAGCAGGTATCCATCGAATGTCTGGCGGCGCATTTCCATGATACCTACGGCATGGCGCTGGCTAACCTGTATGCCGTACTGGAAGAAGGCGTCAGCGTGATTGATGCGTCCACCGCCGGGCTCGGCGGCTGCCCGTATGCAAAGGGCGCCTCGGGCAATGTGGCCACCGAAGACGTGCTCTACCTGCTGGCAGGGCTGGGCATCGATACCGGCGTTGACCTCCAGGCGGTGATTGATACCGGCTACTGGATTACCGGTGAACTGGGGCGCCAACCCGGCTCAAGAGTCGCCCTGGCCAAAGGCCGCGTCAGCGCATAACCAATAACAAACCGTCGCTGCCTGTTCCCTCGGACAAGACAATAATATGTGGAGAGATACCATGGCATCACCTGCACTTACCCTTCCAAGCTACACCAGCAGTACCGCCAACAAACCCCTGCTGGGCATGACCATTGGCGATAAATTCGACCAGATCGCCGCACAGTATCCTGATAACGACGCGCTGATCGTGCTCCACCAGCACATTCACTGGCGCTACCGCGAGCTACAGGAAGAAGTCAATCGCTGTGCCCGCGCTCTGCTCGCCATTGGCGTCAAGCAAGGCGACCGGGTGGGCATCTGGGCACCCAACTGCAGCGAGTGGGCGGTGACACAGTTCGCCACCGCCAAAATCGGCGCGATTCTGGTCAACATCAACCCGTCGTACCGCACCCACGAGCTGGAGTTTGCGCTCAACCAGTCCGGTGCGCGCTTCCTGGTAACGGCCGACAGTTTCAAAACGTCGGACTATCGCGGCATGCTGTATGAACTGGCCCCCGAGCTCAAGGCCAGCACCGAGGGCAACCTGAAATCACAAAAACTGCCCGACCTTGAGTGCGTCATCAACCTGAGCGCCGACAAGCACAACGGCATGTGGCGCTGGGCCGACCTGATGGACGAAGCGAATCAAGTGAGTCAGACCGACGTCGACGACCTTCAAGCCACGCTGCAGTTCGACGACCCGATCAACATTCAGTACACCTCGGGCACCACCGGCTTCCCCAAAGGCGCCACGCTTTCCCACCACAATATTCTCAACAACGGCTTCTTTGTCGCCGAAAGCATGGGGTTTACCAGCGAAGACCGCCTGGTGATTCCGGTGCCGCTGTATCACTGTTTCGGCATGGTCATGGGCAACCTGGGCTGCATGACCCACGGCGCGGCGATGATCTACCCGGACGAGGGCTTTGACCCCGGCAAGGTGCTCGAGGCGGTGCAGGAACAGAAAGCCACCGCCCTGTTTGGCGTGCCCACCATGTTTATCGCCGAGCTCGACCATCCCGACTTCCCGAGTACGGACCTGTCGTCGTTGCGCACCGGCATCATGGCGGGGTCGATTTGCCCGGCGGAAATCATGAAGCAGGTGATTAGCAAGATGCACATGAAAGGCGTACAGATTGCCTACGGCATGACCGAAACCAGCCCGGTGTCGACCCAGACCGGTGCCGACGACAGCATTGAAAAACGTGTCTCGACCGTCGGACGTACCCAGCCGCATCAGGAAACCAAGATCGTCGACCCCGGTAACGGCGGCATTCTGCCCCGCGGTGAAATTGGCGAGCTGTGTACTCGCGGTTACAGCATCATGCTGAAGTACTGGAACAACGACAAGGCCACCGCCGAGGCCATCGACGAAACCGGCTGGATGCATACCGGCGACCTGGCCACCATGGACGACGAGGGCTACGTCCAGATCGTTGGCCGGATCAAGGACATGGTGATTCGCGGCGGCGAAAACGTCTATCCCAGGGAGATCGAGGAATTTTTCTACACCCATCCCGCCATTTCGGACGTCCAGGTCACCGGCGTGCCGGACAAGAAGTACGGCGAAGAGCTGATCGCCTGGGTCAAACTCAACGGTACCGACCACGAGATTAGCGGCGAAGACCTGCGCGAGTACTGCAAGGGCAAGATCACCCACTTCAAGATTCCGCGCTACTTCAAGTTCGTCGATGAATTCCCGATGACCGTCACCGGCAAGATCCAGAAGTTCAAGATGCGCGACATCTCCATCGAGGAACTGGGGCTGAACGACCAGCAGTAGGGTTCCGGGCAAATAAGCTGGCACAAACCAGGGCCAGTTGCTACCCTCAAAAGATCCGCTTTTACTTGACGCTTCCAGGTACAAAAAATGCCAATGAAACGCTTGGCGAGCACCTTACGATGCTGTGCAGTCCCCCTATGCTGTGCAGTCCCCTACGCCAGCACCTTTGCTGACGACGCCTCGCCTCTGGCCTACACCTCGCCGCATAGCGAGCTGCTGAAACTGGAAAACGGCGTCATCCTCGAAGGCAGCGACCTGACCAGCATTGACCGATATACCAGCGGGTTCCGCCTATCGGCCGGCTTCAGTCCCTGGCAGCTACCTCACCTGGATCTTGGCGCTGAACTGGCCTACCGGGAAAGCGAAGAAGTGCCTGTCTCTTCAAGCTCCCTGATCATGGACACCCTGAGCCTGGGCGGCGCCCTGGTCGCTGGCATGCGCTTGGGATCATTCAGCGTCTATGCCAAGTCAGGGCTTACCGAATGGCGCGGTAAAAGCTATCGTCCGGCGCAGGAAATCGATGATGGCGGCACCGCCCTCCTTCAGGGGTTTGGCGCCACCCTCACCTTCGATCGCCTGGTCAGCCGCCTCGAGTACGAACGTATCGACGCTCCCACCCTCGACCATCTGAATACCCTCAGCGCTTCGCTGCACCTGCCGTTTTAAATGCTGCTAGACCGACGCGCGAATGCTAGCTCGTCATGGCATTGACGGGTGGCCGCTTATTCGCCCAGGGGCGCGCCTGCTCAAGCTGAGCCGCCAACGACAGCAGCGTACTTTCGTCACCGAATCGCGCGGCAAAATGGCTGCCGATCGGCAGACTATCCTGCGTCCAGTACAGCGGAACCGACATGGCGGGCTGGCCGGTCGCGTTAAAAATAGCCGTGAAGGGCGAATAGCCATGAAACCGATGAATGATGTCTTCAAGACTCAGCGTATCGTCAAAGGCGTCCAACTCACCGATGATGGGCGGTTTGCGTGTCAATGTCGGCGTCAAGATCAGATCGTAGTCACGCATGAAACCCGCCACCGTTCTGCCCAGCGCATGCATATACTCGATGGCCGTAATGTAGGTGGTGGCGTCGAGATGGCCTTTTTCCCTCAGCATCACCCTGGTGCGAGGTTCCAGCTCGCTATCCTTGACAGGAGATCCGCGCATCTCGCCGAGAGTATTGATGAAATTCTGCGTGTTGGGCGCGATGATGCTGAAGGTATTATGAATAAACTCGGGCAGGTTCACCGGCAACGATACCGATTCAACGCGGTGTCCCAGGGATTCGCATAACGACGCGGTAAGCTGGACGGCTTCTCGCGCCTCGGCGCCTGATTCCCAGGGGGCCATGCTTTCCACCACGGCAATGCGCAACGTCCCAGGCGACCTTTCCACGGCGTTCAGGAAGGAGTCACGCTGTTCCGGAGCGGCATAGGGGGCTCCGAGGTCCGCCCCGCTAGTCGCATCAAGTAACGCTGCGCTGTCGCGCACCGACAGGGTCATCGCGTGAGGCGTCCCCATGCCTCCCCAGCCCTCACCTACCATCGGGCCTGATGGCATTCTGCCCCGCGTGGGTTTAAGGCCAAAAATCCCGCAGCAGGACGCCGGCACCCGAAGGGAGCCGCCGCCATCGTTGCCGTGGGCAAACGGCACCACCCTGGCAGCCACCAGAGCGGCAGCACCGCCACTCGAACCGCCCACGCTTCTCTCCGGGTTCCAGGGATTACGCGTTGCCCCAAACCGGCTCGACTCGGTGGTATAGGAAGTGCCAAACTCGGGGGAGGTGCTGGTACCCACGAACAGGCAACCCGCGCGCCGCAACCGAGCAACGGCCTCGGCATCGATTTCCGCGCGCGTCTCACCCAATGCAAAGGAACCACTGGCCATCCTGGCCCCCTTGAGGGGCGAAAAAAGATCCTTAACGAAGGTGGGAACACCACAAAATGGCTGCCGCGTGTCGACGTTTTCCTTTGCCGCCTTCTGCGCCTGTTCATACAGTGGCTCGGCCAGCGCATTGAGCTGAGGGTTGACGGCTTCCAGGCGATCGATGACCGCCGTTACCAGTTCACTGGGTGTGACGTCCTTCTGCCGGATCTTCTCGGCAAGCCCAACGCCATCCTGACTATCCATCAACGTATGTATATCGCGTGTCATTTTACTATCACTTATCGGCTGTGGTGGTTAAGGGAGGCGTGTCGCTCTGTTTAGCAAAGAAGGCATACAACAACCAGATGACGGCTGATCCAAAACCGATCAATGCCAGCATGGCGATGGCATGCGTCAGCATGCCGGTCATTGATACCAGGAACGCGACACACAAGGGACTGACAAACTGGCCTAGATAAAGGCAGGAGGTAAATCCGCCCATTCCTCGTCCATTTTGGCGCTTGTTCAACGCATTCATGACCGGGGTAAGCGCATTGGGAACTAATAACCCAGCCCCCACACCATGAATGACGACGGCAATAAAAATACCCGTGAGTGAGCCGGCGTTGATGAGCAGCAGCAGTCCGGAGGACATCAAGGCCAGCAGCAGGGCGTTGGTGCACTTGATGCCAATGGTCTTGCGAATCAGCGGCCAGGCCAGCGCGCCCAACAGTGAGGCGAGCAGACCAGCCCCCGTCGCCATGCCGATCAACGTACTTGATGCGATTCCCAGTTGAACCATCAGCCTGGGGGTTTGCACGGGCACGACAAAGCTCAACACCATGCCACCGAGAATCAACGCATAGCCAACCACCAAGGCAACCCCATCAATGTGCTGCCTATCGGGCGTTTCATCCTGCTCAGAACGTGCAAGGGGTTCCCAGAGCACTTTCATCATCGGTATGACAAGCAGCAGAGGCAGCAGGTAGAGATAGAAAGGCGTGCGCCAGGATTGCTCGCCCAGTGCCCCTCCGATGACAAAAAACAGGGCGCCCACCAGCGCGATCGAGATAACCTGCGCATTGATATAGCGGAGTCTGCGCTCGCCCTGCCAATAGTCTGCAATCAATGCCGTACAGCAGGTCATCACCATGGCCTCGCTACAGCCGAAAAGAAAACGGGCAATGACGATCGACTGGAGATCATTGAGGAGCGCAGGCGCAGCCCCCAGCAGCGCATAAAGCAAGGTGGCGAAGATCAATATGAGTTTTCGACCCACGCTATCCGCAAGCCAGCCCGCCAAAGGCGCAAATATGGCAATGGCTAATGCCGGGCCGGTAATCGCCAGCGGTGCCAGCACCTCGACGCGAGGTTCGCTGGCCGCAAATTCCGCGATCAGCTTGGGAATGATGGGCGCCACCATGACGGATCCCATGATGGTCAGGCTGCTCCCCAACACCAGCACGCTGCCCTGAGAACGCCCCGCTTCGCGGGGTAAATGTGTATTGCTCATCATGACCTCCTTAGAAGCTGAACGCCATTGTTAAGCCGATGTTGTAGCCTTCGGTGCGGTTCTCGGCGCCAAACTCCTTGTACGCATGGAACCTGATCGGCGGAATCGACGACCCTGGGTCGAAGAAGCCAATGGCAGGCCCTGCGGCCACCACCGATGCGCGATTACCGCCTTCAAGGCCCGGGGCATCGTCATCGGTAATTTGCTGATAGTGATAGCCACCGACGCCGACCGTCCATGGGCCCACATGCTTGCCTACCGCAAACTCATGGCGATACTCCGTGCCACTCCGGTAGTCGGTGTCGTCATTGCGGGTATTGATGTCGAGCTGAAACGAAGACGAGACCTCATAGCCGCTATCGCTGACATAGGTAAACGCCGCCTGAGGTGTAAACGCCCAGTGATTCAGCCCCGGGGAGACGAGGCGCTCTGAATCGTAATCCCCCGTGGGCGCCTGGATCTGGAACTGTGCAAAGATCGACAGATTGGGGCTTGGCGTCCACTGCAGTAACATCGGCATGAACTGGATATCCGCCAGTTCAAACACATCCGCCTGATCACTGAACAACGTTGTGCCGCCTCGCTTGACCTGCAGCTCGGAGTCCATCTTGAAGAAAGGCACGACCGTACCGAAACCGTAACGGGCGCCCAGCACTTTCTGATCCGTCATGTAGAAATAGGCCATTGACAGCGAGAGCACATCTAGCGAGAAATCATTGCCCGTATCGTTGCCGTCGTTATCTTTCTGGGCATCCGTTGAGTAATACGCGGCTCGGAAGCCCACTGTTCCATTGTCGGTGGTGGGAGGTAGATAACCTGCGCCAAAATCGAGCAGCCCCATTGCCGTCGTCGGTGAGCCATTTTCGGTGGCCATGGAAGCCGCTGAATAGCTGCAGGTGAGTGCCAATAAAATGCGGGATAGCATTGTTTTTCTTGGAGTCATTGTATTGCCTCTATGTCTCGGAATGAGCCATTTCAGCTTATGACGCTACCGGAAAGGGCGTTATCCGAGATTGGCAAACCTGCTTTTCATTCTCCCCCGGGTGTCTGACGGGCGCTCTCCGAACAGGTTACGGTAGTCCGAGGTAAAGTGACCTAAATGCCAAAACCCCCATTCGGCGGCAATATCCTGGATCTGCTTGTCTTCGCTTCCGGTACACAGGGCTTTATGAACGGCATTGAGCCGCAGTATACGCAGGAAGGACACTGGACTGATGCCGAGCACATCCTGAAAACAATACTGCAGCTTTCGTCGACTGGCTCCTACGTGGTTGCATAAGTCCATGATGGACAGAGGAGTATCGCTATGCTCGATCGCGTATTTACGTGCACGATCCACCATCTGCTTTTTTCGTGTCGTCGACAGGGGAGGCAAGCAAGCCGTTTCACATGTATCCAGCAGATGCATCAGCAGCAGGTCTTGGGCATTCTTCTTTTGTACTGGTTTTGCGAGCTGTCCCTGCTTGCTTAGCAGGAATATACGCTCGACCGCCTGCGCCAGCGCATTCTGGTCATGCGGCTGACTAAAAGGGAAAAAGTAAGGAGCACAGCTGGCCTCAAATGCCAGGTTCTGCTTAACGATATAGTCAATCAGCAAATCCTTTTGCACACTCAAGTTAAACACCTGCAGTCCTGCCGGCGTTCTTAATTCAGGTAGATCCTGAGCATCGGAGACAAGCAGCCCCGGGGTGGTAAAGATATTACCAAGGCAAATCAGGTCAGAGGGGCTTTTGCGCGTCGAGATACTAAAGCAGATCGTATTTTTGAAGGCCTCCCCACTCTTGATCATCGCCTGATTGGTTTGATCTTCGATAATCTGGATATTGGGCAACTCCAACTGGGAGATCTGACCCAAGAACTTGCCGGCCGACACCTGCTCATAGTTGAGCGTCCATCCACTTGGCGTTTGCGCATGCTCGACAACATCGTGGGTTTGACGCTCGACGAGCGCAGCCGTACATGGGTGTTCCCGGATAATGGATTGCTCACTACTCACCATGATTCTCCTTGACCTCGAGATTATTGTTGGCTTTTTAGTCAAGCAACTTCCGCGCCATATCAGCAGTTTGGCTCCCCCAAAACAGCTATTCTCACTGTCCGCTGAATCAAGGTATAAAGCATTTCAGCCGTCGCGTCTTGTTGTTACTTGCCAGCATTATTGGCCCTGAGTGACATTCACAGCGCTGGTCTCTGGCTTTCCGCCCCCACCTATTCCCACGGCCATCATGGCTGCACCATAACGGGCCGAGCACCCCCTCTAACTGTTAAACTATTCATGTCATCTCAGGATAGTCGAGTCTCCACAGCAGCAGCATGTGAGATTTTTGCATCCACGTTTGTCACCTTCTGTCGTGCACCGTATGCTTTCACGTTGCTAGACCGCCGTGCTGGCGTATTCGACGATCAGGTAATGTTCTCATTGCCATCAGACAGCTTGCCTGGCTGGTGGCTATTTAGAAAAGGCAACACATGGTACGCCCTACCCCTTCCTTGACGTTGGCATTGATGCAAGCGCGTGAGTCAGCGATGGACTTCTTCAGGCCTCACCTCAATCGCCACAACATAACCGAACAGCAATGGCGAGTGATCCGCATTTTGTGGCAATCGGAAGATCAAACCCTGGAAAGCCACCGACTGGCCAAGCTCGCCTGTATACTGCCGCCCAGCCTGACCGGCGTCCTGGTTCGACTGGAACAGAATGGCCTGGTGGAACGCTGGAAACCTGCCGCCGACCAGCGGCGTCTGTGCGTGACGCTTACCGCAAAGGGCAATGCGCTTTTCGATGAAATGAAAGGTGAGATGATCCATCAATACAAGAAGATCCAGCGGGCGCTGGGAGACGAGAAATACCGCACCTTGATGAGCCTGCTTAAGGAAGTGCAAGCGCTTGATCCAGATGAGCTGCCTTCCGATCCCGACGCCTAACGCTGAACGGCTATCGATATCGTCGGGTCAGCCTGCCCCCACGGCGCGCCGCTGAACGTTTTTACTGCTCCTGGGAGTCCAGGACGTCTTGAATGCGTTGGGTGGCTTCCTGCGTTTGGTTGGCCAGTTTCTTGACTTCATCGGCGACGATCGAAAACCCTCTGCCCGCCTCGCCCGCTCGTGCTGCCTCAACGGCGGCATTGAGCGCCAGCAGATTGGTTTGGGTCGCAATCTGGCTGATAACGTCCACCACCTCTGACACCTGATGGTAAGTCTTATGATTGTTCTCGACGATGGTTTCATGAGCTGACTTGGCCGACCGCTCATCCTCGATGTTGCGAACCGCCCCGATGACACGTAAAAGCTGCCCGCCTTCATCCCGGATGGCCCGGCCACGCTCCCTAAACCAGCAATAGCCGTGTTGTTTATGGTACATGCGAAATTCTTCCACGTATTCGCCCGTGCCCGACGGCGAGAGAATTTCCTTTTCAAACGCCGCCAGAATATTGGGCAGATCGTCAGGATGGGTAATGTCCTTCTGGCTGTCCATCCCGTCAGGCATCTCCTCCCGGGTATAGCCCAGAAGGTTTCTGAACTGGTCGGTGATGATCATCTCGCTTGATGGATCCTCTATATCGCCATGATACACGACAAAGTCCCAGACGCCTTCGGTGAGCGTCAGCTGTATCATCTCCCATACCCGTTGCTCCCCCATCAGGCGCTGGCACTCTGCTTCCAATGCTCGAAGGCGGTCATCTCTTTGGCGGATGACCTCTGCATGCTGCCTTTCCATGTCCTCAAGCCTGCTGGTCATTGACGCTAACTGTTGGGATAGCGCCTCTTCTGACGCGGACGTCCGATCAATAAACGATTGAATGGTTGAAAACACATCCGCGTTGCGACCTAGCTCGCTGAAAAAAGTGCTGTCAATGGCGCCCTGGGTATCTTCCAACTGACCAAAGAAAGTGAGGATGTCGTTAGCTAGCCTTTTTGAAGACCCTATATGTAACATTGTCGCTACCCTCTACAGACGTGGCGCCAAACAGCAGCGCCTCGTCGTCGGTTTCATGCACCGAATGATCACGGTGAGTCTCCTCACTGTGATTCCTGGGGCAGCGCATTTCTTGTACATAGATGCCGGCGACTTGCATTTCCGTGCCATTAACCGGCAGATCAGCGCCGGGGTATTGATGACCTTGATGCGACGTCCGGCTGGATAACTAATCTAATCGGAGATTATTGATGCCACACCCTACGAAGAAAGAGGACTTTCCGGTCTCCAACGTCAGGCACTTTCTTGAACCTGGCCCTGTTGTGCTGGTGTCATCGCATTGGCGAAAGCAAACCAACATCATGACTCTGGGGTGGCACATGGTCATGGCGTTTTCCCCTTCGCTTATCGGCTGCGTTATCGACACTGGCAATCACTCCCATGCGCTGGTGCATAACAGCGGCGAATGCGTGATCAATATTCCCCCGGCGTCGCTTGTCGATGCGGTCGTAGGTATCGGCAACTGTTCAGGGCGCGAGGTCGACAAGTTCGACGCCTTTGGTCTGTCCCCTGGCGAGTCAGAAAAGATCGATGCACCACGAATTGAGGAATGCTACGCGTCCTTCGAGTGCCGGCTGCACGATGACGCCATGATCGAACGCTACAACCTGTTTATCTTTGAGGTCGTTAAAGCCCATGTCGCCCCTTCGGCGGATGAGCAGACATCGCTGCACTACCGGGGTATGGGCGAGTTCATGCTGTCGGGAAACGCCATCGACCGCCAGGCCTTATTCAAGTCGTCGATGCTTGTCTGAGCACGTCAGCAATGAAGGGGGGGGTCATGGATTATCCGCTTCAGGCGGCGTCCAGATTGGCACATCCTCACGCTGGGGCTCGGGCCAATCCTGCTGCATGGCGCTGTTCAGCGCTTCTTCGAGCTTCATGAACAGTTCGCCGTAGCGCGGACTGAAGTTGATGCCTTCTTCGATATTCTTCCAGGCTTCAAAAAGCTCGTCCTCGTGGGCCTCTTCATTCTGCACAAACGCCCAGGTCATCTGCTTGGCGCGCATGGGGTGAACCCCCATGGCCGTCAGCGCATGGCCGCCCAGCTCAAGTGCGGAGTGGTAGGTTTCACTGACGACGTCATCGGCGCCGGCTTCACGCAGCTGATAACCATGGCCGCGGTCAAACGCCCGGGCCAGCACCCATACATGGGGGTAGTAATGCTTGACGTGCTTGACCAGCTCAACAGCCCGCTTACGGTCATCAATGGCCACGACCAGCAAGCGCGCCTGTTCGATACCGGCGGTTTCCAGCAGGTCTGAGCGAGCAGCATCGCCGAAATAGCTTTTAATATGAATTCGCCGCAGGTTCTCGATTTGCTCGAGTTCATGATCGAGCGCGACGATGGGCATGTTGTTGGCACGCAACAGGCGACAAATGATCTGCCCGAAGCGCCCCACGCCCGCGACGATCACCGGCGCCTGTTCTTCAATGGCATCCGCCTCGCGCCCGTCGTTTTTGACCCGACGATAGCGCGGCAGCACCAGGCGGTCGTAGGCGATAAACAACAGCGGCGTCAGGAACATCGACAGCGCGATGACCAGCGACAGCACCTGGGAAATCTCGACGGGAATCACGCTGTTCTGCACGCTGTAGGTCAACAGCACAAACCCGAACTCACCGGCCTGGGCAAGGCTCAGGGTGAACAGCCAGCCGTTACTGCCATGCACCCGAAACAGCAACGCCAGGACGAGCAGAATGGCCGCCTTGACGGCAATCACCACGACGCCAAGTACCAGCACCGTGTCCCACTGCGAGGCCAGTACCTGAAAGTCGATCCCCGCGCCGACGGTGATAAAGAACAGGCCCAGCAGAAGCCCCTTGAAAGGCTCGATATTGGCTTCGATTTCATGCTTGAACTCGCTGTTGGCCAGTACGATACCGGCCAGAAACGCGCCCAGCGCCGGGGAAAGATTCACCAGGCTCATGAGCGCGGCGATACCGATGACCAGCATCAGCGCCGTAGCCGTGAACACCTCACGCAATCCCGAGCCCACCACATAGCGAAACAGTTTCGGGCCAAGGTAGTAACCGCCGGCAATCACGCTGCCGATCGCCGCGACCACCACCAGGGCATGCGCCCAGCCGGGCAAGTGCGCCACCAGGCTGATGCTCGGGTGACTGGCTTGATCGCCACCGGCGCCCATCAACTCGGGTAGCGCCAGCAGGGGAATCAACGCCAGCATGGGAATCACCGCGATATCCTGGAACAGCAACACGGAGAAGGCGCTCCGGCCGCCCTCGGTTTTTTCCAGGCCTTTTTCACTCAGGGTTTGCAGCACAATCGCCGTCGAGGACAGCGCGAACAGCAAGCCGATGGCCAGGGACGTTTGCCAGGCAAGCCCGAGCCACCAGGCCATCGCGGTTCCTGCGGCGGTGGTCAGCATCACCTGCAGCCCGCCCAGGCCGATCAGCCGAACACGCATCGCCCACAGGCCTTTCGGGTCGAGCTCCATACCGACCAGAAACAGCATCATCACCACGCCAAATTCGGCAAAGTGCTGGATCGTCGTGGTTTCCTGGCCCACCAGCCCCAGTATCGGGCCAATGACCACGCCGGCCATCAGGTAGCCAAGCACCGAGCCAAGCCCATAGCGTTTCGCCAGGGGGACGGCAATCACCGCCGCCACAAGATAAATAAACGCCTGGATAAAGTACGCGGTCATCGAGGGTCCTTTTATTTTTTCAATCTATTGGTTCAATCGGCTTGACTTCACGGCACAATCATATAGCGTACTAGTACGCTAGTACATTGCTTGTTACCCGGTGGCCAACGGTGCCTTTAGGATATGCGCTCAAACGATGATTACCAGGCGGAGCTGGTTCGCCATTTGCTTGCCATCGACTCTCCAGAGGCAATGCACAAGGCGCTGGCCAGCCTGCTGACGCCTGCAGAGTACCAAGAAATCAGTAAGCGCCTGCAGATTTTCAAGCTGCTGCGTGAGGGCGTGCCCCACCGCAAGATTGCCGACACCCTGGGCGTGGGTATCGCCACCGTATCGCGTGGCTCCCGTGCCCTAACAACGTTACCTTCTTCATGGACCGATCACCTATGACAACTGCCGAAACGCACGCTGCAGAAGGCCCGCAGCCTTTTACGCTGCCGCGCAAGCCTCACTACGTGACCCTGGCGGCGGACTGCGATTTTTTTGCCCTGTTTCAAAAAATCGAGCGGCAATTCGATACCTGCTACATGCTGGAGTCGCTTGGCGAGGACAGCCACATGGCGCGTCACTCGATCATCGGCTTCGACCCCGAGTACACGCTCTACGCCAACGGCAAGACGCTGACCATCGAAGACCGCGACGGCCATGCCAACCACTACCCGAGCGATAACCCCTACGACCTGCTGCGCAGTCTGATCCCGCAAAATATCATTTCCCGCAAGTATGCCGGCGGACTGAGCGGCTATCTTGGCTACGATGCCATGCAGTACTTCGAGCCCTCGCTGACGCTCAAGGCCAGCGACGACTTCGATACCTTTCGCTTCGGGCTGTACAAGGATGGCCTGATCCTCGACAAGATGACCGGGGAAGTCACCTACTTTTACTACGACAACAGCCGCTATGAGTTTCTGCAGACGCTGATCGACGCTGACGATACGCCCCCCGGCCCGCTGCATATCAAGGCGCTGGGCGACACCATGAGCCAGGATGAGCACGCTGCGGCGGTGGCCAAGGTGAAGCAGGACATCATCGACGGCAAGGTGTTTCAGTGCGAGGTGGGGTTCAAGAAGCGCTTCCAGATCCAGGGCGATACCCTGGCGCTGTACGACCAGCTGCGTACCATCAACCCCTCGCCGCAGATGTACTACGTCAAGTTTGGCGAGCAGAAGCTGATCGGCGCAAGCCCCGAACTGCTATTCCGCCTGCGCCAGGGTGAAATGGAGACGTTCCCGCTGGCGGGCACCACCACCCGGGGCCAAACGCCTCAGGAAGACACCCAGCTTGCCCGGGCGCTGCTCAACGACCCCAAGGAGATTGCCGAGCACAACATGATCGTCGACCTGCATCGCAACGATATCGGCCGCGTCGCGCAGTTTGGCACGGTGAAGGTGCGCAGCCTGATGGATATCAAGCGATTTAGCCACGTGCAGCATATTTCCAGCGAGATCGTCGGCATTATCGCCGAGGGTGACGACATGTTCACGGCGCTGGCCAGCAATTTCCCGGCGGGTACGCTGACGGGGGCGCCGAAGATCGAGGCGATGAAAATCATCGACGACCTGGAAACCGACGGGCGTGGCCCCTACGGCGGTGCGGTGGGACAGTTCTCGTTTAACGGTGACTGCACCTTTGCCATTCCCATCCGTACGGTGTTCGTCAACGGCGAGCGCGCCTACGTGCAAACCTGTGGCGGCAACGTCTTCGACAGCAACGCCGCCGACGAGTATGAAGAGATTCGCCGCAAGTTTGCGGGCACCCGCAAAGCCCTTGCCCCTTTCATGAGTACGGATAAGGACACGGAGAGCCACGCATGAAGGTGCTCATCATCGATAACTACGATTCTTTCACCTATAACCTCTACCAGTTTATCGGTGAGATTCTGACGACCGAGAAAAATCGTCGGGCGATTCCCCATTTCGAGATTATCGTCAAACGCAACAACCAGATCGATTTTCAGGCCATCGAGGCCATGGCGCCGGATCGCATCATCATCTCCCCAGGCCCCGGCTCGCCGGACGACCCGCGCTACTTTGGCGTGTGTGCGGAAGTGATCGAGAAGCTGGGCAAGACCACGCCGCTGCTGGGCGTGTGTCTGGGGATGCAGGGCATCGTGCACGTGTTCGGTGGCAAGGTGGTCAAAGCGCCACTCCCCATGCACGGCAAGATCAGCCCAATCAACCACAATAACTGCTCGGTGTTCAGCGGCGTGCCCGACCAGCTCGAGGTCATGCGTTACCACTCGCTGATTGCCGATGCGGACTCGCTACCCGAATGCCTGGACGTCACCGCCACCGTCGGCGGTCTGGCGGCCGACAACTTCGAACAGCGCAGCCGCTGGCAGGCGGTCGGTGAGTTTGAGCTGATGGGCGTGAAGCACCGCGACTATCCGATTCACGGCATTCAGTTTCACCCGGAATCGTTTGCCACCGAAGGCGGCAAGGAGCTGATCGCTAATTTCCTGTTTGCCTACGACAGCTAACGGCTAGGAAGACGACTTACGGCGCGGGCCCGCCTTACCCTTGAACGGCTTGTTTTTCCCCGGCTTCTTGGGCGCCCCGCCCTTGCCGGGCGCGGCGGCTTTCTTGCCGGCCGGCTTGGCACCGGGCTTGCCTTTCAGTGCCGGTTTGCCGCCAGCGCTTTTGGGCCCAGCACTTTTGGATTTAGAGCGCCCTGCCCCGGCTTTGGCTGCGGGTTTGCCCGCTTTGCCGCCTTTTCCCGTTCCATCGCGCCCCTTGTTACCCGGTCGCTGGGCGCCTTTTTTAGGCCCACGTTGCTTGGCAGACGCGGTGCGTGGGGCCGGAGCCGCCTCCGAGCGCTCGGTGAGCGCCACCAGGGTATCGAATTCCTTGACGGTCAAGTCCCGCCAGTCACCCAGCGCCAGCCCCTTGAGCGAGACGTTCATGATCCGCGTGCGGATCAATTGCATAACCTCGTAGCCAAAGTACTCGCACATCCGGCGGATCTGGCGGTTCAACCCCTGCACCAGGGTGATGGAGAACTCGAACGTCGACAGCTTCTCGACGTGGCATTTCTTGGTGACCTGACCAAGAATCGGCACGCCGTTTTGCATGCCGTCGATAAACTCCTCGGTGATCGGCTTGTTGACCGTCACCCGATACTCTTTCTCGTGCTGATTGTTGGCGCGCAGCACCTTGTTGACCAGATCGCCGTTATTGGTCAGCAAAATCAGCCCCTGGGAGTCCTTGTCCAGGCGGCCGATCGGAAAGATGCGCGTGCCGTGTTTGACGAAATCAACGATGTTGTCTTTTTCACTCGACTCGGTCGTGCTGACAATGCCCACCGGCTTGTTGAGCGCAATCAGGACGACATCCTCTTCTTCCTGGGGCTCGATGTCCTGGCCGTTCACCTTGACGCGGTCACCCGGAACGACCTGATCCCCGGTGGTGGCCCGGCGGCCGTTGATCCAGACATTGCCTTGCTCCACAAAGCGGTCGGCCTCGCGCCGCGAGCAGAGTCCGCTTTCGCTGATGTATTTGTTGATGCGAGTAGATTTTCGTAACGACATAAAGCGCCATCGGCAAAAGTGAAAAAGGTAACCGCTTAAAAAGACGTGCCCGGCTGCTTGAGAAACGCGACTTCTTCCGGGGTGGATGCCCTGCCCAGCACCGCATTGCGGTGCGGATAACGCCCAAACCGGTCAATGATGGCTTTGTGGCGAACCTCGAAGTCCCGGTTTCTCTCCAACCCCGGCTGGTCAAACAGCGGCATCGCCAGGGCATGAATGGCGGCTGACTCGCTGTGCATGTACGGCATATACAGGAAACTGCGCTCGACGGGGGTCAAGTCGGCATCGACACCGGCCGCCACCGCTTCCTGGGCGAGCGCCAGTGCCAGCGCATCGTTGGCGAAGGCGCGCGCATCGTCGCGGTAGATGTTACGCGAGAACTGGTCCAAGACAATGATTTCAGCCAACCGGCCGTGCGCGGTCTGGCGCCATGCGTAGCACTCACACTGCCCTGCCTGGACATGCAGGACGCCAAACCGTGCCGAGATCGCACGATCCATCTCAGGGTCTTTTTTAAACCACTGAGCAGGCGTCAAGGTTTCAAACCAGAAATCGAGTACCGTTTGAGCCTCTTCAGGCATTGACGCCTCCTTTCATTAATGGGGATTGCCTAGCCCGTATTGCGCAGACCCGCAGCGATCCCCGCCATGGTCACCATTAGCGCGCGGGAAAGGTCGGCGCTGATCGCGCCATCGGCATCCCGGTTACGCTGCAGGAGCTCTGCCTGCAGGCCGTGCAACGGATCGATGTAAGGATTGCGCACATCGATCGCCTGGCGAATCAGCGGGGTGTTTTCCAGCAGCGCGTCCTGCTGAAGAATATCCAGCACGGCCTCTTCCAGGCGCGCAAAGCGTTCACGCAGCTGCTTGCCCAGTGCCTTGAGCGACGGCTCGTCCACCAGGCGGTGCTCGTAGTAGGCCGAAATCGCCACGTCAGCCTTGGCCAGCAGCATCTCCAGCATGTCCAGGTAGGTGCCAAAGAACGGCCACTCATTGCGCATCTCCTGCAACACCTCGCGGCCGCCAGGCTGCTCGAGACGCCGCGAGAACGCTTCGCCGCTGCCCAGCCACGCGGGAAGCATCAGGCGAATCTGCGTCCAGGCGAATATCCATGGGATGGCGCGCAGAGTCTCCACCCCGCCGTCCTGACGGCGCTTGGTGGGCCGCGACCCCAGCGGCAGCCGGCCAAGGGCACCTTCCGGGGTGACCGCACGGAAGTACGGCACAAAATCGGGATCTTCGCGCACCACCCCAACATAGGCGGCGTGGGCGACCTTGGCGAGCTGGTCCATCTCCTCTCGCCAGTGGGGCTCGGGGGTCCTGGGCGGCAGCAGCGTGGCCTCGAGCACCGCACAGGCGTAGATTTCCATCGAACGCAGGGCGATATCCGGCTGGCCGAACTTGAAGCGAATCATCTCACCCTGCTCGGTCACCCGGAGACTGCCGTTCACCGATCCCGGCGGCTGGGAGAGAATCGCCGCGTGGGCGGGGCCGCCGCCCCGACCGACCGTGCCGCCGCGGCCGTGGAATAGGGTCAAATCGACGCCGTGGCGCTCGCAGACGTTGACCAACGACTCCTGCGCCCGGTACTGCGCCCAGGCCGCCGCCAGCTGGCCGGCGTCCTTGGCCGAGTCGGAGTAGCCGATCATCACTTCCTGGCCGTTGCGCATCAGCTTGCGATAGCCCGGCAGCGCCAGCAGCTGGTCGATCACGTCACCGGCATGGTCGAGGTCGTTGAGGGTTTCAAACAGCGGCGCGATGGGCAGCGTCACCTGGCCGCCCGCTTCTTTCATCAACAGGGCCACGGTGAGGACATCGGAGGGCTCAGCCGCCATGGAAATGATATAGGTGCCCAGGGCTTCGGCGTGCTCCTTGGCGATGACCTTGAAGGTGTCCAGCACCTCGCGGGTTTCCGCCGAGCATTCCCAGCGGCGCGGAATCAGCGGACGCCGCGAGTCGAGCTCGGCGAGCAGAAAGTCCTGACGCTGCTGTTCATCCCAGTCGCGATAGTGGCCCAGGTTCAACGCAGCGGTCAGCTCTTCCATCACCTGGGCGTGGCGGCTGGCCTCCTGGCGCAGGTCGAGTTTGGTCAGCGTCACGCCGAACACCGCCACCCGGCGCAGCGTGTCGAGCAGCGCGCCGTTGGCGATGGTGTCCAGGCCAACGTCGCACAGCGAGCGATAGCAGGCCAGCAGCGGCGCATACAGCTGGTCGCGAGTTTCGATGATCGGCCCGCCGTCATAGTTGCGTCCGTCCAGCTCGGCCTTGGCCCAGTCCCGGGTGGATTCCACCTTGCCCAGCAGGCGCTTGAGCAGTTCGCGGTAAGGCTCGGCCACGTCGCCGACTTCCGCCTTCAAGGCGCTGTTGGCCTTCCACATGGAAAGCTCGGTCTTGAGCTGTTCGAGGTCGCGCAGGTAAAGGTCTGCGGCCATCCAGCGGCCCAGCAGCAGTACCTCCCTGGTCACCCGCGAGGTCACGTTGGGGTTGCCGTCGCGATCGCCGCCCATCCAGGACGCGTAGCGAATCGGCGCGGCATCCAGCGGCAGACGCTCACCGGCGGTGTCCAGCAGCAGGTTGTCCAGGTCGCGGTGAAAGTCGGGCACGGCCTGCCACAGCGAGTTTTCAATGACCGCAAACCCCCACTTGGCCTCATCGACGGGCGTGGGTCGTTCATGGCGGATCTCGTCAGTGTGCCACGCCTGGCTGATCAGCTCCTCGAGCCGCCCCTGAGCACGGGTGCCACGCTCGGGATAGTCTTCCGAACCTTCGATGGCTGTCAGGCAGTCGTCGATGGCGTCGTACTTCTGGATCAGAGTGCGGCGGATGACTTCGGTGGGGTGCGCGGTCAGCACCAGCTCCACGCGCATGTTGGCCAGGGTCTCGACCAGCTTGCGCGGCGAATTACCCGCCTGTTCGGCGCGTTTCAGCAGCTCACCGAGCACCGGCTGCGAGCCCGGCTTATAGTCCTCGACGCGGCGAAAACGCGCCCGGTAATGCTGCTCGGCGATATTGGCCAGGTTGAGAAACTGGTTGAACGCCCGGGTGACGGGCAGCAGGTCCTGTTCGGGAAGCTTGCGCAGGTACTCGATCAGATCGCGCTGCTGGAGCGAGTCGCCCTGCCGCCCCTGCTTGGCATGGGCACGAATGGTTTCGATTTTATCGACGAATCCCTGGCCTAAATCATCGGCAATGGTTCGCCCCAGGCTGTCGCCCAGGATACGCACGTTATCGCGTAGCGATTCGTGTAGGTCATGGCTCATGGCGTGGCCTCCTTGCAGGGGTCGCATCAATAGGAAATCAGGAGTGACTCAGTTTTTTTCTTCGGCCTTGGCCGTCTGCCAGTGGCTTTCCATCTCTTCAAGCGAAGCCTCGGCCAGCGGACGCCCCGCGCCCTCAAGGGCACCCTCGACGTAGCGAAAGCGTCGTTCGAACTTGGCATTGGTGGCGCGCAGACACTGCTCGGGATTGGCCCCGAGGGTGCGCGCCAGATTGGTCACGGCAAACAGCAGGTCGCCGACCTCTTCATGGGCGTGCTGCTGATCGCCGGTGGCAAGTGCTTCTTCCACCTCATCGAGCTCTTCGCGTATCTTGGCCAGCACGCCACGGGAATCAGGCCAGTCAAACCCCACTCGCGCGGCCCGCTTGGAAAGCTTGGCAGCCCGGCTGAGGGCTGGCAGGGTGCGCGGCACGTCGTCGAGCACCGAGGGCGGCTGGTCGGTACGCTCGGCGCGTTCATCGGCCTTCAATGCCTCCCAGCGGCTATTGACCTGCCGGGTCTGCACGTCGTCGGCGGTGACGCCCGGCGGGCGGCGCGATGCCAGGGTGCCGTCGGGAAACACATGCGGGTGGCGACGCAGCATCTTGGCGGTGAGCGTGTCGACGATGTCGTGGAAGTCGAAGCGCTGCTCTTCGGCGGCAAACTGGGCGTAGTAGACCACCTGAAACAGCAGGTCGCCCAATTCACCGGGCAGCTCGTCGAACGCACGCCGCTCGATGGCATCGGCCACTTCGTAGGCTTCTTCAAGGGTGTGGGGGACGATGCTCTCCCAATCCTGCTTGATATCCCAGGGGCAGCCCTGCTCACGGTCGCGGAGCACGCGCATCAGGGTGAGCAGATCGTCCAGCGAGTAGCGCATCAGCTCCCTCCTCCATGGACATTCTTGTCAGGGTCGGTATCGCGCAGACGGCGAACCTCGGTCACGTTGGGCAGTTGCTGAATGCGCGAGAACAGCCGACCCAGCGCTTCCAGGCCATCGACTTCCAGGGTGATGCGCAGGCGGGCAATGCCTTCGTCGGTGTCGGTCAACGTATTGACCGCCAGGACGTTGACCTTTTCATTGCCCAGCAGGCCGGTGACATCGCGCAGCAAGCCTGAACGATCCCAGGCCTGAATCTCGATGGTCACCGGATAGCGCGTCTGGGCACGCTCGCCCCATTCCACTTCGATGATGCGCTGGGGCTCATCCAGGCGCAATTGCAGAATGTTGCTGCAGTCCTGGCGGTGCACGGTGACGCCGCGCCCCTGGGTGATGAAGCCGACAATCGGCTCGCCGGGTACCGGCCGGCAGCAGTTGGCCATGCTGGTCTTGAGATTGCCCACCCCGAGCACGGTGATATCGCTTTTGGTCGCCTTGCTGGACTGCCGCCTGGGCTTGGCCAGCAGGCGATCGAGCTGTTCCTGGTCGTCGGATTCGCCAAACAGCTGCTGGGCCTGGTTGAGCACCTGGCCGATACGCAGGTCGCCGGCGCCCAGGGCCGCGTACATATCGTCCGCGGTCTGATAGTTGACGGCTTTCGCCAGCTTGGGCAGATCCAGCCCCTCGATATCCAGGCGGCGCATCTCGCGTTCAAACAGCCCGCGGCCTTCGTCGAGGTTTTGATCCCGCGCCTGATACTTGAACCAGGCCTGAATCTTCGCCCGGGCGCGGGAGGTGCGCACATAGCCCAGGCTGGGGTTCAGCCAGTCGCGGCTGGGGCCGCCCTTGGTGGCGGTAAGGATCTCGACCTGCTGGCCGGATTTCAGCTTGTAGGTAAGCGGCACGATACGGCCGTTGATCTTGGCCCCTCGGCAGCGGTGGCCGATCTCGGTGTGTACGCGGTAGGCGAAGTCGATCGGCGTGGCGACGCGCGGCAGGTCGATCACATGGCCGTCGGGGGTAAACACATAGATGCGATCCGGCGCCACATCGCTGGACAGCCCTTCGCGCAGGTCGCCAAAGCCGCCGACCTCGTCCTGCCACTCCAGCACCTGACGCAGCCAGGCGATCTTTTCCTCATAGCTGCGGCTCTTGGCGTTGGTGTCATGGCCCTTATAGCGCCAGTGGGCGCAGACCCCCAGCTCGGCTTCGTCGTGCATGGCAAAGGTGCGAATCTGAATCTCGAGCACCTTGTTTTCCGGGCCCATCACGGCGGTGTGCAGCGACTGATAGCCGTTCTTCTTGGGATTGGCGATGTAATCGTCAAACTCGTTAGGCACGTGATGCCAGCGCGAATGCACGATCCCCAGCACGGTATAGCAGTCGGTCACTTCGGGCACCAGGATGCGCACGGCGCGCACGTCGTGAACCTGGGAAAAGTCGATCCGCTTGCGCTTCATCTTGCGCCAGATCGAATAGATATGCTTGGCGCGCCCGTCCACGTCGTAATGGTGGATGTTCTGGGCTTCCATCAGGCCCTTGAGGGTCTCGACCACGTCATTGATGTAGCGGTCACGATCCAGGCGCTTTTCGGCCAGCAGCTTGGCGATCGCCTTGTATTCGTCTTCGTGCAGGTAGCGAAACGAGAGGTCTTCGAGCTCCCACTTGATCTGCCCGATACCCAGGCGGTGCGCCAGGGGCGCGTAGATATCGGCGACTTCCCTGGCCACCTGGAGGCATTTTTCCCGGGGCGCATCCTTGACCTGGCGTAGCGCGCAGGTGCGCTCGGCAATCTTGATCAGGGCGACCCGCACGTCACTGATCATGTTGACCAGCATCTTGCGCAGGTTTTCCTGCTGATTGTGCTGGCCCATGCCGTGGTTGGGCGCCAAGGGGTAGCTGATCGCGGCCATCTGCAGGACGCCATCGATCAGGCTGGCCACTTCGTCGCCAAATCGTTTGGTCACCGTTTCCAGGCTCAACAGGCCTTCGCGCACTGCCCGGTAGAGAACCGCAGCTTCCAGGGTCGCCTGGTCGAGCTTCAGCTCGCCCAGGATGTCGGCCATTTCCAGGCCCATGCGAAAACTCGACCCCGGCGTCAGCCAGACGCGATGCGACCTGGGGGCGTCCAGCTCCAGGGTCTGGGCGAGCTCGCAGGCCTGATGCAAACGCTCAGGCTCCGGCAGGCGCACATCTTCTTGCAGGCGCGTTAACCATTGCTGCAGATCCACCTTTCCGCTGTCGGTCAGCGGCTGGTCTTCACGCACTTTTACCATGACGATATCTCATCCTTTCGGGGCAGCGACCCGTAGATCGGCTGCCGAGGCTTGCTGCGTTCATTCACACCCTGTGTGCTCAAACAGCATCAGCGTTTCCATATGCGCAGTGTGCATGAACATATCGGCCACCGCGACTTGCGTAATACGGTAACCCGCATGCACAAGGTGTGCCGCATCCCGGGCAAGCGTGGCAGGATCACAGGAAATATACACCACCTTCGCGACCGGACGCCGCGCCAGCCCCTGACAGATCGCTTCCGCACCGCTGCGCGGTGGATCAAGCACCAGCGCGTCCCTGTCGCCTTCGTCGCGCAGCAGCGTGGCAACGGTCGCCGGATCGCTCAAATCCAGTTGCTGACCGGAAACGCTCAATTGGTTGCGTTCGGCGTTGCGGGCCAGCCTTGCCACCATGGAGGGGCTGCCCTCCACCGCATGAACGTCGGCGCCGGCCGCGGCCAACGGCAGACTGAAATTACCAATGCCGGCAAATAAATCCATCAGCCGTTGGTCGGGGGTAGGCGTCAGCCAGTCAACAACGGTGGCGACCATCTTACGGTTCACCTCGGCATTCACCTGCAGAAAGTCGCCCGGGGCAAAGGTTAGCGTCAGGGGCGTGCCACCGGGTATTGCCAGGCGCTCTTCCAGCGCTGGCGGCGCACCATGCCAGTGCAATTCCGGTGACTCCCGCCCTAACCAGGTGCCCAATGCCAGTTGATACTGATCGGCAAACGCCTGCCATCGTTCGGCGTCCGCAACGTTGGCCTTGAGCTGACGGACCAACACCACCCGTTGAGTATCCGTCGCCAGCAGCTCGATATGCCCGACCTGGCGCGGCGCCTCCAGGGTGTCAAGCAACCCGCGCAACGGGGTGATCAGTGCCTGCAGCGGTTCGACCAGCACCAGGCAACTTTCGATATCGACCAGCCGATGGGAATGGGCCGCGCGAAAGCCTAGCCGCGGGTGGCCGTCGCCGTCGACCTTGACGCCCAGGCGGGCGCGCCGCCGATAGCCCTGCGCCTCGCTGTAAAGCGATTCCACCCCGCCCAGGGTGATGCCCTGACGGGCAAACAGGTCGCGCACCACATCCTCTTTGTGCGCCCGCTGGGAGTCCATGGCCAGGTGCTGTAAATCGCAGCCGCCACAGTGGCTGAAATGCGGGCACGGCGGTGAGACGCGCTTCTCCGATGGGCTCAGCACCTGCTTCACGTGCGCTTCGTCATAACGCTTGCGGGTCAGGTGAACGGCCACCTCAACGTGTTCGTCGGGTAGCGCCTGATCAATGAAGACCGTCTTGCCAGCGGCAGTATGTGCCACCCCGCGCCCGTCATGGGCGAGGCGTTCAACGACCAGGGCGGACGCGTCCTGGGCCGACGGGGTAGATGGCTTGGCGGTTTGCTGACGGGCCAGCCCGGAATGCCCTGAGGCAGGCCGTGGGGGCCGGCGTTTTCCCAACATGGCCATCTATACCTCCGGGGCGAACAGGCCCGTGGAGAGATAGCGGTCTCCGCGGTCGCAGACGATAAACACGATGACCGCATTCTCGGTTTGTTCGGCAATACGCAGCGCACCGGCCAGGCAGCCACCCGACGAGACCCCAGCAAAGATGCCCTCCTCACGGGCTAGACGACGCATATGTTCCTCGGCTTCGTGCTGAGCGATATCCAGAGTGTTATCCACGCGCGGCGCTTCGAAGATGGCGGGCAGATATTCCGTCGGCCAACGCCGGATACCGGGAATGCTCGCACCGTCAGCGGGCTGCAGGCCGACAATCTGAATTTCCGGGTTCTGTTCTTTCAGGTAGCGCGACACGCCCATGATGGTCCCGGTGGTGCCCATGGAGCTGACAAAGTGGGTTACTTCTCCGCCGGTTTGCCGCCATACTTCGGGGCCGGTGGTGCGGTAGTGCGCCAGGGGATTATCCGGATTGGCGAACTGGTTGAGCGGCTTGCCCTCGCCCCGGGCGATCATGCCATCGGCGATATCCCGGGCTTCTTCCATGCCGCCTGCTTTGCTCGCCGAGATCAGCGTCGCGCCGAAGGCGGCCATCGCCTGCTTGCGTTCCTCGGACGCGCTCTCCGGCATCACCAGCACCATCCGGTAGCCCTTCATGGCCGCAGCCATGGCCAGGGCAATGCCGGTATTGCCCGACGTGGCTTCGATCAGGGTGTCGCCAGGGGTAATGTCGCCGCGCGCTTCGGCTTCGCTGAGCATGGACAGCGCCGGGCGGTCTTTCACCGAGCCCGCCGGATTGTTGCCTTCGAGCTTCGCCAGCAGGGTATTGTTACGTCCGGCACTGATCCGCTTCAGGCGAACCAGCGGCGTATTGCCAACTACGTCTTCCAACGTGGGATAATCCATCGTATCGATTCCTTATCGTGACCGTTACCCTGCATTATATCGGTGCTACCGTACACTGGACAGGTAACCCTCTTGAATCAGCAGGCTGCTTTCATGTCTTTGAACACGCGACTTCTTTTTGCGCTGCTTGGTCTTCCCCTCGTGGTGTATGCCGGCATGGCGATACTCCTCGTTGTGCAGAACGACCATAAAGCCCGGGCGCTTCTGGAAGAGCGCGTCGTCAGCGCCAGCGAATACATTGCCCCCAGCCTGGCAGAGGCGCTGCTGGATACCAATATCGATCAGCTGGAAACCCGCGTCGCGCGACTTCTCGAGCAGCCAGGCGTCAGTTCCGTGACCGTCTTTGACGACCAGAACAGTCGCCTTCTGGTTCGCGGACGCACCCATCAGACGTCACGATTGTCTTCTCCTCCCGACGCCACACAGTTGGAAACCGACGAAAGCGTCTGGCGCTTGCAGGTGCCCCTCACCCCCTCGACCACGGGAAGCGGTTCAGCTGCCCGGGCGGGGTGGCTGGAAGCCACGATCGACACCAGCTCGCTCAATCTGGCCCGCTACCAGATGATCGCCGGCTTGAGCCTCGGCGGCATGCTGCTGGGGCTGTGCCTGTTCTTGATTGCCTTTGCCCTCAGCCGCTACGTCACCCGGCCCGTTGAAGACGCCAGTCATGCCCTTTATCGGCTGTCGCGCGGCGACTATGAACAGACGCTCGCGTCACACCACACCATGGAGTTCAATCAGCTCGCCAGGCAGATCAATGGGCTGGCGATGCATCTGCAACAGTCCCAGCATGACATGCAGGCGCAGATCGAACAGGCGACCAGCGAACTACAGGAGTCCATGGAGACCATCGAAGAGCAGAATATCAAGCTTGATCTAGCCCATCGCAGCGCCGTGCGTGCCAATACGGTCAAGTCCGAGTTCCTCGCCAACATGAGTCACGAGATCCGCACGCCGCTGAACGGCATTATCGGTTTTTGTCGCCTGCTGGGGCGCTCTAGCCTCGACGACCGCCAGCGTGACTGGCTCCAGCACGTTCACCGTGCCTGCGATAATCTGCTGATGCTGGTCAACGACGTCCTCGATTTTTCCAAGCTCGAGGCCAACCGCCTGACGCTGGAAGAAGCCGACATCGACGTTGTCACCCTGGTCGACGAGGTGCTCGGCCTGCATGCGCCCGAAGCCCAGCGCAAGCACCTTCACCTGGTCGCCATGGTGTACGACGACGTGCCCACCCCGCTGTGCGGCGATCCCCTGAGGCTGCATCAGGTACTCAACAACCTGGTCAGCAACGCCCTGAAGTTTACCCAGCAGGGCGATGTGGTCGTGCGGGTCATGCTCGAACATTTCACGGGCAAGCATGTCGTGCTGAACATCAGCGTCAGCGATACGGGCATCGGCTTGAGCGAGGAACACCAGCAACAGCTGTTCAGCGCTTTTTCCCAGGCCGCGCCCAGCCACCCGCGCCAATTCGGCGGCAGCGGGCTGGGCCTGACCATATGCCGACAGCTCATTGATCGCATGGGCGGTGACATCAGCGTCGAAAGCGAGCTGGACAAAGGCACGACGTTCTCGTTCACCCTGCCACTCCAGGCGCACCACGCCGACGAACGCAGCCCCGAGCTATTGCTCGATGGCCCAATCATTGGTGTTCATGAGCCCCACACCACCACGCGGCATGTGCTCGAGCACCTGCTGCAACGCTGGGGGGCCGTCCCCGTGGGGCTGGCAAGCGATACAGACTGCGATCTCGTATTGATCAGCCTTGACCGGGACGAGCTGCAGGATGCGGCCCTGGCCGAGTGGCAGGCGTTCATTCGTACGATACGCTGCCCAGCGCTGGTGCTCGTCAACGGCTCCAGCTTCGAGCTTCCAACGCTCGACTTCCCGTTCAAGGGCGAACTGCTGTGCAAGCCGTTTACCCGGGCGCAGCTGGTGGCCTCACTAACCCACCTGCTGGTTCCGGTGGGCGAGCCGCGACCACTGCCCTCCCCCGCCGTCGCATCTAGCGTCGCCGATGACCACCACCGGCTACTGGTCGTCGATGACAACACCTCCAACCGTCAGCTGCTCAGTGCCTTGCTCGAGGCGCCCGGGCGGCAGATCACCCTGGCGGAAAGTGGTCAGCAAGCCATCGAGATAGGCCGTGAGCAGACCTTTGATATGGTGTTCATGGATATTCGCATGCCCGGGATGGACGGCGTGCAGACCACCCAGGCGCTGCGACGCTTGAGCCAGCGCTGGGGCCGTTGCCCGATCGTGGCGGTCACCGCGCATGCGCTGAACAGCGAACGCCAGCGCTGGCTGGCGGAAGGGCTGGACGACGTCATCATCAAACCCATTGACGAGCATGATCTGAATCAGCTGCTCAGTCGTTTTTTGGGCATCACGCCGACCCAGGCGCCGCCGGTCAAGAAACCCCGGCCGAGTGGTACGTTCACGACAGGGGCTGCATCCGCCACGTTGCCGGCCATCGACCTGACCCTCGGCACCCGTCTGGCGGGAGGCAAGGAAGACCTTGCGCGCGCCCAGCTCAGGCGCTTGATCGACCACCTGCCTGCCACCCGGGACGCCATGGATGCTGCTTATCAGCAGCGCGATCTGGAAGCGCTAATCGACAGCGTCCATGGACTCAACGGTGCCAGCCGCTACTGCGGCGCGCCAGAGTTGGCGCTGATTGTCGAAACGCTGGAAACCCGGCTACGCACAAGCGGGCTGGACCACGTGGACACGCTGATTCAGGATCTTTACCAGGCGATGGACAGGCTCATTGCCCAGCGGGGAACGCTTGGCTAGCGGCGGGCGACTTAACGCTCCAGCACGACAAACGCGATGGCATAGTCGTCTTCATCGCTCAGCGTAACATGCATGGCGGTTACCCCAGCGGCGGCCGCCTTGTCGGCGGCCGCCCCGTGGAGTGTCAGAAGCGGCTTGCCTAACGGGTCGTTGAGCACCTCGATATCGCACCACTGCAGGCCACGCCGTAGCCCCAGCCCAAGCGCCTTGACGAAGGCTTCCTTGGCGGCGAACCGCTTGGCCAGAAACGCCACCGGCTGAGCCTTGTGCTGCCATACCCGATGCTCTTCGGGCCCCAGAATGCGCTGCGCGAAACGCGGCCCATGGCGCTTTATTGCGCGGGCAAAGCGCTCGACCCGAGCGATATCCGAGCCAATCCCGACGATCACCGATCAGTGCCCGCAGCAGCCGTCATGAACATGGTCGTCATGCGCGTGATCGTGGGCGTCCAGCGCCGCCATGAGCCCGGCTTCCTGACCCGCGATGATCAGCCGCTTCATGTCGGCAACGGCGTCTTTCAGCCCCACAAACAGCGCGCGGGCAATAATCGCGTGGCCGATGTTCAGCTCGTTGATGCCCGGCAATGCGGCGATGGCCTCGGCGTTGTGGTAATGCAGCCCGTGGCCGGCATTGACCACCAGCCCCAGCGACACCGCATGCGTGGCGGCAGCGGTCAGCCGCTGGTACTCGGCCGTGGCGGTCTCGCTGCCGGGTCGCGCGTCGGCATAAGCACCAGTGTGCAGCTCGATGACCGGCGCCCCCGCACGCTGGGCCGCGTCGATCTGGTCGGCCTCCGGGTCGATGAACAGCGACACCTCGCAGCCGGCAGCGGCAAGGCGTTGGCAGGCGCTGGCAATGGCGTCAACACCTCCAACCACGTCGAGACCGCCTTCGGTGGTCAGCTCTTCGCGCTTCTCGGGCACCAGGCAAACATGGGCGGGGCGAATCTCTTCGGCCAGCGCCAGCATTTCCTCGGTCAGCGCCATTTCGAGGTTCATACGCGTATTGAGCACCTCGGCGAGCAGCTTCACGTCGCGCAGCTGGATATGGCGGCGATCTTCGCGCAGGTGGACGGTAATGCCGTCAGCGCCCGCCTCTTCGGCTAACAAAGCCGCCTGCACGGGATCCGGATAGCGGGTACCGCGTGCCTGGCGCAGCGTGGCAATGTGGTCGATGTTGACGCCTAACAATATCCGAGGGGGATGCATAATAGCCTCCAGTCAAAACAGGGGGTGTCGCCTAGCGTTGGCGACGTTTGGCAAGGTCGAGCATCAGTTCGCGGGAGCGTAGTGCCCTGGCACCCAGGAGCGGTGCCAGCGCGGCACGCATGACGGCTTTCAAGGCGTTGGCAAGTGTCGGCTCCTGCCAGTCATGCTGATCAATATAGCGCAGGGTGCGCCCGTCCAGCCCCTTGGCGGCCGGGATGAACGCACGGCTGTCCGCATCGAATCGGTACTGAGCCTGAGGGTCGAGCGCACCGCCGTCGGGGGTGCAGAAGCGCGGCGTGGCATCCAGCGCCTCCAGCAGCGACCATTCATATCGGCGCAGCGCCAGCGCCCGAGCGGCGGGCGCCGGCAAGGCTTCTAACAAGGCGGTGTAAAAAGCAAAGGCATCACTGGCCGGAAGCTCCAGGGGCAGCAGACGCGTGGCAATTTCATTGGCATAAAGCCCGCACAGCAGGCCTTCCCCCGCCAGCAGCGCTGTTGTCCCACGGGACTCCATCAGGGTCAGCCGCTTGAGCTCACGCTCGCCGCGCCAGGTGACTAGCAGCGGCGTAAACGGCTGCAGACGCTGCCGCGATTTCGACGTCGGCCGCTGGCCGCCCTGAGCCACGGCCCGTATCCGACCGTGATGCAGCGTCAACAGGTCCACAAGCGCACTGGTTTCGCGGTATGGCCTGCGGTGCAGCAGGAAGGCAGGTTCCGCCGACATGCCTACGCTCAATCGAGATCGTAGCCCAGGCTTTTCAGCGCCCGCTCATCGTCAGACCAGCCACGCTTCACCTTGACCCACAGGTTGAGCATGACCTTGGTGCCCAACGCTCGCTCCATGTCCAGCCGGGCTTCACGGCCGATATTCTTGATGCGCTCGCCGTTTTCACCGATCAGGATGACTTTCTGGCCCTGGCGCTCGACCAGAATCAGCGCGCTGATGTGCGTGACGCGCCCGGCTTCACGAAACTCTTCGATTTCGACGGTCATCTGGTAGGGCAACTCGTCGCCCAACTGGCGCATGACTTTTTCACGCACCAGCTCCGCCGCCATGAAGCGCAGGCTTCGGTCGGTAATCTGGTCTTCCGGGAAATAGTGGATGCTTTCGGGAAGATGCTTGGCGACTTCCGCTTCCAGCGTATCCACCTGGGTACCGTGCTTGGCCGAAATCGGCACAATCGCGGCAAACTCACGCCGCGCGCCCACGTCGGCCAGCCAGGGCAGCAGATCGCCCTTGTCATTCAGCCGATCCACCTTGTTGACCGCCAGGATAATGGGAGCTTTGACATGCTCGAGGCGCTTGAGCACCGCCTGGTCTTCATCGGTCCAGCGGGTGCGGTCAATGATGAACACCACGCAGTCAACGTCGCGCAGTGCCTGGGTCGCCGCCTGATTCATGAACCGGTTGATCGCTTTATTGCGATCTTTGGACATGATGTGCATGCCGGGGGTGTCGACATAGATGAACTGGGCGTCGCCTTCCGTCTTGATCCCCATGACCTGGTGGCGCGTGGTTTGCGGCCGCCGGGAGGTAATCGAGATCTTTTGCCCCAGGATGCGGTTCATCAGGGTGGACTTGCCGACGTTGGGACGGCCGACAATCGCAACGAATCCACAGGTTTGGCTCATGCATTGTCTCCAGGACGTTTTTCAAGATAAGCGAGCGCTTCTTCGGCCGCCTGCTGCTCGGCGTGGCGGCGGCTCGGGCCTTTGCCTGTGGTGTGGTCACTTAACAGGTCGATATAGCACTCCACGGTGAACGTCTGTGCATGGGCTTCTCCCTTGACGCTCACCACCTCGTAGCGCGGCAGTGCCGCCTGGCGGGACTGCAGGAATTCCTGCAGCCGCGTCTTGGGGTCTTTTTGGGTATCCTGAAGCGAGATGTTGGACAGCCGTTCGGCGTACCAGGCCAGTACGCGCTCGCGCACCGCGTCCATGCCCGCATCAAGGTAAATAGCGCCGATCACCGCTTCGACGGCATCCGCGAGAATCGATTCCCGGCGATGTCCGCCGCTTTTCATCTCGCCTGAGCCTAACCGCAGGCACTCGCCGAACGTCATTTCCCTGGCCAGCTCCGCCAGGGTCTGGCCTTTCACGAGGCGGGCGCGCAGACGTGAAAGCTGCCCTTCCCGCGCCTGGGGGAAGCGCTCATAGAGGGCTTCGGCAATGACGAAATTGACAATGGAATCGCCCAGGAATTCCAGGCGTTCGTTGTTGCGACCGCCGTAGCTGCGGTGGGTCATGGCCAGTTCGATCAGCGTGGCATCGCCGAACGTATGGCCGATGCGTCGGCAAAAAGCGGTTAACGAAGTACTCACGGGGCCCCTACGTCATTGACGTTGACTAAAAAATAATGGCTAAGCATGACGGTCGGCCTCATCACTCAATGCGGCGCACGTCGGTAAAACTTGGCAGCCCGCCTTCCCAGTGCATCCAGACGGCAAAGGCGCGCCCGACGATGTTTTCCTCGGGCACAAACCCCCAGTAGCGGCTGTCGTTGGAGTGGTCACGGTTATCGCCCATGGTGAAGTAGTGACCTTCGGGCACTTCGACTTCGCGCATCTGCGGGCCTGGGTCGCGGGGGTTGTTATAAATATAGTGCTCGACCTCGCCTAAATGCTCCTCGAGCAACAGCTGCTGGGAAGCCGCTTCCTCCATCAACTCCTTGGATACCGGCTCACCGTTGACGTACAGCTGCTTGTCTTCATAGCGGATACGGTCGCCGGGCAGCCCCACCACGCGCTTGATGAAGTTGACCGAAGGCTCTTCGGGGAAGCGGAACACCATCACATCGCCGCGCTCGGGATCGTCCACCTCAAGAAAGCGCGTGTTGACGACCGGCAGACGCAGTCCGTAAGCGAACTTGTTGACCAGGATAAAATCACCGACCTCAAGCGTTGGACGCATGGAGCCGGAGGGAATCTGAAACGGCTCGACCACAAAGCTGCGGACGATCAGCACGACCAGCAGCACCGGGAAGAAAGAGCGCGAATAATCGATCGGCCAGGGCTCTTTGAGTAGTTTTTCACGGGTCGCCGGGTCAAGCCCTTCCTGAGTCTGTGCCTCGGCATGGGCGACCCGCTCGCGGCGCTTGGGACGCAACCAGACCACATCGAGCAAGTAGATAACGCCGGAAAGCGCAACGGCAAGTACCAGCAATAATGCAAAATCCATGGGTGGACATCTTCCCTAGTCGTTAACCTTGAGTACAGCAAGGAAGGCTTCCTGGGGGATTTCCACCCGGCCGACCTGCTTCATGCGTTTCTTACCGGCTTTCTGTTTCTCGAGCAGCTTTTTCTTGCGGCTCACGTCACCGCCGTAACATTTCGCGGTCACATTCTTGCGCATGGCCTTGACGGTGGAGCGCGCCACCACCTGGCCACCGATTGCTGCCTGGATGGCCACGTCAAACATCTGCCGGGGGATCAGCTCTTTCATCTTTTCCACCAGCAGTCGGCCACGAGAATGGGCGTGATCGCGGTGAATGATCACCGCCAGCGCATCCACCTTATCACCGTTGATCATCACGTCCAGACGGACAAGCTGGGCAGCTTCAAAGCGTTCGAAATTGTATTCGAGCGAGGCATAGCCGCGCGATATGGACTTGAGTCGATCAAAGAAGTCCATCACCACTTCCGACATGGGCAGCTCGTAGGTGAGCTGGATCTGGTTGCCCAGAAACTGCATGTCCAACTGGGTACCGCGGCGCTGCTCGCACTCGGCGATCACGTTGCCGACAAATTCCTGGGGCACCAGAATGCTTGCCCGCACGATAGGCTCACGCATGTACTCGACGTCGGCCATGTCGGGCAGTTTGGACGGATTGGATACATAGACGAGATCGCCATTTTTCATTGACAGCTCATAGACCACGGTCGGGGCAGTGGTCAGCAGGTCAAGGTCGTACTCGCGTTCCAGACGTTCCTGGATGATCTCCATATGGAGCGTGCCCAGAAAGCCCACGCGAAAACCAAAGCCCAGCGCATCCGAGTTTTCCGGTTCGTACTCCAGCGACGCATCGTTAAGCGCCAACTTTTCCAACGCATCACGAAAATCTTCATAGTCGTCGGAATTGACGGTGAATATGCCGGCATATACCTGCGGCTTGACCTTTTTAAAGCCTGGCAGCCTGGGCACATCCGGTGTCTTGGTGTGCGTGATGGTATCGCCTACTGGCGCGCCGTGAATGTCCTTGATACCGGCGACGATGAAGCCCACCTCGCCCGCGCGCAGGATATCGGTCTGCTTGCGCAGCGGGGTGAAAATACCCACTTCCGTTGCATTCCAGTCCCGGCCGGTGGAATTGATGCGTATCTTGTCGCCTTTGCGCAGGGTGCCGTCGAACAGGCGAACCAGCGATACAACGCCAAGGTAGTTATCGAACCAGGAATCGATGATCAGCGCCTGCAAAGGGGCGTCCGGATCTCCCTTGGGGGGTGGGATATCGCGCACCAGCCGCTCCAGCAGCGCGTCGATACCGATGCCGCTTTTCGCCGAGACCTGGCAGGCATCGGTGGCATCGATGCCGATGATCTCCTCGACTTCCTGGGCCACCCGGTCGGGCTCGGCCTGGGGCAGGTCGATCTTGTTGAGCACCGGCAATACTTCCAGCCCTTGCTCCACGGCGGTATAGCAGTTGGCCACGGACTGGGCCTCTACGCCCTGGGCGGCATCAACGACCAGCAGCGCCCCTTCGCAGGCATACAGGGACCGCGATACTTCATAGGAAAAGTCCACGTGTCCCGGCGTATCGATGAAGTTGAGCTGGTAGACCTGCCCGTCCGGCGCCGTGTAATCCAGAGTGACCGATTGGGCCTTGATCGTGATGCCCCGCTCGCGCTCGATATCCATGGAATCAAGCACTTGCTCTTTCAGTTCGCGCTCGGTCAAGCCGCCGCAGGTCTGGATCAGGCGGTCTGACAGCGTGGACTTGCCGTGGTCGATATGCGCGATGATCGAGAAGTTTCTTATGTGCTTGATCTTGCTATCTTTTTCTTGGCTCATTGGGCGTTTTTAATCCGCTATATGTACGCAACCATGTACGATTAAAAAAATTGCCTCGGGTTACGCAGTAGAAATTTGACGCCATTGTACCGTTAGGACGGTTTCGGTGCTATGTGCAAAAAAGCAGGCAAAAAAAACGGCAGCCCGCCATGGGGAGCGGGCTGCCGACTTGACACCGTCAATTCGTCATTCAAAGCGCAACGCCACGAACAACGAGCGGCCATCGCGGTAAAGCCGCAGGGGAATCGCTCGATCCGTCGGCAGCTCGTCGACGATGCGGCGCAGATCTTCCGGCGAGGACAGGCTGCGGTGATCCAGGCTGACCAGCACATCGCCAGGACGAAGGCCCGCGCGTGCCGCGACGCTGTCGGGCTCGACGTCACGCACGACCACACCGCCCTGCAGGTTCAGCTGCTCCTGGGTCTCAGGGTCGATTGCAGCCACATAGGCACCCAGCCGCACCTGGCTGTCGCTGGACGCCGATGGTGTCGAGGATTGCTCAGCATTGGGCCAGCTGCCCAACTCGACCGTTTCGCTGCGCTCTTCACCGTCCCGCATCAGGCGCAGATCCACTTCGTCACCGGGTGCCACGCGACCGATCAGGCGCGGCAAGCTGCTTGAGCGATCAACGGTCTCGCCGTTGACTTCGAGAATCACGTCGCCAGCCTTGAGCCCGCCCTCGGCGGCTGGCCCCTCAGGATCCAGATCCGCGATCAGCGCGCCTTCGGCTTCTTGCATCCCGAAGGACTCGGCCAGGTCACTGGAGACGGGCTGAATCATCACGCCCAGCCAGCCACGGTTGACGTACCCGTCTTCGCGTAGCTGATCGGCGACGTCCATGGCCACATTGATGGGAATCGCGAAGGAAACGCCCATGAATCCGCCGCTGCGCGTAAAGATCTGGGAGTTGATACCGACGACTTCACCGTCCAGGTTAAAAAGCGGTCCGCCCGAGTTACCGGGGTTGATCGCCACATCGGTCTGGATAAAGGGTACGTAGGCATCGCGGGGTAGCGTACGGTTGATGGCACTGACGATACCCGCCGTCACCGAGTGATCGAAACCGAACGGCGAGCCAATGGCGGCGACCCATTCCCCAACCTGAAGGGCATCCGAATCACCCAGCGCCAGGGTGGGAAGCCCATCGGCATCCACTTTGAGCACCGCCACGTCGGTTTGCGGGTCGCTGCCGATGAGTTCGGCGGGCAGTTCGCGACGATCATTCAAACGCACGAGAATTTCATCGGCGTCATCCACCACATGAGCATTGGTCATCACATAGCCGTCTTCACTGATGATGAAACCGGAGCCCAGCGACTGGCGCTCTTCCGGGCGCCCACGGCTGCTTCCTGGCGGTGCGGGGAAGCTATCGCCGAAGAAGTGGCGAAATATCTCGGGGATTTCCTGGCCGCCGAAGTTATCAAAGGGCGAAGCCGCTCGCTGCACGGTACGGCTGGTGGAAATGTTGACCACACCAGGGGCGGCATCTTCGACGAGTTCGGTAAAATCCGGCAGGTTTTGCGCGTGGGCAGTAGTTGCCAGCGACAGCAGCAAAACGCAGCAGAACCATAATGATGCGGAAGGTATCAAGCGCTTCATGTAACAACTCCTAATAAAACACTGTTTAGATCAACCCAGGTCAATGCAATTCACACGAGCCACCAATCACGCAGCATCGGCCAGATGCGGACGAAACTGCTCCGCACGCTGACCCAAGGCATATTTGAGGCCCAACATGCTAACGGCCAAGACGCCGAAAAAGAGACTCGGCGCCAGCCATGTCACCGCCGACATTCTTCCGACGGCGGCCGTCACCAGCGCCATCAGTAACGGCAAGCCGTAGATCAGCCACGTCAACCGAGTCACGAAACTACGCGGCATGACCAACGTCACCTCGCTGCCCACAGCAGGCAATGATGCGCCTTCGCGATCAGACGGCAGGTCTACCGCCAGTTGCCACGCTGAACGGCGCGCAAGCAGCCCGGCGCCACAGCCCTGGCCCTTTGCACACTGCACGCACCCAAGTGACGCCGCCACTTCGACGACGATGCCTTGCGGGTGGTATCCCACCACGCGCCCGCGACGTTCGATCAACTGCTTATCCGCTCCTTGCAACATCATCCCTGCCTCTATGCCGATTCATGGGTATGCTGCCTGACGCTATCGCCCACACTGATACCGTGGACAAAAAAAAGGATGCTGAAATAGAGAAAGGCTCTTTTCAACATCCATAGGCATTCCATCGTATTGAAGTCTCTTCAGATTGATCAGCGCTGGCCCAAGGGTTCGGTCACCCCAGAAGAGCGCATCAACGGCATCCACTGGTCGTCTTGACCGCCCGCAGCCCCCTGAGTCTGTTGCTCAAGGTAGGACTGCAGCATGCGCAACTGCTCGACGTCGATGTTCATACCCTGCTGTGCCGATACGCCCTGTTGGGAAACGGAGAAACCGCCTTCGCTGACGTTCATCAGGCCACTGCCCGACGACTGGCCGCTGAGACGAAAAGGGGTTTGCTCGAACATGGGCGTCTGGGAAGACGGCACACCGGTCGACTGGCCGTTGTCTACAGACGGCAAAGAGGCCAGGTTGACCGGCTGAACCTGATTGGATGATGCGGGCACCGAACTGGAGGCCACGTTGCCACCCTGCTCTGGCGTACCGCCGCCGCTGCCAAAGAACTGCACACCGGTAATCACCATGAGCGATACCGCCGCCGCAACGCCTGCGCCACGGGCAAATGACACATTGCCGGTTCGGGCGGGTGGCGTATCGCTTTCCAGTGCCGGGGCAGGCTCACCCTGCAATCGGGCCATGACGCCAGCAGACAGGTCGACGCTGACATCCACGTCGCGCTCGCGCCGCATCATGCTTCGCGCCAGATGGTAACGTCGCCACGTCTCGGCGGCATCGTCATCGTCCGGTAGTGCCTTCAACACTCGGCGTAGTTCTAGCTCATCACTTTCGCTATCCATTAATACCGAAAGTGATTCCCGTGTGTTTTGACTCATACTTCACACCCTCAACTGTTGAGAAGAAGCGCTGATGACCATCGCAACCTGTCGCCTTCGCGTTGGCATTCACCGGCAGCTCCACAGGCCAAGCCTAGGCAGACCACTTCGCCACGGTGTAAACAACACCTTCGATCGTTTCACTGTTCGCTGCATCGTCAAGCCGCATGGCCTGCCAAAACAGCGCTAAAAAATAAACAGCGCGAGAAACGCATTTTTTTAACTGTCTGTTTCAATGCAATGGCTTTGACGGTGATGCCGCCAAACAGTTCACGGTCATCGGCAGTTTTTCGCCATTACGTTTCAGCGCCTCCCCGTTGACCACTATTCCTCGCGACTGTTCCGTGCCGTGGTCACCAGCGGGCGAATATGTTCGTCCACCGCTTCGCGAGCGCGGAAGATCCGCGAACGCACCGTGCCTACCGGGCACTGCATCACCTGGGCAATGTCTTCATATGCCAGCCCGTCCAGCTCGCGCAGGGTAATCGCGGTACGCAGGTCATCGGGCAGCTTTTCGATCGCTTCATAGACGGCGGCTTCCAGTTGATCCCGGGCGATGGCAGCTTCCGGCGACTCCGCATCGGCCAGGCGGCCACTCTGATCGACGATCTCGGCGTCGACGATATCCAGATCGCTGCCCGGCGGGCGGCGCCCGCGGGATACCAGATGATTCTTGGCGGTATTGATGGCGATTCGGTACATCCAGGTATAGAAAGCGCTTTCCGAGCGAAACTTGCCCAGCGCCCGATAGGCCTTGATGAAGGCTTCCTGCGCCACGTCATGCACCTCGGAATGGTCGTGGACGTAGCGCCCGATCAAGCCGATGATCTTGTGCTGGTATTTCTTTACCAGCAGATCAAACGCACGCGTATCGCCTTTCTGGGCACGTTCGACGAGCTGTTGGTCTGTTTCACGAATGCCCATTCACACGCTCCCTCCGCTCGGGCAGTGATCGCCGAGCGAAACTCTCTTCAAACCCGATACACTGGGCATTAACAGCAAGCAACATAGCGTTCCTTGGGCATTGGTTAATCATATGAATAACATGAAAAGTGGCACTCTAACGTGATCGTCCGCTGTTGGCTAAGTGTTACGCGTTCTGCACGGCGCATCAAGCGTTTACCCCCTTGCACAAAACCCAGCGGCTGACTTCATTCAGCATCGTTAAGTTCCACAACAATTGATTTTTAGTACGCCGACAAGCGATAGTAGGGCTCTTTATTCGCCCAATACGCACGCACAGGTAGCACAATGTCAGATCAGCAGGTCAACAACCTTAACGTCCTTGCCCAGGATGTGCTCACTACCCCTGAAGCGCTAAAGCAGGATGTGCCGCTTACCGAGGCTGCCGAGCGCACCGTGATCGAGGGTCGCCACACTATCCAGCGCATTCTGGACGGCAGCGATCCGCGCTTGCTGATGGTGGTCGGCCCCTGCTCCATTCACGATGTCGACGCCGCCCTGGATTACGCCAGGCGCCTTCGCTCGCTGGCGGACGAAGTCAGCGACAGCCTGTATATCGTGATGCGCGTATATTTTGAAAAGCCGCGCACCACCGTTGGCTGGAAAGGCCTGATCAACGACCCGCACATCAACGACTCCTTTGAAATCGACGAAGGTCTGCACATCGCGCGCAAGCTGCTGGTCGACCTTGCCGAGATCGGCCTGCCGCTGGCCACTGAAGCCCTAGACCCGATTTCGCCCCAGTACCTGCAGGACTGCATCAGCTGGTCCGCCATCGGCGCGCGCACCACCGAGTCGCAGACCCACCGCGAGATGGCCTCGGGCCTGTCCTCACCGGTCGGTTTCAAGAACGGCACCGACGGCAGCCTGGATGTCGCCATCAACGCCCTGCAGTCCGTCGCCAGCCCGCACAATTTTCTGGGCATCAACCAGTCGGGGCAGGTCGCCATTATTCGCACCCGCGGCAACGGCTACGGCCATGTAGTGCTGCGCGGCGGCAACGGCAAGCCCAACTACGACAGTGTGAGCGTGGCCCTGGCCGAAAGGGAGCTCAAGAACGCCAAGCTGTCCGCCAACATCATGATCGACTGCTCCCACGCCAACTCCAACAAGGACGCCGCGCTACAGCCGCTGGTACTGGAAAACGTCACCAACCAGATACTGGAGGGCAATACGTCGATCATCGGCCTGATGGTCGAATCCAATATTGGCTGGGGCAATCAGAAGGTGCCTAAAGACCTCGGCGATCTCCAGTACGGGGTGTCGATCACCGATGCCTGCATCGACTGGCAAACCACCGTTGACGCCTTTACCCAAATGAACGACAAGCTGGCCCCAATGCTGACCAAGCGTCGCCAGGCCTAGCCCTGCCCGTTGCCCACGGCGGCTATCGCCGTGGGCAATCGCTCCCTTACAAGGCAATCTCCCGCTTGAACGGGGGTAGCGCATCCAGCAACGCCTGACCATACCGCCGCGTGAGCACGCGCCTGTCCAGCAGGGTGATCGTCCCCGTGTCGCTTTCCTTACGAATCAGCCGTCCGCAGGCCTGCACCAGCTTGATCGAGGCATCCGGCACACTGATCCGCATGAAGGGGTTGCCGCCCTGGCTCTCGATCCACTCGGCAAGCGTGGCCCCCACCGGATCATCGGGCACCGCAAACGGCAGTCGGGTAATCACCACGTGGGTAAGATAATTGCCGGGCAAGTCGATGCCTTCGGCAAAGCTTGCCAGCCCGAAGATGATACTGCCCTTGCCGCCGTCCACCGCCGCCCGGTGACGTTCGATCAGTTCGCGCTTGGGCAAGGCATCCTGCGCCAGCACCCGCGCCCTGACCGCCTCATCAAGCACCTTCTCAACGCCGCGCAACTGTGCTCTCGAAGAAAACAGCACCAGCGCCGCTTCCCGATCCGCCAGCCGCGTCACAAAATCGACAATCGCCTTTTCGTGGGCGTCCCGGTCGCTTGGATCGGTCGCCTCCTTGGGCACGCTCAACACGGCATTGGCGTAATCAAACGGGCTGGGTAACGCCTGATAACGATAGCGACTGGCCAGCCCCGCCCGCTCCTGAAGACGTTCGAAGCGCCCCAGCGCGGTCAACGTTGCCGAGGTGACTACGGCGCCATGGCAGCGCCCCCAGAGGTGTTTCGCCAGGGTATGTGCGGCGGACACCGGGCTTGCCGAAAACTCGACCTCCGGCTCACCGGCCACCCGGTTCAACGTAATCCAACGCGCGCTGGGCGGCGCATCGGCCGCATCCCGCTCGCTGAAGGCTTGCCATAGAGCGTGAGCCTCGAGCGCGCGGCCGTGCAACAGCGCCACCAGCGGCAGCCAGTCCTCGGCCTGCTCGCGGTCGAGCCCGGTCTGCTTATCCGGATCAAGGCTTTCACGCAGAATATCGCTGATGCTTTCCAGGCTGCGCGCAAGCGTGGCGAACATCACCAGCAGCTGTTCGGCCTGTTCGCGAAGCGCATCGGGTATCTGGCCCTTTTCAAACCGCGACTGATGCGTGGCCTCTTCGTCGTCAAGACCGTTGCCGCGACCTGCTAACTGGTGGCCCATGCTGAACACATCGCCCAATGCCGGTTCCAGGTTATGCATCACCTCGGGCAGGCCGGCGAGCAGTCGGGCAATCGTCGGCTGAACCGCCAGCGCCTGATTCAAGTCGGTCAGGCTGCTTTTGAGGGTCTTCAGCCAGCGCAGACAGCCATTCACCGCAAAGCGATGGGCAAAGTGCGACAGCGCCTTGTCCGGCAGGTGGTGGCCTTCGTCGAACACAAAGATGCAGTCGGCCGGATCCGGCAGAATGGCGCCACCGCCCAGCGCCAGGTCGGCCAGCACCAGGTCGTGATTGGCCACGATGATATCGGCATTTTCCAGCTCCCGCCGGGAACGGAAAAACGCACAGGCACCGAAGTGACCGCAGCGACGACCGGTGCACTGACGATGATCGACGGTGAGCCGTCGCCAATGGGCATCGTCAATGGCGTGGGGCCAGCTGTCGCGGTCGCCTTCCCATTCGCCCTGCCCGTAGGCCTCGGCCATGTCGCTGGCAATCACGCCCAAGTCGCTGCCTGGTGACTGCAGGGACTGCTCGAACAGCGATAGCGTGGGATTGGGTTCCGCGCCTTCCAGGGCCTGATCCAGCCGCGCCACGCAAACGTAGCGCCCGCGTCCTTTGGCCAGGGCATAGCGAAAGTTCAATCCGCTGTGCGTTGCCAGGGACGGCAGGTCGTGATTGAGCACCTGCTCCTGAAGCGCCACCGTCGCGGTGGAAACGATCAGACGCTTGCCGCGCGCCTTGGCAATCGGCAGCGCGGCAATCAGGTAGGCAAGCGTCTTGCCCGTCCCGGTGCCGGCTTCGAGCACGCAGACATGCTGGTCACTGGTTCGCTTGCCGTCATCATCGCTTTCAATATCGCCCAGCGTGCGGGCGATTTCGGCGATCATCAGCCGCTGGCCGTAGCGCGGGGTCAGCTCGAGGCGCTCCACCACGCGACGGTAGGCCTCCTGAATCTCGCTTTTCAGGGCGGTATCCAGCATGCGCGTTACAGCAGACCTTCCGGCGGATGCTCGCAGGGCAGCTTGTCGTTGATATAGCGCTCGATCTCCGGCAGCGAGAAGGCATCTTCCTCGCCCACGAAGCTGATCGAAACGCCTTTTGCGCCTGCCCGGCCGGTCCGCCCGATACGGTGGACATAGTCTTCCGGGTCTTCCGGCAGCGTGTAGTTGATCACGTGGCTGACATCGTCAATGTGAATCCCGCGCCCCGCCACGTCGGTGGCCACCAGCACCTGGATCTCGCCTTCGCGGAAGCTCTCAAGGGTCTGGATACGCTGGTTCTGCGGCACATCGCCCGACAGCATAGCCACGCTCACGCCGGCCTTTTTCAGCAGGTCGTCAAGCTTGCGCACCAGATCACGGCGGTTGCCGAACACCATCACGCGCTCGAAGCTTTCCTGCTCCAGCAGCTTGACCAGCAGGCGCTGCTTGTCGTCGTCCGACACCATGTAGACCCGCTGATCGATGTCCGCCTGGTTGTCCACGGTGACGTCGATCTCGACGTGGGCCGGCTCCCTCGTCCACTGGCTGGCCAGGTTGAGAATGTCGTCGGAGAAGGTCGCCGAGAACAGAAAGGTCTGGCGCTCTTCTGTCTTGGGCGTGTAGCGAATGATGCGCTTCACGTCGGGGATAAAGCCCATCGACAACATGCGGTCGGCTTCATCGAGCACAAGCACTTCGACTTCGGAAAGGTCGATATCGCGCTTCTGGTGGAAATCGAGCAGTCGACCGGGCGTGGCGACCAGCAGGTCGATCTTTTTACCCAGGCTGTCACGCTGCTTCTGATAGTCCATCCCGCCGACAACGCTTGCCACGTTGAGGTGGGTGAAACGCGCCAGCGCCTTGGCGTCTTTTTCGATCTGCAGGGCCAGCTCGCGGGTCGGCGCAATGATCAGCGCGCGAGGCGCACCGGCTTTCTGGCCGTCCGGCGTGGGCTCTTCCAGGAAATACGCCAGCGCCGACATCAGGAACGCAGCGGTTTTACCGGTGCCGGTCTGCGCCTTGCCGACAATGTCGCCGCCCAGCAGGGTGTGACGCAGCGCCTCTGCCTGGATGGGCGTGCAGTATTCGAACCCCAGGGCATGAATGGCGCGCATTAACGGAAGCGGCAGATCAAAGTCATGGAAGCGCCATTTGCCGGCCACGGCAGGCACCTGAAACTGACGAAGATCCCAATTCGACTGACGGCGACGCGGTTTCCGACGGCGACGTTTAGGCTTGCGGTTCTGGGCCGACGCTGTGGTCTGTTCCGACTCGCTCATAGGCTATGTATCTGTCCATTGCTGTGGATGTTAGGCATCTTGACGCGCGCATTGTAACAGGGCTTGGCAATAAGAGCGCGCCCTGCTGTCGAAGGAGGTCACTAGGCTGTTAGAATACGTCCCTATCTGAACCAAGGAGCGCGATATGACGCGTAAAAAAAAGACCCGTTCGCTGGCGGATAAAGTAACCATCCGTACCGGTCGGCGTAAAGACTATAAAAAGTGGCGCCATGATAACCCTGATCAGGTGACATCATCACGCCGTTTTGTGGCAAAAAAACAGCAGCAGCGCAAACTCCAGGCGGTGCGCAAACTGGCCCGTCAGCAAAGCGGCCAGGACATCGCCATTCACCCCGATAAAGACACGGATAACCCCGGAGACCGCTCGTGATGCGTCTTGTGTCCTTTAACATCAACGGCATTCGTGCGCGGCTTCATCAGCTGCAGGCGCTGATCGAGACGCACAGGCCCGATGTCATCGGCCTCCAGGAAACCAAGGTGCAGGACAGCGAGTTTCCCCTCGCCGATGTAGAAGCCATGGGCTATCACGTCTTCTACTTCGGCCAGAAAGGCCACTACGGCGTCGCGCTGCTCTGCAAGCAGACGCCGGAAGCGGTGTATTACGGCTTTCCCGACGACGAGGAAGACGCCCAGCGACGCATGATCGGCGTCAGGCTCCTGGCCGACGACGGTCAACCCGTCACCGTGTGGAACGGCTATTTTCCCCAGGGCGAAAATGTCGCGCACCCCGCCAAGTTTCCACACAAGACCCGCTTTTATCAGCAGTTGGCACGCCTGCTCGATGAGCAACACCGCCCTGATGAACGCGTCGCGGTGATGGGGGACTTCAACATCTCGCCGGAAGACCAGGATATCGGCATCGGCGACGCCAACCGCAAGCGCTGGCTACGCGAAGGCAAGACCAGCTTCCAGCCCATCGAGCGCGAATGGCTCGCGGGCATCAAGGCCTGGGGAATGCACGACAGCTATCGGCTTTGCCACCCGACGAACAACGAGTGGTTTAGCTGGTTCGACTACCGCTCCAAGGGCTTTGACCGCGACCCCAAACGCGGTCTACGCATCGACTATATTCTGGTCACCCAGCCGCTCGCCGACTGTGTCAGCGACGCCGGGATCGACTACGTGCTGCGCGGCATGCAGCGCCCGTCTGACCACGCGCCTACCTGGAGCGACTTTTCGCTCACGCTGACGCCGGCTGAATAACCGCCGCAGCCAGCTTTATAGTGAATGGCGCGGTGACTGCTCAAGCGTCGCCAGCCATTCACCCGCCTGGTCATCGCCCAGCGACTGGGCACGCGACAGCGCCTTCTCGGCACGTTCATCCTGCCCCCAGGCAAAAGCGAGCTGACCATACTGACGCCAGTCGCTGCCCTCTTTGCTCAGTGTCGCTAACGCCTGCCAGGCATCAAGCGCCTGAGTCCTATCGCGGGCTTGATGCCATGCGTTCGCCAACAGGCGGAGCGAGGTCTCATCCCGTACGATGTCGCCCGATTCAAGCCATGTCTCAAGATACTCGGCGGCCCGGGCGGGCGTTCCCCCCGCCATGTGCAGGTGTATCAATTGCCAGCGGTCACCGTCTTCATCCAGCCTGCCCAGCTTCCAGGCGGTATCCCACAGCGCCGCGGCAATACCAGGCTGACCGGACTGCTGAGCGAGCCCGGCAGCTTGGCGCCAGTGAGCCCCATCGCTGCCTTCATCAAGCCCGCCCAGCAACAGGTCAAGCGCCTGATCGGTTTGCTGGGTGCGCTGATAGACAACCAGCGCCAACCTGCGCTGGGTAGCATCAGGCTCGGCGGTTTGGTTCAGGCTACGTTCAAGCCACTCCGCCGCTTCCTGCCAACGCTGGTCGTCGGCGAGCCAACGGGTCAGTTTCCAGTAATCCTCGGCAGGGGCACCGGCGCCCTGGGACTCGAGCCACTCGGCAAGTAAGTCGCTGGCCTGCGTCGTTTGCCCCGCCGCGTGGCGCAACGACACTTCTTCGCGCAGCCAGCGGGCCACCTGGGCTTGCTCGCCTGCGGCCAGTTCACGCGCTTGCACCAAGCGATTTGCGGCATCACCCGGCTGGCCCTGGTGCGCCAGTGCGTTAGCGGCAAGCTGCTGATACAGCGCGCTGGCCCAGCGGTCAGCCGCATTACCCGTTTGCAGGCGGGTGGCTTGCTGGGTGGCCCGGGAGACCACGCTTGCGTATTGCGCGTCGCGTAGTTGCGTTTGCAAGCGGTTCAGGTCGCCAATGATATCGCCGGGAAGCGCCGGGCTGGCGTTGGCAAACGATGCCCACAAGCCGATTAAACAGATGCACCCCCATACACGCATGGTCATACCTCAATAAAGTCGTTAGCGCAGCTGAAACTCGATCCGCTGAGTCGCGTTGCGCAACCGATCGCTAGGCTCGAACTGCCACTGCGCAATCGCATCGCGGGCCGCATCGTCAAACACCCGGCGTGGCTGGGCATCCGTAATGCGAATCGAAGAGCCATCAACGCTGCCGTCACGACGAATGGTAAACGATACCTCAACAAACCCCTCCATGCCGCGACGCTGAGCGCGAGCAGGGTACGTCGGATTGACCCGGCTGGTCGGCGCGGCCTGACCGACATTGACCGGTTCATCCGACACTTCCTGCGGCGCTTCTGGCGCTGCCTCGCGCTCGGCATCGGAAGGCTCGGTTTCACTTGGCTGAGCAACGGGCTCGGGCTGCGGCGTTGGTTCAGGCGCCGGTTCCGGTTCTGGCGGCGGCTCGGGTTCCGGCTCGGGCGTCGCCTCGGTCAATTCCGGCAATTCACTCTCCATCTCCACCGGCTCGTCGGGCGGCTCGGGTAGATCAATCTCCGGCAAGGCAATGGTGCTGTCGGCCACCGGGGGCGGCTCGGGCGCCGGCATCGGCTGTGACGGAGGCGTGGGTGCCTGTTCAGCTTTCGGGGGTGGTGCCTCTTCCTGCGGGGCGACGTCGGGCGCCTCCACCATGTTCATCGAGACCGTCTGCTCTGGTGGTTCCACCTGGTCATCCGGCGGCGCGACCAGCAGCGCCAACAGCCAAAACAGTCCAATCGCCAACACCCCACCACTCACCATGGATAATGCCTGGCGTATCATTGGCCGCTCCGGTTAGCCGCCACCGCCACCTGGTCCACGCCGGCCTGTTCAAGACGGTCCATCACTTCAATCAGCAGTCCGGTCGTCGACTCGCGATCCGCCTGGATGACGACCGAGCCATCCTCGCTGATCATCCCGGCGACTTCTTCGCCCACCCGGTGGGCGTCGATCGCGCGACCATCCACCCATACCGCCCCTTCGGGCGAAAGCGCAACCAATACCTGGGCATCGGGCCTGGGGCTTGCGTCACTCGACTCCGGTCGGTTGATTTCAATCCCGCTTTCCTTGATAAAACTGGTTGTGACGATAAAGAAAATCAGCATGATGAACACCACGTCCAGCATCGGCGTGAGGTTCACCTCGGTATTTTCGTCAGCGCTGCCCATCGAACGTCGTCTACGCATCATTTTCCTCCACTGCCCGCGCCATCCGGTCGTGCAACCGCTGATCCTCGCGCCGAATAATGTGTTCCAGGCGACTGATGAATAAAAGCCCGACCACGGCAATTGCCATGCCGGTCAACGTCGGCAACGTTGCCCTTGCCACGCCATCGGCCATTGCCCGGGCCTGGTGTGTATCACTCAGCGACAGACTGTCGAACACGCCGATCATGCCCGTCACGGTACCCAGCAAGCCAAACAGCGGGCATAACGCCACCAGCAGCTTCAACCAGGGCAGCGGACGGCGCAGACGGATCACAAGGTCCTCCGTCCAGACGTTGCGCAGCGTGCGAGCACTCCAGCTATGATGGTCATCTCGCCTGGCCCAGCGATTGACAAGCTGGCGGCGCGCTCGCCGCCAGGTCATGCGGTAGAACCAGAAGCGCTCAATGGCCATGCCAAATACCAGCAACGCCACAACGGCCAGCACGACCAGCACCACGCCGCCCGCACTCATGAGCCTTTCGACGGGTTCGAGCCAAAGGGGAACGGTCACCATATCAGCTCACCGACGCGTCTTGGGAAGGCTGTTGCGCTTCCAGATGGTCGGCCAGCGCGGCACTTGCCCGACCTTCAATGACATGAGTGAGGTGGCGACTGCGGCTTGACAGCGCCGTCTGCGCGAACAGCAGCGGCACGGCGGTAATCAGGCCAAGGACGGTCGTCACCAGCGCCTGGCTGATCCCACCCGCCATTAGCTGTGGGTCGCCGGTGCCAAACACCGTGATCGCCTGGAAGGTCACGATCATGCCGGTGACCGTGCCCAACAGCCCCAGCAAGGGCGCGATGGCCGCCAGCAGCTTGACAATCGGCTGCCCCCGTTCCAGACGGGGCAGCTCGGCGAGCACTGCCTCATCCAGGCGTGCTTCCAGTGCTTCCGGCGTCTGATGCTTATCCATTCCTTCAAAGCGCAGCAGCACACGCCCAAGCGGATTATGATCCGTGAGTTGATCGGGGCTTTTGAGCTGGCGGTTCACCCGCTGGCTGGTAGCCAGCAGATACAGGTATTGCAGCAAAGCGACCAGTAGACCGACGCCCCCCAAGGCAATGACCACATAGCCGACGTACCCGCCTTGATGGAAACGCTCCATCAGAGTAGGACGCTGCGCCAGGGCATCGATCACGCTACCTCGGGTTGGGTCCATGGCCATCACGCGCGTCTCGCCCTGATGATAAGCGGCCAGATAATCAGCTATTTCCCCGGGCGTCCGGGGCAGCACCGTCAGATGCCCATCATCGCCCTGGCGCAGTAAATCGGTGCTGGTAAACGCTGCAAAATCCCCCAGCCGCACGACGGTCTGAGGCGCAATTTCGCCATTGGCATCGGCCACGGGACGTTCAAGCCGCTCCGCATTGCCGGTGTTGCGCGTCAATGTGGCGAGCCTGTCGACCACGTCTTCCAGCACTTCCTGCTCGAGTACGTTGACGTCACTCAGCCGTGGCGGCAACGCTTCTTCGTTCAGGGTCAGCCAGCTATCTTCGCCCAGTACGTTACGCACCTCGTTACTATGCTGATTGAGCGCATCCAGCAGATTGCTCAGCGCTTCGCCCTGCTCTGACTGACGCGCCGCCAGGCGCTCCGCCTCGGCCGACTGAGCGGCGTCCTGTGCCTGCAAGGCATCGTGACGTGACTGGGCGGCTTGCTGGCGATCCCGCGCCTGCTCCAGTGCCTCTTCAAGCGCTGCCTGGTCGTCCAGCAGCTCGATCAAGCGCTGCTGGTCACGAATTTCAGCGGCCTCGCGGGCCTCTCGCAGCGAGGTTGTCTCCTGCGACTGCGCGCTTGTCAACGGGCTCAAGCTTGTCAGCCCCATCAGCAGCGCTACCATCACATAACGGTGGCATTTCTTGAGATCGCGCATCATGGCTGCTCTCCCTGGTCGGCCGATACGGTAATGGATAGCGGCAGCGTCAGGATATCCGGCGCCCGCTGGTCTTCCGCTATCCGCAGCCCGTCACGCACCGCCTGAAGGTGTTCGGCACTCAGCGACTGCCACTCGCCGTCCTCGGCATTCCATACGCCACCCTGGCGCCCATCGGGCGTCAGGTAGTAGAAGCCGATACGCCCGATGCGCAGGAAGTCCACTTCCAGCTGCTGATCATCGGCCAAGCGCAAACGCCCCCGCCAGGTATCCATTTCTCGGCCGTAATCCAGCTCCGTGCGCCAGATATCGAGCATGCTTTCAATCTGCTCGGCGGGCTCCGCGCCCTCGTCGTTTTGCAAGGTTTCGATCCGGGCCAGCCGCTGCTCTTTAAGAAACGGCAGATCGCGTTCGATCCATTGGGTAAGCTGAGCTTGCATGCTCTGCTCAATGTCCGGCAGCGCGGCGCGGGTGTCGGCCAGGGTGTCCAGCGCGGCGGTCAGTCGCGCCTGCCGCTCGGCTTCCTCGGCCAAGCGGCCCACTAACGAGGCGTTCTGGGATTCAAGCTGGCGAGTATCGCGCTCAAGCTCGCGCAGCTCTTGAAGCGCCGCCCGGGTTTGCTCATCGGCGCTATCTATCTGCTCTTGAAGCTCGGCTTGAAGCTGCTGGGCATCAATACCTTGACTGGCCTGCTCGAGCGTCTCGTCACTTGCCATTAGCGAACTGCTGGCTAGCAGACACGCCAGCCAGCAGCCCCCAAGGGCAAAGAAAGGCTTGTTCAGCACATCGACTCTCCGTCACTGATTGCGGGCAGCTATCTGCCTCTATATAGGACTTATCAAATATAAGAACGATTTGCGTTTCTTCTGGATGCGCATAGCCTACCATCCACAAAATAAATGACAATATTTATCATTAGCGTTCAAATAATTTTAGCCGGCTACAAACCAGAACGGGAGCCTCAAGGGCTCCCGTCTTCCAGCAGATTACATTATCCAGCGCTGACTAGAATGCCCAGTCGTCATCTTCGGTGGCGACCGCCTTGCCGATCACGTAGGAAGACCCCGAGCCTGAGAAGAAGTCATGGTTTTCGTCGGCGTTGGGCGATAGTGCCGCCATGATCGTCGGGTCGACATCCGTTTCGCTGCTGGGGAAAAGGGGCTCGAAACCGAGGTTCATCAGCGCCTTGTTGGCATTGTAGTGAAGGAACTTCTTGACGTCTTCGGTCAGCCCTACCTCGTCGTACAGCGACTCGGTATAGCGGACTTCGTTGTCGTACAGCTCGAGCAGCAGCTCGTAGGCGTAGTCCTTGACCTCCTGCTGGCGCTCTGGCGTTGCCTCGGCCAAATCCTGCTGGAACTTGTAGCCGATGTAATAGCCGTGCACTGCTTCGTCGCGGATGATCAGGCGGATCAGATCCGCCGTGTTGGTCAGTTTGGCGTGGCTTGACCAGTACATCGGCAGATAGAAGCCGGAGTAGAACAGGAACGACTCCAGGAAGACACTGGCGACCTTGCGCATCAACGGGTCGTCAGACCGGTAGCGCCCCAGGATCAACTCGGATTTGGCCTGCAGCGTCGGATTTTCTTCACTCCAGCGAAAGGCATCGTCGACATCCCGGGTGGTGCACAGCGTCGAGAAAATCGAGCTGTAGGAGCGCGCATGAACCGATTCCATAAAGGCGATATTAGTGTAGACCGCCTCTTCGTGGGGCGTGCGCGCGTCTTCCATGAGCACCGGTGCGCCGACACTGCTCTGGATGGTATCCAGCAGCGTCAAGCCGGTGAACACGCGAATGGTCAGCTGTTTCTCTTTATCCGTCAGCGTATTCCACGACTGGATATCGTTGGACAGCGGGACTTTTTCCGGCAGCCAGAAGTTGCTGGTCAAACGGTTCCACACTTCGAGATCTTTATCGTCTTGCAGACGGTTCCAGTTAATCGCATCGACCCGCGATAAACGTTGCATCATGTTCATATCGTCACTCTCTTGAAAGTCGTCGGGGGCTTAAAGCGTGCAGGATACGCAGCCTTCAACCTCTGTGCCTTCCAGCGCGCTCTGGCGCAGGCGGATGTAATAGAGGGTCTTGATGCCCTTCCGCCAGGCGTAAATCTGCGCCTTGTTGATATCCCGCGTGGTGGCGGTATCCGGGAAGAACAGCGTCAGCGACAGGCCCTGGTCGACGTGCTTGGACGCCTCGGCGTAGGTGTCGATAATCTTTTCAGGACCAATTTCATAGGCGTCCTGGAAGTAATCGAAATTGGCTTCGTTGAGGAACGGTGCCGGGTAGTAAACCCGCCCCAGCTTGCCTTCCTTGCGGATCTCGATCTTGGCCGCGACCGGGTGAATACTGGACGTCGAGTGATTGATGTAGGAAATCGACCCCGTCGGCGGCACGGCCTGCAGGTTCCGGTTATATAGCCCATGCGCCATGACGCTGGTTTTCAGTTCCTGCCAGTCCTGCTGGGTGGGCAAGGCAATACCGCTGCGCTCAAACAGTCCACGCACTTTTTCGGTCCGCGGCTCCCAGGCCTGGTCAGTGTACTGGTCGAAGAATTCACCCGACGCGTAGGTAGAGTCGGCAAAGCCCGCAAACGTATCCCCGTGCTCGATCGCCAGCCGGTTTGACGCCCGCAGCGCGTGATAGGCGATGCAATAGAAATACAGATTGGTAAAGTCCAGGCCTTCGTCGGAACCGTAATAGATATGCTCACGGGCCAGGAAACCGTGCAGGTTCATCTGCCCAAGACCGATCGCCCGGGACTTGGCATTACCTTCCGCAATGGAGGGCACGCTGCTCAGGTTGCTCATTTCCGATACCGCGGTCAGCCCGCGAATGGCCACGTCGACGCTGGTGCCAATGTCGCCCGAGTCCATCACCTTGGCGATATTCATGGACCCCAGGTTGCAGGAGATATCCTGACCGATATGCCGATAGCCGAGGTCTTCGTCGTAATCCGTCGGCGTGTTCACCTGAAGGATTTCCGAGCACAGGTTGCTCATGTTGATCCGGCCCGCGATGGGATTGGCGCGGTTCACCGTATCTTCGAACATGATGTACGGATAGCCGGACTCGAACTGCAGCTCGGCCAGAGTCTGGAAGAAGGCACGCGCGTTGATTTTCTGCTTGCGGATACGCGCGTCCGCCACCATTTCGTGATACTTCTCGGTTACGCTGATATCACCGAAGGGCACGCCGTAGACCCGCTCGACGTCATAGGGCGAGAACAGGTACATGTCCTCGTTGCGCTTGGCGAGTTCGAAGGTGATATCGGGAATCGTCACCCCTAGCGAGAGCGTTTTAATGCGGATTTTTTCATCGGCATTTTCACGCTTGGTATCCAGGAAGCGCAGGATATCGGGATGGTGAGCGTTCAGGTACACAGCACCGGCCCCCTGACGCGCGCCGAGCTGGTTGGCGTAGGAAAACGCATCCTCCAGCAGCTTCATGATCGGGATGATTCCCGATGACTGGTTTTCAATACGCTTGATCGGGGCGCCCGACTCGCGAATATTGCTGAGCAGGAAGGCAACGCCGCCGCCACGCTTGGAAAGCTGCAGCGCCGAATTGATGGAACGGCCAATCGACTCCATGTTGTCTTCGATGCGCAGCAGGAAGCAAGACACCAGCTCGCCGCGCTGCTGTTTGCCACAGTTCAGGAAGGTCGGCGTTGCCGGCTGGAAACGACCGCTGATGATTTCATCGACCAGCGATTTGGCAAGCGTTTCGTTACCCCGCGCCAACGAAAGCGCGACCATGCAGACGCGGTCTTCGTAGCGCTCCAGGTAGCGCTTGCCATCAAACGTCTTCAGCGTGTAGCTGGTGTAATACTTGAAGGCGCCCAGAAAACTCGGGAACCGGAATTTGTAGGCATACGCCTGCTCAAACAGCGCCTTCACGAAGGCGACGTCATACTGCTCGAGCGTCCCCGCTTCGTAATACTGCTCCTCGACCAGGTAATCGAGCTTCTCTTCGAGCGAGTGGAAGAACACCGTGTTCTGGTTGACGTGCTGCAGGAAATACTGACGCGCGGCTTCGCGGTCCTTGTCCAGCTGCAGCTCACCGTTGGCACCGTAAAGGTTCAGCATGGCGTTCAGCGCATGGTAATCCATGGTGCGCCCATCGCTTGTCGCCGCAGGCCGTTTCGTTTCAGCTACGTCTTTCGAGGCTAAGGTTGTCGTTTCCAAAACTCTTCTACTCCTTCGCGAACCTTGGCGACGTCTTCGTCGGTGCCAAACAGTTCGAATCGATAAAGCAACGGCACGTGGCACTTTTCCGCAATAATGCGGCCCGCCAAACCGAACGCATCGCCAAAATTGGTGTTACCCGCTGCAATCACCCCGCGTATCAGGTGGCGATTGTGTTCGTCATTAAGAAACCGGATCACCTGGCCTGGCACAGCCCCTTTTGCCTGACCACCTCCGTAGGTGGGAGTGACCAGGATGTAGGGGTGGTCTACCTGCAACAAGGGGGCGTCGCGATCGAGCGGCAATCGCTGGGCGGCCAGCCCCAGTTTCTCAATGAACCGATGGGTATTGCCTGACTTGGTGGAAAAGTACACAAGGTTGCCGACCATGGAGGACGCGTGTCCATTTGCCAGCATGAGTGACTTACGCCAGGGCTTGAATGCGATCTGGACGGAAGCCCGACCAGTGATCCTCACCGGCGACGACCACGGGGAGCTGGCGATATCCCAGCGCTTCCACCTCTTCCTGAGCGCCCGACTCAGCCGTGATATCGATCACGGTGTATTCAAGTCCCTGCTTGTCCAGCGCGCGATAGGTAGCGGTGCATTGAACACAGGACGGCTTGCTGTAAATCTGGATTTCCATGGCTTATACCCTTTTCATCGCGGCATTTTTCGGGTAGGACATATCTTGTGCCCGACCTCGCTAGAAGACACAAGGCATACTACATATGGGCCGATAGAAAATCAATTCGCGCATATGTGGTATTTTTCATCCACAGGATATTGACAGCTAACGCCCAACTGTATTCAGTACGTGGCCGCATACCATAAAAAAAACCGCCCACTCGGCAGTGGGCGGTTTTCGGCTAGCAGACGCCATGAATTGACGTCATACCTGGCGCATCAGGACGTTAGGCAACGGCGGCCTGGTAACGACGTTCAACGTCTTCCCAGTTGACGACGTTGAAGAAAGCGGACACGTAGTCGGGACGCTTGTTCTGGTACTTGAGGTAGTAAGCATGTTCCCAGACGTCCAGACCCAGCACTGGCGTGTTGCCGTGCATCAGCGGGCTGTCTTGGTTCAGGGTGTTTTCAACGACCAGTTTCTTCTCGGGGGTCACGGAGAGCCAGGCCCAGCCGCTGCCGAAGCGACCCAGCGCGGCTTTCTTGAAGGCATCCTGAAAGGCTTCAAAACCGCCCAGTTCAGCGTCAATTGCCTTGGCAATGCCACCCTGTGGCTGACCGCCGCCGTTTGGCGACATCATTTGCCAGAACATGGAGTGGTTGGCATGGCCGCCGCCGTTGTTGATCACCGGCTGACGCTTATCGTCCGGAACGCGATCTAGATTGGCTACCAGCTCTTCCACCGGCACGTCTTCGAGACCTGTGCCTTCCAGCGCGGCATTCAGGTTGGTGACGTAGGTGTTGTGGTGACGAGAATGGTGGATCTCCATGGTCATCGCATCAATGTGCGGTTCTAGCGCATCGTACGCGTAGGGTAACTCTGGAAGTGTATGTGCCATATTGATCATCTCCTTTCAGTGGCTTTCTTTGCGTTCAGCAATATCCGGTTTCAATAACTACGTATGGTCACCTCATTGCTTTTTCAACCGCAAGGGGCTGATTTCGCTTTTGCCCCAGTATTTTAGTCAACTAATGACAGTTTATCTAACCCAGCTCATATAAAAAAGCCGACTTCACATGAAGCCGGCTTTTAATTTCGTTATTTCAGATGGTTACAGCTTACTTTCCAGCTCTGGCAGGATCTCGAACAGGTCGCCCACCAGGCCGTAGTCGGCCACCTGAAAGATGGGTGCTTCGTCATCCTTGTTGATGGCGACAATCACCTTTGAGTCCTTCATGCCCGCCAAGTGCTGAATGGCACCGGAAATCCCCACGGCGATATACAGCTCAGGCGCCACGATCTTGCCAGTCTGGCCGACCTGCATATCGTTGGGCACGAAGCCTGCGTCCACTGCCGCGCGCGAGGCGCCGATTGCCGCACCCAGCTTGTCGGCGATACCGTCGAGCAGCTTGAAGTTCTCGCCGTTGCCCATGCCACGGCCGCCGGAAACCACCACCTTGGCGCCGCCCAGCTCCGGGCGATCCGACTGGGCCAGTTCTTCCTTGACGAAGCGGGACTGGCTGTTTTCAACCACCACGTCGACGGCTTCAATCGGTGCGCTCCCGCTCTCGCTGACGGCATCGAAGCCGGTGGTGCGCACGGTGATCACTTTGAGCGTATCGTCGCTTTTCACCGTGGCAATGGCGTTACCGGCATAGATCGGGCGCTTGAAGGTATCGGCGCTATCCACGGCCAGCACGTCGGAAAGCTGGCTAACGTCCTTCAGGGCCGCCAGTCGCGGCAGGACGTTCTTGCCGGTGGTGGAAGCACTGGCCAGCACGTGAGTGTAATCATCGGCAAGTTCGACCAGCAGTCCGCCCATTGGCTCGGCGAGCTGGTGGGCGTAAGCGGCGTTATCCGCCACACGCACCTTCGTCACCCCGTCAAGCTTGGCGGCCTCCTCGGCCGCGGCTTGAACGCCTTCTCCGGCAACCAGCACATCGATGTCGCCCCCGATCGCTTTAGCCGCAGCCACCACATGGGCGGTAGCGCCAGCCAATTGACCTTCGTGTACATCAGCAAGTACCAAAATGCTCATAAAATCAGCTCCTTTCAAAGCGCTTATCTTAAAGTACTGGTTTTAAAGAACCGACCTTAAAGAACTTTGGCTTCGTTTTTCAGTTTGTCGATCAGCTCATCGACCGAGGCGACCTTGACACCGCCCTTGCGCTCGGCGGGGGATTCTACCTTGAGCAGACTGACCCTGGAGGCGACCTCGATGCCGTAATCGGCGGGGGTCTTGACGTCCATCGGCTTCTTCTTGGCCTTCATGATATCCGGCAGCTTGGCGTAGCGCGGCTCGTTGAGGCGCAGGTCGGTGGTGACAATCGCCGGCAGGGTCAACGCAACGGTTTGCAGGCCGCCGTCAATTTCTCGGGTCACATGAACCTTGTCGTCGTCTACCGCGACCTCTGACGCAAAGGTGCCCTGCGGCAGGTTGGTCAGCGCCGCAAGCATCTGGCCGGTCTGGTTATTGTCGGTATCGATGGCCTGCTTGCCGAGGATGACCATGCCCGGCTGCTCCTCATCGACCACCTTGGCCAGCAGCTTGGCAACGGCCAGCGATTCGGCCCGCTCGTCGGTTTCAACATGAATAGCACGATCGGCACCCAGCGCCAGCGCGGTGCGCAGCTGCTCCTGGGCGGCCTTGGGGCCTACGGTGACCACCACGATTTCCGTCGCCACGCCCTTTTCTTTCAGGCGAACCGCTTCTTCCACGGCAATTTCGCAGAACGGGTTCATGGCCATCTTGACGTTGGTGAGATCGACATCCGAATGATCCGCCTTGACACGGATTTTGACGTTGTAGTCGATGACGCGTTTGACCGCGACAAGTACTTTCATAGGTTCCTCGCTTGGCTAGTAGTGATGAAGCCGTTAACCCGGGATGGCACCTATCTGGCAGGCACCCTGAATAAATGGTTGGTATCACGTTGCGACCTTCCGATAGGCGGGCCGCCAAAATTCATTCAAGCGTTTGTTAGGCGTGCAAATAAAAAACGTTACTAATCTGCCACAGCCAGCCTGCCTGTAACAATAGGGGCTGCTTGTCGCCTTGGTCGAACGCCCAAGCGCCATAGACGGCGTCTGGGCCCACGGCAGCGGGCGAAATTGCCATTTGGCATCGTAGACGTGACCTGACACAGGTATTATGCCTATTATGAGAAACAACCAGAAGCAAACGACCGTTTAAAATTAAGGCCGTGTTTTTATAAGGCACAGCGCTTATGAGAATAAGGAGACAACCAGGTGGATAACGTTGAACGCGATGTGATGGACTTTGACGTGGTCATCGTCGGCGCAGGCCCATCGGGACTGGCTGCGGCCTGCCGCCTGATGCAGCAGGCCAATGAGGCGGAACACGAACTGACCGTCTGCGTGGTTGAAAAAGGCTCGGAGGTCGGCGCGCATATTCTCTCCGGCGCGGTCTTCGAGCCCCGCGCGCTCAACGAGCTGTTCCCCGACTGGGAAGAACGCGGCGCGCCGCTCAACACCCCCGCGATCCGCGACGATGTCTATCTGCTGAAAGATGCCGACAAGGCGCAGAAGCTGCCCAACGCCCTGGTGCCCAAGAGCATGCACAATACCGGCGGCGACCTGACCCGCTACGTGATCAGCGCGGGCAACCTGTGCCGCTGGCTAGCGGAACAGGCGGAGGCGCTAGGGGTCGAGATATTTCCCGGATTTGCCGCCCAGGAAGCCATCGTTGAAGACGGCGCTGTGCGCGGCATCCTGATCGGCGACATGGGCGTTGCCGCTGACGGCTCTCCCAAAGACGGCCATATGCCGGGCATGGAGCTACGCGCCAAATATACCCTGTTTGCCGAAGGCGCTCGCGGCCACATTGGCAAGCATCTGATCGAGGAATTCTCGCTTGACGCCGGTCGCGACCCGCAACACTACGGCATCGGCCTGAAAGAGCTGTGGGACGTACCCGCCGACAAGCACGAACCCGGCGTGGTGCTGCACGGGTCGGGCTGGCCGCTGGACAAACACACCCACGGCGGCTGGTTTCTCTACCACGCTGAGAACCAGCAGGTGGTGGTCGGGCTGATCATGGATCTCAGCTACCAGAACCCATGGCTCTCGCCGTTCGACGAGTTCCAGCGGATGAAGCATCATCCGGTGCTCAGCCAGTATCTCGAAGGCGGCAAGCGCGTCGCCTACGGGGCACGGGCACTCACCAAAGGCGGCTTCAACTGCCTGCCGAAAATGACCTTCCCGGGTGGCCTGCTGATTGGCTGCGACGCCGGCACGCTCAACTTTGCCAAGATCAAGGGCCTGCACACGGCCATGAAGTCGGGCATGGTGGCTGCCGAGAGCGTGTTCGAGGCACTCAAAGGCGGCGACGAAGGCGCTCAGGAACTCGCTAGCTTCACCGCCAAATGGGAAGCCAGCTGGGCCTATCAAGAACTTAAGGATAACGCCAGCTTTGGGCCGGCCATCCACAAATACGGCACCGTGGGCGGCGGCGCATACAACTTTGCCAACCAGCTGCTGGGTAACAAGCTGCCCAACGTCCATGACACGACCACCGATCACGGCGCCCTCAGGCCCGCCGCCGAATTTGACAGGATCGACTACCCCAAACCCGACGGCAAGCTATCCTTCGACAAGCCGTCGTCGGTGTTCCTGTCCAACACCAACCACGAGGAAGATCAGCCGTGCCACTTGCGCCTGGATGATCCCGACCTGCCGATTCGCCACAACCTGCCCAAATACGCAGAACCCGCTCAGCGCTATTGTCCGGCGGGAGTGTATGAAGTGGTCGAGGACGACAAGGGTGAGCCGCGCTTTCAGATCAACTTCCAGAACTGCGTCCACTGCAAGACCTGCGACATCAAAGACCCCGCCCAGAACATTACCTGGGTAGCGCCGGAAGGCGGCGGCGGGCCGAACTACCCGAACATGTAGCCCCGACGTCAGGCAACACTGTCTGCAGCCCGCCCCCGCGCCTGCCTTCTGGCGCGGGGGGATTATGTTGTGCTCAGGCCAATCGTTCGATGGGCGCACGGCTGGCAATCAGCCGTCGGCGGCCCGCCTGGTCAAAGCGCACGTCGATGACCGGATCACTGGGGTTGCCTTCCACCGTCGCCACTTCGCCCTCACCGAACACGGCATGATGCAGCCGCTGCCCTGGGTAGAAAGCACTCCCGGCATACGTCGCCCTGGCTTCTTGAACCTCAGGGGCTGACAGCACGATATCGTCGCGCCCCAGCTGGGTCAGGTAGCGTTGCACCAGCGCCGGTGCGGTTACCGTCACCTGGGTGGCTGATGGATTGGTGTGGGTCAGGGACGCGGCCACCTGCATGCTGTCCTGCCAGGCGCTTTCGGCAATGAAGCGACTGGGCCGATGCGAGCCGCCGTCGTGCAGTACCAGCAGTTGCTCTTTCGAGCGTGTGATGGCCACGTAGAACAGCCGCCGCTCCTCTTCAAGCCGGTCGTCAGTGAGCGGGTTGTCGCGGCTGTAATAAGGAAAATCTTCTTCGTTGACCCCTGCAACGGCGACAAACGGCCATTCCAGCCCTTTTGCACCATGGACGGTGCTGATCAACACCCCCGCCGCCTGGTTTTCCACGGGACGCTCGAGCAACTCGATGAACGCATCCGGGTCTTCGACGCTTTGCGCCTGCTCGATCAAAACGTCCAGCAGGCGTACGTCCTCCTCGCCTTTATCACGCCGCGCGGCGGCGCGCTTCAGGGTTTTCTCGGCCTCGATGGTGTCGACCACGTGCTGCAGCAGCTTGGCGGGTGGCCAGGCGCTCAGCTGTGGCAGTTCGCACAGCAAGGCCCAGCGTTTTTTCAGCGTACGGCGCTGGATGGGTTTCAAGTCGCTGATCACCGGGTCGTGACTTTCCGGCCATGCCTGGCGGCTGGCAAGCTGCTGGGCCAGGCGCTGCAGGCGCTCGCGGGCCACGAAAGGCGTCGGCTGGGCAAGCAACAGGGTCAACTGCTCGGGGTCCTGCAGCAATGCCGGTCGGCGAGAGAGCTTCAGATAGCCCGCCAATGCCTGCACCAGCGGCAGGCGGAAGACGAACCGGTCTTCCCGCGCCAGCCGAAACGGAATACCGGCCTGCAGCAGAGCCAATTGGAATGGCACCGACAACGCCCAGCTACGCACCAACAGACTGACGTCGCTTAACGCACGGCCCTGGGCCTGCCAGTCAATGATCGCGTCCAGCAGATGCCGTCCGCCCTGGCCCACCACCAGGCGCGTATCCGGGTTGTCCGCCGCCGCCAGACACAGCTGGTCGGGTCGGCGCTGGTTGGCCGCGATGGCATGGTTGGCGGCCAGCGCCAGGGCGTGGCCATGGCGAAAGGTGGTCGAGAGCGGATAATTGGTGGCCTCACCGAAGGTGGCGGTAAAGTTCTCCAGCATGGTATCCGGCCGTGCGCCGCGCCACTCGTAGATGCATTGGTTGGCGTCGCCGACCGCCATGACCGAGGCACGGCGACCGGCCAGCACCGCCAGCAGACGCTGTTGAGCCGCATTGATGTCCTGATATTCGTCGATAATCACATGATCCAGGAAGCCTTCCACGCGGCGGCGCAAGTCGCTGTCGGCTTCGAGGGCCAGCAACGGTCTATAAAGCAGGTCGGCGTAGGTCATGACGCCTTCATATTGCAGAAGGCGCTCGGCTTCGTGGAAGGCGGCGGGAAAATAGTCGGTGTCGGGGTCGTAATTGAGGCGCTGGTAAAGCGACTCGGGGGCAAGCATTTCGGCCTTGACCAGACCACAGAAGTGCGCCAACGCCTCCAGCCGGTCGCCCTCCAGCGCGGTATCGCGGCGTTCCACGGCGTCGCTGAGCACGTTGAGGCTGGCCTGGCGCAGCAGGCGCTCCAGCTGCCACTCCGCCGACAGCAGCCGTCGGCTCTCCAGAACCCCCCAGCGACACAGGCTTTGCGTCAGCCGGTGCCCCAGGGAGTGAAAAGTGCGCACGTCGGGCAGCGACTGGCCCACCGGGGCCATGGAGGCCAGCCGGCGCTGGAAATCATCCTTGGCGGAGCGGTTGAACATCAACACCAGAATGCGCTTGGGAGGTACATCGCTGGCGAGCAGATGCAGGACGCGGGCGGCCATGGTCGTGGTTTTACCGGCGCCGGCAACCGCCGCCACACGGGCGTGGCCCTGGGCGTGGTGAATCACGGCCTGCTGTTCAGCGGTGAGCTTCACGGCGCCTCACCGGGCGTCGCCCCATCCGGTTCGTCTGCGTCGAGATAGCCAAGGGGAAACCAGTGGCCCGCGCTGTAAACACTCAGCGCCTGGCGCCCGCCGTCGGCGTCGCGGGGCGACGCCGCGTCGGCAAGCTGATAGTAGACGTGGCGATGCAACCGGGCCGCCAGCCCGAAACGCACGGCGATTTCCGGCACCCACTCGCCCTGGGGTGTTTCGCTTACGCTTAGCGGATGGTCAGCATCGAGCCGCACCACGTCATCAAACTGGGTGGTCAGCCACCAGGCGTCGTCGTAAAAATCGGCTTCCACGGCGACCAGGGGCCGATCGTCCACCTGGATGCGCCAACGCTCTGCGGGCGTCACCAGGCAGTAGCCGTCGGCATCGCGGCGCAGCAGTGACGACAGCAACCGGGCGACGCTTGCCCGGGCAAACGGCTGCCCTTCGTGCCACCAGCCACCCTGGGCATCAATGCGCAGATCCATGTCGCCGGATAGCGCAGGCTGCCAGTCGTCAAGCGGCGGGATACGGGAGGCACCCTGCCGATAGTCCAGCAAGCGGTCTATGTTCATGGAGTTACCTCGCCCTCGCCTAGCTTGTCACCAGCCCCGCATCCGCCAGCGCCTGCTTGACCGCGTCAGGGGCCTCAGGTAATGCGCCGCGGAACAGCTGATAGAAATTGGCGGTGGTCTGCATGGCGACCTCATCCACGCTGATACCCCGCGTCTGGGCGATGCATTCAGCGACCTTGACCACCCAGGCGGGCTCATTGGGTTTACCGCGATGCGGCACCGGCGCCAGATAAGGGCTGTCGGTTTCGATCAACAGTCGATCGAGGGGCAGCTGGCGAGCCAGTTCGCGCAGCGACTCGGCACTGTTGAAGGTGACGATACCCGACAGTGAAATATAGAAGCCCAGTCGCACGGCTTCACGCGCCATCTCGATATCTTCGGTAAAGCAGTGGAGCACCCCGCCGACCTGCGGATCGCAGTGCTCGCGTAGCAATGCCAACGTATCTTCTTTGGCATCGCGGGTATGCACGACCACGGGTAGTTCGAGCTCGCGGGCCGCCATCAGGTGGCGCTTGAAACGCTCGTGCTGAACCGCCGCCGGCACCCGGTCTGCATAATGGTAATCAAGGCCCGTCTCGCCAATGGCCACCGCCCCATACTGCTCGGCGGCTTCCTGAATGGCGTCGACACTGGGTTCTTCAGGGGCGTCGTGCAGCGGATGCTGGCCGGCCGAAATCACCACGTCCTCGTGCGCCCGGGCAATCTCGGCAAGCTTGGGCATATCAGCGAGCGCCACCGCAATGGCCAGAAACTGGTTGACGCCGGCGGCGCGGGCCGCGTCAAGGGTCACGTCAAGGCTGCCATCGTGGGTAGCATCGGATAAGCGATCGAGGTGGCAATGGGAATCTACAAACATGTCGCTCTCAGGATGGGCGTTAAAGGGTAAAGGAAGGGGCGGCCTTGTCCAGCTGTCCCGCCAGCAGCGTTTCAATACGGTCGCGTACCATGTAATCCTGGGTATTGAAATGGATGCCGATACCGGGCATGCGGCGCCCGGTAACGCCGTCGGGCGATACCCAGATCACGTCGCCGCTCAGCGAAAGGCGTTCGCTTTCACCAGGCAGCGTGAGCAGTAAATAAACCGTTTGACCTAATGCGTAGCGGCCACGCGTGGGGATGAACATGCCGCCGCGGTCGAGAAACGGCATGTAGGCGGACAGTAACGTGGGCACATCCGGCACCGTGAGCGAAAGCGCTTTTTGCGTTGCCATACCACCTCGTCAATCGATCGGGTTACCCGACGCATCGCTAGGAGCGAAGAAGCGCCGACCAGCGCACCAACCAGGCTTCCAGCACGAGCTGGGGGTTGGGGTTCGAACCGACGGCAAGCAGCCGACGCTGCTCGCGGGCATAATCCAGCAGTTTGAACCAGTCCCTTACCCGGGCGTTTTTCACCGCCTGACGGTAAAGCGGCAGCAGATCGGGGTTGCGCAGGGAGGTCGTGGTGCCGGACAGCCCCAGCCTGATAAGGTCTTCCAGCCAGGCAATACCGTACCATAAAATCGCATCGATCGCCTGGCGATCCAGACGCGCCGCCTCGGCCACCGGCTCGCCGCCGCGCACCAGCTGCTCGAAACAGTCATGCAGCTGGTGGCGCAGCGCTCGCGCCTCGGGCGCCGCCAGCTCCACCGCGCTCAGCGGCAGCCCACCCGACACCTGCCACCAGAAACGCGCCTCGTCATCGCTTGCCAACTGCTCGGCCAACCAGCCGAGGCAATCGTCCAGTGCCACGCTGGGCAGCGGCCACTGCTGGCAGCGCGAGCGAATGGTCGGCAGCACCCGCGAGGGCACATCGGCCAGCAGCACGAACAAGGTTCTGTCACCCGGCTCTTCAAGACTCTTCAGCAGCGCATTGGACGCGGCGACGTTCATGGCTTCGGCGGGCGAAATGACGATAACCCGATAGCCGCCCTGCTGCGCCGTTTGCGAGACGAAGCGATTGACGTCGCGGATGGTATCAATGCGGATCTGGCGCTTGCCTTCTTCAGGGGCAATGCGCAGCAAATCGGGATGATAGCCGGAGGCCAGCAGCTGACAGCTGCGGCATTGACCGCAGGCCTGCTCATCGGGCGCGGCGCACAGGGTGCGCGCTACGAGCGCGTCCGCCAGCGCCTGCTTGCCGACGCCATGCTCACCGCTGAACAGAAGGGCATGCGGCATTCGGTCGGTATCGGCAAGCCGGCAGAGCTGGGCCCAGGTTGACCGGTGCCAGGGCAACACACCGCTCAGTGCCATAGTGTTGCCCGTCCGGCCAGGGTGTCGCGGATATCCGACTGCACTGCCGCCAGCGATTGATCGGCGTTGATCAGTGCAAACCGCTCGGGGGACTGCGCCGCCCGGGCCCGATAGGCGTCACGCACGGCCTGGAAGAAAGCCGTCTGCTCCTGCTCGAAGCGATCCCGCGTTGTATGCTGGTCGCGCAGGCGTGATTCCAGGCGCTGCTTGGCGGCACTCGGCGGCATATCCAGCAACAGCGTCAGGTCAGGTGTCAGGCCTTTTTGCACGAAAGCTTCGAGGGCTTCGATCCGCTCGGCCGGGATCCCGCGTCCTCCGCCCTGGTAGGCGTAGGTGGCATCGGTAAAGCGATCGCACACCACCCAGGCGCCACGGGCCAGCGCGGGAAGAATCTTTTCAGCCAGGTGCTGGGCTCGCGCGGCGAACATCAGCAACAGCTCGGCGTCGGTGTGCAGCCATTCGTCGGGGGCCGGGTCGAGCAGCAGTTGGCGCATCGCTTCCGCCCGTGGCGTGCCGCCCGGCTCCCGCGTGGCGACCACCTCGATTCCCTGGGCTTCCAGCCAAGCCACCACGTACTGCATGTTGGTGGACTTGCCCACGCCTTCACCGCCTTCTAGCGTGATAAAGTGACCGCGCTTCGTCATCATGGCCTCTGGGTCTTTAACATTGTTAGTCACGATTGCGGATATACCGATTCACGGCATTGTTGTGCTCGCGCAGCGTGCGTGAAAACTTATGCGTGCCGTCTCCCCGCGCGACGAAATACAGAGTGTCCCCCGGCAGCGGGTTCACGGCGGCTTCCAGCGACGCCTCACCCGGCATGGCAATCGGCGTAGGCGGCAGACCGTCAATTACGTAGGTATTATAGGCGGTTGCCTCGCGCAAATCGGCATAGGTGATCTGGCCCTCGTAGCGCCCTCCCATGCCGTAGATAACCGTCGGATCGGTCTGCAGTCGCATGCCGCGCTCCATGCGCCGCTTGAACACACCGGCAATTTCGCGCCGCTCCTCGGGCGCGCCGGTTTCGCGTTCGATCAGCGAGGCCATGATCAACGCCTCGTAAGGCGAGTCGATGGTCAGATCATCCGCACGCTCCGCCCAAGCTTCTTCGAGCATCCGCTCCATCCGGCTCAGCGATTGCTGCAGGATATCAACGTCGCTCATGCCCAGGTGATAGCGATAGGTATCGGGGAAGAACCAGCCTTCCGGATGTGTTCCTTCACGGCCCAGCAGGGCCATGATCTTCTCATCGCTCATGTCCGCCGTGCGATGCTCAAGCTTGGGCGCGACATTCAGGCGATCGCGCATCTGCTCAAAGGTCCATCCTTCCGGAAAGGTCAGCGAGTAGGTGACGACGTCGTTGCTGCCGAGCAGCGCAATGAGCTCCTTGCCGTTCATTCCAGGGGAAAGCCGATACTCCCCAGTGCGCAACGCCGGCAACTCGTCCGGCGCCAGCTTTATCAGCAGCAAAAAAGCCCAGCTATCATCAATGACTCCCTGCGCTTCCAGATCCATAATTACGCGACTAAAGCCGGCGCCCGAAGGCACCTGGTAAAGCACCGGTTCATCTATCACCAAAGGGGCGCTGAGCTTTTGCTGCCAAACGGCATAGCCACCGGCGACACCGGCCACGCCAAGCACCACCACCACGGCCATGGCCGCCCAGATGCGTTTCACTATGAGACCTCGATATTCAATGCGTTAAGGGGTTGCTGGATAACCCAGTAGCGGATGCGCCACGGCTTGCAAGGGATCATCTTGCGGCGGTTCCCAACGGCGCAGACAGGCACCTTCGGAGGACCACAGCGCACTGATGGGCCATACGCCCTGGACGGAATTCGCCAGCCAGAGCCTGTTCACCGCTGCCAGCTCATCCAGTGCCAGCTGGGCAGGCACCACATGCTGCGCCTCAATCAAGCCAGCACGCAGCGTACCCGCCACACCACACTGATCCAAGGCCGGCGTCATGAGTCGCCCTTCCTGCTGCCAAAACAGGTTCATGCTGGTGGCTTCCACGACCATGTCATGACTATCAGCCAGCAGACCTTCCCGGTAAGCAGGCGTTTGCCATTCCTGGCGAGCCAGCACGTTTTCAAGACGGTTGAGGTGTTTGATTCCCGCAAGACAGGGTTGCCGGGCCAGGCGCAGCGAACAGATACGCACGCCGACCCCCTGGCGCCATGCCGAAGGGTCGGGCTGAAACGGAACGCGGCGGCTCATGAGCCGTGGCGTCGCCACCTCGGGCACCGCATAGCCGCGACCGCCGCTACCCCGGGTGACGATGATCTTGAGCACTTCCCACTCGCCACCAGGGGGCGCCTGCCAGGTCGCGGCGAGGGCCGACTCATCGGGCGGATCAATCGCCAACCGCCGGCAGCCTTCGAGAAGCCGCTTGACGTGAAGCGCCCAGAGCATCGGCCGGCCTTGGCACAGCAGGATCGTTTCAAAAACACCGTCACCATAGGAAAGCCCACGGTCATCAAACGGCACCCAGGGCTGACTCATCGTGACCTACACCTTTTTGAACAGCAGCGAACCGTTGGTACCGCCGAAGCCGAAGGAGTTCGACAGGGCTACATCGATGCGCATATCACGCGCGGTGTGCGGCACATAATCGAGGCGACAGCCTTCCTGGGGGTTGTCCAGGTTGATCGTCGGCGGTGCCACCTGGTCGCGAATGGCCAGCACGCTGAACACCGCCTCGACCGCCCCGGCAGCACCCAGCAGGTGACCGATCATCGACTTGGTAGAACTGACGGCCACGCGCTGCGCCGCCTGCCCCATAACACTTTCGACGGCGCGGCTTTCGGCCAGATCGCCCGCCGCCGTCGAGGTGCCGTGGGCATTGATATAATCCACCTTGTCAGGATCAAGCTGCGCATCCTTGATGGCGTTGCTCATCGACATGGCGGCCCCGCTGCCGTCTTCGGGCGGCGACGTCATGTGATAGGCGTCGTCGCTCATGCCAAAGCCAGCCAGCTCAGCATAGATGGTCGCACCGCGCGCCTTGGCGTGCTCAAACTCTTCAAGCACCAGCACCCCCGCGCCATCCGACAGCACAAAGCCATCGCGGTCGGCGTCCCATGGGCGGCTTGCGGCCTCGGGGTCGTCGTTGCGCGTCGAAAGCGCACGGGCGGCCGAGAAACCGCCCAGGCCCAGCGGCGTGGTAGCCATCTCCGCGCCGCCACATACCATGACGTCGGCATCACCGTAGGCAATCGTGCGCGCGCTGTAGCCGATGTTATGGGTACCGGTGGTACATGCCGTAGTGATGGCAATGTTGGGGCCCTTGAAACCGTGCTGGATCGCCATGTTGCCCGAGATCATGTTAATGATGGAGCCCGGCACAAAGAACGGCGAAATACGCCGCGCGCCGCCTTTGTTCAGCGCGTTGTGGTTGTGCTCGATCATTGGCAGACCGCCGATGCCCGACCCGATGGCCACGCCGATACGCTCGGCGTTATCCTCGTTGCACTCGATGCCTGCGTCCTGAACCGCCTGACCGCCAGCCGCCATCCCGTACTGGATGAACAGATCCATCTTGCGGGCATCTTTGGGATTCAGATACGGACTGATATCGAAATCCTTGACCGATCCGCCAAAACGCGTGTTGAACCCGCTGGCATCGAAGTGTTCGATCGGCGCAATACCGCTTTGTCCGGCCACGATATTGGCCCACGACTCTTGAACCGTATTTCCAACGGGGGTCACCAGGCCTAACCCAGTTACCACTACCCTTCTTCGCGCCATCAACTTTCCTCCAGGGATTCATGGTGACTCGACCCGATGCGGGTCAGTAATTGCCGTCAATGTTGTCGCTAGTATAACGGAGATTGAACGTTAAATTCAGTGTGACCGCAAAGCAAAAAAGCCGCCCCTTGTAAGGACGGCTTTTTAATACGGGTAGATATGAAGCCACCTACCCGGTTTCGCTGCATCAACTACCCCTTACTGATGGGCGTTGACGTAGTCGATGGCTTCTTGAACCGTAGTGATCTTTTCGGCTTCTTCGTCCGGAATCTCGGTATCGAATTCCTCTTCCAGCGCCATGACGAGCTCAACCGTGTCAAGCGAGTCAGCACCCAGATCTTCGGTAAAAGAAGAACTATTCTGGATATCTTCTTCTTTAACGTTCAGGCGCTCAGCCACTACTTTCTTTACGCGCTCTTCAATAGTACTCATCAACGTACTCCAGTCATTCACATTAGCCGTATTGGATAACCAGCCATTTGGGAACCGCAAGCCAAAAGCTGCGGGGTAGTTTATAGACGCCCTTAAGCTGACGCAACCGCCAGACCAAAGGCCATCAACGCATGTTCATACCGCCGTTAACGTGCAGCGTCTCGCCAGTGATGTATCCTGCCGCATCACTGGTCAGAAAACCAACCGCCGCGGCGATTTCTTCCGCCGACCCCAGCCGCGCCAGCGGAATCTGCTTCAACAGCATCTCGTGCTGCGCTTCCGGCAGCGCTTCGGTCATGTCAGTGGCAATGAAGCCCGGCGCCACCGCATTGACTGTAATGGCCCGCGAAGCCACCTCGCGTGCCAAGGCGCGGCTAAAGCCTTCCATGCCGGCCTTGGCCGCCGCATAGTTAGTCTGGCCCAGGTTGCCCATGGTCGCCACTACCGAACTGATCGACACGATACGCCCAAAACGCGCCTTGGTCATCCCGCGCAGACACGCCTTGCTGACCCGGTAGACCGACTTGAGATTGGTGTCCATCACCGCATCCCATTCGTCTTCCTTCATGCGCATCAGCAAATTATCGCGGGTGATACCGGCATTATTGACCAGTATCGTCGGCGCGCCGAAGCGCTCGGCGATAGTTTTCAGCACCTCATCGATGCTCGACGAGTCGGTCACATCGAGGCATAAACCAGCGCCTTCAACGCCCTGCTCAGCAAAGGCGGCATCGATTTTTTCGGCGCCCGCCTCTGTCGTTGCGGTACCGACGACGATACGCCCCTGTCGGCTCAGCTCATACGCCACTGCCCGGCCAATACCTCGACTCGCCCCCGTGACAAGGGCCACTCTACGTTCTTGGGTCATAAGGTCCTGCCTTTCGCCATGTAAACAAGCAAGGATAGCGGAAAGTCACCACTTATCATGCATTATCCGCCAACGCGTCGCGCGCCAGCTCAAGTGCGGCATCCAAGCTGTCGGGGTCGTTCACCGCCAGACTCTTGCTACCCCGCACGATACGCTTATTCAAGCCGGTGAGCACCTTGCCCGGGCCGCACTCGATAAACACGTTCGCCCCCTGCGCCGCCATTGCTTCTACGCAGGACGTCCAGCGCACGGGCTGATAAAGCTGTTCGATCAGCCGGGTGCGCAGCGTGTCAACGTCGGCGTGGGCCTCGGCATCCACATTCTGAATGACGGTATAGCGTGGCGGGCGCAGGTTGATGTCCTGCATGGCGGTCGCCAGACGCTCTGCCGCCGGGCGCATCAGGTCGCAGTGCGACGGAACGGATACCGGCAGCGGCATCGCACGCTTGGCACCGGCGTCCTGACAGGCCGCCATCGCTCGCTCGACGGCGGCTTTACCGCCGGCGATGACGACCTGTCCCGGCGCATTGTAGTTGACGGCCGACACCACCTCGCCCTGCGCCGCCTGAGCGCAGGCCGCTTCAACGGCTTCATTGTCCAGACCCAGGATAGCGGCCATACCGCCTTCCCCGGCAGGCACTGCCTGCTGCATGGCGTCGCCGCGCAGGCGAACCAGCTTGACGCCCTCGGCAAACCCCAGCGCGCCCGCGCATACCATGGCGCTATATTCACCCAGGCTATGGCCCGCCATCACCGTGGGACGCGGCCCTTCAAGCTCCTGCCAGACGCGCCATATGGCCACGCTGGCGGATAGCAGCGCCGGCTGCGTGCACTCGGTCGCGTTTAGCGAGGCTTCCGGCCCCTCCTGGACGACCTTCCACAAATCGTAGCTTAACGCATCCGACGCTTCCTCAAAGGTCGTTCCCACGACGCTGTAACGCTCGGCAAGCTCGCGCAGCATCCCAAGCTGCTGCGAGCCCTGCCCGGGGAAAATGAGGGCAAGGGGTTGAGACATGTCGTTCACCTTTGCTCTTGTAGGCATTTGCTCAGTTGAGCGATAGACGCGGTCGTGGGCACATCCTGCTGCTCGCCATGACCCGCTAACGTGCGGTGCAATGGCGTAACCATTGCACCTATAAAAACGCTATCCATAACAGGCCCAGCGCTTGGCAAGCCGCTCAGGCAGGCTGTTGTCAACCTCCTGCATGGCGCGACGAATGGCATAGTAAAAGCCCTCTGCCTGGGTACCACCGTGACTTTTTACGACGATTCCCTGCAGACCCAGCAAGCTGGCACCGTTGTAGCGCACCGGATCAAGCTCTTGTTTTAAATGCGTTAATATCGGCCTGGCGATCCAGCTCGCCAGACGCCCCCTGAAGCGTGAGGCAAAGGCTGACTGTACGCGCTCGACCAGCATGCCGGCCAGGCCTTCGCTGGCCTTGAGCACCGCATTGCCGGCAAAGCCATCGCAGACGATCACATCCAGCTCGCCCTGAAAGATATCACCGCCCTCGGCATAGCCAAGGTAGGCAAACGGCAGCCGGGCTGCTGACTCGCGCAGCAGCCGGTCGGCTTCGCGCACGCTGAGGCTGCCCTTGGTCGACTCGGCACCAACGTTGAGCAGTGCCACCCGTGGTCGCTCGATCTGGTCGACTTGGCGAGCCATCGCCGCGCCCATCAGGGCGAATTCCACCAGACGATGCGGCGGCGAATCGACGTTCGCGCCCAGATCGAGCAGGTAGCAGCGCCGCCCCCGGCGCGCGGGGATGGCCGTACTGATCGCCGGGCGCGACATGCCGTCCAGCATGCCCAGTTCGCGACGCGCTAGCGCCACCAGCGCCGCCGTATTGCCGACGCTGACGCCTGCCTGGGCATCTCCCTGCGCCACACAGCGCAACATCTGCGCCATGCTGGTCGACTGCCCGCGGCGCAACGCCCAGGCCGCCGTTGCCGTCATGGCCACGCTACTGGTCACATCATGGATCGCCAAACGTGACGTTGCCGCAGCCAATGGCCGCGGCAAACGCAAAAGTTCAGCAGTGATCTGCTGACGCGAACCAAACAGAACAAGCTCCAGACCGGGGTGGTCAACAACGGCCCTGGCAGCCCCTTCAATCAGCGCACAGGGGCCTTTATCGCCACCCATGACATCAATTGCTAGGCGCACAGAGCACCTGTTCGTTCGATCCTGTCGAAAAGCCAGGACGCGTTATGCGTCAACGACCTTGCGACCGCGATAGAAACCGTCCGGTGAAACGTGGTGACGCAGGTGCGTGGTGCCCGTTTCCTTGTCCTGAGACAGCGTAGGAGCGGTCAGCGCATCGTGGCTACGACGCATACCGCGCTTGGAACGAGTTTTACGGTTCTGTTGAACTGCCATGGGAGTACTCCAGGGTCTGTCGGTTTAAGGGTGCTTACTTCTTGCCTTTCAGCGTGCCAAGCACCGCGAAAGGGTTGGCAGGGGCTGATTCCTCTTCCCCGCCGTCTGTCTTGCTGACCAACTGCTCGGCCGACACGTGACAGTCTGCCTCGTCGTGGTAGACCACCTGGGGCAGACTGAGGATCAGTTCATCCTCGACGACCGTCAGCAAGTCCAGCTGTTCATTTTCCACCAGCACCGGTTCGTGGCTGGCCGGGAGCTCGCCGGCCAGGCTTTCGTCGGCAACCATGCCCAGCAGAAAGTCGCTGGCGACGTCCTGACTGAGCGGCTCCAGACAACGGCGGCAAGGTAGCGCCAGCGTTGCCTGCAGGTGGCCACGAATTTCGCGCCGCCCCTGGGTATCCACGCCAAATTCGAGCACGACGTGGCAGTCGCCCGATTGGAGGCCGGCTTCTTCGGCAAGGCGTGGCAGCTTATCAAGCGCTACCAGGCCTTCGAGTCGTTCGCGGCGGGTTGCAAGCTTGTAAGGCTCGACCCGGCTGGGGAGTTGTGTGGTCAACATAGGCGCGCAATGATAGGCACTCCCCATGCCGGTGTCAAAGCCAAGCGCACAATTCTTTGCAGTCATGGGCTAGGATACGCACCAGGCCCGGTTACACTACCTCATCGCGGTACGACCGATTCAAGCCACTGTCTTAGCAAGGAACATCCCATGCCTGACCCGACCCCCGCGCTGGTGCTGGCCTCGAGTTCACGTTCGCGTCGCCAACTGCTCGATCGCCTGCAGATGCCCTATCAGTGCTGCTCGCCCGATATCGATGAAACGCCCAAACAAGGCGAAACACCGCACCAGCTGGTGCATCGACTGGCGCTAAGCAAGGCCAATGCCGTCGCCGACCGCTTCCCTGGCCACTGCATCATCGGCTCCGATCAGGTGGCCGTCTTTGAGGGCGACATCCTAGGCAAACCGCATACTATCGAGCGCGCCGAGCACAACCTCAACCGCTTTTCCGGCCAGCGAGTCACCTTTCTAACCGGGCTGGCGCTGCTCGATACCCGCCACCACACGCACCGGGTCCATGTAGAGCCCTTCGACGTGTTTTTCAGACAGCTCAGCCGCGACGAAATCAGCGTCTACGTCAATAAAGAACAGCCGCTCGATAGCGCCGGAAGCTTCCGCATGGAAGGCCTGGGCATCAGCCTTTTCGAACGCCTCGAGGGGCGCGACCCCAACGCGCTCATCGGCTTGCCGCTTATCGCGCTTTGCGACATGCTGCGCCAGGCGGGCATCGACCCGCTCGGCGCCGGCTAGTTTACGGGGCTTGAAAGCGCAGCGGCGACGGCGAGGTATCCACGCCCATCAGCTGAATGGCTGTCTGGGTGAAGCGCCGGGTCAGGCGATCAAACGGATCGAGACTCGGCGTGTAGTTCCGCCAGTCAGCGTCGGCGGCGTAGTCGCGGGCAACATCATCGATGGTGCCGAGCTGATCGACCAGCCCCAGCGCCTCGGCCTGCTCGCCGCTCCACACCAGGCCGCTGAACAATGATTCATCATCGCTCAAGCGATCACCGCGACCGGCTTTGACATCATCGATAAACTGCTGATGCGTACTGTTCAACACGCCCTGCCAGAACGCTTCGTCCTCGTCGTCAAACGGCTGAAAGGGATCGAGAAAGGCCTTGTTGTCCCCGGCGGTCAACACGCGCCGTTCGACGCCCACCCGATCGATGGCGTCCTGCAGCCCGAAACCGGAATAAATCACTCCGATGGAGCCCACCAGACTTACCGGTGACGCCACAATGTCGTCAGCGGCGGCGGCAATGTAGTAAGCGCCACTGGCACCGATATCTTCGATGACGGCCACGATGGGCTTATCCCCTGATTCGCGCAGCCGCATGATTTCCGCATAAATACGTTGCGACTGGACAGGACTACCGCCCGGGCTATTGATGTGGAGCACCACGGCCTTGGCGCTATCGGCGTCCCAGGCATTGCGCAACCCCTCGATGATCCGCTCGGCATTGGCGGGCGCATCCTCGGCAATCACCCCGTTCACGTCGATCCTTGCTAGGTGCGCCTGCGACGTCGGCGCAGTCGTCGCGGGTGCATAAAATTGATACACCCCGATGCCGATGGCTGCCGCCAGCAGGCTAAGCATCAGCAGGCGGAAGAACAGCTTCCAGCGGCGCGAACGACGCTGCTCGGCCAGCACGCCGCCGATCCAGTGGTCCATCATCTCGAGCTGAGCCAGGCGCTGGCGCTCGCGCAGCGTCTCGGGATCGTCATCGGGATGCCCTGACGGCTGACTATCTTGCCCCGAGGGCACTTCGGCGCCCTGAGTCCAGCGGTCTTCCGGGGATTGCTGCTCGGACGGTGTCGCCTGGGGCTCGTCGCGACGCGAGTCGTCATCTTTCATCACTCACTGCTTCCTCATTAACACGCCGACGAGTTATGCCTGCAGCCAGGCAAACAGCTCATCGACGCTGTGGGCAATCATTTCCGGCTGGCTGACGGCCAGACGCTCGGGAGTATGCACCCCATAGCTAACCCCGACCCGTGGCATACCTATCGCCCGGGCCATTTCCAGGTCGTATTCGGTATCGCCGATCATCACCGCCCGCTCCAGCGGCACGGCCAGCTCGTCGAGCAGTTCCATCAGCATCTGCGGATGGGGCTTCGAGCGCGTTTCGTCGGCGGTACGGCTGGCATGAAACCAGTCGAGGCTGCCGGTCTCGCGAAAAATCCGGTCAAGCCCGCGTCGGCTTTTACCCGTCGCGACCGCCAGACGCGGTGCCCCAGAAGCGCGCAGACGCGCCAGGTGATCTTCCACACCGGCAAAAAAGCGCATCGGGGTAGTGTCCACATGCACAAATTGATGCGCATAGCCTTGGCGAAGACGCTCGGCCTGCTCTGGCGATATGCCCGGGCAAAGCGTTTCAATGGCTTCAGGCAACCCCAGACCGATGATGTTCTCGATATCCGCCTGGGGAAGCATCCCCAACCCCGCCTCGATACCCGCCGTCTGCATGCAGGAAACGATACGCGGCACCGAATCCATCAGCGTACCGTCCCAATCAAAGATGACCAGCTCATAGCGCATGGGAGCTCCTTATCGGCGCACGCGATTAAGTGTGTCTTCTAGCGCCTCAGGCAGTGGCGCCTTGACCGTTACCGGACGTCCATTGGAAGGCTCGGGAAAGGTCAGCGCGCGAGCATGCAGGAACAGTCGGCCAAGCCCGAGCTGCTTGGTAAGCAAGCCGCTCTCTCGATTGGCATACTTGTCATCCCCAAGTAGCGCGTGACCGGCATGCGCGGCATGCACACGAATCTGATGCGTCCGCCCGGTCACCGGCTCGGCCTCGATGAGCGTGGCTTTTTCGAAGGTTTCCACGACCGCAAAGTGGGTGCGCGACACCTTGCCGTTAGGATCCACCCTGACGCGCCGCTCACCGTTGCCCGCATCATAACGATCCAGACGGGCGCTTTCGTAGGTCTTGCGGGCCGGCCAGCGGCCTGCCACCAGCGCCAGATAGCGCTTGTCCATGCCGTGCTTCTTGAGCGCCTCGTTGAGCGTCACCAGCGCATCCCGGGACTTGGCCAGCAGCAGGCAGCCCGACGTATCACGGTCCAGACGATGCACCAACTCCAGAAACGTCAGATCGTCACGTACCTGGCGCAGCGCCTCGATCAAACCGATCTTGACCCCGCTGCCACCGTGAACCGCCAGGCCCGACGGCTTATTGAGCACCATCCAGTCCGGCCCCTCCATGATGACGCTGCCGACCAGCAGGTCACGCAAATTATCGCTGACGTCCTTGACGGCGTCGCGGGGCGCGAGGCGCAGCGGTGGGATACGTACCAGATCCCCGGCCTGGAGGCGGTAATCCACCTTGACGCGCTTTTTATTGACCCGTACTTCCCCCTTGCGCACGATCCGGTAGATCAAGGCACGCGGGGCTCCCTTCAGGCGCGTCATCAAAAAATTGTCGATTCGCTGGCCGGATTGCTCTTGGGCAATGTCCACCCACTGTACTTCGCGCCCTTCGGCCATTGCCGCGCACTCCTGCATATAGGCTAAAAAACGGCATTCTACCGTAGACCAACCCCCAATGCGTCAATTGCTGGTCGTTAGCTTTACTGTTATATTCCAAAGCGCTTACCGGCTGATGCAGACCATTGATGCCATCGCGTTGTCATCAGGTAATTGAAGATGTCATCACTGTCATTGGCCAGCGCCTGCCCGACCAACACGCAGGCCGGAGCACGAGAGGTGGTTCAGTGTACGCATTACCCATCCTCTCCGTAATAAAATGCAGTAACTCTGCCGCCGGTTTCAAAGACGGCAGACAGGATCATGCCCGACCCTCAACGGCGGGCGATCGTTTAAAACGCCACGTCCTAAGTAGCCACGCTGAAACGTCACAACGCGCTGCCTGCTTATGACGACAAAGTTCAACACCGTGCCGACGGTCGGTGTTGGTGAATCGATGAATGCCAGGTGTTGGCGGTGTCAGCAGGGCCGGATGGACGTGACAGCCACCGAAACATGTCCTGCCTCCGCCACGTACTCAACGCCCAATTGGCCAGGTCGGCGATCACGCCTTCCTGGTAAAATGCGTCAGCATCGCTATGCGCCGAGCACAAGCACGCAGCACCCAGCGGTTCGCCACATCACCCCTCAAGGTGGTTCGTCGGCACGCTTCGCTATGCGAGACACTATGAAAAGAATGCTGATCAATGCGACCCAGCCTGAAGAGCTGCGTGTCGCTCTGGTTGATGGACAACGTTTATACGACCTGGATATCGAGTCTGGCGCCAGGGAACAGAAAAAAGCCAATATCTATCGCGGCAAGATCACCCGCGTCGAGCCCTCTCTGGAAGCCGCCTTTGTCGACTACGGCGCCGAACGCCATGGCTTTCTGCCGCTGAAGGAAATCTCGCGGGAATATTTTGTAAAGGACGTTTCCGGTCGTCCAAGCATCAAAGAAGTGCTCAAGGAAGGACAGGAAGTCATCGTCCAGGTCGACAAGGAAGAACGCGGCAATAAAGGCGCGGCCTTGACCACCTTTATCAGCCTGGCCGGCCGTTTCCTGGTGCTGATGCCCAACAACCCGCGTGCCGGCGGTATCTCGCGGCGCATCGAAGGCGACGAGCGCAGCCAGCTGAAAGACGCCATGGGCCAGCTCACCGTCCCCGACAAGATGGGCCTGATTGTTCGCACCGCAGGCATCGGTCGAAGCCCTGAAGAGCTGCAGTGGGATCTGGACTACCTTGTGCAGGTGTGGGAGTCGATCACCACCGAAGCCGGTAAACGCGCCGCGCCGTTCCTCATCTACCGCGAATCCAACGTGATCATCCGCGCGATGCGCGACTACCTGCGCCAGGATATCGGCGAAGTCCTCATCGACAGCCCAGAGATTCATGCTGAAGCGCTGGCCTTCATCCGCCAGGTGATGCCCTCCTATCAGCAGAAGATCAAGCTTTACGCCGACGAGGTGCCGCTGTTCTCGCGCTTCCAGATCGAATCGCAGATCGAAACGGCCTACCAGCGCGAAGTCAAACTGCCTTCGGGCGGCTCGATCGTGATCGACCATACCGAGGCCCTGGTATCCATCGACATCAACTCGGCCCGCGCCACACGCGGCAGTGATATCGAAGAAACCGCGCTGCAGACCAACTCCGAAGCCGCCGACGAGATCGCCCGTCAGCTGCGTCTGCGCGATATTGGCGGCCTGGTGGTCATCGACTTTATCGACATGGGCCCGGCGCGCAATCAGCGCGAGGTCGAAAATCGCATGCGCGACGCCCTCAAGCTGGATCGCGCCCGGGTGCAGATCGGGCGCATCTCGCGCTTTGGCCTGATGGAGATGTCCCGCCAGCGCCTGCGTCCGTCGCTGGGCGAAACCAGCGGCGTGGTCTGCCCGCGCTGTAACGGTCAGGGCACCATCCGCGATGTCCGTTCGATGTCCCTGTCGATCATGCGCCTGATCGAAGAAGAGGCCATGAAAGAGCGCAGCGCGCAGATTCGCGCCATTCTGCCGGTGCCGGTGGCCACCTACCTGCTCAACGAAAAACGCAGCGTGCTGGCCGATATCGAATCCCGCCAGGGCGTGCGCGTGGTGCTGCTGCCCAATCCAGACATGGACACGCCGCACTACGACGTTCAGCGTCTGCGCGACGATCATCTCGACGAAGACGACAGCCAGACGCTGTCGAGCTTCGAGCTGTCCACCGACACCGACGTGGGCAAAGAGCCCGATCCCAGCTTTGTGCCCCCGGCCCAGCGAGCTGAAGCCGCGGTTAAAAGCGTTGCCCACAACGCCCCCGCACCGGCGTCACTGCAGAGCGACCCGGCCCCGCAGGGCGCCGCACAGACCAGCAGCGCCGGGGATGCCAGCATGCTGGGACGCTTCATGCGCGGCTTTGCCAAGCTGCTGGGCGGCGACGACCAACGCGCTGCGCCTGCCGAGCCGGCCAAGCCCACCAAGTCGGAGCCCGAACCCGCCGCACCGCGCAAAACCGCCGAGCAGCGGCCTGCCCCCGCACGCAAGGAAGCGCCGCCGAAACGCGAGCGCGATGCCGAGCGTGAGGAAAGCAGCGCCAAGAATACCCAGCGGAATAACGCGTCGCGCAGCGCCGACAACGATAGCGGCGATAAAGACAAGCGCAACGGCCCCAGCCGGACCCGCAACCGCCGCCGCCATCCTCAGCAGGACGACGGCAGCACCGGTCAGGACAGCGCCAACAAGCCCAGCCGTCAGAAAGATACCACGCCGGATTCCGCGAAAGACAGCGACAGCGAGGCCTCGGGCAAAAGCGCGCCCGCCAAGGCTCGCCGCGACTCAAACCGGGACGCGCCACGCAACGCAAAAGCTGACATCGATCAGGGTCAGGATAGCGCCGGCGCCGAGGCCCCTGCCGCCAAACAGGATGACGGCAAGCCCAAGCGCACGCGTAACAATCCGCGTCAGCGCACCCGCAAGCAGGCGATCAACCCGAAGGCGGAAGCCGAACAGCTGAAGCTTCAGGCCGAGGCCGCCGAAGCGCCGAGCGCAGACGCCAGCACGCCTGACCAGGACGCAAGCCCGTCTAGCGACACCCGCGCGGATAGCGCGTCGGCGACTCAAGAGGAAGCCTCTCAGCCGACGTCTCCTGTCGCTGAGGATAGTGCTAAGACGCCTGAAGACAGCAACACCCAGGCCGATGCGGCGCAACCGGCCGGTAGTGCTGCCGATGATGACAGCAGCGACGAAGCCGCAACGACCGCAGAGCGCCCCGTCGCCGAAGCGTCCAAAGCGCGCAAGTCGACGCACCAGCGTCGTCAGTCCAAGAAGGCGTCGCGTCAGGCTGCTGACAGCGCATCGCCGACTGAAGACGACGTGAGCCAGACGGCCCAGGCGCCCGCCGATACGTCCGCTCAAGAGGACGCCAAGACTGCCGACGCCCCGGCGGACACCCAGGCATCAGCGCCCCCTGCCGCCGCGTCTCCTGAGGAAGCAGTGGCGCCTTCGGCCCCTACCGAAGCACCGCTGGTAGACCCCAAGGCGTCGACGGATCAGGACGCCGGTGATGCTCAGCCGCAGGTTGATACGCCTGCCGCGACGGCGACTGAAACGGCAGACGACGTGACCGCCCCGGTAGATACAGGCGAAGCGAAAGCCGATGCCAACAAGCCTGCGGCGACAGAGGCGGCGCCAACGCCTGCCGCAAGCGAGGCGTCAACGGACACACCGGCAGCCACGCCTCAAGCCAGCGACGCTAACGACGCAGCTAAGGCCCAGGCGGATGCCGAGCCGGCTGACGCGCAGGCCACAACGCCCACCGCCAACGCTACGCCGGAAACACCCGCCGAGCCAGCCGCAACGCCCAAAGAAGCGCAACCTGCGCCGCCCAAGGGTGACGCGGTCGCCGACGAGGCGGCCAAACCGCGTCGGCGTCGCAGCCGCGCTCACAATGATCCCCGCGAACGGCGCAAGCAGCAGACCCAGGACGCCAGCTCCGATTGATCGCTGACGCGCCTTGAAACGAAAACGCCCCGCTTTTAAGCGGGGCGTTTTTATGCCTGGCAAGTATCGCCGCTCACGTCTCTATCAGGCGCGGCTCCGGGGTCAGCGTAACCGCAAAACGCGCGGCCACCTTACCCGCGACCGTATCGGCCAGCGCCAGCAGGCCCTGGCGATTGCCGCCGCCAAAATGCACCAGCACCAGCGCCTGTCGCTCGTGAACCCCGAAGGCGCCCTGACGAAAGCCTTTCAGCCCGCACTGGTCGATGAGCCAGCCCGCCGCCAGCTTTGTCAGCCCGTTTCCCTGGGGAAAACACGGCATAGCAGGGTAGCGCTCGCGCAACGCATTCGCCTGTTGATCCGGCACGACAGGATTCTTGAAAAAACTGCCCGCATTGGCCAACTGCTCCGGGTCGGGCAACTTTTCACGGCGCACCGCGCACACCGCATTGGCCACCGCCAGCGGCGTGGGCGATGCCGACACCCGCGACGCCAGATCGCCGTAGTCCAGCCTGGCCTTGGGCTGGCGCGAGACACGCAGCTGCAGCTGGGTGATCACCACGCTGTCGGCGAGCTCGCCCTTGAAGATACTGTCACGATAGCCAAATTGACAGGCATCAGAACTTAACCAACGCGTCTCACCGGTGGCCCGCTCAACCACTTGCACCGCCTTCAAGCGGTCGGCAAGCTCCACGCCGTACGCGCCGATGTTCTGCACCGGCGCGGCACCGCAATCGCCAGGAATCAGGGCCAGGTTTTCGGCGCCCCACAGCCCTGCAGTCGCCAATGCCATGACCAGCTGATGCCAATTGACCCCCGCACCCACGTGGGCCGTGAGCCCATGCGCATCCGCTTCCAGCCACCACTGGTTGAGTGCCGGTCGGATGACGATACCGCTCAACGTCTCGGGCAGCAGCACATTGCTGCCACCGCCGAGCAGCGTTATCGAGCAGCCTTCACGGCGGGCCACGGCAAGCACCTGCTGCAGCTGGGCCAGCGTGCGCGGCGCGGCATAACGCTCGGCCACACACGGCAGACGCAGGGTGTTGGCATGGCGCAGGTCTACCTCACGCTGTACGACACACGCTGCCACCTCAACGGCCACGCTGGAGGTGATCGACCAGTCCATCAGCAGCGGCTTCCAGCAGGTTCAGGACGTGCTCGAAGCCATCATCGCCACCGTAATACGGGTCCGGCACTTCGCTTTCGGACACGTCAGCAAAGTCGAGCAGCAACCCGACATGCGCACGGGCCTGCTCGGGCTTCATGGCCAGCATGGCGCGCAGATTATCGTGATCCATACCCAGCACATAGTCGTACTCCATGAAATCCTCAGGCACCAACTGGCGCGCCCTCAGACCACTGATATCGACGCCCCGTTGGCGGGCCGCCGCCTGCGCGCGCGGGTCGGGCGCTTTACCCAGATGCCAATCACCGACGCCACAGGAATCGACATCCACACGATCTTGCCAACCGGCACGCGCCAAGGCGCGGCGAAACACGCCTTCCGCGGTCGGCGAGCGACAGATATTACCCAGGCAAACAAACAACACGTTCACGACTTACTCCTTCTGCGATGCTGGGGACAATAGCGCGCGTACCCGGTCGAGATCCTCGGCCGTATCGACCCCTGCCGGATTGATGTCGCAGGCAAGGGCGACCTGGATGACATGGCCATTCTGCAGGGCACGCAGCTGCTCGAGCTGCTCCAACTGCTCAAGGCTCGAGGCCGGCCAATCCCAGTAAGCGTGCAGAAAACTCACCCGATAGGCGTAAAGGCCAATGTGGCGCAGCCACGCATCGGTGCCCAGCAACGACGGCGGGGAAGAAAACTGCTCACGATCCCAGGGAATCGGCGCCCTTGAGAAATACAGCGCGCGCCCTTGCAATGACCGCACGACCTTTACCACGTTGGGATTGAACAGCGCGTCGACATCCGTGATCGGCTCCGCGAGCGTGGCGATGGATGCCCGGTCATCGCCTGCCAGCCGCTCCGCGACCTGATCGATCAGCGCCGGGGGAATCAATGGCTCATCGCCCTGAACATTGACCACCAGTTCGGCCTCGCCCAGCGCCAGCTGGTCGGCGACCTCGGCCAGCCGGTCGGTGCCTGACGCGTGGTCCTGGCGCGTCATCACCACCTCGGCCCCGTAGGGCTTCAAGGCGGCTTTAATACGCGCATCGTCGGTGGCAACCACCACCCGGCTCGCCCGGCTCTGACAGGCACGCCGCCAAACGTGGGCGATCATTGGTTCGCCGGCGATGTCCAGCAGCGGCTTGCCCGGCAGCCGACTTGACCCATAGCGCGCGGGGATTACCACGGTAAACGCCAAGCTCATTCAACCCTCTCCTGTGCGACCCGGCGAGGGGGGTAGCTTTTCGTCGACATCCAGGGGGCGCGCGGCTTCAGGCAGCATGACCGGGATACCTTCCTCGATCGCGTAGGCCAGGCCATCGTAAACACACCGCAGCTCCTGGGCCTCGCGGTCGTATTTCAGCTTGCCTTGACACAGCGGGCAGACCAACATCGCCAGCAGTTCCTTATCCATGAGCGTTTCTCCTACCTCAGGTAAGCGCTGACAGTTTGCCTGTCAGCCAATGCGCAAATTCAGGTGGAAGCGACGCTTCCACATCGAGAACCCAACTATCGGGCGGGGCAATTTTCTGGCATTTCACGGCATCCTTGGCCGTCATCACCAGCGGACGCCCGCGCAGCGGCCTCAACAGCGCCTCGGTCAACGGCTGATGATCCGCCAACGGGTGCCACTCTCCCACGACCCCGAGCGACGCCAACGTGGCGAAGAAGCGCTCGGGATTGCCGATAGCGGCCAGCGCATTAACCGGCCCGCTGAACGGCAGCGGCGTAAGCGGGAGGCGCTGGCCATCGCTCAGGCGACGCCAGCCGGAGGGCACCAGACACATGGAAACGGTCTCCACCGGCAGCGGGGTCGCGATGTCGCCATTGACGATCACGGCATCAACGCTCTTCAAGCGGCTCGGCGGCTCGCGTAACGGGCCTGCCGGCAGGCAGTCGCCATTGCCCAACCCGCGGGCGCCATCGATTACCACCAGTTCAATATCGCGCGCCAGGGCAAGATGCTGCAAGCCATCGTCGCTGATAATCACGTCGCAGCCGGCTTCCACCAGCGCGGCTGCGCCCCGACCTCGCTGGGGGTCGACCACCACCGGCAGACCGGTTTGCTGGGCGAGCATCAGCGGTTCATCACCGCTTTCCTCCACCGGGGTGGTCGTGGTCACCCGCAGCGGGTGGTCGTGGGTTCGCCCGCCATAACCGCGGGACACAATGCCCGGCGACCACCCCTGAGCCGTCAGCCAGCGCCCAAGCCAGGCCACCAACGGCGACTTGCCGGTGCCGCCCAGGGTAATGTTGCCGACGACGATCACCGGAACAGGCGTGCGCCAGACGGGGCGCTTTCCGCGCGCGTACTGGCTCGCCCGGCGCTGCATGAGCCATTGATAAAGCCGACCCAGCGGCCGCAGCGGCCACAGCCAGCGACTTCCCTGATAGGCGCCGGCCAACCAGCGGTCGGCTAGGCTCACTGGGGCTCCTGAAACTGCAGCTGATGCAGCGCGGCATACGCACCGCCGGCCGCCAACAGCGTTTGATGGCTGCCCTGCTCGATGATACGCCCCTGATCCATCACAATAATCCGGTCGGCGCGTTCGATGGTCGACAGCCGATGGGCAATGACCAAGGTCGTGCGCCCCTGACAAACGTCTTCGAGCGCCTTCTGAATATAGCGCTCTGATTCGGTATCCAGGGCCGACGTTGCCTCGTCAAGAATCAACAGCGGGGCATCCTTGAAAATCGCCCGGGCAATGGCCAGGCGCTGGCGTTGGCCGCCTGACAGCATCACCCCATTCTCACCGACGACCGTGGCATAGCCCTGGGGCAGCTGATCAATAAATTCATCGGCGTAGGCGGCCTCAGCCGCCGCCTTGACGGCGGCCGGGTCGGGGTTGTCGATGCCATAGGCAATGTTGTCGGTGATCGTGGCGTTGAACAGCGTCACCTGCTGGGACACCAGCGCCATCTGCTGGCGTAAGGGGCGCAATGCGTACGTTTCAAGGGCCACCTCATCGACGGTAATGCGCCCTTCACTGGTATGGTAGAAACGCGGCAGCAAGCTCACCAGGGTCGACTTGCCGCTACCGGAGCGCCCTACAATGGCGACCATTTCACCGGGCGCCACTTCCAGATTGATGTCGCGAAGCACATAGGGCTGGTCATCGGCATACCGGAAACTGACGTTTTCAAGCTTGACGCTCCCCGCCAGCCGCTCGACGCGGTAGGTGCCACTATCCTTTTCCGGGGTTAGATCCATCAGGCCGAACAGCTCGGCGGCCGCCGCGATGCCTTTCTGTATTTCGCTATTGATTTCCGTCAGCTGACGAACCGGCTTGATCATCAGCGCCGCTGCGGTAATAAAGGCAACAAACTCCCCCGGTGTCATGCTCGCCATCAGGGAAGGCGCCATGGCCAACCAGACCAGAATGGCCATGGAAATCGCCACCAGAATCAAGATGACCGGCGAACTGATGGCGCGGGTCATGGCTTCTTTCATGCTTTGGCGGCGGTTTTCTTCGCTGACGCGCTCAAACCGCTGTCGCTCGTAGGACTCGGCACCGTGGGTACGCACCACGCGGTGTCCAGATAGCGCCTCGGAGGCCACGTGGGTGACGTCCCCCATGGAGTGCTGGATACGCTTGGACAGTCGCCGGAAACGCTTGCTGGCGTAGCTGACAACGCCGGCGATAATCGGGGTAACGCCCAGGAATAGCAGCGTCAGTAGCCAGTTGGTCCAGAACAGATAGCCCAGCAGGCCAATCACAAACAGCCCTTCGCGCAGCAGAATCGTGAACGCCTTGGTCGCCGCACCCGCGACCTGCTCCACATGATAGGTGACCCGCGACACCAGGTGACCGCTCGAGTGGTGGTCGAAGAACTTGCCGGGCAGGTGCAGCATATGCGCAAAGACATCGCAGCGCAGGGTATGAATGACATAGCGCCCGACGTAGGCCATGAAATAGGTGCTAAGAAAGGTACCGATGCCCCGTGCGGTAAACATGATAATCACGAACATCGGTAGAAATAGCCGGAAAGAGGCGTCGGGGTTTTGAATGCCGTCAATCAGGCGTTTCATCATCTCCGCCAGCGCCGTACTCGACGCGGCGTAAATGACGAACCCCACGATCGCCAGGCTAAAGGCACGCCAGTGCGGCTTTACATAACTCAATAAACGTTTATAGAGGACCCAGCCTGATTCAGTCACACGAGCTCCTAAGCATTAGCGTGCAGTGGGGAAATTCTACCTGATGGCGCGCGGCATCAACACCGCTGTCGCGGCTTGAACACTTGGCGCAGGGTTTTTATTTCAGGTGCAGCCCCGGGCATGAGCCGCAGTTGAACAGCCCCGTCCTGCGCGGTGTTCCATAAACAGCTGCCCTGCTCGCGGAACCGCCGCACCACCGTGTCGCTTGGATGGCCGAAGGGGTTGTCACGCCCGGCGCTAAAAATGACGTGCCGGGGATCGGCCGCGCGCACGAACTGAGGCCCCGAACTCGAGGCACTGCCGTGGTGACCGGCCACCAACGCCGTGATCGGCGCATCCAGATCGCCCACCAGGCGGCGCTCGACCTCACGCCCGACATCTCCAGTAATCACCACGCGCTGCCCGCCGACGTCGATGGCCAGCACACACGACCGGTCATTGGCCGACGCCTCGGCCTGTTCGGCATTGGGCCACAATACCTGATAGCTGACGCCATCACGCTGCCATCGGTCGCCCCGCTCGCAGGCATTGCTCGCCACGGCGAGTGGCTCGCTGGACGGCGCGCGCCATTCGCCTACCCGATGCTGGTCGCGCAGCGCCTGCACACCGCCGGCATGATCGCTGTCGCCGTGGCTCACCATGACGCGGTCGAAATACTGTCCGGGCGGCCACAGGGTTTCGATGGGCATGAACCCTGAGCGATAGCGCGGGCCCGTGTCCACCAGCATGCGGTAATCGGCGCTGCGCAATTCCACCAGCTGCCCTTGGCCCACGTCGTAGACGGTGATGATGAGCTCTCCCTCTGCTGAACGTGGCGACGCAGGCCAAAAAGGCACTACGATGACCGCGACCAGCGCACCACGCCTCAACCAGGCAGCCATACCCGGCAACCCCCAGCTCAGTGCCGTGACGCACAGCCCTAACGCCCAGGGCAGATGCAGGTAACGCGGCGGCTCCCATTGGGGCCAGTGAACCACGGCGTATTCAAGCGCGGTATAGAAGACCTCCAACCCCTGCTCGAAAAGCCACCACGCGGCCGTCGACGCGTAAGGCAGCGGCGTCAGCAACCACCCCAGCAGCGCCAGGGGCACCATCACCAGGCTCATGAAGGGCACCGCGATGAGATTGATCAGCGGGGCGGCCGGCGCCACGCGGCCAAAGGCGATCAGCACCGCGGCGGCCATCAGCGGCGCCAGCAACAGCTGAGAGCGCAGCAATGCCCAGCCCCAACCGCGCAGACCTTGCGGCCGGGGCCTGCCTTGCCAGATGATGATCAGCCAGGCCACGGCGAGAAACGACAGCCACAGCCCAGGCCGCCACAAGGCCACGGGATCCAGCATCAGCACGGCGGCCAGCGCCAGCCACCACCCTTGCCAGGGTCCGGGCGCATGACGCCCACTCATCACCCAGAGCCCCACCACGGTCATGATCATGGCCCGCATCGCGGGCGGCGCCATCCCCGCGAGTACCGCATAGCCAAGCGCCGCCACGCCGGATAGCCACCAGGGCCATGCCTGAAGCCGCCAGTTGCCTGGGCTCACCCAGCGGGCTGCCTGACGGGCAATCAGCAAGACAAACGACGCCACAAGCCCCACGTGCAAACCAGATATGACCACCAAATGGGTCGTGCCGCTGGCGTTGAGCAGCTCCCAGTCATCCTGAACAAGCTGATCACCCAACCCAAGCGTCAGCGCCGCCAGCCAGCGCTTTGTCCGCGGTGCCAGGGGCTGGTCTTGAAGGCCGGCATGCGCCTGCTGGCGAAGCGAGAACGGCGCTGCGGTCAACCGCTTAGAAGGAGGATCCTGGCGCACATACCCGGTGGCGTGAATCCCTTCGCGCCACAGCCAGTGGGCAAAATCGAACGTGCCGGGATTCATGAAACCAGTGGGCGGGCGCAAGCGCAGCGTCATCTGCCAGCGCTCACCGGGCTTGGGCAATACGTCTGCGAAGGCGTAAGCGCTGACGCGAACCCGTTCAAGCCCCTTGCAGGCCGGTCGCCGGGCAGGCGCCTCGCAGCGTTGCACGTCCAGCAAAAGGCGCATACCATCCTTGACCTGCTGGGTCTCGGCCACTCGCCCCTCGACGCGTACATCCTCGCCGGTAAGTCCCAAGGGTAACTGGTTCGCCCACTGAGACTGCACCGCCACCAGCCCCCAGCAGGCCATCAGCCACCAGAGACAATACCGGCCACGCACAGCGGCGAGTAACAGCAACAGCATCCCAAGCAGCGTGGTCAGCCACAGCGAATTGCCGCCCGGCCCCAGCCAGCCGCCGAGTGCCCCTCCCGCCATCACCGACAGTGCCGTCGGCATGGCAAGCCCAACGCGCATAGCCCCCTCCCTGGCAAGCCCTCCTTACCCCACCATAGCCGAACCCCTGCGCCTTGTGGATAATGGGCCACATTCATGGGCAAGAGTGTCTGACATGCCTCGCCGGTTTTTCCAGCGCTACATGCCCAAGCCCGATACGCTCAGGCGTCAGCGGTCGCTGCGTTTCATCGCACCGTTGATTGCCGACCCGGGCTTGTGGCAACTGACTCGACGCAGCGTCGCCAATGCGTTCAGCATTGGCCTGTTCTGCGCCATGCTGCCGATTCCTTGCCAGATGGTCGCCGCCGCACTGGGTGCGCGCTTCAGTCGCTGCAACCTTGCCCTGGCCGTCGGCCTGGTATGGATTACCAACCCGCTGACCATGCCGCTGGTCTTTTACGGCAATTATCGGCTTGGCACCCTGCTGCTGGACACGCCGCTCCGGGAAGCGCCTTCGCGCATCTCCACGCGCTGGCTTGCCGAGCAAATGCACGACATCATGCCGGCCCTGTTACTCGGCTCACTGGTATCGGCGCTGGTGCTTGCGGTGGTGGCCAACGTGGCCGTGCGCCTCATGTGGCGCTGGCACGTTTCTCACCATTGGAAGCGCCGCCGCCAAAAACGCCGGCAGCGGCGCGCCCGCGTCGAAGCGGAGTTCGACGACTAGCTCTGCTCGACGAGCTTACCCGCGTCCAACTTCATCACCCGGTCTTGATGGGCCGCCAGGCCGACATCGTGCGTCACGATCACGAACGCACAGGCGCTTTCCCTGGCCAGCTCGTCCATTAACGCAAGGATCGTCGCGGCGGTGGTCTGATCCAGGTTACCGGTGGGTTCGTCCATCAATACCAGGCTTGGATCGGTCACCAGAGCCCGGGCAATCGCTACCCGCTGACGCTCCCCGCCGGATAGCTCGCCCGGCTTGTGGTCAGCTCTGTCCTGCATGCCTACCCGCGTCATGATCTGCATGGCGCGTTGCTCGGCGGTTTTTTTCGCCTGACCACGGATGATCAAGGGGAGCGCGGCATTTTCCAGCGCCGTGAACTCCGCCAGCAAATGATGGAACTGGTAGACAAAGCCGATATAGCGGTTGCGGAACTTGCCCAGCGCGGCCTCTTTCAAGCCCGACAGCGGCTGGTCGGCGATCACGATACTGCCGTCGGTGGGGCTATCCAGCCCGCCCAGCAGGTTAAGCAGCGTGGTCTTGCCCGACCCTGAGGTACCCACGATGGCCACGCGCTCGCCGGCGCGAACCTCAAGATCCAGCGCATCCAGCACGGTCAAGTCATGCGGGCCTTCGCTATAGGTGCGGGTAAGCGACTCGCAGCGCAGCATGACGGGGGCATTGGTCGATGTCGTTTCAGACATGGTGGCATCCTTATTCATAGCGCAGCACATCCGCAGGCTGAACCCGCGCCGCTCGCCACGCCGGGTACAGCGTCGACAGGAACGTCAGGCCAAAGGCGGCCAGCACAATGTTGCGAACATCTTCAAAATGTAGACGCGATGGCAGATCGCTGATGAAGTACACCCCGGCGTCGAGGAACTGGATATTCAGCGCGCTCTCGACCCAGGCGATCAGGTCGGAAATCGTCAGCGCCAAGAGCACCCCGACGGCTACCCCGACAGCAATGCCGATCAGGCCGATGGCCAGCCCCTGAACGATAAAGATGCCCATGATCGAGCGCGGCGTGGCGCCGATGGTGCGTAATATGGCGATATCCGCGCGCTTGTCAGTGACCACCATCACCAGGGTCGACACGATATTGAACGCGGCAACGGCAATGATTACCGTCAACAACAACGCGATCATGCGCTTTTCCATCTGAATCGCCTGGAAAAGGTTGCCCTGGGAATAGGTCCAGTCGCTACCGCGATAGCCAGGGCCCAGCTCGTTGAGAATGGCCTGGGTCTCACTGCCGGCAACAAACAGATCATCCAATTCGAGGCGCAGACCACCAATGGCGTCACCGAGACGGCCCAACGTCTGCATATCCTCGATATTGGCATACGCCAGCGTGGCATCTAGATCGGCCCCGACGCTGAAGATCCCGCTGACGGTAAAGCGCTTAAGACGCGGAAAGACCCCGGCCGGGGTAATCGACGCCTCGGGAACCAGCAGGGTAACCCGGTCGCCGACCCCAACGCCCAGCCGGCGTGCCAGCATCGACCCCAGCACCACCTTCCACTCGCCGGGCACCAGATCGGCTAACTCACCCTGCTGCATGTGATCGCCGATGATCGACACGTTATCTTCCCACTCGGGGTGGATGCCGTTGACCATGGCCCCTTCGTTGCGACCGCCGACGGAGAACATACCCTGCTGTTCGACGTACGGGGCCACCCCCTCCACTCGGTCACGCTGCATCAGCTGTTCAGCCAGCGGCCGCCACTCCACCATGCCGTCCCGTGCTTCAATCTTGGCGTGCGGCACCATGCCCAGGATGCGGGTGCGCAGCTCGTGATCAAAGCCGTTCATGACCGACAGCACAAGAATCAGCACCGCCACCCCCAGCATCAGTCCCAGCATGGAGGTCAGCGATATAAACGAAATAAAATGATTTCGGCGTTTAGCGCGCACATAGCGCAGCCCCACCAGAAAAGGCAAACGATCAAGCATGGCGTCATTCCTTATAAGTCAGCGCTCATGGTACGGTTTTTTTAGCATCGCTGCATGTGTCGACGGGCGTTAGAGAGACATCCACCGGAAGCGTTCCCTTGTGTTTATCAGCACTTGCAACTTTTCCCGCCAGCCCCTAAATTGCGCCGCTTCACCTACCCTTTTTATCTTCGCTGCGAGCGGCTTTACATTGACGACTCCGACCTTCCGTTTACTGCCCGAGTGGCACCCACAAGACGGCGTTCAATTGACCTGGCCACGCCCGGATGGCGATTGGCAGCCGCTGCTGACCTGCATTGAAGCCACCCTGGAGCGCATCGTCATCGCCGTGACACGCTTCCAGCGGGTGCTGATCAGCGTGTCCGACGACGCCACCCGTACGCGGCTGGCTGCCACTTTCCATGCCTACGGCGTGCCCGAGGGCCAGATAGTGCTTTGTGTGGCGCCCATCGACGATACCTGGGCGCGCGATCACGGGCCCATCACCGTTGCCGATCAGCACGGGCAGCTGGAACTGCTGGATTACACTTTCACCGGCTGGGGCGGCAAATTTCCCGCCGAGCGCGATAACCAGTTAACCCGCCGGCTTGCCGACGCAGACGTCTGGCTCTGCCCGGTCAGCTCGCGCGCGCTGGTGCTGGAAGGCGGCGCCATCGAGACGGACGGCAACCGCACCTTGCTGACCACCGAAGCCTGCCTGCTGAATCCCAATCGCAATCCCCAGCTCACGCGTCGCGACCTGGAAGCGCAGCTTGAGGCAGACCTGGGTGTTGACCGCGTGCTGTGGCTGGCCAACGGCCACCTGGAAGGCGACGACACCGACAGCCACATTGACACCCTGGCGCGCTTCTGCGACCCCTCGACCATCGCCTATGTCCGCTGCGACGACCCGACGGATCCTCACTACCCAGCCCTGCAAGCGATGGAGCAGGAGCTGCAGGCGTTTCGGCAGCGTAATGGCGAGCCCTATCGACTAATTCCGCTGCCCTGGCCTCAGGCCTGCTATGCACCCGACGATGGTCGCCGCTTGCCTGCCACTTACGCCAATTTTTTGATCATCAATGGGGCTGTACTGGTACCCACCTACGGGGATCCCGCCGACGTTATCGCGCTAAACGCGCTGGCGGTCGCCTTTCCCGAACATACGCTTATTCCTATCGAGTGCAGTCAGGTCATTCGCCAGCACGGCAGCCTGCATTGCTTGACCATGCAGCTGCCCCAAGGCACGCTCGCCGCTCACCCGACCGATAAGGAACCGTCATGCAACGTCTGTTGACCGTTGGCGTCGTCCAACAGCCGGCCTGGCCGGATAAAGCAAGGAGCCTAGCCGCCAGCGAGGCGGGCATCCGTGATGCCGTCACGCAGGGCGCGCAGCTGGTGTTGCTTCAGGAGCTGCATGCCACGCACTATTTCTGCCAGTACGAAGACCCCGCCGTGTTTGATCTGGCCGAGCCGCTTGACGGCCCCACGGGCCAGCGGCTGGCGGCGCTGGCCGAGGAATTGGACATTGTGCTGGTCGGCTCGCTGTTTGAACGCCGCGCGGCCGGGCTCTATCACAATACGGCGGTGGTCTATGACCGCGCCCAGGGCCGCGTGGGGCACTACCGCAAAATGCATATCCCCGACGACCCCGGGTTTTACGAGAAATTCTATTTCACCCCCGGCGATCACGACGCTGCGCGAAACGAAGGATTCACCCCCATCGATACGTCGCTTGGTCGCCTGGGCGTGCTGGTTTGCTGGGATCAGTGGTACCCAGAAGCGGCGCGACTGATGGCCCTGGCCGGCGCCGAGCTACTGCTCTACCCCACCGCCATTGGCTGGGATCCCAACGACGACGATGCCGAGAAAGCCCGCCAGCAGGACGCCTGGACGCTAATCCAGCGCGCTCACGGCGTCGCCAATGGCCTGCCCGTGATCGTGGCCAACCGCGTTGGCTTCGAGGCTGACGGATCCGCCAATGGCGCCGGCATTCAGTTCTGGGGAGGCAGCTTTGTGTGCGGCCCACAGGGAGAAATCCTGGCGCGAGCCGACGAAACGCCGCAGCAGTTGGTGGTCAATATCGACATGGCGCGCAGCGAAAACACCCGGCGCATCTGGCCCTATCTGCGCGACCGGCGCATCGATGCGTATGGGGAATTGACCCGGCGCTTCAGGGACTAGGTGTTGCCTGAACACTAGCGGCGCTCACTGCCCCTTAAGACAGAGCCACGTCGTGTTTCAGCCTGCCCAGCAACGAAAACGCCTGCCCGGTCAGCCGGGCAGGCGTTTTTTGATCGGCGCGTTACTTCCAGAAATCGCGAATGGAGGCAATACCCTGCGCGCCAACCGCGCGGGCATGGTTGGCGTCAAAGCGGGTCATGCCACCCAGGGCAAACACCGGCATCCCGGCGCGCTCCACCCACTGCTGAAAGTCGTGCCAGCCGATGGGGGCGACTTCAGGGTGCGACGGCGTCGTGCGCAGGGGCGACAGCGAGACAAAGTCACAGCCCAGAGTAGCAGCCTGCGCGAGCTGCTTGGGATCATGCGTCGAGGCAGACAGCCACTTGTTTTCCGCGATCGGCCGACGCTCCAACTGCATGAGGCGCTCGCTGGTCAAATGGATACCGTCGGCATCCACCTGGTCGAGTAGCGAAGGATCACCGTTAAGCAGCAACCGTGCACCGACCTCGCGGCACAGCGTCAGCGCGCGCTGCGCTCTGGCCACGTAGGCCTCGGGCGCCAGCTGCTTGGCGCGCAGTTGAACCAGCCGGATGTTGTCCTCGTTCAGCGCTCGGGTCAGCAGCGCCTCAAAACGGGCTTCATCGGCCTCTTCGCCGGTGATCAGGTATTCGGTAGGCAGCATGACGGCACGCAGGATAGGCAGATTCGCCGCCGGGAACGGGTAGTTGACCAGCTCTTCCATGGGCACCCAGCGCACCGCCTGACCTTCACGTCCAAACGGTTCACCGGCAAACTCGTGCACCTGCCACACGTCCAGCAATATGTGCTTGTCAGAATACTCGTGATGCACGCGAATCAATGGTTGCGCGCGTACGATTTCGACGCCCAGCTCTTCGTGCAGTTCGCGCTTCAGGCCTTCCAGCCCGGTTTCATAGGGAGCCAGTTTGCCGCCGGGGAACTCCCATAGCCCGCCGTGATCCACGTTGGAAGGCCGCCTGGCAATCAATACTTGCCGCTTGTCAGCGCTGATAATGGCAGCCGCTGCCACATGAACCCGTCGTTTAACCATTACATTCATTACGTCTTTATCCACTGTGTGCACACCCGCTGAGCAGTTGCGGTCGGTGTTATATCGCGAGGTTAACGCTACCCTTGACGGCCGGATACCCAACCCGGCCGACACCGGCTAGCTACGATAATCAGCGTTGATCGATACATAGTCGTGGGAAAGATCCGAAGTCCACACGGTGGCCGCTTCATCGCCCCGCCCCAGACTGATGCGGATGGTAATTTCGTCTTCGGCCATCACCTTGCTGCCGGCCGCCTCCGTGTAGCCTTTTGCCCGTCCACCGCCTTCCACCAGGCGGACGTCGCCTAACTCGATGGTTACCCTGCTGACGTCAAAAGCGTCCACCGGCGCCCGACCCACCGCCGCGAGAATGCGTCCCCAGTTGGCATCCGAGGCGTATAGCGCGGTCTTGACCAGCGGCGAATGCGCGACGGTAAAGGCTACATCGAGGGCTTCCTGGCGCGACTGCGCCTGGTCGACCTGCAGGGTGACAAACTTGGTCGCGCCTTCACCATCCCGGATAATGGACTGAGCAAGCTCCGTCATCACCCGCTGCAGGGCATTGCGGAAGATGTCGATCTGCGCCTCGCTTTCAACGCGCGCGCCGGTACCAGCTGCCGCCAGCATACAGGCATCGTTGGTCGAGGTATCGCTATCCACGGTAATGCAGTTGAAAGAGCGGTCGACCGTTTCGCGCAGCAAACGCTCGAGCAGGGATGGCTCGATCACGGCATCGGTCACCACAAAGGCCAGCATGGTCGCCATATCGGGCCTGATCATGCCCGACCCCTTGGCGATACCGTTGATGACCACCTCACGCTCCCCGATCGCCACGCGAACACTCGCCCCCTTGGGACGCGTGTCCGTGGTCAGGATACCCTCGGCAGCGTGTTGCCAGGCCTGGCTATCCCCCGCCCGGTTGGCAAAGGCCTCGGGGATACCGTCGAGTAGCTGCGCCATGGGCAGCGGCTCGCCGATCACCCCCGTCGAGAACGGCAGCACCGCAGCGTCATTAACGCCCGCCTGCCTGGCAAGCGTCGCGCAGCTTTGCAGAGCGTCCTGGTAGCCGGCCTCGCCCGTGCCTGCATTGGCGTTGCCGGTATTGATCAGCCAGTAACGGGGCCCATCACCCGTTTCAGCGGTACGCTTCAGGTGCGCCTTGGCCACCGTCACAGGTGCGGCACAAAAGGCGTTGCGGGTAAACACCCCCGCCACCGTCGACGTCTCGGGCAGTTCAATCACCACGACATCACGACGATACGGCTTTTTGATGCCCGCCATGGCCGTGCCTAAACGCACCCCCTCAAGGGACGGCATCGTGGGAAAGGGCCTTTCTCCTACCGCCATGTAGTTCTCCTAAGACGTGGCTTGTTGACTTAATCAAGTTTACCGCAGCACTGCTTGTATTTTTTGCCCGACCCACACGGACACGGGTCATTGCGGCCGACCTTGGGGCCTTCGCGACGCACGGGTCGACCGTCTGCCCCGGGGGCCTCTTCGGGGGTGTCGGCATCCTGAGCGGGTGACGCTGCCGGATCGTCGTGGCGGCTGTCCGCAGTGGCTTTTTCACGCTCCAGGGCCTCGCGGCGCTTTTTCTCGAGCGCCTCGACCTCTTCGGGCTGGCGTACCTGCACATGGCTGAGAATGCGCGTCACGTCAGCCTTGATGTTAGTCAGCAGCTGCTGAAAAAGCTCGAACGCTTCGCGCTTGTATTCCTGCTTGGGGTTCTTTTGTGCATAGCCACGCAGGTGGATGCCGCGGCGCAGATGATCCATGGACTGCAGGTGTTCCTTCCAGCGGGTGTCGAGCACCTGCAGCATGACCTGCTTTTCAAAACGACGGATGAGCGCCTCACCGGCGGCCTCAACCTTGGCAGCGTAGGCCTCACGGTGCATGGTATGCAGCCGTTCGCGCAGTTTCTCTTCATTGAAGCGCGGGTCGGCTTCAGCCCACTCGACCACCGGTGCGTCCAGGTTGAACTCGGTTTTCAAGTGCGCTTCGAGGCCCGGCAGATCCCACTGCTCGGCCAGGCTTTGCGGCGGGACGAAGTCACTGATCGTGCTGTCCATGACTTCCTCATGGATGCCCGCGACAGCGTCCGCCACGTCATCCGCCCCCAGGATATCGTTACGCTGCTGATAGATGACCCGGCGCTGGTCGTTGGCCACATCATCGTATTCGAGCAGTTGCTTGCGGATATCGAAGTTACGGCCTTCGACCTTCTTCTGCGCCCGCTCTACCGCGTTGGAGACCATCTTGTGCTCGATGGCTTCGCCACGCTCGAGCCCCAGTGCCTGCATCAGCCGCTTGACGCGGTCTGAACCAAACAGCCGCATCAGGCTGTCTTCTAGAGACAGGAAAAAACGCGTCGAGCCCGGGTCGCCCTGGCGCCCGGCGCGGCCACGCAGCTGATTGTCGATGCGCCGCGATTCGTGGCGCTCAGAACCGATCACGTGCAGGCCGCCGGCGTCCAGCACGGCATCGTGGCGCTGCTGCCACTCCGCTTTCAGCGCGTCGATCTGCGCCTGGCTGGGCTGCTGGAGCTTGGCCGCTTCGGCCTCCCAGTTACCCCCCAGCACGATATCGGTACCACGGCCCGCCATATTGGTCGCAATGGTGACCGCTCCCGGGCGACCCGCCTGGGCAATGATCTCGGCCTCGCTCTGGTGCTGCTTGGCGTTGAGCACGTTAAATGCCAGATTGGCCTCACGCATCAACCGCGCGATGTACTCCGAGGTCTCGATCGACGCCGTCCCCACCAGTACCGGACGCCCGGCTTCGGTCTGCTCCTTGACGTCCTGAATGATGGCTTCGTACTTTTCCTCGGCGCTCAGAAAAACCAGGTCGTTGAGGTCCTTCCGCGTCAGCGGCCGGTTGGTGGGAATAACCACCACGTCAAGCCCGTAGATCTGGCGGAACTCGAAAGCCTCGGTATCGGCGGTCCCCGTCATCCCGGCCAGCTTTTCGTAGAGGCGGAAATAATTCTGGAAGGTCGTCGACGCCAGGGTCTGACTTTCACGCTGAACGGTCACGCCCTCTTTGGCTTCCACCGCCTGGTGGAGGCCTTCCGACCAGCGCCGGCCGGGCATGGAACGGCCGGTGTGTTCGTCGACGATCACTACCTGGTCGTCCGAGACCATATAGTCAACGTCAAGGTGGTAGAGGTGGCGAGCGCGCAGGGCCGAATGCATGTGCTGGAGCAGGTTGAGGTTCTGGGCGGCGTAAAGGGACTCTTCCTCGCCCAGCAACCCTTCCTCGCGCATCAACGCCTCGACCTTGTTATGCCCCTGCTCGGTGAGCTCGACCTGCTTTTGCTTCTCGTCCAGCAAGAAGTCGCCCGAGACCGTGCCCTCTTCATCGTCGGCCACTTCACCTTGCTCAAGCTGCTGCGACAGACGGTCGACCACCTTGTACAGGTCGGTGTTCTCGTCGACGGCACCTGAAATGACCAGCGGCGTGCGGGCCTCGTCAATCAGAATCGAATCGACCTCGTCGACGATGGCGTAGTGCAGGTCACGCTGGACTTTGTCTTCCAGCGAAAAGGCCATGTTGTCGCGGAGGTAATCAAAGCCGAATTCGTTGTTGGTGCCGTAGGTGATATCACAGTGATACGCATGACGCTTTTCGGCACTGGTCTGGCCGGAAAAAATGACGCCAACGGTCAGGCCCAGAAATTCATACAGCGGGCGCATCCACTCGGCATCGCGGCGCGCCAGATAGTCGTTCACGGTGACCACATGTACGCCTTTGGCCGGCAGCGCATTCAGGTAGACGGCAAGTGTCGCCACCAGGGTTTTCCCTTCACCGGTCTTCATCTCGGCGATACGACCGCGGTGCAGGGTGATCCCGCCCACCATCTGCACGTCAAAGTGGCGCATGCCCATGACGCGCTTGCTGGCCTCACGAACCATCGCAAAGGCGGACGGTAACAGGTCGTCCAGGGGTTCGCCGTTTTCCAATCGCTGACGCAAGGTGGTCGTGGTGGCCTGGAGGTCGGCATCGCTCAACGCTTCGAATTCACTTTCCAGCGCGTTGACGTGCTGCACGCTTTTCAGCATGCGTTTAACGTCACGGTCATTTTTAGAACCGACGACTTTGCGTAACAAATTATTGATCATGTAGTTTCCAACTTTCAGCGAGCGCCCTTGATGGGGTCACCCCGTTCCATGAATGATATAAGGTTGACTGACGTGTCAGCACAAAAACGGGGGCTGATGCGGCGGACCACGACGACTGAACACATCGTGTTCGGCAACGAGCACACTCACAAAGGAAGGGAACGCCACGCGCTGGCGCAGCGGCCTGACGGGCTTCAACACCACCCACCAGCGCCGCAGGATACGACGCCGAGTGGCCATCATGCGCGTACGGGCGCGCAACACCGCAGGGACCCAGAAACACGCCACGACGCTGCGCTCACCGCCTCTCAGCGCGTCAGCATAGGTCAGATTGGTGGGCAGCAGGCAGCCCACCAACAGCCCTGCCAGCCACCAGCTCGCCAGGCCATGACGGCGGTGACGTCGCGGCAATACCGAGGCTCTGTTTAACGCTGACGACATGCTGTGGACAAGCTCCTGAGCGTGTTAGGCTTTGATCACCGGGCAGGCACTATGCACCCGAAACCACCATGCAGTGGCGTAATAAGCGATACCTTAGGAATCAAGCGTATGAGTATAAAGGTTAAGCGATCCCAGGCACAGCCCATCAGTCGCTTGATGGGCAAGTCGGGCGATATCGGCAAGCTTATGCGTCTCTCGAAGCTGATCGATCAGGCCCAGCGGCACCTGCAGGCCCACCTGCCTGAGGAAATGCGCGCGCATATTTACGTAGGCGGGTTTCGCGACGGCCGATTAACGCTGATCAGCGGCCAGGCCCAATGGCTGACCTGGCTGCGCTACGAGCAGAATCGCTTGCTGGGCCTCATTCATCAATTGCCGGGCTTCGAGGGCGTGACGGGCTTTACCTTCAAGGTACGCCCTGTCCACCCGGTCGTGGCACCCAAGCGCAATACCCGCAGCCTGTCGGCAGATGCCGGCAAAACCCTGGCTGAATGCGCCGAAGACACCACTGACCCGGCACTCAAAAGGGCACTGGAACGACTGGCCTCCCACGCCCCTGACGCCTGACCACCCTCAAGATGGCGCCATAACGCAAAACGCACCGCCGTGGCGGTGCGTTTTGAACGATGATGTCGTACCCGGCAATCACGCCATGGCGGGGGCAGCGTAGGAAATCGGGGCAACGGCCTTTTCTTCCTCGAACGTGACGATTTCAAAGGCATCCGGCTGCGCCATCAGCTCGCGGCACAGCTGATTATTCAAGGCATGGCCTGACTTTACGCCGCGGAACTCACCAATCAGGCTATATCCAAGCTGATAAAGATCGCCAATGGCGTCCAGCACCTTGTGCTTGACGAATTCGTCTTCGTACCGCAGCCCGCCTTCATTGACGATCCGGTAGTCATCCACCACGATCGCGTTATCCAGACTGCCGCCCAGTGCCAGATTATTGGAACGCAGGAATTCCAGATCCCGCATAAAGCCAAAGGTACGCGCCCGGGAGACTTCTTTCACGAAAGAGGTGGTCGAGAAATCGATCAGTGCCGTTTGCTTCTGCTGGTCGAACACCGGATGATCAAAGTCGATAGCAAACGAGACCTTGAATCCTTGGTGAGGAAGGAACGTCGCCTCTTTATCGTCTTCGATCACGCTGACCGGACGCTTGATGCGGATAAATTTCTTGGCCGCTTCCTGCTCGAGGATGCCCGCCGATTGAATCAGGAAGACGAACGGGCTTGCACTACCATCCATGATCGGTACTTCAGGCGCGCTGACATCAACGTACGCATTATCAATGCCCAACCCGGCAAACGCCGACATCAGATGCTCGACCGTGGCCACCTTGACGCCCTGATAGCTGAGCGCAGTGCACAGCTTGGTATCTTCGACAAGTTCTGCGCGCGCAGGCACATGGACCACTGGGTCCAGGTCGGTTCTGACAAACACAATCCCCGTATTGGCGGGTGCCGGACGCAAAGCCAAATGGACTTTTTTCCCCGAGTGTAAACCTACTCCGGTGGCGCGAATGACATTCTGTAGGGTGCGTTGTCTGATCATGGGCAGTGGTCGAACTCTGATGACGGGTAACCGCGAGGGATGAAGGTTATCAAACAGTGTTCACTCTAACAGCAAACGAGGGTTTTAACCAATAAAACTCTCGTTTGCCGGAAGCAGTGAACCTGTTTGATGTTGCTTCAGTCCGCTTGGCGGCGTAGAAACGCTGGGATGTCCAGATAATCGTCGGCATCCGCAGCACGACGTTTTTCAGGGCGCGCCGGCGCACTTTCGGCTGCCTCGGCTCGGTTATTCGCCTGCTGACGCATGACGGTCGGCTGCTGAAGCTTGCGATAATCAGAGGAGGTATCAGCGGTACGCCGAGCCGGCTCGCGAGCGGCTGCCTTCGGCTGGCTGCCGTCCAGGCCGGCGGCCACGACCGTCACGCGCAGCTCGTCGGACATTTCCATGTCGATGGAAGTTCCCACCACGATCGTGGCTTCCTGCGAGGCAAACTCCTGAACCGTGGCGCCCACGTCGTTGAATTCGCCAATCGAAAGGTCGGGGCCTGCCGTGATGTTGACCAGGATGCCGCGGGCGCCGTGCAGATCGATGTCTTCCAGCAGCGGGCTGCGGATGGCCTTTTCAGCGGCTTCGCGGGCGCGATTTTCACCGGTGGCACCGCCGGTGCCCATCATTGCCATGCCCATCTCCGACATCACCGTGCGCACGTCGGCAAAGTCGACGTTGATAATGCCCGGGCTGGTGATCAGCTCGGCGATACCCTGAACGGCACCCAGCAGCACATCGTTGGCCGCGCTGAAGGCAGTCAACAAGGTCGCGTTTTTACCCAGTACCGAAAGAAGCTTTTCATTGGGAATGGTAATGAGCGAGTCGACATGCTCGGAGAGCTCCTTCATGCCCTCTTCGGCGGCACGCATACGCTTGGGCCCTTCGAACGGGAAAGGACGCGTGACCACCGCGACCGTCAGAATGCCCAGCTCCTTGGCCACCTGGGCGACCACGGGCGCACCGCCGGTACCGGTACCGCCGCCCATACCGGCGGTGATGAACACCATATCAGCCCCGTTGAGAAGCTCGGCAATACGCTCCCGATCTTCCATCGCGGCTTGACGGCCGACGTCGGGATTGGCTCCCGCGCCCAGGCCTTTGGTGATCTCGCCACCCAGCTGCAGAACCGTCTTCGCAGACACGCGTTTCAACGCCTGCGCATCGGTGTTGGCGCAGATAAACTCGACGCCTTCAATGTTGCTTTCGACCATGTGATTGACAGCGTTGCCGCCACCGCCGCCAACGCCAACCACTTTGATGACCGCACTGCTCGAGGGTGCGCTATCTACCAATTCGAACATAAGCCCCGTCTCCTGAACCGCGCTTGCGGCCCTGTCAGAAATTTCCTTTGAACCAGCCTTTGATTCTTGCCAGCGCTGCACTGCCATCCTTGACGTCACGCCGGGAGACGTCAGCACGCCCCTTATGCACGGGGATCACTCCCCCTTGGCTTTCTCGACCATGCCCGTGGCGAGTTTCCTGCAGTGCATAATGCAGTAAACCAACGCCCGTTGCATAGATGGGATTACGTACCACGTCTGACAACCCTTTAACATTTTGCGGACACGCAATACGAACCGGCATGTGAAAAATCTCTTCCGCCAGCTCGCCCACGCCTTCCATGCGTGACGTACCGCCAGTCAGTACCACACCCGCCGCGACCATATCCTCATAGCCGCTGCGCCGCAGCTCGTCCCTGACCAGCGTAAACAGTTCTTCGTAGCGGGGCTCGACCACTTCGGCCAAGGCCTGGCGGGAAAGATCCCGGGCCGGCCTGTCGCCCACGCTAGGCACCTTGATCATTTCGTCGCTTGCGGCCAGCTGAGTCAGCGCGCAGGCGTATTTTACTTTTATTTCTTCGGCGTGTTGCGTCGGCGTGCGCAGCGCCATGGCGATGTCGTTGGTGACCTGATCACCGGCAATCGGAATCACCGCCGTGTGACGAATGGCCCCCTCGGTAAAGATGGCCATATCGGTAGTGCCGCCGCCGATATCGACCATGCACACGCCGAGTTCGCGCTCGTCTTCCGTCAGCACCGCCATGCTGGACGCCAGCTGCTCAAGGATGATGGCATCCACATCCAGACCGCAACGACGCACGCACTTCTCGATGTTCTGTACCGCGTTAAGCGCCGCGGTGACCAAATGCACCTGGGCCTCAAGGCGAACCCCGGACATACCTAGCGGCTCGCGAATACCGCCCTGGGCGTCGATCGAGAATTCCTGAGGCAGTACGTGCAGCACGCGCTGGCCTTCCGAAACGGCTCTTGCCCGTGCCGAATCAATCACCCGATCAATATCCGAAGGCGTCACTTCGCGTTCCTTGATCGCGACAACCCCATCGGAATTCATCGATTTGATATGACTGCCGGCAACGCCCACGTACACCGAATGAATATCGCACCCTGCCATCAGCTCCGCTTCTTCAACGGCGCGCTGGATCGACTGGACGGTGGATTCAATATTGATCACCACGCCGCGTTTCATGCCCCGCGACGGGTGTGAGCCAATGCCTGCGATTTCGATGCCGCCGTCATCGGTTGGCTGACCGACGATTGCGACGACCTTGGACGTTCCGATGTCCAGCCCGACCACCATGTTGGATGCGTTGGGTGAGCCTGCCATGAGTCGGGAAATCTCCTTGTCACCTTAAATAAAATACAATTAACGCTCTATGTTGCTTGGCACACATTAAAACAGTGCCAACATTTGCCTTTGCTTGGGCAATAGCGAGTTTAATCAAAGAAATCGGCTTATATGATGCCTGATAGGCCCATAGTATAGAAACAATCGGCGCAATACGACTAGCCAAATATCACGATAGTCGCCATAACACATAAATAAAACCCCGCTGACGTGGATTTCACCGACAGCGACTGCTTACTTTACCGCTTTAAACACCGGCTCTTCGATTGGTTACTCTTCTTGCACATCAAATTCACTTTCACCATGCCAGGCCACGGCGACGCCGTTTGGATAACGTAAATCGATATAGCGAATACGCTCACTTAAATCACTCAACTCACGCTGCCAGGAAGCACTTAAACGCGCCAGTCGAACTTCGTGCTGACGCCGTCCCAGCATCACCCAGACGCTGTCGTTTAACTGCAATCGCCACGCACCGCGCGGTTCTAAACGCAGTTGGGTTAAACGCAAGCCCATCTGGGCAAAATGCGGCGTCAATTGGTGATAGTAATCCAGTACTTCTTGGCTGCTGCCCGCCGGGCCTGCCATGTCGGGCAAGCCCTGGGGCACGACTAACGGCGCAAAGGCAAAGGGCTCTCCGGCCTCATTGAGCAGGAAGTCATCGTTCCAGCGGGCGACCGGGGTCTGCTCAACCAGCTCAAAAACCAGCGCATTGGGCCATTCGCGTGTGATACGGACTTCATTCAGCCAGCCAATGCGCAGCGCCTGCTGCCTTAACGCGCCCAGATCGGCGGATAACCACTGGCTATCCTCGACCACGGGCGCCAGCTGCGTGCGCAAGTAGTCCGCATCGACATAGTCCCAGTCGCCGCGAATCGACACGCGCTCGATGGGCCGGTCAAGCCACAGCCAGAGTGCTTGCCCACCGGCAACCAACAGCAGGCCCAACATCAAGCCACCCAACCAGGCCTGGCGCTGTTTCATGGGTCACTCTGCTGACCGGCCGTCCGATGACCGGCCGTCCGATGACCGGCCGTCTGCAAAATGCGCATGACAAGCGGGTCAAACTCAATGCCGGCATGGGCTGCGGACTGGGGCACCAGGCTGTGATCAGTCATCCCTGGGACGGTATTGACTTCCAGTAGCCAAAAGCGCCCTTCACCGTCGCGCATGACGTCAACGCGGCCCCAGCCCACCCCGCCAATAGCGTCAAACGCTTGCTGGCAGAGCGTGGCCAGTATGGCTTCATCGTCCTGGGACAGCCCGCAGGGCAGGTGGTACTCGGTGGTATCAGTCAAGTATTTGGCTTCGTAGTCATAGAAACCGCCCGGCACCTCAACGCGGATAGCGGGCAAGGCTTGACCGTCCAGCAGGCTGACCGTGTATTCATCGCCCTGAATGAACCGCTCCGCCATGACCCGCGCATCGAACCTCGCCGCATCGTGATAGGCCGCTTCCAGGGCGGCCTGATCGTCGACGATGTTGATGCCCAGCGTCGAACCTTCGTGCACGGGCTTGACCACTAGCGGCAGGCCAAGCTGCTCCACCACACCTGCCCAGTCAGCCTGGGCATGCAGCATGATGCTTTCGGGGGTTGGCAACCCCAGCGCATGCCACACCTGCTTGGTACGCTGCTTGTCCATGCCGAGCGCCGACGCCAGAACGCCACTGCCCGTATAGGGAATGCCCAACAGCTCCAGCGCGCCCTGCAAGGTGCCGTCCTCGCCACCGCGCCCGTGCAGCGCCACGAAAACGGCTGTCGGGGCCAGCTTTTCAAGCCCGACCAATCCACCCTCACGGGGATCATAACCCTGTACATTGACGCCCTGACGCTGCAGGGCGGCAATAATCGCGGCCCCGCTCTTCAATGACACGTCACGCTCGGCAGAGTGACCGCCGTAGACTACCACGACCCGCTCGAGCGACACGGGTTGAGCGTTCGCTTCACTCACAGCACCACCTCATTCAACGCCATCCGCGCTTGCGCCAAGCGCAGCGAAATACCCCCTATGTCACCCGCCCCCTGGGTAATGAGAATATCGCCGGGGCGCAGCACATGGTTCAGCAGGCCAGGCAATTCGTGCTTGTGTTCCACAAAAAGCGGGTCGACCTCGCCCCGCTGACGAATGGAGCCTGCCAGCGTACGTCCTTCGGCGCCGGGTATCACCGACTCCCCCGCGCTGTAGACGTCGAGCAACACCAGCATGTCGACCTGGGAAAGCACGCGTACGAAATCCTCGTACAGGTCACGTGTGCGGCTGTAGCGATGCGGCTGATAGAGCATCACCAGCCGTCGGTCAGGCCAACCCGCGCGCACCGCCTGAATGACCATGTCCACCTCCCGCGGGTGATGGCCGTAATCATCCACCAGCATGACGTCACCGCCGGCAGCCATCGGGTAATGGCCGTGTACCTGGAAGCGACGACCAACCCCGGCAAAACCGGCCAGCCCGCGCGTAATCGCCGCGTCGCTGACGCCAGCATCCGTGGCCACAACGATCGCCGCCATGGCATTGAGCGCATTATGGCGGCCAGGCATTGCCAGCCTAATAGGCAAGGGATCAGCACCGCCCGGACGCAGCGCGGTAAAGGTGACCTCGCCGCCCTGCTGTTCGAAATCGGTGATGCGGTAGTCAGCATCCTCGTCGAAACCGTAGGTAACAAACTGACGCTTGACCTGCTCACTCAATTCACGAACGTTGGCGTCATCGATACACAGCACCGCCAGCCCGTAAAAAGGCAGGTTGTGCAGAAACTCGACAAAGGTACTCTTGAGGCGCGAAAAATCGCCGCCGTAGGTGGCCATATGATCGGCATCGATGTTGGTGACGATGGACATCATCGGCTGCAAGTGCAGGAAGGAGGCATCCGATTCATCGGCCTCCGCCACCAGGTAATCCCCCTCGCCCAGGCGTGCATTGGTGCCGGCACTGGTCAACTTGCCGCCGATGACGAAGGTCGGGTCCAGGCCGCCCTCGGCCAGAAGCGTGGCCGTCAAGCTGGTCGTGGTGGTCTTGCCATGGGTGCCCGCCACCGCGATACCGTGACGAAAACGCATCAGCTCGGCGAGCATTTCCGCACGGCGCACCACCGGCACGCGATGGTCGTGGGCCCAGCGAATTTCCGGATTGGTCGGGTCGATGGCGCTCGACACCACCACCACATCGGCGCCGGAGACGTGCGCTTCCGCATGACCGATCGATATGCGGACGCCGCATTGACCCAACCGCTCGGTGACCGGCGAAGGCTTTAAGTCGCTGCCGCTGACGGCGTAGCCCTGATTGGCCAGCACCTCGGCAATGCCGCACATGCCAGCGCCGCCAATGCCGACGAAGTGAATGCGCCGAATACGGCGCATGCCTGGGCCACTGGGGACGGCTGAAGAAGGCGCCGCCTTGGTTTCAGAGTGGGTCACGCAGTCTCTCCTTGCGGTATGACAGCCAGACACCCGGCGACCAGGCGCTGAGTCGCGTCCAGATGGGCCGCCTGGCGCGCATTCGCCGCCATCGCTGCCAGGGTGTCAGGCGTTAAAAGATTGGCCAGCTCCTGGCCTAGACATTCGACGCTCAGCTCGGTCTGCACAATGCACAGCGCCGCTCCCGCCTCGACGAGCACCTGGGCATTGACCCGCTGGTGATCGTCAACGGCAAACGGAAAAGGCACCAGCAAGGCGGGCTTGGCCGCCGCAGCCAGCTCGGCAACGGTTAACGCACCGGCACGACAAACCACCAGGTCGGCCCAGTCATAAGCGCCCGCCATGTCGTCGATAAAGGGCTCGACCAGGGCTTCTACGCCCTGCGCGCTATACAGCGTGGCGGTATCGGCATCGCGTGCCTTGCCAGCCTGGTGCCATACGTCCGGGCGCTGGGAAACCGGCAGGCTGGCCAGCGCGGCCGGCAGGCGTTCGTTAAGGGCGACCGCGCCCAGCGACCCGCCTACCACCAGCAGCCTGAGCCGGCGGGACGCCATGCTCGCCGCCGTGCGCGGGGTATTGCCCAACGGAATGATGTCATCACGAACCGGGTTGCCGATTACGTCGGCACGCGGGCCGAACGCCTGGGGAAAGGCCGCATAGGTGCGCGTAGCGAGGCGCGACAGCACCCTGTTGGTCAACCCGGCGACCGCGTTTTGTTCATGAATCACCAGCGGAATACCCAGGGTCTTGGCGGCAAGGCCGCCTGGGCCGCTGGCAAAACCTCCCAGGCCGACCACCACCTGCGGCTTGAAGCCTTGCATGACCCGACGCGCCTGTTGAACCGCACGCGTCAGATTCAGCGGCGCCTTCAGCCAGCCGGCCAGGCCGTTGCCGCGCAGCCCTGATACGGCAATGGTATGCAGCGTAATGCCCGCCTCGGGCACCAGCTGGTTTTCGATCCCCCTGGGGCTGCCCAGCCACTCGACCTCGACCTGCTGCGCGAGCAAGGCGCGTGCCAACGATAGAGCAGGCATCACGTGGCCCCCGGTTCCTCCTGCCATGATCAGCACTCGGCGCGTCGGTTGTGTCACAGGCAACTCCTTACCTTGATGATGAAAGGCGCGGTTCACGACGAGACCGGTAGGGTGTCGGAGCACGCTTGGGAAGATGCCGCGTTTCCGCATCGGTACGCAGCAGCAAGCCTATCATCACGCCCGTCACCAGCAAGCTTGAGCCGCCGTAGCTCATCAGCGGCAGCGTCAACCCCTTGGTAGGCAACAGTCCGGAACTCACCGCCATGTTGATGAAGGCCTGAGCGGCGATAATAAAGCCGATACCATAGCTGACGTAGGCACCGAACAGGTGACCAGACAGCTCGGCGCGGCGCCCCACCCACATGGCCCTTGAAATTAACAAGGTAAATAATAACACCACGGTAATCGCGCCCAACATGCCAAGCTCTTCAGCGACCACCGCAAAGATGAAGTCGGTGTGGGCTTCGGGTAGGTAATGCAACTTCTGCACGCTGTTGCCGAGCCCGGTGCCGGTTACATGGCCGCGGCCAAAAGCAATCAGCGCCTGGGTCAACTGATACCCGGTGGCAAACTGGTCAGCCCAGGGATCAAGAAAACTGGTCCAGCGCGCCAGACGATAGGGCTCCAGTGCCACCATCATCACCGCCCCGGTAGCCAGCAGACTGCCACTGCCGACCAGCAGGGTGAGCGACGCCCCCGCCATCATCAGCATGCCGATCACACAGACGGTGAACACCACCATGCCGCCAAAGTCGGGCGCCAGAAATAACAGGCCCGCTGGCACGGCCAGCACGGCGAGCGGCCGCCACATGCTGAACGGCTTGCGCCGGAGATCGTAAGCGAAACGCGACATAAAGGCCGCCATATAAAGAATCAGGCCAATTTTGGCAAATTCTGACACCTGTAGACTGGGTAGCGGCCCGGGCAGGGCGATCCAGCGCTTGCTGCCGTTGATTTCCTGACCGATGAACAGTACCAGCGTCAGTAGCCCAATACTCACTAGCAGGATCAGCCCGGCGTTCTGGCGCCAAACCTCTAATGGGATACACAGCATAAACACACAGGCCAGGACTGCCAGCAGTAAAAACAGTGCATGCTGCTGGGCGTAATGATAACTATCGTCCAATAGCCCAACCGAGGCGGAACTCACCATCACCCAGCCAAACCCGGCCAGGGCAACGGCGACCATGATCAACCAGACATCGCAGGACATTCCCTGTGTCGACACTTTCTGGCGCAGGCTGTGTAAGCGTTTCATGCGGTGGCCTCACCGATTTGCCGGGCCTTGTCTTCTACCCAGCGTCGAAAAACATCACCTCTTGCCTGATAGTTGGCAAATTGGTCCAGACTGGCACAGGCTGGCGAAAGCAGAACGCAATCCCCGGGCTCGGCGAGCGCGTAAGCCGCTTCCATGGCACGCTCCAGCGTCGCCAGGGTGCGCGTTTCGACATGCCTCGCCAGCGCCCCTTCCAACTGCGGTGCATCCTGGCCGAACAGCAGCGCGCAGCGTGCCGACCGGCTCAACGGTGGCACCAGAGGGGAAAAGTCAGCCCCTTTGCCGACCCCGCCCGCAAGCAGAATCAGGCGCCCTTGCAAATCGGCGCCAATACCTTCGATGGCCGCCAATGTCGCGCCCACATTGGTGCCCTTGCTGTCATTTACCCAGCGAACCCCATTAAGCTTACCAATCAACTCGCTGCGATGGGGCAAGCCCGTAAAGGCTTTGACCGCGTCACACATCGCTTGCCTGGAAAACCCCAGCACGTCTCCCATGGCCAGGGCGGCTAGCGCATTGAGGTAATGATGCTGGCCAATCATCGCCAGCTCGTCAGCGCCGAGCCAGGGCGTCGCTCCGTGCATCAGCGTCAACCGCCCCTGCTCCTGCGCAAGCCCCCAGTCGTTGCCGCTGGGCGGCTGGTGGCCGAAACGCGTGAGGTCAGATACCGGCTGAGCGGGAAAGGTAAGCGGATCATCCGCATTGACGACGGCATGCTGAGCGCCACGAAAAATGCCCTGTTTGGCGTTGCGGTAGCCCAGCATGTCGCCGTGTCGATCCAGGTGGTCTTCAGAGAGGTTTAAAAACGCCGCCACCTTCGCGCCAAGGCGAGGCGTTGTTTCCAGTTGGAAGCTGGAGAGTTCAAGAACGAACAGCTCAGCGTCGGGCTGCTGTAACAGAAGATCCAGCGCGGCGGTTCCCAGGTTGCCGCCCACGGCAGCGTTGATGCCCGACGCCTGGGCCATCTGCCCAAGCAAGGTGGTCACGCTGGACTTGGCGTTGGAGCCGGTGATGGCGGCAATCGGAGCGGAAGTGGCGCGCACGAAAAGTGCCATTTCGCCCACTAGGCGAGGCTCGCCGGTGCGTGGATTGAGCTGCGCAGCCAGCGGCGCCAGCACGGGGTGAGAGGGGTCGACGCCCGGGCTGACCACGACTTCTTCCGCAGCCTCAAGATTCAGCGCTTCAAGCGAACCACAATGCACGGCCACCTCGGGGTGATCGTTGCAGAACGCCTCAAGCCCGGGTGGCTGCTCGCGGGTATCGGCCACCATGAAGGGCTCTCCCTGGCGCGTCAGATGGCGACATATCGCTCGCCCGGAAATCCCCAGCCCCACTACTAACGTCATTCCTGGTGGAACGCGAACCATCCCGGCTCCCTTACACCGGGCCGCTAAAGGCCCGACGGTATTAAAAGAAAGAAAGTGTTAGATGCTTAACGCACCTTGAGCGTTGCTAGTCCCAACAGCACCAGCACGACGGTAATGATCCAGAAGCGCACGATCACGCGCGGTTCGGGCCAGCCTTTCAACTCATAATGGTGGTGCAATGGCGCCATCCGGAAGATGCGGCGCCCCGTCAACTTGTAGGAGCCGACCTGCAGAATGACCGAAACGGTTTCGAGGACGAAAATCCCGCCCATGATGAACAGTACGATTTCCTGGCGGACGATAACCGCGACGACACCCAGCGCCGCACCCAGCGCCAGCGCCCCCACATCGCCCATGAACACCTGTGCAGGATAGGTGTTGAACCATAGAAAGCCCAGCCCTGCCCCCGCTATCGTGGCGCAAAACACCGCCAGCTCGCCGGTTCCAGCAATGAAGGGTATGTGCAGGTAGTCGGCAAACAGGGTATTGCCCCCGGCATAGGCAAATACCGCCAGCCCCATGGCAACGAGCACGGTCGGCATGATGGCCAGGCCGTCAAGGCCATCGGTCAGGTTGACCGCGTTGGAACTGCCGACGATAACCAGGTAGGTCAACAGGATATAAAAGACGCCCAGGGGAATGGCAACGTCCTTGAGCGTCGGGATCAACAGACTGGTTTCCACCGCCGAGGCAGCGGTGAGGTACAGAATCACGGCGGCACCCAAGCCCACCACCGACTGCCAGAAATATTTCCAGCGCGCGGGGAGCCCTCGGGGGTTTTTCTCGACGACTTTGCGGTAGTCGTCTATCCAGCCGATGGCGCCGAAACCGAGGGTCACCCCCAGCACCACCCAGACGTAGTGATTGGTCAGATCCCCCCAGACGAGGGTGCTGATCGATATGGCCATCAAAATCATTGCGCCGCCCATGGTAGGCGTACCGGCCTTGGAAAGATGCGACTGGGGGCCATCATCGCGCACCGCCTGACCAATCTGACCTTCAACCAGACGCCTGATCACCCACGGGCCCAGCCACAGACACAGGAACAGTGCCGTCAGGGCGGCCAGAATCACCCGCAGCGTTAAATAGTTGAAGACCTGAAAGGCAGATTGATACTGCGCAAGAAAATTCGCCAGGTGAAGTAACATGAACGGCGTTTACCTTATTTCATCCGTGCGCAGGGCGGTGACAATGTGTTCCATGCCTGCACTGCGCGACCCTTTGACCAGCAAGCTGGCATGGGGCGGCAACGTATTGTGAAGATGACGCACGAGCGTCGCGTGATCATTAAAATGCAGTCCACCATCAAATGCTTCGCTGGCCGGCCGCGCGGCGTCGCCTAGGGTAACCAGCATCTCGATACCCAGTTGGGCCGCGTACCGGCCAATCTCGGCATGCAGTTCCTGGGCCGCGTCACCCAGTTCGCCCATGGCACCCAGCGCGCACCAGTGGGGGCCAGGCAGGCTAACCAGAGTGTCCAGGGCGGCTTTTACCGCCCCGGGATTGGCGTTGTAGGTGTCGTTAAGCAGGCTTGCGCCGCGTAGCCCCGGTAGAACGCTCAGCCGGTTGGGCAACGCCGTCAAGCGCGTTAATCGCTCTACTACCTGCGCGGCATTCACATTAAGGGTGAGTGCCGCCGCCGCCGCCGCCAGGGCGTTGCTGACATTATGCCTGCCCAGCAGCGGTAGCTGTACCCGACCCAGGGAGTGGCCTTGATAAACAAGCGTGAAAGCATAACGCCCTTGGGCGTCACAGGAAAGCGCTTGGGCGCAGATATCCGCCGGCCCCTCAACGCTGTAGCTGATGACACGGCGCGGCGCCGCACAGGCGCGCCAGTAGGAAAAGTAACGATCATCGCGGTTCAAAATCGCCACCCCATCGGGCTGCAAACCGCTCAGTAGCTCGCCCTTGGCCTGGGCAATCTGCCCCATCCCGCCAAATTCACCCACGTGGGCACCGGTCACGTTGGTAATGACCGCCACCCCGGGGCGCGCCAGGCGCGTCGTCCAGGCAATCTCGCCCAGATGATTGGCGCCTAACTCGACCACGGCGGCCTGATGAATGGCGGTCAGGGCCAACAGGGTAAGCGGCGCACCAATATCATTATTCAGATTGCCACGCGTGGCGTGAACGGCGCCCAGGGGTTCAAGCAAGGCGGCGGTGATTTCCTTTACCGTGGTCTTGCCACTGTTGCCGGTTACCGCCACCATCGGCCCCGGCCAGGCGTCACGCGCGGCTGAGGCCAGCAACCCCAGACCCAGGCGAGTATCCGGGCACACCAGTTGCGGCAGTGGACTATCAACCGGCGCCTCCACCAGCGCCGCTACGGCGCCCGCCTGGCGGGCGTCTTCCAGCATATCGTGGCCGTCGAACCGTGGCCCCTTGAGCGCCACAAACAGCCCGCCGGGCACCATGTCACGGGTGTCGGTGACCACACCGCTGAGCGGCGTAGCCGCTAATGCAGACGGTGACTCGATGGCAAGCGCATCGGCCACACGACCTAGCGTCCAGTCCATTCAGCGCGCCTCGCGAGCGGCGAAGGCGGCTCGCACCGCCTCGCCATCGTGGTAGGGGTGGCGAACCCCGTTTATTTCCTGGTAGGGCTCGTGGCCCTTGCCTGCCACCAGAATGACATCGCCAGGTTCGGCCTGGCGAACCGCGTAAGCAATTGCCTCAGCGCGTTGCGGTATTTCCAGCGGCTGCGCCTTGGCGCTGAAGCCTGCCAGAATCGCCTGACGGATCTCCTCGGCCGCCTCCCCCCGGGGATTATCATCGGTCACGATCACGCTGTCGGCGTGGGTTTCTGCCACGCGGGCCATCTCCGCGCGCTTGCCGGTATCGCGCTCACCGCCGCAGCCAAACACACACCACAAACGACCCGCGTGCCCCGCCAGCGCGCGCAAGGCATTGTCGAGCGCGTCCGGCGTGTGGGCATAGTCGACCACAACACTTGGCGCGCCCGCCTGACGGTAGCCTTCCATGCGCCCGGACACCGGCGAAAGCGACGCTGCGGCGTCGAACAAGTCGTCCAGCGGCTCGCCAAGCCCATGCAGGGTCGCCATCGCCAGCAACACGTTATCCAGGTTAAAGCGCCCCATGAGCGCCAGCGAAAGCGTTTTTTCACCTTCAGGGGTGGCAATCAACGCCTCCTGCCCCTGGCTGTGGGGGTGCCAGCCCACGACGCGCAGCGTGACGGCCTCGTCGCCTCCCGTTGCCAGCACGCGCACGCCGCTATCACAGCCGGCCAGCATCAGGCGAACCAGCGGATCATCACCATTCATGACCGCAAGCTCAAGCTCTGTGCGCCGGAACAGCTTGGCCTTGGCCGCAGCATAAGCGGCCATGCTGCCGTGGTAATCCAGGTGGTCGCGGCTCAGGTTGGTGAACACCCCTGTGGTGATATCCACGCCGTCCAGCCGGGATTGGTCAAGGGCATGGGAGGAGACTTCAAGCGCGACGCGCTGCACGCCCTGGTGCGCCAACCCGCCCAGCGCCGCATGCATGGCAAGCGCCCCTGGCGTGGTCAGCCCCGAATCGCGTAGCGCCCCCAGCCGTCCAACGCCCAGGGTGCCGATGACCCCGGCAGGCGTGCCCAACGCGTCGCTCAACGCAGCGATATAATGCGTCACCGAGCTCTTGCCGTTGGTGCCCGTCACGCCAATCACCATCGGGCCATCAGGCTGCTGGAAGAGCGCTCGCCCAAGCTCTCCCAGTCGACGGGTCAGGTACGGCAGCTCAAGCACCCGGCCGCTGAGCGTCACGTCACCCTCCCCGGCATGGGCAAGTACCAGTCCGGCCCCTGCCTCTAGCGCCTTGTCGATAAAGTCGCGACCATCAAAGCGACTGCCGGGGACGGCTACAAAAATATCGCCAGGCGTGATCTGACGCGAATCGCTGGTAATCTCGAAGCGCTCGGGCAACGCCGGCAGCTCACGGGGTAACTCACCGGCGGGCCACACCTTGGTCAAGGCGTGTCTTACCTCATTCGGGCTGAGCGTCATGCAATCTCCTTCCCACTATTCAACTTCATGATCGGGGGGCACATCCAACAGCCGCAGCGCATTGCCGGTCACGCTCGAAAACACCGGCGCGGCCACGGCGCCACCGTAGAATTCGCCGGCTTTCGGGTGATCGATCATGACCACTGTAACAATACGCGGATCCGAAATCGGCGCAATGCCGGCAAACACGCTCCGGTAAGCATCCTTGGCGTAGCCTCCCTCACCGGACTTACGCACGGTGCCGGTCTTGCCACCCACGCGGTAGCCTTCCACCCGTGCGCGACGCCCCCCGGTATAGGCAGCCACCGAGTCTTCCAGAATATGCAACAGGTCATTGGCCACGCTGGGCTGCATTGCCGGCGTTCCCTCGGGGGGAGAGGACAAGCGTAACAGGGACGGCGGTATGCGGGTGCCTTCGTTGGCAATGGCGGTATACGCACTTGCCAACTGGACAGCCGACACGGACACGCCATAGCCATAGGAAAGTGCAGCCCGTTCGCTGCGCGACAGGCGTATCGGTGAAGGCAAGTGGCCGGTGGCTTCCCCGGGGAACCCCGTTTCGGTACTTTGACCAAGGCCAAGCTGCCGGTACTTTTCCCAGATCGCCGTGTCATCGAGCTCAAGGGCAAGGCGAGACATACCAATATTGGACGACTTTTCCAGAATACCCGCCAGATCCAGCTCGCCGTAATTACGAAAATCGCGGATCGTGTACCCATCGATACGCATCCAGCCCGGCGACGTATCCACGACGGTGTGTCGATCAAACCCGTCACTTTCCAGCACCGCCGACATGGCCAGCGGTTTCATCACCGAGCCGGGCTCAAAGACGTCAACCAGCGCTTGATTACGCAGCCCTCGCGGATCGAGCCCGGCGCGATTGTTGGGGTTGTAAGACGGCAAATTGGCCATGGCCAGCACTTCACCGCTGTGCGCGTCCATCATGACCAGTATGCCACCATCGGCGTCGTTTTCGGCAACCGCCGAGCGCAGCTCACGATAGGCCATGTACTGCAGCCGCTGATCGATCGAGAGCGTCAGGTCACCACCTGGCTGAGCTTCGCGGATCACGTCAAGCTCCCTGACCAGCCGCCCCCGGCGATCCTTGAGAATACGCCGTTGGCCGGGATGGCCGGCCAGATGTGGCTGATAGGCAAGCTCAAGACCTTCCTGCCCCACATCATCAACGTTGGTCACACCGAGCAGCTGAGCGGCCACCTCACCGGCGGGATAATAGCGTTTGTACTCGCGCTGGGGGTAGACACCGGGCGTGCGCAAGTCGAGGATGCGCTGGGCAGCCTCGGGGGTCATCTGACGGCGCAGATACATGAACTCGTGTTCACTGTAGCGCGCCACCCGGGCTTCGAAAGCCTCCAACGACATGCCCAGCGCCTGGGCCAATACGATGCGCTGGATGGCGTCGTCGGGAAGCTCCTGAGGATTGGCCCATAGAGTCACGACAGGCGTCGAAATGGCCAGTGGTTCGCCGTTGCGGTCGGTAATCATACCCCGATGGGCGGGAATCGTCTCGTTGCGCAGCGTGCGGGCGTCGCCCTGACTCTGCAAAAACGGACGGTCAATGACCTGAAGCAGGGTAATACGGCCTATCAGGATGGCCGAAGCGATGGCAATCATCAGCAGAACAAAGAAAAACCGTCCTCCCGGCAGAGGCGGCGCGACGGGGGCTTGGCGCGAGCTGACGCCTCGGCGCTGAAAGCTCATGGCCGGATGACCTCGACGTCGTTGACGTCGGGAATACGCATGCCCAGGCGCTGGGTGGCAATCTGCTCGATCCGGGCGGGCGTCGACCAGGCACCTTCTTCTAGGAGCAGTTGGCCCCATTCGGTGTTGAGCTGATTCTCCTCCTGCTCCAACTGCTGCAGCTGAGCATACTGTACACGCGTGGCGTGGGTGGTGACGACAACGCAGAACGCCGTGGCCAGGCAAGCCATAAACATAAAGCTGAACGCTACCGGCCAGGGCTTCAGGCGAAAGGTAAAAGGCCACTCGGCCTGCAACGTGGACAGCCAACGATCAAGTTGCTCCATGCTCATGATGACCTGATCACACTCGTTTACGCGCCGCTCGCATGACCGCGCTGCGGGCACGTGGATTATCGGTTACTTCGTCGTCACCCGGCCGTCTTCCCTTGCCCAGCGCTTCGAGACGACGGTTCAGCTGGTCATCGCGAATCGGCACGCCGCGTGGCAAATGCGTATCGCCCCGGACGTGATGGCGAATGAACCGCTTTACGCGGCGGTCTTCCAGTGAATGAAAGCTAATCACCACCAGGTGGCCGCCCGGCGCCAGGGCCTCAAGCGCCGCCTCAAGGGCGGCATCCAACTGCTCCAGCTCACCGTTCAGGTAAATGCGCAGCCCCTGAAAGGCCTTGGTGGCGGGATGCCGGCCTTTCTCCCAGGCGGGGTGCGCCGCTTTCAACACCTCGGCCAGATCGACGGTATGCGTAAAGGGTCTTTCGCTGCGCCGGTTCACCACCGCCCGCGCCAGCCGTTTCCCAAAACGTTCTTCGCCGTAGGATTTAAACACCTGCGCAATGGTTGACTCGCTGGCATGGGCGAGGAAGTCGGCGGCGCTTTCTCCCTGGGTGGGATCCATGCGCATGTCCAGCGGTCCGTTACGCATGAAGCTGAAACCACGCTCGGGGTCGTCCAGTTGCGGCGAGGAAACACCCACATCCAGCAGGATACCGGCCAGCTTGCCGTGCACCCCTTGCTCGTAGGCTACTTCGGCCAGGCGTGCGAAATCGCGCTGAACCATCCTAAAACGGGCATCAGTAATCTCTGCGGCGGCGGCAACGGCCTGAGGGTCCCGGTCAAGGGCAATCAAGCGCCCTGCTTCATTCAGGCGTGAAAGAATCGCCCGCGAGTGCCCGCCGCGACCAAAGGTGCCGTCGAGGTACACGCCACCGGGTTGATGCACGAGGGCATCGACGGCACCGTCCAGTAGCACGCTGGTATGCTCGAAATGGGCGCTAGCCTGATCGACGTCAGGTGACGGCATAGTACACTCACAGGATATTAAGCGGGCATGCCGGGGCATGCCCTTGTGGATGGGGAGTCGGCCGATAAGCCGGGTTCTGTCGTGGACAGTCATTCCTCTAGGCGCTGCGTTACCCCAGCGCTCAAGCAACCTACCCGAACCCAGCGCGGGCCACGCCATTGGGTCCCTATTTGGTCTTGCTCCGAGTGGGGTTTACCTTGCCACGCACTGTTGCCAGGCGCGCGGTGCGCTCTTACCGCACCCTTTCACCCTTACCGGCCTCGAAAGGCGTAGGCGGTCTACTCTCTGCTGCACTTTCCGTCGGCTCACGCCGCCCAGGCGTTACCTGGCACTCTGCCCTGTGGAGCCCGGACTTTCCTCCCCCGACCCCTTTTGAGGGGTGTCAGCGGCGACTGTCTGGCCAACTCCGGCGGCAAGCATACCAGCGCCTTACGTTCGCCTCAATGCTCGCCTTTGATTGCCTGCAGCCGGGCATACCAGGTTTGCTTGCGGCCGCCGAACAAGCGCGCGGCCACCCCGGCCGCCTGCTTGACGCCGACCCCTTCGGCCAGCAGGGCGTCGAGCAGGGTATCCGCGTCAATCGCCTGCTGCTCGCTTTGCACCGCCGGGGGAGCACCGGCGACAATCACCACAAATTCGCCGCGCGCCTGATTGGGGTCATCGGCCAGTTGCGCAAGCAAGGACGCTGGCGACCCATGGAGAAAGGTTTCAAACGTCTTGGTCAACTCGCGAGCCAATACCACGTCGCGCTCGGCCAGCTGCTCATTGAGCGCCTCGAGGGTATGCACGATACGGTGTGGGGATTCATAGAACACCAGCGTCTCTTCGCGGGTCTTCCAGCCCTCCAGTGCCTGGCGGCGCGCCCCCGGTTTGGCGGGCAGAAAGCCGCCGAACACGAAACGATCGGTTGGTAGCCCCGCCCCGGAGAGCGCGGTAATCAGGGCACAGGGGCCTGGCACGGGCACGATGTGGCGGTTGCGGGCTCGCAACTCGCGAACCAGGACAAAGCCGGGGTCGCTGATCAAGGGGGTGCCCGCATCGCTGATCAAGGCAATATCCTCGCCTTCAGCGAGGTAACGATCCAGGGTGTCAATCCGTCGCGCTTCATTGTGTTCGTGCAAGGAAAGCATCGGCTTGTTCAAGCCCAGATGAGACAATAGGCGTGCGCTGTGGCGGGTATCCTCGGCGGCAACTCGCGCGACGCCGCCAAGCAGCCGAATCGCGCGGGCGGATAGGTCATCCAGATTCCCAATCGGCGTGGCGACCACGTACAATGTTCCCGGTGGTGTCTGTGTCATCGTGACTCCCAATTCGTCAATGGCTTGCCCCTCGGTACGCTATGCTTGTGCAGAAGCCGTCAAATCGTTGACAAGCAGCGATGGCGCAAATGGAAACTAAGGAAGGATACATGAAACAGTCATTACGTGGCTTTCTCGCCGCTACGCTCATGGCGCTTCTCGTTGCGGGCTGTGCGACGCAGTCTCCCAGCGTTGTCGACCGGGCCCCCGACCGAGACCCCGGCCAACTGCTCCGCCAGGCAGAGGAACAGGTGCCCGAACAGGCAGCCATGACGCGCCTCGAGGCGGCCGACATCCTTGCCCGTCAGGGTGAGCGTGAGGATGCCTTCGAGACTGCCGGGAATATCGACGAGCAGGCACTGCCCGAGTCAGATCGGGTACGCTGGGCGCTGCTGTTTTCTGAGCTGGCTCGCGCACTCGACGACCCCCACAGCGTACTGCGCGCCACCCAGGTGCTTGACGACGAGCTGCCCATGCCCTCGCGTGCCCAGCGTACCCTTGAAGACCGCCAGCGCTGGGCACGCGAGACCCTCGACAAGCCCGATCCCGAGCGTTTTGCGCTACCCGAACTCGAAGGCGAGACAATCAATCGGATCGCCGTGGCACTGCCCGAATCCGGTGCCCTCAGCAACCTGGCCGAGGCCCTCGCGTCGGCCATGCGTCGCCATCATGACATCCAGGGCGATGACGTGCAGCTGAGTTTCCTCGATGCCACACAATATTCGCTTGACGAGCTTTACGACCGCGTCCAGCAAATGAACGCCCAGGTCATGATTGGCCCACTCAGCAAGGAACAGGTCACCCAGCTCGAGCAACGCGATAGCGTGCCGGTGCCCACCCTGGCGCTCAACTACGGCAGCAGCGAGCGCAACCAGGCAAAGCGGCTTTTCCAGTACGGCCTGTCCGCCGAGGATGAAGCGCGTCAGGCCGCCCGTCGCGCCTGGCAGGATGGCCACCGCCGGATGGCGCTGATGGTGCCGGACAACGACTGGGGGCAGCGCGTAGGCGAAGCATTCTGGAATCAGTGGCAGCGCCAAGGCGGCGATATCACCAATGCAGTGCGCTACAACCCGGGCAACCCCGTTTCCGACGCGGTAAAGACCGCCCTAAACGTGCGCGGCGAACGCGCCCGGCTTGATGATATCGACGCCCTCTTCCTCCTCGCGCTGCCTGAATACGCGCGCCAGGTACCACCGACCATGGACTACTACTACGCTCAGGATCTGCCCGTCTACGCGACCTCTCATCTCCACGACGGGGCCCGCCAGATACGTCTTGACCAGGATCTCAACGATGTCATGTTCATGGATATTCCCTGGCAGATCCCCGACGCCGCCGTGGGTGGCGAAGAGGTACTACCCTTCTACGCAAGCTACCAGCGCCTGCGCGAAGAGTCCGATGCCTCCATGTTCCGGCTGATGGCCATGGGCGTCGATGCCTACGAAATCGCCACCCGGCTGTCGGACTTTTCCCAACTGCAAGGCTTCGACGGCAGCACCGGCAAACTGTTTCTCACCAGCGACGGACGGATTTATCGCGAGCTTCCCTGGGCCAAGTTCCAGAACGGTGTCCCTTCGCCGATTCTGATCCCCGGCCTGCTGGGCGATACGCAAGGGAACCAAGCCGACAACGACGAGCGCAATGGCGACTAGCCCGAAAACCGCACGCGCCCGCGGCCAGGCCATTGAGCAGCTAGCTGCTCAATGGCTCCAGCAGCATGGGCTGCGCTTGATCGCCAGCAACCACCACGTCAAGGGCGGCGAGCTTGACCTGATCATGCAGGATGCGGATATTCTGGTCTTTGTCGAGGTCAAACACCGCAAATCAAGTCGCCATGGACACCCACTTGAGTCGGTGACGGTTCAGAAACAGCAGCGACTGATACGCGCCGCACGGTTATACTTGGCCGCGTTGCGTCACCCTGTACCGTGCCGTTTTGATGTTGTCGCCATGACCGGCACGCCCCCTGATGTCGACATCGAGTGGGTGAAAGCCGCGTTTGACGCCTTTTGAATTCACAATCAGGAAGCCCTAATGGACTTTCAATCACGCATACTGGGTCATTTCAACGCCAGCATCGATACCAAAACCTATGCCAGCGAGGTGCTGCCGCCTTTCATCGAAGTCGCCAGCCAGATGATGGTGCAGTGTCTGGTGAGCGAAGGAAAAATTCTCGCCTGCGGCAACGGCGGCAGTGCTGGCGACAGCCAGCACTTCTCCTCCGAGCTGCTCAACCGCTTTGAGCGTGAACGGCCAAGCCTGCCGGCGCTGGCGCTGACCACGGACACTTCAACGCTTACCTCAATCGCCAACGACTATACCTACAACGAAGTTTTCTCCAAGCAGATCAGGGCGCTGGGCCAACCCGGCGATATCCTTCTGGCGATCTCGACAAGCGGCAATTCGGCCAATATCGTTCAGGCCATCCAGGCCGCCCATGACCGCGAGATGACGGTAGTGGCCCTCACCGGCCGGGACGGCGGCGACATGGCCTCGCTGCTAGGCCAGGACGACTGCGAAATTCGCGTTCCCGCCACCTCTACTGCACGCATTCAGGAGGTTCACCTGCTGGCCATTCACTGTTTGTGCGATCTAATCGATGAGCAACTCTTCGGCGGCTAGCCCCGCTGCGTCGTCAATGAAAAGGAACCTGTTTATGATGAGCTTATCACTTTCCTCGTCGCGTCTATCCCGCCTGCTAATGGCGGCCACCCTGGGTGCAAGCGTCCTGCTGGCCGGCTGTGCAACCGACACCCGAGTTGATTCATCCCACTACGGCCAGCGTAGCGAAGACGTGGCGGCCGTAGACGCCACCATCGAACGGGAAGTCGGGCACGCGCTGGAGCGGGCTGACGGACGCCTGGGCGATGCAAGAATTCGCCCGCACAGCTTCAACGGCACAGTGCTGCTGGTGGGCCAAGTGCCCAGCGAAGAGCTGCGGGACATGGCAGAAAACGTCACCGCTGACCTGCGCGGCGTCAACGACGTGTACAACGAACTGACGGTAGCCGCCCGCCTGCCCTCCACCCAGCGCCTCACCGACACCTGGTTGACCAGCAACGTGATCAGCCGGCTAGCCACCAACGACAGCATCGATTCCTCGAAACTCAAGGTGACCACCGAAAACGCCAGCGTCTACATCATGGGCATGGTGACCCGAGGGGAAGCGGATCGCATTGTCAACGCGGTCTCCAACGTGGCGGGGGTGCAACGCATCGTTAAAGTCTTCGAATATATCGACTGACGCCACGCGCTAGGCAAAAAAACCTCGCTGCATGACAGCGAGGTTTTTTATATCCACTGGTAACGCAGTGCTTAAGAAACGACTACTTCACCACACGCAGCGAGGGCTTTTTCTTGCCGCCTGATTGACCCTTGGCTGCATCGTCAGACACGTCCGGCGGCGTGTTATTCGACGATGGCTCCGCATCAGGGGTCGGATCGGTCACCGAAAGCGTCGGCTTGCCAGGGGCAGGCGACTCGTCAAGCGGCTCCTCCTCTTCCAGCGAGGTCAGTTCCGGTTCGTGACCGAAGACCATCCCAGCCCCGTTTTCACGGGCATAGATGGCGATGAGCGCCGGCGTGGGAATCATGACCTGCATCGGCTGACCGCCAAACCGGGCGTTAAAGCCGACAGCCTGATTTTCCATGAACAGGTCGCGCACCGCCGTCGGCGCGACGTTCAAAACGATTTGGCCGTTCTGGACGAATTGGCGCGGCACCTCGACACCCGGCTGGGTGGCATCCACCACCAGATGGGGGGTCAGCTCATTATCCACCAGCCATTCGTAAAGCGCTCGGGCGATATAAGGACGGCTCGATTTCATCTAGACTCGCTCCTCCTGACAGACGGGCCCCGCCAGGCGAGGCCCCGTGTGGGTTCAAGCACGCATTTCTTTCTCGCGCTCGTTCAACGCGGCCTTGAAAGCGTCTCGCTCAAACACACGTGACATATAGCTCAACAGCGGCTTCACCTGTTTTTCCGGCAGCTCGATATTCAGCGCAGGCAAGCGCCATAGAATGGGCGCCAGGCAACAGTCCACCAGGGTGAACTCGTCGCTCATGAAGTACGGCATATCTTCGAAAATAGGCGAAATGCCGATCAGGCTTTCGCGTAGCTCCTTGCGCGCCTTCTCTGCATCCTTTTTCCCACCGCTGACGATCTGCTCGACCATCGGGCACCATTCACGCTCAATGCGGTGCATCCAGAGGCGGCTCTGTGCACGCGCGACGGGATACACGGGCAGTAACGGCGGATGCGGAAAACGCTCGTCCAGGTACTCCATCATGACCTTGGACTCGTAAAGCACCAGATCGCGGTCAAGCAGCGTGGGCACGCTGTTATAGGGATTCAAGTCGGCTAGTTCGTCAGGCACATTCTCGCCGGATACATCGACGACATCGACCGCCACGCCTTTCTCAGCCAGCACAATGCGCACACGATGACTGAAATGATCATCATTACCTGAATAAAAAATCATTGACGACCGTTTGGCCACAACTCCCATGAAACCATCCTCGCAGCGAATCAATCTTGGATAATAACACGTCCACCCCACCTTTGGGGAAGGCGACGCCATGCTTTAAGGCCAAGGCTAACACGCAAAGGGCGCGCGGTCTGGCCGCACGCCCCGGGTTGCCCTGTAGCAATGCGCTCAATGAATGTCGCGCCAGTACTCTCGCTTGAGGAAATACGCCATCACGCCAAATATAAATAGAAAGATGAGCACCTTGGGCGCCAATGCCTGGGCCTTAAGCTTTGAAGGCTCTCCCACATAAGCAAGGAAGTTGGTCAAATCATAAACGGCGCGCTCAAACGCCTCCGGGGATAGCTCGCCCTGCTCGGTTACCTCCAGCCTGCAGTCAGCATCGGACGCTTCGCCCTCTTCGGAGGCCGCCGCGTCATCGCACACCTTTTCCTGCACGCCCTGTAAAGGCTCAAGTACGTTGGGCATGGCGACCAGCTCAAACACCGTGTTGTTAACCCCCGTGGGGCGCTCCGGATCCTGGTAAAAACTGAGCAGGTACGAATACAGCCAGTCCGTACCGTGCAGGCGCGCAGAGAGCGTCAGATCCGGCGGGGCAGCCCCGAACCAGGTCTCGCCGTTGACCTCGTCCATCGCCGTTTGCATTTGGTCGTTAAACGCCAAGTCCGGCGAAAAGATGACGTTGTTTTCAACAATATCCCGGGGAATTCCCAGATCCTCGGCGGCGCGCGAGAATCGCTGGTACTCGAGCGAATGGCACCCCATGCAGTAGTTCACGTAGAGTTTCATGCCATTTTGCAACGACACTCGGTCCTGCAAGTCAGGCTCCATGGAATGTGGCACACTGGCGCCACCGGCAGCCACGGCGGCAAGCGGCACGAAGATGGCAATGAGCGCGATCAGTTGTTTTTTCATCAGCCAGTCACCCTTTCCGGTACGGGTTTTGTTGTTTCCAGCCGCGTATAGATTGGCATCAGCAGAAAATAGGCAAAGTAGATCGCCGTGCACACCTGGGCCAGCAGCGTTCTGGCGCCGGTTGAAGGCAACACCCCAAGCACCCCAAGCGTCACGAAGCTGGCCGCGAATAACGCCAGCATCAACTTGGAGATCCAGCCTTTATAGCGCATTGACCGCACCCGACTGCGATCCAGCCAGGGCAGCACAAACAGTATCGCAATAGCGGCGCCCATACACATCACCCCCAGAAACTTCGCCTCCAGACCAAAGATCGAGAAGGTGATCGCGCGCAAGATTGCGTAGAACGGCGTGAAGTACCAGACCGGGGCAATATGGTCGGGCGTCTGCAACGGATTGGCAGGCTCGAAGTTCGGCGTCTCGATGAAATATCCCCCGCCTTCCGGAAAGTAAAACACCACCACGCAAAACACGAATAAAAAGACCGCCACGCCCACCAGATCCTTCACGGTGTAGTATGGATGGAAGGGAATCCCGTCCCGCGGGTTACCGGCTTCGTCCTTTTTCTGCTTGATATCGATGCCGTCCGGGTTGTTCGAGCCCACCTCGTGCAGCGCGATGATATGCAGCACCACCAGCGCCAGAATCACGATGGGCAGCGCCACGACGTGGAGCGCAAAAAAGCGGTTCAGCGTAATGCCCGAAATCAGGTAGTCCCCGCGTATCCACTGCGCCAGATCCGGGCCAATCCCCGGGATGGCCGAGAACAGTGAAATAATCACCTGCGCGCCCCAGTACGACATCTGCCCCCAGGGCAGCAGGTAGCCCATGAACGCCTCGGCCATCAGCAGCAGATAAATCGCCATGCCGAATATCCACACCAGCTCGCGCGGCGCCTTGTAGGAGCCATAGAGCAGGCCTCGAAACATGTGCAGATAGATCACCACGAAGAAGGCCGAGGCCCCGGTGGTGTGCATATAGCGGATCAACCAGCCCCACTCCACGTCGCGCATGATGTACTCAATGGAGTCAAAGGCCCCTTCGGCGCTGGGGTTGAAGCTCATGGTCAACCAGATGCCGGTGATGATCTGGTTGACCAGCACCAGCAGCGCCAGCGAGCCGAAAAAATACCAGAAATTGAAATTCCTAGGGGCGTAATAGTGAGATAGGTGATCCTGAAAGAACTGCGTTGCCGGCAAGCGGTCGTCGACCCAGCGCATCAGGCCGCGTGGGGCTTTGGCTTTATTTGGATTACCCATCAGGCCGTCTCCTCATCTTCGCCAACGATGATGATGTTATCGCCCTCGAAACGATAAGGGGGCACTTCAAGATTGGTCGGCGCCGGTACGTTGCTGAACACTCGCCCCGCCAGGTCAAATCGCGACCCGTGACAGGGGCAGAAAAAACCACCGGGCCAGTCATCAACGCCTACGCCGTCCGCATCGGGCTCGGGCCGATACACAGGCGAACAGCCCAGATGGGTGCAGATACCAATCAGCACGCCTATTTCAGGCCTAATGGAGCGCATTTGACCGGTACTGTAGGAAGGCTGCAACGACGACCTGGAGTCGGGGTCGGCGAGACGGTCAGCGGCAAACGCTTCGGTGCGCTCGATCATTTCGGGCGTACGATTAATGATCCACACTGGTCGCCCTCGCCATTCGACCGTCATGCGCTGGCCGGGAGCGAGCTTCGACACATCGGCCTGAACAGGGGCACCCGCTGCCCGCGCTCTGGCGCTAGGTTGCCATGCCGACAGAAAGGGGATCGCCACGCCCACGGCCCCCACTGCGCCGACAACGGTCGTTGCCCCTACCAGGAAGCGACGCCGCCCCCTGTTAACGCCGCCATTTGCCATATCCACTCCCTCACCCTTGAGCCTCGCCTATCGCTTGCTGCCCAGACGAGGGTTCGTATTGTTATTGGTCGTCTCTGTATTAAGGTAGTTGAATCCACACACTGAGCGCCAGACCCACCCCATCTTTTACACAGACCGCAAAAGTGGTTGTCGTAGCAAAAAAAAACGCCCGGGCCATTGGCCCGGGCGTTTTCCACAGTCTTGCGCGTGATTAACGCTTGGAGAACTGCGGGCGACGACGCGCTTTGCGCAGGCCGACTTTCTTACGCTCAACCTGACGCGCATCGCGGGTGACATAACCCGCCGCACGCAGTGTCGGACGCAGGTCTTCATTGTAGTTCATCAGTGCGCGAGTGATGCCGTGGCGAATCGCACCGGCCTGCGCAGAACCACCGCCACCCTCAACCGTGACGTAAACGTCGAACTGGTTGAGCGTTTCGGTGAGCTCTAGCGGCTGGCGCACGACCATGCGGCCCGTCACGCGACCAAAGTAATGGTCCAGCTCGCGGTTGTTGACGGTAATTTTGCCGGAACCCGGCTTCATGAAGACGCGCGCGGTGGAAGTCTTGCGGCGCCCGGTACCGTAATACTGCTGTGTCATGGCGAAGAGTTCCTCAGATGTTCAGTTCAAGCGGCTGTTGGGCAGCATGCGGATGCTCGGCACCAGCGTACACTTTCAGTTTCGAGTACATGGCGCGGCCCAGCGGGCCTTTCGGCAGCATGCCTTTCACGGCAGACTCAATGATGCGCTCGGGGGCATGGTCGAGCATTTTGTCGAACGTCATGGAGCGCAAACCGCCCGGGTAACCAGTGTGGCGGTAATAGGTCTTGGCCTTCGCCTTGTTGCCGGTCACTTGGACTTTTTCAGCGTTGATGACCACGATGTAATCACCGGTATCAACGTGAGGGGTAAATTCGGGCTTATGCTTACCGCGCAAGCGGCGAGCAATTTCGGTAGCCAGACGACCGAGCGTCTTGTCCGTTGCGTCAACAACGTACCAATCACGCTGGACGGACTGCGGCTTAGCACTGAACGTCTTCATGGATGAAATCACCAATTAAAATGTGTTGGGTACTACACGCCGATCAGCGGCGTTGCACCATCCCTATTTTTTTTGGTTGCGGATCAAGTGACCCCACAACGTGTAGCGAGGCGGCATTCTACAGCAAGCCATTCGCCAAGTTAAGCCTTTCTATACCCATCAGACACTTTTTCGGCGCTCTATTCACCGCACGACAATGACGGCTTACGCGACTCAGGGTTTGTGCGGCAATGCCAAGTAGTCGTGGGACTGCATTTCCTGGAGACGCGAGAGCGTACGCTGGTATTCAAAGGTCAGCTTGCCATCGCGGTATAGCGACTCCACCGGCGCGGCCGCCGACATCAGCACCTTCACGCCACGGTCATAAAACTCATCAACCATGTTGATAAAGCGCCGAGCTTGATCGTCATCGCCACCGCGCATGGTGGGCACGTTGGAGACGATAACGGTGTGAAATTCCCGCGCCAGCTCGATGTAATCGTTCTGGCTGCGCGGTCCATCGCAAAGTTCCGCAAACTCGAACCAGGCAACGTCGTCGTGTAGCCGGCGCGTCGTCAGCACGCGTTGATTGATCTCAAGGGGAGCATTGGCCTCCCCTGCATGCCCGGCGATTTCCCGGAAGCTGCGCGCGAGCGCATGCTCGGCCGCCTCATCAAGCGGCGAATGAAAGATTTCCGCACGCTCGAGGGCGCGCAGACGATAGTCGACGCCCGAATCCACATTCACGACGCGGCAATGGCGATTGAGCAAATCGATGGCCGGCAGGAAGCGGGCGCGCTGCAGGCCATCCTTGTAGAGATCATCGGGTACGATATTCGACGTCGCCACCAGCACGACGCCGCGCTCGAACAGCGCCTCGAGCAGGTTGGCCAGAATCATCGCGTCGGTGATGTCCTTGACGAAGAACTCATCAAAGCAGATCACGCGGGCTTCGCTGGCAAACTTGCTTGCGACCAGCGTGAGCGGATTCTTTTCACCTTTGTAATGGGTCAGCTCGTTATGCACCCGCTGCATGAAACGGTGAAAGTGGGTGCGCATCTTGTCGGCAAACGGCAATGACTCGTAGAAGGTATCGACCAGGTAGGTCTTGCCACGGCCCACCCCTCCCCAGAAATACAGGCCTTCCACGCTGGGCATCACCGGCTCGGCGGGTGCCGACTTCTTGCCCATCAGCCCCGCCACCTTCCCCTTCAGCCCCTTGTTGGCAAGGACCGTTTTAGGCACCGTGGTCGGCGTGGACAGTAACGCATCGTACAAGCGCTGCAAATGCGCCACTGCCGCTTCCTGCGCGGCGTCGTACTCAAACCCTTCTCGCTCCAAGTCCTCGCGATAACGCCCCATTGGCGTTGCCGCACCAGGCGCTGATTCACCGCCGGCCGACGTTGCCCTCATCGTTCAATTCTCCCGTTACTTGCCGTTCAACATCGCTGAAAAGCGCCATACGCTATCGATGAAAGCGCTAATTATACGTGGTTCCGCGCGCTGACGCATGAGCATTGACCCAACCATCATGAAGACGCCTATAATGGCACTCGACTGTATTACACGCTGTCACGACGAGCAGCGGCAGGCATCAAGGGAGATCAATGTGGAAAGCGAGTCATTAACCTATGCAGCAATAGGCCTGGTGATCGGCCTGATAATCGGCGCAGGATGCTACCGGTTACTCAGCAAGAGCCAGCGCCAGCTTGCCTCACTGCGTCAATCGCTGCTGGAACGCGAGCATCAGGTGGCGTCGCTTAAAAACGGCGTCAGCAACCAGCTGTCCAGCGTCCATGAATCGCTGGCGACCATCCGCCAGGAAGCCGACGAGCTGGAAAAGAAGCTCCAGGAAGACGCCGGGCAGTGGCAGCTCGACAGGCTGACGCATCATCCTGCCGCGCTCAGCGACCTTCGCCCGACAACCTCGGCACCCACTGACACTGCCAGCGAACCCGCCATGCCCCGGGACTACGCCGATGGCAAGAACGGCACGCTATCCGAGGATTTTGGTCTCAAGGACAAGACCGCAAGCGACGAGACCGCAACGGCACCGCGCTACTGAGGCCTACCGAACAAAACCGCCCCTGGCCAGCGACGACCGGGGCGGCTCTCTCAAGCCGGGTTATCGATATCGACAAAGCGATGGGTAATCGCATATTCATCGGCCAGCCATTCGCCCAGCGCCTGAACGCCATAGCGCTCTGTGGCGTGATGCCCCGCCGCGAAGTAGTGAATGCCCATTTCTCTGGCCAGGTGCGTCGTTCGCTCGGAAATTTCGCCGGAAACAAACGCCTGGGCGCCGCCTTCGTAGGCGGCACTGATCATGTCCTGCGCCCCACCCGTGCACCAGGCAATTCGTTCGATATCGCCCACGCCGGGCGCCTCGATCAGTAACGGCTCGCGCGCCAGGGCCTGGCCAAGCTGATCCGCCAGCGCCTTGGCACTCAGCGGTTTGGCCACCCGCCCCGACCATAGCAGTCCTTCACCCAGCTCGCCGTCCAGGCACCCTTCGACCTTCCAGCCAAGCCGACGGGCAAGCTCGGCGTTGTTGCCCATCTCGGGATGGGCATCCAGGGGCAAATGGTAGGCCAGCAGGTTGATGTCGTGATCCATCAGGGTTTTGATTCGCCGGTGTTTCATGCCGGTAATCGCGATGGGCTCGTTCTTCCAGAAATAGCCATGGTGAACAATCAGCATATCGGCTTCCCAGCGCACCGCTTCGTCAAGCAGCGACTGACAGGCCGTCACGCCGGTCATAACCCGTGTCACCTGCTCACGGCCCGCCACCTGCAGGCCGTTAAGCGTAAAATCCTTGAACTGTGAAGCGTGCAGCTGATGGTCACAGGCCGCTACTAAACTATCGCGTTGAATCACCGTCACTCCTCGAGGTTTGCCGGCACCCATGAGACATGAACCCATAAAGTGTTACCATTCATAGTCTAATATTGACGGCTTGTCAGTGCTAATCTTCCGTCGCTTTTGCAATCATCAAAGGAACGTCCAATGCATCGCTATGTGCTGCCTTATGTATGGCCCATCATCACAGGCTTGTTGCTGGCAGCACTGGTATTACTGGCCTTTCCAGATCGCTTTACCCTGCCTTTCCTGAATTCGACGCCACAGACCGTGGAGCCACCGCCTTCGCTGGTAACGACCGCCGACGAGCAAAGCGACCCGGATCGCCCGCCCCCCGACATTCGCCAAGCCGCTCCCCTGGCACGCAACCAAGGCCCTGCCAGCTACGCCGACGCGGTCAATCAGGCAGCCCCTGCCGTGGTCAACATCTATTCATCGCGCATCGTCGAGCGCGACGAACATCCGCTGATGTCGGACCCGTTCTTTCAGCAGTTCTTCAACGGCGATGATGCCACCACCCACCAGCGCATGCTATCCAGCCTGGGCTCCGGCGTCATCGTCAGCGAAGAGGGCTATGTCCTTACCAACCATCACGTGATCAACGGGGCCGATGAAATTCAGGTGGCCCTGCGTGATGGGCGAGAGGTGATTGCCGAGGTGATCGGCACCGACCCGGAAAGCGACTTGGCCGTACTGAAAATCGATCTGGACGAACTGCCCGTCATCGAGCTGAGCAACTCCACCGATGTGGCGGTTGGCGATGTCGCGCTGGCGATCGGCAACCCCTTCGGCGTGGGTCAGACCGTGACCATGGGCATCATCAGCGCCACCGGTCGCAGCCACCTGGGGCTGAACGCCTACGAGGACTTCATTCAAACCGACGCGGCCATCAACCCCGGGAACTCGGGCGGAGCGCTGGTCAACCCTGAAGGCGCCCTCGTCGGCATCAATACGGCCATCTTCTCGCGATCCGGCGGCTCGCAGGGCATCGGCTTTGCCATTCCGGCCAACCTGGCCCACAGTGTTCTCGACGAACTGGTGACTCAGGGCCGCGTCATCCGCGGCTGGCTGGGCATTGAAGCCCAGGCGCTGTCCCGGGAGCTTGCCGCCTCGTTCGGACTGCGTACCCCCCAGGGCGTCATTGTTGCGGGCGTCGTGGACGGCGGGCCTGCCGAAAAGGCAGGACTGCTGCCCGGCGACGTCCTGCTGGCCGTCGACGGCCAACCGATCCTGGATGCCCGCGCTACCATGAGCGACATCGCGTCCATCAAGCCGGGCACCTCGCTGCCGCTCACCATCGTGCGTGACGGTAAGCGCAAGGAGATGACACTGGAAGTCGGTGAACGGCCCATTCCCTCATCGCTGCCGCAGACCGACGGTACGCGGCGAAGCGGCGACCCGTCACCCCAGCCCTAGCAGCGCGGAAGGGTCGCCGGCGCACGCTTCACGACCGACGGATGCGGTACTCGGCAGAACGCGCGTGGGCGGTCAACGATTCACCCCGTGCCAGCACAGAGGCGACCTCACCGAGCATCGAGGCGCCCTCGGCGGAACAGTGAATCAGCGACGAGCGTTTCTGGAAATCGTACACGCCAAGCGGCGATGAGAATCGCGCAGTGCCCGACGTGGGCAGCACGTGATTGGGCCCTGCGCAGTAGTCGCCCAGCGCCTCGGCCGTGTAGCGCCCCATGAAAATCGCCCCGGCGTGGCGAATGTCTGCAAGCCAGGCATCCGGCGTCTCCACCGATAACTCAAGGTGCTCAGGAGCAACGCGGTTAATCAGCGTGATGGCCTCTGCCGCATCACGACACTGGATCAGGGCGCCACGCCGGCGCAGTGACTCGCGGACGATATCCGCGCGCTCCAGCGTCGGCAGCAGGCGCTCAATGGCCGCCTCCACCTGGGCCAGGTGATCCGCGTCCCAACTGACCAGAATGGACTGTGCATCCTCGTCGTGTTCCGCCTGGGAAAACAGATCCATGGCCAGCCAGTCGGGATCGGTAAGGCCGTCGGATACCACCATGATTTCCGAGGGGCCGGCGATCATGTCGATGCCCACCTGACCAAACACCGCCCGCTTGGCGGTGGCCACGTAAATATTGCCCGGCCCGACAATCTTGTCGACCCGCGGCACGCTCTCGGTGCCATAGGCAAGCGCACCGATGGCCTGGGCACCGCCGATGGTAAACACCTGGTCGACCCCGGCTACATGCGCCGCCGCCAGCACCAGGTCGTTCAACACCCCGTCGGGGGTCGGCACGACCATGATGATTTCCTGAACCCCGGCCACATGGGCAGGAATGGCGTTCATCAGCACCGAAGACGGATAGGCGGCCTTGCCGCCGGGTACGTAAATGCCCGCCCGGTCGATTGGCGAGACCTGCTGCCCAAGCACGGTGCCGTCGGCTTCTTCGTACTGCCAGGAACCCGGCTTTTGGTGCTCGTGATAACGGCGAATACGCTCGGCCGCGCTGGCCAGGGCATCGCGCTGCGCCGTCGGCAGCTGCTCGAAGGCGTGGCGCAGCTGTTCGGCGGTCAGGCGAAGCTCGTCCATCGAAGTCACCGATACGCGATCAAAGCGATTGGTGGCCTCGATCACCGCTGCATCACCTTCACGCTTTACGCTGGCAAGAATGTCGTCGACCCGCGCCTGAACGGCACTGTCGGACACCCCCTCCCAGTCAAGCAGGCTATCCAGACGGGCGGTAAAATCCGCCTCGGCGGTATTGAGTCGTGCTATCGTCGCGGTGGCGTTGTCGTTCATGGCAACCTCACGTTAATCGGCGGGCGATGGAGTCTTGCGTTCGGCAACGGCGCGCTCCAGGCGGGCCAGCAGCGGCTTGATGCGGGCGTGCTTCATGGTCATCGCCGCCTTGTTGGCCACCAGGCGAGTGCTGATCGGCGCAATCAATTCGCGGGGCTCCATGCCATTGGCGCGCAGGGTGTTGCCGGTGTCGACGATGTCGACGATTTCATCGGCCAGGTTCATCAGCGGCGCCAGCTCCATCGCACCGTAAAGCTTGATGACCTCGGCCTGGATGCCCTGCTCGGCATAGTAACGGCGGGCAATATTGACGAATTTCGTCGCCACCCGACGCCGCGCCAGCGTTGGCTGCTTGCCGGTAACACCTGCGGTCATCAGCTTGCAGCGGGCGATGTCGAGATCCAGCGGCTCATAAAGCCCCTCGGCGCCGTGCTCCAGCAGCACATCCTTGCCCGCCACGCCCAGATCAGCCGCTCCCAGCTGTACATAGGTCGGCACGTCTGTCGCGCGGATGACGACGAACTTGACGTCGGGCAAATTCGTATCAAACAGCAGCTTGCGGCTCTTACGGATATCCTCGATAGGGGTGATACCCGCATCGGCCAGTAGCGGCAGGGTTTCATCGAGTATGCGCCCTTTGGAGAGCGCGACAATTAACTGATTGCTCATTTTATCTGCCAATGGTTGGGGGCCAGGCTCAGCCGGGAATGCGCCGGATGCGCGCACCCAATAGCTGTAACTTTTCCTCGATGCACTCGTAACCACGGTCGATATGGTAGATGCGGTCAACCAGGGTTTCACCTTCCGCCATCATGGCGGCAATCACCAGCGACGCCGAAGCGCGCAGATCCGTGGCCATCACCGGCGCCCCGGACAGCTTGTCGACGCCGGTGATCAGCGCTGCATTGCCTTCCAGCACGATATTGGCGCCCATGCGGTTGAGCTCCTGGACGTGCATGAAACGATTTTCGAAAATCGTTTCGACGACTCTCGACGAGCCGTCAGCCACGGCATTCATGGCCACGAACTGGGCTTGCATATCGGTGGGAAAAGCCGGATAAGGCGCGGTGCGGATATTGACCGCACGCGGGCGTTTGCCGTGCATGTCCAGCGCGATCCAGTCATCGCCGATGGAGATCTCGGCACCAGCTTCCTCGAGCTTGGCGAGCACCGCTTCAAGGATGTCCGCACGGGTGCGCTTGACTTTCACGCGACCGCCGGTCATGGCCGCCGCCACCAGAAAGGTGCCGGTCTCGATGCGGTCGGGCATGACATCGTGGTGGCAGCCGCTGAGTGCCTCTACCCCTTCGATGGTAATGGTATCGGTACCGTGACCGCTGATACGTGCGCCCATCTTGTTCAGGCACTCGGCCAGATCCACTACCTCGGGCTCCCGGGCGGCGTTCTCGAGCACGGTGACACCATCCGCGAGCGTAGCGGCCATCAACAGATTTTCCGTACCGGTGACCGTTACCGTATCAAAGTAGATGGTCGCGCCTTTCAGACGACCGTCCACCTGGGCGCGAATATAGCCGCTTTCGACCCGGATGTCGGCCCCCATGGCCTCCAGCCCGCGAATATGCAGATCGACGGGGCGCGAGCCAATCGCGCAGCCGCCCGGCAAGGAAACGTCGGCCTGGCCAAAATGCGCAAGCAACGGCCCGAGCACCAGAATGGAGGCGCGCATTTTCTTGACCAGTTCATAGGGCGCATGGCAATGAGTGACCTGCGAACCATCCAACTGGATGGTAAGATTGTCGCCCATGACCGGCTCGACGCCCATCCGTCCGAGCAGCTCCAGCGTTGTCGTGATGTCCTGTAGATGCGGCAGGTTACCGATGACAACAGGGCCTTTGCTCAACAGGCTGGCGCACAGGATGGGCAGCGCTGCGTTCTTGGCACCGCTGGCCCACACCTCGCCATCGACCGACCCGTTGCCGGTAATGATCAGCTTGTCCATGGAATACCCGTTACTGAGCGTTTTCAGCGGCCGTCTGCCACTGTGCCGGTGTGTAGGTCTTGATACTGATCGCGTGCAAGGCACCCGATGCAATTTCATCACTCAAGGCGGCGTAAACCAGCTGCTGGCGTTTGACCGGGGACAACCCTTCAAAAGCATCACCCACTGCAATCACCTGAAAATTACAGCCTTCGCCCTGAATATGGAATTCACATCCGTCGATACGCGATTCGAGCAGGGCTTTCACTTCATGGGGTTGCATAGGTTCGAAACTCCTTAAAGGACGTTGTGTAACGAATGGATGGACATCAAGGGAAAGCCATCATAAAGAAAAGCCTGCGGTTTGGCGACGCCCGCAGTTCAGTGGGCGGGCTTTTCATCCGGCGCCTTGATCAGCGCCTCAAGTTCGGCAAGCTCGGCAAGCCGCATTAGCGGCGCTGAGAGCGCGATTGAAACGACGCTGATGCGGTGCTCGTGACAGGTTCGCAGCCACTGGAGCAGAACGCTCAGCGCCACATTACGGGGCGTGGCCACCGCGCTGAAATCGAGCGCCACCGTCGCCGGGTGCTGATCGACAAGCCAGCGCGACCCCTCGGCGGCCAGCGCCGCTGCCGACGTCACGTCCACGTCACCCTGCACGCTCAGACCCTCGGCCTGATGGTGGAGCGACACCTCGCGATCGGTATAGATTACCGTCACTCACTGCCCCCTTCTTCCATCTCATCGACACCGACGTCTGGCGACCAACCCTCGATCACCGCGTCATAGTCGCGGTTATTGTCGCGCATGGCCTGATCGAACTGGTTGCGGAAAGTCAGTCCCAGGTTGATACCGTTGACGATGACGTTGACCACGCGCCACTCACCGTCGGATAAACGCAGGCTGTAGTTGACCGGATAAACATCGCCGTTGGTGCCGACGACCTCCATGGCCACGCTGGCGCGATCCTCTTCGCGCTGCGGACGCTGGTCATCAAGCACACGGATCTCGTCGTAATCGAAGGTCACAAGCCCCCGTGTGTAGGTATCGATGAGCGTCTTACGGAAGACATCCGCAAAACGGCTGCGCTGCTCCGGGGACGCATTGCGGAAATAGCTGCCCATGACGCTGGCACCGATATAACGAAAGTCCGCTACCTCTTCAAGGCTCTCGTCGACCTGCTGTTTCAGCTCGTCAATATTGTCTTCGTAATACGCTTCCCGGCCTTCGAGCTGTTCCATGAAATCGTTGATGTTATCGCGGATCATTGCCTCGGGTGGCTCGGGCTGCGCGCTTGCCGACAGCGGCGTCAGGGCGACAAATAACACGGCGATCAGGGCCACCCCTGTCATTGACGACCATTTTTTTACCAACATCACTTTCTCCTTTTATCGACGGCGAACGCGCCCCCACGCTTTTTCTCATCCTGAGCAACGGGCACGAAACGCGGCAACCCCTTCGCCATCACAACGGTTAGTTACTTGCCATATTGGATATAAATTGCTGAATAAGTTCTTCAAGCACAAGGGCGGATTGGGTATCGCGAATGGTGTCGCCGGGTTCCAGCATTTCGGGGTCACCTCCCATGCTCAAGCCAACGTACTGCTCGCCCAGCAGGCCCGACGTCAGAATGGCGGCGGTGGAATCGCGGGAGATCTGCCCTTCCAGCTCGCTGTCAAGACTCAGCGTCACCCGCGCGTCATACCACTCGGTATCCAGCTCGATGGACTCGACGTGCCCGACGGTCACGCCCGACATGGAGACGCGGGCGCGGGGCTTGAGCCCGCCGATGTTGGAAAAGTGCGCGTCCAGCTGGAAGGTGTTCGAAGGCCCTGAAAAGCTCAGGCCGCTGACGCGCAGGCCCAGAAACACCATTCCCAGCACTCCAACCAGGATAAACAGGCCCACACCAAACTCCATGGCTCTACTTCGCTTCATGAACTGCTCCCGCTATTCAGAGGCCGCCGAACATCACGGCGGTTAATATAAAATCAAGCCCCAGCACCGCAAGCGACGAGTAGACGACCGTGCGCGTAGTAGCCCGGGAAATCCCTTCAGAGGTCGGCATCAGGTCGTACCCCTGGAACACGGCAATCCAGGTGACCACCACCGCAAACACGACGCTTTTGATCATGCCGTTGCCGATATCGTTGATGAACCCAACGCTCGCCTGCATGTTGCTCCAGTAGGAGCCTTCGAAGACACCCAGCCATTCGACGCCGACGAGATAGCCGCCCCAGATACCCACTACGCTAAACCCCACGGTGAGGATCGGCAGCGCCACGACTCCTGCCCAGAAGCGTGGTGCCACCACCCGCCTCAAGGGATCGACGCCGATCATTTCCATGCTGGTCAACTGCTCGGTGGCTTTCATCAGGCCTATTTCGGCGGTAAGCGCCGATCCGGCACGACCGGCAAACAACAACGCGGCGACCACCGGGGCCAGCTCGCGCAGCAGCGACAGCGCCACCATCTGCCCCAGAGCGTCCTCGGCGCCAAAGTCGATCAGAATGGTATAACCCTGAAGCGCCAGCACCATGCCGATGAACAGCCCCGATACCAGCACGATCGCCAGCGACAGCACACCGACAAAATGCAGCTGACGAACCCACAGCCGAATGCCTTCGGCCGACGGCACGCCCACGGCCGACTGGGCAAGAAACACCCCGGCGCGGCCAAGCGACTCGACCACGTCGCAGCCCCGCCGCCCCAGGCGGGTAATGCGTGAGACGACCGTCCCCTGTTTGGTGGTCATTTGGCACCCCTCTGAATTACCGCGTCACCCAACATATCGGGATAAAACGCCGACGCCGGGTAATGGAAGGGAACAGGCCCGTCGGGCTCCCCGTGAATGAACTGCTTCACCCGCGCATCCTGATTGACGTCGAGGTCGGCGGGCGTTCCGTGCGCCACCACCTGGCCTTCGGAAATAAAGTACAGGTAATCCGCGATGGTCAGCGTCTCCTTGATATCGTGGGAGACTACCACCGAGGTCAGACTCAACGCCTCATTGAGCCGCTTGATCAGCTGCACCAGCACGCCCATGGAGATGGGATCCTGACCCACAAACGGCTCGTCGTAGAGAATCAACTCGGGGTCCAGGGCCACCGCCCGGGCAAGCGCAACGCGCCGGGCCATGCCCCCGGAAAGCTCGGCCGGCGTCAGATGGCGCGCACCACGCAGCCCCACCGCCTGAAGCTTGAGCAGCACCAGGTCGCGAATCATTGCATCGGGCAGGTCGGTGTGGACACGCAGTGGAAAGGCGACGTTTTCATAGACATCCAGGTCCGAGAACAGCGCTCCGCTTTGGAACAGCATGCCCATGCGTTTACGCAGGGCGAACAAGGCCTTCCGCGACAGGCGATGAACGTCGTCGCCGTCGATCAGCACACGCCCCTGATCCGGCGTCAGCTGCCCGCCGATAAGCTTCAGCAGCGTGGTCTTGCCCGTTCCGCTTGGCCCCATGATCGCCGTCACTTTGCCGCGAGGAATGATCATGTTCACGCCGCGAAAGATCTCGCTATCACCCCGGGAGAAATACAGGTTCTCGACTTCAATAAAAGGCTCAGTGCTCATGGAACCATCGACTCTCAGGTTGACATGCGCCGGCGGCTCAGCGCTGGCGCGCCGTGCAAACGCCTTACGCCAAGCGGCGGGGGGCGCTTCGTTCCACACAGCGTAAAAACAGTGGTTAAAAAGGATTATCGAACAACGTATTCTAACCCACCCCGACAACGACAAGCGAGTATAGGTTGCCCACGATACAAAACGATAGGGCAAACTGCTCGCCGTCAATGTTACTCTTGCACCCTGTTTGTCATTTTTAACGAGCCACGCCAACACCCATGCCCGCGACCACTGCTACTACGCCCTTTCGTCAAAGCGCATTACGCACGCTGAACATCGAGCAGGCCGCCATTGCCGGCCTGGCCGCCAAGCTGGATGCGCACTTCGACCATGCCTGCGAGCTGATTCTGGACTGTCAGGGCCGCGTGGTGGTCACCGGCATGGGCAAATCGGGCCACATTGCCGGCAAGATCGCCGCGACGCTTGCAAGCACCGGCTCACCGGCTTTTTTTGTTCACCCCGGTGAGGCCAGCCATGGCGACCTTGGCATGATCACCCGCAGCGACGTGGTGATCGCGCTTTCCAACTCCGGCGAAACCGCCGAGGTCACGGCATTGCTGCCGCTGCTCAAACGGCTCGGCACGCCGCTGATCAGCATGACGGGCAGGCCCACATCGACCCTTGCGCAACACGCAAACGCCCACCTGAACAGCAGCGTCGACCGGGAAGCCTGCCCGCTAGACCTGGCGCCGACAAGCTCGACCACAGCCGCGCTCGCGCTCGGCGATGCACTCGCCGTCGCCCTGCTGGAAGCACGCGGCTTCACCGCCGAAGACTTTGCCCTGTCGCACCCCGGCGGCAGCCTGGGCCGGCGCCTGCTGCTGCGCGTACGCGACCTGATGCATGAAGGCGACCGCCTGCCCCAGGTACCGCTGGGCAGCCCGCTGCGCGATGCGTTACTGGAAATCACCCGCCAGGGACTGGGATTCACCTGCGTGGTCGCCCCGGACGGCCAACTGGCCGGCGTGTACACCGATGGCGACCTGCGCCGCACCCTGGATAGCGTCCATGACTTGCGCGACGTACGGGTGGACGAGGTGATGACTCGCCCCGGCAAGCGCATCTCTCCCGACCTGCTGGCCGCCGAAGCCGTGCGCATCATGGAAGACAATCGCATCACCGCGCTGGCGGTAGTGGATGAACAGCAGCGCCCCGTAGGGGCGCTACACATGCATGACCTGCTTGCCAGCGGCGTCATTTAACTGAATTCGGAGGCTCAATGACCCTTTCCGCTGACCTACTCGACCGACTCCGCCGCGTGCGCTTATTTGCCCTGGATGTCGATGGCGTCCTGACCGACGGTCGGCTTTACTTTCAGGCCGACGGCGTCGAGATCAAGGCCTTTCACACCCAGGATGGCCACGGGCTCAAGCTGCTCAAGCGCGCCGGCATTTCCGTCGCCCTGATTACCGGACGCGATTCGCCCATGGTCAGCCAACGTGCCGCCGCCCTGGGCATTGCTCACGTCTACCAGGGCTGCGAGGACAAACTGGCCACCCTGCGCGGGCTCTGCCAGCGCCTGGACATCGAACTTTCCCAGGTGGCCTACTGCGGCGACGACCTGCCCGACCTGGCCAGCATCAAGCGCTCGGGCGTAGGCATCACCGTGCCCAACGCCCCCGACTACATGCACACCCATGCCGATTGGGTTACCGAGCGCCTGGGTGGCCACGGGGCCGTGCGTGAAGTGTGCGACGCGATGCTGGATGCCCAGGGCCACTGGGGCGCGGTCGTCGATACTTACCTACACGGCTGAGGCATGATGCTGAAGCGACTACGCACGCGCCTGGGCCTCGCCCTGATCGTACTGGCGCTCGGCGGCCTGCTGGTATGGCTGGATCCCGGCGGCCCGCGAACCGTTACACCCGATCCCGACGCGCGGGCGGAAGAGCCCGGCCATGTGCTGCACAACGCCGAGCTGACGCTGTTCGACGCGCAGGGCAACATCCAGCAGGGACTGACCACGCCGCGCCTGGTGCACACCCCCCAGACGGCCTCCACCCAGGCGGAAACGCCCCGCGCCACGCTGTATGACAGCGAACGCCGGGTGTGGAACGCCACCGCCGAGGTAGGTACGCTCGACACCAACGCGCAAGCGCTGACGCTCTCGGGCAATGCGCGGCTGATAGCGCCCGAAGAAGGCTGGCAGCTGGACACGGATGTCCTGCACTATGATGGCAAGACCGCCCACGCCTGGAGCGATACCCCCGTACTCCTCCAGCAGCCACCCCAGCGCATGACGGCGCAACGGATGGATGCATGGCTCAACGACGAGAAAGTGCGCCTTGAAGAGAATGTGCAAGGCTACCACCCTCCCGAGACGCAACCTGGACAGGAATAACACATGAAAGCGCTTATTTACACGGCCCTGGCCGCCGTCTGCCTGGTTCCGCTTTACGCCACGGCCGACAATCACCAGCAACCGGTTGAGGTTGAAGCCGACCGGCTGGATCTCGACCAGCGCGCAGGCACGGCGGTGTATACCGGTGACGTGGAAGTTCGCCAGGGCGATATGCTGATCAAGGGCGACACAGTCGAAATTCAGCGCAACGAGGCAGGCGAGCTGTCGCGTGCCACCGCTCTGGGCGAGCGCGCCTACTTGCGTCAGCAACCCGAGAATCAGGAAGGCCCGCTGGAAGGCTGGGGACGCCGGGTGATCTATCACGTCGCCGAGCGCCGCGTGGAGTTGATCGACCAGGCCGAGATCATCCAGCAAGGCGACCGTTTCACCGGCGGGCGGCTGGAATACTTCATCGACCGGGAGGTCGTCCAGGCGCGTTCCGACGTGGAGAACCAAGAACCGCAGCGAATTCGCATGACGCTGCAGCCCGAAGAGTAAGGAGAGCCCGATGGCCGCCGCCGACCCTGCCACCCGCACGCTACACGCCCGCCACCTGGCCAAAAGCTACAAGCGCCGGCGCGTGGTCAAAGACATCAACCTGGATATATCCCAGGGCAGCATCGTGGGGTTGCTAGGCCCCAATGGCGCGGGCAAAACCACCTCGTTCTACATGATCGTCGGCCTGGTCAAGGCCGACGCGGGCAGCGTCGCCATCGACAGCCTCGACCTTTCCCGCGCGCCCATGCACGAGCGCGCCAAGGCGGGCATTGGCTACCTCCCCCAGGAGGCGTCGATCTTTCGCAAGCTGACCGTCGCCGACAACATCATGGCAATCCTTCAAACGCGCAAGAACCTCGACCGCGCCGGTCGCGAAGCACGCCTGGAAGCACTGCTGGAAGATTTCCACATCACCCATATCCGCGATAACATGGGCATGAGCCTGTCCGGCGGCGAGCGCCGCCGCGTCGAGATTGCCCGGTCGCTGGCCACCGAGCCCGCGTTCATCCTGCTTGACGAGCCCTTCGCCGGCGTCGACCCTATTTCTGTCGGCGATATCAAGTCGATCATTCGCGCTTTGAAGGCACGTGACATCGGTGTGCTGATTACCGACCACAACGTGCGCGAGACGCTGGATATCTGCGACGTGGCCTACATCGTGGGCGACGGCCATATCATCGCCAGCGGCACGCCAAGCGCTATTCTTGACAATCAGGAAGTGCGCGACGTTTACCTAGGTGCTGATTTCCGTCTGTAAAGCTGTCAATGGCATATTTATTGCCTGTGGCATACTTATTGCACTTGCACCAAAACACAACACACACTAGGGTGGATGCTTTCCGATAACGAGTGGTTCTCAGATGGTCATGAAAGCTTCTCTTCAACTGCGGATCGGCACCCAGCTCACCATGACACCCCAGCTGCAGCAGGCCATTGCCCTGCTGCAGCTATCCACGCTCGATTTACGCCAGGAAATTCAGCAGGCCCTCGACGCCAACCCGATGCTCGAGCAGGAAGACGAGTTCAGCGAGCAGGCCACCAGCGAGCCCGAGGAAACCGAGTGGGCCGACAGCATCCCCACGGAGCTCTCCGTCGACAGCGACTGGTCGGATACCTACCAAGACATGGCAGGCAGCGGCAGCTCGAGCAGTGAGGGCCCGGACTTTGAACGCCAGGCGGCCGGGCAAAGCCTCCACGGCCATCTTCTGTGGCAGCTCGCCATGACCGATTTGAGCCGCCGCGAGCAGCTGGTCGCCGAAAGCCTGATCGACGCCCTGGATACGAACGGCTACTTGACCCAACCGCTCAACGATATCCGCGAGGGGTTGCGCGCCCAGGGCGTGGAAGGCCTCAGCCAGCGCGAGGTCGAAAGCATCCTCATGCGACTCCAGCAGTTCGAGCCCACCGGCGTGTTCGCTCGCGACCTGCGCGAATGCCTGATGCTGCAGCTTGCCGCCCTGCCCGACGACACCCCGCTGCTGATGCCTGCCCGGCGACTGGTTCGCCAGTTCCTGGAAGCCCTGAGCAAGAATGATCAGCGCCTGCTCAAACGGCGGCTCGGCCTGGACGAGGCGCAGCTCGATGAGGTCATCCAACTGATCAGGAGCCTGGATCCGCGTCCCGGCAGCGAGTACACCGTCACCGATGACAGCTACGTGATTCCCGACCTGGTGGTTCGTCACGATAGCGAGGGCTGGCACCTGGAGCTCAACCCGGAAGCGCTCCCCAAACTCCGGATTCAGCCCGATTACGCCAGCCTGATCAAACGCGCCGACAAGAGCCAGGACAACCAGTTTCTCAAGGACCATCTTCAGGAAGCCCGCTGGCTGATCAAGAGCCTGTCCAGCCGCAACGACACCCTGCTACGCGTCGGCCGCGAAATCGTCACCCGCCAGATCGACTTTCTGGAACGGGGTGAAGAAGCCATGAAGCCGCTGATCCTGGCCGACATCGCCGAGGCGGTCGAGATGCACGAATCGACGATTTCTCGGGTCACCACCCAGAAGTTCATCCACACGCCGCGGGGCATTTTCGAGCTTAAATACTTCTTTTCCAGCCAGATCAGCGGCCAGGACGGCGACAGCCATTCGAGCACCGCGATCCGGGCACGGCTGAAGAAGCTGATCCAGGAAGAGCCGCCCGGCAAACCCCTGTCAGACAGCCGCCTTGTCACCCTGCTCGAAGACGCCGGTGTCCACGTGGCGCGGCGTACCGTGGCCAAATATCGCGAAGGCATGGGTATCCCGTCCTCCAGCGAACGACGCCGTTTGCGTTAGAAAGACGGAAACTCGTCACAAGGGCTTTGCTTAACGGCAAAAAGGGTTACAATCGAAGGACAGTCCGACGGATAAGGAGTACGTCAATGCAAGTCAATATTACCGGTCATCATGTAGAACTGACTGACGCCTTGCGTGACTATGTCAACGAAAAGCTGGAACGCGTTGAGCGCCATTACGACAACATCACCACCGTGCAGGTCACGCTCTCGGTCGAGAAAGAGCGTCAACAGGCGGCCTGTACGCTGCACGCCGCCGGTGCCGACTTGCACGCCGAAGCCCTCGACAATGACATGTACGCAGCCATTGATGCACTGGCGGACAAAATTGATCGGCAACTCGTCAAGCACAAGGAAAAAGCACAAGCCCGCGCCCAGGGCGCAGGCGTGCGTTAATTCAATGACGTTAGCCACTATCCTCCCCCCGGAGCGCGTACTTTACGACGTGCCCGGGGGCAGCAAAAAACGGGTGCTGGAGTTTTTCAGCACCTTTATCGCGCAAAATATCCCCAGTCTCGACAGCCAGGAAGTGTTCAGCCGGCTGATCGGTCGAGAGCGCCTGGGCAGCACGGGGATCGGCAACGGCGTTGCCATTCCCCATGCCCGCAGCCCGCATTGCGAATCGCCTATCGCAGGCTTTTTAAAGCTCAACGAAGCGGTGGATTTCGACGCCATCGACGGCGATCCGGTCGATCTGGTGTTTGTCCTGCTGGTGCCCGAAGAAGCCGATGATACCCATCTGGCTCTGCTTGGTCAGGTCGCCTCGATCATGAACGATGCCGACACGCGCCAGCAGCTTCGCAAAACCGAGAGCCAACGGGAGCTGCTGGATCTCATCACGGCCAAGATACGCGACCAGGCTAACAGCCAGTAACCCGCTGGCGAGCCTGGCGGGCACACAATGCGTTAACATCGCCATCTGGCTGATTACCCACGTCGCTTGAGCGCAAGCAAGAGAGCTTTCCATGCAACTCGTCATCATTAGTGGCCGCTCCGGGTCAGGCAAATCCATTGCCTTGCAGGCGCTGGAAGATCTAGGCTATTACGCCATTGATAACCTGCCAGCCATGCTTCTGGACGCGCTGATTGATGAGCTGCGTGAACAAGGGGGACGTACCCATCTGGCGGTGAGCATTGATGCGCGCAACCTGCCTGCGGCCCTCGCCGAGCTGCCCAAGCTTCTCGAGGCACTGCGTCAACGCACTATCAAGTGTCAGATCGTGTATCTGACCACCGATGCCCGCATACTGCTGGAACGCTACTCGGCCACCCGCCGGCGACATCCGCTGACTCGCAACAGCTCGCTGACGCTTGAAGAAGCCATCGATCAGGAAGAGCAGACGCTGCACCAAATACGCGACCTTGCCGATCTGACCATCGATACGTCTCGGCTTTCGGCCCACGACCTGCGCCGACGCATCACCGACCAGGTGGCCCACCAGCGGCGCGACCAGCTTACGCTGACTTTTGAGTCCTTTGGCTACAAGCGCGGCGTTCCCCTCGATGCGGACATTGTCTTCGATGTGCGCTGCCTGCCCAATCCCTACTGGGATCCCTCGCTGCGCTCGTCCACCGGTCGCGATGCCGATATCATTGCCTTTCTGGGCAACTACCCGCTGGTCGACGCCATGGCCAACGATATTCAGGCATGGCTTGAACGCTGGCTGCCTGAGTACCAGAACAGCCAGCGCAGCTACATGACCGTGGCAATCGGCTGTACCGGCGGGCAGCATCGCTCGGTTTACATGGTGGAACAGCTGGCCCAGCGCCTCGTCCGGCATATGGATGAAGTGCAGCTACGCCACCGAGAGCTGGGCTTGCAGTACACGGTCAATGCTGCGCACTAAACGTTTACGCCTGGCGGAAGCCGGGCCATTATCCACCGCGACACCCCTAATAGCCAAAAGGAACCAGGGTGCCAGAACGTACACTTACCCTCACCAACCAGCGCGGGCTTCACGCGCGGGCTGCCACCAAACTCGTACAGTGCTGCCAGCAGTTCAACGCCAGCGTACGGGTCGTGAATCAGCAGCAGGAAGCCGATGCGGCCAATATCATGGCCCTCCTGATGCTGGCGGCGCCCTGCGGCACCGAGCTTTGCATCCGAGCCGAGGGCGATGACGCCGAACAGGCGCTGGAGGCGATCCAGGCGCTGTTCGACGCGCGCTTCGATGAGGACAAGTAAGCCTTAAAGACCCCTGCGCTAGCTGCCTAGCTGCCTAGCTGCCTAGCTGCCGGCGACGGTCATGCCATCGATAAGCCAGCTGCCGGAATGAATACTGCCCCGGCGGTCGATGTCATCGCCGACGCCCACCAGGCCCCCGAACATGCGCTCCAGGTTACCGGCGATGGTGAATTCCTCGATAGGGTATTGCACCACGCCGTCTTCTACCCAGAACCCAGCAGCGCCGCGCGAGTAGTCGCCGGTCACGCCATTGATGCCCTGCCCCATCAGCTCGGTCACCCAGACCCCGGTGCCCATTTGCGACAGCAGCGATGCATGACGGGTTAACGGCGCGGTAATGCGCATATTGCGGGCACCGCCTGCATTACCGGTGGTGGTCATGTTCAAGCGACGAGCGCTGTAGGACGACAGCATGTAGCTCGCAATCCGGCCACGGTCGATAAAGCGGTTGTCGCGGGTTTGCACGCCTTCGCCGTCAAAGGGCGAGCTGGCCGTCGCGCCGACCTCCATTGGCCGCTCCTCGAGGCTGAACCAATCGGGAAACAGCGGTGTGTTGAGCCGATCACACAGGAAAGACGCCTGACGGTAAAGCGCACCGCCCGCCAGGGCACCCATCAGATGGCCTACCAGACCACTTGCCAGACTGGGGTCGAACAGCACCGGATACGTGCCTGTGGGCGGCCGTTTGGCACCCAACCGCCGCAGTGTCCGCCGCGCCGCTTCGCGCCCCACCATCGCCGGGTCGGCTAGCTCTGCGGGATCCCGTGCCGAGGTGTAATCCATGTCGCGCTGCATGCCTTGAGCGTCCTCGGCGATCAGCATGCAGGACAGCGAGTGGCGGCTGCCTTTCTGAGTGCCGACAAAACCGTGGCTGTTGGCATACACGCGCACGCCTTCACCGCTGGACAGCGACGCCCCGTCCGACTGGGTAATCCCCGCCACGTCGCGTCCCGCCTGTTCGCAGGCCAGGGCCAGCTCAATGGCCTGATCGGTGGTGAGCGCCCAGGGATGATGAACCTTCAAATCCGGCAGGTCGGTGGCCATCAAGGCCGCATCGGCCAGGCCTGCCGCGGCGTCCTCTCCTGTGTAGCGGGCAATCGCCAGGGCTTTCTCAACGGTGGCCAGCAGCGAGGCTTCACCGGCATCCGTCGACGAAGCGCTGCCCTTGCGCTGACCGACATAGACGGTAATGGCAATGCCTTGATCGCGGGAAAGCTCTACCGTTTCCACTTCCCCCTGACGGACGCTGACGCCGATCCCCTGGTCAACGCTGGCGCCGACCTCGGCCGCGTCGGCGCCCATCCGTTTAGCCATCGCCAAGGCACTTTCGGCACGCTGGATGAGCAGTGCCTGCTGGGCTGATGCGTCGAACGCTTGAGCCATACAATCTCCTTAACCACCGACATTGCCGGTAGATCCATATTGAGCATCGCAGCCTGATATAATAGGGCCACGAATTCTGTTGATGAGAACCCACGATGCCAAAACAACGCCCCGAGCCCCTAGACGACGAGCTGACAGAGCGCCCCAGCAAATCCCAGTTGAAGCGCGAAATGCATGCGCTTCAGGCATTGGGGGAAACACTGATTGCCATGCAGCCCGCCGAGCGGGCGCGCTTCCCGCTATCCGATGACATGCTGCGCGCCATCGATGAAACCGCCCGCATCCGCTCCCATGAGGGGCGCCGTCGTCACATGCAGTACGTCGGCAAGCTGATCCGCAAGGAAGACCTTGCCGCCATTCAGGCCGTCTTCGACGGCATCGAACAGGAAAAGCAGCAGCGCGACCACGCTTTCCATCGCCTTGAAAAATGGCGCGACCGGCTGATCGATGAAGGCGACCCGGCAGCGGAGCAGTGGCTTACCGAGCACCCGGACACCGACCGCCAGACCCTGCGCCAATTGATCCGCAATGCCCAGCGGGAGCGCGATCAAGACAAGCCACCGGCCAGCGCCCGCAAGCTGTTCAAGTTCCTGCGCGATACCGTCCAGCTTTAATCCTGGCTCAGGACTGCGTGCCGCCTACGGTCAGCTCGTCGACTTTCAGCGTCGGCTGGCCGACGCCGACCGGCACGCCCTGGCCTTCTTTTCCGCACACGCCGATGCCGGTGTCCAGCGCCATGTCGTGGCCGATCATCGACACCTGGCTCATCGCCTCAGGACCGTTACCGATCAGCGTCGCGCCCTTCACCGGCGCCGTCACGCGACCATCTTCAATCAGATAGGCTTCGCTGGCGGAGAACACGAATTTGCCGGAAGTAATATCGACCTGGCCGCCGCCAAAGCTCACCGCGTAAATGCCGCGCTTGACGCTCTTGATGATGTCGTCCGGCGCGTCCTGACCTGCCAGCATGACGGTGTTGGTCATGCGCGGCATCGGCAGATGTGCAAACGACTCGCGGCGCGCGTTACCGGTGGGCGCCATGCCCATCAACCGGGCGTTGAGCTTGTCCTGCATGTAGCCGGTCAGCACGCCGTCTTCAATCAGCGAGGTGTACTGCCCCGGCGTGCCCTCGTCGTCAACGCTCAGCGAACCGCGTCCGTCGCTCAAGGTGGCGTCATCCACGACGGTCACTCCCTTCGAGGCCACGCGCTGGCCCATGCGCCCGGCAAAGGCCGAGCTTCCCTTGCGGTTGAAGTCGCCTTCCAGACCGTGCCCGACGGCTTCGTGGAGCAGAATGCCCGGCCAACCAGCCCCCAGCACCACCGGCATCTGGCCGGCGGGGGCATCGACCGCGTCAAGATTGACCAGGGCCTGGCGCACTGCCTCCTTGGCGTAACGCTCGGCAACCTGTTCGTCGCGCAGCCGTGACATGGAATAACGCCCGCCGCCACCGGCGCTGCCGCGCTCGCGACGGCCGTTTTTAACGGCAATGACGCTCACGTTGAAGCGCACCAGCGGACGAATATCCGCAGCCAGGGTGCCGTCGCTGGCACGCACCAGGACGACTTCGTAAGTGCCGGAAAGCGAAGCACTGACCTGACTGACGCTGGGGTCGGCGGCGCGCGCAATGCGGTCGGCGTCTTTCAGCATGGCGACTTTTTCATCGGCGCTCAGGCCGGCAAGCGGGTCGATGCCCGCGTAGTATGACGCCACCGCGACCGGCTTGACCGCCTGGCCGGGCAGACGCTTGCCGCTGCGCACGATACCGGAGGCCGTGCGCCCGGTATCCACCAGCGCATCCGCCGTAATCTGGTTGGAATAGGCAAAGCCGGTTTTCTCGCCGGCAAGCGCACGCACGCCGACGCCACCATCGATATTGTAACTTGCTTCCTTGACCTCACCGTCCTCCAGCACCCAGCCTTCCTGCCAGGTGCGCTGGAAATACAGGTCGGCATAGTCCACACCGGCCCCCATGGCATAACCAAGGCCGCTGTCCAGCGCGTCAAGATCCAGCCCCCCGGGGGTGAGCAAAATCGAAACGGCCGTCTGTAAGTCGCTTGTCTGATCGGTCATCGAGAGCCTTCTAAGGTAACTTGCGGCGAGGCCCAGGGCCCCTCCACACGGTAATAAATCGTGGTCGCCTGATCCAAGGCATCGCCAAACATCTGGTCGGCTAAAAACAGCGCGCCGCCCACGACGGGTGCCCCAATGGCGATGGCCGCCATGGGCAAACTCTGGCTTACCGGTAGTGCGACGCCAAGACGCTGATCGAGTTCTCGGCGAACCAGGTCAACATCGCCCGTAAGGGTCAGCGTGGTGGCTGGCGCCTCAATTTGCAATGGACCGCGCAGCATCATCCGTCCGTCGGCGACATCCGCCGCGCCGTGGACACGGTCAAACGCCGTGCCTTGCCCCGTTACGTCCGAAAAGTCCAGCCGCAAACGGCGCAGGATATTGTCCAGATTCAACAGCCCCACCAGGCGAGCCGGTGCCGATTCCAGGGTCAAAAAGCGGCCATCGCGCACGTCGGCGGTCAGCTCTCCCCCCGCCCGGGCAAGGTTCAGCTGCCAGGGGGCACCGGGCCAAGCCAGGTTGGCGTCCGCCTGGGTACTGCGGCTGCGCATGGCCACCGGCTGGTCGAGATGTTCAAGCGCCGAGGCGATATCGCCGCCCCTGATCGACATCTCGGCGCGTGTCTGACTGTTGGCGCTGCTGCCCTGCCAGTGAAGCGACCCCGATGCCGTCAACTGCCCCAGCGTCAGCCCGACCGGGTCAAGTGTAAAGCCCGCTTCATCCGTGTGCCAGAACGCGGTCAAGGGCCCTATTCGCTTACCTTCCAGGAGCATGGTGGCCAGGCGGAAACGTCCATCGGGGATATCAGCAAGCCAGTCCGGCAGTCCCATCGGCGCCGTCGGGGCGGGTGCATCCGTATCTACCGACTGACGCCACGAACTCGGCGTCGAGGCAGCGTCTCCGCTGCGTGGCGTGACATCGCCCTCGGAATCCTCTGTGGAGAACGCCTCGACAATGGGATCCAGCGATAGCCGAGATAGCGCAATATCCAGCGGGATCGACTGGGCGGGCCGATAGTCGACCCGCCCCATGAGCACGTCGCTGTCGATCAGCAGCGACAGCTGGTCATCGCCCAGGCTGCCCTCCGCCGTGCCGCCCCCCAAGCAATCCCCGCGGAAGACCACACAACCGGTCGCCACATCCAGCGCCAGCGGGGGCACATCCGACGCGGCGTCGCTATCTTGTGCCCCGGGCGCCGGCAGGATAGGCGATATCGCGGCCTGCCAGGCGGCGATATCCAGCCGTTCGACATCCGCTGACACCTGCCAGCCGGGCGTGTGTCGCCAGTCGGGGGTACGCCGCGAACCCGACCCCAGGCGCACATTCCCCGCAAGCTCCCCTTCCGGGGCTTGGACATGCAGATCGGCAATATCGCCCAGCCGACTTTCGATGCGCAAGGGTGATAGCGACGCGTTCAACGTCCAGGGCCATGCCTGCTGGGCGGTCTTGGCGAAGGGTGCCGGCAGCTTGACCGCCACGCCTTGCCAGTCGCTCTCAAGCGATAGCGTCGGCGAAGGCGCCAGCACGAGCTGACCCTGCCAGGCCGTACGTCCTTCGGCAAGCGAGGCGGCAACGTCGCCCGACAAATCAGCCAGGCCCAAAAGCCTTTCGGCTGCGGCCTGACCCTGCAGCGCAATGCCATCGCGCCGGGTATCAATCACCGCCGACACCGGGCCACCCATCAACCGGCCATTCAACTGGCCGACAAGCGCGTTTCGCTTGCCCTGCTGCTGCCAGGTAAGGTCGCCGTCAAGTACGTCAAGACGCTCGCCAAGGTCGCCGTAGCCGAGCTGCATGCCCTGCGGTGCGGCGTTGATTTCCAGCGCAAGGTCGTTTTCATTGTGCAGCGACATGGCAAGCGCCAGGTCACCGTCTATATCGCCGCGAAGGTCGAGCGCCCCGAGGGACGGCATATCGATATCGGGCATCGCGGCCAGAAACGCCAGGGCGTCCTGGCCGCTTGACTGCCAATCGCCGGATAGCGCCAGCATCTCATCCTGCATGCGCAGCGCGCCCTGGGTGAGCACGACCCCCTGACTCTGGCCGCGCTCGATGTCGGCAAGCAGATTGTTATTTTGCCACGTCAATCGGCCAGCCAACTCGCTGAGCTGCGGCCAGCCCGGCGCAATTGGCAGGTAGCCATCGCGCAGCACAAGATCAAGGGTTGTGACCACTTCCTCACTGGACACATCGTCACCCAGCGGCTGGCTTAGCTTCAATGCCCCCTGGGTGACATAACCGCCCACATCGCGGCTCAGCCATTCGCGCAGCTCGGGGGCCAGGATTTTCATGGGCACCCACTGCGCAAGCGGTCGCTCGGCGGCATCGACGTCCTGAAAATCAATATCCAGTCCGAAGTGCCCGCGCTCGGCATCGGTGACCAGGCCAAAGCCTCCGGTCAACCGGGCGCCGTCCCAATCAAGGGCGATATCGCGCCCGCTGACCAGCGCCCGCGGGCCGTCGTAGACCCATTCGACCTGCCCGGTGGCATGCTGCAGTTGCATGGGGGTAGCGAAGAGTTCGGGAAAGTAGAGTGTGCTCTCGCGATGATTGGCAAACTGTACGCGCCCTCTGAAATCCCGCGCCTGAACCCAGGCATCCAGGGGCCCACCCCCGGGCGCCTGCTCCCAGGGCAATACTTCAAGGTTGCTGATGGCCGCGTCGACGCCCCACTCACCTGCGCGCTGACCAAGACTCAAGCCTTCCACCTGACCACGCGGGGAGAGCGTCTGCAGCACTCGGGTAACCGACTCCGGCAACAGAATATAATCCCGCCAGGCGGCCAGGGAGGCCAGTTCAAACGCGCTGGTGCGCAGCTCCCAGCTGTCGGGCTGGTGCGTCAGGTACCAATGCCGGGGAAGCGCGGGGCCTTCGCTGACGCCCGCCGGCTGGGCCCACTCCACGTTCTGCGCATTACCGCTCAACCAGGCTTCGCCGCCCTCGCCCTCGCGCTCCCACTGCCCCAGCGCTTCAACATCGCGCAAAATGGCGCGCTGCACATCGTGGCGCAGCGTCAGCTGGGGTATCTCGATCCCGACGCGTGCCTGATCCAGCTGGCCCCGGTACCAGCGCCCCCAAAGCTTGGCGTCGCCGCCGGCCTGGGTAATCTGCGGTACGTAGTCGGGGCGCAGCACATCCGCCAAAAGCGCCAGGTGATCCAGCTGTATCTCGACGTTCAGGGCGCCGGAGAAGTCCCGGTAGCCTTGGTCGCCCGGCGCGATCTCGGCCTGCAAATGCACCGTGGGCAACGGTCGGGATGGCGTATCCTCCGAGCGGCTGACCAGATTGATGCTGCCTTCAAGCTGGGTGCCTTGATTGTCGCCGCCCAGCAGTAAGGTAGGGGCGTGCAAATCGACGGTATTGCGCTCGCCGTGCAGCACGAGGCGGGTATCCTCCACGCTCAATTGCTGACGCAGCAGGATGCCCGCCCAACGATCCAGCGCCTCGAGGTTGATGGCGGGCTGCTGGTCTACCACCGGCAGTTTGGCGGGGGCCGGCCATTGCCATTCATCGCTGAATAAGCGGTAGAGGTGAAATTCGGTGCCGCGCACGTCTGCGTCGTTGAAAATCGGCGCGCGCGCGATCAGCGAGGCCCAGACGTCCAGCCGCAGCTTGGCGTGATCCAGCTTGAAAAGGGGGTAGCCATCGGGGGTCTGGGCACTGACCTCGCCAACCATCAGCTGGATGTCATTGCGTTCAAACGCCAGCGTCAGGCGCTGGATGGTGACCGGCACGCCGACTTGGGTCTCAAGCCAAGCCTCGATGCGCGGTGTCAGCGCATCCGCCTGACTCATGGCCAAACGCAACAACAGCAGCACGATGGCCAGCGCCCCCAGCCACCAGGCCGCCAACCTCAATGCCGTACGCACCACCGAGCGAGTCGTCATGGATCACATCAACACGATATCGTACTGCTCCTGGGAATAATGCTGCTCTACCTGAAAACGTATCGTCTTGTGGATGAACGTTTCCAGGTCCGCCACGGCGGCGGACTCTTCATCCAGCAGGCGATCCACCACCGGCTGCGAGGCCAGCACCATGTAGGTTTCGGCGCTGTAGGCCCGCTCTTCGCGCAGAATCTCGCGAAAGATCTCGTAGCACACCGTCTCCGGCGTCTTCAGCGTGCCCCTGCCGCTGCAGGTAGGACACGCCTCGCAAAGGGTTTGCTCGAGGCTTTCGCGGGTGCGCTTGCGGGTCAGCTGGACAAGACCAAGCTCGGTGACACCGGTACACTTGGTCTTGGCGTGATCACGCTCCAGGGCCTTTTCAAGCACACGCAGCACTTGCCGCTGGTGTTCGACATCCTCCATATCAATAAAGTCGATGATGATGATGCCGCCCAGATTGCGTAGGCGAAGCTGCCGGGCGATCGCCGTCGCGGCTTCCAGGTTGGTCTTGAAAATCGTCTCTTCAAGGTTGCGATGGCCGACATAGCCCCCGGTATTGACGTCGATGGTGGTCATCGCCTCGGTGGGGTCAATGACCAGATAGCCGCCCGATTTCAGCTGAACCTTGCGACCGAGCGCCTTCTGAATCTCATCTTCGACGCTGTACAGATCAAAAATCGGCCGCTCGCCAGGGTAGTATTCGATACGGTCGACGGCTTCGGGCATGAACTCCCGGGCAAACTCGACGAGCTTGACAAAGTTCTCCCGGGAATCAATGCGGATCTTTTCGATATCGTCGCGCATCACGTCGCGTAAGGTGCGCATGAACAGCGGCAGGTCGTCGTAGATGACCGTGGAGGGCGCCGCAGTAATTTTTCGCTCGCTGACCTTGCGCCATAGACGCAGCAGAAAGTGCATGTCGCCAATCAGCTCTTCATCGCCCACCCCTTCGGCGGCGGTGCGCACAATGAAGCCGCCGTTGACATCCAGGGTCTGCTCGCCGATGCTGCTGTCCAGCAACGCCTTCAGCCGGTCGCGCTCGCGCTCGTCTTCGATACGCTGGGAGACGCCGTTATGCGGCGTGTCGGGCATGTACACCAGGTAGCGCGAGGGCACCGACAGATGGGTGGTCAGACGCGCGCCCTTGGTCCCGATGGGATCCTTGGTGACCTGCACGACCAGCGCCTGGCCCTCATGAAGCAGCTGCCCGATCGTCTGCTGCTCGTCGACGGGCGTGCCGGGCGGCATGACTTCATGGGCATGGATAAAGGCGGCGCGCTCGAGGCCAATATCAACAAAAGCAGCCTGCATGCCAGGCAGTACGCGGACAATCTTGCCTTTGTAGATATTGCCGACAATACCGCGTCGGCGGGAACGCTCGATGAGCGCCTCTTGCAGCACGCCGTTTTCGACCAGCGCCACGCGGGTCTCCATCGGCGTCAAATTGATCAGAACCTCACCGCTCATGCAAAAATCCTTGTGGGTTTACGCGGGTAAATATCCATCCCATAACGGTACCCCCTGACGACGCAGCAAGCACGCTGTTTCAAACAAGGGCAGTCCCACCACGGCCGAGTGGCTGCCTTCTATGCCGGCCACAAACACCGACGCCAGCCCCTGTATCGCATAGCCGCCGGCCTTGTCCTCTGGCTCACCCGTCTGCCAGTAAGCGGTTATCTCCGCCTCGCTGAGGTCGCGCAGCGTCACCCGAGTGGTCACACAGGTCGACAACATGCCCCGGGGGCCAATCACCGCGACGCCGGTCAGCACCTGGTGCTCGCGCCCCGATAGCTGGCGTAACATCCAGGCGGCGTGCTGCTGGCTACCAGGCTTGCCTAGAATCCGCCCGTCCACCACCACCGCCGTGTCCGAGCCCAAGATAGGTAGCGACGTCATCGGGGCGGCGGCCCGGGCCTTGGCCTGCGCCAGGCGTTCCACATAGCGCTCGGCGGACTCATGGGCCAGCGGCGTTTCATCGATGTCACAGGGCTGCACCTGAACCGCCACGCCGATCGAGGCAAGCAGCGCACGGCGTCGGGGCGACGCCGACGCCAGGCACAACACCGGCACTGATTCGGTCATGTCCCCTCCAGGTCGATTATTCAGGGCAGCTTGTCTGTCAGCGGGCAAAACGGCGCTGCAAAGCGGCAAACATCGTCGCCAGCCACGGCCACAACACCGCACTGACCGCCGACGAGATTAAAAACGCCAGATGAATGGAGAAGTCACCCACCAGGCTGCGCAGCCACTGGTCGACCAGCTGGACAATCCCCAGCAGCACCAGCACCAGCAGTGCCTGCTGGAGCAGCGAATAGGCGCGGAACCGGGCATACACCAGGGCGCAGAGGAACGCCAGCAGGGAAAACAGGATCGCATGCTGTCCCAGCGGGGTGCCCTCGATCAGGTCGAGCAAAATACCCAGCACAAAGCCGTGGAAGACGCCCACCTGATCCGGCTCGCGCATGCACCAGTAAATCAGCATCAGGCCCAGCCAGTCCGGGCGAAATACCTGCCACCCGTCCGCCAGCGGCATGACCTGCAGGCAAAGCGCCAGTAGCAGCGTCAGCCAAATCACCACGAGGGGCGTCACCGACACGCGGGGCATTAAGGCACCTCCCGGGAAAACGATGTGTCATCAGGGTCGACCACCTGACGCGCACTGCGAAGTGCTTCCACCGATATCCGCAGGGTATCGTCCCACTGTTGCTCGTCAGGCGACAAACGCGGCGGCGGCGAAAGTAACAGGAAATGGCGCGAGCGTTTCAACTGCGCCGTGGGCTCTGCGGTCACCTGGGCGAATGGCTGACCCGGGTCATGGTCGACATCGGTGACTCGGGCAACGGGGTAGCCTGGCGGGAAGCGCCCGGCCAGCCCCGAGGTGGTCAGCAGATCGCCTTCACGGATGTCCGCCGTATTGGGCACATGCAGGACGTTAACCCGGCCGTAGCGGCCAGCGCCCTGAACGATAAAGCGCAGCCCGTTGCGGTTGACCTGCACGGGCAAGGCATGGCTGGCATCAGCCAGCAGCAGCACGCGACTCGAGTAGGCCGACACCGCCGTTACCTGACCGACCAGCCCGGTGGCATCGATCACCGGCTGACCCACATAGGCACCGTGGCGATGCCCTCGATCTACCACCATCTGATGGCTGAAGGGATCGTTATCCAGCGAAAGCAGCTCAGCGGACATGTACGGGATATCGCGCCGCTGAGCGGCGTTGAGCAACCGCCGGAGTTCAGCATTTTCCTTGACCAGGCTCGCCATCTGCTGGCCGCGATGGGACAGCGTCAGGATCTGCTCGCGCAGCCGCTGATTTTCATCGACGAGTGCCTGCTGATCCGACAGGGCCAGCGCCCCCCAGTCCAGCACTCGGCTAGGGACGCCCACCACCCACTGAATCGGAGCGACCACCATCGACATCTGGGCACGCACGTTTTCCATCCGCGTAAAACGCTGATCGACAAACATCAGCGCGCCGGCGATCAGCAAGCAGAAAAACAGCCGATATCCCGGTAATGGCCCGTGCGAGAACAGCGGTTTAATAGGCAAATCCCCCGCGGTTAACCGCTGCGATCAGTCGCTCGACAACAACTCAAAGGTATGCTGGTCGATCATTTCCAGTGCCTTGCCGCCGCCGCGTGCCACGCAGGTCAGCGGATCTTCCGCCACGATCACGGGCAGTCCGGTTTCCTCGGCGATCAGCTTGTCGATGTCGCGCAGCAGCGCACCGCCGCCGGTCAGCACCAATCCACGCTCGGCGATATCGGACGCAAGCTCGGGAGGCGATTGTTCCAGCGCGTTTTTCACCGCAGATACAATAGATCCCAGGGTTTCCTGCAGGGCTTCGAGGATTTCGTGGGAATTGAGCGTGAAGCTGCGGGGGATACCCTCGGCCAGATTGCGACCGCGGACATCAATTTCACGCAGCTCGCCACCGGGGTAGGCGCAGCCAATTTCTTCCTTGATGCGCTCGGCGGTGGCTTCACCAATCAGGCTGCCGTAATGACGGCGCACATAGGCGATAATGGCCTCGTCAAAGCGGTCGCCGCCCACGCGGATGGATTCGGAGTAGACGATGCCGTTAAGCGAAATGATCGCGATTTCGGTTGTCCCCCCACCGATATCCACGACCATGGAGCCTTGCGCTTCCTCGACGGGCAGCCCAGCGCCGATAGCGGCGGCCATTGGCTCTTCGATCAGGTCGACCCGGCGCGCGCCAGCGCCTTCGGCGGATTCGCGAATGGCGCGACGCTCAACCTGCGTCGCCATATAGGGAATACAGACCAATACCCGCGGACTGGGCGTAATGAAGGTGCTTTGATGAACTTTACGGATGAAGTGCTGAAGCATCTGCTCGGTGACCGTAAAGTCAGCAATGACGCCGTCTTTCATCGGACGAATGGCCGTAATGTTGCCCGGCGTGCGTCCCAGCATGCGTTTCGCGTCGGCACCTACCGCCGCGACGCTGCGCATATTACCTGACTGACGGATGGCAACGACGGACGGCTCGTCAAGGACAATGCCACGACCGCGTACATAAATCAGTGTGTTGGCCGTACCCAGATCGATCGACAGATCGCTGGAAAACAGCCCCCTCAGACGTTTGAACATGGATGTTGTTACCTAGTGCAGACTGGGAACCCTGTGCGGATGCAAACGGTATCACCGCAACCCCCTGGCAGCAAGCACGAGTCGCGGCTAACACTGCCCGTTCGCGCCAAGATGTGGTACCTTTTGCGGCTATTTTCCACGTCTACAACACAAGACGTTAATAAGATGACTGACTGTATACCGCGTGACGCGGGATATGTTCCATCACCTTCGCGAGGAATTTCCGATCATGGCGCTTGAAGACTCCCATGTACGCCGGGCCGCCCACCTAGCCCGACTCGCCGTCAGCGATGACCAGGCCAGCGACTTCGTCGAAGACCTGAGCCGGATTCTGGACATGGTTGACCAGCTGCAAGGCGTCAATACCGATGGCGTGGCGCCGCTGGCCCACCCGCTCGACGCCACCCAGCGCCTGCGTGCCGACGAGGTCACCGAAACCGACCAGCGCGACACCTTTCAGCGCTGCGCGCCAGCGGTGGAAAACGGCCTGTATCTCGTCCCGCGCGTGGTCGAGTAACCCGACGCCGCGACTTTCGCCGACTTTTCACCCTTATTTTTCGCTTCGAACGGAGCTCTCAGGTCATGCACGACAAGACACTGACGGAACTCGCCCAGGCGCTGGACAGCGGTGAGCTGTCCAGCCGCGAGTTGACCGACCACTACCTGCAACGCATCGAACAGGCCGATGCTTCGCTGAACAGCTTCATTACCGTGACAGCCGAGCAGGCCCGGGCCCAGGCCGATGCCGCCGACCAGGCGCGTGCCAACGGCAATGCCGGATGGCTGACCGGCCTACCGCTGGCCCTGAAGGATATCTTTTGCACCCAGGGCGTTAAAACCAGCTGCGGCTCCAGGATGCTGGACAACTTTACGGCGCCTTACGACGCCACCGTGGTGGAAAAATTCAAGGCGGCGGGCACCGTCAGCCTTGGCAAGACCAACATGGACGAGTTTGCCATGGGCTCCTCCAACGAAAACAGCTATTACGGACCGGTGAAGAACCCCTGGGACCTTAGCGCAGTGCCGGGTGGCAGTTCCGGCGGCAGCGCGGCGGCGGTGGCCGCAGGCCTGACGCCGGCGGCACTGGGTACCGACACCGGTGGCTCGATTCGCCAGCCGGCCGCGTTCTGCGGGATTACCGGCCTCAAACCGACCTACGGCCGCGTGTCGCGCTACGGCATGATCGCCTACGCCTCCAGCCTTGACCAGGCGGGCCCCATGGCGCGCTCGGCCTCCGACTGCGCCCACCTGTTGAACGTCATGGCCGGCCACGACGTGCGCGACTCCACCAGCGTGGCCCGCGGGGTGCCCGACTACGCGGAAACGCTCAATGCGCCGCTGTCCGGGCTGAAAATCGGCCTTCCCAAGGAATACTTCGGCGATGGCCTGGATCCCGAGGTAGAAAAAGCCATCCGTGAAGCCGTTAGCGTGTACGAGTCGTTGGGCGCCACGGTGCGCGACGTCAGCCTGCCGCATACCCACTACGCCATCCCCGCGTATTACGTGATCGCCCCGGCCGAGGCCTCCTCCAACCTGTCGCGCTTTGACGGCGTGCGCTTTGGCCACCGCTGCGAGAACCCAAGCGACCTGATCGACCTATACAAGCGTTCCCGGGCCGAAGGGTTCGGCGAAGAAGTCCAGCGCCGCATCCTGATTGGCACCCACACGCTGTCGGAAGGCTTCTTTGACGCCTATTACACCAAGGCGCAGAAGGTTCGCCGCCTGATTCGCCAGGACTTCCTGGACGCCTTTGAAGACGTCGATGTGCTGATGGGCCCCGCGTCGCCCACGCCGGCCTTCGACCTGGGGGCCAAGAAGGATCCGGTATCCATGTACCTGCAGGACATCTACACCATCGCGGTGAACCTGGCGGGCATTCCCGGCATCAGCGTACCGGCCGGTTTCGTTGGCCGCCGCCCTGTGGGCCTGCAGATACTCGGCACCCACTTTGCCGAAGCCCAACTGTTGAATGTCGCCCACCAGTTCCAGCAAGCCACTGACTGGCACCTGCAACGTCCTGCCACCGCCGAGGAGAGCGTCTGATGCAATGGGAAACCGTGATTGGGCTTGAAGTCCACGTTCAGCTCGCCACCCACTCGAAGATTTTCTCCGGCGCCTCGACGGCGTTTGGCGCCGAGCCGAACAGCCAGGCATGCGCGGTCGATCTGGGTCTACCCGGCGTACTACCGGTGCTCAACGAGCAGGCGGTGGCCATGGCGGTGCAGTTTGGCCTGGCGGTGCACGCCGACATCCCGGAAGTATCGGTTTTCGATCGCAAGAACTACTTCTACCCGGATCTGCCCAAGGGCTATCAGACCAGCCAGATGTATCACCCCATCGTCGGCCCCGGCGAGGTGGAGATCACCCTGGACGACGACACCACCAAGCAGATCCGCATTCACCATGCCCACCTGGAAGAGGACGCGGGCAAGTCGCTGCACGAAGACTTCCACGGCATGACCGGCATTGACCTGAACCGCGCCGGCACGCCGCTGCTGGAAATCGTCTCCGAGCCGGACATGCGCAGCGCCAAAGAGGCGGCTGCCTACCTCAAGGCGATCCATTCGATCGTCACCTACCTGGGCATTTCCGACGGCAACATGGCCGAAGGCTCGATGCGCTGCGACGTCAACGTCTCGGTGCGCCCCAAGGGCCAGGAAGCCTTCGGCACCCGCGCCGAGATCAAGAACGTCAACTCGTTCCGCTTCGTGGAAAAGGCCATTGCCTTTGAAGTCGAGCGGCAGATCGAGCTGATCGAAGACGGCGGCAAGGTGATCCAGGAAACCCGCCTGTTCGACCCCGAGCGCGACGAAACCCGCAGCATGCGCACCAAGGAAGAAGCCAACGACTACCGCTACTTCCCCTGCCCCGACCTGCTGCCGGTGGTACTCGACCAGGCCTATCTGGACCATCTGCGCAGCCAGCTACCGGAGCTGCCTGCTGAAAAACGCGAGCGCTTTCAGCAGGCGCTGGGCCTGTCGGCCTACGATGCATCTGTGCTTTCCGCCAGCCGCGACATGGCCGAATATTTCGAGGAGGTCCATCACGTGTGCGGCGATGTCAAGCAGGCGGCCAACTGGGTGCAGGGCGAGCTATCGGGCGCGCTCAACCGCGAAAGCCTGAGCATCGCCGACAGCCCGGTCTCGGCCGTGCAGCTGGGCGAGCTGGTTCAGCGCGTGCTCGACGACACCATCAACGGCAAAGCCGCCAAGCAGGTCTTCCAGGCGCTGTGGCACGGCGAAGGCGCAAGCGCCGATGCGATCATCGAGGCGAAAGGCCTCAAGCAGGTCACCGACACGGGAGCCATTGAAACGATGATCGACCAGGTCATCGCCGACAGCCCCGCCCAGGTTGCGCAGTATCGCGACGCCGAGCCCGAAAAGCGCGGCAAGATGATTGGTTACTTCGTCGGCCAGGTCATGAAGGCCTCGCGGGGAACCGCCAATCCACAGCAGGTCAATGGCCTGTTGAAAGACAAGCTGGATGCGCTGCTCTAGGCATACCCCTTGCCAACCTGAAACGGCCGCACTTGCGGCCGTTTTTTTCGCTACGTTAACTGCCCCGGATGCACAAAGCGTTGCAGCTGGGCGCAACCTGACGCCCACACGGGTGCGGTCAGCTCGACAAGGCCCGCGGTGGGAAACCCCATGCCGCGAGCCGTGCGGCCTTCCACCAGGGTTTCAGTGAGTGCGCCCACCAGCGGCATATGGCTGACCAGAATCAGCGGCGCGTCAGCTTGCTCAAGCAGCCACTCCACCACCGCCTCGGGTGGATCGTCGGGGGTGATCAGCGGCAGGGTTTCTACCGGCACGGCGAGCGCCTGGGCAAGCCGCGCGGCCGACTGCTGGGCGCGACGAAAAGGGCTTGCCAGCAGCCTCGGCGTTGGCCATCCCTGTGCCGTGTAACGCGCAGCAAGCCAGTCCGCCACCTTGGCGACTTCCTGCTCGCCATGCGGCGTCAACGTGCGCTGCTCATCGGGGCGGCCGGGGCCCGCTTCGCCGTGGCGCATCAGCCAGAGTCGCTGCGTTTGGTCAGTCATGCCATCCTCCTGTATCGCGATGGGCTTGCTGGACATCTTCGCGGGGAAGAATGAATTCGACGTCACTGCTTTGCTCGCCCATCATCAGCGTCTTCGCCATGTCCTGTGGCGGCACGCCGTCGAACAGCACGTGATACAGCCCTTCGGCAAGGGGCATGTAGACGCCTATCTCGGCCGCCCTGGTGCAGACCAGCCTGACGGTATTGACGCCCTCTGCCACCTGCCCGAGGGCCTCGACGGCGTCGTCCAGAGTGCGGCCCTCGCCGATGGCAAAACCCACGCGGTAGTTGCGCGACAGATTCGACGAGCAGGTAACAATCAGATCCCCCACCCCGGCCAGGCCCAGAAACGTCATGGGGTTGGCCCCCTGGGCAACGGCAAAGCGGCTCATTTCAGCCAGCGCCCGGGTCATCAGCATGCTGCGGGTATTTTCGCCCATGCCCAGCGCGGCCGCCATGCCGGCGGCAATCGCATAGATATTCTTCAGCGCCCCCCCGAGCTCCACCCCGTGGCGGTCGTTGCTTGCGTAAACGCGAAAGTAGCGGCAGCCCAGCGCTTGCTGAACCCGCGTGCGGGTCAACGCATCGGCGCTGGCAATCACCGTGGCGGTCAACTGCTTGTCGGCAATTTCCGAGGCCAGGTTGGGGCCGGCAATCACCCCGATATGCGCAAACCCGGTTTCCTGTTCAAGGACCTGGCTCATCAACAGAAAGCCGTCCTGCTCGATCCCTTTGGTCGTGCTGACCAGAATCTGCTCGGGCTTTAGCCAGGGTTTGGCGGTCTGGACAACGCTGCGAAAGGCCTTGGAGGGAATCGCAATCAGCACCAGCTCCGCGTCGTGCAGCACCGTTGCAAGGCCGGTAGACGCCTGGACGGCGGGGTTAATGGGGTAGTTCGGCAGGTAGCGACCGTTGCGGCGCTCCCGGTTGATCTGCTCCACCAGCGCCTCGTCGCGCATCCACTGGCGCACCTGAGCGCCATTGTCGGCGGCAATACTGGCCAGGGCGGTACCAAAACTGCCACCGCCTAGCACGGCGACACGAATCTGCTGCTCAGCCATGGGGGTTCCTGGATTTGATTAACAAAGAGTTAAGCGTACGACAAAAACAAACGGCCCGCTTGGGGCTGCCAAGGGGCCGTTGTGCGCGGCAGGTGGCGTTACGCTGCCAATACGCCGTTGAGACGCTTCACGTAGGCAGCGGGGTCATCCAGGTGGCCGCCTTCGGCGATAATCGCCTGATCCAGCAGGATGTGAGCCAGGTCGGCAAACAGGCTGTCATCGGCCTCTTCCAGGCGCGCTACCAGCGAGTGGCTGGGGTTCAGCTCGAGTATCGGCTTCACCTCAGGTAGCGGCTGCCCTGCCGCTTCCATGATGCGACGCATCTGGTAGCCCATTTCGTGCTCCGGCAGCACCACGCAGGCCGGCGAGTCGGTGAGACGATGGGTGACCTTGACGTCCTGCACGCCTTCGCCCAGCGCTTCCTTGACCCGCTTGACCAGCGACTCCTTGGCCTTGGCGGTTTCTTCCTGCTCTTTTTTCTCGGCTTCGTCTTCCACGTCACCCAGATCGAGCTCGCCTTTGGCCACGTCCGCGAAGGACTTGCCATCGAACTCGGTCAGGTGGCTCATCAGCCACTCGTCGATGCGGTCGGAAAGCAGCAGCACTTCGATGCCCTTCTTGCGGAAGATTTCCAGGTGGGGGCTGTGCTTGGCGGCGTTGAAGCTGTCGGCCACCACGTAATAGATCTTCTGCTGACCTTCTTTCATGCGCCCGACGTAGTCGGCAAGCGCATGCTCCTGCGCGGCCGTGTCGGTGTGCGTCGAGGCAAAGCGCAGCAGGCCGGCGATTTTTTCGCGGTTGGCGGCGTCTTCCCCCGGGCCTTCCTTGAGCACGCTACCAAAGGTGTTCCAGAAGGTCTGATACTGCTCGTCGTCCTTGGCAAGCTTCTTGAGCATATCCAGCGCGCGCTTGGTCAGCGCCCCCTTGATCTTGTCGACCTTGGGATCCTGCTGGAGAAGCTCACGGGAGACGTTGAGCGACAGATCACGGGTATCCAGTACCCCTTTGATGAAGCGCAGGTAAAGCGGCAGGAACTGCTCGGCGTCGTCCATGATGAAGACGCGCTGGACGTACAGCTTCACGCCACGGGCGCCGTCGCGGTCGAACATATCGAAGGGCGCGCGACCGGGCACGTACAGCAGGCTGGTATATTCCAGCTTGCCTTCCACCTTGTTGTGGCTCCAGGTCAACGGGTCACTGAAGTCGTGGGCAACGTGCTTGTAGAACGCCTTGTACTCGTCGTCGGAAATCTCGCTCTTGGGGCGCACCCAAAGCGCCGTGGCTTCGTTGACGGTTTCCCAGGTGGTGACTTCACTGCCCTCGATGGGATTGCCGTCGTCGTCCTTGGCGGTTTCGGTCTTGGGCATGCGCACCGGCACTTCGATATGATCCGAGTACTTGCGCACCAGGTTCTGCAGACGGAAATCGTCGGCAAATTCTTTGGCATCGTCCTTGAGGTGCAGGATGATTTCGGTGCCGTGCTTCTCAAGGTCGATATCGGCAACGGTAAATTCACCCTCGCCCTTGGAGCGCCACTCGACGCCGGTGCTGGCGTCCTCTCCCGCCTTGCGCGTGCGCACCGTGACGTCGTCGGCGACGATGAAGCTGGAGTAGAAGCCGACGCCGAACTGACCGATCAGCTTGGCGTCTTTCTGCTGCTCGCCGGACAGCTGCTTGAGGAACTCGGAGGTGCCGCTGCGCGCGATGGTGCCGAGGTTGGCAATCACATCGTCGCGATTCATGCCGATGCCGTTGTCGCGCAGGGTTACCGTGCCCGCGTCGGCGTCGTGTTCGATCTCGACCCGCAGTTCGCTATCGCCTTCGTACAGCGCATCGTTGTCCAGCGCCGCGTAGCGTAGCTTGTCGCAGGCGTCGGCGGCGTTGGAAATCAGCTCGCGCAGGAAAATTTCCCGGTTGGAGTACAGCGAATGAATCATCAGATTCAACAGCTGCTTAACTTCCGTCTGAAAGCCAAGGGTTTCTTCGTGGTTCGTATTGGACATGCGCTTAGCCCTCGTTGATCTCGTTGCATAAAGCGCCCTGCCACGCTGGCAAAGGCATAAATCAGGTGTGAACGAGATATGGGGCTGAGGGATGATTTTTCAAGCGGCAGGGGGCGACGATGAGGGCTCGCTTTGCGGGTATTTCCAGGCGCGATAGTCGGCCAGCCGCTTGTCGATACGATTGAGCAGCCATCCGACGATCACCACATCGTCAACCACGCCGATCAACATCAGAAAATCGGGGATCAGGTCAAACGGCAACACCAGATAAAACAGCGCCCCCGCCATCAGCACAAACGCCGACCAGGGCACCGGGCGAAAACGCCCCTTGATGACATCGCGGGTCATCGGTAAAAACAGCTTCAAGGCCCGTACAATGCGCTTGACTGCCCAGGCACGGGATTTAAGTCGACGTAGCAACCACCACGTGGATAATGGAGCCATCAGTAGTGAATCCTCTAAGGCGTTCGGTTGTCAGAATCGCTCGCGTTAGAATAGTTCATTCTCCCCAGGTGGCCGAACGCCGTATCGAGGAAGCATCATGCCCCGCACCGCCCGCGTATTCTCCATCGCTTTCATGGCTTGCCTGCCGAACCTGTCCTGGGCTGCCAGCGACAGCGCATTGCGCGACGCACTCGAGGCCGCGCGCAATCAGCAGTGGGATCGCATCGACATGGCCGCGATCGCAGACCACCCGTTAAGCGGCTATGTGACTTACCACCGCCTGCGCGGCCAGCTGCCGGATCTGTCACCCGACGCGGTCAACCGCTACGTCGATGTTCATCGCGATTCGCCGCTGGGTGAATGGCTGCGCGGCCAGGCGATCGAACGCTACGGCGACGCCGGCCAATTTGGCGATGTTCGCGCGGTCAGCGACGGCGAGCCCAGCGGGACCGCCAGGCAGTGCTATTATCACACGGCGCACTTTGATAGCGCCCCGCAGCAAGCAGCAGACGCGGGCCTGCGCCTGTGGACGGTGGCACAATCGCAGCCCAGCGCCTGCGACACACTGTTTGAGCGCTTGAGAGCCAATGGCACCATCGACGATGAAGCGGTCTGGGATCGCCTGATGCTCGCCTGGCAGGCGGACAACACCCGCCTGGCCGACTACCTGAGTGACCAACTGAGCGGCGCCTGGCAAACCGCTATCGATACCTATGAAGCGGCCGACAGCGATCCCGAGAAACTGTTGAGCTCGCCCACCTGCCTGGGCCCCGAATGCGCCGCAACCAGCCCCTTTTATCAGGCAGGCATGCAGCGTCTTATCCAGGAAGATACCTCGCAGGCCTTCGCCTACTGGCGCACTCTGGATGATCGCTTGCGCCTGCTACCCAGTGATCAGCAACGCATCGAGGAAGCGCTGGCCTACTATGTGCTGGTGCGTGAAGTCCCCGATTCGATGGCCTGGGTGGACAGCGTGCTGCCTCGTCTCGACAGCGAGCGGGTGTTCGAGCTGCGCGTTCGCCGCGCGCTTCAGGCGCGCCAGTGGGAGAACGTACGCCAGTGGATTACCCGGATGCCCGGCGACCAGCAGCAGGAGGCTCGCTGGCAATACTGGCTGGCCCGCGCCAACGATCAGCTAGGCAATCAGGACGCCGCGGCAACGCATTTTCAACAGGCCGCCGACGAACGCAGTTTTTACGGCTTTGCCGCCGCAGAGCGCCTGGGTCAGCCCCTGGCCCTGAACAACGAACGCTTCTATTTCGATGAGGCCTCACGGCAGCGTATTGCCGAACTGCCGGTCGTCCAGCGCACCCAGGCGTTGATGCGCATCGGCGAAGACGGCCTGGCCAACAGCGAATGGCTGCATGCGGTGCAGCAGGCATCCACCGAAGAAGCCCGGGCGCTGGCGGACTTTGCCGCCGCCCAAGACTGGCATGCCCGGCTGGTGCAGACCACCATTGCAGCGGGCATGTGGGACGCTCTCGAATGGCGCTTCCCCCAGGCCTATCACGATGACTTCATCCACTGGGGGCGCCTCAGCGGGGTTGACCCTTACCTGCTGATGGCCATCACGCGCCGTGAAAGCGCCTATAACGCCAATGCCCTGTCGCCGGCCGGCGCCCGTGGGCTGATGCAGCTAATGCCAGGTACCGCCGCCCAGGTGAGCCGTGAGATCGGGCTCGAGGACCCCGGCCTCTACGGCGTACTGGACCCGGAACTCAACATTCGCCTGGGCAGCACTTACCTGCGCGACAAGCTACAGCGCTACCAGGGCAATCGGCTAGCCGCGACCGCCGCCTATAACGCGGGCCCCGGGCGCGTGGATCGCTGGCTGGGAGACAATAGCATCGAGGCTTTTGACCTCTTTGTGGAGCGTATCCCGTACCGCGAAACCCGCAACTACGTCCAGGCCGTGCTAGCCTATCGCGCCATCTTTGAAAGCCTTGCCAACGGCTCGAGTGACGGCGTCACCCTGCTGAGTGAGGGTGAAAAGCAGGTGCGTTACGACCACGCCCTGGTAGCGCGCAACTGATACCGACGGGATAAAGCCATCGCCCAACAGCGTTGCGTCTATCACGAACCACTAGAGCGGGCGTTGGGAGAACGCCAGGCGTATCCCCAGCACGACCAAGACAGCGCCGGTCATGGCATTAAGGGTCTGCGCAAAACGTGCACTGGCCAGCCATTTACCGGCGCTGCCGACCATCACCACCACGCCGATCTGCCAGATATTGGCGATCACGAAGTGCACGCCCGCCAGCCACAACGACTTGACCAGGGCCGGGTCGCTCGGGGCAATGAACTGCGGTAGAAAAGCCATGTAAAACACCACCGTCTTTGGGTTGAGCACATTGGACAGGAAGCCCTCCTTGAGCGACTGCCAAAGCGGTACGGCGGCGGCATCGGTCATTACTCCCTTGACCGGCAGCGGCTGCCCGCGTCTCGCTGCCAACAGGCTGCCTACGCCCAGCCAGATCAGATACCCTGCCCCCACCAGCTTCAAGGCATGAAACGCCCAGGCGGACTGCAGCAGGATCAGCGAGATCCCCATCGCCGAGATGGTGGCATGCACAAACAGTCCGCTACAGATCGCCATGCTGGTGACCACCCCATCGCGAAAGCCGCCTCGGGCCGTATTGCGAATCACCAGCAGCGTATCGACTCCAGGGGTCACCGATAGCAGCGTAATGGCGACGACAAACGGCAGAAACTGTGCATCGATCAGGCTAAAAGGCATCATTTTCAAGCGCTCATGAAGTGGAAAAGAATCCGTGCATTATGACTGGACGATCGGTTTTTTTGCATCTAGAGTGAAATTGACGGGTTCGAAATGCATCCCGTCTGATCATTAAGCTCGTTAAGGAAATGGAAAATGGCAACTGGCACTGTCAAGTGGTTCAACGATACCAAAGGTTACGGCTTCATCTCTCCCGATGACGGCGGTGATGATTTGTTTGCCCACTTCTCCGAAATTCAAGCGGAGGGCTTCAAGTCCCTGCAGGACGGTCAGAAAGTCAGCTTTGAGGTGACTCAGGGCAAGAAAGGCCTTCAGGCTTCCAACATCCGCGTTGCGTAATCGCCTCGACGCACAAGGCCCGCTTCACAGCGGGCCTTTTTAATTTCCCAGCGTCTGCTTTTCTCCGCCCTGCCGACTACTCCTCCCCGATCAGGTTCTCGGGTCGCTCCTCTTCGATCGCCTCAAACTGTTCATTGAGACGCTGCTCGGCCTCTTCAAAACGACGTTCGGTATCTTCGATCAGCGCATCGACATCGCTGCCGCGGTTGCTTTCTTCACTGCGCGCCGATTCCGGCAGGCTGCTGTCGAATTCCCAGCGCTCGTCCATCTCTTCTTCGCTGATGGTGTCAGTGATGGGCGCCTGCTGTTCGACTTCCTGAAACTGCTCTTCCAGTCGCTGCTGCGCCTCCTCGAAGCGGCGTTCGGTCTCGGCAATGATGTCATCCACATCCGAGCGCGTCGCTTCACCGGGCATGGCTCCACCTTCTTCCAACACCTCTTCAGGGTCAGCCGCCAGGGTCTCTTCATCGGCCTCGACCTCTTCGGGTTGCGGCGCGGTTTCCTGCTCGGCGTCTTCATCTTCCAGCGCCTCGGCGCGCGCCAGTTCCTCTTCCGCCTGACGGGACTCGACCGCGTCGCTATCCGCTGCGCTGCTGTCAGTGTCGCTGTCTGAGGACACCGCAGGCGCATTGTCATCGTCGCTGTTCGACACTGCAGCTGATTCGGTATCGGTTGACGATGACGCCGCCTCCTCCTGATTGACGTCAGATGTCTCTGCGCTGTCGCCACAGCCGCTGATGACCAGCATGGCAGCGGCGAGTACGGGTAGCCAAACGCGGTTAGCCATTAATGTTGTCTCCTCAATGTTTGCTCCTCATTGCATCCATAACCGTTTGCCAATGCTGCCTCAGTCCTGATCCGCCGACGACAGCAGCGGACAGTTATCGGGCAGTACCGCGCGGATCGCCAACGGCACGATCTCGGCGCAGAAGCGTCGGTAGTGGCACGCTTCGCCATCCAGCGTCAGCGGCCAGGGTGGGTCATCGGGCAGCGTCGTGACGCTGAGCGCCTCCACCGATACGTAGCGGACAAAGCGGCCAGCGCCTGGAAAATCCTGCAGCTCGCTGACCAGGTCAGGCACCGCCGTGGCGGTGACAAAATCCTTTACGACCAGCACGTCCAGTAGACCATCGTCCAGTTTAGCGTTGGGCGCCAGCACCTGGCCGCCCCCGGACTGGCGGCCGTTGCCAATCGCCAGCAGCAGCAGCGAGGCGGATTCTTCCTGATCGGCCCAGTGTAGCGTGCCACGATAGCTGCGATGACGCCATGCCTTCACCGCCCCCATCAACGAATAGGCCCCGCCGCCCAACATGCGCTTGAGCATTTTGGGGGTCGACGAGGTAATTTCGGCGCCAAAGCCACCCGTCATCATGTTCACGTAGTAGCGAGTCACCGCATCACTGTCGCGCTCGGCACTCAGCTTGACGACGTCAATGGGATAGTCAGCCAGCGTCAACGCCGCCGCGAGCGCGTCATGCGGCTCCAGCGGCAAGCCCACCGAAGTGGCAAAGTCATTGGCACTCCCCATGGGCACAATCCCCAGGGCGGGCCGCCGCGACGGCACCAGGCGCATTAGCCCGTTCATCACCTCATTGACGGTGCCGTCACCGCCGCAGGCAATCACATGGGTGATCTCCATGCCGGCGGCCGCCTCGGCAAAGTAGACGGCATCGCCTGCTTCCCATGTTACCCGGACGCTGATCGGAACCCCTGCCTTGCGCTGCTCAACCACTGCTTCACGTAGCGCCGCATTACCGGCGGATTTACCATTGACGATAAGTAAAAAACGCTTTTGTGGTGTCGTCACTAAGATGTCCTTTTGGTTATCGCTCCATCGGGCTGATCATGCCAGCGCCTTTTCGACCACCTCGTAAACGTTGCTTGATAGCGGTTCGCGTTGAATACGCTCCAGCTGTGACCGCATCAGATCCTGGCGGGTTTCATCGAAACGCTGCCAGCGGGTGAGCGGCGTGATCAAACGCGCGGCAATTTCCGGGTTCAGGCGATTCAGCTCGATCACCACATCGGCGAGCAAGGCGTACCCCTCGCCGTCCAAACGGTGGAAATTCACCCGATTTTGCGCAAAGGCACCAATCAGTGCGCGTACGCGGTTGGGGTTTTTCAGCGAGAAGGCGGGATGCGCCATCAGGTATTTCACCCGCTCGAGCACATCCGCCTGCGGCCGGGACACCTGGATGGTAAACCACTGATCCATGACCAGCGGGTCATGGGCCCACTTTTCACCGAAGGTCTTGAGCGCCGGCGTCGCCAGATCATCGCGGTCGCTGTGCACCAGCAATGTCAGGGCGTGGCGCACGTCGGTCATGTTGTGGTTAGCCGCAAACTGGCCTTCGCACAGCGCCACGCCCTGCTCATCTTCAATCGACATCAGGTAGCTGAGCGCTACATTCTTCAAGCTTCGCTGGGCAATCTGCTCCGGCGTCGGTGCATAAGGCTCACTGGAGCGATTGGCCTCAAAGGTCGCCATGAACTCATCGCGCAGCGCCATCGCCAGCGACTGGCGCACGAACTCCCGCGCGGCATGAATGGCGTCGACGTCGACAATCGGCTGCTGCTCGGCGATGTACGCCTCGGAAGGCAGCGTGAGCATTTCGGCAAGCACCGCCTTGTCCGCCGGCTCACTGGCCAGCAGCGCGCGGAACGCATCGACCACACGGCCATCCATGACCTTCTCGACGCCGTTGCGGTGAGCGGCGATCAGGTCGTCAAGTGCTAACATTGCCAGGCCTTGCCCGGCATCCCAGCGGTTGAAGCCGTCGCTGTCCTGGGTCAGCAGAAAGGCCAGATCTTCACGGGAATAAGGGAAATGCAGCTTTACCGGGGCAGAAAAGTGGCGCAGCAGTGAGGGAACCGGGGCTTCGGCCACATCGGTAAACACAAACGTCTGTTCGTCTTCGCGGAGGTGAATCACCGCGTCTTTACCGAGCTTTTCGCCGTCCAGGGTAAGCCTCAGATCCTGTCCTGACTTGGTGCCTACCAGCCCCATGGCGACCGGGATATGCAGCGGCTGCTTGTCCACCTGTCCGGGCGTGGCAGGGGTTCGCTGACGCAGCGTCAGGTGGTATTCGCCGTGGGCGTAGTCGTACTCGCCGTGGGCATCGATCTCGGGCGTCCCGGCCTGATCGTACCAGCGCATGAACTGGCTCAGGTCAAGCCCCGAGGCTTCCGCCATGCAGTCGACGAAATCCTCAATGGTGACGGCCTGTCCGTCAAAGCGCTCGAAGTAGCGGTCTGCGCCCTGGCGAAAGGCGTCCCAGCCGACCAGGTTGCGCAGCATTCGGACGATCTCGGCGCCCTTTTCATAAATCGTCAGGGTGTAGAAATTGGTGATTTCAATGTAATGATCGGGGCGCACCGGATGGGCCGTGGGACCCGCGTCCTCGGCGAACTGCGCCGTACGGAAAAACGACACGTCCTGAATCCGCTTCACCGGGGCAGAGTTGGTCTCGGCCGAGAAGCACTGGTCACGAAAAACCGTAAAGCCCTCTTTCAGGGACAGCTGAAACCAGTCCCGGCAGGTCACCCGGTTCCCCGACCAGTTGTGAAAGTACTCGTGGGCCACGATGCCTTCGACGGTCTGAAAGGCGGCGTCGGTGGCGGTATCCGGGTGGGCCAGCACCGCCGCCGAGTTGAAGATATTGAGGCCCTTGTTCTCCATGGCCCCCATGTTGAAGTCGTTGACCGCCACGATCATGAACAGGTCCAGATCGTATTCGCGTCCGTAGACCTGCTCGTCCCACGCCATGGCACGCTTGAGCGAGCCCATGGCATGGTCGGTTTTCTGCAGGTTCTCCCCTTCCACCCACAGCTGCAGGGTGACGTCTCGCCCGGACTGGGTGGTGAAATGGTCTTCCACCTTATGCAGATCCCCGGCGACCAGGGCAAATAGGTAGCAGGGCTTGGGGTGCGGGTCTTCCCAGATGGCATAGTGGCGGCCATCCGGACGCTCGCCCTGCTCGACCGGGTTGCCGTTGGCAAGCAGAATCGGCTCGCGCCGGCGATCGCCGATCACCGTCACGGTAAACGTCGACATGACGTCCGGACGATCCGGGTAAAAGGTGATGCGACGAAACCCCTCGGCTTCGCACTGGGTACAGAACATGCCATTGGACTGGTAGAGGCCTTCCAGCGCGGTGTTGTCCTCTGGGGCCAGCACCACCTCACTGTCCAGCACGAAGCACGCCGGTACCCGTTCGATCCGCAGGCCTTCGTCGCCGACCTGATAGGCGTTCTCTGCAAGCGGCGTGCCGTCAATCGACAGCGAGCGAAGGGTGAGTTGCTCACCGTCAAGGATCAGCGGCGTATCGGCATCGGCGGTGGCCCGCCGCTCGATATGCAGCCGCGCGGTGACGAGGGTATTGGCAGGGTCAAGATCAAACGTCAGCTCGGTATGAGTCACCCGATAGGCGGGGGGCTGGTAATCGCTTAAATAAACCGGCTGCGGATCAGACATGATGCGAAACTCCTATGGTCGGTGCTGTTGTTATCGGCGTTAAGGAAACGGTAAGCGCGTGGGCTCAGTCGCGGAAGTTATCGAACTGCAGAGGCAGTTCCGGCCCTTCTTCACCGCGCAGTAACGCCATGACGCTTTGCAGATCGTCGCGTTTCTTACCCGTCACACGCACTTTCTCGCCTTGGATCTGTGCCTGGACTTTCAGCTTGCTGGCCTTGATACGCTTGACGATGTCCTTGGCCTCGGTCTGATCCAGGCCTTGCTTGAGAGCGACTTCCTGGCGGGCTTTGACACCGGAAAGAACGGGATCCTTGATATCCATGCAGCGCGCGTCGATGCCACGTGCAATTAACCGATTACGCAGCACGTCCAGCATCTGCTTGAGCTGAAAGTCAACCTCTGCCTCCAACTGAACCGTGTCCTTTTCGAGGCTGAACGAGGCATCCACCCCTTTGAAATCAAAACGCGACTGGACTTCACTATTGGCCTGATCGACGGCATTCGCCGCTTCGTGCTGATCGAACTCTGAAACAATATCAAATGACGGCATAGACAGATTCCTGACAAGACATAGCTACCCATTCTAGAGCAGCCAGCCCCCTACCGGCCAATGCTCTTCGCCCAAATCGCCTAATATTGCTTCCTCTCCCCTCACCACCGTGAAATAAAAGCGGGGTCGCCTCGATGTTCAAGACGCAATGAATCGCTTAGGCTAGGACACCAAGATGGCTGTTTGACACTGAGGAAATCGCATGACAGATCGCAGTACACGCCACAAGGCATCAATGGAGAAACTCAAGGCGCGTGTCGATGAAAAGGTCGCCGAGGCGACCGAGCAGCGCGGCTTGCTGCTGATCAACACCGGCAACGGCAAGGGCAAGACGACCGCCGCCTGGGGCACCGTGACCCGCGCCCTTGGCTACGGTTACAAGGTCGGCGTCGTGCAGTTTATCAAGGGTCTGTGGGAGTGCGGCGAGCGCAATCGTCTGGAAGAAGATTCCAACCTGAGCGTTGCCATCATGGCCACCGGCTTTACCTGGGATACACAAAACCGCGAGGCCGATACCCAGGCGTGCCAGGCGGTATGGCAGGACGCCGAGAAAATGCTGGCCGACCCCGACACCTACCTGGTGGTGCTCGATGAAATCACCTACATGCTCAAATTTGGCTACCTGGATATTGCCACGGTGATCAAGGCGCTCGAGAACCGTCCCCGTGAACAGACGGTGATCGTCACCGGACGCAACGCTCACCGCGACCTTGTTGCCATGGCCGATACGGTGACCGAAATGCAGGAAGTTCGCCACGCCTTCAACAACGGCCTTCAGGCGCGTCGAGGCATCGATTTTTAAACCGGGCTGAGCACTAACGGACACAAGAAGCAAACGGATGCAAAAAGGGGCGACCCCGTCGCCCCCTCTCTTTCACTCGCTACCTAAAAGACCAACACGCCATGGGCGTCGATATCGCGATTATTCGTCGAACGGATTGCGCAGTACAATGGTTTCGATGCGATCCGGCCCGGTCGAAATGATGTCGATGCTGGTGCCGACCTGCTCTTCCAGGAAGCTGATGTAGGCGCGCGCATTGGCAGGCAGATCCTCGACCTTCTTGATGCCCAGCGTCGACTCCTTCCAGCCCGGCAGGTCTTCGTAAAGCGGCTCGATGGCTTCGTAGCCTTCCGAGTCCACAGGAGCGTCGAGAACGTCGCCGTCCTTGCTGCGATAGCCCACGCAGACGCGAATGTTTTCCAGCCCATCGAGGACATCAAGCTTGGTCAGGCAGATGCCCGACACCGAGTTGATCTGCACCGCATGGCGCAGCGCCACGGCATCGAACCAGCCACAGCGGCGGGCACGACCGGTGGTGGCGCCGAACTCGTGGCCCTTTTCGGCCAGATGGCGACCGTGGTCGTCAAACAGCTCGGTGGGAAACGGCCCCGACCCGACGCGCGTGGTGTAGGCCTTGGTGATGCCCAGCACGTAGTCCAGATACAGCGGCCCGACGCCGGAGCCCGTCGCCGTGCCACCCGCCGTGGTGTTGGAGCTGGTCACGAACGGGTAGGTGCCGTGGTCGATATCCAGCAGCGAGCCCTGGGCGCCTTCGAAGAGAATATTTTCCCCGGCTTTGCGCAGGTCGTGCACCATGCTTACCGTGTCGGCGACCATGGGACGCAGCTCGTCGGCCATTTGCATGGCGCTATCGAGGACTTCCTGGAAGTCGACGGCCGGCTCGCCGTGGTAATTCACCAGCACGAAGTTGTGGTAGTCAAGCACTTCACCAAGCTTGGAGGCAAAGCGCTCGCGGTGCAGCATATCGCCAAGACGCAAGCCACGGCGGGCAACCTTGTCCTCGTAGGCCGGACCAATACCGCGACCTGTGGTGCCGATCTTGGCGATGCCACGGGCTTTTTCACGGGCCTGATCCAGGCGCACGTGATACGGCAGGATCAAGGGGCAGGCAGGTGACAGACGCAGCCGCTCGCGAACCGGCACGCCCTTGGCCTCGAGCTCTCGAATTTCCTTGATCAGTGCTTCCGGCGACAGCACCACGCCATTGCCGATGACACAGGTCTTGTCGGGACGCAATACGCCGGACGGAATAAGGTGCAATACGGTCTTTTCACCGTCGATCACCAGCGTATGGCCAGCGTTATGGCCACCCTGGAAACGCACCACCGCCGATGCCGACTCGGTCAGCAAATCAACGATCTTGCCCTTGCCTTCATCGCCCCACTGGGTTCCCAGGACTACGACATTCTTACCCATTATGCACTCGTCTCTTGTGTCAGGGCCGTTGGCTGCCAACGGCCATCGATAAACTCAAGACGGCGGTCACAATCATGCTCCGCCGGTCCCGTACGCTGCCCTGGCAGCGCCTGAATTACCCGCTCGCCCTGCGCGCGCAAGGCGACGATGGCTGCATCCAGCGACGCCGCCTGCTCGGCAGGCGCCCAGATCGCGCCTTTCGCCGGTGCGGCCACGTCCAGTGAAGCTAACTGCTTCAAGTCCATCGAGAAACCGGTGGCGGGACGCGCACGTCCAAAGGCACGCCCGGTATCATCGTAGCGCCCGCCTTTTGCGAGTGCATGACCATAGCCCGGCACATAGGCCGCAAACATCATGCCGGTATGGTATTGATAGCCGCGCAGCTCCGCCAGATCAAAATACAACGACACGTCAAACTGCGCCAACACTCCTTGGTAGAGGGCGTCCAGCTGATCCAGCGCCGCCGCTACCGAGGCGGGCGCACCGGCCAGCCGCTCGCGCGCCTGCACCAGAATATCAGCATCGCCGTGCAGGTCGCCAAGGGCGAGCAGCATGTCGGCAAGCGCCGGATCGCTGACGCTGGCGCTGACCTGCTCGGCCAACAGGCCCGGGGACTTGAGGGCCAGGGCGTCGAACAGTGACGCCTCCTGCTCGGCGCTCAAGTCGGCGGCTTCCACCAGACTGCGATAAATGCCGATATGCCCCAGCGCCAGGTGGATTTCCTGGGCGCCGGCCGCCTGGAGACTCGACAATGCCAGGTGAATAATTTCCTTGTCGGCATCTAGCCCGGCATGTCCGAACAGCTCGACGCCTACCTGCACCGGACTGCGGCCACCTTGATGCTGGTCGGCCTTGGCGCGCAGTACGTTGGTGCAGTAGCACAGTCGTACTGGCCCCTGACGCTTGAGCGAGTGGGCATCCATCCGCGCTACCTGCGGCGTGACATCCGCCGATGCGCCCATCATCCGCCCCGTCAACTGATCGGTCAACTTGAAGGTTTGGAGATCCAGATCGGTTCCCGTGCCGGTAAGCAGCGAGTCCAGAAACTCGACCGGGGGCGGCATGACTTGGTCATAGCCCCAGCCATGGTATAGGTCCAGCAACGTCCGGCGTAGCTCTTCCATACGGCTTGCCTGAGGCGGCAGCACTTCGTCCATGCCGTCGGGCAATAGCCAGCGGTCAGCGATGGTCATGTAAACAATCCTGCGAGACGACAATAATGAAGGCCCAATAACGTAGGGCCACAAAAAAACCGGGCTGCGCCCGGTTAATAAAGTCTACCACGTTTTGTGACGCGTTGAACCCCGCCGGTGTCCGACGGGGCCTACGCCAATGGCTTAACTGTCTTCGTCGGGCATGGCGCTGCGCAGGTAGCGAAAGAAGTCGCTATCCGGCTCGAGCACCAGCAGGTTGTCATCGCCCGCGAAGCTCTCGCGATAGGCATTCAGGCTACGCCAGAACGTAAAGAACTCCTGATCCTGACCATAGGCTTCCGAGAAGATCGCAGCGGCCTGGGCATCACCTTCACCACGCAGCGTCTCGGCGCGTTCGCTGGCTTGAGCAAGCAGCACCTGACGACGACGATCCGCATTGGCCCGGATCCGTTCAGCCTCTTCCTGACCCTGAGCGCGCCACTCACGGGCTTCACGCTCACGCTCTGAGCGCATCCGTTCATAGACCGCAGCTGACACGTCGTCCGGCAGATCGATACGTTTGATACGAATATCGCGAATCGCCACGCCGAGCTCTTCACGCATCAGCGCGTCGAGCTCTTCGGTCGGACCATCCATCAGGTCGTCGCGCTCCTCGGCGATAATCTGCTGAAGGTTCAAGCGACCAAACTGGTTGCGCAGGCTTTCGTCAACGCGGGGCTGAATCAGGCGCGTCGCCATCATTTCATCCCCTGCGGTGGCCTCGTAATAGCGCGTCGGATTGACCACTTGCCACTTCACGTAGGAATCGACAATGACCGCTTTCTGCTCTTGGGTCAGATAGCGGCTGGTGTCGGTATCCAGCGTCAGCAGGCGGGTATCGAAGGTGCGCACGGTCTGCGCAATCGGCATTTTGACGTGCAGGCCCGGCTGAATGTTCTCTTCGATGACCTCACCGAAGCGCAGTTTGACCGCACGTTCTGTTTCATCGACAACATACAGGCTGTTGCTGGCAAGCCACGCAACGGCGGCGATGCCGCCGACAATTAGCAGGGAACGATTATTGATCATTTACCGGCCCTCCCTGCGGATGCCGCTGCTGTTGGATGAGGAACTACTCTGGCTACTGCTGTTACTGCTGGACAGGCTTTCCAGCACCTGGGGGTCAACGCCGTCGCTGTTGCCCTGCTGCGAGGCGGCGGCACCCTGGCGACGATTCAGCTGCTCTAGCGGCAAATACATCATCGGCGCGTTATCACTCACATCCAGCAGCACCTTGGGCGTTTCGCCAAAGACGTCTTCAATGGCTTCAATATACATACGCTCGCGCATGATATCGGGCGAGTTCTGGTACTCGGCGAGCAGCGAATTGAAGCGGTTGGCCTGACCCTGCGCTTCAGCCACGACGGATTCGCGATAACCCTGGCCCTGTTCGATCAAACGCTGCGCCTGCCCCTGAGCCTCAGGGATGATGGCGTTGGCGTAGGCGATGCCCTGGTTAATCGTACGCTGACGATCTTCACGGGCGCGAATCACGTCATCAAAGGCATCGATGACCGGCTCAGGCGCAGTGGTGGACTCGATGTTGATGGTCTGCAGCTGAATGCCGGCGCCGTAGTTGTCCAGGTAGGACTGCAGGCGGCTCGCTACCGAGCTACCCAGGATTTCACGGCCCGAGGTCAGGATATCGATCATGTCGGTGCCGCCGACCACGTGCCGCAGCGAGGAATCGAGCGCGTTATCCAGCGACAGTTCCGGGTCGCGGACGTTAAGTACGAAATTACGCGGATCGGCCACCTGGTACTGAGCGGAGATTTCGACTTCGACGATGTTTTCATCGCGGGTCAGCATCGACTGGGTCTGGGTCAGCGAGCGTACGCGGGTGACGTTGACCATGCGCACTTCGTCAATCAACGGCGGGTTCCACTGCAGGCCCGGGGTGACCGTATTCTGGTATTCGCCAAAGCGAAGCACCACGCCACGCTCGGATTGATCCACTACGTAAAAGCCCATCGCGGCCCAGATCGCCAGCGCGACGATAATCAGCAGCCCAGGTAGCGCGAAGACGTTGCGAGGCTTGCCGCCGCCACCGCCTTTCTTGCCACCGCCGCCTGATTTCTTGCCGCCGCCCAGCACGCCGCTGAGCTTGTCCTGAAACTTTTTCAGGGCCTCATCAAGATCCGGAGGGCCTTGATTATTGCCTCCCTTGTTGCCGTTACCACCGTCGTTGTTTCCGCCACGGTTGCCACCGCCGTCGCTACCGCCACGTCGGCCACCACCACTCCAGGGGTCATGCTGGTTGCCACCACCAGGCTCATTCCAGGCCATACTTCGTCTCCACTGAGGTATTCACTCACACGCTTGCCCCGACGTTAACACAGGGCCGCAGCGCGTATTTAGTATTATTGCAATACGGCGCTTGCTGGGTCACGAACCGAGCACTCCGGATACTGTCTCGAAGCGTCACCACTCTTTCGTTTCGCGCAGCTCGGCGGGCAGATAGGTGTTGGCGCGCTCGCCGAGTTGCGCCATCAACTGATTGAAGTCACGCCGCGGCAGGCGAATATCCAGCACCGAGCGCCCTTGCTCATCAAAGGCTTCTTCACGCACAGCGTTGAGCTCATGGAGGCCTGCCCGCAGCTTGCCCTGCTCGGGGGACAGCGTCAGCGAAAAGCCGATGACATCACCGGCAAGGCGCTCGGTAAGCGCTTCGTGAAGCAGATCAAGGCCCTTGCCCTGCTGGGCCGAAAGCCACACAACCTCAGGCAGCCCCTCGCCGTCACGCTCGATACGCGGGGCGCTGTCCAGAATGTCGATCTTGTTCATGACCTTCAGCACCGGCACGTCATCGGCGCCAATTTCTTCAAGCACGCGCTCGACCTGCTCCACGTTGAGATCCCGATCAGGGTCTGCCGCGTCGATGACGTGCACCAGCAGCGTGGCTTCGGCGGCCTCCTGCAGCGTGGCCTGAAAAGCCTCAACGAGCTTGTGGGGGAGATGCCGAATAAAGCCGACGGTGTCAGCCATCACCACAGGCCCCACGTCTTCGATTTCCAGGCGCCTCAACGTTGGGTCGAGCGTTGCAAACAGCTGGTCGGCAGCATACACGTTTGATTGCGTTAACGCATTGAAGAGCGTTGACTTGCCTGCGTTGGTATAGCCGACCAACGAGACACTGTGAATTTCGGCCCGCGCACGGGCACGGCGATTCTGCTCACGCTGGCTGCGTACCTTGTCGAGGCGTTTATGAATCGACTTGATACGCCCACGCAGCAGACGCCGGTCGGTTTCCAACTGGGTTTCACCCGGACCGCGCAGGCCAATACCGCCTTTCTGGCGCTCCAGGTGCGTCCACCCGCGTATCAGGCGCGTGGATACATATTCGAGCTGGGCAAGTTCGACTTGCAGCTTGCCTTCGTGGGTACGCGCCCGCTGTGCAAAGATATCCAGAATCAACCCCGTGCGATCCAGCACACGGCATTTGAGATCACGTTCCAGATTACGTTGCTGCGAGGGGCTCAGACCATGATTGAAGATCACCAGTTCGGCTTCGTGCGCTGCGAGCATTGCCCGCAGCTCCTCCAACTTGCCTGACCCTATAAAGCTGCGCGAGTCAGGACGATGTCGGCTAGCCGTGAGCAACGTCGCAGGCTCTGCACCGGCAGAGCGCACGAGTTCCAGAAACTCACCCGGGTCTTCACGCGCTTGTTCATCTTGAAAATCAACGTGAACAAGGACAGCCGTCTCTCCGGCTTCGGGGCGTTCAAAAAACAATCAATACCTCATGGACTGTTCTGCATATCCCAACGGATTACTCATCAGCGTCCGGAGCGGCCGGATCCTGTACAGGTAACCGTACGTTGCGCGACGGCACAACGGTTGAAATCGCATGTTTATAAACCATCTGACTGACGGTATTGCGCAACAAGATGACAAACTGGTCAAAGGATTCGATCTGGCCCTGCAGCTTGATGCCGTTGACCAGAAAAATAGAGACCGGAATGCGCTCCTTGCGCAAAATGTTCAGGTACGGGTCTTGAAGGGACTGCCCTTTGGACATGTTGCTCTCCCTAAAACTGTCGTTGGGGGTTGGTTATGGATGGCGTGCCCAACTGGTGCTACGCCGACATCTCGTTGCCCGAAAGGCCTGCTCACTCGGCCACTCGAAAACATCACTTACGAGCCTTCTATCTTACGCTAAGCGCTGCTTTCACGCACGATTTTCAGCACCTTATCCAGGGCGTTGGGCTGCAGCGTATCGATCCAGTGCAGCGACGGCCAACGTCTGAGCCAGGTAATCTGCCGCTTGGCGAGCTGGCGGGTGGCAATGATGCCGCGCTCTGCCAGTGTATCGTCATCATAGCGGCCTTCCAGGTATTCCCACACCTGTCGGTAGCCAACGCTTTTCATCGCGGGTAGATCGCCATGCAAGTCATCTCGTTGTTTGAGGGCGGCGACCTCATCTATCAAGCCCTCTTGCAGCATCGTTTCAAAACGGCGTGCGATGCGCTGGTGCAATACCGAACGTTCTGCGGGCAACAGCGCTATCGACAGCACCCGCCAGGGAAAGGTTTCAGGCTGCTGCTCCGCCCAGAGGGCGCTCATCGGACGCCCGCTGGCGTAATACACTTCCAGGGCGCGCATCAGGCGCTGCGGGTCATTGGGGTGAATACGCTGGGCCGAGGACGGATCGACCTCGGAAAGCGTTCGGTGCAGAGCCACCAGCCCCTCTTTCTGCCAGCGCGCATCGAGATCCTGGCGAATGGCCGCGTCGGCCGGAGGCAGATTAGCGACGCCTTCAATCAAATGCTTGTAGTAAAGCATGGTACCGCCGACCAGCAGCGGTACCTGACCCGCCGCGCTGATTTGTCGCATCTCATCAAGCGCCTCAAAGCGAAAATCGGCCGCTGAATACGGCTCTGCCGGGTCACGGATGTCGATCAAGCGGTGGGGGGCGCGGGCCAGCTCATCGGCACTGGGCTTGGCGCTGCCGATATCCATCCCGCGGTAAACCATCGCCGAGTCAACGCTGATCAGCTGGTGCCCCAACCGCTCGTGCAGCGCGATGGCCGTGTCGGTTTTGCCCGCGGCGGTCGGCCCCATCAAAAAAATCGCCCAAGGGCGTGTATCAGCCATGCGCTGGTAAAACTCCACTAACAATCAAAAAGCCACGCCTTGCTTTGCCACTTGACAGGGCTATTTGCCACGCATGAACAAGCGATCCAGGGCGTTCATATCCATCTGCGTCCAGGTGGGTCGTCCATGATTGCACTGGTCGCTGCGCTCGGTGCGTTCCATATCGCGCAGCAGCGCGTTCATTTCGTCCAGGGTCAGCCGCCGGTTGGCCCGAACGCTACCATGACACGCCATGGTGGAAAGCAGCTCGTGAATCCGTGCCTCGACCTGATGCGTGCGACCAAAGCGCGCCAATTCCTCGAGCATCTCGCGTACCAGCGCCTCCGGGTCTGCCTGGGCCAGCATGGCCGGTAGCTGGCGAACCAGCAAGGTCTCGGGGCCGGCAACATCCAGCTCGACCCCCAACTTGGCGATGGCATCGCGTTCGCTTTCCACCGTGGCCACTTCGGCGTGACTGGCGGCTAACGACACGGGCACCAACAGCGGCTGAGTGTCGATCCCGCGGGTCGCCGCCAGCTGGGTTTTCATGCGCTCGTAGACAATCCGCTCGTGGGCGGCGTGCATATCCACCAGGATCAGGCCGTGGACGTTCTGCGCCAATATATAGACGCCATGAAGCTGACCGAGAGCAAAGCCCAACGGCGGCGCGCTGGCCGGATCTGCCTCCGGCATGGCCACGGGCGCTTCGCGCACCGCTCCGTGCGCCTCATCGGATGCCTTGTGAGACGCGCCGGTTTGCGGCGTCAGCAGCGTCTCTTCGTGGTCAGGGTGTAACGCCTGGTAGCCCTGCATGAAGCGACGCACCCGCTCACCACCCGGATGGCGATCACTGGAAGGCGCGAGTGCCATGCCCTGTTGCTGCCAGCGCGCCGTGTCCGCCGGCGCTTCCTCGGCGGTCGCGGGTTCGGATGCTGCCACCTCCGGGGTATCGCCGTCGTTTGGCCGTGCGTCTGCCAGGCTGTGATGCAGGCTCGAATACAGAAAGTCGTGCACCATGCGGCCATCGCGGAAACGCACTTCGTGCTTGGTAGGGTGAACGTTGACATCAACGACATCGGGGTCAAGGGTCAGATACAGCACAAAGACCGGATGGCGGCCGTTATACAGGACGTCGCGGTAGGCCTGGCGAACGGCATGGGCCACCAGTCGGTCGCGAACGACGCGACCGTTGACGAAAAAATACTGCTGATCCGCCTGGGCGCGGGAATGCGTGGGCAACCCCACCCAGCCGCTCAGGCGCAGCGCCCCGGCTTCGCGCTCGATATAGCGCGCGTGCTCGATAAAGTTGTTGCCCAACAGCGAGGCAATGCGCCGCTCGCTGGCGGAAGACGAATGGCTTGCGGGCAGTTGATGCACCACCTTTTGATTGTGGCGCAATGTCCAGGCGATGTCGTAGCGCGACAGCGCCTGGCGGCGGAACGCCTCTTCCACGTGGGCGAATTCGGTTTTTTCGGTACGCAGAAACTTGCGCCGCGCCGGGGTGTTGAAAAACAGGTCGCGTACGGCAACGCTGGTGCCGCGTGGGTGCGGCGCTGGCGTGACGCGTGTTTCCATGCCCCGCCCCTCGGCCACGACGCGCCAGCCCTGGCGCGGGTCGTCCGCCGCGTTGGAGATGAGCTCCAGACGCGACACCGAACTGATCGAGGCCAGGGCCTCGCCGCGAAAGCCCAGCGAGCTCACGCCCTCCAAGTCTTCCAGGCTATCAATCTTGCTGGTGGCATGGCGCGCCAGCGCAAGCGGCAGGTCTTGTTCGCCAATGCCGACACCGTCATCGCGCACCTTGATCAGCCGCGCGCCGCCCGCTTCGATATCCACCTCGATGCGCTGACTGCCCGCATCGATGGCGTTTTCGATCAGCTCTTTGGTAACCGATGCCGGACGCTCGACCACCTCCCCGGCCGCAATCTGGTTCGCCAACCGGGGATCCAGGACGTGTATGCGCGGCATAGCGGACGTTGTTTCAGACAACACGGCACCTCATGAACTGGGAATACGCAACACTTGCCCCACGCGGATGACATCGCCGTTGAGGTCGTTGGCTTGCTTGAGCTGGTTGATCGGCACCCCGTGGCGCACCGCAATCGCCGAGAGCGTGTCGCCGGACTGAATACGGTACTCGTCGCCACTCGGGCGGCGCTGATTATCCCGCTGCCAGGCAAGCAGGCTTGCCGGCGGCGGATAGCGTTCGAAGTGGCTTTGCAAGCCGCTGAAGACCGCCTCGGCGATCTGTTGCTGGTGGACGGGATCCCGCAATCGCCGCTCTTCATCGGGATTGGAGATAAACCCCGTCTCGATCAGCAGCGAGGGGATGTCAGGCGACTTAAGCACCATGAAGCCCGCCTGTTCGACCCGCGATTTATGCAGCCGATTGACCCGACCGAGCTGATCCAGCACCTGCCCGCCAATCGACAACGAATCGTTGAGCGTGGCCGTCATGGTCAAGTCCAGCAGTACGCCGCGAAGCACTTGATCCTTGTCGCGCAGCGACAGGTTGCCGTCCACTCCGCCGATCAGGTCGGAGCGATTTTCGCTATCGGCGAGCCACTGCGCGGTTTCCGAGGTCGCGCCCCGCTGGGACAGCGCATACACGGAGCTTCCCTGGGGACGCGGGCTGTTGAAGGCATCGGCATGAATCGACACGAAGAAGTCGGCTTTCTGCTCCCGGGCGAGCTGGGTACGCTGTCGCAGCCCCAGGTAATAGTCGCCGTCGCGGATCAGCACCGCCTTGAAGCCGTCCACTGCGTTGATGGTGTTGGCCAGACGCTGACTGATATCCAGCACGACGTCTTTTTCCCGGGTGCCGGATGGGCCGATTGCCCCAGGATCTTCGCCCCCATGCCCGGCGTCCACCGCGATAATGATATCGCGCCTAGGGTGCGGCTTGGCTTCTTCAGAGCCCCTCGGCGCGTCCGCTGGCGGCGACGCCTGCTGACGGTCGCCCAACCGGGCGCTCGCACGCTGTGCCTCCATCTCCTGATCACGAATCATGGCCTCGATGGGATCGATGGGGTTTTCGACCGCACTTTCGCCGGGGTACTCCAGATCCACCACTAGCCGGTGGCCGTATTGATCGTTGGGCGTCAGGGTAAAGTGGCGCGGTGCCACCTCGCGGTTGAGCTCGAGCACGACCCGCAGTCCGTTGCCGTTACGGGTACCGGTACGCACGGTGCTGATGGCACTGTCGTCCAACGCCAGGCTGTCCGGGTCGGCTTCCAATTGACTTTCGTCAAGGTCGATGACCAAGCGGTCAGGACTCTCCAGGGAAAACACATTGGCCGACGCCGGGCCGGACAGATCAAGCACCAGCCGCGCGTGATCCGGCGCTGCCCAGAGCCGCATGCCTTCGACGGTGGCGGCCTGAAGCGACGTGCCAAAACTCGCTGACAGAACCGCCACGACGCAACATACCCGCCGGCGTATCGAGCGTCTGTTTATCGCCTTTACCCTTGTGACCATTGCGGTTACGACCATTGAAAAACACCATCCTGCTGGGGATAGTCCGACAGACGGTTCTGCAAGGTAGCCAGCACCCCGTGACCGAAGTCGCTGCCGGCGCTCAGTCGCGCTCGACGGCCGGAATTAACCACTTCCAGCTGCAGGCGGATATCCGGCGCCGGCAGCCAGCCTTCCCCTCGGCCAGGCCACTCGATCAGGCACAGGGCATCGTCGGCCAGCACCTCACGACCGCCAATGAACTCAAGTTCCTCAGGGTCGGACAGGCGGTAAAGATCCAGATGATAAAGCCGCTGGCCGGGCAGCTCATAGGGCTCCACCAGCGTATAGGTGGGACTCTTGACCGCCCCCTGATACCCATAGGCCCGCAACACCCCACGTGTCAACGTCGTTTTGCCCGCGCCCAGGTCGCCCTCCAGATAAACACGCCCGCGTCCCTGCAATACGTTACCCAGGGCTTCACCAAAGGCGACCTGAGCCTGTTCATTATCCAGTTGCACCTGCATGTGGGCTGCCTTCACGGGTTGATCAATTCTCGCGCATAGGATGCCAGATCGCTCGCCAGCAAGCCACGCTCACCGCACGCTGCTGCCGCCCGATCAGCGGCCAACGCATGCACCAGGGTGCCCAGCCAGGCGCTGGTTTCGATATCGCCGCGCTGGGCAATCAGCGCGCCGAGCATCCCGCTGAGCGCATCGCCCATGCCGCCGCTGGCCATGCCGGGGTTGCCGTACGGGCACACCATCAGCCCGCCCGGCCCCGCAACCAGGCTGCCCGCGCCCTTGAGGATGACGACGCCGCCACGGGCGCGCTGCAGGGCCTGGACGGCCTCGGGCCGATCCGCCTGTACTTCCTCAACGGTGCAGCCCAGCAGGCGAGCCGCTTCGCCGGGGTGCGGGGTGAGCACCCAGTCATCACGGCGCATATCCGGCCAGTGGCGCGCCAGCAGCGTCAGCCCGTCGGCGTCGACGACCAGTGGCACGCTCGCCTGCAGCGCACTCTGCAGCACCGCCTGCCCCCAGGCCGCCTGACCAAGTCCCGGCCCCACCACCACGGCATCGGCCTGATGCGGCAGCTCGCTGGCGTCCGCGCCGCCGCGAACCGCATGAGCCATGACTTCCGGGCAACGTACCAGACTGGCGGTGATGTGGTCGGCAGCGGTCGCCAGGCTGACTTTGCCCGCACCAAGACGCGCCGCCGCCTGGGACGCCAGCAGCGCCGCCCCGCCGAAGCCGGGGGCGCCGCCCATGACCAGCACATGCCCCATGCGGCCTTTATGGCTGGTGCGCGACCGTGGCGTAAATGCCTCACCCAGCAGAGCATCGTCAAGGCGCCACGCGGTAGGCGGGATATCAAAAAACGCCTGGGCTTTAACGCTCAACGGACGGAAGTCGATTTCACCGGTATACGCCGGCGCATCGCCGGTGTGCAGACCGATCTTGTCGCCAATGAAGGTTACCGTGCAGGCGGCTTCCACCGCCACGCCGAGCACCGCGCCGGTATCGGCGGCCAGCCCCGAGGGAATGTCGATCGACAGGACGGGCTGAGGGGCCGCATTGATCGCCTCGATGGTGCGCCGGTAGCGCCCCGACACCTCGCCGTTCAAGCCGGTTCCCAGCAGCGCATCGACCACCACTTCGCCGGACAACACCGTCGCCGGATGCCATTCTTCGCAGCTCACCCCGGCCTGGCTGGCCAGCTGGGCGGCGCGATAGGCGTCATCCTTGAGTTCCTCCAGCGGTTTGAGCGAAATACGCTGCACTTTAAGCCCCGACTGCATCGCCAGCGCCGCCAGCACGTGGCCGTCGCCGCCGTTATTGCCACTACCGCAGAGTACCGTCACGCTGCGAGCCTGGGGCCAGCGGGAGCGAAAGCTGTGCCAGGCGCTGGACGCTGCGCGCTGCATCAGCGCGAAACCATCGATCCCCCCGGCAATGGTGCGCCGGTCGAGCTCGCGTACTTGAGCCGCTTTATAAAGAGGACGTAACGAAGACGTTGTTAAGCGAGACACGATCTCTCCTTTCGCATGTTGTGACGGCCAGCAATGCGTTAGCATAGCGCGGCTTACGGCTTACCGTTGAGTATCGACACCCAATTCCTCGAGCTTTTCATTTTTGCGACGAAGCGGCGCGCGCCCATGCTTTCAGACGACACCCTTGCCGGCCTTGCCGACCTCATCAAAACCTGGGGTCGCGAGCTTGGTTTTCAGCAGGTTGGCATCACCGACACCCAACTGGGCGACCATGAAGCGCATCTTAACGCCTGGCTGGACAAAGGGTACCACGGCGACATGGGCTTCATGGCCAAGCACGGCACCAAGCGCACCCGCCCGGACGAACTCGAGCCCGGCACCCGGCGGGTAATCAGCGTGCGCATGGATTACCTCCCCGCCGAAGTGGAAAGCACCAAGGTGCTCGGCCAGCCCAGACGTGCCTACGTGTCGCGCTATGCCCTCGGCCGGGATTACCACAAACTGATGCGCAAACGCCTGGCGCAGTTGGCGAAGCAGATCGAGCACGAGGTCGGGGCGTTCGGCTATCGCGCCTTTGTCGACTCCGCCCCGGTGATGGAGCGCGCCCTGGCCCAGAAAGCCGGCCTTGGCTGGTTCGGCAAAAATGCCATGCTGCTCAACCCCAAGGCCGGCTCGCTGTTTTTCCTGGGCGAACTTTACACCGACCTGCCCCTGCCCGTTGACGCCCCCTTTGAGGGAGAGCACTGCGGCAGCTGCAACGCCTGCCGCACCGCCTGCCCTACCGGCGCCATCGTCGAGGACAAGGTGGTCGACTCGCGCAAATGCATCTCCTACCTGACCATTGAGCTGCACGGCGCGATTCCCGTTGAATACCGCCGCGCCATGGGCAACCGTATCTACGGCTGCGACGACTGCCAACTGGTGTGCCCGTTCACCCGCTTTACCCGCGTCACGCAGGAAGACGACTTCGCCCCGCGCCACGACCTTGATCGTGCCTCGCTTATCCGCCTGTTTGCCTGGGGCGAAGACGAGTTTCTGGCCAAGACCGCAGGCAGCCCCATCCGGCGCATCGGCTACGAGCGCTGGCTGCGTAATATCGCCGTGGGCCTGGGCAACGCGCCCTGGAGCGAGGCGCTGGAGGCCGCACTCTGGTCACGACGGGCCTACCCCAGCGCCCTGGTACGCGAGCACGTTGCCTGGGCGCTTGAGGAACAGCGTCTGAAACGCGCCACGCGTATTGCCACCGAGGCGTCCTAGGCGCGTTTACTCTTCCTCGTCGCTCTGTGCCTCGAGGCGCAAGAACGTATTGCGGTAATGGGCAAGCTCGGCAATCGATTCCTTGATATCGTCCATGGCCAGGTGGACATTCTGCTTTTTAAACCCGGCCAGGGCGCCGGGGTTCCAGCGCTTGGCCAGTTCCTTGACGCTTGAAACGTCCAGGTTGCGGTAATGGAAGAACGCCCACAACGCCGGCATTTCGCGCTCCAGGAAACGCCGGTCCTGGTGAATGCTGTTACCGCACATGGGCGACGACCCCGGCACGACGTACTGGCGCAAAAAGTCCAGCGTCTGCTGTTCAGCCCCGGCCACACCGACGTCGCTGGCTTTGACCCGCGCCACCAGGCCCGATTCGCCATGGGTCTTTTGGTTCCAGTCATCCATGCTGGCCAGCAGGCTATCAGGCTGTTTCACGGCGATCACCGGGCCTTCGGCAATCACGTTCAAGTGAGCGTCGGTGATCAGGGTCGCCACTTCGATAATGCGCTCCTTGTTGGGGTCCAGCCCGGTCATTTCCAGGTCAATCCAGACCAGCAGGTCATCGCGCGGCGCGGCATGTTCACTCATGGTGCTCTCCAATCAGGTGGGTAGATCAAGTTACCCGGCGGCAGTTAACAGGTACAATGGGGGCCATTGTACCGAGTATCGGGTGGTCATGAGCAAACGTAAATTAAGCCGTCAGCAACGCTGGCGGGTCGAAAAGGTGCAGGCTGAGCGGGCCCAGCGCGCTGAAAAGCGCGACGTGCAGGATGCCGAGAAATTGGCCGCAGGGGAATACGGCGCCGAACAGCCGGGCCGCGTCATGGCCCATTTCGGCCGCACCCTGGAGGTGCGCGACACAAGCCACCAGCCGGTGCGCTGTCATCTGCGCGCCAACCTGGACGGCCTGGTGACCGGCGACCGGGTCATCTGGCGAGCGGGCCAGGAGGGCTCCGGCGTGGTGGTGGCGCGCGAAGAGCGCGACAGCGTCCTGAAGCGCCCCGACGCCCGCGGCCAGCTCAAGCCGGTGGCCGCCAATATCGATCAGTTGCTGATCGTGTTTGCCGTCGAACCCGCTCCCCACCCCAACTTGATCGACCGTTACCTGGTCGCCGCCGAGGCCACGGGAATTACCCCGGTGCTGGTACTCAACAAGACCGACCTGCTCCCCGACGATGGCGGCGAGCTGGGGACGCTGCTCGAGCGCTACCGCGCGCTGGGCTACCCGGTGGTACGTACCACCACGGCAAACGATGCCGGGCTGGACGCACTTCGCCAACAGCTCGAAGGCCGGACGTCGGTCTTTGTCGGCCAGAGCGGCGTGGGCAAATCGTCGCTGATCGACCGGCTGCTGCCCGATGAAACCCTGCGTATCGGCGCGCTGTCGGAGGATTCGCGTAAAGGCACCCACACCACCACGACGGCGCGGCTTTACGCCATGCGCAGCGACGAGGTGGCCAACGGCGAGCTGATCGACTCGCCGGGAATCCGGGAGTTCGGCCTGATTCATCTTGATGAACAGGACGTCACCGAGGGCTTTATCGAGTTTCGTCCGTTTATCGGCCACTGCCGCTTTCGCGACTGCCGCCACCGCGCTGAGCCGGGTTGTGCTTTACTCGATGCCGTCGAGGCAGGCAAGATCCATCCAGAACGTTTTGCCAGCTATCGGCGTATCCTTGATAGTCTGGACGCCTAACCGATAAGGAGCTGCCCATGAGCACCTCGTCTGAAACCAACGTGCTGCCGCTGATCGTCGAACCCGAACAGCTTCAAGCACGCCTGGACGACCCGCAACTGCTGATTATCGACGTGCCAGCCAATTCCGACAGCTATCGTCAGGGGCACGTGCCGGGAGCCATTTTCCTCGATTTCCGCTACCTGATGCGCGGCGAGGGGCCCGTACCGAACGACGTGCCCGACGTCGAGGCGCTATCACGCCTGTTCAGCGCCCTGGGGCTCACCCGTGACACCCACGTTGTGGCCTATGATGACGAAGGCGGCGGCTGGGCCGCGCGCCTGCTCTGGACGCTCGACCTGATTGGCCATCAACGCTATTCCTATCTTAACGGCGGCATTCACGCCTGGCGGGACGCCGGTATTGAAGAAAGCAGCGAGCCCACCGCGCCGGTGCCCAGCGACTATCAGGCCGAGATCCTCAATCCCCAGGCGATGATCAGCGCCGACGAGATCAAGCAGAAGCTCGACGACAAGCAGTTTGCCGTGTGGGATGCGCGCTCCCAGGCCGAGTACGATGGCGAAAAAGGTAATAACAAGCACCTGGGGCACATTCCCGGCGCGGTCAACATGGACTGGGTCAACGCCATGGATCGCCATCGGGCATTACGCATACGCGACTACGCCGAGCTGGTCACCGAGCTGGGCGCACTCGGCCTGACGCCCGAGATGGAAATTGCCACCCATTGCCAAAGCCATCATCGCAGCAGCTTTACCTGGCTGGTAGGCAAGGCGCTGGGCTTCAACATGCGTGGCTATCCAGGCTCCTGGGGTGAATGGGGCAACCGCGACGACACACCGATCGAGAAGTGAAAACACCACTGTGACCATTGCCCAACAAGCCTTTTCCCGGCTTCAGTACCCGCTGCCGCATCATGCCCTATCGCGGCTGACAGGGACCTTTGCCCAGTGCGACAACCGCTGGGTCAAAAACACCTTGATCAACGCTTTTATCAAGCGCTTTGAAGTGGACATGAGCCAGGCGCTGGAGCCCGACCCCAGCGCCTACGCGACGTTCAACGACTTCTTTACCCGCGCCTTGAAAGCCGACGCCCGCCCGCTGGGCGATGGGCTTCTCAGCCCGGCGGATGGCACCCTGTCGCAATACGGCCGCCTGCAGGCGGGCCAGTTGGTGCAAGCCAAGGGCCACACCTACTCCGCACAGACGTTACTCGGCGGCGATACGGCGCTGGCAGAAGAATTTCTGGGAGGAAGCTTTGCCACGGTTTACCTGTCGCCCCGCGACTATCACCGGGTGCATATGCCGGTGACCGGTACGCTGCGCGAAATGATCTACGTGCCCGGCCGCCTGTTCTCGGTCAACGAGGCAACGGCCAAGCATGTGCCGGGGCTGTTCGCCCGCAACGAGCGACTGGTGTGCGTGTTTGATACCCAGCACGGCCCCATGGCCATGGTGCTGGTCGGTGCCATGATCGTCGCGGCCATCGAGACCGTCTGGTCCGGCCAGGTCACGCCACTGTCCGGTCACCCCCAGCGCATGCGTTTCGGCCAACCGATTACGCTGGAAAAAGGCGCCGAGATGGGCCGCTTCAAGCTCGGCTCCACCGTGGTAATGTGCTTCGCCAATCCGGTGGCGTTTGAAGCCATCCCCACCGGCAGCATGGTGCAGATGGGCCAGACGCTGGGCATGGCGTAATCGCCTAACAGTTCGGCGTCGAGAACGTCAGCACGTCTTCCAGGCGTGCTTTGCCCAGCGCCAGCTGAATCAGGCGGTCAATGCCCAGGGCCACCCCCGAGCCTGGCGGCAACCCCGCATCCAGCGCCGCCAGCAAGTGCTCGTCCACATCCACTTCGCCAACCCCCAGTTTGCGCCGCTCGGCGTTGTCGTCGGCGAAACGGGCACGCTGCTCGGCGGCGTCGGTCAACTCATCGTAGCCGTTTGCCAGCTCAATGCCGTTCAGGTAAAGCTCAAAGCGCGACGCGACCCACTCACCATCAGCGTCCTGATGGCGACGCGCCAGCGCCGCCTGGCTCGCCGGGTAATCGACGACCACGCTTAATTCATTGCGCCCAAGATAAGGCTCAATCACCATGCTCATCAACAAATCCAGGCAAGTGTCACGCCCGTCGTTCGCCAATGCCGTAGCGGGCATCTGGCCGTGCTTTGCGGCCAGTCGCCGAAGCGTCTCGAGCGATGAAGTGAAGGGGTCGACCGCCAAATGGGTATGGAACAGACGGCGGTAAGCGTAATGCACCACCGAGCCATGGAAACGCGGCAGAATGCTGGCCACCAGCGTGGCGGTTTCATCGATCAACGCGGCCAGGGAATACCCAGGTCGATACCATTCCAACATGGTGAATTCGATGTTATGCCGAGCCCCTACCTCGCCATCGCGAAAGCTCTTGGCCAGTTGAAAAATCGGTCCGCTGCCCGCAGCCAACAGGCGCTTCATATGAAATTCCGGCGAGGTCTGCAGCCAAAGTCGGCGCTGACCACGATCGGTTCGCGCCAGGGTGGAAAGCGAGACAAGATGGACGTCGGTGCTCCCCCCCTGGCCCAGGACGGGCGTTTCCACTTCGAGTACATCGCGCTCGGTGAAAAACGCGCGCACCTTGGCCAGCAGTCGCGCCCGCTCTCGCAACGTCTCGATATCCGCCGTCGGCCGCCAGCTAGCGCTCATTAACGCCTCCTTAACACGATAAAGCCACGCAGGGTGCGTGGCTCTTGGTAGCTATGCTCAAGGCAGCGTGATCAGGCACGCGAAACGTATTCACCGCTGCGCGTATCAATCTTCAGGACTTCGCCTTCATTGATAAACAGCGGCACGCGCACCACGGCCCCCGACGAAAGCGTGGCCGGCTTTGAGCCGCCCTGCGCTGTATCGCCCTTCAAACCGGGATCGGTTTCCACCACCTCAAGCTCAATGAAATTCGGCGGTGCCACGTGAATGGCGTTGTCGTTCCACAAGGTAACGGTATAAGGCACCTGTTCTTTCAGCCACTTTTCCGTATCGCCCAGCGCCTTCTTCTCGACCGCATACTGCTCGAAGGAACCGTCGGTTTTCATGAAATACCACATTTCGCTATCGTTGTAGAGATACTCCATCTCCAATTCCATGACGTCGGCACCCTCTAACGAATCACCCGATTTAAAGGTGCGTTCCCCCACGCGGCCGGTCATCAGATTGCGCAGCTTGACACGGTTAAAGGCTTGGCCTTTGCCCGGCTTCACCAGCTCATTCTCTATGATCGAGCAAGGATCGCCGTCGAGCATTACTTTCAGACCGCCCTTGAATTCGTTGGTAGAATAGTTCGCCATATTGCCTCTCAATGATGCGTTTCAGTAACGTGAGGCGCCACGTGTCGCTTTGCCTCTAATGAACGTTGTGGAATAAGTGCGCGCATGATAACCCGAAGGAGGGCTTTTTGCAGGAGAACATCATTATTGCTGACAAGGGCCCCGCGAGCCAAACAGGGACCTGGCAACAACAGCTTTCGCAAGCGGTTCGCGACCCGGCGGTCCTTTGCCAGCGCCTGGGACTGAGCGACAAATGGCTGCCCGGCGCTCGCACCGGGCATCAGTTGTTCGAGGTTTGCGTGCCCGACGCCTATGTGTCGCGCATCGCGCCAGGCGACCCTGGGGATCCACTGCTGCGCCAGGTGCTGCCGCTCGCAAACGAAGCCCTCTCCCTGCCCGGGTTCGTCGCCGACCCGCTTGAGGAAGCCGACCATCAGCCCGCCAGCGGCCTGATTCACAAGTATGCAGGCCGCGTGTTACTGATCGCGAGCCCCGCCTGTGCGATCAACTGCCGCTATTGTTTCAGACGGCATTTTCCCTACAGCGAGAATTCGCCCTCCAGGGCGCAGTGGCAGGAAGCCCTCGACTACCTGCGCGCCGACACCTCCATTCACGAGGCGATTCTCTCCGGGGGAGATCCGCTTGCCGCCAATGATCGCCAACTGGCCTGGCTGGTGGAGCAGCTTGAAGCCATTCCGCACCTTAAACGACTGCGCATTCACACACGTCTGCCGGTGGTCATCCCCGACCGCGTCGATGACGCCCTACTCGACTGGCTATCTGCCACCCGCCTGCAAAAAGTCGTGGTGTTGCATATCAACCACGCCAACGAGATCGACCAGTCGGTCGCCGACGCCTGCGACAGATTAAAGCAGGCCGGCGTGACCCTGCTCAACCAAAGTGTGCTGCTGCGAGATGTTAACGACGATGTGACAACTCTCGCCACACTGTCGGAACGGCTCTTTGAAGCAGGCATTCTGCCGTACTATCTGCACGTGCTGGACCCAGTTCAAGGGGCAGCACACTTTGATGTCTCGGATGAAGAAGCTCGCAAGCTTGTCGCTTCACTTCGCGACCTGTTGCCGGGGTTCTTGATGCCACGCCTGGTGCGGGAAATTCCCGGCAAAGGGAGTAAAACGCCATTGTGACGCATGTTGAAGAAACAGCGCCACTGAGACGCTTGAATGGCTCAGTGCTAACGCCTTAAGCCAGAAGTTAGTTATACCCTACGGATAGGCCCAGCGTACTGAGCCACCATCTCATCCGCAGTAAGCAGCAAAAATCCCTCGGCTTCGGCCTGGGCCACCAAAATTCGATCAAAAGGATCTTTGTGGATGGTTGGTAAATGAGCAACGTTGAGAGTATGCAATGCACTGATGGGGAGCTCTAAATAACCATTATCAACCAGCCCTCTTCGTAACAAATGCGGGTCAACGTGAAAGTCAGGGCGTTGTAGGCCGTTTTTGATGACCACTTCCCAAATGCTGGCGGCGCTAAAATAAAGCCTGTTGTTATCATCGTTGATCAGCGATAGCGCATCAGCAGAGAGCTTCTCGGGCGACACCGCCGCCCACAGCAAAATATGCGTGTCCAGCAGCAGATTCACATCAGCCTCCAAACATCTCGGCTATTTCCTCCTGCCCCATACGATCAAAATCATCAGGTACGCTAAACTGCCCTGCCAAAAATCCCAGGCGCTTTTGCTGCCCTGAAGCGGGGCTGTCAATCGCCGTCACGCGCGCCATCGGCTTACCCGCTTTGGCGATAATGAACCCCTCGCCCTCTGCAGCCCTTGCAACTAGCTGCGATAACCGCGTTTTGGCTTCATGTATATTGATCGCTTCCATAATGCCCTCTACCCAACAAGGCTTAACCAACTAGACTTAGTTTAGTCTGGATGTAAAGATTTGCAATTAGACGCTTTTTCATCACGGCTCTTTTTCTGTTCTTGAGTACGCCTCGCTAACGCATGGTTAGCTGTTCTAAAACATAGCCGCATCAAAGGCACCAGCAGCCACAGCAGCGGTGTCAACAGCCAGCGATAAGCAAATCGCACCACTATCAGCACCGGTAGCAGCACGACCAGCCAGACCAGAAACTGACCCAGCCATACCGGCCATCCAAGCCAGCTCGACAGGTTGGCGCCCAGCGCGCTGACCAGGCTTGGGTGACGAACCACCACATAGGCGGTACCTGCGACCGCGGCAACCTTGGCCATGCGCGGTAGGCTCGCAAAACGTCCGCCTGAAGCAACCATTCCCTGGCGCAAGCCAGCCCGAGCGCCCTGGGCCTCCACACTGCCCACCCGGGCAGCACGAGCGGCCTTACCCGCCCGCAGCACCTTGACGGTGCTGGCCATCACGAGTAGATCGACACCGGCCCAGCCTAGATAGGCGGCGTCAATGCCGTCGCCCCGCCGCCACTGGCGTTCGAGATCACGCAGCCCGCTGGTAAAGAAATCGCCCAGGCCCGCCACCACCCGCTCACCCTGTAGCCATTCGACCTCGCCCTGTTCACTGACTACAAACTGATTGAGCAGCGCGTGGCCGTTGGCATCCAGCAGGGCAATGCCCATTTGACCGCGACGAAAGGAGGTGAGCACGGAGCCAGCCTCTCCTTTTTCCTCACCCCACAAACGGCTGAGCTGCTGATAGCGCTCGCCTATCCAGTGTTGCGCACGCAGCGAGGCAACATCGTGGCGATGAAAAAAATGAATCGGCAGCACGGCATCGGCACCGAAGCGCACCAGCACTCGCTGAAAATCAGGCAGCAAACCGTACTCCACCAGCACATCACGCGCCACGTCGCCGTGCTGCCATATTGCCAGCGCCGCGCTCATCCATAACGCTTGATCGTCGGCGTAGGTGAGAAAGAGCGCGTTGACCTCAGGCGTTTCCTGCTTAAGCGATGCTTCTAGCGGGGGTAGCGCCCGCTGAGCCTCCAGGCGCACCAGTTTCGACTCAAACGGCTCGTGTGAGGCCAGCGCTGATGCGAACCCGGCCAGGACGATCGCAGCTACCACCAACCTCTGCCAGGGTCGCATTGCTCGCCACCTCATTCTTCAGGCCGCCTGATTACGCCAGCGTTTCCGCCGTCACGTTGGCCGCAGGCTCCTGATCGGAGTGATGGCGGTTGATGGCGCTCAGCACTCCCTTCATCGACGCGCTGGTAATGCTTTCATCGTTGCCTACCCCAAAGACCGCCTTGCCGTCGATACGCACTTCCACGTAGGCGATCGCTTCAGCATCGGCGCCCTGACCCCGAGAGTGCTCATGATAGTCGATGATTTCCACATCGTGCCCGGCAGCGGCCAGCGCTTTGATAAACGCCGCCAGGGGGCCGTTCCCTTCGCCGCTGAGCGACTGCCGTTCGCCGTTTTGCTCGATGACGGCGTCCAGCGTGACTTTGGGGCTGTCGGGCTCTGACGACAGACGGTGATTGACCAGCGCAAAAGGCGCGCGCTGTTCGAGGTACTCATCGGCAAACGCCTGATAGATCATCTGCGAGGTGATCTCACGCCCGGTGCGCTCGGCCACTTCCTGCACGACCTGGCTGAATTCGATGGAAAGACGACGCGGCAGCTCGATACCGTGCTCCTGCTCCAGCAGATAAGACACCCCGCCCTTGCCGGACTGGCTATTGACGCGAATCACCGCTTCATAACTGCGGCCGACATCCAGCGGGTCGATGGGCAGGTAAGGCACGTCCCAGGTGGCGTCAGGGTTGGCGCGGCGCTCCAGCATGCCTTTCTTGATGGCGTCCTGGTGAGAGCCCGAGAACGCCGTGAACACCAGGTCACCCACGTACGGATGGCGCGGATGCACCGGTAACTGGTTGCAGTACTCCACTTCGCGCATGACCGGGGTGATATTGGAAAAATCGAGCTGCGGGTGAACGCCCTGGGTGTACATGTTCATCGCCAGGGTGACGATATCCACGTTGCCGGTGCGCTCGCCGTTGCCAAACAGCGTCCCTTCCACGCGGTCGGCGCCGGCCATCAGCGTCAACTCGGCCGCGGCTACCCCGGTTCCCCGATCGTTATGGGGATGCACGCTGACGATCAAATGGTCACGGTTATTGACGTGGCGGCAGAACCATTCGATCTGGTCGGCATAGTTGTTGGGCGTGGCGATTTCCACCGTGGCCGGCAGGTTGACGATCATCCGGTTGTCGGCGGTGGGCTTGAAGGTTTCCATCACCGCTTCGACAATCTCGACCGCAAAGTCCATTTCGGTGGTGGTAAACAGCTCCGGCGAGTACTGGAACGTCCAGTTGGTCTCGGGCGCGGCGTCCATGGCCGCGCGGATCTGCGCGGTGGCGTCGGTGGCAATCTTCACGCATTCAGCTTTATCCACGTTGAAGACCACGCGACGGAACATCGGATCGGTGGCGTTGTAAACGTGCACGATGGCGTTTTTGGCACCTTTCAAGGCTTCGAAGGTGCGCTCAATCAAGTGCGGGCGCGCCTGGGTCAGCACTTGAATGGTCACGTCCTCGGGAATCTTGTCCTGCTCGATCAAGGTGCGCACAAAGTCGAAGTCGGTTTGCGAGGCGGAGGGGAAGCCGACTTCAATCTGCTTGAAACCCACCTTGAGCAGCATGTCGAACAAGCGCTCCTTGCGCTCTTGGTCCATGGGGTCAATCAGCGACTGATTGCCATCGCGCAGGTCGACGCTGCACCAGATCGGCGGCGTTTCAATGCGCTGACTGGGCCATTGACGGTCGGGTAAGTCTACCGCGACGAACGGACGATATTTCTTGGCGGGATCAGACAACATCATGACGGCTCTCCTGGGCAAATAGGCAGGTAATGGATGATTGGATTGACGGCGGGCGTGCCAACGAAAAACGCCCCATCGCCAGTACAGGCAATGGGGCGCAGAAAACGGTCAATAACAGAACGTGCGCAATCCACGGGGATGCGGCGTCCAAATCGAATTGATTCAATAAATCCAGTGTTCATATCCATGTCTTCCTCGCAACTAGTGTAACCCAACGACAATGCCAGCAGCACTGCCCGACCCTGAGATTCAGAGACGGGCGATTAGTAGTCGTAGGTCTAGCGCAAAGATGATCATGGATGTATTCATGCCTCTAGAAAATCAGTCCTGACGAGGTTTGTCAACTGACGAATGCGTATTGTCGGTCGACTCACCCAACAAGGCCGCCTCCATTCGATTCAGTTGGCTGCGCATCTCGCTCACCTCGCTGCGCAACGCCTTCGTCTCGTCGACCTCACCTTCGTTATTCAGCAGGTCGAGCGCGGCACTCTCTTTCTGCATCACGTCCAGCACGATACCGATCATCATGTTGAGGAAGATGAACGCCGTCAGAAAGATGAACGTCAGGTAGTAAATCCAGCTCCAGGCGTAAACCTCCTGGGTGGCATAGAGAATATCGGTCCAGTCTTCAAAGGTGGCGATACGAAACAGCGTCAGCATCGATATGGAGATATTGCCCCACAGGAAGCTATCGATGTCGGCAAACAGGAAGCTACCAATCGCGGCATAGATGTAGAAAATGATGAACATCAGCAACACCACATAGCCCATGCGTGGAATGGACTTCACCAAGGCTGAGAGCAGCATCTGCAGCTCAGGGATCATGGAGACCAGGCGCAACACGCGGAAGATCCGCAGCAGACGTGCCAGCAGCACCATCTCGGAATCGTCCATGGGGATCAGGCTGGCGGTGACGATGACGAAATCGAAAATGTTCCATCCGCGCTTGAAAAAGCGCACCAGACTGCCTTCGGCGGCAATCCTGATAAGGATCTCCACCAGGAAGAACACCGTGATTCCCATATCGAGATATAACAGCCACTGCTCAAACCGCGAGGTTTCTTCTTCGTAGGTTTTGGCACCGATGACCAGCGCCGAGACCACAATAATCGCGATCACGAACGCTTCAAAAAACTTGTTCGAACGCAGCGTTTCGAAACGCGCTTGCCAGGTGTCGAAAGGTTGATTCATAGGGTAAACAGACTCGCTCCGGTGGACGGCGCCACTTTATACTAAAACTTCACAACGGCACTACAAGTGATATCCTCCTGTGTCATTTGCTGTACTGCCGATGCCTCAGCCGACGTTATTGCGGCTCGCGGGCTTTTTTTGATCACTGCGCTGGATGACTCCCATGACACTGCTGTGGATAGCCTTACTGCCTTTACTGGGCGTCTTGGTGCCGGTCCTCAACGCTCAACGCAGCCGCGTGGCCTGTTCGTTGGCCACCGCCCTGCTGCCCGCCGTTGCCCTACTGCTCACCCTGATGCAGATACCGGCAATGCTCGACGGCGAAACACTGCGCTTCGCCGTCGGTTGGCTGCCCGAGCTCAACCTCGAACTGGCACTGCGCCTGGATGGCCTGTCGCTGCTGTTCAACCTGCTGATTATTGGCATCGGGCTTTTGATATTGCTGTATGCCCACTTTTATCTTGCCAGCGACGAACCCGTGGGCCGCTTCTACGCTTTTCTAATGCTGTTCATGGCCTCCATGGTCGGCATTTCCATGTCCGACAACCTGATCCTGCTGTGGCTATTCTGGGAGCTCACCAGCCTCTCCTCGTTCTTGCTGATCGGCTTCTGGTCGCACCAGTCGGAAGCCCGCAAAGGGGCGCGGATGGCGCTGACGGTTACCGGGGCCGGCGGTCTGGCGCTGCTGGCAGGTTTACTCCTGCTGGGCGATATGGCCGGCAGCTTCAGCATGGGCGACGTGCTGGCCAGCAGCGAGGTAATTGTTGCCGATTCGCGCTACCCGCTGATGCTGGGTCTGGTACTGCTCGGCGCCTTCACCAAGTCGGCCCAGTTTCCTTTCCAGTTCTGGCTTCCCCACGCCATGGCGGCTCCCACACCCGTGTCGGCTTACCTGCATTCGGCCACCATGGTCAAGGCGGGGATTTTTCTCATGGCACGGCTTCACCCAGCGATTGCCGACAGCGAGCTATGGACCGTCGTCGTCTCGCTGGTCGGTACCGTCACGCTGCTGTACGGCGCCTGGTTTGCGCTGTTCAAAACCGACTTGAAAGGCATTCTGGCTTTTTCAACGGTCAGCCACCTGGGCCTGATCACCGTACTGCTGGGTATCGGCAGCCCCATGGCCGTGCTCGCCGCGCTGTTTCACATTCTCAACCATGCCACCTTCAAAGCCGCGCTGTTCATGAGCGCCGGCATCATTGACCATGAAACCGGCACCCGGGAGTTGAAGCAACTTGGCGGACTACGAAAGGCCATGCCAGTGACCGCGTTACTGACCACCCTGGCCGCCGCTGCCATGGCGGGGGTGCCGCTGTTCAATGGCTTCCTCTCCAAGGAGATGTTCTTTACCGAAACGCTGGAAACCCCAGTGCTGGGCGGTTTGAGCTGGTTACTACCGGCGCTTGCCACCCTGGGGGGCATTCTCTCCGTCGCCTACTCGTTACGCCTGGTGCACGCGGTGTTCTTCAAACCCGCGCGCGAAGCGCCACCCAAGACGCCCCACGAGCCACCCCACCTCATGCGCTTGCCGGTGGAAATTCTGGTCGTGCTGTGCGTGGTGGTGGGCCTGTTCCCCGCCCTGATGGCAACGGGCCTGCTCGACCTTGCCACTCAAGCAGTGCTGCAGCGGCCCATGGCGTTCAAGCTGGCCATTTGGCATGGCGTTAACCTGCCGCTGATGATGAGTATCGCCGCGCTGGTGATAGGCACCGCTCTCTACTGGCGTCACCACGAGATGCGCCTCTTCACCCGGCAATTTGCCAGCGTCGATGCAAGACGCGTGTTCGAGCGCCTGGTGGTAACGCTTGGCTACCAGGCCGAGAAGCTGGTGGCGAGATTCGAAGGGCATTCGCTGCAGCGCTACATGACCTTGCTGCTATTCGCGGCCTTTTTAATGGGCTTGATCGGCCTTGTCCAGATTACGGACCTTACCGGCGCGGCCGGCAATCAGCCGGTCGACGGCGTCGTGATTCTCGGCGCAGTGATGCTCATCTTCGGCGGCATTGCCACCGCTGCCACCCATCGCTACCGCCTGATCTCGCTGCTCATGCTGTCGATCGTGGGGCTGTTTGTCGCCCTCACCTTTGCGCGCTTTTCGGCACCGGACCTGGCCCTGACCCAGCTATCCGTGGAAGTGGTCACGATGATTCTGCTGATGCTGGCGCTGTTCTTCCTGCCGCAAAAAACGCCCCAGGAATCCAGTCCGCTGCGCAACCTGCGCGATATGCTGCTCGCGGGTTCGCTTGGCCTGGTCATCGCCAGCCTTAACTATGCGGTATTGACCCGCGACACGCTGTCGATCTCGAGCTTTTTTGTCGAGAACAGCAAGCCCGGCGGCGGCGGCTACAACGTGGTCAACGTCATCCTGGTGGATTTCCGTGGCTTCGATACGCTGGGTGAAATCACCGTGCTCGCCATCGCCGGGCTTGCCATCTTCAAGCTGCTGAACCGCCTGCGCCTGTTTATTCCGCACAGCGACGGGGAAGGCCGGGTATGGTCACCGGATCGCTACCCCGCCATCCTGACGTCTATTTCCATGACGATTCTGCCCCTTGCCCTGCTGGTATCGGCGTTTATCTTCCTGCGCGGCCACAACCAGCCAGGCGGCGGCTTTATTGCCGGTTTGATTACCGCCGTAGCGTTGATTCTGCTGTATATGGCACGTGGCGTGGAATGGGCCCAGGAACGCCTCAACTTCCCCTTCCAGCCAGTGGCCGTGGTGGGTGTAGCCATCGCTACCCTTACCGGGCTTGGCAGCTGGCTGTTCGGCTATCCGTTCCTGACCTCATCGTTTAGCTACTTCACCCTTCCCATCGTCGGTGAATTCGAGCTGGCCACCGCGCTGCTCTTCGACCTTGGGGTTTACCTGGCCGTGGTAGGCGCCACGCTGATGATCCTGGCCAACCTGGGCAAGGTCACCACCGCCCATCGCCCGGTGCCCGAACAGGCCGAAAAAGATGCCGAGACACCCTCCGCCCCCTCAAGCAAGGAGCCTCGTTAATGGAATTGCTCTACGCGATCACGACCGGCGTACTGACCGCCTCCGGGCTCTATCTGACGCTGCGCGGACGCACCTTCCCAGTGGTGGTGGGGTTAACCCTGCTCTCCTATGCCGTCAATCTGTTTCTGTTTTCCATGGGCGGACTGACCACCGACGGCGCCGCCCTCGTCAATCAGGGCGATAACTTTGCTGACCCGCTGCCCCAGGCGTTGGTGTTGACCGCCATCGTGATCGGGTTCGCCATGACCGCCTTTGTGGTCATCCTCGCGATGCGCGCGCGCAGTGAGGTGGGTAACGACCACGTGGACGGCAAGAAGGAAGATCGCGAATGATCCAGCATCTGATTGTGTTACCGGTCGTCCTGCCGTTGGTCGCGGGGATTCTTCTGCTTTACCAACGCCAGGGAATGGTCTGGTACAAGCGAACCGTCAGCGTGGTGTCCACGGTCGGCCTGCTGTTCGTCGCCATGGGGCTGGTCAGCCAGGCCAACTCCGGCGACGTGACCTATTACGCGCTGGGGGACTGGCAGCCGCCGTTCGGCATCGCGCTGGTGCTCGACCGCTTGTCGGCGCTGATGTTGCTGGTCACCGCGCTTCTTGCAGTCGGCGCGGTGGTCTTTGCCTGCGGCGGTGATGATGAGAAAGGCAGCAACTTCCACGGGCTCTTTCAGTGGCAGTTGATGGGCATCAATGGCGCCTTCCTGACCGGCGATCTGTTTAACCTGTTCGTGTTCTTCGAGGTGCTGCTGCTGGCTTCCTATGCCCTGCTGCTCCACGGCGGCGGCAAGGCGCGGATTCAGGCCAGCGTGCACTACGTGGTGCTCAATCTGGCGGGGTCATCGCTTTTCCTGATTGGTGTAGGCGTGCTGTATGGCGCCACCGGCACCCTCAACATGGCGGACATGGCCTCGCGCATGGCCGAGCTGCCCGCCGAGCGCGAAGGCCTCGTGGTCGCGGGCGCCCTGATCCTGCTGGTGGTGTTTGGGCTTAAAGCGGCCATTTTACCGCTGTATTTCTGGCTCCCCCGGGCTTACGCAGCCGCGCCGGCCCCGGTTGCCGCCCTGTTTGCGGTGATGACCAAGGTGGGCATTTACGCGATTCTGCGGGTGTATAGCCTGATCTTTGGCGATCAGGCCGGCAACCTGGAGGCCATTGAGCAGTCCTGGGTATGGTGGCTCTCGTTAGCCACCTTGGTCGCTGCCGGGGTGGGCGTCATGGCCGCCCGGGATCTTCGCCTGCTGATTGCCTATCTGGTACTGATTTCCGTGGGTACGCTCCTCGCGGGCGTCGGCATGCGCAGCCCTGCCGCTACCTCGGCGCTGCTCTACTATCTGATTCACACCACGCTGATTACCGGCGGCCTGTTCCTGCTCGCCGAGATGATTGGCCTGCAACGCGGCAAACCAGGCACCCGCCTGGTCAAGGGGCGTCCCATGGTTCAGGGCTCGGCACTGGCACTGGCCTTCTTTTTCGGGGCGATTGCAGTGGCCGGTATGCCGCCACTGTCCGGCGCTTTCGGCAAAGCGCTGATGCTCAACGCGGCAGCAGGCAGCCAGCGACTCTGGCTGTGGCCGCTGCTGCTGCTGGCGGGCCTGGCATCGCTGATTGCGCTTTCCCGCGCCGGCTCCACCCTGTTCTGGCGCAGCCACCGCGGCAACCTGAGCGGCAACCCGCTATCGCGTTATCAGTGGTTTGGCATGTTGTGGTTACTGAGCGCGTCGCTGCTGCTGGTCGTGTTTGCGAACCCCGTGAGCGATTATACCCAGGCCACGGCCGAGCAATTGGCCAATCCAGGCCTGGTCATCGATAGGTTAATTCCTGACGCCGGAGACACCCCATGATTCGATCACGCGCCTGGCTGCCGACCCCGGTATTTTCCATTTTATTACTCGTGGTATGGCTCCTGCTGGCACGCAGCGTCTCCCCCGGTCACATCGTGCTGGGCGGGTTCCTGGCCATTGTCATCCCGCTACTTACCCACCGCTTCTGGGATTCCCGGCCACGTATCAAGAAGCCGCTGGTGCTGCTGCGCTTTGTGCTCCGCGTGCTGGGCGATATCATCACTGCCAACTTTGAAGTGGCCTATCTGATTGCCAATCCGTGGCGTAAGCTCAATCCCCACTTTGTGGAATATCCGCTCATGCTGGAAGAGCGCTTTACCATTACCCTGCTGGCCAGCACGATCAGCCTGACGCCGGGAACCGTGTCCGCCAACTTGCGTATGGACGGTAAAACGCTGCTCATTCATGCCCTGAATGCCGATGACGAAGAGGCGTTGATTCATCAGATACGCGAACGCTACGAACGCCCGCTAAAGGAGATCTACGAATGCTGAGCATTGCGCTGTATATCACCCTGGCGCTGGTCGTCATGGCCCTGCTGCTCAACCTTTATCGTCTGACCATCGGCCCCGATTTACCCGACCGCGTGCTGGCCCTGGATACCATGTACGTCAATTCCATCGCCCTGATCGTGCTGCTCGGCCTGTGGCTGAACACCAAGACCTACTTCGAGTCGGCGCTGCTCATCGCCATGCTCGGCTTTATCAGTACAGTGGCCGTCTGTAAGTACATACTACGCGGGGATATCATCGAATGAAGCCGGTTATCTTTCTTGCCGCTACACAGGTGCACTTATGTCATTTTGGGTAGAGTCCTTGATTTCACTGCTGCTGATTGCGGGCGGTATTTTCGTGTTTATCGGCTCCCTGGGGATGGCCCACCTGCGGGACTTCTATATGCGCCTGCATGGCCCCACCAAGGCCACCACGCTGGGCATCGGCTGCATGCTGGCGGCTTCCATGACGTATTTCTGGAGCCTTGACGGTAAGCCCGATATTCAGGAAATGCTGATCACGCTGTTCCTGTTTATCACCGCGCCGGTCAGCGCCCATCTGCTGGCCAAGACCGGCCTGCACATGCGCCTCAAGCACATTGATAAAACCCAGGGGCAGCCCGTGGAGCTTCGCCCGGAGGAAGTGGGTAAGAAGCCTGTTCCCCACCCCGACAAGGGGCATGGTTAATGATCTCGTTTCGTTAAGGAAAGCGTATGTGGAGCCTTTTCCGGCTATCGGCGTTGTCGCTGTCGGTGGTAGTGCTGGCGGGTTGCTCTGAACCCCGGGTCGATACCAGCTCGATGCCCGCGGCCGTGGTATCGGTCGAGAAAGTGCGCGAGTCGCTGCCTACCTACAAGCGCGACGAATTCGATCAAGCCCTGACCATCATGGCGATGTCATCGTTTGACGGCATCGATATTCTCAACCCACAACCGCTGAACGCCGCTGAAATTGCCGAGTCGGCCAATGCCCATATGCATGGTTTGACCGGCGATGAGGTGATCGAGAAAGCCAATGAGATGCTGCGCAACCGCCGCGCACGCGAGCGTCAGCAGGCGCTGAACATCCTGTCGCGGCTGGAAGAGAAACAGGCCAGGGCCGAGCACGACCGTGAGCAACGCGAGCGCGTTACCCTCGACAGCGCCGAGTTTTACATGAGCACGAGCCCCTACGGGGCGCTGGAGCCGGTGATTGAACTTGCCGTGACCAACGGCTCCGATGAACGGCTCTCCCAGCTATCGCTTAGCGGTGTCATCACCACCCCCGGACGCGAAGCGCCCTGGGTCGACGAGGCCTTCTATTACGTGATTCCCGACGGCTTGGCGCCGGGAGAAAGCGCCGAGTGGCGCCTGGCGCCCAACCGTTTTGGCCCCTGGGGGAATCGCGACATTCCCGACGGTGCGCAATTCGACGTCACCATCGAGGCGATTCACGACGAGGAAGGCAACCCGCTATGGGATGCCCCGGCGCTGAGTGAGCGCCAGATTGAACGGCTCGAGGCCCTGCGCGATGAGTACGGCGTAATGGACGACCGCTCAAGCGAGTAAACGAGGCCCCGAGGGGCATCAGGGCGCGTCGATCAAATCGCTCTGCCGGTAGCCGATCAGGTACAGCACCGCGTCAATGCCCAGGGTTGAAATCGCCTGTCGGGCCTGGGCGCGAACCATGGGTTTGGCACGGAAGGCAATGCCCATGCCAGCCTTGGCGAGCATCTTGAGGTCATTGGCCCCATCGCCCACGGCGATCGTCTGGTCGAGGGTCAACCCTTCGCGCAGGGCGATTTGCTCCAATAGCTCCGCCTTGCGTTCGGCATCGACAATCGGCTCGCTTACCTCGCCGGTCACCAGGCCGTTCTCGATCACCAGCTCGTTGGCGTGAATTTCGTCAAAGCCAAGCCGCGCTTGCAAATACTCGGCAAAGTAGGTGAAGCCGCCGGACAGAATGGCGGTGCGGTAGCCAAGCCGTTTCAAATTGACCATCAGGCGTTCGAGGCCGTCCATCAAGGGCAGTTCGGCGGCAATCTCGGCCAGCACCGATTCGTCGAGTCCCTCAAGCTTGCTCATGCGCGCGCGGAAGCTTTGCTGAAAGTCCAGCTCACCGCGCATCGCCCGCTCGGTGACCTCTGCCACTTCTTCACCCACGCCGTGCCGCCGCGCGAGCTCATCGATCACTTCCGTCTTGATCAGCGTCGAGTCCATATCGAAGCACACCAGGCGGGGCTGAACCTGGTCGCGAGCAGCGTCCTGGATGACAATATCGACGTCCAGGGTTTCACTCAGCACCAAGGCGGCATGGCGCACTGCCTCAACCGCTCCCCCGGCACCGGCTAGGCGCTGCTCCAGGCAGTCGATGGATGCGCTTTGCCCTGCGGCGTCGGCAAGCCTCCGGGTGTTGGTTACTTGCAAGCCGAACTGCGCCACCAGGGCGTCTATCTGGGCTTGGATGTCAGCGGTTATACGCGCTGCTAATACGGTTAAAATCAAGTCACCGCCTGCCATTGTCTAGTTCCCTGCTCCAAGCCAGTCAACTTTTTGGAAGCCGCGGGGCAGTTTACTGCCCCGACGTCCCCGCTCGCCACGATAATACGCCAGATCCTCAGCCTTCAGGGTAAGCTTGCGCTTACCGGCGTGCAGCTCCAGCGGTTCACTGTCGCCGATCACGGCGATACCGCGTACAAACTCCTCCCGCCGGGCAGCGCGCGGGCCAGGGATGTCGAGCATCTTGTTGCCCTTACCCTTGGCCATTTCCGGGAGCTGTTCCAGGGGGAACAGCAGCAAGCGCCCCTCGTTGGATACCGACGCCACCCAGAGGTTGTCACCTTCGGGCACTTCGACAGGCGCCATGACGCTACAGCCTTTCGGCACGCTCAATACCGCCTTGCCCGCCTTGTTCTTGCCGGTCAGCGCCTCCAGACGGGCAACAAAGCCATAGCCGCCGTCGCTGGCCAGTATAAACCGCCGCTCGCCCGGTGCCAGCATCACCCCGGCCATGCGCGCGCCGGCGGCGACGTTGGCCCGCCCCGTCACCGGTTCGCCCTGTCCCCTTGCACTAGGGAGATTGTGGGCGCTGAGCGTATAGGCTCGGCCGGTGTCGTCCAACAGTACCAGTGGCTGGTTGGTCTTGCCCCGAGCGGCCAGCTGGAAGCTATCCCCGGCCTTGTAGGAAAGCCCTTCGGGGTCGATATCGTGCCCCTTGGCGGCGCGAATCCAGCCTTTATCCGACAGCACCACGGTGATGGGGTCGGCCCCCAGCAGCTCGACGTCGGACAACGCCTTGGCATCGGCTCGCGCGACCAGCGGCGAACGACGCGCATCGCCATGTTCCTTGCCCGCCGCGCGAAGTTCTTTTTCGATCAGCGTGGTGAGCTTGGCCTCGCTGCCCAACAGGCCTTCAAGATACTTGCGTTCCTTTTCCAGCTCGTCCTGCTCGCCACGGATCTTCATTTCTTCAAGCTTGGCGAGGTGGCGCAGGCGCAGCTCCAGAATGGCTTCCGCCTGGCGCTCGGAAAGGGTAAAGGCGTTGATCAACGCAGGCTTGGGTTCGTCCTCCTCGCGGATAATGCGAATGACCTCATCGATATTCAGGTAGGCGGTCAGCAGGCCTTCCAGAATATGCAGGCGGTCTTCGACCTTACCCAGGCGGTGTTCCAGCCGGCGGCGCACCGTGGCGCGCCGAAAGCGCAGCCACTCGCCGAGCATCTCGGGCAGCGGCATCACCCGCGGGCGGCCGTCCAGGCCGATCACGTTCATGTTCACCCGCACGTTCTTTTCCAGATCCGTGGTGGCAAACAGGTGATCCATCAGCGATTCGACGTCGATGCGGTTGGAGCGCGGCTCGATCACCAGACGGGTAGGCGCTTCGTGGGTCGACTCGTCGCGCAGATCGGCCACCATAGGCAGTTTTTTGGCCTGCATCTGCGCGGCAACCTGCTCCAGCACCTTGGCACCGCTGACCTGATACGGCACGGCGGTGATCACGATATTGGCGTCTTCGCGCTCATAGCGGGCGCGCAGCTTGACCGACCCTCGCCCGGCTTCGTAGAGCTTGCGCAGGTCTTCCTTGGGGGTAATGATCTCCGCATCGGTGGGAAAGTCCGGGGCGGGGATAAATTCCATCAGATCGGTCGTGGTGGCCTTGGGGTTGCGCAGCAGGTGGCAGGTGGCGTCCACCACCTCGTTGACGTTGTGCGGCGGTATATCGGTGGCCATCCCCACGGCGATGCCGGTACCCCCGTTGAGCAACACATGGGGTAATTTGGCTGGCAGTACCAGCGGTTCCTGCATGGTGCCGTCAAAGTTGGGCACCCAATCGACGGTACCCTGACCCAGTTCACCCAGCAACACCTCGGCGAATCTGGAAAGCTTGGCCTCGGTGTAGCGCATGGCGGCAAACGACTTGGGGTCGTCGGGGCTACCCCAGTTGCCCTGGCCGTCCACCAGCGGATAGCGATAGCTGAACGGCTGCGCCATCAGCACCATGGCTTCGTAGCAGGCGCTGTCGCCATGCGGATGGAACTTGCCCAGCACATCGCCGACGGTTCGCGCCGATTTCTTGTACTTGGCGTTGGCATGCAGCGCCAGCTCGCGCATGGCGTAGATGATTCGCCGCTGCACGGGCTTCATGCCGTCGCCAATATTGGGCAGCGCACGGTCGAGAATCACGTACATCGAATAGTCGAGGTACGCTTTTTCGGTGTAGTCGCGCAGGGAGAGACGTTCGACGTCGCCCTCCGCTACTTGAATATCCATGTCGATCATATCCTACCTTGACAACAAAACCGCCCCGTGGGGGCGGCTTATAAGCGGACACGCGGCCACTCGCTAGGGCGCGCTATGTTAATTGATGCCTTTCGTTTGATGCATCCGATAACGCTGCCGTGGAGGATGCTTCATGCGTGCTGCTGTGAAACTCGTCCAGCAGTCCTTTCAGGCGCTGAGCCTGTAACGACAGCTCATTGGCAGCGCTGGCTGCCTGACTCACCAATCCAGCATTTTGCTGCGTCGCTGTATCCATTTGGGTCACTGCCTGGTTGATTTCATTAATGCCGTTGGTCTGCTCGCCGGATGCCTGACTGATTTCGCTGATTCGCGCGGTCACCTCGTCAATGGCGACGACGATATCCTGCATGGCGGATTCAGCCGCTTGCGCGTAGCCGCTACCGGTCGCGATCTGCTCCGAGGTGGTCTTGATCAGGCCGTTGATATTCCTGGCGGAAGCGGCGCTACGTGACGCCAGTTCGCGTACTTCGCTGGCCACAACGGCAAAACCACGTCCATGCTCACCGGCACGCGCCGCTTCAACCGAGGCATTCAATGCCAGTATGTTGGTCTGGAAGGCAATATTCTCGATCACGTCAACGATCGAGGAAACCTCGACAGAGCTTTCGTTGATGGCTTCCATGGACTGCGCCAGCCGCGATACCTGTTCTCCGCCCTGCTTAACCTTTTCTGCGGATTCCTTGACGCGCTGATCGGCCTCCTGGGCGTTGTCGGCATTGCGCTTGACCGTCGCGGCCATCTCTTCCATCGTCGAGGACGTCTCCTGCAGCGAAGATGCCTGCTGCTCGGTGCGGCTCGAAAGCTCGGTATTGCCCGCCGCAATTTCCGTCGATTCACTGGCAATGGCGTCAGCAACACTACGCACATCTCCAAACAGACGCTGCAGCTTATCCGCGTAACGGTTCACGGCACGGCGCAACTCGCCGATTTCATCGTCGCGATAAATGGTCAGTTCACGGCTCGATCCCCCCTGACCCAACTGATCGATCTGCTCCGTGGTGCTGCGAATCTGACGTAACAAAATACGTCCGCCCCACCAGCCCAGGGCGAGCAAAAGCGCCAACAGCGGCAGAATAAACACTAACAAGTCGCGCGTTAAGGTATGGGCCAGGCCCGTCACCTGGTCGCGGGGCGTTACCAGGCCAAGTGTCCATCCCGTATCGGGCATCTCGAACAACTGCACTGACGACGGCGCCTCCAGCACGCCGGCACTTTCTACACTGGCCTTCTCGCGGCCAGCCTCAACGGCGTCCAAGACTGGCTGAAGCCAAGGCATATCATTCACTACATCGTCCAGGCCCAGCATTTCCCCTGATGCCTGCTCGACGCCCGGCAGGTCAATCACGTTGTCATCCTTATCCAGCACAAAGGCATAGCCGCCAGTACCGTCACCATTTTCGGCGAGAAACTCGGCGACCCCCCCCAGCTGCATGTCAATGGTGGCCACGCCTGCAAAGCTGTTATCGCGATAATAAGGCACGCTGCAGGTCACCATCGCGACGCCAGTGGTCGGATCGCGATACGCGGCAGACCACACGCATTGTCCCGGCTCCGCGCCACGGGCGCTGCTGTACCAGGCCTCGTCATGGTAGGGATCGATGTTGCTGGCGTTGTAGTCATCCAGAAACTCCAGCTCGCCCTGTGCATCGCGTGCCCAGAAGAAACTGTAACGCTCGACCCCCGATGAAAAAGCGCCGGGCTCCGGCCAGATACCGCCGCCTGCCACCGTTGCATTGCCATTATCATCAACGACATTCGGCAAGGCCTCGAGGTAGATGCCCTCTTCACGGGGCAGCGATTCGGCCAGCGCCGCTAAACTCGAGGTATTGCCCTCGACCCTGGCTAACTGGCCGTTGAGCGCATTCACGATTGAGCCCCCCGTTCGCTCGATCAGTGACTGACTTGCCTCGATAACCAGCGGCTGACCCCGCCATGCCATTACGCCGTAAATACCGGCCGCCATGAGTAACATCAGTACGAATGCAGCCAGTGAGAGCTGCCTGGATATGGTCTTGAACAACGTCGTTCCCCTTTTCAAGTGGAGTTCTTGTCAGGTGCATTACTTTCGAAACACCTTATACTTCTTATCGGCGTAAACTTACGAATCTTGACGTTGCTTCAACACCCTTTCTCTGACAGAGGGATCACACCTCGACATCGGCGAGGTTGCCGTAATTTTCAAGCCATGTCTTGCGATCGCCGGCGCGCTTTTTGGCCAGCAGCATGTCCATCATTTCCAGCGTGCCGTCGCCCTCATCGAGGGTAAGCTGAACCAGGCGACGAGTTTCCACGGCCATGGTGGTTTCGCGCAGCTGCAGCGGGCTCATCTCGCCCAGGCCCTTGAAGCGCTGCACATTCGGGGTGCCGCGCTTGGTGGCCAGCTGCTTGAGAATCGCGGCCTTTTCGCTTTCGTCCAGGGCGTAGTGCACTTCTTTGCCCAGGTCGATGCGATAAAGCGGCGGCATGGCCACGTAGACGTGCCCGGCGTCCACCAGACTGGGAAAATGCTTGACGAACAGTGCGCATAGAAGCGTGGCAATATGCAGGCCGTCGGAGTCGGCGTCGGCGAGAATGCAGATCTTGTGGTAGCGCAGTTTTTGAAGATCGGCGCTGCCGGGATCGGCGCCAATGGCCACGGCAATATCGTGGACTTCCTGGGAGCCGTAAATATCGTGGGAATCCACTTCCCAGGTATTCAGAATCTTGCCGCGCAGCGGCAGTATCGCCTGGCTTTCACGGTTGCGCGCCTGTTTGGCGCTGCCGCCGGCGGAATCACCTTCCACCAGGAACAGCTCGCTCTGGGCAGGATCCTGACCGGAGCAGTCCGCCAGCTTGCCGGGCAGTGCCGGGCCCGAGGTCACCTTCTTGCGCGCAACCTTCTTGGCTTTTTTCTGGCGGCGCTGGGCGGCGCTGATCACCATCTCGGCCAGCGCTTCGCCCTGATCGACGTGATGGTTGAGCCACAGCGAAAAGGCGTCTTTCAATACGCCCGAGACAAATCCGGCGATGGTCCGTGAGGACAGCCGCTCCTTGGTCTGCCCGGCAAACTGGGGGTCGAGCATCTTCACCGACAACACAAAGGAGGCGCGCTCCCATAGGTCATCGGCCGTGAGCTTGATGCCCCGGGGCAACAGGCTGCGGTATTCACAGAACTCGCGCAGCGCCTCAAGTAGCCCCGAACGAAAACCGTTGACGTGAGTGCCGCCCTGGGGGGTAGGAATAAGGTTGACGTAGCTTTCAAGCAAAGCATCGCCGCCCTCGGGCAACCATTGAATCGCCCAGTCCACGCCGTTCTCGTCGTCGCTGAAGTGCCCCACAAAAGGCTCGCCGGGCAGAACCTCGTAGCCGTCGGTGGCTTCCGCCAGGTAGTCGCGCAGGCCATCCGCGTAGGCCCACTCGGTTTTGGTGCCGTCAGGCTCGACGAGGGTGACCGCAAGCCCCGGGCAAAGCACCGCCTTGGCGCGCAATAGGTGTTTAAGCTTACCCAGCGCCAGCTTGGGGCTGTCGAAGTAGCTCTCGTCCGGCCAGAAACGCACCAGGGTGCCGCTGGCCCGCTTGGCGGCCTTGCCAATTTCGTGCAGCTCTTCGACCTTCTCACCGAACTCGAAGGCCATGGCATGGCGGGCGCCGTCGCGGGTGACCTCGACGTCCAGGCGACGCGACAGGGCATTGACCACCGAGACGCCGACACCATGCAGACCGCCCGAAAAGCGGTAGCTAGTGGAGGAAAACTTGCCCCCGGAGTGCAGCTTGGTAAAGATCAGCTCGACGCCCGACACGCCATGTTCGGGATGCAGATCGATCGGCATGCCGCGCCCGTTGTCCTGCACTTCAATCGCACCGTCGCCATGCAGCAGCACGCTGATGGCGGTGGCATGCCCAGCCAGCGCCTCATCGACGCTGTTGTCGATGACTTCCTGGGCAAGATGATTGGGACGCGAGGTGTCGGTGTACATACCGGGACGCTTACGCACCGGCTCGAGCCCGGAGAGGACTTCGATGGAACTCGCGCCGTACTGGGAGGCATCAAACTGGGTCATGTAACGTCGGTTCCTGAAGGGTCATGCACGTATTCATGCTGGCAAAAGGCAATAGCATAGCGGAAAAGCAAAAAACTGTATATCTAGCCATGGTGTTTGCCACCAGGGGCGCCGGAAACAGGTCGTAGAGGAAGTTATTTGCCAAGGCCGGAAAAATGATCCCTTCAATTCCGGCATTTCCGCCATCCATGGCGGTCAGGTGGCAAATGTAGCGCCCACGGATGGGTTCACAGCGCCTCCTCGTAGACCTATTGCCGGGTTAGCCCCGGCTCTAATGGCAACGATCTATCACTCCTGCTCCGCCGCCCAAAACGCCTCAATCAAGCCACGGCTGGACGCATCCATCCGCGTCAGGTCGCCCTGGTGGTCGATAATCTTCTGGGTATCCGTGGCGATCTGCTTGCCGAGTTCCACGCCCCACTGGTCAAATGGATTGATATCCCAGATGACGGCCTGAACAAACACCTTGTGTTCATAGAGGGCGATCAGCGCGCCTAGGGTCGAGGGCGTCAACTGGTCGAGCAGCACGGTGGTCGACGGCTGATTGCCCCGATAGCGTTTGTGCTCCGGACGTGGCCCATCCTCTTCAAGAGCATCGTCACCCAGCATCAGCACCCGCGACTGAGCGAAACAGTTGGCCAATGCCAGGCGATGCTGGACTTTCAGGTGGCGCCGGGTGTCCGGGTCGGCCACGTCGTCGTAACGCTTAAGCGGGGCAATAAAGTCGCACACCACCGGCTGCGTTCCCTGATGAAGCAGCTGGTAAAACGCATGCTGGGCATTAGGCCCCAGCTGCCCCCAGAGCACGGGACAGGTCGAATAGTTGACCGCCTGCCCCTGGCTGGTGACCGACTTGCCGTTGGACTCCATCTCGAGCTGTTCCAGGTAAGCGGCAAAATATTCCAGCCGACCGTCATAAGGCAGGATCGAGTGGGCACGAATGTCCAGGAAGTTGACGTTCCAGATGCCCGCCAGACCCAGCAGCACCGGCAGATTCTCTGCCATGGGCGCCTCACGGAAGTGACGATCCATGGCATGAGCACCGGCTAATAGCTCGCGGAAATTGTCCATGCCGACCACCAGCGCAATCGGCAGGCCAATGGTCCCCCACAGCGAATAGCGCCCGCCGACCCACTCCCAGAACATCAGCTGATGATCGTCGGCAATCCCCCACTCGCTCATTTTCTCGGGGCTGGCGGAAACGCCGATGAAGTGCTGGCGGATGATCAGCTCGGCGCTTACCGGCGAGGCGCTTGGCAGCTCGCCGTGCTTCGACAGTCGTCCGATTAACCAGTCCCGGGCGGTATTGGCATTGGACAGCGTGTCGATGGTGGTGAACGACTTCGATGACAGCACAAACAAAGTCGTTTCAGGGTTAAAGCGCGTCAGGTAATCGGCCAGCTGCGAGCCATCCATGGTCGAGGCAAAATGCACTTCCAACGAGTGAATCCCCTCGGGCTGATAGTCAGCCAGGGCACGGGTGACCATCAAGGGGCCCAGATCCGATCCACCGACGCCCAAGTTGACCACGTGGCGAATCGGCTTGCCGGTAGCGCCGCGCCACTGCCCCGCGTGGAGCCGCGCGACCAGTCGCTCCATCTGCTCGAGGCTATCGTGTACCGCCGCGGCCACGTCTTCGCCCTCGACCTCCAGGCTCGCCCCCGGCGGCAAACGCAAAGCGGTGTGCAGGGCCGGGCGGTTTTCGCTGACGTTGACCCGCTTGCCGCTCAACAACGCCTCGATGGAACCCGGCACGCCAGCTTCCTCGGCCAGCGCCAGCAGATGCTCGAGGGTGTCATCGTCCCAACGCTGCTTGGAAAGATCCAGGGTCAGCCCCGCCACCTGACGAGTGAAGTGCGTCCAGCGGTCGGGATCAGTACCAAACAGGTTTTTCAGATGGACGTGCTCAAGCGCCTGGGCATGCTGCTTGAGCATTTGCCATGCGGGTAGCGTATCGGGGGTCGCCCGTGATGATCCAACCATGTGCCCTCTCCTGTGGCGTCGTTCCATGCGGCAGGCATCTGTTCTAGACAGCTGTGTGCGGATCAAGCCTGTTCTCGTCCATGCAGGGCGCGTAAACTACGCAACCTCATTAACCATCCTGGCTTGACCATGAGTGATGCATCTTACCGTGACGCCATCTTTTCGACACCCCTGGATAAGGTGGCGAGGTTCTCCTTCGATGAACAGGTCGTGGCCTGCTTCCCCGACATGATCCGCCGCTCGGTGCCCGGCTACGGGCAGATTCTTGGCATGCTGAGCCTGATCGCCCAGCGCCACCTGCGCCATGGCGCTCATGTCTACGACCTGGGCTGTTCGCTCGGCGCTTCCGGCCTGGCACTCGCGGGTGCGCTGCCTGCGGACGCCTTTCGCTACACCGGGATTGACCTGTCCCCCGCCATGGCGCAGCAGGCGCGGCAAACCCTTGCCGACGAGTGCCCCGAGCATGCCATGCAGGTGGAAGAAGCCGACATCCGCACGCTCGAGTATGCGCCGTCGGGCATGATCATTCTCAACTTTACGCTACAGTTTTTACCCCCCGCCGACCGCGATGCGCTGTTGAAGCGGCTTTACGCGGCGCTTGAGCCGGGTGGCGTGCTGATTCTGTCCGAAAAAACCATTGATGCCGACGAGCGCGACAACGCCTGGCGCGTCGAGCGCTACCACGACTTCAAACGCGCCAATGGCTACAGCGATCTGGAAATCAGCCAGAAGCGCACCGCCCTCGAAAACGTGCTGGTGCCGGACACCCTGGACGCCCTGCACGGTCGCCTGACACAGGCCGGCTTCCCGCGTTCGATGACCTGGTTCCAGTACCTCAACTTTGCCTCGCTAATCGCCTTCAAGGAGGGCTAACGTTGGCCCCTCTACCCGACGATCATCGCGCGATTTATCAGGCGTTTTTAGATCAAGCGACGCTGGACGCCTCACTGACGCCCTGGCTTGGCAAGCTACCCGAACAGCTTGCCCACGGGCTGGACCGCAATCGCCACGGCGACCTATCCGCCTGGGAAAAAGCCGTGGCCAAACTGCCCGCGCTGCCTGCCGAGCGCCGCGTCGATCTGACGAGCGACACCGTAACCGTCGATATCGACCTCAGTGACAGCCAGCAGCGCCAGTGCTTCAACCTGCTCAGAAAGCTTGCGCCCTGGCGCAAAGGCCCCTTTCAACTGGGCGGCATTCACATCGATACCGAATGGCGCTCCGACTGGAAGTGGCAACGCGTCGCCCCCCACCTCGCTCCCCTCAAGTATCGCAAAGTGCTCGACGTGGGCGGCGGCAGCGGCTACCACGCCTGGCGAATGGCCGGTGAAGGCGCCACCTTCGTACTGGTGATTGACCCCTCGCCGCGCTTCTACTGGCAGTTTCAGGCGATACGCCACTTTGTCGGCGATGCCGATGGCGGCAGAACGCAGTTTTTACCCGTGGGTATAGAAGATGTGCCAGAGAACCTGGGCTTTTTCGATACGGTATTTTCCATGGGTGTGCTCTATCACCGCCCCTCGCCGTTTGAACATTTGCAGCAGCTCAAAGGGGCACTCTCCCCCGGCGGCGAGCTGGTGCTGGAAACGCTGGTGGTCGAAGGCGACGAGCAGACCGTATTTGTGCCCGGCGAACGCTACGCCGCCATGCCCAACGTTTACTTCCTGCCTTCCTCCAAGGCGCTATGCCACTGGCTTTCGCGCTGCGGCTTTACCAATGTGCGCGTCGTGGATGAAGCGGTCACCACCCTTGACGAACAGCGCTCCACCGACTGGATGACGTACCAGTCGCTGGCCGATTTCCTCGATCCGGACGACCGTGCCCGCACCATTGAAGGCTACCCGGCCCCAAGACGGGCGGTGATATTGGCGAATAAGCCGGGGTAACACCATTTACCTGCGCAAAATCACCAGCCAGCGTCCCAGGTTCATGACGCTGGCAAGCGACGCAGCGACATAGGTAAACGCGCAGGCGGTCAGTACGTGTCGGGCACCGGCCATGTCGTAGGGCGGGACGTACTCTTTCAATAGCGGCAGCGCCCGGTTGAAACTGGCGTCAAACTCGACCGGAAGCGTCACCAGATGCACCAGGGCGGCGGTGCCAAAGCTGATCACGGCCATGACGACCACCAGCGCCAGCCCGCCCGGCAGCCGGGTAAGTAAAAACAAGAACGGCGCCGCCATCATCAATATCGCGCCCAACTTTTCGGCTTTTTGCGCAACGCCTACTAAGCGGCTACGCGCAAGTAGCGGCGCGTAGCCCTGGTGATGTTGAATAGCGTGCCCTACTTCATGGGCGGCCACCGTGACGGCCGTTAGCGAACGCCCATCGTAGTTATCCGGAGAAAGACGTACGCAGCGCGTTTCAGGATCATAATGGTCACCGAACTCCGTGCGCTCAACGCTTGCTCCCTCTATGCCCAGTCGGCGCAGCAGATGATCAGCAAGCTCGGCGCCGGTGCCGGGATAGTCGTCGCGTCCCCGAGTGTGGCGTTTAAGCACCCATTTTGCCCAGAGGTTGGGTAACACAAAGATCGCCAGGGCAGCGATAATCAGCACAATGAACATGGCGGCTCCCGAGTCATCGACGTATTGCCATCCCCTATTAAACACTGATTTTGGCAGTACGTGGTGACCAGGCGAGATTAATTGGCGGATCGTTCGTCGGAAGCTTCCTGATAGCTTTCGGCCACGTCGCGTTTGACGGCCTGAAGCCCACGCGCCGAGATATAGCCCTCGGCATGCGCATGTTCGGCAATCAATACGCTGTCGGCGGCCAGCACCAGTTGACAGTCGGTGTCTGCGAGCTCGTTGCGTAACCCCTGGATCGCTGCTTCACGGTCTGGATTACGGTCAACGCGACGAATATAAATGGCCTTGATACGGCCCGGATAGTCGCGGACCACCTCGCTGTACACTTCAGGGTCGTGTTGACCGCTATCGCCGATCAGGATGCACGGCAAGTCGTCGTACTGGGTCAGCATACGATCGATCAAATCGCGCTTGTGTGCCTCTGCCCGACGCGGCCAGGGGTGACGCCAGGAAATCCCCCATTCACGTAGAAACAGGATGGGGCCCACCGGAATACGGTTGAGCTGAAAAAACGCCTCAAGCATTTCATAAATGGCCCAGGGACCGCGTGACACATACAGGATAGGACGTTCCACTTTATCACTGCCGCCGCGATGCAGCGCCTGGTAAAGCGAGGCAACGCCGGGGAAAGCGGTGCGCCGGTGGGGCTTGCGGACAAACAGGCGATACAGCATCTTGAGCTTTTCGGCCACGCCGGTGAACATCACCGTGTCGTCGATATCGCTGATTACCAGCAAATCCGCTTCGGGCGGCGGCACGAAGACTTCCACGGTGGTTCGAATGGTCGATTGGCCTTCAGCCTTGACCTTGATATCGGCGACATGCCAGGACACGTCGATGGGCAGCGCATCGCTGATCGGCAGGTGGACATCAAAATAGCCATCGCGGTCGGTGGTGACACACAGTTGGTTGCCCCCCAGCGAAAGCTCGACTCGAGCGCCGGCAAAGCCGCGCCGGAAAATGCGCCGGGCAACATCCGCCGTATCACGCAGCATGCCGCGTCGGGGAATGGCACGACCCAGGGCGGCTTGACGAAACACCCGCCCCATCACAAACACTTCACGCTGTGACCCGTAGCCACGGTAGGGCTGCACCATCATGCCGCCGCTACCGAAGTCGCGCTTCATGGGTTTGGCAATCACGTGGACAAGCCGCTTGACGAAGCTTGCCCACTGACGAAACAGCCCCATCACGCGTGTTGACCAGAATGACGCTCTTCCTGCCAGAACTCCAGACGACTACCGTTCAGTGCTTGATTCATCATGCTCTCCATTTCGTGATGATTAAACATTAACAACGTCTTGCCAGTGTGGCACCTGCTGTATAATCGTCAAGCCATGAACCGCGCAGCCAAGTGTGCTAAGCGTTGTACACCACGTTGCCCGACTGGGAAATATCGTAGCCGCCCAACGCCTCGGCGCGCTCGACAAACCGGGGCCTGCGGGTAAATGCCAGCAGGGACTGAACGCTGGGCTCGAAGTAGCTGCGCCGATGCATCATCACATCGAACTGTTCATCAAAGAGCGGAATGAATGCCAACTGCTGACGACGGGCGGCGGCCTCGACACCCAGCCCAACATCGGCCTCGCCTTGCAGCACGCTGAGCGCTAAATCATCTTCGCTCAGGCTGAGGTGCGTTACCCAACGCACCGACGTCTCGGCGATACCGGCTTGCGCCAGCAAATACGAAAGCAACTGAGCCGCCCCGGCACCGGGCTGGCGGTGCGCTACGCGTACCTCAGGGCGCGCAAGGTCAGCAATGCCGGTAATACCGAGCGGGTTGCCTTCGGCAATCAACAACCCCTGACGGCGCGTCGCCCAGCGCAGCACGACCAGGTCTCTGACGCCCCCAAGGCCCAGCTGTATGGGCTGATTGTAGCGACCGCTTGCTTGGTCGAGCAGGTGCACGCCGGCCACCATGGCGCGACTTTCCAGCAAACGACGCACGCCGTCACCGCTACCGTGAAACAGGCTGGCCAGGTCCGACTGGCTTTCGCGTATCGCCCACTCGAGCAGCGGATCCTGACTACCGGCCACGACTGCAGGCGGCGGCTGGCGCTGCGCTTGATCGCCTTCCAGGTGGTTGAGCACCCACAAATCCACCTGCTGACGGGGAAACAGCAGTTTCCCCGTGACCCGGCTGCAGGGAATTTGGCCCTGACGCACCAGATCGTAGACCTTGCGCTCCTTGAGACGCAGGTAAGCGGCCACTTCGCTGGTAGTTAAATACATCTCGGTCGACGACACTGGCCACCTCTTAGGTTTTATGATGCATAAAAATGCATAAATTTCAGCATAGGGTGCATTTGCACGTCTTTACCTACATGCTGCTGCTTTCCTGCACAATGAATCGACGTCACCATGCCAACCCTTGCTTATGTCTGATAGCCATAACGCCTTTCTGACGGCGCTACAGCTTATTCTCCATATGGATAGCGATCTGTTTTCGATCGTGACGCTGTCGTTGCAGGTATCTCTCGTCGCTGTGTCACTTGCGGCGCTCGTCGGCCTGCCGCTGGGTGCCGCCCTGGCGCTGTGGCGCTTTCCGGGACGCAACGGCGTGATTATCGTGCTCAATGCGCTGATGGGGTTGCCTCCCGTAGTGGCGGGTCTATGCGTTTATCTGCTGCTATCCCGCGCCGGACCGCTGGGCGAATGGGGGCTGCTGTTCACGCCAGCCGCCATGGTCGTTGCCCAGTGGGTGCTGGTGCTGCCGATCATTGCGTCGCTGACCCGCCAGCAGGTGGAAGCGCTGCACGGCGAATACGCCGAGCAATTGCAATCACTGGGGCTCTCAAAGGCGCGCATGATGCCCACATTGCTCTGGGACGCGCGGGTCGGGCTGATCACCGTCATGCTGGCAGGCTTTGGCCGGGCCAGCGCGGAAGTCGGCGCGGTAATGATTGTCGGCGGCAACATCGACGGTGTCACCCGTGTGATGACCACCAGCATCGTGCTGGAAACCAGCAAAGGGAACCTGCCGCTGGCCCTTGGTCTGGGTATTATTCTGCTGGCACTGGTCACGCTGATCAATGCGCTCGCCCATTTGATGGGCGAAACCGCCAAGAGGCGCCTGGGATGAACGCGCCCTTTTCGACACAGACTCCGATTCCCGACCTCCAGTTGGAGAACGTCAGCTTTGAGCATCGCGGGCAGGCGCTTCTAGCCCCCACCTCGCTAACCCTTTCTGGCTCTCGACGGACGGTCATCATGGGGCCCAACGGGGCCGGCAAGAGTCTTTTAATGCGGCTGGCCCACGGCTTACTGGTGCCGACCAGCGGACAGGTGCGCTGGCAGGGCAAGACACCGGTGCAGGCCATGGTGTTTCAGCACCCGGTACTGCTGCGCCGCTCAGCGCTCGACAACCTGACCTATGTGCTCGCCATTCACAAAGCGCCCCGCGCCAAGCGTAAAGCGCGTGCCTATCAAGCGCTCGACACTTTCGGTTTAACCTCCCTTGCCCACCGTCCGGCCCGGGTGCTGTCAGGCGGCGAGCAGCAACGCCTGGCCCTGGCGCGCGCCTGGCTGCTTGACCCGGCCGTGCTGTTTCTCGACGAAGCCACCTCGGCCCTGGATCCGGCGGCGATCAAGGCCGTGGAAGATGCCGTAATGGCGTTCCATGCCAGCGGCACCCGCATTGTGATGACCACCCATGATTTGCATCAGGCCAAGCGACTGGCCGACGACGTGGTGTTTCTGCACAACGGGCGATTGCTGGAACATAGTCCGGCCGAGACCTTTTTCGCCGCGCCGCGCTCTGCGGAGGGTCGCGCGTTTATTCAGGGTGAACTGGTTTGGTAACCCTGCCCTCTCGTCACAACAATAAACTCATGACATGAAAAAGACCGCGATTGTATCCCGCATCAGCCTGCCAAGCCTCTGACGCATGACCTGACCGAACCATGGCATGAAAGGCGGCTCTGCGATGAAGGCCAGCAGGCGATTGCCGCCGACGACGTCGACGATCAGCCTCTGTGCTTCCCCAACGTCCAATAATCTGCCCAGATGATCACCCTAAAAAAAGCCCCTTTGGCGCGGCCAGAGGGGCTTTTTCGTTCTTCGATACACCTTCCTGGGTTACAACAGCTGGCGGATATCCTTGGCTTCCCAATGGGGGAAATGCTTGCGTACCAGGGCGTTGAGGTCGCGCTCGAAGGCGGCCCAATCGGTGGTTGGCGGTTGACCCTCCGAGGCACTGGCAACGCCGCGGATCATACCCGCGCCAACGGTGACGTTGGTCAGCCGGTCGATAATGATGAAGCTACCCGTGCCGGGGCTGGTGCGATAATCGTCGACCGGAATCGACGCCGTCAGTTCTACTTCACAGCGGGCAATGGCGTTCAGGCTCAACGAATCCGTGGTGTGCTTCTCGAGCGTATTGACATCGATCTGGTAGTCAATGTCGCTGACCTGACCGGACAGATCCCGCGTGGCAAGCTTGAAGTCATAAAGCTTGCCCGGCGCCAACGCGTCTTCGTGCATCCAGACGATATCCGCCGTGAAGGTGTTGGAAAGCGGCACGTCGGCCTCGGCGCTGACCAGCCAATCCCCCCGGGAGATGTCGATTTCATCGACCAGCGTGACGTTAACAGCCTGCCCCGGATAGGCTGCGTTCAAATCGCCGTCAAAGGTCACGACCCGGGCCACCTGGGATGTCTTGCCCGACGGCAGCACTTTCACCGCCTGCCCCGGGCGCAGTACGCCGGCGGCCAGGGTGCCGCAGTAACCGCGGAAATCGAGATTGGGACGATTGACATACTGCACGGGCAAGCGCAGGTCGGTGAGGTTCTGGTCGTAGGTCACCTCGACGCTTTCCAGAAGCTCGATCAGCGTTTTACCTTCATAGCCCGCCGTGAAATACCAGGGCGTCTGTTCGCTGGGGTTGACCACGTTGTCGCCGTCAAGCGCCGACATCGGCACAAAGCGGATATCGGGGGCTTTGAGGTTGGTCGCAAAGGCACGGTACTGCTCGACAATCTCGTTGAAACGCTGCTCGGAGAAGTCGACCAGATCCATCTTGTTGACCGCGATGACCAGGTGTTGAATGCCCAACAAGTCGGCGATAAAGCTGTGCCGCCGGGTTTGCGTCTGCACGCCGTAACGCGCATCGATCAGGATCACCGCCAGGCTGGCAGTCGAGGCCCCGGTGGCCATGTTGCGGGTGTACTGCTCGTGCCCCGGGGTATCCGCGATGATGAACTTGCGCTTGTCGGTGGAGAAAAACCGGTAGGCTACATCGATGGTAATGCCCTGTTCGCGCTCCGACTGCAGGCCATCGACCAGCAGCGCCAGATCGACGTTATCGCCGGTCGTGCCGCTGGTTTTGGAGGCCTGGGTAATCGCCGCCAGTTGATCCTCGAAGATCATCTTGGAGTCGTGGAGCATCCGGCCAATCAGCGTGGACTTGCCGTCATCGACGCTGCCGCAGGTGATAAAGCGCAGCAGATCCTTGTTTTCGTGCTCTTGCAGGTATTGCTCGATATTGTCGGCAATCAGGTTGGATTGGTGAGCCATGTTAAAAATACCCCTCGCGCTTTTTACGCTCCATCGAGCCGGCCTGGTCGTGGTCGATGGCGCGGCCGCTGCGTTCGCTGGTTTTGGTCAGCAGCATTTCCTGAATGATGTCCGGTAGCGTGGCGGCGGTGGATTCTACCGCGCCGGTGAGCGGGTAGCAGCCCAGGGTTCTGAAGCGCACCCATTTTTCTTCCGGCACTTCCCCCGGCTCCAGCGGCAGGCGCTCGTCGTCGACCATGATCTGCATGCCGTCGCGCTCGACCACCGGGCGTGGCGCAGAGAAGTACAGCGGCACGATGGGAATCGACTCGAGGTAGATATACTGCCAGATGTCCAGCTCGGTCCAGTTGGAGAGCGGGAACACGCGGATCGATTCGCCCTTGTCGACCTTGGCGTTGTAAATGTTCCACAGCTCCGGGCGCTGGCGCTTGGGATCCCAGCGGTGGTATTTGTCGCGGAAGGAGTACACCCGTTCCTTGGCGCGGGAAGCTTCTTCGTCCCGGCGGGCACCGCCAAAGGCGGCGTCGAACCCGTACTTGTCCAGCGCCTGCTTGAGCGCCTGGGTTTTCATGATGTCGGTATACTTGGCGCTGCCGTGGTCGAACGGGTTGATGTTCGCCGCGCGGCCTTCCTCGTTGATGTGCTCGATCAGTTCCATGCCCACGTTGGCCGCCATGCGGTCGCGGAAGTCGATCATTTCCTTGAACTTCCACGTCGTGTTGACGTGCAGCAACGGGAACGGCGGGGTGCCGGGGTAGAACGCCTTGCGCGCCAGGTGCAGCATCACCGACGAATCTTTGCCGATGGAATACATCATCACCGGGTTGGAGAACTCGGCGGCGACTTCGCGGATGATATGGATCGATTCCGCTTCGAGCTGTTTCAAGTGCGTCATGCGGGCGGCACTGAGCGCACCTGACGCCTCAGGCTGCGGCGCGGCTGAGCGCGTGGAAAAATGGGACATGGCCGACTACCTCACAAAAACAAACGTGTTGCACTGCGCAAAACGCTAAGCGCCAGAATGTGGGTAGGGTAACGTTTCGGCAATAATAACCCAAAAGAATTAATAACTATCTTTTTATACTTTTATTACCTATCTCATCAAATGGTTGCCATGCCGGCTATACCGACACCCGCTCAAGCCAGGTTTCCCACTGACCGCCTTTGAGGTCAAGGACGCGATAGCCCGGGCGTGACGCTTCATCGATCATGAACTGTTCCGCACCGGGCATGAACTGATCGGATATCGCCGGGCAGCCATACACGGCCACCTCGTGTTCCCCCGCCAGGTGGCGCTCGGCGTAGGCTTGATGGACATGACCAAAGACAATGACCTTGACCTGCGGACAAGCACCTATCACCTGCCAGAACGCCTCACGATCCTGAAGGCCGATGGCGTCCATCCAGGCGGCGCCCACGTCCACGGGCGGGTGATGCATCGCGATCAGGGTCGGGCGCTCGTCCGTCGCCAGGGTGGTGGAAAGCGCGGCCAGCGCCTCTGGGCCAAGGCGACCGTATGGCTCACCGGCGACCGGCGTATGCAGCAGCAGCAGCCGCCAAGCCGATAGATCGACTTCGTCGACCAGCGGGTGCTCGGCCTGCATGAGGGAGGGCTGATCGTGATTGCCGGCCAGCCAGGTCCAGGGGCACGTCAGCGGCGACATGGCCTCCATCGCGAGCGCATAGGATGCCGCCGTTTCATCCTGGCTGACGTCGCCCGTCAACACCACGAAATCGGGTCGTTCAGCAATGACCGCTTCCAGCACGCGCTCAAGATGCTGCCAAGGCACGCCGGCCCGGGAGCGCGCCTGCTTGTCGGCGTAGAGGTGGGCATCGGTGATTTGCACCAGGCGCATCAGGGGAGCTCCGGGACGTCGACAGTGTGTCCATGCGCCAGACCATGCGCCAGCCATTCGCCAAGAAAGCGATTTAGCTGCAGCTTTTCATCGGGCTGGTGCATGCGCGCATTGGGGTAGCGATAGCGTCCCCTGAAATGGCGCTCACGCTGGAAATCGGTCACCTCCGCCATGCGGACGTCATGGTAAAGATGCACACGCATTCTGGGGCCTTCCCACAGCGTATCCATCGGGCTGCTTTGCGACACTTCCAGCATGGTGGTGTAAGGGGCGTTTTGCAAAATCTTGAGTTGTAAATCGCCGAAATCCTGATCGTCGCTGCGCAAGGCAATGTTGCGTTGCTGATCGCCTTCCAGGTCACCCACCAGGCGAACCAGGCGCACATAGTTGGCGCTGCACTCGGCCTGGAGCGTTTTTAAATCGGTGACATAAGCCATTTTCGCCATGATCACTCCTCGTCGGTTTCGCCTTGCGGGGGGATTGACTGCGAAGCGGCGCGCAGCGAGGCGCGCTGGCCCGCTAGCCAATGCAGTCCAATCAAGCACATGGCGTTGTCGAGTCGTCCCTGGCTCAAGAGTTCCCACGCGGTGGGAAAAGACACCACATGGACGCGAATATCTTCGTGTTCTTCATCCAGGCCGTGAATCCCGCCGAGCCCCTGGGTGTTGACCAGGCCGCAGAAGAGCGTCACCCGTTCGTTGCAGGCACCAGGACTTGGGTAATAGGTGTGCAGCTTGGTGAGTCGGCCAACGCGGCAGCCTGCTTCTTCCAGGGCTTCTCGGCGGGCCACGCTTTCCAGCGACTCGTCCTTTTCCACCAGGCCGGCGACCAGTTCGAGCTTCCAAGGGGTCTGTGGATCGTCAAAAGCACCGGCGCGGAACTGCTCGATCAGTACCAGAGCATCGTGCTCGGGATCGTAAAGCAGCACGCCGACGGCATCAAAGCGGTGATGCACTTCACGCCGCATGACGTCACTCCACCCGCCTTCAAAAAGCCGGTGACGCAATTCCAGTGCCTCAAGCCGGAAGAAGCCCTGATGCAGCGTGTCGCGTTTCAGCAGCTCGACATCGTCTCGCCCCAGCGGCGGCGTGTCGAGTAGTGGCGTTCGAGTGGCGGATGCCATGTGGCGCTCCCAGTGGTAACAATCGGCCTATTATCAATGCTTGCCACCGGGAATGCCAATTTGTCGAATGAACGCTACAGCGTATCGAGCAACGTCTGGGCATCTCGGCGCAGGGCTTCGTCGGAAGCTTGGCGCCCCTCTCGGGCGGTTCCATTGACCGCCCGCCTGGCATGCTCACGCGCCGCCTGGGTGTTGCCTTCTTCCTGCAAAAAGGCTGCATAGTAATAGTTGACGTCGATGCCATCGGGGCGGATCTCCAGCGCACGCTGAAACATTTCCTCCGCCGTATCGCTGTCGCCAAAGCTGATCAGACCACCGGGCACGCGATCGTACAGGGCGCCCAGGGTTACGTAGGCCGAGCCGTTATTGCCGTCCGGGTCGATCTCGATGGCACGTTCGAGCGTGCTGCGGGCTTCCTTGGCAACGCCCAATGCGCCGAGGCCACCGCGCTCGCGGGCGTAGGCGGCAAGCACAACGCCTTTCCAGACCAGCACCTCGGCCTGATCGCTATGCTGTTCCGCCAGCTGGTCGGCTTCGTCTGCGAGACCGCTTAGCGCTTCTTCGCGCTGGCTTTCGGGCATCTCGGTGACGGTATGTTCCCAACGATTCTTCAGCGAGAACAGCTCGCTTTCGTAGGCCATCGCGCTCAACGACGTGAACGTCAGCGTGGTGCCAAGCGCGCTCAATGCGAGATAGCGCATCAGATGGGGATAGGCCATTATCAACTCCTTGGATTGTTGTTGTCCGATTCGTGCAGGTGGCAAGGTGCAGCCACCCAAACAATGTAACGAACGTTTGAATTAATCGCCAGTCGCAAATCATTTCCATGGCGTTTGGCCGCGCCGGGGCAAATCACGTTAAAGTAGGTACCGCCTAAACAAAGGAGTTGGCAATGAAAGGCCGCAATATGTCCCGTTGGCGCGACCCGGCAAAAGATCCACGCCAGGCACCCAAAAGCAACCTGATTACCGCCGAGGGCGCCGCACGCCTGCGGGGTATTCTGGATCATCTCTCGCGGGTGAAACGTCCGCAAATTTCGGCGAAAGTGGGCGAAGCGGCCGCCCAGGGCGACCGCAGCGAAAACGCCGATTACACCTACAACAAGAAAGAGCTGAATCGCGTTATCGCGCGCATCCGTTACCTCACCACGCGCCTGGAGGAACTCCAGGTGGTCGACCGCCTGCCCGCCAATACCGACAAGGTGTTTTTCGGCGCCTTCGTCAAGCTTGAGGACGAAGAAGGCGGCACACTCGAGATTCGCATTGTCGGCCACGATGAAACCGATACGAAAAAACGCTGGATCAGCATCGACGCCCCCATGGCGAAAGCGCTGCTGGGCAAGGAAGTCGGCGATGATATCACCGTGCTCACGCCGGACGGTGAAACCTTCTACACCGTGACAAGCGTAGCGTACACCGCCCCCAGTGCGGGCTAAGAAATCTCTGATTAACGTTATGAGCGCAGGCCAGACAAGGCAAAAATTAACGAAAAAGCGGAGTTTACTGATTGTAAATGAGCATTTTGATCGGACTCGCGCACGAGGCGATTTTTAACGCCGTATGGCCAAGCGCAATAGTTAATCAGTGATTTCCTAACGCTTTTGCGCCTGGTACACCCTAAACCGGCGATTATCCGCCAGCGTCTGAAACGACTGAAATGCCTGCTGTAGCAGATCGGGGTACGGCAAAAAGGCATTGGCGACCATGAAAAGCTGGCCTTGCGGCGCCAGATAATCCGGCGCCTGGCTGATCAGTCGCTGGGTTGCCCCATAGCTCACATCGCGCTCCTGGTGAAACGGCGGATTGCTGACGATAATGTCGAAGGACTCATCCGGCAAGGCAGCATAAACATCGCCTTGCACCACGCGGCCCTCCAGGCCATTGGCGCTCAGCGTGCGCCGGGTCGCTTCAACCGCAAACGCACTCACGTCCACACCGGTGACATGGTGGCCGCGCTGAGCAAGCCACGCGCTGATAATACCGTCGCCGCACCCCATATCCAGCACGCGCTTTGGGGTGCGGGGTAGCCCGCTTTCCAGACATTCCAACAGCAGCTGGGTGCCTTCATCCACTTTGCCATGGCCGAATACACCGGGATGGCTGATCAACGTCAGCCCCAGCGCCTCGAAGCGCTGCCACGCTTCGTCCGTGGCGGCCTCTTTTACCGTGCGCGTCGCAAACAGCGAGCAGCGGCGAGCGTTATCCAGCTTGTCGCATTCCATCCCCCGCTCCGCCAGCACCTTAGGCACCCGCTTGATGCCGCCGTTGTGCTCACCGACAATCTCCAGAGGGGTATCAGCGGGCAGCACCTCACAGAGCCACTGCAGCCACCAAAGCCCCAACTGATGGGCTTTGGGCCAGAACAGCACCACCTCGCCGGACAAAGGCGCGCCGCCTTGCTCCTCAAACGGGGTGCGCGCCGGCTTACCGCCAGCGGCCCAGGCGTCGAGCGCGGTCAGGTCAGCGCTCACCACGCCGGCGGATTGCGCCACCAGCCAGGGATCCAAAGGCGGCCCCACTACCCAGAAGGGTGAATGGCGCGATTGCCGCTCAAGCAGTTGGCACGCGGGTACTTGCGCACTCATATGACGGTCTCCGGTTTGCGCAGGGTATAAAGCAGGTAGCGGCCCAGCCGCCAATGGGGGTCGTATTGGCAATACTGCTTTTCGAGTGCCAGCAGTTTGTCACGCTCGGCGTCACTGGTTGGCGGGTGCTGAAGATAATCCTGAAAGATACGAATCCCGGCTACTGATTCGATCGTCAGATGATGATCCGCACTCCACTGCGCTATCTGGTCGTGGGTCACCGGCGAGATTGGGGTCAGGCGCTGGCGCTTGCCCTGCCCTTCCAGCCGGTCGTTCAGCGCCTTGTCCACGTTGCCCTTCAGCGCGTTGGAAAAACGCAGCGCATCACGATTGAAGACCATCAGACTCAACTGCCCCCCCGGCGCCAAAAGCGCCGCCAGTGACGCCAGCGCTGCGCGCGGATCGCCCAGCCATTCCAGCACGGCATGGCAGGTAATCAGCGGCCAGGGGCCGGGGTGCTCATCGGCCAAATGCTGCAACGGGGCCTGCCCATAAGTGATCACCTGCGAGGAAAGTTCGTCGCACGCCGCATGCCAGTGCTGCGCATAGGCCAGCATGTCGGCGGAGGGCTCGGTCATGGTGACGGCGTGCCCTCGCTTGGCAAACCATGCGGCTTGCTGACCTAGCCCACCGCCAACGTCCAGCACCGCCTGCTGGCTCAAGTCCAGCATTTGCGGCAGTAAATGGTCGAGCATCGCCAGGCGTAGCTCACCCCGCGGCGCCTGGTAAAGCGAGCGGGCAAACTTGTCGACCAGGCCATCGAAGTACCGATCGCCTTCCTCGCTTAATTCTTCAATTCGCTGCATGCCTCAAGCCAGTTGTCGTCTCAAAGCTGGCTAGTTTACCTTGCTTATAGGTGAAACGCCTGCCGTCGCCCGATCATCGGTACTGGGGCTTGACCAATGCCACCGCTGGCCTGGCGGGTAGCCGCTTCCTTATATGCTCATTTGGCATTGCCTTTCGCATAGAAACCGACTAGCGTTGGGAACGTTCCCATTTTAATTACAGCGCACCGACACCTATGCCTTCGCCGCCTACCCGGGCCACCTTGATCGAAGTTGCCAAGCGAGCGGGCACCTCCAAGTCCAGCGTTTCACGCTTCTTTGGCCCCGAACGCGACAAGCTTTCTCAATCGCTGCAGCAGCGTGTTGCCGAGGCTGCGGCGGCATTGGGCTATCAGCCCAACCAGATGGCCCGGGGACTCAAAGGCGGCGGCTCCCGCCTGCTGGGGATGATGGTGGCGGATATACGCAACCCTTTTTCGGTGGCCGTAATGCATGGCGTGGAGATCGCATGCCGCGACTTCGGTTATTCGTTGATCGTCTGCAATACCGATAACGACCCGGCGCTCGAACAACACCACCTGGCGACGCTCGCGGCCTATCAGGTCGAAGGGCTGATTATCAATGCCGTCGGGCAGTCGGGGCAGACATTGCTGGACAGCGGCGTGCCCCGGGTTCTGCTCGATCGTGACATCAAGCATCTCAACGCTGAGGTGATCGGTCTCGACAATGCCCTGGCGATCGATATGGCCCTGGCGCACCTGGCGCAGCAGGGCTATCGCTCGATTCTGTATGTCAGCGAAACGCCCGAGCACACCAGCACTCGCCAGGCGCGACTGGAGCGTTTTCAGCAACAGGCAGACGCAATGGGGTTCACCCACCAGACGCTGATGCTCAGCCATTGGGACATCGACGCGCCCTGTGCAAACTTGGCCACGTTCGTGGAACCGTATGCGCCCGGCCATTGCGCGGTGCTGTGCGCCAATGGCAACGCCACGCTGGCCATGGCGCGCTGTTTCAAGCGGCTCGGCGTCGCGATGGGCCCCGTGGGATTGATGGGCATCGACGAACTCGAATGGTGCGAACTGATGACACCGGGCATTACCACGCTTGCCCAGCCCACCGACAGCATCGGCCGTGATGCCGTCGCCTGTCTGGTTAACCAACTTGAACGACGCGCGACGCCGCTGACTTTTCACAGCCGTCACTCACCTCAACTGCTCGTCCGGGGCAGTACCGCTCCGTGACCGTTACCTATTCCACTTGCTAGAGACTACTCCCATGGAAAACAGGCGCTCTTCTTCCCCTCAGGTGCTTACTTTCGGCGAAGCAATGGCCATGTTCGTTGCCGATGACCAAGGTGACCTGTCAGCGATTGAGCACTTCCATCGCCGGCTGGCCGGTGCCGACAATAACGTGGCGATTGGACTGTCCCGCCTCGGGTTTCATGTAGGCTGGTTGAGTCGTATCGGTACCGACAGCCTCGGCCGTTTTATCCAGCATGCCTTGAGCGCTGAAGGTATCGATGACCGTTACCTCCATACCGATACGCAGCATCCAACAGGGCTGATGTTCAAAGAGCGGGCCGAGGAAGGCGCCGATCCTCGCGTGGAGTATTTCCGACGCGGCAGTGCTGCGAGTTATCTGTCCGTCGACGACGCATCAACCATCGACTTCTCGTCGCTCACCCATCTACACGCCACTGGGATTACCCCTGCGCTCTCTGAAAGCGCCTGCCAGTTAACGCGCCATTTAATGCAGCAGGCCCGTGCCCAAGGCGCCAGCATCTCCTTTGACCCTAACCTGCGCCCCTCGCTTTGGCCGAGTGAAGACGCCATGCGCGACACCCTGAATGCGCTTGCCAGCCACGCCGACTGGGTGCTGCCCGGCCTTGCCGAAGGGCAGTTACTAACCCAGCAGGAGACCCCGGACGCCATCGCCGACGCTTACCTGGCGCGCGGCGCCAAGGCGGTAGTGATTAAACTGGGGCCAGAAGGCAGCTACTATCGGGGAATGCTTACCGGCAAACTGGAGAGTTTTACCGTGCCGGGTCAGCCCGTGGCCAAGGTGGTGGATACGGTCGGCGCCGGTGACGGCTTCGCCGTGGGGTTGATCAGCGCGCTACTCGACGGCCTGTCACCTAAGCAAGCACTCAACCGGGGCAACCTGGTGGGCGCCCAGGCCGTTCAGGTGATAGGCGATATGGAAGGGCTACCCAATCGCCAGCAACTCCAGGCGCTTGAAGCCAACCACCCCGATGCCTGACGCTTGGCGATACGTTAAAAGGCTTTTATCAAGGAGATAACCGTGAAGAAACGTTTGGTAGTTCAAGGACGACTCAGCGACGCTCAGCTCGACACACTCAACGACTTGTTCAAGGTAGACGTACTGCCAAAACCTACCGCACTGGATGCGCCTGAAAATCGCGCAGTACTGGCGGGGGCGCAAGGCATCATCGGTTCCGGCCTGGCGATTACCCCGACGTTATTGGACGCCGCGCCCGAGCTGGAAGTCATCGCGACCATCTCGGTGGGCTACGACAACATCCCGGTTGAGGAACTGACCCGGCGCGGCATCATGTTGTGCAACACCCCCGACGTGCTTACCGAAACCACCGCCGACACAGGCTTTACCCTGATCATGGCCACGGCCAGGCGCGCCGTTGAATTAGCCGAGTGGGTGAAAGCCGGACACTGGCAGGCAAGCATTGGCCCCGATCGGTTCGGTAGCGATATCCATGGCAAGACCTTGGGCATGGTGGGCTTCGGCCGGATCGGTCAGGCCGTCGCCAGGCGTGGTGCTCTAGGGTTTGGCATGCAGGTGCTCTACTCGAACGCCTCGCCCAAACCTGCGCTTGAAAACGAACTGGGCGCCCAGCGCCGCGAGCTCGACGAGCTGCTGGCCGAAGCCGATTTCGTGTGTGTCACGGTGCCCCTCACCGCCGACACCGAGCGGCTGATCGGCGCCCGGGAGTTCGCCCGGATGAAGCCCTCGGGCATTTTCATCAATATCGCCCGTGGCAAAGTGGTCGATGAACACGCCCTGATACACGCCCTGGAAAACGGCGTCATCCACGCGGCAGGGCTGGACGTATTCGAGCAGGAGCCGCTGTCGGTATCGTCGCCGTTGCCGAAGATGCCCAATGTGGTCGCCCTGCCCCATATTGGCTCTGCCACCCACGAAACCCGCGACGCCATGGCCCAACGGGCGGTCGATAATATTCGCCTGGCACTGCAGGGCGAGCGCCCCATCAGCCTGGTGAATGAGGAACTGTGGAAATGAGCGTTGCCCAGTCATCCGCTTTGCGGTGCTTACTCTTCGACTGCGATGGCACCCTGGTCGACAGCGAGATCCTGCTCGCCGACGTCATGGGCGCTATTCTCCCCGAATTCGGCCTGCCATTCTCCGCGCGACAATATATGGATGAGTTTCGCGGCGTACGTTTCCAGACCATCGTGCAAACACTGGAAGCGCGTTTTCAGGCGTTAGAAGAAGACGCTTTCACACAGCTTGAGGCGGGCATGCGGGCACGAATGGAGGCCCACATGCGAAGCCAGCTTAAGGCGATCCCGGGCATACCCGCCGCACTTGACCAGTTAAGCCATCATGCCATGGCCGTGGTTTCTAACGGCCCTGAGCGCAAAATCCGCTGTGCGCTGGAAAGCACCCAATTGGGTCACCACTTTGCAGGTAAGTTATTCAGCGCTTACACCCTCAACGTATGGAAGCCCGACCCTGAACTATACCGCAAGGCAGCGGCTGCCATGGGCTATGCATCCCATGCCTGTATTGTGATCGATGACGCGGCAGTGGGCGTAGAAGCCGGCTTGGCAGCGGGCATGCAGGTAATACATCTCAACCACTTCCCGGACGAAGAGACCACCCCCGAAGGCGCTATCGGCATTCACCACGCCGATGAACTACCTGCGGCTATTGCCCAGCTCGGTTAAACCAGAAAGCAGCCGTATAGCGATGATGGGCTCAGCATAACGTTAAGGAGATGTCGATGAGGTTATTTTCACTGCAAGGCCAGGTGGCCATGGGCACCGGCTGCAACAAAGGCTTGGGTCAGGAGATTGCCCTGGCACTCGCCGAGGCGAGTGCCGGCCCTCGAGTTCTCCGAGGGGGACTGGGATGCGGTGATCGACGTCAACTTGAAGGCGGCGTTCTTTCTGGCACAGCAGGTTGCCAAGCACCTCACTGAACGCAAGGCACCGGGCAAGATCGTCAATATCGCCTCGCTACTCTCGTTTCAAGGCGGCATTCGCGTCCCCTCTTACACCGCCAGCAAAAGTGGCATCGTCGGCCTTACCCGGCTGCTTGCCAACGAGTGGGCCGCGCACGACATCAACGTCAATGCCATCGCCCCAGGGTATATGGTCACCGATAACACCCAAGCGCTACGCGACGATCCCAAGCGCCATGATGAAATACTTGGCCGCATTCCCGCCGGACGCTGGGGCACCCCCGAGGATCTGGCCGGTGCGGCCATATATCTATACTCCGACGCCGCCCGCTACGTGCATGGCCACACCCTGGCCGTGGACGGTGGCTGGCTCGCCCGTTAAAAGGCGGGCGTCAGCGCGCTTTTAGGCTCCAGACGGTCGCGACGTGCTCTCGCTCAACTGCCGCACGGCCAGCTCCACCCCGCGTAGCTCGGCCAGGCCGCGCATGCGCCCATACAGCGAGTAACCGGGCGCCGTATTGCGCTGCCGGTCATCGAGCAGTTGGTGGCCGTGGTCAGGGCGTAGCGGTAAACGCGCCCCGCCCTCATGCTCGCGGCGCCGCTCTTCGTCGACCAGGGCGTGGATCACGCCCACCATATCCACATCGCCGGCCAGATGCGGCGCCTCGTGGAAGGAAAGGCCATCCGCTTCGCGGCGGGTGGCACGTAAATGAATGAAGTGAATATGCGGGGCAAAGTGGCGGGTCATGGCCACCAATTCATTGTCTTGTCGCACGCCGTAAGAGCCCGTGCAAAACGTCAGGCCGTTGGCGGGGCTGGGCATACAGTCCACGATCCACTGGGCATCCTCACGGGTCGAGACCACACGCGGCAGTCCGAGTAGCGGCCGGGGTGGGTCATCCGGGTGGATGGCCATACGGATACCCTCCTCTTCCGCGACCGGAATCACCGCCTGCAGAAAGTAGCCAAGATTTTCCCGCAACCGGGAGGCATCAATATCAGCGTACTCGTCCAATACCGCACGAAACTGCTCGAGGGTGTAGTGCTCCTCGGCCCCGGGCAGCCCGGCGATCAACGTATTGACCAATTGGTCACGGCCGGCGCTATCCAACCCGTCGAGATAGCGGTGCGCCTTTCTTTTCTCTTCGGCGCGGTATTCCGCGTCGGCGCCGGGACGCTGAAGCAGGTAAAGATCAAAGGCTGCGAAGGCCACCTGGTCGAAGCGCAGCGCCAAGGCGCCATCGGGTAAGGCGTAGGCCAGGTCGGTACGCGTCCAGTCCAGCACCGGCATGAAGTTGTAGCAAACGGTGTCGATACCGCAGGCCGCCAGGTTGCGTAGTGTCTGGCAGTAGGTGGCGATCAGCGCATCGCGTTCGGGCAGGCCTTGCTTGATCGACTCATGAACCGGCACACTCTCTACCACCGACCACGTAAGGCCAGCCGCTTCGATCATCCGCTGACGCTCACGGATCGCCTCAACCGACCAGACCTGATCGTTGGGCACCTCATGCAGTGCGGTCACGATGCCGGTGGCGCCCGTCTGGCGAATCTCGTCCAGACGAATCGCATCGTTCGGGCCAAACCAGCGCCAGGTATGTTCCATGGTGAGCTCCTTTTTTGTCAGCCTCTAACTATGCGTCAGCGCTGCAAGCGCCTCCTCCAGACCGTCCTGGGTCAACGTCTGGTACGCAGACACCACGGCCTGGGCAAACCCGTCATCAGTTGCGAGTTCGCTTGGCACCACATCGTCCATGGCCAGATACGCCGCCACCAGCGCGCCAGCATCGCGACCATGGGCTTGATGTACCGACTCGAAGCGCTGGGCGAGAGGATCGTCGACGGGGTGGCGCTTGCCCATCAGATCCTCACCCGAGGTATAGCGAATCCACGCCGCCATGCCCAACGCCACGCACGGCGATGACTGCCCGGCGCCTGCGCGCTTCAGGGCGCCGGAGAGCCAGCGCTGGGGGAGTTTTTGGCTGCCGTCCATGGCGATCTGGTGCAGGCGATGGCGCAGGCTGTCGTTGGCAAAACGGGCCAGTAGCGAGTCCGCGTAGGCCTCCAGGTCGACGCCCTCGGGCATCTCGAGGGTGGGCGCCGCCTCCTCGCGCATATAGCGGCGCAAGGCAGCGCGCAGCCCGACGTGATTGACGCCGTCAAACACCGTTTCAATTCCCGCTAACGCGCCCAGGTACGCCAGCAGGGAATGACTGCCGTTGAGCATGCGCAGCTTCATGGTTTCAAAGGGCGCCACGTCGGCGACCATCTCGACGCCCTCGGCTTCCCAATCCGGCCGCCCCAGCGGAAAGTTGTCTTCGACCACCCACTGGGTGAATGCTTCACACACCACCGCGTTTGCATCGGTAACGCCCAGCGCCGCTAAACGCTCGAAGTCAGCGTCGGTCATGGCAGGCACGATGCGGTCCACCATGCTGCAGGGAAACGCCACCTCATCGGCGATCCAGCCAGCCAGGGCAGTGTCACGCTGCTCGGCCAGTTGCACCACGGCCTGGCGGGTTCGCTTGCCGTTATCCGGCATGTTGTCGCAGGACAGCACGGTGAAGGGGGCAATGCCAGCGTCTCGCCGGCGGGCTAGCGCCTCCACCAGCAACCCCGGTGCCGTACGCGGCTGCCGGGGGGCGGCAATATCGCCGATGATCATCGCGTCATCACGCATCAAATCACCGCTCGCCGGGTTCAAAAAGTAGCCCTTCTCGGTCACCGTCAGGGTGACAAGACGCGTCTCGGCAGCGGCCATCCGCGCCAGCAGCGCGTCTCGATCACGCCCCCAGCGGCCCGCCGCATCACGGCCTGAAAACAGCGTCTCTTCGATCACGCCGATTTCCCGCAGCGTCAGGGTGTCGCTGTCGGCGTACTCGGCCACGTGATAGCGATGCTGCGCCGCGCGTAGCCCGTCGACGAGAGCAACGCTCGAGCGTAAATTCGCGCTGCAGACACCCCACCCACGATCGCCGCTGCGTTGGCGATAGCGCTCCAGATACACGGCCTGGTGGGCGCGGTGAAAAGCGCCCAGGCCCAGATGGACCACCCCGATCTGGCCACTTTTTGTTGAGGCTTCAATACGTTGCAGATCCATCGTCGTTACTCTCCCATCAGCAGGTTGGGTAGCCAGAGCGAAATGGCCGGAACGTAGGTCACCAGCATCAGCACCGCCAGATTGCACAGCAAGAACGGCACGATGGCCCTTGCCACCGTCAGCATCGGCAGCTTGCCAATCCCCGCCACCACGAACAGGCACACCCCGACCGGCGGCGTGGTCAGCCCAATCATCAGGTTCAACACCGCGATCACCGCAAAGTGAACCGGATCGACACCGACGCCAGTGGCGACCCCTACCAGGGCAGGAAAAAGAATGATCAGCGCGGCGATGGTTTCCATGAAGGCGCCGACAAACAACAGGATAAGGTTGAGAATAAGCAGCACGACCAGGGGATTGTCACTGATCGAGAGAATCACTGAAGCAATCATCTGGGGAATCTGCTCGCTGGTGAGAATCCAGCCAAACAGGTTCGCCAACCCCACCATCAGCAGCAGTGCCGACGAGGTCAAGACGGTATCCGACAAGATCGCGGGGAGCTTTTTCCAGGTCAGGCCTTTATAGACATACATGCCGACGACCAGGGCATACAGGCTGGCAACGATGGAGGCTTCAGTGGGCGTAAAAAAGCCGCCGATGATGCCGTAAAGAATGATCACCGTCATCAGCAGCGCCCAGAAGGCCGTCCTTGCTTCGCGTAGCAGCTGCAGGAAAGGCACCCGTTCCTCTTTGGGGTAGCCGCGGCGAACGGCCAGGATATACACCGTGACCATCATGGCAAGGCCCAGTAGCAGGCCGGGCACCGCGCCTGCCAGGAACATGCGCCCGACCGAGATCCCGCTCAGCGAGCCGGCTATGATCATGGGCACGCTGGGCGGGATAATGGGGCCGATGGTCGAGGACGCGGCGGTTACCGCAGCAGCGAAGGGTTTGTCGTAGCCGGAGCGCGCCATACCGGGAATCATCACCGAACCGATGCTGGCCGAATCGGCCACGGCGGTGCCGGAGATACCGCCAAAAATCATCGAGCCGCCCACATTGGCCAGCCCCAGCCCGCCGCGGATATGGCCCAACAGGGCGTTGGCAAAGCGCACGATATGCTCCGTGATATTGCCCACGTTCATCAGATTACCGGCCAGCACAAAGCCGGGAATGCACAGCAGCACAAAGGTATCGATGCCCGCATACATGCGCTGCGGCACGATAGTCAGCGAAATGTCCGCAAGCAACAGGTAGGAAAGCGAGGCCAGCCCCAGGGAGAACGCAATCGGCATCCCCACCAGTAGCAGCCCCAGGAAAACGCTGAAGAGAATAATGACGTCCATGCTTACGACTCCTGCTCACGGGCGGCTGAGGGGCGACAGAGCGCGAGAAGTCCTTCAAGACACCCGAGCACGCTGTAAATCAGGAGTAGCGCAAAGGTGACGACCGTCGAAAAGAAGATATACAGCATGGGAATATGCAGCGTGGGCGACGTCTGCCAGGTGCCATTTTGAGCGTATTGCCAGGCGTAGGGCAGCACCAGCAACGCAAACAGGCCAATCAAAAAGCAGATCACGACGTGAATTACTGCTTTCATGCGTAACCCCAGCAGGTGATGAAAAAGCTCGACGCTGATGTTGCGGTGCTGGCGCAACACCACGCCGACCGACAGCGCCACCATGTAAATGAACAGGTAGCGGGATAGCTCTTCCGTCCAGGCAATGGAGAACGGTAAAAAAAGCCGCGAACAAATTTGCAGCAGCACCGTACCGGCAATCGCCACAAGCGCCACGACGGCCAGGCTCAGAAAGCAGGTATCCACCCAGCCGATCAGGCGCCCGATGACACCCCGCAGCTTGGGCACCGCCGACATTGAATCCAGACTTTCCAGCGCCTGCTGTTCCAACGCTTTGTGATCCGCGTTCATAACCGTATCCTCATCGGCAAACTGCCTGTGCCTTCAGACGATGGGCCGACACCCGGCCGGCCCACCTCATCAGCCATGCACGTCAAACGCCTTATCCACGAACTTACAAGTCCTGGATGGCGTCGAAGAGTTCACGCTGCTCGTCGGTAAGTGCTTCGAGCACCGCAGGACGCGCCTTCTCGGCAAAGGCATCGACATCGACGTCAACGAATTCCATGCCGCGCTCCCGCAACGAATCTTCGAGGCGCGCCTGGTCATCTTCGAACAGCTCGGCCTGGTAGGTTTGCATGGTTTGCGCCGCATCGAGCACGACCTGCTGAAGCGCTTCGGGCATGCTCTCCAGCTGATTACGGCCAATCACCACATAGATCCAGCTACGCACGTGCCCGGTCATGTTCACGTAGTCCTGCACCTCATTGAAGCTGGCGCTTTCAATCAGGCTCAGCGGGTTTTCCTGGCCTTCCAGCGTGTTTTGCTGAAGGGCAGTGAACACTTCGCTGAACGCCATCGGGGTAGGACGGGCGCCCAGCGCTTCCCAGGTATCGACGAACAGCGGCACGTTAGGCACGCGCAAGCGCAGACCATCCAGATCATCGGGCGTGCGGATGGGTCGATTGGATGTCAGCTCGCGCGGCCCGCGTTCGAACCAGGCCAGCGGCACCAGATTGGTTCGCTCGGTGATCTGCGCCTCGATCTCGGCGCCTACCTCCCCATTAACGGCGGCATGCAGATGCTCGGAATCCCTGAACGCATAGGGCACCGCCATCATGGCCGCCTTGGGTGCCCAGTTCTGCAGGCTTTCCCCGGTGATTGTCATGTCCGCAGTGCCCAACTGGATGCTGTTGATCACGTCCATTTCGTTGCCGAGCTGCTCACTCGGGTAAAGGCGCACCTCGATCTGCCCGTCGGAGTTCGCTTCGACCTCTTCCTTGAACTTCTCGGCGGCCTGGTGCCAGATGTTCTCCTCGTTCGCCAGATGGCCAAACTTCAGGGTGATGTCGGCCGCCATGACCGAATGGCTGCCGACGAGGGCGGCGCCCAGTACGGCGCTGGTGATAAGCTGTTTGATCATTGTCTTTCTCCTGCACTTCGTATTGTTGATTGTTAACGCGCGTGGGTTGGCGTGGTTACCCTCGAGTACCGATCTGAATCAGTACCTTGCGGGCCTCTTCTGGTCGGTGATCAAGCATGTCGATAGCACTGGGCATGTCACTTAACGGCAACCGATGGCTGACCAGCGCCAACGGATCCAGCTGCCCGCTTGCCATGAGCTCGAGCACCTCCGGAAACTTGCGGTTGTTGAGTCGTGACCCGACCAGGGTCAGCTCTTTCTTGATCACCTCCAGCTGCACGAGCTCGCTGGGCTGCACGCTGAAGCCCAGCAGCCCAATGCGCCCTGCCGGCGACGCCAGCCGCAGCATTTGCGGCAGCAGCGCCGGCACGCAGGCCGCGTCGGCAATCAGCGGCACGCCCTCGCCTCCGGTCAAGTCAAGCAGCGCTGTTTCCACCTCCTGCTCGCGACTGTTGAAGACCTGCGTCGCCCCGAGCTGCCTTGCCGCCGCCAGGCGCTCGTCAATGACGTCGGTGACGATGACGTCCTTGATCCCCTTGGCCAGCGCCATCTGCAGGATCGTCAGGCCAATCACACCGGCCCCCAGTATCAACAAGCGGTCACCCGGGTGGGGCTGCATGCGATCGAGCACGTTGGCGGCGATGGTGTAGGGCTCGACAAGCGCCGCCGCATCCAGCCCTATGTGCTCGGGCAGGTGGTGCAGGTTCTCCACGGGAACGGTGACGAATTCTTCAAAGCCGCCGTTACGGTGCACGCCGATGACCTCAAGCGAGCTGCACACATTGGGGCGACCAATACGGCAGGGATAGCACTGACCGCAGCTGATGACCGGATCGATGCAGACGCGGTCGCCAACGGCGACGCCGAGCGCGCCTTCCCCCACCGACTCCACGACACCGGCAAACTCGTGGCCGGTGACGCGTGGAAAGCGCACGAAGGCGTTATCACCATGGATAATGTGCATATCCGAGCCGCAGATGCCGGCAAAGGCCACCCTGACAAGCGCTTCACCGGGAGCCGCCCTGGGCGGTTCAACATCCGCCACCTGGTAGTCGTGCGGCGCCTTTACCTGAAATGCCTTCATGGACTTCAATCTCCTCACCTGTACCAGGAATTCACCAATGCCATAGCGTGCCGTCTTCCAGCCGGTTAACCGGCAGGCTGGCGCGCTTGTAGGGATATTGCTTGGCGAGCTGTTCGTCGATATCGACACCGTGCCCCGGCGTTTCGCCGACGATGAAATGGCCATCCTCAAAGCGATAATCGTGGGGGAAGACCTCATCCGTCGCCTGGGTATGCGGCATGTATTCCTGAATGCCGAAGTTGGGCACCCAGGTGTCAAAATGAATCGCGGCGCCCAGGCAGACCGGGGAAAGATCCGTCGGCCCGTGAAAGCCGGTACGCACGTGATAAAGCCCGGCCAGATCGGCGATCCGGCGCACATGGGTAATGCCCCCGGCGTGGGTCAGGGTGGCGCGGATATAGTCGATCCATTGATTTTCGATCAGCGCCTTGGCGTCAAACAGGCTGTTGAACACCTCGCCCACCGCCAGCGGTGTGGTGGTGTGCTGGCGGATAAGGCCAAACGCCTCCTGGTTTTCAGCCGGCACGCAGTCCTCGAGCCAGAAGAGGCGGTAGGGCTCGACGTCCTTGCCTAGCCGGGCCGCCTCGATGGGTGTCAGTCGATGGTGCACATCGTGCAGCACGTGCAGGTCATCGCCGAAGCGCTCCCGCACGGCGGCGAACAGCTTGGGCACATGGTTGAGGTATTTGCTGGTGCTCCAGACGTGTTCGGCGGGCAGGTCGGCATCGGCGGGCTCGTAGGGCTCACCGTCCTTCTTGGCGACGCCGTAGATGCTGGCAATGCCCGGCACCCCCGCCTGAACGCGAACGGCTTTGTAGCCCTCGTCCACATGACGGGCGACCTCTTCCAGGCAGGCATCGATATCGCGGCCGGTGGCATGCCCGTAGACCATCACCCGGTCGCGACTCTTACCGCCCAACAGCTGGTAAAGCGGCATGCCCGCCAGCTTGGCCTTGATATCCCACAGTGCCATGTCGACGGCGGCAATGGCCGTCATGGTGACGGGCCCACGCCGCCAGTAAGCGCCGCGATAGAGGAAGTGCCAGATATCTTCAATACGTTGAGGGTCGCGGCCGATCAACGCGGGAATCACGTGCTCTTCGAGATAAGCGACAACGGCCATTTCACGACCATTGAGCGTCGCATCACCAATGCCGTACTCGCCCTGATCGGTCACGATTTTAAGCGTCACAAAGTTGCGCCCCGGCGAGGTCACGATGGTGTACGCACGCTCAATCTTCATGGCATCGCCTCCTGCATCATGGGTTGTTTGTCTTGTACGTCGAACAGGTCGGGGAAGCGACGCATCAGATCCGGCATCGAGACCAGAATCTCGCGCAAATGCACCGACATCGCCTGCTCGGCCTGGGCGGCATCGCGCGCCTCAATGGCCGCCACGATGCGGGTATGCTGATCGACCAGCCGGGATAACGGCGTGCTGTCCGGCACGCTGAGATAGCGGACGCGATCAAGCTGCGCCCTGACTTCTTCAATCACTTTCCAGGCGACCTGCTGCTTGACGCCAAGCGACAGGGTCCGATGGAATGCTTCATCGAGGCGGTAGAACCGGTCGTAATCATTTGGCTCGACACAGCGGCGCTGCCGCGCCAATAAATCATGCAGATCCGTCAGGATGCCCGGGGCGAGTCCCTGCTCAGCGGCCTGCTTGACGATCGCCACTTCCACTGCCTCACGGACAAAGCGCGCTTCGAGCACCGCCTGCTGGGATATCTTGACGACATAGGTGCCACGCTGCGGCCTTACCTCCACCAGCCCGGCTTCTGACAACCGGATGAAGGCTTCCCTTACCGGCTGGCGGCTGACCATGAACGTCTCCGCGATCTCCTTTTCCGATAGCGCCTGCCCCGGGGCCAGCACCATCTGGATGATCGACTGCCTCAGCACCTGGAATAGCCGCTGGCGGACAGCCTCCGTTTCACGCGTTTCCTGCCATAGCGTCTGTAATGTGGTGTGCATAGCAACGAGTCCCGATCCAAATCGATGAGGCAGGTCGCAACCGCCTCTGACAAGACTAGTATGGTAGTTAGTTCAGAAAGGGGAAAGCCCTGATGGCTTATACTTTGGTCGCTGATAATCACCCTTTTTACCCAGTCACAAAGGCCATCAAAGGCGATACACCGACAGAAGTCGGGGGTAGAGACACGCGCAATAGCATCTTGCGTATAGCGAGTGACGCCTTGTGACAACTTTTGTCTACTCATCACGACACACTGGTCGGCGAATAAACTGCTTGCTGGAGAGCACGCCATGAACCGCCCTGTCATCCTCACCTGTGCCGTCACCGGCGCGGGCGATACCACCGCCAAGAACCCCAATGTGCCCGTCACACCCAAGGCCATCGCGGCCTCCTGTATTGACGCCGCGCGCGCCGGGGCCAGCATCGCGCATATCCACGTGCGCGACCCGGAAACCGGCGGCGTCAGCCATTCGGCAGACCATTTCCGCGAAGTGATGGAACGTGTTCGCGAGGCGGATGTGGATATCGTCATGAACATCACCGCCGGCGGCGGCGGCGACTGGATACCCGATGTAAACGATCCTACCCGCGGCGGCCCGGGCACCGATATTCAAACGCCGGCCGAGCGCCATGCGCCGGTCGGTGAGCTGCTCCCCGAGCTGTGCACACTGGATTGCGGCAGCCTCAACTTTGGCGACATGGTCTACGTCAACCCCGCCGACTGGCTGCGCGAACACGCTCGCCTGGTTCAGGCGGCAGGCGTCAAGCCGGAGCTCGAGTGCTTTGACCTGGGCCACGTCTGGTTTGCTCGAAAGCTCGAGCAAGAAGGCTTGATCGACGGCGACCCGCTCTATCAGCTCTGCCTGGGCATTCCCTGGGGCGCCGAAGCCGACACCGAGACCATGCTGGCCATGCGCAACAAATTACCCAGCAACGCCAACTGGGCCGCCTTCGGCATTGGCCGCCACCAGATGCCCATGGTGGCGCAGGCGGTATTGCTCGGCGGGCACGCCCGGGTCGGACTGGAAGACAACCTGTTTCTGGAGAAAGGCGTGTTGGCCAACAACGGCCAGCTGGTGGAAAAAGCCTCGACCCTGATCGAGCACCTTGGCGCCCGCGTGATGACGCCCGCCGAAACCCGCGCGCACCTGAAACTGCGCGACCCGGCGTCCGGCAACCTCATGGGTCACGACGCAGGAGGTGATCAATGAACCGCTTGGCCGTGATTGGCACCGGCGTAATCGGCAACGGCTGGATTGCCCGCGCCCTCGCCCAGGGCTGGCACGTCGTTGCCTTCGACCCAGACCCCAACGCCCCTGCCCGCACACGCGCGTTTGTCGACAACGCCTGGCCATCGCTGACCCAGCTGGGGCTAGCCACCGGTGCCAGCCCTGAGCGATTAACCTTTGCGAATACGCTGGAAGAGGCGGTGAACGACGCTGACCTGATTCAAGAAAACGTTCCCGAGCGCCTGGCCCTCAAGCAGGATATTCTGGCGGCCATTGACGCTGCTGTCGCACCCGGCGTCATCATTGGCTCGTCTACCTCAGGCTTCAAACCCACCGACCTGCAAAAGCACTGCCAGCAGGCGCCCGGGCGCGTGATCGTCGCGCATCCCTTTAACCCGGTCTACTTGCTGCCGCTGGTGGAGCTTGTCGGCGGTGACGTCACCCAGCCCGAGCAGCTTGCCAGCGCGCAGGCGCTGTATCAGGCGCTCGCCATGCGCCCGCTGCTGGTGCGCCGCGAAATCGAGGGCCACATCGCCGACCGCCTGATGGAAGCGCTATGGCGGGAAGCCCTGCACCTGGTCAACGATGGCGTGGCAACCACCGAAGAGATCGACGCGGCGGTGGTTTACGGCTGCGGGCTGCGCTGGTCATTGATGGGTACCTTCCTGACCTTTCACCTGGCCGGTGGCGATCAAGGCATGCGCCATATGCTGGAGCAGTTCGGCCCCGCGCTGAAACTGCCCTGGACCAAGCTGGAGGCGCCCGAACTCACCGACGAACTGATCGACAAGGTCGTCGAAGGCTGTGAGCATCAGGCGGCGGGACGTTCCGTCGCGGCGCTGGACCGGCGACGGGACGACTTCCTGGTTGAACTGCTCGACGTCGTGCATAAATATTGGCCGGAAGCCGAAGGCCTAAAAGGACGCATCTAATGAACATCTATGCGACGCAGGTAGCCGCTGAGTGGGTCGACTATAACGGTCACATGAACGACGCGGCGTATGCCCGCGTCTTCTCCCTGGCCTGTGAGGCGCTGATCAACCACATCGGGCTGGATGAAGCAGGCCGCGAGCACTTCGGCTACACCCTCTATACGCTGGAAACCCATCTCTGCTATCGCCGGGAAGCACACCAGGGCCAGTCGCTTAGCGTCGACCTGACGCTACTGGATAGCGATGCCAAGCGCCTGCACGTGTTTTTCGCCATGCGCGATGCCGAGGGCAACCTGCTGGCCACCAGCGAACAAATGCTGATGGGCATGCAGCCAACCACCGGCCGGCCAAGCCCGCTGCCTTCCCCGGTGGCCCATCGGGTTGCCACTCTTCCCCAGGCGGATAAAGACGCCTGGCCAGAGCTTGCGGGCCGCACCATCGGCATCCGCCGCTGAGCGCTGCCCACACCATGCGCGTAGAAGACTTCATTCGACGCTTTGACGCCGGGCTTGCCGCCATGGAAGCCCGGCCCTTGGCCCAGGCCCGCTGTGCCTACGACAGGCTCTGCCGGGGGTTCGCCCCGCCCGACCCGGCCGGGATGCGGGTGGCAAACAGCATCATCGAGGGCGTTGGCGTACGCCGCTTTATGCCGGCGTCGCCACTCCCCGGCTACGTGCTGTTTATCCACGGCGGCGGGTTTACCCTCGGCTCGGTCGAGAGCCACCATGGTGCCGCCGCCAGCCTTGCAGACATTTCAGGCCATGCGGTAGTGAGCGTGAACTATCGTCTCGCGCCGGAGGTGGATTACGCCACCATGCTGGCCGACTGCCGTGTGGTGTTCGACGCCATTCAGCCGGTCGCGCTGGTGGGTGATAGCGCAGGCGGCCGACTGACCATCGACCTTGCCCATCCGCTTAACGAAGCGCCGCAGCTGGGGTTGATCTACCCAGCCGTTGGCGGGCTTTCGCCTGAATGCCTGGGCGACGATGCACCGCTGCTGTCACGGGATGATGTGTTAAGCATTCGCCAGCAGTGCCCTGCCACCATTGCCCACGAGCGTGACAGGCACCCACCTGCCGACAGGATCGACATACTGACCGTCGCGCGGGATCCGTTGACTCGCCCCATCGAGGCTGCCGTCGCCGACTGGCGCCATGCAGGCGTGTCGGTGGGTTACCGGTGCGCTCCGCACATGGTGCACGCCGCCCTTCACGCCCAGGCGCAGCTACCCGCGATGGGCGTTGCCTGGCAGGGCTTTTGCCAAACGCTAAAACAGCGCCTTGACGGGTAAGGCGCTGCTTGGCGTTGATCGCGGCTCAGGCGTTCTGCGCCGTGCTATCAGGCGTTGTACTATCAGGAACCATACTGGGCCCGCACCTGCTCGATGGCCGATTTACCATCGCGGGTTTCAACACCGCCCAGCCACTCGGCAACGGTATCCAGGTTATTGCCAATCCATTCGCTGGCGACGTCATCTGCCGGGCGCTCTTCGTAGCTGTACTCGTTCACCCATTCGTTCTGATCGTCAATATCGATGACGTACTGCGACAGGAAGCGGTGAACTTCGGGCGCTTCGTCCGCCAGGTTGGCCGGTGTAATCGTCCATACCGTGCTTTCGATGGAGGCCACGCCAGCATCGTCGCTATCGGCCAGGTAGGCCAGGTCAAAGCTCACGTTCATCCAGTGCGGCTCCCAGCCGACAAAGGTGACCCATTCCTCGTCGGCCATTTTTTGCTCGGCCTGCGCCAGCATGGCCGAGGTAGAACTCTCGCGAAGCTGCCAGTCACCCAGGCCCGCCAGATCGTTATCAATGGCGTTAAGAATCGCTTCGTTAATGCCGGTACCGGCTTCGATTCCCTGGATTTCACCGTCAAAGCGCGCGTGGTGCTCGGCCAGCTCGGCGACCGTGGTGATGCCTGCCTCATAAACATACTGGGGAACCACCAGCCCGGAATTGGCGCCGCGGATATTGGAAACGACTTTTTCCACCTTGCCGTCGGCCACCAGCGGCTCGACCATATCCGTCTGCACCGGATACCAACCCCCCAGGTAGATTTCCAGGTCGTTATTCGACAGGCCTTCCAGAATGACGCTCACGGCCAGATCCTGCTGACGCGACGTATACCCCATCACCTCGAGCAGCTGCGCCGCTACTTCGGATTTTACCGTCACCCCGGGCCACGGCGGCACGCCAAAGCGAAGCTCATCCAGCTCGGCCATGGCAGGCGACGCAGCCAATGCAGATAGTACAAAACCCGCCTTCAACGACATGGATTTAAGTGTGGTAGACATGTGGCTTGAACCTCTTGTTGATTGGGTTCCGCCAGTATGCGCGGCTATCACCCTACTACTAGGCATTAAGCGACGCTTTAAAGATACAACACGCCACATACTGGCGCTCACGCGGTTTTTTGGCGTACCTGCCGGGGCGAGTAGCCGTAATAGGCCCGAAACGCGCGGGCAAAGCTGGACGACGAGCCAAATCCGCAGGCGATCCCCACGTCCAGTATCGACAAGTCGGTCTCGGACAGTAGCCGTCGGGCGCGCTTGATACGTAGCTGCAGGTACCATTGCCGCGGCGTGGCGTTAAGCTCCTGTTCAAACAGGCGCTGCAGCTGGCGAACCGACACGTCACCCCGGCTGGCCACCTCTTCGAGCGCAAGCGGTTCTTCAAGGTTCTGCTCCATGAGCGCCACCGCCTCGACCACGCGCCGGTTGTGGGTACCCAGGCGTTTCACCAGGGCCATGCGTTGCTGGTCACTGCGTGTACGGATACGGTCATGGATGAGCTGTTCGGAGACATCGATGGCCAGCTTGGCGCCATGGCGTCGCGCAATCACCTCCAGCGCCATGTCCATCGCCGCCGCGCCGCCCGCGCAGGAAAAGCGGCGCTCGCCCAGCTCGTAAAGCTCATCAGTCGTGTCGATACCCGGAAAGCGCTCACGAAAGGCGGGCAGGCTCTCCCAATGAAGCGCCACCCGCTCGTGTTTCAACAGCCCCGTGGCGGCAAGCAGAAAGGCGCCTGTATCGATCCCGCCCAGGCAGCAGCCCACCTGATCAAGCTGGTGAAGCCAGGCCATCAAGGGTCGGTTTAGGTGCGCTTCGGGCGTAAAACCACTACATACCGCAAGCGTAGGAAGATGATGCACCTCGCCCTTGGCCTGGTCGGCCATCAGGGTCATGCCATTCGAGGCAGTGACCGGCCCGCCGTCGGTACTGATCAATATCCAGTCGAACAGCGGGCGGTTGGCAATTCGGTTCGCGATCCGCAGCGGTTCGACGGCGGCAAAGAAAGCCATCATCGAAAACTGCGGCAACAATAAAAATCCCACCTTTTCGGGTGACGGCCCCTGGTAATTCAAACGCATAACAATTGACCTTCTCTCCAACTTCAACCACGAGCCCGACAAACTTGCCGCTACTATTGATGGATGTCGATGCCAAGGCAAGCCCGTAAGCGTTGAACGCGCCTCACTTCGTCCACGCTGTCAGAGAGAAGGTCAGGGGTCGCCTTTACCAGGTGCTCGAGTTCGCCAGCGGCAACGGGGCGGACGCATCGGCGGCCCCCTCGTCACGGCTCAGCTTGAAGGCCTCGACCAGTTGGCTGAGTCGCGTCGCCTCCTGCTGGAGAGATCCCGCCGACCCACTGGTCTGTGATACCAGGGCGACGTTCTGCTGCGTTGCGGAATCCATCTGGGTCAGCGCGACCCCCACCTGCTGGATGCCGGCCTCCTGCTCGCGCACGGCCAGCGATATCTCGTTCATGAGCCCCGACACCTGACGGATCGCCTCGACGGTTTCCTGAATGCCCTCGCCGCTGCGCACCGCCTGTTCAGCACCGCTGGAGATGCGCTCGCTGATTTCTTCGATAATCTGGCGAATTTCCTTGGAAGAATCAGAGGTGCGACTGGCCAGGTTGCGTACCTCGCTGGCTACCACGGCAAAGCCTCGGCCGTGCTCGCCGGCCCGCGCGGCTTCTACGGAAGCGTTAAGCGCCAGCAGGTTGGTCTGAAAGGCGATGGAATCGATGACGTTGACGATCTCGCTGACCTGGCGCGAGCTGGTCTCGAGCTCCCGCATCAAGGTCACCGAACGCTGGACTTCCTGGATACCCTTTTCGGCCTTTTCGGCGGCGTGGCTCGACAGCGAATCGGCATTGGTCGCTGATTCGCTGTTCTGGCGTACAATCGACGACATCTCATCCATGCTGGCTGCGCTTTCCTGCAAGGCAGATGCCTGCTGCTCGGTACGCGACGCCAGATCCTCGCTGCCTGAGGCGATCTCGCTTGACGCGTGCTTGACGTTGCGGGCACCGTCGCGCACCGCCTGAAAGCTCTTGTCCATCAGCGCGATAAAGCCATCGAACTCGCGCGCCATCTCGCCAATCTCATCGCGACGCCGGCTTTCGATACGGGCGGTAAGGTCGCCACCCCCATCGGTAATGTCATGGATTCGCTGACTGACCTGGCGGATGGCCCGGGACATCAAGCGTGGCCCGACCAGGGCGAGCACCAGCGTGCCCAGCAGCACCAGCGCGGTAAAGCCCATCACCCAGCGCTGCTGAACCGCCACGTCGGACAGGGTTTCCTGCTCGAGCGCCAGCCCACGCTGGTCTGCCTGTTCTCCCGCACGGTTATAAAGCGTCCGCAGGCTTTCGAAGGCATCCAGCGACGTTCCTTCCACCTGGGCATCGGCAGCGCTGAGTTCCCCCGCTTCGTGCAGGTCAAACACCCGCTGGGCGGCGGTTTGCCATGCGTCAAACCGCGCCTCGAAGTCTCCCAGCCCATCGCTTACCTGAGGGTAGGCGTCAAGCAGGCGAAGGAAGTCGTGCATGCGGTCGTAGGCCTGCTCGGCATTTTCCTGAAACGTCGCATACTGGTCCTCCGCTGCCTGGCTACCTGACGCAACGCGCAGCACCTCGAGCTCCGCGACCCGGGCCTGGTAGAGGTCACGATCCGCGTTGAGCACCGCCGATACCGCAGGATTGAAGGAGCCACTGAAGGCCAGCATACGCTCGCGCATGGACTGGACCAGTAGACTATCGGCCACCACAACGCCCAGTAACGACAGGGCGATCAGAATGAAGGCAAGGGAGTATTTCACACTGATTTTGTCTAACTTTTCCAGCATGGCATCACCGTTTAATTGTGTTGGGTATCGCGTGATAGCTCCATCCTTGGAAAATAAGGCACTGCTTTTTTGTAGCGTTGAATCTACCGGCCTCTGAAAAAAATGTAACGGCCAAGCGCAACGTCGCGCCAGCTGTGGTGTTTCACAGTTTATCAACGCATTGCAACAAGGCGCATTGACCGCGCCAGATCATTCACAGGGAGGGGCTATCACGTCAGCCCAAGTAACGCCTCCGCTAGCTTGACATCATCGTAACGATGGGCAGCAGCGTTAGGCGGCGCAAGATCCACGTCAATCACTTGCACCCCCATTTCGTTACGTATCTTGTCAAGCTGCTTGTTCGATACCTCAAGCAGGCGCGAATCAAACAGCAGAAAATCTAGCGAAGACGATAACGATGGGGGCGGCGCTGGCGTGCTGGACAGGTGCGCATTGAGCACTTGGACTTGATCCACCAGCGTCATCCCGAGGGCTTCCAGATCAGTGCCCAGGCTTGGCACATACACCTTGGGTGACGGATTTTTAGCCAATGCTCTATCAATGCCCTTGGGCAGCAGGTTGGCAATGACACTGCTGTAAAAACTGCCCGGCGGAAACACCAGCAGCTCTGCAGCGTCAATCAGCTTGCGGGTTTCCTTGCACACCTTGGAGGCATCCAGAGTATCAATATCATCCGCCTCACCTGTTAGCTTTATCGACTTGATAGGCGAGTCGATTTCAGCCGTCTCTTTGCCAGTAAAGCGATGCTGGCCAATAATCTTGCGGCCGTTCGCTAACTGCACCTCCAGTTGAAGGTCGGCATCTGTCGTCGTGCGCACAGTGCCGCGTGTCTTGATTAACTGGCCAAACAGAAAGGCGATCGGATCCAGGGAACGATCATGTATCAGGTAGCCACCGGTCAAGATAAGGTTGCCGACACTGGCCCCGTCGAGATTGAAATCCTCGGGCATGTTTTTATAGAACACGGCGATGTAGCTCTGGATCAGCGACCTCATGGGGTCGGCAATCGCCTTGATCAGCGGATGCTTGGCACTGACCAGCGCCTGCAGACTTTGCTCAAGCGCCGCCTTGGCTGCCGCCCCTTCCAGCCCATTCGCGGCAAGCCGGTGTGAAAACAGTGCCGCCACCTCGGGGTGCCCGGTGACCGAATCGTCCGCCAGCGCCAGCAGGCGTGCCCTTAGGTCGCCCACCGCAGGCATCGCGAAGGCCCGGCGCAATTCTGCCGAACTGCCCCCCGAATCAAAGGGCGTCACCAGATGAATGGCGTTATGGGTATAGTCCGTCAACACATCAGAAAAATGTCTCAGCGCCGTACCGCCGCTGAAAAAAAGTATCTTCGGACCCAGCTCGGGGGCTTTTCGGTATCTGGCGAGGCGCAGGTCTTGCCCCCTGGCAAGCTCCCGAGGCAGACACATGCTGCCCCCGCTGAAACGTCTTTTCTTCATGCAACTCTTTGAACTGTAAGAAACATGTAACGTAAATGACGACACTGTTATTTATAATGCTAATAATAAGATGCGGTAACCATCTAAGCGCACTTTATCCAAGTGAGGCAGCGTATCAATACGTCGATATTGGAGCATGTTTATTTTCTACGATTCGAAGTTGAAAATCACTTCGAGTTACTTGAAGTTTATGTGACTCAGCCCAGTGAATCGCTTGCTCAGCGCTTGATCAATCGCAAGGGCTATCGCAGCACCTTGCTGGAAAAGGTCGAACTGGCCGTCGCACTGGATGTGCAAAGACGCAAGGTTGATGGACAGGGGTTTCAGCAGTCCAAATCGCTCGAACGCCTGGCCCGATTACTGGATCAGCTTGGCCAGGCCTGCCTTGAATTCACTGCTATCAAGCCCCTGCAACAGCTTTCCGACAAGACGCGAAAAGAGTACGCCAAGCTGGTTCGATCCGTCGGCAAGTCGCTGAAGCTTTTGATGATCAATATCGATGATGCGAATACCCGCCAGGGCCTGAAAATAGGGCGCAGGATATCCAAGATGACCGCCCGGCTAGCCTTGATTGCTGAACCGGGCGGGTCGGGCGCTGACAGCAGCGCGGTGGATTTTCAGCTCCACCGCATGATCCACCTGCTGGCGGCCCTGGCCGATGCCTTGCTGGCCACCAACTTTGGCCCAGCCGTTCGCTTGCAGAACTACAAGCAGTTGCAGAATGCGGCTCACGCCATGACCTCACAGAGTGACGACTTTACCGTCGAGCGACTGGCGCTTACGCGGAGCGGCAGCACCATCGCCACGCTAAAAGCCGAGCATGCCGCCTCAGGCAACATGATGGCCGTCTATAAAGAAGGCCAAAGCCAGAAGGTCATTGAAGAACTGGATGGGGTTGACCAGTGGAAGCGCGTCTATCCCAAGGTGGCCCCCAGGGTGCTCTCGCATCATGTCGAACAGGGGGATGAACTGGGTTCCATGGTCATCGAGCACCTTCCAGGCCAGACGCTGGAGTCCATGCTGCTCAACAGCCAATGGGCATCAGCCGCCCAACTGGTTCATACACTACAGCGAACGCTGAGGAAAATCTGGAAGACGTCGCGCACCCAAGAACCGGCGCAACCAGAATATATGCAGCAGCTGCGCAAGCGCATGCCCGAAACCCGCCACACGCATCCAACCCTGTTCAATACACGCCAAACGCTTTGCGGTCTGCACCGCCCCGGCTTTGATGAGCTGATCGATCGCGTCGAGGCTCTGGAACATGCGCTCCGAGCGCCTTTTTCCGTGCTGATCCACGGAGACTTTAACATTGACAACCTGCTTTACGATGAGCTTACCGATCGTATCTACTTCATCGACCTGCACCGCGCCTCCTATTCGGATTACGTGCAGGATATCTCTGTACTGATGGCGTCGATTTATCGGCTTCCCATCATGGATGCGGCGCCCAGGGCCGAATTGATGGCATTGATCAAGCAGCTGTATTGGTTTGCTCGCCGGTTTGCCAAGGCAAATAAAGATGCAGGCTTTGATGCGCGGCTGGCCATTGCGTTGGGGCGTTCCTTTGCCACCTCCACGCGTTTTATTTATGACCCCCCCTTTGCCAACAGACTCGCTCTTAGAGCGAACTACCTGCTTGAAGCCATATCGCTTCTCAAACCCGACAAATCAAGCAAGTATAGGCTGCCCCTAGAGGATATTTTTAGTGATTAACAAGCGGATTGCGGTCATCGGGATACCTGGCAAATGGTCAACCGAGGTTCTCGCGGATCACCTGGAAGCGCGCACCGGCTACCGCTGCGTGGTGGATATGGCGGAGGTAGTGCTGGAGCTTGATACCGGCAGGTTGCGTTACCGTGACACCCTGCTCAACGCGCTGGACGGCGTGATCATCAAAAAAATCAGCGAAGCCTACTCCCCTGCCGCCGATGACCGGCTACGCATGCTCCGCAGCCTTGAAGCAAGTGGCGTGCGCTGTTTCAGCGCGCCGGGCCAGGTAGGCCGCCTGATTAATCGCCTGGAGGGTACCGCCGCCTTGGCATCAGGCGGTGTTCCGCTGCCTGCAACGCGAGTCACCGAAAGCACCGATGCCGCATTGGACGCCATCCAGGCGTTCGGCAAAGCGATCCTGAAGCCGCTCTACTCGACCAAGGCGCGCGGCATGGTCGTGCTGGAAGCCGAAGACGGGATCGACGTGAACAAGCAAAAGCTCAAAACATTCAAGGCCCGGCATGGCCTTTATTATGTGCAGAAATTCGTCAACCTGGGCGGCCAGGATCTCGGCATGGTGTTTCTCGGCGGCGAGTACCTGTGTACCTATGCCCGCGTCGCTGACGACACGTCCTGGAACACGACGATACACAGCGGGGGTCAATATCAGCCCTATGAGGCCAGCCCTGAATTGATCGAGCTGGGCCGCAAGGCGCAGTCGTGCTTTGATCTGAATTTTACCACCGTGGACATTGCCTTGACTGAAGACGGTCCTGTGGTCTTTGAGGTGTCGGCGTTCGGCGGGTTCAGCGGCGCCAGCAAAGGCTGTGGCATCGATGCCGCCGAAAAGCTGTGTGATCATGTGCTTCGCCAATTAGAGGCTGGCCAATGATCGACCTTTTTGACGATGAGCAGATTGCCGAGGCCAGAACCGCCTGCCGCCATGAGTTAGTGCTGACTTTCTATGGGTTCACAATGCGCCTGATGGCTGACTGCCCTTCCATCCTTGCGTACCTCACGTCCTATTATGCGGGCCTGACCTCGGCCGGGCGTGCCGCCAGACAAGAGGATGGCGCAGCACCACCCGAGCTACGCCTGTGGCTACTGAACCAGCGGGTGGCGGTCGCTGGCCGGGAGTGGATCCCGGTCAAGCAGGCCAGACCCCGCGTGCAGAGCCTGAAAGAAGCCTATGTGGACACGCCGACAGGGCGCTGGATTCACAAGGTACGCACGGGCATGGCGCTGTTCCAGTCGTTGACGGATCCGATGGCGGCTGGCGACTTGACGGAACACCCATCCCAGGTGATCAATTTCATCAACAATCAATTTCTCAATCATCACCAGCGCAGCGGCTACCTCTTGGGCCACGCCTCTGCCTTTGATATCGATGGCAGCACCACCGCCGTTGCCGCCAGCTCCGGTGGGGGCAAGTCCACGCTGATGCTCAAGGCACTGGAGACCCCCGGCGCACGCTTCCTCTCCAATGATCGTATTCTGTTCAAGCCCGGCAATGGTCGGGTAGATGTTATCGGTGTCGCCAAGCATCCCCGCGTCAATCCGGGTACGCTGGTTCATTCCGAGCGCTTGATCAACCTGTTGCCCGCGGAGGAGTGCGAACGATTTATCAACATGCCCCAACACCAGCTGTGGGATATCGAGCAGAAGTACGACGTGCGGATTCCCAACGCTTACGGCGAGGGCAAAACCGTCTTATCAGGTACGCTCAACCGCCTGATATTGCTGGATTGGTCACTGGACGCGACGGCGCCCACCGATTTGAGCCGCGTGGATACCGCTAAAACGCCCGAGGCGCTCGAGGGGCTCCGCAAAAGCCCGGGCGCCTTTTTTCAACACGCGGATGGCCGTTTTCCCGCCCGACACGCCCCATCAGCCGGTATGTATGCCGAGCACCTGCCTGGTGTTGATGTACTGCGCCTGACCGGGGCCGTCGACTTCGAGCGAGCCATTGCGCTGCTCAAGGCCAGGGGTATTCTCTGATGGTGGCATTGGCGCTGATTCGACACGGTGACTATTTAAAGCGGGCGGATACTCCCAGCGCCCTGCAGCCTTACCCGCTCACCGCACAAGGGGAAGAAGACGTCCGCGAGCAGGCGCGCCGATTCGGCGAGTGGCTGACCGCGTCGGGCTATCGGCTCAATGCCGAGATACACTGCTCGACGCTGCTCAGAGCCTGGCAGACGGCCGAGATCTTCCGTGAAGAGCTGGCAACGCTGTTTACCGAACCCGCTTTTTCGCGCAGCTTCCCAGCACTTTGTGAGCGCAGCGTGGGGGCCCTGGCCAATCTTGACGTCAAGGAAATAGAACGGATCGTTGCCCTAGACCCTCGCCTTGCCCCCTTGCCCAAGGGCTGGAAGTCCGCCAGCCATTTCAGACTGCCCTTCGATGGCGCGGAGTCGCTGCTGGAGGCAGGTGAACGCGTGGCCGCGCATTTAAGCACGCTGCTGGCGACGCACAGGGATAACCGACTTCAACTGGTGGTGGGCCACGGCGCCTCCATACGCCACGCCTGCTACCATCTAGACATCATTCCCTTCAGCGATATTAAACGGTTAAGCATGTTTCACGGTCACCCGGTCGTTTACACGCGGCACCCGCACGGCTGGAATCGGCTGTACGGAAACTGGAAGCAGCGCCAGACGGCAGACCCTCTCGATTAAACGATTGCGACAAACAAGATGGCTTCTATGACCGCATGCAATGTTATTCCCAAGGTAAGCGAACAGCCATACCACCATGCCATCCTGACGCGCCTTCCGTCCGAGTGGGTACCCTGGCCCGATGACGCCTCCTCGGTCAATCATGAAGATGCACTGGGCATCCTACTGAAACGTTCGCAGAAAAAGAGCTTCACCTGGCCCAAGACCCCGGTGGTATTTATCTCAGACCCCCACGCGGACGCCGAGGCATTCGAGGCCTCTCTGCTTGCCGCCGGTATCATTGAACGTGACGGCGCCCATCTGTGCGAGTATGCACTGACGAAATTCGGCCAGAAAGCCGATATCGTGGTGGGTGGGGATTGCCTGGACAAGGGGCCCAGCAACCTGACCATGCTGCGCAGCCTCGCCCACTTATATCGCCTCAAGGCCAAGGTCACCCTGCTGGCCGGCAACCACGACCTTCGCTTGTTGATGGGGCTGCTCTCACTGGAGCGCGAGACCGACGTCGGTAGCCAGCACCTTTTTGTGCGCATGGGCAAGAAGGTGATCCCGTTGTTCAAGGAAGTGTTCGATCAATACCTGGCCGACACCCAATGGGATAAAGGCGTGCCATCAGAAGAGGCCTGCCGACAAGCCCTGTTTCCAGGCAGCGACTGGTTCGATAATTTCCCCTTTTATGCCGCCGGCTTCCTGACCCACGAGGGTATCGAACGTGAGCTCGCCAAGATGACCACCAAGGCGCAGAGCTTTGAGGCACACTGTGCCAAAAACGGCCTGACGCTCCCCCAGGTCTACGCCGCCGCGATGAAGTGTCGTTCGCTGTTTCTCAAGAAATCAGGGGAATTCAGCTGGTTTTTCCGCCGCATGCGGCTGGTAAAAAAACGCGGCTCCTTCCTGTTTCTGCATGCCGGGCTTGATGACCACATGGCCGAACTGCTCGCCAAGCACGGCGTAAAGTATGCCAACCGCGCTTTCAAACAAAACCTGATGAACCAGAACCTGTTCAGCTTCTACTATGGTTCTCTAGCCAACACCTTCAGAACCAAATACCGCAAAGCCGATCTCCCCCTGACTCCACGCGGCGCCTACGTTGCTCGCCGGGCAGGCATCCAGGTACTGGTTCACGGCCATATCAACCGACACTTCGGCCAGCGGTTATCGCTAAAAAATGGGCTTATCCATATTGAAGCCGATATCACCCTGGACGCTCACTCACGCAAGAAAGAAGGGCTTGAGGGCCACGGCGTCGGCGTCACGCTGATCGATAAAAAACGCGGCGTAATCGGTTTGAGCTGCGACTATCCTCACGCCAAAGTCTTCAAACCCAGCCGCAAGGGAAATCTATCGGGAGCCCGCTAAATGAAGTCCAAAACGAAATTCAGTCACGACTCGCTGCTGGATCGCCAGTCAACCCAGGAGCTATTGGTGACGCTGGCAAACGCCGTCAAGAAAGGCGAACTGACGTTCCAGGAAAGCGAGGGTGAGCTGGTACTTTCTCCCCAGCAACTGCTGCAAGTCTCGCTGCGCGCAAGCGATGAAGGCGATAAACAGGAGGTGGAAATCAAGCTTAAATGGCGCACCAAGGAAAAAGCACTTTCCGATACGCCCCCTAAAATTAAAAGCAAAGCGGACAAATAATAAACAAGAGAGTTCACTATCCTGATGCCATGATCGCGGCGGCCTTGGCCACATCCGCTGATCTTTTCATCACCATGCAGCAAGCCGTATCAGCTGTTGGCAGGTTGCCACATAGGCGATAAACGCAAGTTGGCGTCCCTGGCAGGAGTCGAACCTGCGACCTGCCGCTTAGGAGGCGGCTGCTCTATCCTACTGAGCTACAGGGACTTATGAGGGCGAGCAGTATAACCGCTGGCGCAGCGCAGGCCAAGGCAACAGCACTATATCCAGCCGAGCAGACGCAGCGAGAAAATGCCGGCAGTCACCGTCACACTGGCCATGAGCGTGGTGATGGCGATGATATTGGCGGCCAGGGCGACGTTGCCGCCAATCGCCTTGACCATCACAAAGCTTGCCGCCGCAGTGGGGCTGGCAAAGAACAGAAATAGCAGGCCCAGCTCGCGGCCGGAAAAGCCGATCAGCCAGGCGGCCCCCGTCGACAGCGCAGGGAGTACCACCATCTTCATCACGCTGGCACTCAAGGCGACCTGCTGGCTATCGCGCAGGCTACGTACCGATAGCGTCGCGCCAATGCAAATCAGCGCCAACGGCAGCGTGAGAGAGGCAAAATAATCGCCCGAGGTCATCAACCAACGGGGCAGCGAGACCGACCCGACGGTGAACGGCAGCGCCGCCAATACGCTGATGATCAGGGGGTTGGTGGCGATCTTCCACATCAGGCTGCGCCAGTCGGTGGCCTGTCCCGGCTGATACATGGCCAGGATCACCACTGAGAGCACGTTGTACGTCACAATCACCACGCCCAATAATAGGCTGCCGGCCGAAAGTCCGTAGTCGCCATACATCCCCGCCGCAAGCGCCAGCCCTACCACGCCACAGTTGCCGCGAAATGCGCCTTGCACATAGACACCACGCTCCTGACGCGGGATCCGAAAGCTCGCCCATCCCCAACTGAGCGCACATTGGCAAAGCGTCGCCAGGGCGAAAAACACCAATAGCGGTATATCCAGTGCCACAGACAGATCGGCGTTAACCAAACTCAGGAAGATAAGCGTCGGCAAGGTCGCCTTGAAAACCAGGGCAGAGGCAGTCGCGACAAACGCCCTATCGATCCACCCCATGCGCTTCAACGCCAAGCCGACAAACACCATGGCAAAGACGGGCAGAGTGACGTCAAGGGTGCGGGCAAACAGCTCAGATAGACTCACGGTCAGCGGGCTCTTTTCGTTGATGGGCGTCGTTAAAGCAGTGCTTGCTTATATTCTACCGTTGACAGTGTTTTGTCGACTGGCTGGACACTGCGGACGGCATCATGGAAAGTATTTTAAAACGCGCCTATAACAGAAAGGTTGCCCATGGTATCGCCCGCCGGACACCACAACGAAGCGCAGCGCTTGTTTACTCTGAAACGCTACACGCTGGGCGATCAGACCCAAGACCCTGAACTGGATCGCATTACCCGACTGACCGCCACGCTCTGCCAGATGCCTATCGGGCTCATCACCCTCGTGGACGATACCCATGCGTGGTGTAAGAGCGGCATTGGAAGCGCTACTGCCTCTATTCCACGTGACGATGCCTTTTGCACCCACACCATTGCAACTGCCGACCTGCTTGAAGTACCCGATGCGGCACAGGATCCTCGCTTCGCGCACTTGCCCCTGGTGGTCGAGCCTCCTGAAATCCGCTTCTACGCAGGAGTGCCGTTAATCGCCCATAACGGCCAGGCGATTGGTTCGCTTTGTGTCATGGACATGCGGCCGCGCCAATTGACTCCACTTCAGCGCGAGCTGTTGAGCCAGCTCGCCAATAACGTCATGTTACAGCTCGAGTGTCACCTGGCCTCACGTGGCCAGCATGCCATCAGTCAGGCAGGGATCGGCATTTGGGAAATGGATATTCCCAGCCGGGATACGTACTGGAATGATGTGATCTACCAGCTCTACGGCATTGGTGAAAACGACGATATCAACATGTTTCGCCACTTGAATGTTTACGTGGATGAGGACAAAGCACGCCTGCAGCAGGCACTGGATGCCGCCGCTGACCACCAGCGGGCGTTCAACGATATCTACCAGCTAGTGACACCCAAGGGCCTCGAGCGCTGGGTACGCATTACCGGCAACCCGGTGATGACCAACGGCCATGTTGCCCAGCTCATCGGCACCATGATCGATGTGACCCCACGCAAACGTATCGAAACCCAACTGCTAAAGCAGCAGGCGCTGGAACATGCCATTATGCGCGCCCAGGCAAGCTTCATTGACGAGCGTGACAATACCCAAGCGCTCAATCTTCTACTGGATGACCTGTTAGCGCTCACCGACAGCGAATACGGCTTCATTGGTGAAGTACTCAGGGATCAACAGCAAGCGCCTTATCTGGTCGCCCATGCGATAACCGATATCACCTGGGACGCCGCATCACGTGACTTTTACGCGCAGAATGCGCCCAGCGGCATGATATTCAGCAATCTCGACACCCTGTTTGGCCATGCCATGCGTCATGAGGAGGTCGTCATTGCCAACCAGCCCGACCAGGATCCTCGCCGGGGCGGGCTACCTCCCGGCCACCCTCCGCTTAACGCCTTTCTAGGGGTGCCAATCCATTTACACGGCCACTGCATTGCCATGATCGGCCTGGCAAATCGTCCGGGCGGGTATGACACGGCACTTGTCGATTTTCTGGCGCCGCTGCTGGGCAGCATTGGGCAGCTGGTGAACAGCCTGCGTGTCCATCGCCAGCAACGCGACGATCAGAACGCCATCGCGCGCCTTTCCATGGTCGCCAAAAAAACCAGCAATGGGGTAGTGATCACCGATACCCGGGGCCGTATCGAGTGGATCAATGAAGGGTTTACCCGTTTGAGTGGCTATACCCTGGACGATGCCAAAGGCAAGACGCCAGGGGAGCTGCTCCAGGGATCACAAACGGATCCGGACACCCTCGCGCGCATCTCGAAAGCCCTCGCAAACAAGCAGGGGTTTGAAGAAGAACTGCTCAACTACCGACAGGATGGCTCGCCCTACTGGGTGCATATCAGCTGCAACCCGCTGCCCGAAAGCGAAAACGGCAGCGAGGGGTTTATTGCCATTCAGTCAGACATCAGCGACAGCAAAGCCCACGAAGAGGCCCTCTACAAAGCCGCCAACATTGATGAACTCACCGGCCTTGCCAACCGGCGTCTGGTCAAGGAAAAGCTAGCCCGTTACTGCCTTGAGGCGACAGACGATCAGCCTATCAATGTACACGTAATGAACCTGGACGATTTCAAGCGGCTCAACGAACTACTCGGCTATCAAGCCGGCAACGATCTGCTGGTCAGTGTTGCACGACGCCTGGCAACCTTGACCGATTGCGACGGCGTCTGCGGTCGCCTGAGCGGTGATGAGTTCGCGGTCGTCACCCGCTCAGCCATTACCGCCTCAAGCCTGCAGCGCTGCATTCACGAAACGCTGTATCTGGCAGGCCAGCCCATCAAGCTGAGTACCTGCGTGGGCACAACGTATTATCCACACGACAACGGTGATCCAGACACTCTGATCCGGCATGCCTATCAAGCGCTGTACCAGGCTAAAGCGGCAGGCCCCTCCCAGCAGGCCGTCTACAACCCCGACGAGGAACAGTCGACGCGCAACCGGCAAAAGCAGCGCAGCGCCATCCATGCCGGGTTGGCAAAAGGCGAATTCCAGCTTTTTTATCAGCCCCAGGTCAACCTGCAATCCCAGGAAGTCATCGGGGTCGAGGCGCTGATTCGCTGGCAACATCCACAGGAAGGCCTGCTCTCGCCAGCGGCGTTTCTACCGCTGGTCGAAGGCACCGATCTCGAATATGACCTTGGCGAATGGGTGATCGAAGCCGCCCTCAAGCAGCAGACCCTATGGCAGCAGCAATCGATTGACCTGCCTACCAGCGTGAACATCAGCCCAAGGCATTTATTGCATCCCGGCTTCCTGCCACGACTGCAGTCGCTGCTTGACGCCTACCCGCATATCGAATCGCGCCAGTTATCGCTGGAGATATTGGAATCGGCCACATTCGACGATATGCAGGCGGCACTCGCGGTGCTCTCCGCCTGCCACACCTTGGGCATTGACGTGGCCCTGGACGATTTCGGAACGGGATATTCATCCCTGGCGTATTTTCGTCGACTGCCCGTACAGCTGATCAAGGTAGACCGCGACTTTGTCCGCGACATGCTGAGCAGCCAGGATGACCGCGCCATCGTAGAAAGCATTATCTTTCTGGCCAGGAAATTTTCCCGCCCGGTGCTTGCCGAGGGGGTTGAAACCATGGCGCATGCCAGTGCCTTGCTCGCCCTGGGTTGCCACCTGGCGCAGGGATACGGCATTGCCCGCCCCATGCCGGCGGTAGAGATACCTACCTGGCTGGCGCAGTGGCAAGCACAACGCTGCGGACACTAGTCAAAAAGCTGTATCGGATCTGCGGCTTCTTCATCATCATGTAGCTTAATGACGACGCCGTTACGTCCTTTATCCTTGGCCGCATAGCTGCCCGCATCCGCTCGCGCTACCGCATCTTCGGTACTGCTGTCATCTTCATGGAAGGTGGTGACGCCGATACTCAGCGTGACGCGGTACTCCTTGCCTTCATGGACGACGGAAATCTCCCCAACGGAATTGCGCAGCGCCTCTGCAATCCTCCGTGCCTGGCTCAGTGTGCAGCTGGGCAGCAGAACGCCGAACTCATCGCCTCCCTGACGGGCCACATGGTCGCTGCGGCGCACTTCCCAGGCCACTACCTGGGCAATACGCCGGAGCATTTCGTCGCCCAGCGCGTGACCGCCTTCATCGTTGATCGGCTTGAAATGATCCAGGTCGAAGAGCAGCAAGGCCGAGGGGGTACTGGTCTTTTGAAAGTCGGCGAATGCCTCGTCCAAACGCCGTTCGAAGCCTCGCCGATTCAGCAGGCCGGTCAAGGGGTCGTGCTCGGCTTCCCAACGCTGTATGGCTTCCAGTTCGCGACGCTCGGTGATGTCCTTGACGACCCCCACCAGCCCCAGGGAATGGCCGCCCTGGGACAGCATGACCACGCGAGCGTGAATATCCAGCCACAAGGTTTCACCGTCTGTTCGCTCGAAACGCAACTGACGAACAAAATCACTGCCCGTTTTCAGGCTGTGCTGCCACATATCCATGGCGCCCTCACGATCGTCAGGGTGAATCTGTCGCAGCCAGGCTTCCATGGGCACCTCGGCCTGGATGCCCAGCATTCCCAGCAGCGAGGGGTTCATATAGGTAATATGCCCGTCGAAGTTGGCCACGAACATGCCCTGGGGGGTCGCATTGAGCACCGAGTCGAGAAACGCTTCGCGCTCCTGGAGGTTGGTCATCAACACTTGTCGTTCGTCTTCCACGCGGTTGAAGGTACCCGCCACATGCTGCAACTCCTGCATGTGAGTGCCTAGCTGCACGCGCTCACGCTCGCCGCGCCCCACCTCGCCGATCTGTCTGGCGAGATGCTTGAGCGGCGACAGCATGCGGCGTAAAAGCACCCACAACAGCGGCAACATGAGCAGGGTCAGGGCAACGCCCAGCCACCAGAGCCGCTGTAAAAAACCGCTTAACGGCTGCTGGGCCTGATCGTTGGGCAAATACAGGCCGACGATCCAGTCAGCCGGCCACACCTGGCGGTAGGATTGAAACGAGCGTTCGCCATTGAGCAGCGGCGCTTCGGCTTCCCCTTCCCACCCGTCCAGCGCCAGCCCCAACCAGGGGTTAAAGTCGTTGTCGGGCACCTCATTCATGATCAGGCCGCGGTTCGGATGGTATAGAATCTTGCCCGACGACGTGGCGACGCCGGCATAGCCGTCTTCACCGAGCCTTACCCGCGACAGGCGATCAAAGAGGCCGCCGGAATGCAGGCTCACAATGCCCCCGATAAAACCGGCAAACTCACCGTCTGAACCGGTACGGGGGACGCTTACCAATACCATGGGAATGCCGCTGGCACGCCCCACAAAGGGTTCGCTGACGTAGGGCATCCGAGTGCCGCGCAGCATTTTAAAATACTCAAGCGGCGCAGTATCCAGCCCTTCGCGCCCTTCGACATTAGGCCAGTCGGCAATTACCCGCCCCTGGGCATTGACAACTACGACGCCCTCAAACCAAGCCATCAAGGCTGCATTTTGCTTAAGGGTGGTGCGGATCGCGTTTCTGTCCGCCCCCGGCTCCAACTGGTCATTCAAGCGGGTCAGCGCATCAAACCGCGTTTCAACCTGTTCGGTCACCTCATCGGCCAGCAAAGTGGACTCATAGCGCAGGTGCGCCATATTGGTAGCCTTGACCATGGCAGTACCCAGCTGCCAAGCCATTCCCAGCACCAGTATGACCACCAACAGCCAGGTAACCGCCAGCCCCATCAGCAGGCGGTTCTGGAGTGAACCGAAGCAGGTTCTGCGGTTTAAAAGGCGAGCCAAACCAAACCGCCCCGCTTAATGTTTATCATAACCAACCATTTTTGATACCAGTGCCTTTGAGGACGTTACCACTATAGTAACGTTGTATGAGCGACGACCACAAAAGAATTAAGCGTGACTCGCCCCTGGGTGAGCAGTCGCCAGCCAATCCATAACACTCTCACAGGGTGTCGTCACAAGGGAGGGCGACACTTGTTAATGCCGGAGCCCCCTTGTACAAGCTCATACACGTTACTCTCCAGACCTCAGCCTTGTTGTCGGGACTGATGAGTCGCAATGACACATTGCGCGTATTTTAGCTCCTTGCATCAATTCAGCCGACGGATACGCAACTCATAGTTATTGACACCGGAATGGGCTGAGCCAAACTTCTGACCGCTCACACGCACGCGGTAACGTCCTGACTCAAGGTTAGTGGTCACGTCAACGTCCCCATCGAAGCCCTCACCGGCACCTTCGGCAACGACACGATTCTGCTCGTCCAATATGTCGACTTCGATGCGGTACGTGTCCTCATACCCTGTCGGATACGTCGACGTGGTGAGCTGAATACGCCCCGCCTCGGCCATCTCGAAAGTAAGCACTTCGCCGCTGGCGCGGATTTTCACGTCACTCACGATTTCTTCGAACGTATTCGCAGCGGGCTGCGCCTGTTTGGTTGAAGACTCGGCTGACGCCTGCTGACTGCTTGCGGTAGAGGGCTCGGCATCCGCTGCGTCCATTACATCGTCGTTGGCACCAGACGAACGCGATTCATCCTGCGAAGCCCCTGCACCCAATGCGACAACGGCATCATTTTGACGAACAAATACCGAGCGCCCGCCCCGCTCACCATTGCCGGTAAAGGCAATGCCCGCACCATCGCTTACTGAGTCCTCGACCACCTGACCTTGCGCATTCAAGCCCGCCACAGAAATCGAATAGCCGTCCCCTGCTTTACCGCGAGTACCGAATCGACGCCCCTCAACGCGGAGCGTGTAGTCGCCCGGCGCCAGCGCTTCTTGCATCGCGAGGCCGCCGTTCTGCCCCAGTGCTTCGCTGCGCGCAATGACCTCACCGTTGCTATTCAGAAGCTCTGCAGCAATCTGGTAGTCGTCCGAAAACCCACTGGTCACATTGCTGGAAAACCGGTATTGACCTGGCTCATCGACCGTCACTTTATGCGTGTTCACGCTGCCAAACAAGAATCGCTGGCTGCTGGCATCCGTGCGGGACTGCAGTATGCCCGTCAGATCCATCCCCCGCCCTTCTTCGCGAAAGCGGTCCTGAGTCTCGCTGGCCGAGGCAAAGGGCGCGGCTGCCAGGACATTGATCGCCACGACGCCAGCCAATACATAACGTATGTTCATAAGCATTCACCTAGTAAGCAAAAAAGCCGACCCCATGGGGCCGGCTCTATGTAAACCCTGGGGCTAGTATTAGCCCTGGCAGGATTTAGAACAGGTAGGTTACACCTACACCAACGCCGTCGCCTTCGTCGTTCGGCTTGTCACGAAGTGCGCCTTCGACCCAGGTGTACATCGCGTCAGAGATGTTGTATGTAGCGCCCAGGATTACTTCGTTGTAGGTCTCGTCACGATCTTGGTCGCCCTGAAGAGACTCATCCAGTTCGCTCAGGAAAGTACCGGAGCCAACGTCGATGTACTGGTAAGCACCGTAGATGTCGCCGTTACCGTAGCCGTAACGTGCGCCGACAGCATAGAAGTTGGTGGAGTCGCCGTCGCTGATGTCAGAGTCGAAACGCTCAACCTTGGCAGAAAGACGCAGCGTATCGATGGTGTACTGACCGGTGATGCCGTACTGGTCGCCAACACTGTCAACGTCGCCGTTAGCGTCTGCATAAACGGTGTTATCCAGGTTGTCGTATACAGCGGCGATAGAGAACGCGCCAGCGGTGTACTTGGCGCCACCGAAGAAGGAGGCGTTGCTGCTGCCCTGGTCAACGCCGCTGTCGGCAGAGTCGACGTCGCCTTTGTACTGGGTACCTACCGCAAACTGCACGCCACCGAATGACGGAGAGGTATAGGTTACCTTGTCAGTCTGCTGGTCAGCGCCGTTACCGTGAGCGGAAGTGGAGTCGCTTACGTCAAAGCCTTCATTGTTGGTGATCGGATCCTGAATCCAGTCGTCGATCAGCTGGTCGTAAGAACCCAGACGAACGTCACCAAAGTTGCCTTTCAGACCAACAAAGGCGGTGTCGCCAGCGTCGCTGTCATCAGTGGCAGTCGCCATTTCGTCGGCTTTGATGTCGTCAAGCTCAAGCTTGAGGTAACCGGTCAGATCGCGCGTGATGGCATGCTCAGCGGCGAAGCCGAAAGTGGTACCATTGTCCTGGATACCGTCTTGAGCATCGCCGTTGGCGTCATTCACGCTGTAGTAAGCGATCTGGATGTTGCCGTACAGATCAAGCTTGGTGCCGTCTTCGTTGTAAACGGTCGCTGCCTGGGCGCCAGAGGCGAAGGCCGCACCGGCGATAGCAGTTGCTAAAAGTGTCTTTTTCATGGTGTAGGTTCCTTAACTAGCTTACTGTTTCGATCGTTTCTGTTCGACCTGCGGTCGACAGTCGGCTTGCTGGGTATGCTCTTTTTTCATTTGCCGAGTGCTTGGCACACGGCTCAATGCGGCATTTCCTCAACTAAGCCTTGTTATAGTCCAATGCTCGCAAGGCAAACTCTATACCGGGATTCCGAGGAACGCAATAGAAAAAAACAGTGTTTTTTTATTATTCGCGCTTTTTTTTGGAACCACACCCATTTGAGGCGGTCTTAACGGCTTTGAAATTTCTGTTTCAAACCCAGCAACTTATCTTCCAGGCTGAGTGATTTCTCGGACAAGTCAGGCTCGGACGGCGTTTTTTCAGCTTTCACGGTCTTGGGCGACGGCGCTTTTTTCTGGGGGCTGGTGGCTTTAGGGCTGGACTGCCCCCCTTGCTTTCGCCTGGATCGCTCGACGGGGGTGGCGGCCGCCTGTTGAGCGCGCTTTTCGGCGGCGTGACGGGCGGCTTCAGCGTCTACCACGCCGGCATCGTTGCCCGCCAGGTCTATCCGCCTGGCGCCTTCGCGCACCGATTTTACGTAGCGCGGCAGGTTGACGTAGTTGGCCAGGGCGCGGCGGATAAGCTTGCCTGACCAGGGCTCGCACGCCGCGAGATCATGATGAATCCCCACCTTCAGCGGTTGGGTGTGCCCCTTGAAGAACGCCTCCGGGTAGCGCTGATACCATTGTTCCAGAAGCGCATGGGGCGAAGGCGGCTCGTCTTTTTCAGCGGGCTCCACGGGTAACGCATCGCCATCGCTCGTTTGCGATGACGCCCCCTCCTGCGCCTGAGCAAGCAACCGCCTCAGCTCGGCGTTTTCTTCACGCAGCGTTATTAGCTCAGCCTGGGCGATCTCCCAACGCCGCTCCAGATCGTCTAATAGCTGTCTGGGGCTTTCTGACTCAGGGCTTATCGACATCCAAGGCTCTCCTTCCCTTCGCAGGCCTAGGCCTCGATGCGCTCGTAGGTAACAAACGCATAATCCGGCTGCTGTTCATTTGGCTGCCCGGCAATGCGCTGGGTTTCACGCCACTCGTTTGAATCTATGGGAGGGAAGTACGCATCACCTTGCACCTCCATGTCAACTTCCGTGACATAAAGCCGCGTGGCATAGGGCATGGCCTGGCGATAGATCTCGCCGCCCCCCATCACCATGATTTCTTCGGCCGCCTCGATCGTTGCCTGCTGGTCGGCAAGCGCCAGCGCAGACGGCAGGTCATGGCACACCCGGACGCCTTCGTGGGCAAAGTCCTGCTGTCGCGTCACCACGATATTCAATCGGTTAGGCAATGGCTTGCCGATCGAGGCAAAGGTCTTGCGCCCCATCACCAGCGGTTTGGCCTGGGTCATTCGCTTGAAGAACTTGAGATCCTCCGGCAGGTACCAGGGGAGCTGGCCGTCGACCCCAATGACGCGGTTGTTGGCCATTGCCACCATCATGGCAACGGGCACGAGGGGGTCGACGTGCGTATCCAACTGAGAAGAGGCCTGACTCATACCGCCACCTCGGCTTTGATATGCGGCTGGGGATGATAATCGACGATATCGATATCATCGAACCGGAAGTCGAAAAGGTTGCTTACCTGGGGGTTCAAGTGCAGCGCTGGCGGCGCCGTGGGGGTGCGGCCGAGCTGCTCCCTGGCCTGCTCCAGGTGATTGCTGTAAAGGTGGGCATCGCCCAGGGTATGCACAAACTCGCCGGGTTCAAGCCCTGTGACCTGGGCCACCATGCTCAGCAGCAAGGCGTAGCTGGCAATATTGAACGGCACGCCCAGGAAAATATCCGCGCTGCGCTGGTAAAGCTGACAGGAAAGCCGGCCGTTGGCGACGTAGAATTGAAACAGGCAATGGCACGGCGGCAGCTGCATCTCATCGACCAGCGCCGGGTTCCATGCCGAGACGATCAGCCGACGCGACTGGGGCGAGGTACGAATCTGCTCCAGCACATTGGCGATCTGGTCGACGCTGCCACCTCTGGGGTCGGGCCAGCTACGCCACTGATAACCATAAACCGGCCCCAGGTCGCCGTTTTCGTCCGCCCACTCGTCCCAGATACGCACCCCGTTATCCTTCAGGTAGGCAATGTTGGTGTCGCCCTTCAGGAACCACAGCAGCTCGTGGATGATGGAGCGCACATGCAGCTTTTTGGTCGTCAACAGCGGAAAGCCGCGCGACAGATCAAAGCGCATCTGGTGGCCAAACACCGAACGGGTGCCCACCCCGGTGCGGTCGTGGCGGTCGTCTCCCTGATCCAGCACGGTTTGCATCAGGTCGAGGTAGGGCTGTTCGAGTGCCTCGTTCATCGGCGTCGTTGCAGTCACGTTAATCCCAGCTTGTGTCATCGGTTCATTTCTATTCTATACGTGTGAACAGCTATCTAACAGACAGCCACTCACCGCTTCCCGCTTACGTCTGCTTGGTTCCCGCTCACCGCATCTACCGGCTGCTGGCGCGACCAGGCGATCATGGCAGCGCCCAGCGCGATCATGGGCAGCGTCAGCACCATCCCCATGGTCACCCAGCCAAAGGCGACAAAACCGATGTGGGCATCCGGCATGCGGACAAACTCCACCAGGAAGCGGAAAACGCCGTAACACAGCAGGAACACACCCGACATGAAGCCACGGGCCTTGGGCTCGGCCGATGCCCACCAGAGGATGCAAAACAGCACGAGACCTTCGAGCAACGCCTCGTAAAGCGCAGACGGGTGGCGCGGTGCCGGCCCCATGCCAGGAAACGGCATCCCCCAGGGGAGCGAGGTCACACGCCCGGGCAGTTCGTGGTTAATAAAATTACCGATCCGCCCGGCGCCCAGGCCGATAGGCGCCAGGGGGGCAACAAAGTCCGTGAGCGTGAACAGTGCCAACTGCTTGCGCCGGGCAAACAACCAGGCGGCGAGGAATACGCCGATCAACCCGCCATGGAAACTCATACCGCCATCCCAGACCTTGAACACCCATAGCGGGTCGGCGGCCCACTGATCCAACCCGTAAAACAGGGCGTAGCCCAAGCGTCCCCCTGCCACGACCCCAATGGCACAGTAAAACAGCAGGTCGCCGATATCGTCGCGGCTCAGGCCGATGCGCGCCGCGCGACGGCACCCCAGCCACCAGGCGGCGACAAAGCCGACGACATACATCAGCCCGTACCAGTGGACTTGCAGCGGCCCGATGGCAATGGCAACGGGGTCGATGGTGGGATAGTTAATCATCTAGGCTCTCTTGAAGGTGTCTGTGCTTGAAAAATCCAACTAGCTCAACAAAAACTTGAGCCCCACCACGGCCAGCAGGGCGGCAAAGGCCCAGCGCAACACGTGGCTGGGCAAACGGTGCGCCAGACGAACCCCCACACGAGCAAAGGGAACGCTCGTCATGACCACGGCGATAAACGCCGGCCACATCACATACCCGGTCGTCCAGTCAGGCAGCTGAGGATGTCCCCACCCCATCCAGATAAAGGTCGCGGCCCCCAATAGTGCAATGGGAACACCGCAGGCGGCGGAGGTTCCCACCGCTCGCGTCAGGCTAGCGCCACACCGCGACAGCCAGGGCACGGCCATGGTGGCGCCGCCAATGCCGAACAGCGCCGAAACGCCGCCAATGACACCCCCGGCGATTATCATCGCGTAGCCAGGGGGTGGCGTGACCTGACGGCTGACGGCGCCAAACCCGACGGCCATTTTAACGGCAATCGCGAGCACAAACAGGCCAAACAACGTGCCCAATAGCGGCCCCGACAGCTGGCCGGCCACCAGTACGCCGACAATCGCGCCTGCCATCAACCCCGGCAGCAGTGCCATCAACCACGGCAGGTGGATACTGCCCCGTTGCCAGTGACCCAGCGCCGACGACGCACCGGTGACCACGATGGTGGCCAGCGACGTACCAATGGCGAGGTGCATCACCACCTCGGGCGCGAAGCCCTGGAAGGTGAACGCCACGACCAATGCCGGGACGATGAGCAGTCCACCGCCGATACCGAAGAGACCTGCCAGGGTGCCCGCCACGACGCCAAGCAGCAGGTACCCGAGCACCGACATCGCCAATACGCTCATCGGGCGGTCGATGCCCCATCGGTGCCGGGAAACCAGGTCGTCATGATACCCAGCAAGGTTTCAGGCTGGTACGGCTTGATCAGCAGGTCATCAAGGCCCGCCTCAAAGCACTCCTCACGCCCCATGTTATCCGCATTCGCGGTCAGCGCCACGAGCACGCTCTTGCGGCTTTCCTGGGCGCTTTCAAACGCTCGCCAACGGCGCGCGGTTTCAAGCCCGCTGAGCGTTGGCATGAAGATATCCATGAAGACGAGATCGAAAAAGGTTTGCTGCTGCCGCGCCAGCGCCTGTTCACCGCTACTGACGCCCTCAACGTAAAGGCCATGGTTCTCGAGCACCTGACGCGCCAGCATCAGGTTGACCGGGCCGTCGTCCACCACCAGCACGCGCAGCGAAGCCGCCACCGGCAGGGTGTCAGACCCGCTTGGGAGGTCACGGTGCTGAACCAGGTTCATCAACAGCGCGCGGATATCGGCAATACGTTCACGAACCTCGAGCAGATTGGCCCGGCAGTCTTCGCTGAGACGCGTGTGCAACTGCTTGCTCAAGTGGTCAAACAACTCGTCGGTTTCGCGCTGCAGCAAGCCTAGATACTCGGACTTGAGGCGCGACTCCTCACGGGCCCGGTCACGTCCCGCCAGCAAATGCCTGACCTGTCGCTGCTGATGGTGAAGGTCATCCAGCAGGGTCTTGGCGCTATCCTCTGCCTGCGGCCCCGCCGAAGGTGTCGAAACGTCTGCAAGGGATGCAATCAGGCTGGACAGCCCCTGGTTAACGTGCATCAGGCGCGTCGTCGGCACGACGGCCGTGTTCTCGCCCCCCACCTGCGCCTGCGGTGGAACGCTGATGGCAGCCTGGTCAGAGAGCGCCTGCACATGCTGCTCAAGCTCGGCTATCTGCTGAGCCAGACGCGCCTCCTGATGCTTGGCACGCGACTTGATCAACATCAAGAATGTCGCCACGTTCAAGCTGCTACCCGCCAGCAGCGCCAGCATAAGCCAAAGCGACAGGCTCCAGGACGCATAGTCGGGCGACATCCAGCCCACCAGCCAGACCACCAGTAAACAGAGCGTCACCAAGGCAGCCTGCACCAGCAATAATGGCCACAGCACGGGCCACATCAGCATGTTCCAGACGTGTTCTCGCTGGTTGCGTTGCATATAATAGCGCCTTCCTCTCTGGCCAAGCATCACAGGCGTATGCGTCACCCTTGCGGGACGCATTTGTTTCACCACATGCGTTATTGTAGGAAATGACCGCATCAAGTGTACGTCGACACGCCTGGAGTGTCATGCATCCGCTGGTGCTGACAATCTCCACGCCACTCGCCAACCGGACAATGAGCCCTCTATGTGTTTAATCGCTTTTCGTTGGCAGCCAGGATCTGCCGTGCCCTTGCAGCTGATGGGTAACCGCGATGAGTTTCATGCGCGCCCTACTGCCCCGCTCGCTGCCTGGGACGATGCGCCTCATCTGGTCGGCGGGCGCGACCTGGAAGCCGGCGGAAGCTGGCTGGCGACCAATCGCCAGGGACGGGTCGCGACGCTGACCAATGTCCGCGACCCGGCGTTGGTGACGGCACCAGGGGCACCCAGTCGCGGGCATCTGGTCAGTCAGGCACTGGAATGCGACGACATCGCCGCCTGGCTTGACCAGCTTGCCGAGGGTGAGGCTGCCAAGTACGCGGGCTTCAACCTGCTGGTCGCCACCCCGGATCAGCTGTGGTACCTGCACCGCGGCCGCGAACAGCTGTCGCTTTGGCAGGTATCGCCGGGCGTCCACGGGCTGTCCAATGCAGCGCTCGATACCCCATGGCCAAAATTGCAGTCCGTGAAGGCGGCGCTGACGCAGACGGATCCGCTGCAGTTTCCTGATCCAACGCTGCCCGCTTTCAAGGACCCCCGGACAGCGCCGGTCAGTGCACTACCAGACACCGGCGTGGGCAGAGAGCTTGAGCATCAGCTATCGGCCGCGTTTATCGTCGGCGAACGCTACGGCACCCGGGCCACCACCTGGCTATCGCTTGCCCGCGATGGCGAGATCGACATTACCGAGCAGCGCTTTGGCCCCGGGGGCACCTTCGAAGGGGACACGACACTCACCATCCCTTGCGAGCGGTGAGCCCTGTCACAAAAGGCTAGTCTCGCGGGGGAAGCAAATGGGAAAGCTGCCAGTCGTCCATGCGTTTATCGAGATGCATGTGCACCTGGGCAGGCGTGTCCAGTAGCATCACTTCCGACAGCAGCTGCTGGGCATCCTTGAGCGACACACGGCGAATCGCCGCGCGCACCTTGGGCAGGCTGGGGGCATTCATCGACAGGCTGGTGAACCCCATCGCCATCAGCAGGAGCGCGCCGGCCGGGTCACCCGCCAGCTCGCCGCAAAGCGAAATGGGCTTCTTGAGCCGTGAGGCGTCCTGGGAGAGTTCCTGCAAGGCACCCAACAAGGCGGGGTGCAGCGCGTCGTAAAGGCTGGAGACGCGCGGATTGTTGCGATCCACTGCCAACAGGTACTGGGTCAGGTCATTGCTGCCGACCGAGAAAAAATCCACCCGTTTGGCCAGCGCATCCATCTGGTAAATGGTGGCCGGCACTTCGATCATCACGCCCACCTTGGGGCGTTCGACGTCAATGCCCTCTTCCCCTAGTTCCAGAATCGCACGATCAAGCAGTCGCAGCGCCTCGTCCACCTCCTCCACATTGGTGATCATGGGGAACAGCACGTAGAGGTTGTCGAGCTCACGGGACGCTTTCAGCATCGCCCGCAGCTGCACCATCAGCACTTCCGGGTGATCCAGAGTCACCCGCATGCCGCGCCAGCCTAAAAACGGGTTAGCTTCTTCGATGGGGAAGTACGGCAGATCCTTGTCGCCGCCAATATCCAGGGTACGCATGACCACCGGCAGCGGCGAAAAGCTTTCCAACTGATCACGGTACAGACGAGTCTGCTCTTTCTCACCGGGGAAGCGCTCGGTAATCATGAACGGCACTTCGGTACGATACAGCCCCACCCCGCTGATGCGACTCTTGAGTAGCGCTGCGGCATCGACTGCCAATCCGGTGTTAACCATCAAGGGCATGTCGTGGCCGTCGGGCGTTTCGCTGGGCAGGTCCTGCTCGTGGGCCAACAGCTCGCTAAGCGCGTCTTCCTCGGCAATCAGGCTTTCATAGCGGGCCTTGAGCTCAGGGGCCGGGCGCACAAACAGCCGTCCCCGATGGCCGTCGAGCACGACCGGCGCGCCCGACAGTCGAGGTAGCGGCAAGTCGACCATGCCAAGCACGGTGGGAATCCCCATGGCGCGAGCGACAATCGCCACGTGGGAGGTGCTTGAACCGCGCACCGACACCAGCCCTTTGAGTTTATCCCGGGGCACCTCGCCCAGCATCGCCACGCTGATTTCATCGCCGACCAGAATCGCGTTATCGGGGTAGGTCTCAGGGGTCGAGGGGGAGTCCTCCTGCAGATGAGCCAGCACGCGGCGCCCCAGGTCGCGGATATCCGCCGCCCGCTCGCGCAGATAATTATCGTCCACGCGCTCCAGGTATTGCACATGGCGACGCACCACATCGGCCAATGCGCCGGGCGCCCACTGCCCTTCGCGGATGCGCTTCTCGACCTCCTCGGACAGCGCTGCTTCACCGAGCATTTGCTGGTAAACGTCGAACAGCGCCAGTTCCTGGGTCGAGATACGATTGACCAGCCGCTCGGCCGCCGCCCGAATTTCATTGCGTGTCTTGCCGATCGCCTCTTTTAACCGCGCGACCTCGAAGTCCTCATCGCTGGGGACGAGATCTGGCACGCTGTTGAGATCCGACGGCGGCGTAATCACCACCGCCTCGCCCATTGCCATCCCCGGGGAGGCCGCCACGCCCTTGAACATCGTCTGGCCGCTGGGCAAGGCGCGCCGATTCAGGTTGCCGGTCGCCAGGGCATGCGCCAGGACGCCCGCCAGCTGCGCCGCCATGGTCACCAGAAAGGCTTCGTCTTCATCGTCGTACTGACGTTTTTCCGCCTGCTGAACCACCAGCACACCCAGCATGAGGCGCTGGTGGATGATGGGCACGCCGAGAAAGCTCGAGTAGCGTTCTTCGCCGGTGGCTTCAAAATAACGGAACTGCGGGTGAGACTGGGCATCTTCGAGATTGAGCGGTTCGCTGCGCTTGGCGACCAGCCCCACCAGACCCTCACCCAGCGGAAGCACCACCTGCCCGACAGCCTGGGTGCGCAGACCGATGGTTTCCATCAGCACCAGCGATTCCAGCTCTTTATCGTAGAGATAAAAAGAGCACACATCGGTTTGCATCGCTTTGCGAATGCGCCGCACCATTGTGGCCAGGGCGGCATCCAGGTTTTTCGCGCCATTCACTTCCTGAATAACGCGTCGCAGCACCTCAAGCATGGACGTTTTGCTTTTCACTGTTATCTGCCTCGCTGAGGAATTCCTTGGCAATCAACTGCTACCCCGTCACAGGGTCGCAGCCTACTCATCTATTAGCGCCAATCGTTGAACGCGGGGGGATAGCTCGCGGAGCGCTCGGCGATACACTTCACGCTTGAACGGCACGACCTGACCAAGGGGATACCAGTAGCTCACCCAACGCCAGCCATCAAATTCGGGCTTGGGCGTCGCCGTCATGCAGATACGGCTGTCCTCGCAGCGGATTTGGAGTAAAAACCACTTCTGCTTCTGGCCGATACAAACTGGCCGCGAATGTGTGCGAATCATGCGTCGTGGCAGACGGTAGCGCAGCCAGCCCCGGGTGCAGGCGACAATGTCAACATCGTTGGCCGTCAGGCCAATTTCTTCGTGAAGCTCACGAAAAAGCGCTTGTTGCGGCGTCTCGGTTGCCTTGATGCCTCCCTGGGGAAACTGCCACGCATTTTGTCCTACACGACGCGCCCATAGCAGCTGCCCCTGGCGGTTGGCGATAATGATGCCAACATTGGGGCGAAAGCCGTCAGCGTCGATCACGGACATCACCTTATAGATTTTCAATTAGCGCCATTTTTCCACAGGGACAACAAGCGTATCAATACAATATGGCGCTAACTTACCAACGCACCCGGCGTTGCGGTGTGAAACCCACCGTGACTCTGCGATAATCCGCTCCCGCCAATCACCGATGACACGCCGTGTGTTATCCATCATGCATGATAAGGGGAGCGCCGTGAGTCTGGCCATTTTCGACCTGGATAACACCTTGATTTCCATCGATAGCGATCACGCCTGGGGCGAGTTCCTGCTCGAGCAGGGCGCGGTAGATCCCGTCGCCTACCGGGAAGCCAACGACCGCTTCATGGCCGACTATCAGGCCGGCAACCTGGACATGGCCGAGTTCCTGGCCGTTGCGCTCAAGCCGCTTGCCGACAACACCCCCGAACAGCTTGCCGCCTGGCACCAGCAGTTCATGGCCAGCAAGATCGAGCCGCATATTCTACCCAAAGGCGAAGCGTTGCTGGCCCGCCACCGCACCAGCGGCGATACCCTGCTGATCATTACCGCCACCAATCGCTTCATCACCGCGCCGATCGCCGAGCGACTGGGCGTTGATCACCTGATTGCCGTCGAACCCGAGCGCGTTGACGGCCGCTACACCGGCCGCGTCCAAGGCGTGCCCAGCTACCGGGAAGGCAAAGTCACCCGCCTGCAACAGTGGCTGGCGGAGCAGGAACTGAGCATGGAAGGCGCCTGGTTCTACAGCGATTCGCACAACGATTTACCGCTTCTTGAACAAGTCGACCACCCGGTCGCCGTCGACCCTGACGACACCCTACGCAATGTGGCTGAGCAGCGCCAATGGCGGATCATGAGTCTGCGTGACTGAGCATGGCGTGAGCGCCACCTCGCATCGATAAAAAAACCCTGCAAGCAGCGCTTGCAGGGTTTTTGCGTTAACTGACGCGCGTGTCAAAGCGCCGGCAGGTGCGCTTAGCCGAGCAGATGCTCAACGGCCGCACGCTCTTCGCGCAGCTCTGTCTCGGTTGCCTTCATCTTTTCCCGGCTGAATTCGTCAATTTCGAAGCCTTGAACGATTTCATACTTGCCACCCTGGCAGCGTACCGGGTAGGAGTAGATGATGCCCTCTTCGATGCCGTAGCTGCCGTCGGACGGGATCGCCATGCTGACAATGCCCTTGGAACCCAGCGCCCAGTCGTGCATGTGGTCGATGGCGGAGGAGGCAGCTGAGGCGGCAGAAGAGGCGCCACGGGCCTTGATGATCGCCGCGCCGCGCTGCTGCACGGTAGGGATAAAGTCGTTCTCGTACCAGTCGCGCTCGACCAGATCAAACGCTGGCTTGCCGTCGACCTTGCACTGGGCCAGATCCGGGTACTGGGTCGCACTATGGTTGCCCCAGATGATCAAGTCTTCAACGTCGGTAACGTGCTTGCCGGTTTTCTGCGCCAGCTGCGTCAGGGCGCGGTTGTGATCCAGGCGCGTCATGGCGGTGAACTGGCCGACGTCCAGATCCGGCGCGTTGCAGGACGCGATCAGCGCGTTGGTGTTAGCCGGGTTACCGACAACGAGCACTTTCACATCACGGCTGGCATGGTCGTTCAGCGCCTTGCCTTGGACAGAGAAGATCGCGGCGTTGGCTTCCAGCAGGTCTTTACGCTCCATGCCCGGGCCACGCGGACGTGCGCCGACCAGCAGGGCGAAGTCAGCATCCTTGAACGCAACGTTCGGATCGTCGCTTGCAACGATGTCCTGCACGAGCGGGAAGGCACAATCGTTGACTTCCATGACCACGCCGTTCAGGGCGTCCATTGCCTGGGGAATTTCCAGAAGCTGGAGAATGACAGGCTGATCCGGCCCCAGCATGTCGCCTGCGGCGATGCGGAAAATAAGAGAGTAGCTGATCTGACCGGCACCGCCGGTAATCGCAATACGTACTGGATCTTTCATCATTGCTCCTTGATTGGTTCACCTAGGGATGGTTCTCGCCTGAGAGGAGTGGCGCTTCATAAACTCAAGACGCAAAGATGGTATGCCCAGGCGAATAAAAACTCAATCAGACATGCGACGAGTACCCATTTACTTCAATAGACATTCATGCAGCGGGCTGTCGCTCGCCGAAAAGGGCGAGTTGCGCTATGGTGTCATCGGCGGTAGTACCGCTTTTCTTGTTTTGCTAAGGACATGGACGCTCCATGCGAAAAATCCCGTTCTCTTATGCCTTGGCGAGTCTTCTGGTGCTGGCGCTGGTGGTATGGCTGGCTCTGGGTAATTTTCAGGGTTTTCAATCCACCCCTCCGGACGCCACTGAAGACAGCGCCCCCGAGTCGCGCGTGGAAGTCGTCGAACAGCAGAGCATCGCTTATATTCCCGAGCAGATCGTGCAGGGCCAGCTGACCGCCCAGCGGGAGACCACCCTGCGCGCCAACGTGGCAGGCTATGTCGCCGAGAAGCCGGTGGATCAGGGCAGCCGCGTGGCAGCCGGCGACACGCTGCTCGTGCTCGACAACGACGCCCTCCCCGAGCAATTGCAGCAGGCCCGCGACGAACTGGCCCTGGCCGAAGCCGAGTATGCCGGCGCGCGCAACCTGCGCCAGCGGGAACTGATTTCACAGCCCGAACTGCTGCGCCGACAGAGCGCCTTGAGCGCCAGCGCCGCTTCCGTGGCGCAGCTGCAGAAGCAGTTGGATGACAGCCGCCCCACCGCGCCGTTTGACGGTGTGCTGAATCGCGTGACGGTGGAGCTTGGCGACCTGCTTCAGCCCGGCGAGGAATGGGGCCAACTGGTCGACGACCGCCGCCTGAAAGGCGCCGCCTGGGTCTCCCAGCAGCAGGTGGGCGATTTAAGCGTGGGCCTGCCGGTTACTGCACGGCTATTGAATGGCGATTACCTTGAAGGTGAACTGACCTTTATCAGCCATCGCGCCGAAGAAGCCACGCGCAGCTTCTATATCGAAGCCACGCTGGACAACCCCGCCGGCAAGCGCCTGGCAGGCGGCAGCGCGGAGTTGACGATTACCTTGCCGCCCCGCCAGGTGCACTCCCTGTCGCCCGCGCTGCTGAGCCTCGATCGCGAGGGCCAACTGGCCGTCAAGCACCTGGACGATAACAATCAGGTGCAGCAGACCCGCGTGGAACTGGTCAGCGCCGATACCCAGCGCGCTTATGTGACCGGCCTTGCGGATCCGCTGCGCCTGATCACGCTGGGCGCGGGCATGGTCGACGTCGGCGAGACGGTTACCCCGGTCATGACACACACCGCCACGATTTCTTCGCCTGCGTCCCCTGAACGCTCTTCAGACCCTTCAGCAGAACAGGATAGCGTTCATGCGCCAGCTGATTAACGCGGCGCTGACCCACACCCGCACGACGCTATTGCTGCTGGTAAGTCTTCTGCTGGCGGGCATCACCGCCTGGCAGGTGATTCCCAAGGAAGCCAACCCCGACGTCACCATCCCGATGATCTATGTGTCGCTGTCTCTGGAAGGGGTAAGCCCCGAGGACGGCGAGCGGCTGCTGATCCGGCCCATGGAGCAGGAACTGCGTGGCATTGAAGGACTGCGCAAGTTCACCGCTCAATCAAGCGAAGGCCATGGCTCGATCACGCTGGAGTTCGACCCGGGCTTTGACCCCGACACCGCGCTGACCGACGTGCGCGACCGGGTGGACATTGCACGCAGCGACCTGCCTTCCGAGGCCGATGAGCCACGGGTCATGGAGGTCAACGTGTCGGAGTTTCCGGTCTTGACCATTGGCCTGTCCGGGCAGTTGGATACCCGCGAACGCATGACAATTGCCCGTCGCCTGCAGGAAGAAATCGAGGGTATCGCCGATGTACTGGAAGTCGATATTGCCGGCGAACGGGAAGACCTGCTTGAGATCGTCGTGGATCCGCTGGTACTGGAAAGCTACGGCGTCGACTTTGATGCGCTGTTCAATCAGGTGTCGCGTAATAATCGCCTGGTGGCGGCCGGCAGCCTGGATACCGGTGCGGGGCGCCTGGCGTTGAAAGTCCCCGGCATCATTGCCTCTCTCGACGATGTCATGAACATGCCGGTCAAGGTCGATGAGGATCGCGTCGTCACCTTTGGCGACGTGGCCTGGATCAACCCGACTTATAAAGACCCCGAAGGCTTTGCCCGTATCGATGGTCAACCGGCGGTGGTACTGGAAGTCTCCAAACGCGCCGGCGCGAATATCATTGCCACCATTGGCGCCGTGCGCGAGCGCCTGGCGGAGGCAAGCGACCTGCTCCCCGAGCAGCTGCGCTTCACCACCATTCTGGATGAATCGACCACCGTCGAGAACATGCTCTCGGAGCTGCTCAACAACGTACTCACCGCCGTGGTGCTGGTATTGATCGTGGTAGTGGCGGTAATGGGCTGGCGCATGGCGCTGCTCGTCGGGCTGACCATCCCCGGCGCCTTCCTGACCGGCATTCTGCTTATCTGGGCGCTTGGCTTTACGCTCAATATCGTGGTGCTGTTTGGCCTGATTCTGGTAGCCGGCATGCTGGTGGACGGCGCCATCGTCGTCAGTGAGCTGGCTGACCGACACCTGCGCGATGGCCAATCGCCCCATCAAGCGTGGCTCAACGCCGCCTCACGCATGAGCTGGCCGGTCATTGCCTCTACCGCGACGACGCTTGCGGTATTCATTCCGTTGCTGTTCTGGCCCGGCGTCGTCGGCCAGTTCATGAAGTACCTGCCCGCCACGGTGATCCTGTGCCTGCTGGCATCGCTTGCCATGGCGCTGGTATTTTTGCCGGCGCTGGGGCGGCTGTTTACACGCACCGCCGCGACGTCGACAGGCCCTGACCATGATGCGTCGACGACCTCCTTCGGGCGCGGCTATCGCCATTTGCTTGCCCGATTGCTTCTGCACCCGGCCTGGGTGCTACTGGTCACCCTCCTGTTGATGGCGCTGCTGTATACCGGCTACGCGCGCTTCAATCACGGTGTCGACTTCTTCCCCGACGTGGAGCCGGACAGCGCCCAGGTGCTGGTGCGCGCCCGTGGGGACTTCTCCGCCGAGGAGACCGACGCCATCGTGCAGCGGGTGGAAGCCAAGCTATCCAGCATGAGCGAAGTGCGTGCGCTGTACGCGCGCTCCTTTGCCGTGCCCAACGAGCAGATGGGCAACGACGTGATCGGCATGCTGCAGTTCCAATTCATCGATTGGCACGAGCGCCGGCCTGCCCAGGCGATCCTGGACGACATGGCCGAACGCGCCGGCGACATCCCGGGTATTCGACTTGAATTCCAGGAGCAGGAGATGGGCCCCGGCGGCGGCAAGCCCATTGTCCTGGAAGTCAGCGCCACGGATCCCGACGTAACCGATGCTGGCGTCAACCAGTTGACCCAGTTGATGCGCGAGCTGGGCGGCTTTGAAGACATTCAGGATAACCGCAGCCTGCCCGGCGTGGAGTGGCAGGTAAATGTCGACCGTGAAGCCGCCGCGCGCATGGGCACCGACGTTACGACCATCGGCAGCGCAGTGCAGCTCCTGACGACCGGCCTGCAGGTGGCGAGCTATCGGCCACCCGAGGTGAGCGATGAAGTGGATATTCGCGTGCGTCTGCCGCAACACTGGCGCTCGCTGGATCAGTTGGAGCGTTTGACGATCAACACCCAGCGCGGCCAGGTGCCCATCTCGCACTTTGTGACGCTGGAACCGGCGCCCAAGGTCGGCACCCTCAACCGCATCGATGGTCGCCGGGCCATCACCGTCGAAGCCGATCTGGCGCCGGGCTATCTCGCCGACGAACGGCTGAACGCCCTGCTCGAGGCCAGTGGCGGCCGCTTGCCCGATGGTTTGATGGTCAATGTGGCGGGCGAGCAGGAAGACCAGCAGGAGTCGATGCAGTTCCTGACGAGTGCCTTCCTGGTGGCCATTGGCCTGATGGCGCTGATTCTGGTCACCCAGTTCAACAGCTTCTACCAGGCGGGGCTGGTGCTTTCCGCCATTGTGTTTTCCACAGCGGGCGTGCTCGTGGGGCTGCTGATAACCGGTCAGGCCTTCGGAATCGTCATGGTGGGGATGGGCATCATTGCCCTGGCAGGCATCGTGGTGAACAACAATATCGTGTTGATCGATACCTACAACGAGCTGCGCGGTAGGGGCATGACGCCCGGCGAGGCGGCGCTGGAAGCCGGCTGTCTGCGCCTGCGTCCGGTGCTGCTGACGGCGATCACCACGGTGCTGGGGCTGATGCCGATGGTGCTGGGGATCAATGTCGACCTGTTCTCGCCCGCGCTCGGCTTCAATGCGCCCTCTGCACAATGGTGGACCCAGATGTCGAGCGCTATCGCTGGCGGGCTCACCTTCGCCACCGCCCTCACCCTGCTACTGACGCCTTGCATGCTGGTGATTGGCGGCCGCTTGCGGTGAAACTAAGCATCCGTTTAGGCTATCTGCTAGCGATCTTTTTCATCGACAGGATTGCTGCTGATCGCTCAACAAGTTGAGCTCCTACAAAATCAATACAGGCACACAGCCCCTGTAGGAGCCCGACTTGTCGGGCGATCAGACTATCTACGGACGTTAAACTGCGGTGGCACGATCGCTTATTATCAGGCAGGGGCGTTGGACGTTTCGGGGCTATGAGCTGCGTGCAGGCGGGCAATGAGCTGGTCTTCCAACGCAAAGCGCTCGGTCAGACCACGCGCGAGCCGATCAATCCAGGCCGGCAGCCGCGCAAGGTTTTGCTGACAGCTCACCGATGTGGCGTAATCGGTATCGAACGCCAGCACCATCTCCGTCGACATCTCCAGACGCTCGAGCAGTTTTTCCGCCGTTTCAAGCGCGCTGTCGTCGTTGAAGGCGCGGGCTTCTTCGGCAAGCTGCGGGTAGATTTCAAAATGCCCAGCGCTGATGTAATCCATCAGCGATTCGCTAAAATGATCAATGCGCGACTTGCTGACGCTTTCAAGCTCAGCGTCACAGGCGTCTTTCAGCTCGATAAAGCTTACCAGTAGATCACGACGTTGCTCCAACCAGCGGTCAATCAGGCTGTGCACGCCGCCCCAGCGCTCCTGGGCGTTTTTACAATCTTCGAGCATGGGGCTCTCCTTGCTTGTCGCCGCCGTCTAGATGGCTAGACTCGCTTTTCCGCTCAGCGGTGTCAATCCTCATAAGGATGGTTTGCCTCATCCTGGCATTCCGCCTATCAGCTGAAGAGCATGGCGCGCTGGCGTGCCAGAATGATCATACGCAGCGGTATCAGTAACAGTACCCCGAAGCCGATCAACGTCCACGCCGGCAGCGATAGTCCCAGCAGGGTAACGTCAATGTCGGCGCACTCCCCCGAGCCGGTCAACACCATGGCCACCACGTCCTGCATGGGCAGGATATCCATCATGTAATCCAGCCCCGGCCCGCAGGTGGGCACTTCATCGGCGGGCAACGACTGCAGCCACACGTGGCGACCCGCGATGAACGCCCCCGTCCCCGCCGTCAGCAAGCCGAGGATGCCGTAAATCACCTTGCCCGCGCGTCCTGCCGGGTTGTGCACCGCCGCCAGCAACAAGACAATGCCCGTGGCAATCACCGCCACGCGTTGGAAGACGCAAAGCGGGCAAGGCTCATACCCGCCGATGTGCTCCAGCCCCAGGGCGACCGCCATCATGACGATACAAAAAAAGACGCCCAATAGCGCCGGGTAACGTATAGACGGCGTTTTCATGCTTTCTTCTCCGTCGGCAGTGTCGATAGCGCGCGCGATTCCCGGGCGCGGTCAAAATAGTCGCGTAAAAATTCGTCGAAGCTGACTTGCTCATCGGCTTCGATGTCGTGCTGCTGCTGGTGAGAGGTATCAATCAGCTGGGCCAGCAGCGCCTCCCGTGAACGCTGCATGGGTTTGGCCCTGAGCTCGTCCGCCTGGTTCTTGGCAAGCGTGAGCAGGGCATCGCTCAGCGAGCCATTGCCGGCCTGCAACTGCGCAAGCAGCTGCGCCGACGGAGTCAGCTCGGGATCCTTGAGACGCGGCGTCAGCGCTTCCAGGGCGTCGGCGTGGGGGGCGCCCTCTTCCACTGCATCCAGAAGTCGCGCGACCTCTGCCATTTCGGTGAATATCTGTTCGCCCCATTCCCGCACCGAGGTCGCTTCACCGTCGCGAATCAGCGTCAGCGCCGGGTCACGCCCACGCTCGACAACAAACCGGCGGTTGTCATCGAGCCGGTCGCATTCCTCGTCCGAGATCCAGGGACTATCGCTGAGCAGGCACCACATCAGGAAGGTATCGACAAAGCGCATTTGCGTTTCATCAACGCCCAGGGGGTCAAAGGGATTCAAGTCCAGACAGCGCACTTCGATATATTCGACGCCCCGCGCCTCGAGCGCCTGGCTGGGCGTTTCGTTGTGCTTGGCGACCCGTTTGGGGCGAATATCGCTGTAGTACTCGTTCTCGATCTGCAGAATGTTGGCGTTCAGCTGTCGCCATTCGTCGCCTACTTTTACCCCTAGCTTCTGGTAATCCGGCCACGGCGACGAAATCGCGTGGCGCAACGTATTGACGTAGTTGGACAGCGAGTTGAAACAGATCTTCAGCTGCGACTGAACCTTGTTCTGATAGCCCAGATCAGACATGCGCAGCGTGGTCGCGTAGGGGGCGTAATAGGTGTCATCGCCTAACGGCTGGAGCTTTTCCGGCACCTTGCCATCGGGCAGGAAGCTTTTATCCACCGCCGGGGAGGCGCCGAAGAGATACAGCAGCAGCCAGCTATGGCGTCGAAAATGTCGGATCATGCCAAAGTAGCGCGTGGAGCGATAATCGTTGAAGGATACATCGGTGGCCTGCTCAAGCTCACGCAGCGCGTGCCACATATCGTCCGGCAGGGAGACATTATAGTGCACCCCGGCGATCGCCTGCATGATTCGCCCATAGCGCACGTCCAACCCCTTGCGATAGACGTGCTTCATGGTGCCGACATTCGAGCTGCCATAATCGGCGATGGGTATGCTGTCGTTGCCCGACAGGCGCGACGGCATACTCCCCGGCCAGATCCATTCATCGGCCAGGTGCTGATAGGTAAAGCTATGCAGATCCGATAAGAAGCACAGTGCCTCGCCCGGGTCGGAGTACACCGGCGTGATGTACTCGAGCAACGCCTCGGAATAGTCGGTGGTGATGTGCGGATGGGTCAGCTTAGAGCCCAGGGCATAGGGATGCGGGGTTTGCGCAATATGGCCCTTTGCATCGACCCGCAGGCCTTCTTTTTCCAGCCCGCGGCGCAGGCGGCCAAGACGGCCCTGTCGGGCGCTGGGCAGCAAGCGATCGACCGTCGCCGTCAGTGAAGGTGGCACAGTGAGTGGTTCAGGCAAGGTGAACACTCCTTGTCAATAAGGCCCGTGCACGCACGAGCCTTGGTGGAATCGGGTGGCATCGCCAGCGGCTACCCATCGAGAATAGACAGCAGGATATGGCGGCAGCCGTTCAACTTTCAAGACGCGTGACTATTTGTCCTGCTTGGCCTTGAGCAACGCCGCCCCCAGCGTACCCACTGCCGCGGGCGGTTCGTTGGATTTATTCGCTTGGCGTCTGTTGCTCTGCCCCTGGCGACGCGATGGCTTGCGCGCCTCCTTCTCGCCGGCTTGGGGATCGCCCTGCTGCTCCGGCTCAGGCTCGTCGTCGAGGCGCATGGAAAGCCCTATCCGCTTGCGCGGGATATCCACGCTCATGACCTTGACAGTGACGATATCCCCGGCCTTGACCACGCTGCGCGGGTCGTCGATAAAACGGTCGGAGAGCGCCGAAATATGCACCAGGCCATCCTGATGAACGCCAATGTCCACGAAGGCGCCGAAGTGCGTGACGTTGGTCACCGTGCCTTCGAGCACCATCGAAAGCTTGAGATCCTTGAGGGTTTCGACTCCTTCACGGAATTCAGCGGCCTTGAACTCGGGGCGCGGATCGCGGCCGGGTTTATCGAGCTCCTTGAGGATATCGCTCACCGTCGGCACTCCAAAGCGCTCGTCGGCAAAGTCGCCTGGCTTTAGCGTCTTGAGCGTTGCGCTATCGCCAATCAGTCCTTTCACGTCGCGGCCGCTCTGCTTGGCCATACGTTCGACCACCACATAGGCTTCGGGGTGAACGGCACTGGCATCCAGCGGGTTTTCCGCCTGATGAATGCGCAGGAAACCAGCGCACTGTTCAAAGGTTTTGGGCCCGAGACGGCTGACGTCCAAAAGCGCTTTACGGCTCTTGAAGGCGCCGCGCAGGTTACGCTCGGCGACGATGTTATCGGCAATCGCCGCGCTGAGCCCGGCCACCCGCGACAGCAACGCGCTAGAAGCGGTATTCAAGTCGACCCCCACGGCGTTGACGCAGTCTTCGATAACCGCCTCCAGGCTGCGGGATAGCTGCACCTGGGACACATCGTGCTGGTACTGACCAACGCCGATGGATTTAGGCTCGATCTTGACCAGTTCGGCCAGCGGATCCTGCAGACGGCGGGCAATCGATACCGCGCCCCGCACGGTGACGTCGAGGTCGGGCAGCTCTTTCGACGCATATTCCGACGCCGAGTAAACCGAGGCGCCCGCCTCGCTCACCATGACCTTGCTAAGGCGGTAATCGGGCGCCAGGGCTTTCAGCAGCTCCCCTGCCAGCTTGTCGGTTTCACGGCTGGCGGTGCCATTGCCCACGGCAATCAATTGAACGCCGTGGCGTTTCACCAGCTTGGTCAACTCGGCGAGCGCATCGTCCCAGCGGTTCTGCGGTGCGTGGGGATAAATCGTCGCCTGATCGATGAACTGGCCGGTGGCATCGACCACGGCAACTTTACAGCCGGTACGCAGGCCCGGATCGATGGCCAGCGTCAGTTTTTGCCCTGCAGGCGCCGCAAGCAGCAGGTCTTTCAAGTTAGCAGCAAACACATCAATGGCGGTTTGCTCGGCCAGCTCGCGCAGGCGGCCCAACAGCTCGGTTTCCAGCGCGGTGTAGAGCTTGACGCGCCATGTCCAACGCACCACCTCGGCAAGCCATTTATCCGCCGCACGCCCCTGGTCGCTGATGCCGAAATGCTTGGCAATCGTCACCTGGGCGGGGTGAATAGGGGCTTCGTCTTCACCGGGCAGGCGAATAGCGAGGCTCAACACGCCCTCGTTGCGACCACGGAACATGGCAAGCGCACGGTGTGACGGCACCTTGGCGAGGGTTTCGTCGTGCTCGAAATAGTCGGAGAACTTGGCCCCTTCCTGCTGCTTGCCGTCCAGCACGCGGGCGCTCAGCTCGCCCTCCTGCCAGAGCCGTTCCCGCAGTTGGCCGATCAGCTCGGGGTCTTCGGCAAAGCGCTCCATGAGAATCTGCTTGGCGCCATCCAGGGCGGCCTTGGCATCCTCGACGGCGGGAATATCGCCTTCTGCCGGGCGCAGGTAGCCGGCGGCTTCGTTTTCCGGGGTGAGCGTTGGGTCAGCAAGCAACGCGTCCGCCAACGGCTCCAGGCCAGCTTCACGGGCGATCTGCGCTTTGGTACGGCGTTTTTTCTTGAACGGCAGGTATAAATCTTCCAGACGCTGCTTGGTTTCCGCCGCGTCGATAGCCGCCTTGAGCGGGCCGTCCAGCTTGCCTTGCTCATCAATGGCGGCCAGGACCGCGACACGGCGCTCTTCCAGCTCGCGTAAATAGCGCAGTCGCTCATCCAGTTGACGAAGTTGGGTATCGTCCAGAGCGCCGGTGACTTCTTTACGATAACGGGCGATAAACGGCACGGTGGCGCCTTCATCCAGAAGCGCCACCGTGGCGGAAACCTGCTCGGCCCGAACGCTCAGCTCGGTGGCTAAGCGAGAAATAATACGCTGATTAACATCCATAAATGACCACGAAACTCATGCAACACGATTAAGTGCTCACAAGGTATCACAATCCCCTCGTGGCTGGCATGAGTTGGGCCATGTGACGCGCGCTCAGCTTACGGGCGAAGATGCCCGGCTGGCTCAGGCCGCCACGAAACGCAGCGCGACGCCATTATTGCACCAGCGCAGTCCGGTGGGCTCGGGGCCGTCTTCAAACACATGGCCCTGATGGCCGCCACAACGCGCACAGTGATATTCGGTTCGCGGCCATACCATTTTGAAATCAAGCTCGGTGAGCAGATGCCCTTCAACGTGTTCGAAAAAGCTCGGCCAGCCGGTACCGGAATCGTATTTCATGGCGCTGGTGAAAAGCAGCAGGTCACAGCCCGCACAGCGGTATACACCCTCACCGTCTTCCTTATCCAGCGGGCTTGAGAAGGCCGGCTCGGTGCCCGCCTCTCGCAGCACCTCAAAGGCTTTCTCAGAAAGGCGTTCACGCCATTCGGCTGCGCTCAGTTCAAGCTTTTCAAGCCCGGGTGCCGGCTCAAGATCCAGCCGCGGAAAGCCAAACGAAAATCCGGGTATCAGCCCGCCGACTCCGGCTAGCCCGGTCAGGCCTAAAAAGTGACGGCGTTTCATAAGCGTTCTCCCATAGCGGTCAAAAACAAAAGGGCAACGCCAAAGCGTTGCCCTTTCTGACACCTAATGGGTGCTAACGTTCTACCCCTTATAGAGCGAACGCATGATCACGTCAGCTGTGGACCGGCCTGGATAATGGCCGGGTTGACGCCTTCAAATTTCTTGAAGTTATCGACGAACTTGGTCACCAGCTCCTGAAGATGGCGATCGTAGGCCGTGCGATCTTCCCAGGTGTCGCGCGGGTCGAGCAGGCTCGAGTCGACGCCAGGCACCGCCACCGGCACTTCGAGGTTCAAGCCATCAATATGCTTGGTCTGCACATCGCGCAGCACGCCGGACTGGATGGCGCTGATGATCGCCCGGGTCGTCGGGATCGAGAAGCGCGAGCCGCCTTCACCAAAGGCCCCGCCGGTCCAACCGGTGTTGACCAGATAAACCTGGGCGTCTTGCTTCTCGACACGCTTGATCAGCAGATCAGCGTATTCACGCGCTGGGCGCGGGAAGAACGGCGCGCCGAAGCAGGTAGAGAAAGTAGCCGCCAAGCCTTCAGACGAGCCCATTTCGGTGGAACCGACCTTGGCCGTGTAGCCCGACAGAAAATGGTAGGCCGCCGCTTCCTTGGACAGTACCGAGACCGGCGGCAACACGCCGGACATATCGCAGGTCAAAAAGACAATGGCGTTCGGCTCGCCCGCGAGGTTTTCCGGTACGCGCTTCTCGACGTGCTCCAGCGGATAGGCGGCACGCGAGTTTTGCGTCAGGCTGTCGTCAGCGTAATCCGGCTCGCGGCGGTCGTCGAGCACCACGTTTTCCAGCACGGTACCGAACGAGATGGCGTTCCAGATGACCGGCTCGTTTTTCTCGGACAGGTCGATGCACTTTGCGTAGCAGCCGCCTTCCATGTTGAACACGGTACCGTCGCCCCAGCCATGTTCGTCGTCGCCGATCAGGTAACGGGCTGGATCGGCGGAGAGAGTGGTTTTACCGGTGCCCGAGAGGCCGAAGAACAGGCAGGTTTCGCCATCTTCGCCGACGTTGGCGGAGCAGTGCATGGGCAGCACATCGGCGTCGGGCAGCAGGAAGTTCTGCACCGAGAACATGGCTTTCTTCATTTCACCGGCGTAGCGCATGCCGGCGATAAGCACCTTCTTCTCGGCGAAGTTGATAATCACACAGCCATCCGAAGGCGTGCCGTCGCGGCTCGGGTCACAGGCGAAATCAGCCGCGTTGAGAATCGTCCACTCGTCCTTCATCGCCGGATTGAAGGCTTGAGGGCGGACAAACATGGTGCGCCCGAATAGATTCTGCCAGGCCGTTTCGGTGCTGACCCGCACCGGCAGGTAGTGGACGGAATCGCTGCCCACGTGCAGCTCGGAGATAAAGTGCTCGCGCGCGCCCAGATAGTCTTCGACGCGCGCCCACAGCGCGGAGAACTTGTCGGCATCGAAGGGCCGGTTGACGCTACCCCAGTCAATGCTGTCGCGGGTAGACGGTTCATCGACGATAAAGCGGTCTTTCGGTGAACGGCCGGTACGCAGGCCCGTGTTCACTACCAGGGCACCGTTTGCCGACAGGCGGCCTTCGCCACGGGCCACGGCGCGCTCGATCAATTCGGCGCTGCAGAGGTTGACGTGGGCTTGATGAGCGGCTTGAGTCGTGGTCATGTCGATTCCTGGGCCTTGCGGCCGATTTTCTCGTTTACCGGGCGTCACCGACGCCTTTCAAAAGTTCATCCCGGCGAATGGCTGGGCGCTTGAGTCGGGCGCATTATGGCAAAAAGAAAGCCCCCGTAAAACGGGGGCCTGGCGCAAATATCTTGTAGTTAAACTACGACATTGCCACTACATTTTGTGTTGCGCCGCAGTATTTTTTCAAACGCCTGTTTGGCGATAACGCCCGAATGACCGGTATGTCTGGCGCCGTAGAAAGCCGCTTGAAAACTGTCTCCGCCGGGCACGACTACAAACTCAGTGAATGGTCGGAGCCGGCGCATCCGGGTCGGCCAATAAACTTTCGATTTCTGCGGCCGTGTAGTGATATTTCGTGTGGCAAAAATGGCACTGGGTATCGATCTCGCCCTGTTCACGCAAGATATCCCGCAGCTCATCGCCGCCCAGGGTCAGCAGCCCATTGCTCATGCGTTCACGCGAGCAGGTGCAACCAAACCGCAGCGCTTTAGGTTCGAATACTCGAACCGTCTCCTCATGGTAGAGCCGGTACAGTACTTCTCGCTGCTCAAGCCCCAAAAGCTCGTCGGTCTTGATGGTATCGGCCAGGTGGACGCTGCGCTCCCAGGCATCCACATCCTGATTTTGCGACGCGTCAGGCAGGCGCTGGAGGAGCAGTCCCCCTGCCCGCTCGCCGTCGGCGGCAAGCCATAGCCGCGTGGGCAGCTGTTCCGACTGGCTGAAATAGGCTTCCAGGCAGCCGCTCAGCGTCTCGTGGTCAAGCGCAACGATCCCCTGGTAGCGGTTGCCGTCGCGGGGATCGAGGGTAATCACGATCTGGCCGTCACCCACCAGGTCGCGAAAGCTGGCGTGTTCGCTGGGCAGGTCGCCGCCGTCGGCGATGCGGGCAATCGCTCGCAGTTCACCGCCGGGGTTGGATTCGGCCATCATCAGCGACACAACGCCCTGACCGCGCACTTCTATGCTCATGGTGCCGTCCAGCTTGACAGTATCGGTCAATAGCGCCACTGCAGCTAGCAGCTCGCCCAGCAGTTGGTTGACCGCCGGGGGATAGGCATGGCGATCCAGCACCTCGTGGTAGGCGCTGGACAGCGTCACGATCTCGCCGCGCACGTTGGTGTGGTCAAACAGAAAACGTTGGATTTGATCAGACATAAGAAACCGTTACAGAATTGGGGGGAACGCCAGTGAGGATTCACTCACCTTGGTGGCGTTGAAAGCGCTGGATTTCACGGCGCTGCTTTTTATCAGGCCGTTTGAGCGGATGCTGCATCACTTGATTGTTCAACCGGCGTGCCTCGGCTTCGCGGGCACGATGTTCAATACTTTCCTGGGTTTCGGCGTAGAGTTTGCGCGCCTCCGGCGCCCCGCGCCGCTGGTCGGACAGCGCGGTAACCTCGACCTCGAGCACATCCCACCCCTGGGGCACCTTGATCAGTGCGCCCAGCTCGACGTTTTTGCTGGTTTTGGCGCGGGTACCGTCGTAGTGTACCTTGCCACCTTCGATGGCCTTCTTGGCCAGCGCGCGGGTTTTGAAGAACCGCGCGGCCCACAGCCATTTATCCAAGCGAACGCTATCGCTCATTGACGCTCTCCTCGCTGCTCAAGCAGGCGGCAGCAGTTGGGCAAATCGATCCAGTGCGACAAATTCCTCGAGAGCCTTTTCCGGCCGCTGGCTATCGGGCTGCTTGATGCCCATCAGATAGCGGATACCAAAGGTCCGGGCGCTGGCAAGCACGTGAGGGTTGTCGTCGATAAACAGGGTACGCGCGGGATCAAACGGTTCAAGCGCCTGCAGCGCCGACCAGAAGGCTTGCTCCTCTTTTGCCGCACCGACATCTTCCGATGAAATGATGGCGTCCAGGTAGTTTTCCAACCCCGTCAACGGCAGCTTGAGAGCCAGGCTGGCCCGGTCGGCATTGGTTGCCAGTATCACCCGGGGATGAGCCTGCTTAAGCCAGGTCAGAAAATCCAGGGCGTCGCCACGCAGGCCGATCAAGTGCTGCACTTCCCGCTTGAGGGCGACGATATCGACGCCGAGTTCGCGGCTCCAGTAGGCCAGGCTGTACCAGTTGAGCGTGCCCTGCTCGCCGATGATGCGGGCGCGCAGAGTGTCTTGGGTTGCCTCGTCCAGTTGGTGAAGCTCGACGTAGCGGCGAGGCAGATGCTCCAGCCAGAAATGGCTGTCGAAGTGCAGATCCAGCAGCGTGCCGTCCATGTCCAACAGCACGGTATCAATTTCACTCCACTCGATCATTGCCACTCCCATCGCGAACATTGTAAGCGTGGTATTGTAGCCTAACCGCCGTTTACCAGCCATGGAGGCACCATGTCCCGCTACGACTCGACCCCGAACCGCGCTGCATCGGGCTATCCGCAAAAACCGCAGATCCTTAAGCGCAACACCGTGGCGCAAAGCCGTTTATTCCAGGTCGAAGCCCTCGACCTGCGATTTTCCAACGGCGAGGAGCGTCAGTTCGAACGATTGACCGGCGCCGACAGAGGCGCGGTAATGATCGTCGCCATGCCCGACCCGGAGCACGTGTTACTGATTCGCGAGTACGCGGCAGGCTTCGAGGATTACGTGCTGACACTTCCCAAGGGGCTGGTGGACCCTGGTGAAGATGTCATCACCGCCGCCAACCGGGAATTGATGGAAGAATGCGGCGTTGGCGCGCATCATCTGGAGCCGCTGGCCGAGCTTTCCCTGGCGCCCAATTACATGCGCCACCGCATGCAGGTAATACTGGCCACCGACCTATACCCCAAGCGTTTACCAGGGGATGAGCCCGAACCGTTGATTGTGGAAACCCACGCGCTGGAAGAGCTGCCTGCCTTGATGCTGCGCGAGGACTTCCACGAAGCGCGGGCCATTGCCGCGCTCTACATCGCCCGCGACAAACTGCGCGAAGAGCGGCACGACCACACCAACGACCTGCTATAAAGGCGGATCGCAGGACGACTGTCCCCGCTCTGCTAGAGAGGTTACAGATGGTTTTTTAGCGAAATCCAGCGCCGCTGGCGATGGCTGTCAAGACCGGCTTCCAGCAGCGCCATGCTACGTAACGCATCGTCGATATCCACCGGGAGCGGTTTGTCATCCAGAATCGCGCCGGCAACCCCCTGATAATAGGCCAGATAATCGCCGGGCTGGGTAGAGTGCTCCCGGCGCATGAGCGGGGCGTCTTCCCCCTCGCCTTCCCGCAGCGTCAACACGCCGTTTTGCGTATCGTCTCCCCACTGCGGCGCGGGCGACTCACCGGCCTTCAAGCGATCTTCCTGGGGATCCAGGCCGTATTTGACGAAGCTGCCCCGGGTGCCGTGAATCCGGAAACGCGGTGTCGGCTCGGCCACCAGGGTGCCTGCCGCCAGCGTGACCCGAAACCCCTCGTAATCGAGCAGCGCCAGGAAATCGTCATCGGCCTTGGCCCCCTCACGCAGCGCCGCCAACTCAAGCAGGATGGCGTTGGGCATGCCAAACAGCTCGCAGGCCTGATCCAGCAGGTGGGGCCCCAGGTCGTACCAGATACCACCGCCGGGAGTCGCTTTCTCACGCCAGCGGTCGCGCACTTCCGGCCGAAAGCGGTCGAAATGCGATTCGAAGCCGGACACCCGTCCCAGCGTGCCCGCCTCCAGCAGTGCCTTGATAGTCAAGAAGTCGCTGTCCCAACGCCGGTTATGAAAGACCGAGACCATCCGCTCTTTATTAGCGGCCAGCGTTTTCAGCTGTTTGGCTTCGGAAAGCGTCACGGTAAACGGCTTGTCGACCACCACGTGCTTGCCGGCCGTCAGCGCCGCCTTGGCAAGCGGAAAGTGCGTGTCGTTGGGCGTCGGAATCACGATCAGGTCGATATCCTTGCGCTCACACAGCGCCAGGGCTTTGCTTTCCACCTCAACGCCGGGCAGATCCGCGCGCACCTTGTCAGCATCGCTGGAGGACACGGCCACCAGATCGAGCCCCTCCGTCGCCCGAATAAGCGGCATATGAAACGTTTTACTGGCAAAACCGTAGCCCACCAGGCCTACATTGATAATCGCCTTCATTACATTCCTTACTGGACAATCGAATTTGCTAACGTCACTCACGGCCACTTTATCGGCAAACGTGACTTACGGTATTAAGATAGATTGTGGCATGGGCGAACCCCGCAAACCAGATGTCGCCGCTGTAGCATGGATAAACACACCACTTACATCACACCGAGAGTTCCCGTGAGCATTAACGCACGTGAGTTTTATCGAAACGGGCCAGCGCACCGACTGGAGCACGCCAGTAGCTTTGCGTCGATTCGCCGCCAGTTTGATTTCCGTTCTATCGAGATTGGCCGTTGGGTGACAAACGTCGAGCGTGATCGGGCGGCAACGCTGTTCCACGATGCGCTATGCGACTTGATGATGATACTGGAAGGGACGGAGACACTCATCTCGCTGCGTGGCTCGCTGGCGTTGCAGTACGGCAGCGGCGGTCGCCCCGGGGTCTCGGCCCATTACGACCCCCGCCAGCGCAGCTTTGCGCTGGCCAAAAACGCAGGCCCGGGGAGCATCGCCCACGAGTGGTTCCATGCCTTTGATCACTATATTGCCGGCAAGTGCTTTCGCGCCCTGCCCGTTGGCATGTTCGCCTCCGCTGCCTGGCTGGCGGATGCCTCGGCGATCGCCCACCCGCTGAATCAGCGCCTTTGGCAATGCTTCAAGGCCGTGCTGCTCCAGCCCGAGGGCGACCAGCCGAGCGAGCTGTTCAAGCACTCCGCGGCAATGGATAAACAGCTTGGCCAGCTTTATTACAGCCGCCCTGAAGAGCTCTGCGCCCGGGCGTTTGAAGCCTTTGTGCAAGACGCCAACATCACCAACCACTTTCTGGTCAAGGGCAGCAAAGCCTCACCAGAGGCGGAACGCGGGCTTTACCCCCAAGGCGAGCAGCGTGAGCGGATCAACCGGCGATTCGGCACGTATTTTTCGTCACTTGGCGAGGCGCTGCGGCGGGAAACCGCGCCCAGCGCCTAAACCAGGCGGGGCGACTAAAGCCCCTGGGCGCCGCGGCGCAACCAGTTATGCACGAACGCGAGCTTATGGCGGGCATGCTCAGAAAGCACAAACGGATAAAGATCTGAAAGGCCCATGGAGCGATTGATATGATTGACCCCTACAGTGAGTGACGCCGCAATATGAATCAACTGCTGTGCATCAGGTTCTGAATAGGGATCCCACCCCGTGCTGGGTATTTGCGGCGATGACAGCCCCGTGGCGACAAAGCTGTCGGCAATGTCGGTCAGGTGCAGCAGGTGCGCGGCCGTTTCCGCCCAGTCTTCGTGGGGGTGCGCCGAGGCATAGCTGGTCAGATAGTGTTGTTTCCATTCCGGCGGTGGTCCGTTTTCGTAGTGATAGCGAAGCGCAGCCGGGTAATCGATCCGCTCGTCACCGAACATGGCGCGAAAGGCGTCAAGAAAATCCTCGCGCAGGCTCAGTCTCCACCACAACATGTGGGCGATTTCATGGCGCATATGGCCGATCATGGTTCGATAAGGTTCCTCCAGCGCCTCGCGACGCGTAGCAACCAATACGGGATCCACTTCCGCCACGCTAATCGTTACGATCCCCTCGACATGCCCCATGGGTACCGGTGTAGGGCCTTCCGCCAACAGATGGAATACCGGCGGCGCCCCGGGGTCTTCCGGGCGGAACCAATGCCAGCGCCCGAGGTTATCCAGAACCCAACGCTTGGCCGCTTCGGTCTTCGCCCAGTTGGAAATGGCATCGGGGATGGTGGGATCTGGGGCCAGGGCCGTCATGGCGCAAGAGCGGCAAAAGGCACCCTCTTCCGGCGCAATCCAGTTACAGCCGATGCGTTCCCGGTTGGCACAAAAAGGCGGCATCGGCAGAAAGGCCCGCGCCTGGGGGTCGTAGGCAACCGGGGTACCGTCTGCCGTGTTGAGGTTGTCAAACCAGAGACTACCGGTTCCAACCGGGTTGGCGAAAACACGCATTGTGCGAGAACTCCATTTAGAACGTTGTCATCCATCTTGCGCGCCTTAACGGCCTACCCACAAGTGCCGTAAGAAAGATACCCGCCCCTCTACCATTAGGGGCCTTACCCCCATGATTGAATTCAAGCACTTCCAGCACTCGCTGACGGCAGACTAACCTGGCGTATTAATCAATCCGGGTGATGGCGTGGTGATCAGGGTCGGCATACCACGGCAGGCTGAGGCGAGTATTTCGCTCCAGTTCGGCGATTACCTGGGCGCCCAGCAGGACAATAATCGCGCCGATCTCCAGGCTAAGCAGCACAATCACCAGGGTTGCCAGGGAGCCGTAAACGGCGTTGACGAACGAAAGATGGGTGAAATAGTAGACCAACAGCAGCCGCGCGCCTTCCCATAGCAGCGCCGCCACAAACCCGCCCACCACGGCGCGCCGTAGTGCGATCTTCACGACTGGAAGCACCTTGTAGATGGCGCTGAACAACAGGAACACCCCGCCAAAACTGATCAGGTTAAGCACCGGTTCAGAAAACCGCGCCAGCGGCAGCTCCCGCTCAAAGATGGCCAGCACCAACGCATTGAGCGAACTGGCCAGAGTAACCACCAGGGTCAATGCCAACAGCCCCGCGCCCAGCACCAGCATGAAGGCGTAAGGCAGCATCACGGACACCCAGGCGCTGCGCCTGACATGCGGCGTTTCAGGTGCATGGAAGATGATCGCCAAGGCATCCTCGAGCATCCGAAAGGCGAACGAACTGAACAGCAACATGATGGGGAAAACGAAGATGCCGATCACATCGCGGGAATCCAGCAGGCTGCGGACGGCTTCCAACAGCACTTCGGCGTGCGCCGGAGTCAGGTGGCGAACTTGTACGGCTAACACGTTAAGCAGATGCTGCTCGTCCACGACTTGCGTCAGCATCACGACCAGCAACGCAAAAAGCGGCACGATGGACAGCAAAATATTGTAGCCCACCCCGCCAGCCAGCAGAATGCCACGGTTCTTGAGAAAATTGCACAGCACGCGCCATGCGAAGTGGGCCAGTCTGGGCAGCAACAGGACGACGGCACTAAGGAATTCGCGATATCGAACCATGGTTGGCCACTCTCCTTGTTCGCTGGCGCCATGATACGCCTATCGCGCTGCCAATTAACAAGGTTGAATGATAATAAATAGTGGCCTGACTGGCGGATAACGCCAGGTAGCCATAACAAAGATACCTGCATTAAAAAAGCCTGCCGAGTTATCTCGGCAGGCTTTTGGCATTCTTGGCGGAGGAGGAGTCCGACCCAATCAGTCTCAGCGCGCACCATCCAAAAACATAAATCTTTATATAACAATACTTTAACCTTATTATTGCATCATATCGCCCTACACCTTATCATCCAACAATATCATTTATGGTGGGTACTTTGGAGGGCATAAGATGCCAAAGAAAGCACGAGAGCTATCAGCTATAGAAGTAAAACGCCTATCAGAACCAGGGCGTCATGCAGTGGGTGGCGTAAGCGGGCTATATCTGCAAGTAACACCGGGCGCCGGGCGATCCTGGATACTTCGCACACTAGTAGGCAAACGCCGCCGTGAAATGGGGCTGGGTGGCTACCCGGACATAGGGCTAGCCGATGCCCGCGAAGCTGCTCGCGAAGCACGTAAGCGACTTCTAGAGGGCGAAGATCCAATTGAACAGCGCCAAGCCGCACGCCGCGCGTTAATTGCCGAACAGCAAAAACTGATGACCTTCGATCAATGCACTGCCGCCGTTATTGAGGTAAAGCGTCAAGAAGCGCGCAACGCTAAGCACGCCAAGCAATGGGAAACGACATTAGCCACCTATGCGAGCCCTGAGCTGGGCAAATTAGCGGTGGGAGAAATTGAGCTAGCCCACATAGTCAACGTGTTAGAGCCACATTGGACAACCAAGACGGAAACCATGACACGTGTGCGCCAGCGAATTGAAACGGTAATGGCCTGGGCGATTGCTCGCGGCTACCGGGATGGAGATAACCCCGCACGCTGGCGCGGCAACCTGGACGCTATCCTTCCAAAGCCGTCAAAAGTCGCCAAAGTAGCGCACCACAAAGCCCTGCCCTATCACGAAATCGCCGCCTTTATGCATGAATTACGCAGGCGTAACGGTACAGCCGCCCGCGCTCTGGAATTCACCATCCTGACAGCCGCACGATCTGGCGAGGTACGAGGCGCTACTTGGGATGAAATCGACTTGGCTGCAGGTATCTGGACTGTCCCCGGCGAACGCATGAAAACCGGTCGTGAGCACCGCGTTCCACTTCCCGCCGCCGCGATTAAATTACTCAAAGACCTACCGCGCCACGAAGGCATAAACCTTGTATTTCCCGCGCCAAGGCTTGGCCAGCTTTCTGACGCGGGCATGTCGTCCGTGCTTAAACGCATGGGAGTGGACGTTACCGTTCACGGTTTCCGGTCCACGTTCCGCGACTGGACAGCTGAACAAACAAGCACTCCCCACCATGTCGCTGAAATGGCGCTGGCGCATACGATCAAAAATAGCGCTGAAGCCGCCTACCGTCGCGGCGACATGTTAGACAAGCGCCGTCGATTGATGGAGCAATGGGCCGACTATTGCGCCAGCACCGCCGCGCCAGCCGCTGCTGTGACACCTATACGGGAGGCCAGTCGATGAGATCCGCAATTATCCAGCCACTATCGCCTGCCGATACACATTGGTCTGGGCGCTCGCACTACTTCATCGATACTGCTGCCCTGCTGCTGGCAGGTGCCGATCCCGCGAGCATTGAAGCGAAGGAACCAGAGAACGTCACCGTGGGAGAAGCCTGGCGCGAGCCAGCATTTACCACCGCATCGCAAGTCTGGCGTGAGCGACTGGTGCGCACTGCTATGACCGGAGACTTGGCCGTGTCGATTGATAGCAAACCCGGCACCGTTGGCGTCTGGAGGAGCAACGGGCGTTGGTCGCCACTGTCGGTGTGCGAAGCTGCACGACTTGAGAATGTATTTGAGGTTCGGTCACAAAACATTTTTTTCGTCATTGACCGGAAAGAGCTGGCACGCTGGTTAGAAAGTGAGGGGGGAACGCTGCCGTTCTGGCTAGCTGATAGCTCTGACCAGAAGTATGAACTCAAGAGCTGCAAGCCCAACCCGGAGCCAAATGATGCATACTACGTGGCAGCTCTTCGACTGGCTTGGGCGGGAGGGGCGGAGAGCTACTCCGTGCCCAAACTACTCAAAGAGCTGCAAGAATCAGGGATCGCTGATGTGCTGAGCGAGAAAACCTTGCGCCGCGCTTTAAAAGCGGAACGGCGAGGGGGAGAAATCGAGTACCCGGAAACATTAAAAGGGGACGCATCGAAAGCAGCGTTAGCTATGTTCATCTATGCGGCCTGCTGCCATGGAAAGCAGCTGGATGATGCTAAGCCTGCTGAGATCCGCCGCGTTCTCGCCGGACTATTGCGGGACCATGGACTGCCATTGCCCAAAGTCGAACAGTGGGCGGCCATCGGCCTATAAACTGTCTAGCGCTTGATGTCTGACAAACTTATCAGTGGCACCAGCGTATCAGCAAAACTGCCAAGCTGACGCATGTCAGCGCTTTGACGGAGGAATTGGGATTATTCAGTGTGTGGGCGAGATCAACACGCTCAGTCACCGTTTTCCGGGCACTGACAGCGTAGTACTATCCGCAACTCAGGTGCAGCTTGCCTACCCTTGAGTTACGAATTTATGGTTACTCGCCCCAATCCCCATCCAAGCACTCGGAATAAATCATATAGCTGAATCGCTTCGCCCCCTCCACTCGACCGTCCACATCACTGGAATGCAAAGAAGGCTGATCGTAGGCCCTTAAAACAAGCCTCTCCTCAACGCTTAGTCCGGGCTCACCGTCGTCATGCTCATTCATGTGATCATCAATGCTTTTGCCTAAGTTATCGTAAAGGTATCGAGTACTTAATATTGTCTCCGACATCTTTTTCATATAGTCACAATGGGTAAACCCAGAATCTTCAGACAAGGCTATAGTCGAGTAACCAGAGGCCAGTAGGGCTATAAACAAGAACTGCGCGCATGATCTCTTCATTTAAGTCTTCTTTTAAATTAGTGAATCTTATATTAAAGCATCTTCCCTATTTATGTGCTGGATTGCAAACCGGGCTAGCGTGACGCTAGCAACCCGGTACCTACCATGGTAGGTACCACCACGTTTGACCAACCAATCCGCATCATGACAGCGAACCCATAACCAAGGCGCGCTGTCATGCACGAACCTAGTAAGTACCTCACCGACCGCCAAGTGGCCGAACGCTACGCTGTCCACCGGAACACGATTCATCGTTGGGCACGTGAACGGGATTTTCCAAAATCAGTGAAGCTGGGCGACAACTGCAAACGCTGGCGTATCGATGACCTTGAAAATTGGGAAGCCCGCCAGGAGGTCGCCTAATGGAACTCCACTACACCATCCCCAACATGCGGCAATTACGCCACGAGCTGCAAACTGTCCTGGAGGCTCACAGCGCCAGCAACGGGATAGATGACGCACGCGCAATACGTGACGCCTTTGTGTGCTTAATCAAAGAAATGCAGGACGAAGGGTACACCACTGAGCATATAGAAATGCTGGTGGCGTTGGCCATGGACCTGAATACAGCTAAGGGCGACTAATGGACGCAGAGACAAAGAAGCCGCGCCAGGCAGACGCGGCCATCAAAAACATTGCCCAAGCAGATACTAGCAAAACCGCATTCGACTTGTCTGTAGTGACAGCCCTAAAGCCCACAAAAATCGGCAAACGATTCTCTCTAAGGGATGGGAAACTCGAGAAGCAACCGGGCGGAGCAATGATCCGGGGAGAATGCGAACGCCGATCTTTCACCGGTCTCACAGACTTCGCGGAGTTTCTGCCCACCCTTGATGCTCACCATGCGCTGATGTACGGCTTAGCTCCTGCTGATGAAATGAAGCTGATCACAAAGGAGAAGTACCAGAAGCGTGCCAAGCATGGCAACACGACAGGCGTATGTTATCGCGGTAAGGGCATGATTGAGTGGTGTACCGGGCCGAGTCTATGGATGATCGACTACGACCCGGAGCCTGGTGCGAAACCCATGAACCGGAAAGAGTTTCTAACGTATCTGGTGAAGGCCGTGCCCGAGCTGGCAGGCGCTGGCTACGTATGGTTTCCATCCAGCTCAAGCCACATCATCAACAGCAAGACAGGGGAAGACCTTACCGGCTTGCGTGGCTTTCGCGTGTGGTTCCTGGTCAATGATGCTCGTGGTATTCCGGGTGCTGGCGAAGCCTTGCTGGCACGGCTATGGCTCGTTGGTCAGGGATACATCAAGGTCAGCAAGTCAGGTGCCATGCTCAAGCGCACCCTGGTGGATGGGGCCGTCTGGCAGCCAGAACGTCTGGACTTTGCCGGGGGCGCTGCCTGTGGCCGTGGGCTGCACCAAGACCGGGGCACCCCTATCGTGGTAGAGGGCAACGTGGTCGATGTGTCCGCATTTGTACCGGCTGACGCCGAGGAGGTGACAGCATGACGTGCATGCTCAACCCCCTCACACACGCCGACTGGGCCGAGGTGAAGCGCCAGCAAGATGAAGCGATGACAGCTAAGCGACCGCAAGCCGACGCCGCTGCCGACGCCTTTACCGAGAAGACAGCCCGTAACATTGCCAAAGCTGCTGGCAGGGATAACGCAACCGACGAGGACCGCGCGACCGCAGAACGCGGGGTAAAAAGACGCGTGTTAACAGGGGCTTTCCCGCTGCCGTACCACAACGAGGACGGCGACCTTGCATGGACGACACCCGACGAGGCGTTAAAGGCACCAAAATACTTTCAGGGTCGCACAGGGCCCGACATCTTCGACCCCGAGGGACCCCAGAAAGCTAAGTGGTACATGGACCAGCTCACCTCCTGCATTTACTCTCAGAGCGGAGGCGGCCAGACATACATAATTTCCCGAGGCGTGGAATGGATAGAGTGCTTGCCGGGCAAATCAGCTGAAACCGCCGTCGCTGTTGCCGAAGCATTGAGCCATTACCCTGATGTGTACGCCTATGCTCAACGTTTCGCTTGTATCCGCGATGGAAAGCTGGAGGGTTTAGACCGGGCTGGGATCACGTATCTGACGGGATCACGCAACCAGTTTTACCGCGACAAACCCCAGCCCAATGGCGGCACCGTGCGTATATTGATGGATCCACCGCGAGCGGTGGTAGACATGATGAATGTGCCGGATGTGGTGGGTAGGCTTAAGCCCGTGGACGCCGTGATAACCGCGCCGACGATGCGCCTTGATGGCAGTTTGTTAACGGTACCGGGCTACGATGTTCAGACGCGTCTGGTACTGGACGCTTCAGGTGACGACGTGCTGCCTGTGCCGGAGCGGCCAACTGTTGAAGATGCACTAACCGCGCTAGATCGTGTTTTATTCCCCATCAAAGAATTTCCTTATGTCAGCAATGCTGACCGTGCCGTCATGCTGGCTGCATTGATTACCGCCGTCGTGCGCCCGGTACTACCAACAGCGCCAGCATTTGGACTTGATGGAACCGTCCAGGCAAGTGGCAAAACGCTGATGGCGACCATCATTGGGATTCTGGTCAGTGGTAACACGCCTCTCGTGGTACCTCATACCCACGGCAGGGATGACGAGGAGGTGCGTAAACGTATAACCGCGATCCTTGCCGCAGCAAGGCCTTGCGTCAACTGGGACAACGTCGTGGGCAATTTTGACAGTCCTTCAATGGCCGCCATGCTGACGAGCAGCGAGTACAGTGACCGACTCTTGGGACACTCGGAGACCGTGACCTTCCCTAACAGAACCTTATGGCTAGTAACGGGCAACAACCTGACTCTGGCAGGCGACTTAACCCGGCGCATCTTGGTATGCCGGATAGACCCGGGCACCGAACGTCCCTATGCCCGATCATTCGACCTAGACCCTGCCGCGTACGTATCCCAGCACCGACAAGAGATGGTATGTGATGTGTTGACCATCCTGCATGCCTACCGACTCGCAGCGTCAGCAAAGGCACCAGGTAAAATGGCCAGCTTCGAGGATTGGGACGCCATGGTGCGCCAGCCCATCGCATGGCTCGCCACATTTCGCGATGACTTAGTGGACCCGATGCAGGCCGTGGATGAACGGCAGGTGTTAGACCCTGAACAAGAACGGCTTTCCTCGCTACTGAATGCCATCGGGCGTGTGTGTGGTGCGCGTGTTTTTGATACCCGCAAGCTGGTCGATGCCTACCACCTTGGGCTAAAAGACGTCGGCACTTTGCTGGATGAAAACGAGGATGAGGCCCGCGCTTTCCGAGACCTTGCAGAAGCCCTAGACGACTTCAACGCAAAGCCCGGGCGTCTGACCAACCGCAGCATTGGCCGCATACTCGCCTACCGCGTTGACCGCATTGTCGATGGACGCTGCCTACGCCGGGCCGGTAAAGGCCGTACCGCAACCTGGAAGATCGAAACCATAGGAGATGAGTCATGAACCAACCTTTATCCCCAAGCGTCCTGAAAAGAGAGGCTGAAGGCATCGGACGCCTTTACGCGAAAGGCTATGGTCCTGATCACTGGTTGATCAAAAGCCTACCGGGGGGAGGCATCCCCCCACACCAGCCATGGAGCTGACCCACTTGTGAACTGGAAGAAGATCGGCTGACAGTCGCACAAGTGGCTAATGGGCTGTGTGTGCGCAAAAAAACCGTCCGAGACTACCTTCAGGAATCAGGGCTAGCGCCAAGCCCTGCGCCAGAGACACAACGCGAGCTATCAGAAGCGGTACTTAGACGGCGGGCAGGAGAGCTGAGCGAAGATGAGTATAACGATATTGTCGATGACGTTTTGTACTCGCAACAACATGACGTACCTCACGTCTTAGACTGCGGCGCGCTGGCGCAGTGGACTTTTACTGATGGGAAGCACCGTATACGCCACCGTTGGGCATGGTGGTGGGTTGAGTGGGCCTTAGGCACCTGGAGGCCTGAGGTTGGCTACATTGATGCACCCCCGATGCAGCGCCGAGATTGGCTTGCGCTTAAATCAATACAGGGTTCCAAAAAGTAAGTAAAATTTGTATAAACGTAGGGCAACACGGAACGCCGCCAGGCAGCCCTGGCGGCGTTCCGCATTGAGTTTGAGGTTTACCCGTGGGTTCAAGTGATGTGGCCGAAAAAAAACGAGCGGCTGGAACTAAAATAAATTCTATTTGGGAGAATTTTGTGCGGAAATCAAAAGCATTTTGGGCTTGCGTAACTCTTATTGTCAGCTTACCGACATTTTCAAGCGAAATTACTGACGCTTCAGATAGGTGCAATACTGACCATAGTGAAACCACACCTTCTGATAAATTTAGCTCTATTCAAGAAGGCTCGATAGTTCATGATAATACAACTGGGTTGGATTGGATGCGCTGCCCAGTGGGGATGGCATGGGATGGTGATACGTGTCAGGGTTCGGCATCTAAGTATTCTCTGCAAAAATTCGAACAACTCGCCGAATTAACCGGTGAAGATTGGCGGCTGCCGACGATAGAAGAGCTAAACTCAATCGTAGAAAAATGCAGGAAGAAACCAGCCATCAATTTAAATATTTTCCCTAATACACCAGAAGGTTTCTTCTGGTCTTCATCGCGACCCACATCAATGTACGACGATGATTTGCCATCCAAGCAACAGGGAGTGCTATTTCTCTACGGAAGTGAAGGGAAAAAGGTAGTCCATGAGCAACATTATGCGCGTTTCGTCCGCTCTCAAGAATGGTAACAACAGCCGCACAGCGCTATTCGATCAATTGCTTTTTAATTCCTCGTGAGCAACGGGGCGTTTATTTTTTTTTACTACCAGGATATTTTTTTGTTGGGCATGTGTATGTGCAGTTTGAGCGGTTTGGGCAATTAATTTACCGCCCTACCGTGTTAGTGATTAACACCACAAAAACATACCGACGGGAGATAAAATGCATAAACCGCGCAAACTGCACCCACCCTTTCTCAAGGGTACAAATTCAGAAATTTTTCGCGAAGGGGCTAAGGCCAGCACAACCCTACTGAAATAAATAAAAAACAAAGGGGGGGCATGCAACACATTCCAAGATCATTAGCTTCTGCTCTAACCAACAACACACCGAAGCAATTTATCTATGGCGGGCTAGATGGTGGGTAAAACAAAAACCAGCCGTAAGTGGCTGGTTTTTAAGGAATACTGGCGGAGGAGGAGGGATTCGAACCCTCGAAGCCTTTCGACTTACACACTTTCCAGGCGTGCTCCTTCGACCACTCGGACACTCCTCCGCATTGTTTGCCCTTAGAGACAGGCGCTGCCTTTCCCTACAGAACGGCGCATATTCTATGGCCTAAGCTGCGAAATAGCAAGCCATTTTCGGATCAGGCCTCGGGCAGGACGGCATAGCTGCCGGCGGCACTGAGACAAAGCGTATCGCCGCAGTACAAGGTTTGGTCGAGCGTGATGCGCCCTTTGCCGCGCTCGCGCAGTTTTACAGCCAGTGCGTCGGGGCCTTGAGGATCTTGCGGGGTACATATCAGGCGATAATCACCCGTGACCGGCGCATGGAAGCGCTGACTGCTTTCCGCCACGACCACGTCTCGGGCCAAGCCACGCTCGCGCAGCCAGAGCGTCGCCCAGCACCACCCCAGCAGCGTCGTTTGTGCGGTGAGCGCCCCACCAAAGCCGGTTCCCTTGTCATTCAAGCTTGGCGCGAGCGCTAAGCGCCAGGTCAGGCTATCGCCCTCACGCGCCATGTGCGTGATACCCAGCGAACCGACCATGGGAATTGCCTCAGCCAACCACTGCTGAAAGGCAACAAGGTCATCCGGGCCCTCGGGTAGCGGTAAACGGGGATGCGATACGCCCGCCTTGCGAGTAACGACCATGACTACGCCCAGCGTTCAACAAAATCATCGGCTTGATGCTGCGGCAGCGGCTTATGGCGTCCGCCGGGCGTCCCCAGATAGATAAACGCGACGACCTCGTCGTCTTCCTCCAGGCTCAATCCCTTGCGTACCACGGGGTCAAAGGCGTACTTGCCGCTGCGCCACATGGCGCCCAACCCGAGCGCATGGGCCGCCAGCAGAATCCCGTGCGCCGCGCAGCCGGCCGATATCACCTGCTCCATTTTGGGCACCTTGGCAATATCCGGCGTGACCTTGGCGATAACGGCGATCACCATCGGCGCTCGCAGGGGTTTCTTGCGGGCCGCGTCGAGAGCGCTATCGTCGGCATGCGGGTCTTCCTGAAACTCGGCCTCGGCGAATAGCTCGCCCAGACGCTCGCGCCCTTCCCCGCTGAATTCGATAAACCGCCAGGGGCGAAGCTCTTTATGATCGGGCGCGCGCAGGGCGGCCTGATAGAGAGCGCTGAGCTGCTCGGCGGTGGGGGCAGGCTCCATCAACTTGCCCATGGAGCTACGTTCGTGCAGCAGCGTAAGTGCGTCCATGATGACTCCATCTGATCAATGGTATGAGCGCCAGGTTAGCGCAATCATTTATTGTCTTGCCAGGCGTAGCGGACTCGGCGGCGCAAGCCCGGGCGTTGCCCGCCAGGGGCTGATGTCCAACCCGCCCCGGCGTACGTAACGCGCCAGCACCAATAGCTCGCTTGGCTCCGCCTGCTGCATCAGGTCGGTAAAAATATGCTCGACGCAGTGCTCGTGAAAATCCTGGTGCTGGCGATAGCCGATCAGGTAGCGCAGCAGCCCTTCACGGTCAAGCTTGTGGCCTTTATAGCGAATCATCACGCTGCCCCAGTCGGGCTGGCCGGTGACCGGGCAGTTGGATTTCAAAAGGTGCGAGTAAAGCGTCTCTTCCACCACCTCATCACCGACCGCCAGATGGTCGGCGCTCGGTGTGTAGTCACTGACATCGATATCCAGCCCGTCCAGGCATTCGCCCGGCAAGCGCCTGGGCGTCAAGGCATCGGCGTCCACGTCGAAAAGCGCGACGCCCACGGGAGCGCCGGCGGCCTGCGCCAAATCCCTGGCCAGCGTGTCAATGACCTCGTCACAATCGGCAAAACGGGTCTGATTGAAACTGTTGAGATAAAGCTTCCAGGATTTCGACTCAATCAGGTTTGGCGATTCCGCAGGCAGCCGAAAGCGTGCGACGGCCACGATCGGCTTGCCTCGCCCGTTCAGCCACGACACCTCGAAAGCGTGCCATTCATCTTCACCGATAAACGGTAGCTGGCCTTGGACAATGCCCAGCGGGCCGCGGTTGGCCGCGCGCGGAATCGGATACAGAAGCGCGGGGTCATACTGGGCAGGATAGGCAGACTCGCGGCCCAGCGGGGCATGCGCCAGCGTTTCGGGTCGATGCGACATGATTAACTCCGGATTCCCTTACCGTTCTCCAGCATGCGCAGCGCCACCACAAAAAGCACCACGATAAAGCCTACTATGGCGGCAAGCGCCCAGCCAACGGGAATGTCCGAGACCCCCAAGAAGCCGTAACGGAAGACATTGACCATGTACAAGATAGGGTTGAGCATCGATACGCCCTGCCACAGATCGGGCAGCATGGAAATCGAGTAAAACACCCCACCCAAATAGGTCAGCGGCGTCAGAATAAACGTGGGCACGATCGAGATATCATCAAACTTGTTGGCCAGAAGCGCGTTGATAAAGCCACCGATGGAAAACAGCGCCGACGTAAGCACCACTACCAGCACGGTCAGTAGCGGATGCTCGACGGTCAGGCGGGTAAAGAACAGCGATACCAGCGTCACGATGAGCCCGACCCCCAGGCCCCGCGCCATACCGCCCAGAATAAAACCGGCCAAGATGACCCAGTTGGGCATGGGCGACACCATCATCTCTTCGATCGAACGCTGAAACTTGTTCGAAAAGAAGCTAGAGGCCACATTGGAATAGCTGTTGGTAATCACCGACATCATGATGAGGCCGGGAACGATAAAATCCATGTAGGTGAAACCATCCATGGCGCCAATCCGCGAACCGATCAGGTTGCCAAAGATAATAAAGTACATGGCCATGGTGATGGAGGGCGGCAACAGGGTTTGCGGCCATATGCGCGTGAAGCGTTTGATCTCTTTGATGACCAGTGTCCACAGGGCGATGAGCGTTTGAGTAGCGTTCATACGCGCGCCTCCCTTTGCGTTGCCGCCCGCTGGTCGATGGCGTTCTGACTGCCCTCCACCATCGATACAAACATTTCTTCCAGGCGGTTGGCGCGGTTACGCATGGACACCACCTGCAGCCCCTGGTCGGTCAAGGCGCCAAACACATCGTTGAGCCGCTGGCCGCGATGCATCACCAACGACAGCTGCGATGCCTCCACCCGCTGAATATCAAATCCTTTCACCACGGGGGCGTCGCTGACTGGCGCGGCAAGATCCAGCAAGAAGGTTTCCGTATCCAGCTCGGTGAGCAGCTCACGCACGCTGGTATTACGGACGATTTCGCCGTGATTGATGATCGCAATATTACGGCAGAGGCTCTCGGCTTCTTCCAGGTAGTGCGTGGTGAGAATAATGGTGGTGCCTTCGTCGCGATTGATCCGCCGCATATATTCCCACATGCTCCGGCGCAGCTCGATATCTACGCCCGCCGTCGGCTCGTCGAGAATCAACAGCTTGGGACGGTGCATCAAGGCGCGGGCAATCATCAGCCGGCGCTTCATGCCGCCGGACAGCATTCTGGCGCTGCCGTTACGCTTGTCCCATAGCCCGAGATCGGTCAGCAGCTGCTCAGCACGAGGCAGCGCCTCGCGACGCGTCATGCCGTAGTAGCCCGCCTGGGCCAGCACGATATCCAGCACTTTCTCGAATTGGTTGAAGTTGAACTCTTGAGGCACCACGCCGATCTGGTATTTCGCTTTGGAGAAATCTTTGTCGATATCGATACCAAAGATCGACACCTTACCCTGCGTCTTCTGAACCAATGAGCAAACAACGCCCAGGGTGGTGGATTTGCCTGCGCCATTGGGACCTAACAACGCAAAAAAATCGCCCTGCTGGACGTCGAGATCAATCCCTTTTAGCGCTTGGAAGCCGTTGCCGTACTCTTTGGTAAGGCCACGTATCGACAATGCCGGTTCGGCCATGAACATGTCCTGTCAGCAAAATGAAAAAAGTCATTGAGTGCGTAAGCACTAGATATTAGGGCGCAAACTTTTTTTTCAATCGGATTTTTGCCGTATGCGGCAGATACTGAAGAGGCAAGAGATAGAGATGATAACGGAGGGTGCGCTTGGAGCGGGAAAGGAGATTCGAACTCCCGACCCTCGCCTTGGCAAGGCGATGCTCTACCACTGAGCTATTCCCGCAACGCAATAGGCAAGTACGAGATGGCGTCCCATAGGGGGTTCGAACCCCTGTTACCGCCGTGAAAGGGCGGTGTCCTGGACCACTAGACGAATGGGA
>NZ_JAJLLW010000030.1 GCF_020991005.1 Halomonas sp. CUBES01 | reverse complement strand
AACCGCTTCGCGCCGATGGTAGTGTGGGGTCTCCCCATGCGAGAGTAGGTCATCGTCAGGCACTTATACCGCAGAAACCCCCTAGCACATCGTGCTCGGGGGTTTTTGTTTAGGGGTCTCCCCATGAAGCGTAGCGGAAGGCCGCCCCCCGGAGCGCCGGCCGAGTCGTCAGGCACCTATACCAAAACCCCGAACACAGCGTGTTCG
>NZ_JAJLLW010000029.1 GCF_020991005.1 Halomonas sp. CUBES01 | reverse complement strand
TCAGCATTCGCACTCGTGATACCTCCAGCGAACTTCTCAATTCACCTTCATTGGCGTACACGACGCTCCTCTACCGCGTGCCTGCATCCTTAAGCCTACTCTATTCATCCCCACCGAACTCGACGTTCGGGAGGGCTTGAACGTCGCTTCGCGACGTTAAGCGAATAGTCTTAAGTGATGCAGGCACACCCGTAGCTTCGGTACCTGGTTT
>NZ_JAJLLW010000028.1 GCF_020991005.1 Halomonas sp. CUBES01 | reverse complement strand
TGGCGCGCCCGGGAGGATTCGAACCTCCGACCCTCTGATTCGTAGTCAGATACTCTATCCAGCTGAGCTACGGGCGCGTGGATGATTTTCCACGTTATCGATTTAACAATGCGGGCAAAACATCATCTAAAAAGGTGGCGCGCCCGGGAGGATTCGAACCTCCGACCCTCTGATTCGTAGTCAGATACTCTATCCAGCTGAGCTACGGGCGC
>NZ_JAJLLW010000027.1 GCF_020991005.1 Halomonas sp. CUBES01 | reverse complement strand
AAACCAGGTACCGAAGCTACGGGTGTGCCTGCATCACTTAAGACTATTCGCTTAACGTCGCGAAGCGACGTTCAAGCGCTCCCCGAACGTCGAGTTCGGTGGGGAAAGTGTTGAGTAGGCTTAAGGATGCAGGCACGCGGTAGAGGAGCGTCGTGTAAGCCAATGAAGGTGAATTGAGAAGTTCGCTGGAGGTATCACGAGTGCGAATGCTGA
>NZ_JAJLLW010000026.1 GCF_020991005.1 Halomonas sp. CUBES01 | reverse complement strand
GGAACCTGCGGCTGGATCACCTCCTTAAACGATGCATCATCCTCGCGGTAAGCGCTCACAATGAATTACCTGATCAATGAAACTGTCGATACGCAGTGATAAGCCAGCCGCCTCCGGCGGTGTCTTATCACTGCGCATAGCAGTCGCTCTTTAACAATGTATATCATGCTGACATGAACGTTTTTTTAAGACGTTCATACGTAATTGTTTTGTGATA
>NZ_JAJLLW010000025.1 GCF_020991005.1 Halomonas sp. CUBES01 | reverse complement strand
AACGATGCATCATCCTCGCGGTAAGCGCTCACAATGAATTACCTGATCAATGAAACTGTCGATACGCAGTGATAAGCGGATGCTTTTTTCACATTAAAAGAAAAAGAAAGGTTTTTTTCTCTTTTTCTAACGTGAAAGAACGCTTATCACTGCGCATAGCAGTCGCTCTTTAACAATGTATATCATGCTGACATGAACGTTTTTTTAAGACGTTCATAC
>NZ_JAJLLW010000024.1 GCF_020991005.1 Halomonas sp. CUBES01 | reverse complement strand
GGGCCATAGCTCAGCTGGGAGAGCGCCTGCCTTGCACGCAGGAGGTCAGCGGTTCGATCCCGCTTGGCTCCACCATTATTGTTTTCGTTACCACCGTTTGTTGTTTTGTGACCATTGATAAGTCAAAGCGCAGTGACTGCGTTGCCTTGTCACTGTTCATCGAACAGTCGCTCTTTAACAATGTATATCATGCTGACATGAACGTTTTTTTAAGACGTTCATACGT
>NZ_JAJLLW010000023.1 GCF_020991005.1 Halomonas sp. CUBES01 | reverse complement strand
ACGTATGAACGTCTTAAAAAAACGTTCATGTCAGCATGATATACATTGTTAAAGAGCGACTGTTCGATGAACAGTGATAAGGCAACGCAGTCACTGCGCTTTGACTTATCAATGGTCACAAAACAACAAACGGTGGTAACGAAAACAAGAATGGTGGAGCCAAGCGGGATCGAACCGCTGACCTCCTGCGTGCAAGGCAGGCGCTCTCCCAGCTGAGCTATGGCCC
>NZ_JAJLLW010000022.1 GCF_020991005.1 Halomonas sp. CUBES01 | reverse complement strand
GTATTACGCAAATTTGGTGGGTCTGGGCAGACTTGAACTGCCGACCTCACCCTTATCAGGGGTGCGCTCTAACCAACTGAGCTACAGACCCGGTATTCAGCCATCACAGATCATCTGATCGGCAACAGCTCAATGAGCTACCGTTTGCTCTATCACTTGATCAGGTAATTCATTGTGAGCGCTTACCGCGAGGATGATGCATCGTTTAAGGAGGTGATCCAGCCGCAGGTTCC
>NZ_JAJLLW010000002.1 GCF_020991005.1 Halomonas sp. CUBES01 | reverse complement strand
GGCTCCCCGAGCAGGACTCGAACCTGCGACCCAATGATTAACAGTCATTTGCTCTACCAACTGAGCTATCGGGGAACTGCTCAAACACGGTGCGTAGTATACTCATAGAAACGTGACGGTCAAGCATCGATTATCGAGCAACGCTAGCCGCTGGTTTCATGTATCCGTATAATACGCTCATTAACGACAGTGGCCTGGCCATCACCAGACCGCACGATAACACTCCATTCATCCTCGTCCCCCGACGACCCATAGATGACAGGTACCGATGGCGAAGAAGCTCTTCATCAAAACGCACGGCTGCCAAATGAACGAGTATGACTCCTCCCGCATGGCGGACATGCTCGGCGTTTCCCATCAGCTCGAACTGACCGATAACGAGCGCGAGGCCGATGTCATTCTTCTCAACACCTGCTCCATTCGTGAAAAAGCGCAGGAAAAGGTGTTCCATCAGTTGGGACGCTGGAAAAAGCTCAAGGACGCCAACCCCGATCTGGTCATCGGCGTAGGCGGCTGCGTGGCCAGCCAGGAAGGCGAGGCGCTGCGCAAGCGGGCACCCCATGTGGACATGGTGTTCGGCCCGCAGACGCTGCACCGGGTGCCGTCCATGCTGGATGCGCGCCGCGACAATCAGATCGCCGCAGTGGACGTCACCTTCCCGGAAATCGAGAAGTTCGACCATCTGCCTCAGCCGACCTCTGACGGGGCCACGGCGTTCGTGTCGATCATGGAAGGCTGCTCGAAGTACTGCACGTTCTGCGTGGTGCCTTACACCCGTGGCGAAGAAGTCTCGCGCCCCTTCGAGTCGGTCATGGATGAAATCATTCACCTTGCCGACCAGGGCGTGCGGGAAGTCAACCTCCTGGGCCAGAACGTCAACGCCTACCGTGGCGAAAATCAGCTCGGCGATGAGATCGACCTGGCCGAGCTGATTGCCTGCGCCGCCGCAGTTGACGGCATTGATCGCATCCGCTTCACCACCTCGCATCCGGTGGAGTTCACCGATAGCCTGGTGGACGCCTACGCCGATATTCCGGAGTTGGTCAGTCACCTGCACCTGCCGGTGCAGTCCGGCTCGGATCGCATCCTGAATGCCATGAAGCGTGGCCACACGGCAGAAGCGTACATTGAAAAGATGGAACGGATTCGCGCCAACCGTCCGGACATCAGCTTCTCCTCCGACTTCATTATCGGCTTCCCCGGCGAAACCGAAGAGGATTTCGAAGCGACGATGGATCTGATCCATCGCATCGGCTTCGACCACTCGTTCAGCTTTGTCTACTCGGCGCGCCCCGGCACCCCCGCCGCTGCCCTTGAAGATGAGACGCCGGAAAGCGTCAAGAAAGAACGTCTGGCGATCCTGCAGGCGCGTATTCTCCAGCAGGCCGGGCAAATCAGCCGTCGCATGGTCGGCACCACCCAGCGCATTCTGGTCACCGGCTTTTCGCCGAAAGACCCCGGCCAGCTATCCGGCCGCACCGAAAACAACCGGGTCGTCAACTTCCGCGCCGCCAACCCCACCGAGCTGATCGGCTACTTTGTCGACGTGGACATCACCGAAGCCCTGCCCAACTCGCTGCGCGGCGAGCTGGCCTCTCCCGAGCGTTATTGAACATCGCTTATCCAGGTAATTGCCCCGACACCCGTTGGGGCAGTAAGCTGATATTCACAGTCATCAACCAACAGGTTTCCCACTCTTGAGCCAGCCATCGTCTCAGGCCAACCGCATTACGACGCTAAGCCTTGAACCCAATGACCCGCAGCGCCTTGCCAGCCTCTGCGGTCAGCAGGATGAGCACCTGAAGCTGATTGAAAGCCGCCTGGACGTGACACTGCGCAACCGCGGCAATGTCTTCCAGTTGGCCGGCGCCGCCAACCGTATCAAGGCGGCCGCCAACGTCCTGGAACATCTCTACCGTGAAACCGCCGCAGACGAGCTCTCCGCCGACACCGTGCATCTGTTCCTGCAGGAATCCGGCCTCGAAGCGCTTGATGAAGAAGAGGACAGTGAAGGCGACGGCGATGAAGTGATCATGCGCACCCCGCGCACCATGATCAAACCCCGCGGGCTCAATCAGCAGCGCTACGTGACCAGCATCCGCGAACACGACATCAACTTCGGCATTGGCCCGGCGGGTACCGGCAAGACCTACCTCGCCGTGGCGGCCGCTGTCGAAGCGCTCAATCAGCAGGAAGTGCGGCGCATCCTGCTCGTCCGCCCGGCGGTGGAAGCCGGTGAGAAGCTCGGCTTTCTGCCCGGCGATCTCGCCCAGAAAATCGACCCGTACCTGCGCCCGCTTTACGACGCGCTTTATGAAATGATCGGCTTTGAGCAGGTCGCCAAGCTGATCGAGCGCCAGGTCATTGAAATTGCCCCGTTGGCGTACATGCGCGGCCGCACGCTCAACAACGCCTATATCATTCTCGACGAGAGCCAGAACACCACGCCCGAGCAGATGAAAATGTTCCTGACGCGGATTGGCTTTGGCTCCACGGCGGTGATTACCGGCGACGTCACCCAGGTCGACCTGCCCAAGGGGCAACGCTCGGGCCTGATCCAGGTACTCGACGTGCTGAAGGATACCCCGGGTATCGGCGTGACCCACTTTGCCGCCAAGGATGTGGTACGCCACCCGCTGGTGCAGCGCATCATCGAAGCCTACGACGCCTTTGAATCCCAGCAGGAAGCCGAGGAACGCGCCCGCCGCGACGCCCGTCAGCAAGAGCGGGATGCCCGCATGCAGGCCCGGGAAGGCACGGGAGACAGCTCGCCATGAGCGACATCGTGATCGACCGACAGGCCGCCATCGACGATCAGCACCTGCCCAGCCAGGCGCAGCTCACCCAATGGGTGGGCGATGTGCTGGCCGGGCATCCCGATGACCCACGTCGGGAGCTGACGATTCGTTTTGTCGACGCCGACGAAAGCCAGACACTGAACCGCGATTACCGCGGTAAGGACAAGCCCACCAACGTGCTCTCGTTTCCGTTCGAGAATCCGCCGGGAATGACCCTGCCGCTACTTGGCGACCTGGTGATCTGCCACGCCGTGGTCGCCCGGGAAGCCGAGGAGCAGCACAAGACCCTCGCGCATCACTACGCACATATGGTGATTCACGGCACCCTTCACCTGCTTGGCTATGATCACATGGACGACGACGAGGCCGAGGCAATGGAGCAATGCGAGCGCGTTCTGCTGGCGGCCCTGGGCATCGCCGACCCCTATGCGACTTAATGTCCATACGTCGAACTGGTACCGCGCCCCTGGTCAGTGATAAAACATCCCTGCATGTCACTCCACCTGAGTCCGTCAACAAGAGATTACCCGCATGAGCGAAGACCGATCGAGCAACGCCAATCAACGATCCTGGCTCGAGAAACTCTTTGGTGCCCTTTCCGGCGACAACGACGAACCCAGCTCACGCGATGAGTTACTGGAATTTTTGCGCCACGCTGCGGGGCGCCTGAAGCTTGACCAGGACGCCATCATGATCATTGAGGGCGCCCTGGAAATCAGCGATCAGCAGGTGCGCGAAATCCTCATTCCTCGCTCACAAATCTCGGCCATCACCCTCGATCAGACCAGCGAAGAATACCTGGCGCTGATCCAGGAAACCGGCCATTCGCGCTATCCGGTCATCGGCGAAAACCTCGACGACGTCAAAGGCATCCTGCTGGTCAAGGATCTGCTGCCGCTGCTCTCGAAGACCCAGGCCGAGCGCGATGCCTTTCAGCTTGACGATATCGTCCGCTCGGCGATGTTCATCCCCGAGTCCAAGCGACTCAACAGCCTGCTGAAGGAATTCCGCGATACCCACAACCATATGGCCGTGGTGGTCGACGAATACGGCGGCACGGCAGGTATCATCACTATCGAGGATATCCTCGAGCAGATCGTCGGCAACATCGAGGATGAGCACGACGCCGACGAGGAAGAGGATATCCGCGAGCTCGACAACGGCCGCTACGCTATCCGCGCGCTGACGACCATCGACGACTTCAACGAGCACTTCAACACCAAGTTCTCCGACGATGAGTTCGACACCATCGGCGGGCTGGTGATGCAGCAGTTTGGCCACCTGCCCCAGCGCGGCGAACATACCCATCTGGGCGGCTGGCGATTCGAAGTCCTCAACGCCGACAACCGCCGCATCCGCTTACTCGAAGCCTACCGGGAACAACGCCCAGACAGCCGCGACGACGATCAGGAAGACGACTGACCGACACGCCTTCAACGTCCAGGACATTCGCTAGATAGGATATCTCGCCATGGGAAGCCTTCCCGCCGTGTTTCAGCAGCTCGTCGCCGCCTTGGTGGCCGGCGGTTTCACTACGCTGACCGCCTCACCGTTTGAGCTTTGGTGGCTTGGGCCGGTAGCCGCCGGCCTGATGTTTGCAGGCCTTCATCAATTGACGCCGGCCCAGGCCGCGCTCAAGGGCTGGTGCTACGGGATAGCGCTCTTCGGCACCGGCGCCTCCTGGGTCTACGTATCGATTCACGACTACGGCTATACCGGCGTGCCGCTCGCGCTGTTTCTTACCGCCCTGTTTGTCTGCATCCTGGCGCTGTTCTTTGCTGGCACGCTATGGCTTTACCGGCGCTTTACCGGCCCACGGCTGGCGCTGGTCACCTTCGCCGGCGCCTGGGTGTTGGGCGAAGTGCTGCGCACCTATCTCTTCACCGGTTTTCCCTGGCTATTGCTCGGCTCGGGCTATGTGGACTCACCGCTGGCCGGCTGGGCGCCGCTTGGCGGCGTGTATCTGCTGTCTCTGCTGGTCGCGCTGAGCGGGGCGCTGGGCGCAACGCTGCTGCTGCGCCGCCAATGGTGGACGCTGGCACCGCTGGCCGCCATCTGGCTGGTGCCACTGGCGCTACCCGCGCAGTGGACCACGCCGGTCGACACCCCCACCCGGGTAGCCCTGCTGCAGGGCAATCTTCCCCAGCTTGAGAAATGGACGCCCGAAGGCCAGCGCAACGCCGCCAACATCTACAGCGACCTGACCCGCGACGTCGCCGACGAGGCTGATCTGATCGTCTGGCCGGAAACCGCCCTGCCGATGATAGAAACCCAGGCGCGCCCAGTGCTTGAGCGGGTGCAAAGCCATTTACCCACCGACACGGCGCTGGTGACGGGTGTGGTTCAGCTCGATATGGACAATCGCTACTTCAACAGCGTGGTGGGGGTGGGCGATGTCGAGGGCAGCTATCAAAAAGAGCACCTGGTGCCGTTTGGTGAGTACCTGCCGCTGGAGAGTGTGCTGCGCGGCGCCATCGACTTCTTCAACCTGCCCATGTCGAGCTTTGCCAAAGGCGAAGCGGATCAAGCCCCCATGCAGGCAGCCGGGGTGCGCATTGGCAATGCCATCTGCTACGAAATCATCTATCCGCAGCTGGTGGCCAGCCGCGCCAAGGACAGCGACGTGCTGATGACGCTGTCCAACGACACCTGGTTTGGCGCCTCGATCGGGCCCCACCAGCACCTGCAGATGGCAAGGCTCAGGGCGCTGGAAAACGGCCGTTACGTGGTGCGTGCCACCAGCAACGGCATTACCGCGATCATCGACGCCCAGGGCGCTATCGTCGAGCGCGCACCGCAGTTTGAAACCACGTCGCTGACCGGCGAGTTCTACGCTATGGAAGGCTTAACGCCGTTTACCCGCATGGGCAGCTGGCCGGTGTGGCTTTTAGCCGCACTCATGGTACTGGTGGGTGTGCCGCAGACTCGCCGCCGGTAAACTAGGCTTCCCGGTCGGTATGCGGCCGGGGGTCGATAACGCTGCTATAGGTATTGCCATGCTGTCATCTCGCCCCTTCCTGTTACTCATCGCGCTCCCGCTTGTTCTGGCATTATTGCTTGGCGGCGTCATCTTTGGCGGTCAGGCATTATCCGACAGCCATGTCGACGATGATATTCAGCGCGCCCTGTCGCAAACCCTCGATACCTCCAGTGAGATCGAGCTTGCCAAGCTGCAGAAAGTGCAATACGGCTACACCATTTGCGGACTGTACCGCACCGCCTCGTCGGAACGCGGCTACGCCTCGTTCATGTACGATACGCAAAGCGACGACGTCATCCTGGATATCTCGTCGCCGCGCTATCAGTCGCGCTGCAGCCTCTCCGTTGCCTGCCAGTAACCTAGCTTTCCGTGACGAGCTGGTTGATATCGGCCACGGCGTCTGTGATCGGATGGCTGTCGCGGATCAGAAACCGGGCCTCCCCCTCGCGATCGAACGCAAACACCGCGCTTGTGTGGTTAACGATATAGTCGCCGCGCTTATTGGGCGTTTCGTACTCGTAGGTGACCCGCATGCGATTGGTCAGCGCATCGATCTCTGAACGTTCACCGGTAATGCCCACAAATTCGTCGCCAAATGCGCCGGTATAGCGTTTGACAACCTCGGGGGTATCCCGCGCGGGGTCGACGGTAATGAACAGCACCTGGATATCGTCGCGTACGTCGTCGTCGAGCCGATTCAAGGTGCCCGCCAGCCTCGCCAGCGTAATCGGGCACACATCCGGGCAGAAGGTATAGCCGAAGTAGACCAGCGTCACCTTGCCGGCATAATCCTCGGCCTCTACCGCCTGACCGTTTTCATCGACCAGCGAGAAATCCAGCGGCGGCATGATCTCGTGGGTTTCTGCCGTGCGCCAGTTGGTATCGACGCAGCCGGCTAGCCAGAGGGACGCAAGCGCCACCAACAAACCTTTATACATGACACACATCCTGCCTGAAGGCGCTTAAAGCGATACTGGAGACACTACATCGAACGTGACCGAGAGACGCTGGTTATCGGCGAACTCAAGCTGCACGTCCACCTCATCCCCCACCGACAGCGCTTTCTCGCGGCCGATCAGCATCAGGTGATGCCCCTTGGGCGCAAACGCAAAGCGCTCGCCTGGAGCAATCTCGACCTGCTCAACCGCGTGCATGTGCGCCATGCCGTCCTGTTCTGCGCTGACATGCAGCTCGACGGTTTCAAAGGCATCGCTGTCTGCGCCAACCAGCACGACGGCCTTGTCGCCCGCGTTGTAAAGCTCAAAATACCCGGCCCCCGGCTGCTCGCCAGGCAGCAGGCTCGCCCGTGCGTCGCTCACCTGTAGATCCTGCCCGTAGACATAACCGGTGGTTAATAACGCCACCAGAAGACCGCCTGCCCAACGCCGAGACGTCGTAAAAAGGTTAATTGCCATGATATTTCTCCATTCAAGGAAGCGGCGTTAACGCCGCTTTACCGGTCGACCATTATAAATCACCCACGACATCCTGCATGGTGACAACATGCCTTATTGAAGCATCGCTACCATAGCCGGATCCTGGCTTTGTGCAACCCGTCTGCGACATCGTGTCCGCCGGCCCCAATGCAAAACGTCCTGCCGATGGGCAGGACGCTTGATTACATAGGCGTACCCGATGAACTACTCAGGAAACATCAGGTATTTCGCCCAGCACCTCTGGAATCGTGGTTTTGACATAGCGCCCGGGGGCCGGCTCGATCACCTCAAGCTCGCCTTCACCCGGCGTACGCGCCGCGACCATCTTTTTCGGATCCGGGTCGGCATAGCCGTTCTCGGTGATCCAGGCGTGCCAGTGGGGCCACCAGGAGCCTTCGTTGAACGTTGCCCCTTCCAGCCAAGCCTCGTGGCTGTCCGGCAGCTCGCCGTTGGTCCAGTAGCCATACTTCTGCTTGTGGGGCGGGTTGACGATCCCGGCAATATGCCCGGAGCCCCCCAGCACAAAGGTAGACGGCCCCTTGGGCAGCAAGGCGCCGTAATAGGTGCTGTTCCACTTGGCAATGTGATCTTCCTTGGTCGAGACGAAGTAGCTCGGCGTCGACACTTTTCTTAGATCAATCTTCACCCCGTCTAGCTCGATACCGCCGGGCTCTACCAGCTTGTTTTCCAGGTACATGTGGCGCAGGTACCAGGCATGGGTGCCGGCGGGCAGGTTGGTGCCGTCGGTGTTCCAGTAGAGCAGATCAAACGCTGGCGGCGTTTCGCCTTTCAGGTAATTATTGATATAGAACGACCAGAACAGGTCGTTTTCGCGCAGCAGGTTGAAGGTGTAGGCCATCGAGCGGCCGTCCAGATACCCCTTCGTCTGCATGGTGTCTTCCAGGCCCTCGACCACGCGCTCGTTGAGGAACACGCCGATATCGCCGGGATCACGGAAGTCCTGAAGCGTTGCCATGTAGGTGACCGACTTCACCTTGCGACCACGCCGGGTGCTGGTCAGGTAGGCCACAGTCGACGCCGTCAGCGTGCCGCCGACGCAATAGCTCAACAGGTTGACCGACTTCTCGCCGCAGGCCTTCTCGATGGCCTCCATGGCAGCAATCGGCCCCATCTGCATATAGTCGGCCCAGGTAATGTCATGCTGCTCCGGGCCAGGATTACGCCAGGAAATCAGGAACACGCTATGCCCCTGATCGACCAGCCACTTCATCATCGAGTTGTCCTGACGAAGGTCAAGCACGTAGTACTTGTTGATCCACGGCGGCACGACCAGCAGCGGCGTCTTGTAGGTCTTTTCGGTGGTTGGCGTGTACTGGATCAGCTGCATCAGCTCGTTTTCGTACACCACGGCCCCTGGGGTGGCGGCAATGTTATCGCCTATTTTAAAGGCGCTGCGGTCGGTCATGCGGACATTGATACCCTCGGCGGAATTGGCCAGGTCTTCGCGCAAGCGCTCGAGCCCCTCGACCAGATTCTGCCCCTTGGTTTCCAGGGTGCGGCGCATGACTTCAGGATTCGTCGAGACAAAGTTGGTCGGCGACATGGCGTTGACCACCTGGCGGGCATAAAAGGCCAGGTTGCGCTGATGGGTCTCGTCCATCCCGCTCAGGCTGTCCACCAGCTCATCCACCATCTGCGAAAACAGCAGGTACTGCTGCATGATGGCCATGAAATGCGGTTCCTGGGTCCAGGCGTCATCCTTGAAGCGCCGGTCGCCTTTATCGGGCATTACCAGTGGCGCCACTTCTTCGCCGGCCATGGCCCGCATACCCTGCTGCCACAAAAGCCACTGATCCTGCAGCAGGCGCGACTGGGTCTGCCATAGCAGCGCCGGGTTCTGCATCAGCGCCTGCGCGCCAGCCTCGAAGCTTTCCCGCATGTCACTATGAATCGAGTCAGCCGCTTCGCTCGGCGCAATACGCGACAACAGATCCTGCATGAGCCCCTGATACTGCTCACCAATATCTTTCAGCTTCGCGTTCCACGCGTCCAGCTCTTCTTGAGAAAGGCCATGGGGCGGTAATTCCCATTCTGCTGACATCTTCGTTCTCCTTTACCGGCGCGGCAACGCTTGCGCAGCCTGTACGATGGCAGGTAATCAAGGGCTCAAATGAGGCGCGGCGCCCCTTGGGGCGCCGCGATTAAAGGGGTATTAGCTCTTGCGCGATGACTGGCTGCTCGCCTTGGCGGGCTGTTCACCTTTCGCGGCGGAGCTGGCCTGGTCGGCCATCTGCTTGCCCGCTTCGCCAAACAGCTTTTCCATTTCCGCTTTGAACTCGAGGCTCATCTCGCTCATCACGCGCGCGTCTTCCTGCATCTGCTGGGACAGCTCGTTCATCATCGCTGCCTGCTGCGCCCCGAAGTCGCGCAGGCTTTCAGCGTCTTCCACGTCGGTGGCGCTACGGATGCGTTCGGTGCCCATCTGGCTGTAGCGCTTCATCGCTTCCAGCTGGTACTGGGTCATTTTTTCCATGTTGTTGAGCATCAGCGAGTTGATCTTGCGCATGGGCTCGAACATCTGGCGTGTCTGGGCGTTGAAGGCGTCCATCATTTTATCTTGCATGGTCTCTGCTCCTGTTTTCGTTCCTTGGCATGAGCCTTGGGCGACTCACATAAACGTAAATTGCTGCACTGCAAAAAGAGTAGTGATTGACGAGGTGCTTTGCAACCACACCCATGGTCACGACCCAGCCACGCTGGTCGCCCCTTTTGCCCCACTACTCGGCTTTCCGCTTCGTCCGCGAACGGGAAGAGGCCGATGCATCTGCAGGGCGACTCTTGCTGCTCGACGCGTCGCTTGAGGTGCTACTGCTGCTTTTCGGCGTTTCCTCTTCCGAGGCGTTGCTGCTGGTGTTGCCGGCCTGCTTGAGCATGTCCAGCATCATCTGCTGATAGGTGCCGAAATTAGATAACCCCTGTGAAAGCCCCTGCTGCATCATGGGCTGCTGCAGGTAGGGGCGCATCAGGCTCATGGGGTCATACCCTTCAACACCGGACTCCATTTGCCGCTGGATGTTCTCAAGCAGATTCTGCTGGAACGCTTCCACGTCCGGCAGCCCCAGCGCCTGGCGGAACTCATCGGGGGTGAGATCAAACTCAACGTTAATCTTCATGGACAACTCCTCAACCAACTTCCATGAGTGTAGCAGCGATATGCCAAGTACACCGTGACGTTAACGTTGTGTTAAGCGCGGCGTATCAACGCTTACCGAACCATTCTGCCCGCGCTGGCGCAACCAGTGATCGAGCAGCGTCATGGCCATCATCGCTTCGGCGATCGGCGTTGCCCGAATCCCCACGCAGGGGTCATGACGCCCCTTGGTGACGACCTCGACCGCCTCGCCGTGAACGTCGATCGAACGCCCGGGCGTGGTGATGCTCGAGGTCGGCTTCAGCGCCAGGCGCGCCACCACCGGCTGGCCGCTGGAAATGCCGCCCAGCACGCCACCGGCGTGATTGGAGAGAAAGCCCTCGGGAGTCATCTCGTCACGGTGTTCGCTGCCGCGCTGGGCAACACAGCCAAACCCCGCGCCAATCTCCACCCCTTTTACCGCATTGATGCTCATCAAACCATGCGCCAGATCAGCATCCAGGCGATCGAATACCGGCTCGCCGAGTCCGACCGGCACACCGTCGGCGATCACGGTGATTTCTGCCCCGACGGAGTCCTGATCGCGGCGCAGCTGATCCATGTAGTCCTCGAGCTCAGAGACCTTGGCAGGGTCGGGGCAGAAAAACGCGTTCTCCTCGACGGCCTCCCAGGAGCCGAAATCAATCTTGATCGGCCCCAGCTGGCTCATGTAGCCGCGCACCTGAACGCCCTGTGCGGCCAGGTACTGCTTGGCAATGGCGCCTGCCGCGACGCGTACCGCCGTTTCCCGGGCGCTCGAGCGCCCACCGCCGCGGTAATCGCGGTGCCCATACTTATGGTGGTAGGTGTAGTCGGCGTGGGCCGGACGAAACTGATCTTTGATCTTTGAATAGTCTTTCGAGCGCTGATCGGTATTCTCGATCAACAGACCGATCGAGGTGCCGGTGGTCTTGCCTTCGAAGACCCCCGACAGGATCTTGACCTGATCCGGCTCCTTGCGCTGGGTGGTATGCCGCGAGCTGCCGGGGCGCCGACGGTCGAGATCACGCTGCAGATCCGCTTCGCACAGGGGCAGCCCCGGCGGGCAGCCGTCAATGATCGCGCCGAGCGCCTGGCCGTGGCTTTCGCCAAAGGTGGTCACGGTAAACAGCTTGCCAAATGTATTGCCTGACATGGGCGTTAATTCCTCATGCAAAAGACGCCGCATGGGCGTCGAGTTCAGCGGCGCTCAAGGCAAACACGCCCTGGCCGCCACGCTCGAATTCAAGCCACATGAAGGGCACCTCGGGAAAGGCGGTCTCCAGGTGGCAGTCTGAGTTGCCGACTTCTACAATCAACCACCCCTCGTCGGTCAGGTGCTCGCGCGCCTGGCGCAGAATGCGCCGCACGATGTCCAGTCCGTCGTTGCCCGCGCCCAGCGCCAGTGACGGTTCGTGGCGGAACTCGGCGGGCATGGTGGCAAGGTCCCGGGCATCCACGTAAGGCGGATTGGAGACGATCAGGTCAAAACGCTGGCCCGCAAGCCCGTCGAACACATTGGCTTCCAGCGCGCGTACGCGCTCGCCGACGTCGTGACGGGTGATGTTCTGGCGCGCCACCGCCAGCGCGTCCTGACTGATATCGGCCAGGGCGACCTCGCAAGTGGGCAGGTACAGCGCGGTGGCAATGCCGATGCAGCCCGAGCCGGCGCATAGATCCAGTACCCTGGCCGGCGGCTCTTCGGGGAACCACGCGGCAAAGCCATCCTCGATAAGCTCGGCCATCGGCGAGCGCGGGATCAGCACGCGCTCATCAACGTTGAACGGGTAGCCGGCAAAGAACGCCTCGCCCAGCAGATAAGGCAGCGGGCGGCGGGTGGTGATGCGTTCACGGGTGAGCGCCACAATGCGCTCGCGCTCCATCGGCAGCAGGCGCGCATCCTGCACGCCGGGGTCAATGTTCCAGGGTAGATGCAGCGCTCCCAGGCAAAGCGCCACGGCTTCATCCCAGGCCGACTCGGTACCGTGGCCGTAATACAGCCCCGCCAGATAGAACTCGCTGGACGCCCAGCGCAGGTAGTCGCGTAAGCTAAAGAGCTCGCTCACCAGTGCCGAATCCGGCAGGGAGAGAGCGGAGTGTGAGGTGTCGGCGTTGAGATGCGTGGTCACATCGGCTCCTGATCAACTGAGGTCTCCATCCCCTGACAATAGCGGGCATGGCATGGCGAAAGAAAAGATTGTACCTTTGACGCCGCCCGGTTCACAGCAACGCTCAGCTCGCTATACTGTGCGCTTGCGACCTTCATTGCCCCTTTGCTATCTGAGCCTGTCATGACACGACGCCGCCACCTGCCCGACGACGACGATATCAGCGCGTTCCGCCAAGCGCTGAAAGCCGCAGGCGTGCGCCGTATTGCCTCCAATCAGGCCGACCCCGGCAAGCCCAGACGCAACGACGATGCCCACCAGGTACGCCGCCAGGCGGCAGTGGAAGCCAGCACCTTGACGACCAGCGGCCGCACCTCCGATGGCCGGGTCGAGGCGGTTCGCCCTTCCGAATACCTGGAATTTAGCGTCGCCGATCTGCCGTGGCGCACCTTCAGCCAGCTGAAACGCGGCCAGACGGCGTGGCAGGCAGGCCTCGACCTGCACGGCTACACCCTGGAAGAGGCCCGCGCCGAGCTGGAAAGCTTTCTGCGCGACGCCACGTCCCAGGGGCTACGCTGCGTGCTGGTGGTACATGGCAAAGCCTGGGGCGCGACGGCCGACTTCCCGGTGCTGAAAAGCCATACCAACGCCTGGCTGCGGGAATGGCCGGGGGTTCTGGCGTTCTGTTCCGCCACCGAGCTCGACGGCGGTACCGGCGCGGTATATATCCTGCTGCGCAAGCGCGGACAGTAGCCGCCAGCTACCCTGCCGCGTCCGAGGCAATATTCGGCATTCTGCGCTCCAGGGCCTCATCGGCCAGATGTCGGCCCAGCCGGATCAGATCCTTCGCGCGGTGGAACTCGTAGGTGCTGCAGACCGTCTTGGGAACTTCGATCAGCACATCCGGCGGATAACCGGCAATTTTGTACTTGGCGAGCGCTGCCTGGGTGATATCGAACGATTCGAGAATCATGTCCAGCTTGCCCCACTCGCGCTTGCCGCGCATTTCCGGCGTTTCGTCGCTGGCCTCCTGCTCGTCGCTGCTGCCCAGCCCATCCCAAAGCCGCTTCGTCGCCTCGCGCACATCGGCCATCCAGCCGCCAATGTTTTCATCACGCTCAAGCTCAAGCGCCGTGCGGTTATCGTCCTCCGGCTCATCGGGCAACAACGCTTCCAGGCTGATCGGCTGGGGGCTATGCGCGGTCACGTTAACCGCCACGACAAAATCGGCTTCATGGGCCGCGAGTGTCGGCATGATAGGCAACGGATTCAGCAAGCCGCCGTCAACCAGCACCTGATCGCCGACATGCACGGGAGTGATCACGCCGGGCACCGCGATCGAGGCGCGAATCGCGCGCAGCAGCGGGCCGTTCTGAAACCATACCTCGCGCTGGCGCACCAGGTCGGTCGCTACGGTGGTCACTGGGATCGGCAGGTCTTCGATCAGCATATCACCCACCAGCCCTTCGAGCTTGTTCATGACCTTGCTGGCGCGCATGGCGCCCATCGGGCTCCAGGTCACGTCCACCAACCTGAGTACGTCCAGGTAGTCCAGATTGCACACCCATTCGCGGTATTCCGGCAGCTTGCCCGACGCGTAGATCCCGCCGATCAGTGCGCCCATGGAGCACCCGGCGATGGAAATAATCTCCAAGCCCCGCGCCTCGAGCGCTTCGATCACGCCGATATGCGCATAGCCCCGGGCCCCGCCGCTGCCCAGCACCAGGGCTACCTTATTGCCGCTCTGTTCATTGGCGTTTGTCAGTTCGTTCATCGCGCACGTCCTTCTGCGGGGTCAGGCGTTGCAAGCTCATGCGCCGTGATCACCTGGGCGACCTGTGCCACGGCCTCAGGCTCAAGATGCAGGTGATGGCCGCCCGCCACGACATGACGGGTCAACTGCGGCACCGCCTGGCGAGCGTTGTCCGCCCAGTCTCGCTCGCCCAGAATGCCCTGCTCTCCTTCTATCAATAGCACCGGGGCCTGAATATCCGCCAGTAACGCCAACACCTGCGCCGGGGTAAAACGCACCAGGGACGGCTTCAGCAGCCGACTGTCGGTGCGCATTTGGACGTGTCCGTCGGCCGTTGGCGCGACGTTGCGCTCCACCAGCGGGGTCGCCGTGGGCGTATCCAGCGGGGTGACGCCGCCCGCTACGCGCGCGGCCACGGCACTGGCCAGGTCGGGGTAGCGCGGCGCCTGGGAGAGCGGCCGTCGGTGGGCCATCAGCCCCTTGCGTAGCTGGCCGGCCGTTTCGTTGGCGGGCGTATTCAGCGCGCCCAGACCATCCAGCAGGGTCAACCGCGCAACCCGCGCCGGCATGGCGGCGGCCAGCAGGCAGGCCACCGCCGCGCCCATGGAATGGCCAAGCAACGCGACCCGCTCTATGGCCAGATCCTCCATGGCATCCAGGACATCGTGGCAATAGTCCCACAGGGCATAATCGCTGCCCACCGGGGCATGCGCCGAATGCCCGTGGCCACGAAAGTCGATTGCCACAATGCGGATATCCAACGCGTCCGAAAGCAAGGGCGCTAGGCGCGTAAAGCTTGCCGCATTATCCAGCCAGCCGTGCAGCGCCAGCCACACGGGGGCATCGTCACGCCCCCAGCTCAGGGCCGCCAGGCGCCCCTCGGCAAGGGCAAGCGGCTGGGGGACGTGAACTGCTGAAAAGGGGTGCATCATCAAACGTATCCTAAACAAGCCAGCCGCTTTGCGCGCGGCCGGGTGACGGCATAAATCACAAACGGTACCATGCCAGCCTGATGGGCCTGTAGAAAATTACCCACGCCTGCCGACGTTACCCTTCTGCTTTTGATGAGGCTTTTATGAAACCCCACCGTGATACCCGTGCGCGCAACTGGGTCTTTTTTATCGCCGTTACCAGCGCCATTGTGGTAGGCCTCTGGCTGGCGAGATAGCCCTTCACAGCGGCGCTTCAAGGCACCCGGCGCTTGCAATTTAGCCCCTCCGGCTGAATACTGTATATAAATACATATTTCAAGCCGTGAGGATGCCGACAATGCTTCAGCCCCTATCGCCGGTCGCGCCCGCCTTGCCGTTGATGTCGCAGCCGCTGCCATTTCCGCCGCTGCACGGCCGCGCGGGGATTAGCGGCTTCCCCTCTCCCGCCCAGGATTACGAACCGCGTACGCTGGACCTCAACGTGCGCCTGATCAAGAACCCGACCCATACCTTTTACCTGTCCGCGACCGGCGACAGCATGGAAGGCTGGGGGATCTTTGACGGCGACCTGCTGGTCGTGGATCGCAGCGTTGCGCCACGCCTGGGCCATATCCTGGTCGCCATGTTCAACGACGAAGTGCTGATCAAGCGCTACGCCCTGCATCGTGGCACCCCGCACCTGTGCTCGGCCCACCCCCACTATCCGCCGCTCCCCCTGGAAGACACCGACTGCCAGGTATGGGGCGTTGTGCGCGCGGTCGTTCACGAATACCTGCGCTGAGATGACGACCATGATCGGGCTGGTCGACGCCAACAACTTCTACGTCAGCTGCGAGCGCGTCTTTCAGCCCCACCTGGAAGGCAAGGCCGTGGGCGTGATGTCCAACAACGATGGCTGCGTGATTGCCCGCTCGGCCGAGATGAAAGCGCTGGACATCCCCATGGGCACCCCCGCCTTCAAACTCGAGGGGCTGCGTCAGCGCGGCGCTATTCACCTGCTGTCGTCCAACTACGAACTGTATGGCGACATGTCGGCCCGGCTTGCCCAACTGCTGCGCGACGCCTGCCCAGACATCGCCCCCTATTCCATCGATGAAATGTTCATCTATCTGGACGGGCTGAGCGAGCGCCAGTGCCATGCCCTGGGCGAAACGCTGCGCCAGCGCATTTACCGCTGCTTGGGACTGCCGGTATGCGTTGGGCTGGCCACGACGCATACGCTGGCCAAACTCGCCAACCACGCCGCCAAGCAACAGCCGCATTTCCAGGGCGTCTGTCTGCTCAACGGACAGGATGCGACGACCAAGACGCTACTGGCGCAAACGCCGGTCAGCGAGGTCTGGGGCGTGGGCCGGCGGCTGGCCGAACGGCTCGCCATTGGCGGCATTTATAGCGCCTGGGACCTGCGCGAAAGCGATACCAAGCAGCTGCGCAAGCGCTTTTCGGTGGTGCTGGCGCGCACCGCGCTTGAGCTGCGCGGCACGTCCTGCCTGCACATGAACACCCTCGACCAGCCCCGCCAGCGCATCATGACATCGCGCTCGTTCGGTCAGCCCACCGGGGTAAAAACCGAGATCCATGCTGCGCTGCGCCGCCATGCCCAGCGCAGCGCCGAAAAGCTTCGCCAGCAGCACAGTTTGGCCCGGTCGGTGATGCTGTTTTTGAACACCAATCGCCACCGCCGTGATCAGCCACAGTACTTCCCCCACGCGCTGATCCCGTTGCCCACGCCCAGCGACGATACGCGGGTGATTCTCGACGCCGTGCGCCAGGGCCTCGAACAGATATACCGCCCCCGCTATCGGTTCATGAAGGCGGGCGTGATGCTGCTCGACCTGGTCGATGCCCAACAGCACCAGCTATCGTTGCTGAATGCCCCGGCCCACCACTATCCGCGGTTGATGGCCACGGTGGACGCCATCAACCAGCGCATGGGGCAAGGCACTATCCGCTTTGGCATGACCGATGACGACGCCCCCTGGCAGCTGCGCTGCGCCCATCGCTCCAACCGTTTTACCACGCGCTGGGATGAGTTGATGGAGGCCGGCACCCATCCCGGCGCCATTGCCGACGCCAGAGCCAGGCGCCAGCAGCGCTCAGCGAGCCTGCAGCGCGGGACGCAGCCGCGGGCTTAGGGTTTCACCCAGCGCCACCATGGCGACCAGGATCGCCAGCAGCCAGGGCCAGTGGGCCGCAAACGCCACGCGATAAAGCCCCAGGGCATCGACAAAAATCACCAGGATACCCAGCGGACTGACGTAGCGCACCATGGTCAGCCAGAGCGCATAGGGCAAGGGCGAAAGCCCCAGCTCATCGCGGAAGGTGTGGCTGTTCAGCACAAAGCCGGCCAGCACCACCATGCCCAAGCCACCCAGCGGCATCATCAGGCGCGAGGTCAGGTAGTCGAGCCAACCAAAGACGTTCTTGTCGGCCAGGGTCCACTCGGCACCCAGGTTGAACGACAGCATCGCCAGGGTACTGATCAGCCACAGCACGATACCGGTGCCCCATGCCGCCGCCTTGCGCGACATACCGTGGTTATCGCACAGCCAGGACACCGTTGCCTCGACCATCGAAATCGCCGAGGTGAGCGCGGCCATGGACAGCATCAGGAAGAACAGCGTGCCGAACAGGGTGCCAAACGGCATCGCCTGGAAAGCCAGCGGCAGGCTCATGAAGATGAGCCCCGGCCCTTCGGCAGGATCCATACCGTTAGCAAAAATCACCGGAAAGATCGCCAAGCCGGCCATTAACGCGACTACCGTATCGGCGATGGCCACGCTCAGCGTAGTGCGGGCGATCGAGGTGCCTTTGGGCAGGTAGCTGCCGTAGGTAAGAATCGCCCCGGACGCCAACGACAGGGTGAAAAACGCATGCCCCAGGGCGGCCAGCATGCCCTCGCTGGAGAGGCTGCCCGCATCGAAGGAAAACAGGAAGCGGAACGCCTGAGCAAAACCGCCCGAGAAGACCCCGAAGGCGATCAGCAGCGCGAGCATCAGCACCAGTCCCGGCATCATCCAACTGACGCTCTTTTCGATGCCTTCCTGCACGCCCTTGCCGACAATCAGCATGGTCAAAAGCGTCACCAGGGTGCTCCAGAAGCCGAGGTTCCAGGGGTTGGCATTGTTGGCTTCGAACACCGCGGCCATATCGCCCACGCTGCTACCCGCCAGCCCGCCGGAGAGCATCTTCCAAAGATAGGCAAACGACCAGCCCGCCACGACCACGTAAAACGACAGGATCATGAAGCCGCAGAGCATCGCCATCCAGCCAATCAACGACCACGCCGAGGAGCGGCCGGACTCCCTGACCACTCGGCGAATGGCGTCCACCGGGCTGCCGAGGCCGCGCCGCCCGAAGGCAATTTCGGTCATCATCACCGGCACGCCCACCGCCAGAATACAGGCGAGGTAGACCAGCACGAAGGCACCGCCGCCAAACTCCCCGGTGATATAGGGAAACTTCCAGATATTGCCCAGCCCAACGGCCGAGCCCGTGGCGGCCAGCATAAAGCCCCAGCGGCCAAGCCATTGAATACGAGGTTGCTCAGAAGACGCCATGACCCGCTACCCTGTTGGAAAAAAGCGCATATCCTAGAGGATTTTGCCACGAATGCCCAAGAAATCGTGGCGCGTCCTCGTCGATCAGGTGGCGTAAATCGCCGCTTTGGCGTCGGCGTCGAGACGCTGCGCGGTCTGGTCGACGCGCCGCAGCCAGGCGAGCAACAGCGCCCCCAGGGCTACAAAACCACCGGCCAGCCAGAGGCCGACGCTGTAGTGACCGGTCGCCTCCGCGAGCATGCCGGTAAGCGCCGGGGCGATGATCTGCGCGCTGCCGTAGGCCAGGGTCATTTTGCCCATCAGCCGTGCCGGGCTGGCGGGATACAACCGCCCCGCCATGGTCAGCACCAGGCTGACACAGCCAAGGAAGGTACCGCCATAAAGCACCGCGCTGAACAACACGGCGGCAAGGCTCGTGGTCACCGTCGGCAGGACGATGCCGATGACCTGCAGCCCCATGGCCACGATCAAGGCGCCCAGGTAGCCGATCCGCCGCGCGACCAGATCCCAGAGCATCACCGCCGGGGCCGCGGCCAGCCCCACCAGCGCAAAGGTCCAGTTGCCGGCACCGGCCAGCAGCGGCTCCCGCTCGACGATCGTGACGATAAAGGTAGCGCTGATCACATAGCCATAGCCGGCGCAAAAATAGGCCGCGAGCATCCAACGCATGAAGGTACGGGTAGGCGGTGTGGCGGCGGGGGCTTCGCTCCCGGAGGCACCGGGCACGGCAGGCGTTGGTCGCGGCAGCCAGCGCCAGGCGGGCACCAACAGCCCAACCGCAAGAAGACTGAATCCCCACCACTGCGCCTCCCAGTTCATCGACAGCGCTAGCATCGCCTCCACCGCCACAGCGGCGAGCACAATGCCAAGGCCCAACCCGGCGAAATGAATGCCCAGCTCAACGCGCTGGCGATGCTGCATCAGCCAGTGCATGATCAGTCCCGACGCCAGCAGCATCGCCCCGCTGCTTGAAAAGCCCGCCAAAAAGCGCAGCCCCGCCCACAGCCAGAAATGCTCGGTCAATGCCATGCCGGCCGTGGTGAGCACCGCCAGCACCAGACACAGTCGATACAGGGTATCCTTGACATGGATGCTGCGCACGGTCGCTGCCAGCAGAGCGCCGACCATATAGCCGGCGTAGTTCAGCGCTGCCAGCCAGCCGCCATCGGCGTCGCCTATCCAGCTTTGCTGCTGCATGACGGGCAGTAGCGGCGTATAGGCAAAGCGCGCCACCCCGATACACAGCAACTGACTGAATACGCCCGCCAGCAGCACCTTGAAGCGCTGCGAACGAAGGCTAACGGTGGTCATGGACACGTCCTCGTCGTGGCGTGGAGTTATATGCGGTTTCACTAAAGCCATCATAGGCGGAATTAACGTTGGCTGGCATCGTCTAAACGTCGCTAGTTGGCTAAGCGTTTGCCGTCATAATCTGGCAAACTAGTCACGTTGATCACCCACGACTGGAGATTGCCTTATGAGCGATAGCGCCACCCCCTGGACGCAACCGATGCCCGATGCGCAGTTCAAACTGATGCACGACATCCTGGCCGCCCCCAGCCCCGTGGGGTTGGAAGGCGCAATGACCTACGGCGTGCTGAAACCCTATTTTGAAAGCTTCGCCCCGAGCGACTGGCACTTGCACCAGTTCCGCGGCAATGCGGGGGTCGTGCTCGACACGCATCCCGGCCGCGACGACATGTTCAAGGTCATGATCATCGGCCATGCGGATAAGATCCGCATGCAGGTGCGCTCCATTGGCGAAGACGGCAAGATCTGGATCAATACCGACTCTTTCCTGCCGACCGTCCTGATCGGCCATGAAGTGAAGCTGTTCAGCGAAGATCCGGACGCCCCGGGCAGCTACCGCTGCATTGAAGGCGGCACTGTGGAAGCGCTGGGCGCCATTCACTTTTCCGACCCCGCCATGCGCGACGGCAGCAAAGGCATCAAGAAGGAACAGATCTATCTGGACCTGCAGATCCACGGCGAGAACAAGAAGCAGCAGGTACTGAACCTGGGTGTGCGGCCTGGCGATTCGATCATTTTTGATCGCCCTATCCGCCCCGGCTTCAGCCCCAACACCTTCTACGGCGCTTACCTGGATAACGGCCTGGGCTGTTTCGTGGCCGCCGAGGTCGCCAAGCAGATCGCCGAGGCCGGCGGTACCGAGCAGGTGCGCGTGCTGTTTGCCATTGCCAGCTATGAAGAAATCGGCCGTTTCGGCAGCCGCGTGATGGCCGGCGAGCTGAAGCCCGACGCACTGATCGGCGTGGATGTGAACCACGACTACGTGGCGGCACCCGGCATTGGCGACAAGCGCATGCAGCCCCTCGAGATGGGTAAAGGCTTCACCATGGCCGTTGGCTCGATTGCCAGCGAGCAGTTGAACCGCGTGATCGCCCAGGCAGCCAAGGCCAATGACATCCCCATGCAGCGGGATATGGTGGGTGTCGATACGGGTACCGACGGCATGGCCGGGGTGCTCGCCTCGGTGGACAGCGCCGCCACCTCGATTGGTTTCCCGATCCGCAACATGCATACGATTTCGGAAACCGGCAACACCCAGGACGTGCTCGCCGCCATCCATGCGTTGACCCACACGCTGCAGGCGCTGGACGCGATACCCGACCTGAAACGCGAGTTTCTCGATAACCACCCGCGTCTTGATCAGGCAAAACCGCTTGGTCATCAGGGCAGCGAGAAGCCCGACGACGAGGCCGACGACGCCGACAAGCCCGCCGCTTCTTGACCGGCACGTAAAAAAACCCCGGCCGTCACTGGCCGGGGTTTCATCAGGTCCTCCTTGAACAATCCTCACGAACGTCCTGTTCGTGCCTCCATGCGTCCATCAAGCATCCTGCTTGGTCTTCCCTGATAGCACTTCCATTGCGCTATGTGCCCACCATGCGCTTTAGCGTCCCTTGTTTATCTAACCCAGGATATAAAAGCCGAAAAAAATTCGCGTATCTCGCAACATGATCGACCGAGCGCAGTCGCGCACGGCTCTCGACGTTCATCCGCTCAAGTAACCCATGGCGCAATCAATGCCTTTCTACGGCTCCTCGACGGTGCCATCTGCCCCTTTCCGATACGCAACGCCGCCTTGTCTGCCTCGTTGCCTAGATGCCTTGGCGGGTGCGCTGATACACACCAGGCATGCCAATATCATCCCGATACCGGCCCATCCTGTTACCGGCAGGCGTTCGCCGACGATCACCACCGCCAGACAGGCCGCCACTACGGGTTCGAAAAGCGTGATGGTGGTGGCGGTACTGGCAGTGATTCGCGCAAGCCCGTAGCCAAAACAAAGATAGCCCAGCAGCATGGGAACCAGCGCCATGTACACCCCTACCGCCGCATTGCTCCACGAGGCCAGCAACGGCGCGCCAGTCACCACCAGCACCGGCATCAGCAGCAGACCGCCAATGCCGAAGGTCGCTCCCATGGCGGCGCGGGAGGCAACGCCTTGCTGCATCAGCCGCCGCGCCGTCCACGAGTAAAGCGCATAGGTAAGGCCTGCCAGCAAGCCTAGCAGGATGCCCGGCACAAGACCGGACTCCGTCCCCGTGGGCACATCACCGCTTCCCTCCGCCAGGCCCAGGAGGAGCATACCGGCCAGCCCCAGCCCGGCCCCGGTCATCCAGCGTCTGGTGAGCCGTAGCCCGTCCAGGCGATATTCAATCAGCGCCGAGAGCAGCGGTGCCGAGCCGATCGTGACCACCGTGCCGACGGTCACGCCTGCCAGCCGCATGGCGCCATAGAACGCCAGCGGGTAGATGGCGACCGCCAAGGCCCCAAGCAGCAAATACGACCATTGGATACGCAGCAGGCGCGCATGGCGTCGGATCCGTCCGGCGGAGAGCAGCGCCTGCAACAGCCCCCCACCGCCCATCGCCACCGCCCCGATGGCCACGGGACTGACCTGTGGGGCAAAGGTCGCCGCCGTCCCGGTGGTTCCCCACAGAATGGCGGCGATCAGTACCGTGACAATGCCCAGCCGACGTTCATGGGCAGTCTTCATAACGCCGCCAGCAGTTCGTCCGCCATCTGGCGCGCCTGATACAGACAGTCGCTGCCCCCTTCCAGCCCCGCACGGGCCATGGCGCCTTCAAGGAGAAACGCCAGCTGATGGGCAAGCGCAGTGGCCCGCTGCTGGCCGCCCAGCAAATCGCTGAGATGGGCGGCCAGCAGCGCCTCAACCTGTTCCTTGTGCCCCCTGACCACTGCTCTGCCGGGATCACCGGCGGGTAGCTCGGCCGCCGCATTCAGCAGGCCACACCCGCGAAAACCATGCTCGTAGGCGTACGCCGCGTGATCCTCATAGGCCAGAAAGACCGCCATCACCCTGTCGCGGGGCGTGCTCGCGTCGCTCAGGCGCGCATCGTACAGCGCCAACCATTCCGCGTGACGCGCCTCCAGATAAACCGCCACCAGCTCGCGCTTCGAGGCAAAGTGGTTGTACAGGCTTTTCTTGGCGACCCCAGCACGCTTGACGATGGCATCGATGCCCGTGGCCGTAATGCCATCACGATAGAACAGCGTGGACGCCGCATCGAGCAGGCGATCACGCGCGTTCCCGGTGGCTTGACTGGACAATGCAGGCAACGTGGCACCTCACTTGGCGAGCTTGAGTAGGTAGACCAGTCTACCTACTCAAGCAATCACGTCAAGCAGCCTATCCCAGGTGCCCGAAGGGTAAAAAGGTGCTAATTTCGGCCGCCAACATGGTGACAATGGCCTATGGTTAATATTCCGCCGCTTGCCAATACGTCAGCGCAATGCCGACCAAGCGGTTCACGACTAGACCCGACAGCACCCACGGGTAGGAGGTCAGCGTGCAGCACATTACCATCAACTACAAAGTCCGCGGCGTCGACATCATTTGCCGCCACTGCGGCAATTATGAGTCACCCACCTCGGGCTTTTTAAGCCATTTCCGCCTTGAAGGAACCGGCCAAAACAGCGCCGTTTTACGCTGTTTGAGCTGCCAAACCGGCGAAACCATCCCGCGACGCGCGCTGGACACGCTGGCGCACGCACGCGCCGGTTGAAATAGCTCATAAACAGCGCTGCTCCTGAGACGCCGCAACCGTCGCCTCAGGGGCATTTCAGCCGCTAAGCGTTCCCCATCGACAACGTCGTTAATGATTGCCGAGCTGCTTGAAACGGCGCAGGCGCTGCCCTCCTATGATCAGCATTAACCGCTAGCCACCCGCCCGCAGGCGATACTGCCTGACCGCTCGGGTCAGACATCTCCCTGATTATCCAGCTCCACGGCTTCGTGCATGCGCATGAGCAGGTCGGGTACGGCAGCCTGCACGCGGTTCCAGCTGGGAATGAAGGGGCGCTCGCGGGGGTTGTCCAAGAACAGGTTGCCGGCTTCCAGCAGGTTGCTGGCAAACAGCTCCACCGCCTGTTCCTCGCAGTGGCGATCAAGGCTCAGGCCGTTCATGGTCGCATCGTGGTCATAGGCCTCGATCAAGTCCAGCGCCAGCCGGTAGTAGGTTGCCTTGAGGGTGCGAAAGTCCTCACTGCTGAAGCTCACTCCCTGGGTGGCCAGCTTGCGGTAAAGCGCCTTGGCAATGTCCAGGCTCATACGGTTCAACCCGGCATCGGGGTTATCTTCACTCACCGGCTGGTGCTTGTGATCGTAGGCGTCGGCAATATCCACCTGGCACAGCTGGCGGGGCGAGTAGTTACGCTGCAGCTCCGAAAGAACACCAATCTCAAGCCCCCAATCAGCCGGAATACGGATTCCCTCCAGCACGTCGCTGCGCATGGCAAACTCGCCCGACAGCGGGTAGCGGAAGCTGTCCAGGTAATCGAGATAGGGTAACGGACCGCAGACGGTCTTCAGCGCCCGCAGCAGCGGCGTAACCATCAGCCGCGACACACGGCCGTTGAGTTGGCCCTGGGCAATGCGCGGGTAATAGCCCTTGCAGAAGCTGTAGTTGAAACGCGGATGGGCGACCGGGTACATCAGACGCGCCAGCAGCCCGCGGTCGTAGGTGAGGATATCGCAGTCGTGCAACCCCACCACCGACGAGCGCGCCGAGGCCAGCACATAGCCGGCGCAATACCAGACGTTACGCCCCTTTCCCGGCTCGAGCGCGCCTAGCCCGTGCGCTTCCAGTTCGGCGTCCAGGGCACGCAGCCGGGGGCCGTCGTTCCAGAGGATGCGCGTGTGCTGCGGCAGGCGCGAGAAAAACGCCCGGGCGTGCAAGAACTGCTCGCGATCCGCTCGATCAAGGCCAATCACGATCTCGCCCAGATAAGGCACCTTGACCAGCTCATCCACGATGGCCGAGAGCGCCGGCCCTTCCAGCTCCGAGAATAGCGAAGGCAGGATCAACCCCATAGGACGCCGCCGGGCAAATTGGCATAGCTCCTTTTCCAGCGCCTCGACGGGGCGGCGGGTCAGGTTATGAAAGTCGGTAATGACGCCGTTCTGATGGAAATCACTCATGCGTTTGCCTCCTTTGCATCACGCGGGTCAGTCGGGGTAAGCGCATCGCCCCACCAGTAGGCCATGCCTTCCACCCAGCCCTCGGGGCCAGGAGCGCGGGTTCGGTAAAGGTGAGGATTGGTCGGCTCGACCGTCAGGTCATGGTGGCCGCGAATGACGACCGCCTGGTTCACCGCGTTCAACATAGTTACGTCGTTGGGGCCGTCGCCCAGGCCCATAGACAGCGGTTCGCGCCCGCGCAGCGCGCGAAAGCGCCCGATCAACCAGGTCACCGCACTGCCCTTGTCGGAGGCGCTGCCCATGACGTGGCAAAAGCGACCACCCCGGGTAAGCTGCAGGCCATCACCCTCCAGCGCCAGGCGGAACGTCTGCAGCGCCGCCTCGTCGCCGTGCCACAGCAACGGCTCGCTCCCCTCGCGCTGGCGCGCGCGACTGGCCTCGGCGGCCTCAAGCCCGGTCAGGCCCATCAGGTCATCCAGGGTCATCTCGTTAATGGTGGTAAAGCGCGCATCGAGCCGTTTGCGCCATACCTGCAAGCGGGCGCGAATAAAGCCGATATCCACGCCTGACTGCTTGGTCACCATGCCGTCGCGGCCATTGCCTGGCCGGTCCAGACGCGCATGACACCACCCCGGGGGCAGGCCGATTACAGCGCCATTTTCGGCAACAAACGGCGTCGTCGTGAGTCCCAGAGCCTCGCGCAAGGGCAGTAACTCAGCCCGGGTTTTGCTGGTCACGGGAATCACGGGGATTTTTGCCTGCTTTAGCCGGGCAAGCCATGCCTTGGCCGGGGCCGCGTCATAGCGATGGTGATCGAGTAGCGAACCGTCCAGATCGGTTACCACAAGGCGGGGCGGCGCTGAGGTATCCGCTCGATCGGCGGGGGGCGCGGAAGCGCTGGCGTGTTCAAGCATGGCGCGGCCTCTCTAGCGGCTAAGCGGGAAACGCTGTCGCCGCCAGGCGCGATGACAACGTCATGGTTGCTTAGCACAATGCGTGCCAATGCCGATAACACCTTGATAACCATAAAGGGGCATCGTGGAAAATCGCCCGGGGCAGCCCCGTTGATACAGTTCTCATAGGCCAGCGCACCGTTTTGGTGCGTTACAGCGGCGCACGCCACCACGGGTTGCGCCGCCATGGTGCCGACGCGCTTTTTACAATCTATTACAAAAAAACCAAGACAGGACTTGGCAGGACTGAATAAATAGCTATACTGAAATTGTACCCGCTGGCAACCCTGTACACCCCTCCCCCTCTGCCAGCGGGCTGCAGTGAGCCAAGCCCTTTATGCCCGCCACCCCCGGCGGGCTTTTTTATGCCTGTGCATGGGCAACTGACAAGGGCCTTTGCTTATTCCACATGAATGACCACCTCGACGCGGCGATTACGTGCGCGACCATCGGCGGTATCGTTGTTCGCCAGCGGTTGCGTCGCGGCCAGTCCCACGGCGCGTAAGCGCTGAGTGGCCACCCCGGCCTCTTCGAGCGCTTCGACAATGGCAATCGCCCGGGCACTGGACAGCGCCCAGTTCGACGAGTACTCGGGAGTATCGATGGTCTGGCTGTCGGTATGGCCTTCCACCCAGACTTCACCGTCGTAACGCTGAATGGTCTCGAGCAGCGTCCCGATCAGGTTGCTGCCATCGTCGGTCAAGCCCGCATCAGCGGAGGGAAACAGCAGCTGATCCTGCACCCTCAGGCTGATGCCCTCTTCAACCCGGGAAACCTCGACCCCTTCCAGATCGGGCAGGTAGGGTGAGCTGTCCAGCTGTTCATCCAGCGCCAGCACCCCGTCGATGGCTTCCTGGCTGACTGTTTCAACATTGGCGGGCGGTTTGTCGGTCAGCACCACCATGTAGTCGGCCAGTGGCCGCTGGAGGGCGGGTTGTTGAGTAGGCACCAATGGTGTGGGCAGGGTCAACGTCGGCAAAGGAGTGACAGCCGGCTCGGCCTCGTCGCCGGGCATGGCCAGCAAGGGCGGCACGCCTCTCGACGTACTTTTCTGCAACCCGGCCACGCCCTGGGCCGCCGTGATCGTGCTGGCCAGCAGTTGACCACCCAGCCAGGCCGCCGAAGAGGGACGTTCATGGCGGGCGCTTGCCAGCGGCTCGGGCAGCGGCACCTCGAGCGCAGGAGACGCATCAAACAGCGGTTCGGGGGAGTCGTCCGAGGCCATCCAGTCCGGGCTCGTCGCTCCGGCCGCCGCGATGATGATCACAAACAACGCCACCAGCAACGTCATGATATCGATGTAGCTCACCATCCAGACGCTGCCGCTGTCGTCCTCACGGTAAGGAGACAGAAGCGAGTCGTGGCGCGGGGCGCTGCGGTGATCTTCAAGCATCGGTATAATTACTCATTCAAGTTTTGAACCCCATGGCCGATTAATTCAAATAAGGCACGCTAATCCTACGGTTATCGGTTTTAATACGTGTCTGAACGTGTCAACCCGCGTCATTGGAGACGCTGAGCCGTCGTCTGTTCGGCCAGGCTTGGCGCGCCGTTGATAAACGTTGTCTAGTCTATCAAAAGCCGTTTCGTAGCGAGAAGGAACCAACCCGGTGCGCACCCGTTTTATTGTGAGTCCCTCACGGGCGTTTCGCCCGCTGATCATCGGCATGGCCAGCCTGACGTTGGGTGGCTGTTTTTACGCCAACACCTCCCAGGCGCCCATTGCCACCACCTATCCCTACAGCGAACAGCAGCGCATGCAGGCCGCTCACCACTGGAATGTCCTGGCGCGTCACGAAGCCACGCAAATTCTCCAGCGCGAGCGCGTCCGGTTTCGCGACCTGCACATCCCCGATGCCGAGCAGGACGCGACCCATGCCTATAGCGGCGGCGAATTTGGCCGTGGCTTTCGCACTCTGCTGACCAGCGAACTGGTCTCCCGCGGGGCAAACCTGACCACCCAGCCGCAGCCCGGCAGCGCCGAGGTTCACGTCGACGTCGAACTGGTCGAACACCGCGACCGAGGCTTTGTGCGCCCGCCGACTGGCGCCTTCACCGCCCTGGCGGGCGGTATTGCCGTCGCAACGATTCCGCTCAATCAGTGGGCTGAACCGGCGCTGGGCCTCATCCCGGCCGCCGTGGCCGCCGACGTGACCAGCGGTAGCTGGACGCACACCGGCGATGAAGAGGTCATCGTCACCACCCAGATAATCGACGGCGAGCAGATCCTCTATTCCTCGTCGAACATTTACTATATCAATAGCGGTGACCGGCGCCAGTACGCCCCAGACCGCGTACCCAGCCCGCCGTCCACGCCGACGGTCTCGATCACGGATGAATGGTAATCACATGCCTGCGATGTCGACAGCCTGGGCACACTTGACGCGCCCGCTTACCGCCACCAGATGGCTTGCCACCGGTTTCATCGCGCTCAGCCTTGCCGGCTGCAGCGTCCTCGGCAACAGCCCGCAACAGGCCGAGCCCGACCCCGACCTGTCCGAACTTGCGCATACCGCTGCCGAGCAGATGGTGGCCGGCAACCCTGATATCACCCGCTACAGCCCCATGATCGCCGCTACCTTCGTGAGCATCGATGATCTGAGCCAGTCTTCGACGCTGGGGCGCATCAGCTCGGAGATCATGGCCTCGGCGCTAGGGCGCCAGGGGATGCAGGTGCGCGAGGTCAAGATGCGCGACAGCCTGTTTATCGAGGAAAATGTCGGCGAGCTGATCCTGTCGCGCACGGTACAGCGCTTGAGCGCCCAGCACGATGCGCGTTCCATCTTGATGGGCACCTATGCGCAGGGCCAGGACTATGTCTATATCAGCGCCCGGGTGGTGCGTTCGAGCGACGCCATGGTACTGGGCAGCGCCGACTTCAAGCTCGCGCTGAACAATAACACGCGCAGCCTGCTGGAAGGTCAGGGCGGCTGGTAGCGGCTTCAAAACACACAACCCGCGACGCCAGGCGTCGCGGGTTGTGGCAAGTGAACAACGGTGTTGATCAATTCAGGCTAGCTCTGTTTGACCTTGCTGATGACCCACAGCAGGACGACCGCGCCGACCACGGCGGTCACCAATGAGCCGATAAAGCCGCCGGCCTGAAGCCCCAACAGGCTGAACAGAAAGCCGCCCAGCACAGCACCGACAACCCCTACGCCGATATTGCCCAGCACGCCGAACCCTCCGCCGCGCATGATGTTGCCGGCAATCCAGCCAGCCAAGCCACCAATGATCAACCAAGCAATTACCCCCATGTCGCCTCCTTTCTCGATGTACGTATACGTGTACGGTTGATTTTACGCCCTTTACTGGCTTGTTCTAACATAGCACACGGCGTTAAGGTTCCGCGCTACTATTCAACATCCCACCAGGCCGTCAGCGGCCCCGCTGAAAAAGGATTGCCCATGATTCCCGACGCCCTCCAGCAGTTGCTTGACGGTGTAGACGGCCAAGAGACGGCTCACTGGCAAGGCCGCGACCTGGTCATGTTCAATGCCCCCTGGGGAGAGCTGATCGTATCGCTGCAGGGCGCGCAGGTGTTGCATTTCCGGCCTCCAGAGGACCGTGGCTGGCTGTGGGTGACGCCCACGCCCCAGCCCATGCCCGGCGCCATACGCGGCGGGGTTCCGCTGTGCTGGCCGTGGTTCGCCGACGAACGCTACGCCGACGAGACGCCGGATCGCAGTGGCACCTTCCACGGCCTGGCGCGTCACGCCCCCTGGCAACTCGAAGCCGCTGACGAACACGCCGACGGCATCGAGCTTCACCTTTCGCCCACCCAGCGGCTGCATTCCCAACTGACGGTACGCGCAGTGATCCAGGCCAACGCCCAGCGGCTCGCAGTGGAGCTGATCAGCGAAAATGTCGGTGACACCCCGGTCAAGGTCAGCGGCGCGCTGCACTCCTACCTGGCGGTGGACGATGCCCACCAATGTCGACTGGAAGGCCTGGCCGGCGCGCGTTACCTCGACAAGCTGCGCGACTTTGCCGAAGGCGAACAGCAGGGCACCCTGGCCATTCGCGGGCCGGTAGACCGCATCTATCACTCCAACGAAGCGGTAATGCTTCACGACGGCCCGCGCACTTTGCGGGTCGGCAAGCAGTCCAGCGATTCCACCGTGGTCTGGCACCCCGACCAGCAGCCCCCCGCTGATACTTCCCTTGAGGCGGCGAAGCGCTTTGTATGCGTCGAGGCAGCCAACACCCGCCTGGATCCGGTTTGGCTAGTGCCCGGCGCCCAACACCTGCTGGGCACCACCTTGAGCAGAACCTGATAGATACCCTGATTGAGGACATCGCGCCATGCGCCAGCCGTTTCGTCGCGAGCTGAGTAACCTGATAGAACGCGGCCGTGACCGGCAGCTGCGTCTGGCCGTCACCGGGCTTTCCCAGGCGGGCAAGACGGCGTTTTTGACGTCGCTTATCAACCAGCTTCGTCACGCCGGGGTCGAGGCCCAGTTGGACATGCTGCCCGCCGCCCGCGAAGGCCGTCTGCTTGGCGCCCAGCGGCTGAATCAACCCGACCTTGGCGTGCCGCGTTTTCCCTACGACCCGGGCATGGCCGCGCTGCGCGAAACGCCGCCGCGCTGGCCTGCGCCTACCCGCGGCATCAGCGAGCTGCGTCTCCAACTCCGCTACCGTCCGGCGCAGCAGGGCTGGCTGTCCCCGGACATTGCCCACCTGACCCTCGACCTGTTCGACTACCCGGGAGAATGGCTGCTGGACCTACCGCTGTTGCAGCACGATTTTTACAGCTGGAGCCAGGCCCAGCCGCTGCACACCGGCGATCAACGCCGCGCCTTGTTCAGCGAATGGCTCGCCGAGGTTGAAACCCTCGACCCCGCCGCCGAGGCGGATGAAGCCCAGTTGGCAAGCCTGGCCGAGGCCTACGCCCAGGGCCTGCGACGCGCCAAGCAGGCAGGCTTTTCCAACCTCCAGCCCGGGCGCTTTTTATTGCCGGGTGAGCTCGACGGCGCGCCGGTGCTGCAGTTTTTCCCGCTGCCCCAGTTGAGCATGTCGAAAGAAGCGCTGGACGCCCTGCCGCCCAACAGCCTTTACGCGACGCTGGCCGCGCGCTTTCGCTACTATCAACAGCAGGTGGTACGGCCTTTTTACCGCGACCACTTCCGTCGCTTTGACCGCCAGATTGTGCTGGTCGATGTCCTGGGCGCGCTCAACGCGGGCCCGGAACGCTTTGAGGACCTATCTCAAGCGCTTGGCCAACTGATGCAAAGCTTCGATTACGGCAAGCGCAGCCTGCTGACACGGCTGTTTGCCCCGCGAATCGACAAGCTGGCTATTGCCGCCACCAAGGCAGACCATGTCACGCCCGACCAGCACGGCCACGTGGTGCAACTTCTGGAAGCCTTGCTCGCCGAGCCGCTCAAGGATTTACGCTTTGCCAACGTACCGGTAAAAGCGCTGTCGCTCGCCGCCATTCGTGCCACCGAGGCGCGCGAAGTGATGCACAACGGCAAACGTTCCCCCGCCCTACGGGGCACGACCCTCGAAGGCGAAGACGTGCTGGTCTACCCCGGCGACGTGCCGCCACGCCTACCGACTCACGATTTCTGGCACCAGCAGGGCTTTGACTTTCCGAGCTTTCGCCCCATGGACACCCCATCCGACGCGCTCGCTCACATCCGCATGGACGCCGTCATCGACTGGCTGATTGGAGACAAACTCGTATGACCACCCCACGGCCGCGTCATCACTTCGACCTCGATGAACCCAAGGAACCCAAGGAACCCCGCCCGGACGTCGACGCCGAGTTGCGCCAGCGCGAGACTTTCGATGCGACCGCCTCCCACCAGCCCTTGCCCCCCGCCGCCGAGGAAAAAGCCCTTCCGGAAACCCGCCTGGGCGCGCCACGCAAGCGCCGCTGGGGGCTGATGCTGGCACTCGCGGGGGGCACGACCCTGGGGGCCCTCGAGCTGGTCACCGGGATTCCCGACGCCCTGGCGCAGTCCCAATGGATGACCATGGCCTGGCAGCTCTTCGGGGTGGGCGTGATCGGCCTCGGCGGCCTGTCGCTGCTCAAGGAACTGGGCCGTTTACGGCGTCTCAAGCGCCACGACAAACTGCGCGAAGCCCTGGCGGTACTGCCACAGGGCTCGGCCAAGCAGGCCCAGACCCTGGCGCAGCGGCTCAAGCGCCAGCTCAAACTGGCCGACGACGACCCCCACTGGCAGGCGTTCCAGCATGCCTGCCAGCCGCACCACAGCGGCGAGGAGATCCAGACCCTGCTGCGCTACCACCTGCTGGACCCACGGGACCGCGAAGCCCAGCGCCTGATTACCCGGATGTCCGGCGAGACCGCCGTCATGGTGGCGGTGAGTCCATTGACGCTGGTTGATATGGCGCTGGTTGCCTGGCGCAGCCTGGCCATGGTGGATCGGCTGTGCCGGCTGTACGGATTGGAGCTGGGCTACGCCAGCCGCCTGCGGCTGTTCCGCCACGTGCTGCACAACATGGCGTTCGCCGGCGCCAGCGAGCTGGCCACGGACGCCAGCATGGACATGCTGTCACTGGATCTGGCCAGCCGCCTCTCCGCGCGTGCCGGCCAGGGGCTCGCCACGGGACTGCTGAGCGCGCGCCTGGGCCTGCGTGCCCAGCGCCTCTGTCGCCCGGTGGCGTTTACCGCCGACGAGCAGCCCAGGCTTGCCGACCTGCGTCAGGACCTGTGGCGACAGATCAAGCGGCTCGACAAGGACGCCTGATACCGCCCTGGACACCAGGCTTTCAAGGGCAACCTAGGCGATGCGCTTTTCGGTCTCGGCGTCGAACAGGATCGCCCGCGCCATGTCCACCCGCAACGCCAGACGTTCGCCGGGGGAAACGGCGCACTTGGGCCCAACCCGTGCGGTTACCTCCTGCTCACCCAGCGGCAGGCGCAGCAGCATATCGGCCCCGGTGGGCTCGACCACCGTCACACGGGTATGCAGCAAGGTGCCCTCGGCCTGGGTGGTCAAGCGCTCATCCTCTTCGCTGAAATGCTCGGGGCGTAAGCCGAGAATCACCGGCTGATCCAGCTTCTCGGCCATCGCCGCCGTGACCCGGGCTGCCGGCCAGGGCAGGCAAAGGTCTTCTTCTTCCGGCGTGGCAATACGCACCGCGTAGCCCTCACCGTCCCGCTCGAGGGTTGCCGTGATGAAGTTCATCGACGGCGAGCCCATGAAGCCGGCCACGAACATGTCCACCGGATTGTTGTAGACCTCGTCGGGGCTGCCCAGCTGCAGGATATGGCCGTCGCGCATCACCGCAATGCAGTCGGCAAGCGTCATGGCCTCTACCTGGTCGTGGGTCACGTAGACGATGGTGGTGCCAAGACGCTGATGCAGCTTCTTGATTTCCGTGCGCATGTCGACGCGCAGCTTGGCATCCAGATTGGACAGCGGCTCGTCGAACAGATAGACCTTGGGCTCCCGCGCCAGTGCACGCCCCATGGCCACTCGCTGGCGCTGCCCGCCGGAAAGCTGCGAGGGCTTGCGCTCCAGCAGATGGGTAATTTGCAGCAGATCGGCCACCCGCTCGACGGCGGCCTGACGTTCGGGCTTGGGCACCTTGCGCATTTCAAGCCCGAAGCTGATGTTCTGGCGCACCGTCATGCTGGGATAGAGCGCGTAGGACTGGAAGACCATGGCAATATCCCGCTCGGCGGGCGTCCGCCAAGTGACATCTTCACCATCGATGCAGATAGAGCCGCTGGTCACCGGCTCGAGCCCGGCGATGGCGTTCATCAACGTCGACTTGCCGCACCCCGACGGCCCCACCAGAATCAGGAACTCGCCGGAATCAATCGAAATACTGACATCCTTCAGCACCCGTTCGCTGCCGAAGTCCTTGCGCACATTGTGGATTTCTAACGCTGCCATAATGAAAATCCTAGTTGTTATTAGCCTTTCACGGAGCCTGCGGTCAGCCCGCGCACAAAATATTTACCGGCCAGCACGTACACCACCAGCGTGGGCAAGGCAGCAATCATTGCCGCGGCCATGTCCACGTTGTATTCGCGCACGCCGGTGGAGGTGTTGACCAGGTTATTGAGGGCGACGGTAACCGGCTGGGTGTTGTGGGCGGAAAACGCCACGCCGAACAGGAAGTCATTCCAGATCTGGGTGAACTGCCAGATCACCGACACCACGATGATCGGCGTCGACACAGGCAACAGGATGCGCCAGAAAATGCGAAAAAACCCGGCGCCGTCGAGCTTTGCCGCCGACACCAGCTCATTGGGAATGCCCACGTAAAAGTTACGGAAAAACAACGTGGTAAAGGCAATCCCGAACACCACGTGAACCAGTATCAAGCCCGCGCGGGAGCTGGAAATGCCCAGCCACCCCAGCGTTTGCGCCATGGGCAACAGCACCACCTGAAAGGGAATGAAACAGCCGAACAGCATCAGCGCAAAGACCAGGTTCGCGCCCTTGAAGCGCCATTTGGTCAGGGCATAGCCGTTCAGCGCGCCGATCGTCGTGGAGATCAGCACCGCCGGAATGACAATCGCAAACGAATTCCAGAAGTAACCGCCGACGCCTTCGCAGCGCATGCCGGTGCAGGCTTCGCCCCAGGCTTTGACCCAGGGTGTCAAAGTAGGGTCTTGAGGCAGCGTCAACAGCGTGCCGGGACTGATTTCGCTGAGCGGTTTCACCGAGGTGATCAGCATCACGATCAGGGGCAGCAGATAGAACACCGCCGCGAGGATCAGCACGCTATACACCACGGCGCGACTGACCCGCGCACCCAGCGTCTGACGACGAATCACGTTAGCCATGCTTGCGGCTCCTTAGTTCGGAGTACAGATACGGAATCAAGATCGCCAGTACGCCGCCCAGCATCAGCATGGCGCTGGCGGAGCCCAGCCCGATCTGAGCGCGACTGAAAGCGTGGGTGTACATGAAGGTGGCGGGCAGATCGGTGGCGTAGCCTGGCCCGCCGCCGGTCAGCGCCACCACCAGATCGAAACTTTTGATGGCGATGTGCGCCAGAATCATCACCGCGCTGAACACCACCGGCCGCAAACAGGGCATGACGACCCGCCAATAGATCCGCGGTAGGCTGGCACCGTCGAGCTGCGCCGCCTTGACAATGCTGTCGTCGATGCCGCGCAAGCCAGCCAGGAACAGCGCCATGACGAAGCCCGACGCCTGCCACACGGCGGCAATTACCAGGGTGTAAATGGCCATATCCGGATCAACGATCCAGTCAAAGCGAAACGCTTCAAAGCCCCAGCTTTGCACCATCGCCTGGATTCCCAGGCCGGGGTTGAGCAGCCATTTCCAGACCACCCCGGTGACGATGAAGGACAATGCCATGGGGTAGAGGTAGACCGTACGCAGCGCGCCTTCTTGGCGAATTTTCTGGTCGAGCAGCATGGCCAATAAAACGCCGATCACCAGGCAAATCACCACGAACAGCGTGCCAAAGATCATCAGGTTAGTGGACGCCACCCACCAGCGTTCATTGGCCATCAGGCGCGCGTACTGGCCAAAGCCGACGAAGTCGTAGCTCGGCAGCATGCGCGAGCTGGTCAGCGATAGAATAAAGGTCCACAGCATGAAGCCATAAACAAAGAACAGCGAGATGGCGACCGACGGGGCCAGCACAAGCCGCGGCAACCACGCCTGCAGCCCACCCGAAGTCGCCGCACGTGGGGCGGGATGCCCAACGCGCGGGGTAGCAGTGTTTTTCATGGAGAAACGTCCTCGCCAGAAAGCGGTGGCGCCGCCGACGCGACGGCGCCTGTCATCGCCTGTAATCGTTGCGAATGAACGTTAGAACGAGGCGGCTTCCGCCGCGTTGACCAGACGCTCGGCGGCTTCTTCCGCCGGCATCTCCTCGTCGTTGAAGTAGTTGGTCACCACATCGAAGATGGCCCCCTGGATATCGGCACGTACCGCCATGCCATGGGCCATGCTGGGTACCAGGCCGCCTTCTTCAGCGGTGCGCTGGAAGTCGCTGAGCGACTGCTGGGCGCAGCTGTCGAATTTGCTCATGTCCAGATCCGGGCGGGCGGGAATCGACCCCTTGGCCAGATTGAAGGCTTCCTGGAAGGTCGGCTCGAGCACCAGGCGGGCCAGCGCTTGCTGGGCTTCCCGCTCTCCGTCATCGCTGACCCGGAACATGGCCAGGCTATCGATGTTGAAGGCAAACACGTCTTCGGTGCCCGGCGCCGGGGCGCACAGGTAGTCTTCGCCGGCCGTCAGGCCGCGTGCGGTAAACTCGCCCTTGGCCCAGTCGCCCATCATCTGCATGGCGGCCTCACCGTCGATCACCATCCCGGTAGCGATGTTCCAGTCGCGCCCGGACATGCCGTCGTCCATCAGCTCGCGCAGCTGCTTGAAATCTTCCAGCGCATCGACCATCTGCTCGCCGCCCAGCGCCTCGGGGTCGAGGTCGACCAGCGCACGCTGGTAAAACTCACCGCCCTGGCTGCCGATGACAACACTTTCAAAGACGGTGGCGTCCTGCCATGCCTGGCCGCCGTGGGCCAGTGGAATGTAGCCCGCCTCGCGAATGGCGTCGCCTGCTTCGAACAGCTCGTCGAGGGTGGTCGGCATGTCAACGCCGGCGTCGTCCAGAACCTCGGGATTGGCCCACAGCCAGTTGACCCGATGGACGTTGACAGGCACAGCCACGTACTGGCCGTCGTGCTGCATGATCTCGGCGACCACCTCGGGCAGTAGCGCATCCCAGTTTTCCGCCTCAGCAACGTCATTCAGATTGCCCAGCAGGCCAAGCTCGCCCCACTCCTGAATTTCGGGGCCTTTGATCTGCGCCGCTGAGGGTGGATTGCCCGACATGGCCCGGGACTTCAGCACCGTCATGGCCGTTTCACCGCCGCCACCTGCCACGGCAAAATCTTCCCAGCCGTAACCTTCGGCTTCCATCAGCTCCTTGAGGACATTGGCAGCGCGGGCTTCGCCGCCGGAGGTCCACCAGTGCAGCACTTCAACGTCGTTGGCCTGCGCCTGAGACGCCATGGTCAGACCGGCAAGCGAGGTGGCAAGCACAAGGCTGGTTTTCTTCAACATAGGCATGGGTAACTCCTGGTGTTGTTGTTGTGTACTGTCGATGACAGGTAACAGCGTACTGTAAAACACCACCGCAAAGGCGTTACCGATTCCTGCATAGTGTTGAAGGTTTATTACAAGTCGGTAATAGTTTCATGGAGAGGGATTGTCAGGGTGACGCACAGCCCGCCCTGAGGGTGGTTTGCCAGTTGAATATCACCACCGTGAGCCTTGGCAATGTGCCGGGCAATACCCAGACCTAAACCGCTACCGCCTGTGTTCCGGCTGCGCGAAGGCTCCAGGCGGACAAACGGCGAAAACACCCGCGAAAGCTGCGAATCCGGAATGCCTGGGCCATGGTCGCGAATCTGGATAGTGACGGCGCTGGCGTGCTCGGTGAGCAACACCTCGGCTCGCTGGCCATAGAAGACGGCGTTTTCCAGCAGGTTGGCCAGGCAGCGTTTGAACGCCAGGGGCTTGACGGTGAGCGGCGGCACCTCGCCTCGAACGGTGACGTCGCCGCCCTGCAGACGCAGCGCCTCGGCGATGTCGTCGATCATCGGCCCAAACGCCACCGGCTCGGGTGTTTCATGAAGGTCCAGACCTTTCACCGAAGCCAGCGCGCCCTTCACCAGACTATCCAGCTCGTCCAGTGCCGCACAGAAACGCTCACGCTGAACCTCGTCATCGAGCATTTCGGCGCGCAGGCGTAGCCGGGTGAGCGGGGTTTTCAGGTCATGGGAAATCGCCGAGAACAGCCGCTCCCGCTCTTCGATCTGCTCGCGGATGCGCTGCTGCATGCGGTTGAATGCCACTGCCGTGGCGGCCACCTCTTTGGGGCCGCTTTCCTTGAGCGGAGGCATATCCAGGTCATCGCCGAGCTGCAATGCCGCTCTGGAAAGCCGCGCCAAGGGGCGGGTCGCGCTGCGAATGCCCAGCAGTGACAGCGCAATCACGCTGAGCAGCACCAGAAGACCCACTAGCACGCGCTCTTCGGACAGCCATCGATACCCCGAAAAGATATCCGGCACGCCGAGTAGCGTGGCCACGTACAGCCAGGTGTCGGGGGCCAGCTCCAGTTGCACCACCAGAATCGGCGGAGAAAGCGGCTCCATCAGCAGGCTGTGCTGGCCCCAGCGCGGTGGCAGATCTTTAAGCAGCACTTGGTTATTCAATACGCGAAGCGTCTCGGGGCGAGAAAACTCAACCACCACATCGTCGATATTGAGCCGTTCGGTGAGGATGGCACGGACGTTATCCACCACTACCCGCTTTTCAGGCCCCGAACCGATGTCCTCGATGGCCAGGCGGCGCTCGTTGATGCTGACGAAAAAGCGCGTGCCGCCCATGTTGCGCAGCTGGTCGAGTACGATGTGGCGGTACTCGTAGGGCAGCGAGCGGAAATACTGCATCGTCGAGGCAATGCTGACCGCCATGTTGGTGGACAGCTCATCGAGCTGGCGCAGCTGACTCGCGCGTACTTGGGATGTCCAGATGGCATAGCTTGCGATCTGCGCCACCAGCACGCCCGCCAGCATGATGATCACAAAGCGACCGCGCAGCGTGGTCGGCAGCCAGCGTGCGGCGCGACGCTTGAACCCTGACCAGCGAGCCCTGCTCACGTCAGCGCATCGACACGGGCGGTGAGAATATAGCCGGCGCCCCGGACGGTGCGAATCAGCTGCGAATGCTGGGCATCTTCGCCCAGCCGCTGGCGTAGCCGACAGACGTGGACGTCAATCGAACGGTCCAGCGGCGGCGCATCACGGCCACGGGTCAGCGCGTAGAGATCGTCACGGGTAAGCACGGTGGCGGGGCGCTCCAGAAAGACCTGCAGCAGCTGAAAATCGGCCCCGGACAGCGCGGTGCGCTCTCCCTGCCGGTCGATCAGTTCGCGGGTCATGCGATCTAGCTGCCAGTCGCCAAACCTCACGCAGCGCGCCTGGCCGGCGCTGGGCGTGGGCGCCACCGGTCGCGTGCGGCGCAGCACTGCCTTGATCCGAGCCAGCAGCTCCCGGGGGTTGAAGGGCTTCCCCAGATAGTCGTCGGCGCCCAGTTCCAGGCCCAGAATGCGGTCGGTTTCGTCGGCGCTGGCCGTGAGCATGATGATCGGCACATCGCTGTGCTTGCGCACCTCGCGACAGATCGAAAAGCCGTCGTCCCCAGGCAGCATCAGATCGACGATCAACAGATCCGCTGCGCCATTGTGCATAAGCGCTCGCAAGGCATCGGCATCCTGGGCGGTAAACACCTGATAGCCGTGACGCCCCAGATAATCCGCCAGCAGTTCACAGATTTCCGGGTCATCATCGACCACGAACAGCGTTGCGGGCTTGGTCGGGGCGGAGGAAGTCGGGGTGGCGGAGGTCATCGCGGCAGACGTATCCCATATTATTGTTATCAAGGGGCATTGAGCATGGGCGAGCGCAGCGGTGCTGACAAGGTAGCCTCGACTAAGGTGGTAAAGCGCTTACAGCCCAAAGCGCTTGCGCAGCCACTGGGCAACGGCGGCCTCACCGTGGTGACCGATTCGCTCACCGCCCGCCACCCGGTCGAACAGCGCGGGATGGGCGTTAGCCATCACCTGGGCTTCGCCAGCCAGGCTGAGCATTTCCGTGTCGTTGAGGTTATCGCCAAACGCCAGACAGTCGGCAGGCGTCAAGCCCAGCCGCGTCAGCAACGAGGTCAACGCTTCGCCTTTATTGACCCCGTAGGCCATGATTTCCAGCGAGTCGGTCGTCGAGTAGGTAATGTGCAGCTCACGGCCGTGGGCTTGCCGGGCGCTGGCCTCCAGTTCGGCAAGCGCGTCGGGGTCGCCCAGATAAAGCACCTTGCCCACGCCGTGAATGTCCATCTGCGCCGGCGGCACCACGTCGTAGGTAAAGCCGGTAGAGGCGTGCAGCGACAGCAGGTGCGGCGCCTCAGCATCGATGTGCCAGCCGCTTTCGCGATAGAGATTCAACCGCACCTGGGGCGGACGCGGCAGACCAATCAGCGCCTTGGCATGCTCGGGCGCGAGGTGATTCGCCGCCAGCAAGGCGTCGTCAGGATCATGAACGTAGGCGCCGTTAGTGCTAATCAAGTGCAGCGGAATAGCCAGCTGATCGCGAAACACCTTCATATCGTGATAATGACGGCCCGACGCCAACGCGACGTGATGCCCCTGCTCCACCAATGCCCTCAGCACCTCGACGGTGCTTTCGTGCAGGGAGTGGTCGCTTCCTAATAGGGTGCCATCCAGGTCAGAAACAATCAGGCGAGGTGTCATAACGCACTCCATAAGTATGGGCATTTAGCTTAACCGATTCATCCCTGACGCTCCTAGCCAGATAAAGACTAAACAACCAGACCGATTGGGAATGGCCGCCCTTATTTCTCTGGGGCAGCCTTATCGCCAAATCAGGGCAATGATAACCCCAAGGCCACCGAGCTTGCCCGTTCACCGATTAGCACATGTATTACCCCACGCTCCAGACGCTGCACGCCGTGAGCGCCCAGTCTAGTCAGGGCTTCCTCGTCTAGCGCAGCGGCATCGGCCAGCTCCAAGCGCAGCCGAGTGGAGGCAACGGCCGTCGCGCTGCGCACATTCCGTTCGCCTCCCAAAGCCTGCTGCCAAGCTAGCCTATCCTGAGAGTCTATAGGCGCTACATCGGTTTCTGGAGTTACTTCGGCTCTAGAATTTCCTTGAACGGCCTGCCGCTCAGGTGCTTCCCCGGCAGCACTTAGTGCGGTGCGTATTTCATCAGCTACGCCGTCTGCAATCGGCCCTACGATGACCTGAACACCACCACCTTGAAGACGCAGCAGCCCCCGTGAGCCCAGCGCCTTAAGGGCTGCCTCGTCGATAATATCGGGATTCTCTAGCACCAAACGCAGCCGAGTGGTGCAAGCACCAACGCTTTGTAGGTTGGTTGCGCCACCTAGAGCAGCCACAAAGGCTGGGCCTCGTTCACTGGGAGCAGCTTCTGTCCCAACGGGTGCTACTGTCTCGGGGTCGCGGCCCGGCGTTGGCAGGTCGAAACGCATGATCGCCCAGCGAAAAATCGTGTAGTAGATAACGAAATAGGCCAGTCCTACCGGCAACATCAGCCAGCCATTGGTAGAAAGCCCATACGAGAGCGCGAAGTCGAAGGCCCCTGCAGAGAAAGTAAAGCCCAGCTTAACGTCTAGCCAGTGAAGCAAGGCGACTGAAATACCAGTTAATACAGCGTGTAGGCCATAGAGAAGCGGCGCAAGGAACATAAAAGTGAATTCGATAGGCTCAGTCACACCGGTAAGGAAGGCGGTCAACGCCAGCGACAACAGCAGGCCACCCACTTGGGCACGTCGCCCTTTCGGCGCGGCGTGGTACATGGCCAGCGCTGCGGCTGGCAGGCCAAACATCATCACTGGGAAAAAGCCCGCCATAAAGCGGCCTGCGGTGGGATCGCCTGCGAAGAAGCGATTAAGATCCCCGCTAACTACCGCCCCAGAAGCCGTTTCAAAGCTGCCAAAAACAAACCATACCAGGCTGTTGAGCACATGATGTAGGCCAGTAACGATTAACAGCCGGTTGAGCATCCCGTAGACAAACAACCCCAACTCACCGGCATTGATCAGCCACTGGCCTAATAAATCAATGCCATGCTGAATGGGCGGCCAGATTATCCCAAAGGCGAACCCCAGAACCACAGCAGTAAGGCCGGTGACAATAGGCACAAAGCGCCGCCCGCCGAAGAAAGCCAAGTAGTCTGGCAACTGGATTGCTTGGTAGCGGTTATAAAGTAAGCCCGCCACGCTGCCGATGATGATGCCCGCCAACACCCCCATATTAATCTCTGGATTGAGAGAGTTCAGCACTGCATCGAGAACCAAGTAACCAATAACGCCAGCCAGGCCCGCTGCGCCATTGCTGTCATTGGCAAAGCCCACCGCCAAACCAATGGCAAAAATCAGCGCCAGATTAGCGAATATTGCTTCGCCCGCACTGGCGATAAAGGCAATATCCAGCAGATCGGGCTGGCCCAAACGTAATAGCAGGCCAGCGATAGGTAACACCGCAATGGGCAGCATCAGAGAGCGGCCCAGTTGCTGTAGCCCGCCCATCATACGGGCTCCAAAAGTCATAATAGCCATATCAGCACCTCGCGAAGGGAGTTGTTATTGGGGAGGCCTCATTATCCAGGGCCAGCAGCTCGCCGAGGCGCAAGCGCACCGAGACTGCATCAGGCAAGGCCAGTAGCTCGGGGATATTGGCTGCCAATGCGGCGGTGTCCAGATGGCGCAAAGCAGCCTTTACCGCCGGTATTCGCGCAGGCTCTACTGAGAGCTCATCGACCCCCAGAGCCACTAGCAAAGGAGCAGCCAGTTCGTCACTGGCAGCACTACCACATACGCCGACGGGACAGCGCTTGGCTGCGCCAGCGACCGTCGCTTGGATCAGACGCAGTACCGCCGGGTGCAGTACATCCGCCCGACTAGCCAGCGCTGGATCTTCACGATCCATGGCCAGGGTGTACTGGGTTAAGTCATTGGTGCCAATGGAAAGGAAGTCTGCCTCATCGGCAAGACTGGCAGCGCAGAGTGCAGCGCTAGGCACTTCGATCATGGCCCCTAACCGCGGCCGTTCACTCAGCCCTAACTCAGCGGCCAGTGTCTCTAAACGCTGGCGCACTTCGCGTAGCTCGGCGGCCTCGCTCACCATAGGCAGCATGATATGCAGCGCTTTCAATGGGGTGACACCGAGTATCGCTCGTAGCTGCGTCTCCAAAAGCTCAGGCTGGCTCTGCCAAAGGCGCACGCCGCGTACTCCTAACGCTGGATTAGGCACGGTTGGCAAACGTAGATAAGGAAGCTGCTTGTCGGCGCCGATATCCAGCGTGCGAATAATCACCGGCTTACCGTCCAAGGCCGTTAAAGCGGCCTGGTATTCTTCGCGCTGAGTGGCCTCGTCGGGGGCGCTATCACGTCCCAAGAACAGAAACTCGCTGCGCAGTAAGCCTACGCCATCGGCGCCTGACGCTGCCGCTAGGCACGCTTCCTCTGCACCACCAATATTAGCGCGCACCTCAACGGTACGTCCGTCTAGGGTGATGGCAGGCTCATGAGCGGCCGCCCGCGCCGTTTCGGCTTGCTGTCGGCGAGCCTCAATCCGCTCAGCCATCTCGGCTAGTTGCATCGGCGTTGGCTTCAGTGCCAAGCATCCTTTCTCGGCATCTAGAATGACGCTTCCAAGGGCGGCCTCATGAGCAGCTTCCAATAGCGCCTGCCCCATGGCCACGAGACAAGGGATACCCCGTGCCCGCGCCAGTATCGCCACATGAGAAGTCGTTCCTCCGCCGGAGAGGCAAAGCCCCGCCGGGTGCTGGTCGGCCACGGCAACCAACTCCGACGGGGTTAAGTCCTCCGCCACCAATATGGCGCCTTCGGGCAACTCAGGAGCTGCCTCTTGATTGTCGCCGCTCAGCGCCACCATCACACGTCGCTGCAAGTCGCGCAGATCCGCGACACGGGCAGCCAGCAAGTCGTTACCGCTAGCAGCAAGCCGCTCTGCTTCAGCGTCTAATGCTTCCCGCCAAGCTTGGCCAGCACTGCGGCCATCGCTAATCCGCGCCTCTGCCTCTGCAGCTAAGTTCGGATCTTCAAGCCAGGCGCCATGGGCTGCGAAGATTTCCGCCTCGGCGGGCTGCCCTTGGTGTGTCGCCTGCACCTCGGCCTTTGCTAAATCGTCACTGATACGGTTAAGTGCCTGTTTAAGGCGTGGGGACTCAACGCTTTCACCTTCGCCGTCATAAGGCACGCTAGGCAGTGGCGGTCGGCAGACTATCAGAGGGCCAGTCGCCAAGCCCTGACTGGCAATCAAACCAGCCAGCTCTCCCGTCTCAAGTTCTTTCTCAAATGCCTGGGTCGGTACCGCCTGGGTTGTGCCAGCGGCGTGCTCCTTGGCTTCGGGAGTAGTCAGCAGCGCTTCAGCGGCGTCCAAAGCGGCCTCCCCCCGAGTTCCCTGGGCTCTCAGACGCAAAGCGCTGCCTGCGACCAAACCAAGGTTCATTAGCGCACTTAAGCTTTCGACGTTCGCGCCAGCACCTTCTGTCGCTGGCTCGAGGTGCACTTCCAAATTAACACCGTACTCCCGTGCGATGGCTCTTAGTCGTGCCGCAGGGCGGGCATGCAACCCAGCCGCGAGGGCGAGCGTTAGGCAGCGCTCCATTAATGGGCCTTTGGTCGTTGCGGCTTCGTCCTGCTCCGCTGAGGTGCGAGTAAGCACCAACAGCTCCTCACCAAGCGCAACACGTTCCCCCTTACTATGGCGAGGCGGCAATAGGTGCCAGGCAGCGGGTTCAGTAACCACCAGAGGCGTGATCAGCGCAGAGGCACCTAGCGCCAGCACGTCGGCATCAAAGCGACACAGCGGATCACCAGCGCGCACACTGTCACCCACTGACACCATCAGCTCAATGCCTTGGCCCTCTAGCTCGACGGTGTCAAGGCCCAGGTGAAGCAATAGCTCCACCCCGGCGTCTGTTCTCAGGGTCAGGGCATGGCGGGTACGGGCGCACTGCACTATCTCGCCATCGCAGGGGGCATGCAGACACCCGCCGAGGGGGTCAATGGCGATACCTTCGCCCAGTGACAGACCTGCGAAGACCGGATCGGGCACCTCGCTTAGGGGAACCACAATCCCCTCCACCGGTGACTGCAAGATTAAGGTTTGACTTGGATCGGACATGGGGAAACTCCCGCGTTGTCTTTATTATGGAGCTATTGGTTTATTTGTCTTTACAGGGTGCAGGTGACCTTATTTAGGTGCTGAGGACTATCCGGGTCACTGCCTCTGGCCGCCGCTAAGCCGGCCACCATGATGTAGAAACTCTGGATGATAGATAGCGGCTGCAGAGCCTCGTGGCCTGCCTCCACCACCGTTAAATGGCGCTCAGTGACGCCCGAATCGGCGGCTAGCAGAACGCGAGCACCAATGCTTTCCAGCCACTCGGCTAACGCCAGCAACCCAGCCTGCTCCGGCCCAGGTGGCGCAAATATCAGCACTGGATAGCCGCGGTCAATCAGTGCCATGGGACCATGGCGTACTTCGGCGCCACTCAAGGCCTCGGCTTGAATGGCACAGGTTTCTTTGAACTTGAGCGCCGCCTCCTGGGCCACCGCCAAGCCTGCGCCGCGTCCAATGACCATCAGTCGATCAGCCCCCTGAAAAGCTTCAATGGCCGGGGCCCAGTCCTGGTCCAGAGCGAGTTCCAAGCGACCTGGCAGCTCGTCTAAGGCATCCAGCAAGCGGCGATCCTCATTCCAGTGACCCATCAACTGGGCCATGGCTGAGAGCGTGGCTAGATAGCTTTTAGTGGCCGCCACACTCTTCTCCTCGCCTGCATAGAGAGGAACCTCATTGTCGCTAGCAGCGCCTAAAGGTGACTGAGGCGTATTAATCAACGCGAGTGTTCGAGCGCCAGCGGCCGCCAGTGCCTGCTGAGTGGCGATCAAGTCAGGACTCTGCCCCGACTGAGAGACAGCCAGAGCCAATTGGCCGCGAACGCGCCAGGGCGCCTTTCTCAACGTGGTTAGCGAGGGCGGCAAAGAGGCTACCGGGATGCCGCGTTGCTGCATGCAGAGATAAGCAAAGTAGCTGGCAGCATGATCGGAGCTGCCACGGGCAACGGTCACCGCAGCCGCGGGCGGCGTCTGGCGCAGTTGCTCGCCCAATGGGGCAAAGATTTGGGCGTTACGCTGCAACTGGCCGCGAATACGGTCCGGCGCGTTGCGGGCTTCCGCAAGCATCAGGGACATCAGGTATCTCCTTGAATGGTGCGGCCCTCGACGACGACCGCTTTGATTTGAAGCTGGGGATCAAGAACAACCAGGTCAGCTGAGGCGCCTTCCTGAAGGCGACCAATATCACTAATACCCAGGAAGTCCGCCGGGTAGCGAGAGAGACGATCGGAGGCTTCGGCCAGAGAGAGCCCTAGCGAGACCAGGTTGCGCAGCGCCTGATCCATGGTCAGCGTACTGCCTGCCAGGGTGCCGTCGGCTAACCGCACGCCCCCCAGACACTTGGTGACGGTATGCTCGCCAAGCCGATAGTCACCGTCATGCATACCCGCGGCGGCCGTCGAGTCGGTGACCGCATAGAGATTGGGGATACAACGAAGGGCAGTGCGGATGGCGCCTGGGTGGACATGTAACAGATCAGGGATCACTTCGGCGTACTGAGCATGGGCCAGCGCCGCGCCCACCATGCCAGGCTTGCGGTGGTGCAGACCGGTCATGGCATTGAACAAGTGAGCGAAGCCACTAGCACCGTTGGCCAGTGCTTCCACACCTTCTTCGTAGCTACCCAATGTATGACCCAGCTGCACCCGTACGCCTCTCTCGCTAAGGTACTGAATCAACGCCAAGTGGCCAGACAATTCAGGGGCCAGGGTGATCAAGCGAATCGGCGCCAGGGCGCAGAGCTCGTCCAACTCCTCAGTCATTCCAACCCTTGCATAGGCCGGCTGGGCACCTAGCTTGCCAGGGTTAATGTAGGGGCCTTCCAAATGTACGCCCAACACTTGGGCGGCCTGGAGTACTGGCGCTTCCATATAGGCAGCGACTTCGCGCAGTGTCTGCCGGATATGGGTGTCAGGCGCCGTCATGGTGGTAGCTAATAGCCGCGTGGTGCCGAAGCGCACGTGGGTGCGAGCCAAAATAGCCAGTGCTTCGCCCCCTTCCATGACATCTGCACCACCGCCGCCATGCACATGTAAATCAATAAAGCCAGGCAGTACTCGAGGATGGTCATTGGTATCCGGGTCTACCGATTCGCCTCTAATGCGACTGATACGTCCCTTATCCCAGTGAATTTCTCCCAGACGCCAACCCTGGGGGGTACGAATATTGCCAAATTGCATAACGTCTCCTAGCGAGTCAGCTCGACCATAAAGTCGTAGTAATCGGTGCGGCAGTAGGTAATCGTTAGCTCCGCTGGTGTGCCGTCGGCTAGGTAGCCCAGTCGTGTAACTTTAAGCAGTGCCTGTCCCTCAGCTACCTCGGCGAGCACCGCTAGCTCTGCGTCCGCATTGATGGCAGTGACATGCTGCAGGGCTCGCGTCACTGGCTTGCCGCTGGCTTCCAGCACTGCATAGAGAGACGTTTCGACTGACTGGGGATCGGGCATCACTGATACAGGTAGACAGCTATCCTCTACCGCCATCACCACTTCATCGGCCAAGCGTAAACGCTTTAGGCGCGCCACCTGGGCATCGGCCCCCAGGCCAAGACGCATGCTCTCTTCCGCATTGGGATTTGCCAGCCTGCGCTCTAACCATTGAGAACTTGGCGTAAAACCGCGTTGGGTAAGGAGCTCGGTGAAACTCACCAACCGGGTTAATGACTGATTGAGACGAGGCGTGATGAAGGTGCCAGAACCACGGCTACGACGAATAAGCCCCAGCTCAGCCAAACAGTCCAAAGCCTTGCGCGCGGTTATACGCGAGACATCGAGGGTATCGGCCAAGTTGCGCTCTGAAGGCAGCGCCTCGCCAACCTCCCAGGCACCCGTCTCAATGGCATGCTCCAGCTGACGAGCCAACTGCTGGTAAAGAGGCGTCGCGCCCTTAGGGTCAAGGCGCAGCTGCGTAAAGCGTGAATCCATGGATTTCACCTGAATATTAAAGACCAATTAGATACCAATATAGCCAATAATTAATACCATTCAAGTACCAATGATCCGCTAACATGTTTTGTAGGGACACTTTTCTTCTTTTAATAAGGGGATGACACGTCTACCAGATGGGATGTAGGTTATTGATAACTTGTAACCAAAGAGAACTTCACACGGCGACAATTGGCGCGGCTCCCGGTAATCCGTATAGTGTCCCCCTATCCTTCGCCAACTGATTGACCTCATGCTGCAAAACAATTCCGTGCTTGCCTCGCTCAAGCAACAGATTCGCGATACCACCCCACGTGCTGAAGGGGTGATCAAAGCTACCGAGAAAGGCTTCGGGTTTCTTGAAACCGACGACGGTGAATCCTATTTCGTGCCGCCCCCCGCCATGAAACAGGTGCTGCACGGCGACCGCGTCGAGGGCGTCATCCATGAAAACGGCGATAAAAAATCCCTCGAGCCCGAAAAGCTGATCGAGGCCGGGCTCGACCGCTTTGTTGCAAGGGTGCAAAAGCGCGAAGACCGCCTTGCGGTGGTGCCGGATCATCCATCGATCCGCAATGTGCTCAAGGCACGCATCAAAAACACCCTGGACGAATCCACCATCGCCGATGGCGACTGGGTCGTGGCGCGCCTGGTGCGTCACCCGCTCAAACAGAACGATCGCGGCTTTTTCAGCCAGATCGACGAGCTGGTCGCCAAGTCAGACGACCCCGCCGTGCCATGGCGTGTCACGCTTGCCCGTCATGCGCTGGAGCAGGCGTCTCCAAATGCGGGCGACGACTGGCCACTGCACGATGAAGGCCTTGTCCGCGAGGACCTTACCGCACAGCCCTTCTTTACCATCGACGGTGAGAAGACCCGCGATATGGATGACGCCCTGCACGTCACGCCGCGCGCTGAAGGCGGCTGGCAGTTGAGCGTCGCCATCGCCGATCCCACCGCCTACGTGGAAGAAGGCCACGCCGCCGACCTGGAAGCGCGCACCCGCGCCTTTACGGTGTATTTGCCCGGCCAGAACGTCACCATGCTGCCCGAGAAGTTATCGGATGAGCTGTGCTCGCTGTGGGAAGACCAAGAACGCCCGGCACTGGCCTGCACGCTGGATATCAATGCCGACGGTAGCCTTGGCAATTACCGCTTTTTTGCCGCCACTGTTAAATCCCACGCCAAACTGGCTTACGACCATGTGTCTGACTGGATCGACGGCCAGGGTGACTGGGCACCGGCGGATAACATTGCCGAGCAGCTGACCGCGCTGCGCGATTTAACCGAAGCGCGTACCGCCTGGCGTAACGAGCATGCCCTGGTCTTCAAGGATCGTCCGGATTACGTCTTTGACCTGGACGATGCGGGTAATGTCCTGGGTATTCGCACCGAGGATCGCCGCATTGCCAACCGCATGATCGAAGAGTCGATGATTGCCGCCAACGCCTGTTGCGCGGACTTCCTCGCCCAGCACATCGGCCACGGCATCTTTAACGTGCACCGCGCCTTCGAGCCCGAAAAAGCCGAGGCCGCGCAGGAATTTCTGGCGGGTCAGGAAATTGACGTGGACCAGCAGGCGTTAACCGAGCTTGCCCATTACAAAGACCTCAAACGCGCGCTGGAAAGCCGCGACGATGCCTGGTTGGATGCCCGCCTGCGTCGCTTCCAGGGTTTCACCAGCATGTCGGCCCAACCCGGCCCGCACTTCGGCCTGGGCCTTGCCGCCTACGCTACCTGGACTTCGCCAATCCGAAAGTATGGCGATATGGTCAACCACCGCCTGATCAAGCGCGTACTGAAGGGTGAACAGGCCCCGGCTGAAGCCAGCCAGCAGCTCACCGAACAGCTGACCGAGCGTCGCCGCCTGAACCGTATGGCCGAGCGCGACGTGAAAGACTGGCTTTACGTGCGCTACCTGACGCCCGCCGCGCAGAACCAGGACACCTTTGACGCCGAGATCATGGCGATCAACCGAGGCGGTATGCGCGTTCGCCTGCTCGAAAATGGTGCCACGGCCTTCGTGCCCGCTCCCTTGATGCACAGTGACCGCAGCAAGGTGGTCATCGACGATAAAGAGGGCCGCATCCAGATCGAAGGCGAAGAGCGTTACAAGCTCGGCGACAGCTTGCGTGTGGCGCTGACCGAAGCACGTGAAGAGACCCGCTCGCTAGTGGCGCGGCCGGCAGTGTGACGTCACATACCTGAACAATGAATGTTATTGTTACGCCACGGCCTGCCGTGGCGTTTTTATTTCCCCCTCCCCAGTACTGTCGCCTAACTGACTTATTTCTTCCCTATGGTAATCCGATGACACTCGTGTGGCTCGGAGATGACCTTGCATATTGCCGACATAACCATGTTCCACGCGCCGGCCAGCGGCGGCGTACGTACTTACCTGCAGGCAAAACATCGCGTGCTGCGCGCCGCCCAGGTGAGAGCCAGCCTGGTGGTGCCCGGCGCCGAGGGTGACAGCCTGGGCGACACCCACACCCTGCCAGCTATGCGCCTACCCCTGGGCCAGGGATACCGGTTTCCGCTGCGCCGCCGCCCCTGGTGCAATACGCTTGTCGACCTGGCGCCTGACCTGATCGAGGCAGGCGACCCCTACGTGACGGCCTGGGCAGCGCTGGATGCCGGCCAACGGCTTGGCGTGCCGGTAGTCGGTTTCTATCACTCGGACCTACCCCGGCTGATGGGCGACCGCTTTGGGAACCACGTCCGCCAGCGCCTGATCCGCTACGTCGTCGACCTTTATCGGCGCTTCGATAGCGTATTGGCCCCCTGCAAGGCCATGGCCGAGCGGCTGACCGAGTGGGGCGTCGACAACGTGCGCATGCAGCCATTGGGCGTCGACCTTGCGCAGTTTCATCCGGATCGCTTTGACCCGGGTCTGCGCAGGCGCTACGGCATTGGCGAAGACAAAAGGCTACTCATCTTCGTCGGTCGCTGCTCGCGAGAAAAAAACATCGACACGCTGCTCGCCACCATGAAGAAGCTTGGAAGCGACTATCATCTGCTGCTCATGGGCCCTGGCATGCCCCATCAAGTGCCCGATAACGTCACAGTGGTGGAGCGCTGCTGTGGTGCCCACGAGGTCGCCACCGCGCTTGCCAGCAGCGATGCCCTGCTCCACGCCGGTACCCGCGAAACCTTCGGCTTGATCGCTCAGGAAGCAATGGCCAGCGGCCTGCCGGTCATCGGCGCACGGGCCGGCGCGCTGATCGAGAACGTCCCGCTGGGCGGCGGTATTTTATGCCGCCCTCTCGACCCTGATGCCATGGCGGAAGCGTGCACGGCGCTATTCAGCAACGATATTGCCGCCAGTGGCCGCTACGCCCGTCACTTTGTCGAACGTCAGTTCGGCTGGGACAGCGTGATTCACCGCCTGCATGAGCACTACCGCGACCTTGCCCGGCAGGATCTTCCCCATGCGCGCTCACACTATCGATAGTCCTCGGCGGCGGCCACGCCTGCGGCCGATCCACGGCGTACTCCTCCTGGGCGCCATTCTGACGCCGCTGGTACTAACATCCCTGGCAGGTGGCCAGGCGGCTCTGGCCCACCTGACGACGTTTCCGTTGGGCCTGTTGGCACTGATGGTCGCCCTCGCTGCGCTATGCTGGAATATCAACGCCGCCCGGCTTCGGCTCATGCTCAACGGCCGGGCAGGCCGGCTAAACCAAGGGGGCGCACTGGGGATCGAGATGGCCACCAAGTTTGCGCTATGCGCCACGCCTGGCGGCAGCGGAGGCCCCGCTACGCTGCTAGCACTATTGGCCCAGCGCGGCTTTTCGCCGGCCAAGGGAGCCGCGATGTTTCTGATCGACCAGGGGTGCGACCTGCTGTTCTTTTTATCCATGCTCATCATCGCCCTTGGCAGCACGCTGTTCAGCGACAGCCAATGGCCCCACCAAGGATTGATCGAAGCTGCCCTGCTGGCACTTCTGGCGTTTATGGCTACCGTATTGCTGGCTATGCGTTATCTATCCTGGCTGATGCGGTGTCGCCCCCTTCGCCTTCCCGGCGTCAATGCTCTACGGCGCCGCTGGCTTATCCGCCGCCTGCTGCGCTGCCGCCATGCGCTGAAGGCGACCCTGGCACTCCCGCGCACGACACTTGCGCTGATGCTTGGCCTGACCGCCTTGCACTGGGTACTGCGCTATAGCCTGCTCTATATTGCCGTTCTAGGGGTCGGCGGGCACGCCGACTGGCTGTGGACGTTTCTCACACAGATGCTGGCCATGGCGGCTAGCCAGTTCAGCTTTCTACCGGGCGGAGCCGGCGCCGCCGAAGTCGGCGTTGGCGGCCTGCTACTGCCGCTGATGAACCAGGGTCAGGTAGTGGCGGCAGTGCTTATCTGGCGGCTGGTCAGTTACCACCTTTACCTGCTGGTGGGTGCGCCGCTGTTTTTCCTTTACAGCACACGCTGGCTCAATCGACGCCAGTCATGACGCCGGTTAACGGCACAGCCAACGCACCTTGCCATTCCCCTCAGATAATAAAAAAGAGCACCCGAAGGTGCTCTTTTTCAGTTCACGGCGTCTAGTAAGTGCTTACCAGCCCGTCATCTCTTTCAGCGCGTCGCCGATCTCTGCCAGAGAGCGCACGGTTTTGACACCGGCACCTTCCAGGGCAGCGAACTTCTCGTCAGCGGTGCCTTTACCGCCGGAGATGATCGCGCCTGCGTGGCCCATACGCTTGCCGGGAGGTGCTGTCACACCGGCAATGTAGGCAACCACAGGCTTGGAAACGTTGGCCTTGATGTAAGCCGCCGCTTCTTCTTCCGCCGTGCCACCGATTTCGCCGATCATGACGATGGCTTCGGTTTTCGGGTCTTTCTCGAACATCTCGAGGATGTCGATGAAGTTGGAGCCCGGGATCGGGTCACCACCGATGCCGACACAGCTGGACTGACCAAAGCCATGATCAGTGGTCTGCTTGACCGCTTCGTAGGTCAAGGTACCCGAACGCGATACGATGCCGACACGGCCCGGCTGGTGAATGTGGCCCGGCATGATGCCGATTTTACATTCGCCCGGGGTGATGACACCGGGGCAGTTCGGGCCGATCAGGCGAACACCCAGCTCGTCGCATTTTACTTTTGCGTCGAGCATGTCGAGGGTCGCGATACCTTCGGTAATGCACACGATCAGCTTGATGCCGGCATTGGCGGCTTCAAGGATCGAGTCTTTACAGAACGGCGCCGGCACGTAGATCACGCTGGCTTCCGCGCCGGTTTTCTCGACCGCTTCCTTCACGGTGTTGAAAACGGGCAGCCCCAGGTGCTCCTGGCCACCTTTACCAGGCGTTACGCCGCCGACCATCTGGGTACCGTAGGCAATCGCCTGCTCGGAGTGGAACGTACCCTGGCCACCGGTAAAGCCCTGGCAGATGACCTTGGTGTTCTTGTCGATCAGGATGCTCATTACTTGCCCTCCGCCGCTTTTACGACCTGCTGAGCCGCGTCGGTCAGACTGGTAGCCGCGATGATATTCAGACCGCTAGACGCGAGTTTTTCCGTGCCTAGCTCGGCGTTGTTACCTTCCAGACGTACGACCACCGGTACGTTGACACCCACCTGCTCAACGGCACCGATGATGCCTTCAGCGATCATGTCGCAACGTACAATACCGCCGAAGATGTTGACCAGAACGGCTTTGACGGAATCGTCAGACAGGATCAGCTTGAAGGCTTCCGCGACGCGCTCTTTGGTCGCGCCGCCGCCAACGTCCAGGAAGTTGGCCGGCTTGCCACCGTTCAGGTTGACGATGTCCATGGTGCCCATGGCCAGGCCCGCGCCGTTAACCATGCAGCCAATGTTGCCATCGAGTGCGACATAGTTGAGTTCCCAGGCGGCGGCTTCGGCTTCGCGCTCGTCTTCCTGCGACGGATCGCGCATGGCCTGCAGATCCGGGTGACGGTACAGCGCGTTGCTGTCGAGACCCAGTTTGGCGTCGAGGCAGTGGAGATTACCCTGCTCGGTGATGACCAGCGGGTTGATTTCCAGCAGTGCCAGGTCTTTCTCGTGGAACAGCTTGGACAGCCCCAGGAAGATCTTGGTGAACTGCTTGATCTGGTCGCCGGACAGGCCCAGCGCAAAGGCCAGCTCACGCGCCTGGTAAGGCTGTGCGCCAACCAGCGGGTCGATCTCGGCTCTGAGAATCTTTTCGGGGGTTTCTTCGGCGACTTTCTCGATCTCTACGCCGCCTTCAGTGGAGGCCATGAAGACCACGCGGCGGGTCGTACGATCGACAACGGCACCCAGATACAGCTCATCGGCGATATCAGTGCAGGTCTCGATAAGAATCTTGGAAACTGGCTGGCCGTGCTCGTCGGTCTGGAAGGTCACCAGGTTTTTGCCCAGCCACTGCTCGGCAAACGCCTTGGCATCAGCCGGGTCTTTAATCAGCTTTACGCCACCCGCTTTACCACGACCACCTGCGTGCACCTGGGCTTTAACCACCCACATGTCGCCGCCGATCTTTTTACATGCGTCTTCAGCTTCTTCGGGAGTGTCCACAGCAAAGCTCTTGGACACGGGTAGACCATAATCGGCAAACAGCTGTTTACCTTGATACTCGTGAAGGTTCATCGATTCATGCCATTGGTTGCATGTGACTCGAACGATGATCAGTTTCCTTGAAAGAACTGTCATCCCCGTGCTTTCGATCTCTGTTTTTCAAACCGCGTCGAAAAGACATAGCCGAAAGCGTTGCGCCACCCTGGGGTGGCGCTTTTTTGTTACGGCGTAATTTACTTACGCTTTTTGCGGTTGGCCATGTGGATCGCGTGGCCTTCAACCGCGAGCGCCGCTTCATGCACCGCTTCCGACATGGTCGGGTGAGCGTAGCAAGTCAGCGCCAGGTCTTCGGCACTGGAACCGAATTCCATGGCAATCACGCCTTGGGCAATCATCTCACCGGCGTGCTGACCCACAATGTGCATGCCCAGAATGCGGTCGGTTTCCGCATCGGCGATGATCTTGGCGTTGCCTTCGGTGGCGTTGTTGGCCATTGCACGACCACTGGCCGCAAAGGGGAAACTACCGGTCTTGACGTTAATACCCTTGGCTTTGGCTTCTTCCTCGGTAATCCCCACCCACGCGACTTCCGGGAAGGTGTAGATAACGTTGGGAATGGCGTCGTAGTTCATCTCGGCCTTATGGCCCGCGATGATATCCGCCACCATGATGCCTTCTTCCGAGGCCTTGTGCGCCAGCATCGGGCCGCGTACGCAGTCGCCAATGGCGTAAACGCCCGGGACATTGGTACGGCACTGGTCGTCGACGAAGATAAAGCCGCGTTCGTCCAGCTCGACGCTGACACCGTCGTCGATGACGCCCTTGGTATAAGGACGACGACCGACACAGACGATCAGCTTGTCGAAGGTCATTTCCTGCTCGCCGTCAGCGTCGGTGTACTTGACGGTCACTTCTTCGCCGTTGGTTTCCGAGCCGGTGACGCGAGCGCCCAGTTTGATGTCCAGGCCCTGTTTCTTGAGCAGCTTCTGGGTTTCTTTACCGATGGCACCGTCGACCATGGGCAGGAAGGAATCCATGGCTTCGAGCACGGTGACCTCGGAGCCCAGGCGGTTCCACACGCTACCCAGTTCCAGGCCAATGATACCGGCACCAATCACGCCAAGACGCTTGGGTGTTTCCTGGAATTCCAGTGCACCGGTGGAGTCGACAACCAGTCCTTCGACCAGCGGGGTCGGCGGAATTTCCACCGGTACAGAGCCCGCCGCCACGACGATGTTATCGGCGTCATAGGTGGTGGCCTTGCCGTCTTTATCGGTCACTTCCACCTGCTTGCCGGAAATGACTTTACCAGTGCCGTCAATGGCGGTGACGCCGTTGGCCTTGAACAGGCCCGAGATGCCGCCGGTCAAGTTCTTAACGATCTTATCCTTGCGCGCCATCATCTTTTTGACGTCCATGGTGACGTCACCGGCCTGGATACCCAGGTCATCGAAATCGTCTTTCGCTTCGACGAACTTGTGCGATGCTTCAAGCAGCGCCTTGGACGGGATACAGCCAACGTTCAGGCAGGTACCGCCGTGCACGACGTTACCTTCCTTGCCGATCCATTTTTCGACACAGGCGGTTTTCAGCCCGAGTTGCGCCGCACGGATGGCCGCTACATAACCACCAGGGCCGGCACCAATAACGATCACATCAAACTTGTCAGCCATGTTGGCTCCTTTAGCTTGGGTGCCTTCTCCCTTGTGGGGCAGAAGGCAGGGTGCGATTGAACGTGAGAGCTTGGCAGGTCGCGATGACCTTACACGTCCAGCAACAGGCGTGCGGGATCTTCCAGCAGCTCTTTAATGGTCACCAGGAATTGCACGGCATCTTTGCCGTCGATCATCCGGTGATCGTAGGAAACCGCCAGATACATCATCGGGCGAATCTCGACCTTGCCATTGACCGCCATAGGACGTTCCTGGATCTTGTGCATCCCCAGGATGGCGGTTTGCGGCGGATTGATGATCGGGGTCGACATCAGCGAGCCGAAAATACCGCCGTTGGTGATCGTAAAGGTGCCGCCCTGCATTTCGTCGATGCCAAGCTTACCGTCACGCGCCCGCTTGCCGAAGTCGACGATTGTCTTCTCGACATCGGCAATCTTCATGCTGTCGGTGTCGCGCAGTACCGGCACGACCAGGCCGCGCGGCGTGGACACGGCAACGCCAATGTCCTGGTAGCCGTGATAGACGATGTCGGTACCGTCGATGGAGGCGTTGACGTCCGGGAAGCGCTTGAGCGCCTCGGAGGCCGCCTTGACGAAAAAGCCCATGAAGCCGAGCTTGGTATCGTGCGCCTTGAGGAACGTATCCTTGTACTGCGCGCGCAGCTCCATGACTGCGGTCATGTCGACTTCATTATAGGTAGTGAGCATCGCCGCGGTTTGCTGCGCCTGAACCAGACGCTTGGCGATGGTCTGACGCAGACGGCTCATCGGCACACGCTTCTCGGGGCGCTCGCCTTCTACCGCCGGAGCGGCCGCTGCCGCAGCCGCTTTCGGCGCAGCAGCACCGCCGCCTGACGATTTCTTCGCGGATCCGTCTTTCACGGCTTTTTGCACGTCCTCCTTGAGGATGCGTCCGCCCTTGCCGGTGCCGCTGATCTTGGTAGCGTCGAGATCGTGCTCGGCGACCATCTTGCGGGCCGCCGGAGCGAGGATCTTGTCGCCGACTTTCTCGTCGGCGCCTTCGTCTTCGCTGCTTTCCGACTTGGCCGGCTTGGTGTCATCACCACCGCTCTCGCCGCCGGCGCCTTCGGTGAAGGTCGCAAGCACGGCTTCTGACTCGACCTGGCTGCCTTCTTCGGCCTTGATCTCGGCCAGGGCGCCGTCGGCGGGCGCGACGACTTCCAGCACGACCTTATCGGTTTCGATATCGGCCAGCACCTCGTCACGCTTGACCGCTTCACCGACCTTCTTGTGCCAGGCGGCCACGGTGCCTTCCTGAACCGACTCGGGGAAGCTCGGTGCTTTCACTTCATGCTGCTTGCCACCACCGTTACCGCCGCTGGCTTTCTTGTCTTCCGATTTACTTTCGGATGTCTCTTCTGACTTTTCAGCGCTGTCATCGCCAGAAGACGTGTCTGCTTTCTTGCCGCTATCGGCGGAGGCGTTGCCCTCACCAACCTTGCCCAGCACCTGCTCTGACTCGACGGTATCGCCTTCTTCGACCATCACCTCGGTCAGGGTACCCGCTTCCGGTGCGACGACTTCGAGCACCACTTTGTCGGTTTCAATCTCAACAATCAGCTCGTCACGCTCAACGCTGTCGCCCGGCTTCTTGTGCCATGCGGCGACGGTGCCTTCGGCAACGGATTCCGGAAAGGTTGGCGCTTTGATCTCGGTAGCCATGTCGTTTCCCTTATGTGTTCTCTAAATCCGGTGGGCGCTTAAAGATTAAACGCGTCTTCCACCAGCTGGCGCTGCTGTTCAGTATGGACGGACATGTAGCCCGCTGCCGGAGCAGCAGAGGCCGGGCGTCCTGCGAATTTCAACTCACGTCCCAGGCCATCCTTGAGCATGTCGGCCACGGTGCGCATATGGTGCTGGCTGGAATACCAGGCGCCCTGGTTCAACGGCTCTTCCTGGCACCAGACGATATCTTCCAGCTGGGTATATGCCTGAAGGGCGGCGAGAAGCTCTTCCTTGGGGAAGGGATAAAGCTGCTCGAGGCGCAGGATGGCCGTGTCGTACCGCTCGTTTTCGGCGCGCCAGTTGGCCAGGTCGTAGTAGACCTTGCCCGCACACAGCACCACGCGCGTGACGTTCTCGGCCGTCAGCTCGGCCTGATCCGACAGCACCATGTGGAACTTGCCGTGGGCCAGGTCTTCGAGGCTGGACGTCGCTTCCTTGTGGCGCAGCAGCGACTTGGGCGACATGACCACCAGCGGCTTGCGCAGCGGGCGGATCACCTGACGACGCAGCAGATGATAGATCTGCGCCGGTGTCGTCGGGACGCAGACCTGCATGTTGTGCTCGGCACTCATCTGCAGGAAGCGCTCAAGGCGGGCCGAGGAGTGCTCGGGCCCCTGACCTTCATAGCCATGGGGGAGCAGCATGGTCAGGCCACACAGCCGGCCCCACTTGGTTTCACCGGAGGAAATGAACTGATCCACCACCACCTGCGCACCGTTGAAGAAGTCGCCGAACTGGGCTTCCCAGATCACCAGATCGTTGGGCGCCGTGGTCGAATAACCGTACTCGAACGCCAGCACGGCTTCTTCCGACAGGAAGGAGTCGTGGATCGTGAAGCGCGGCTGTCCGTCGGACATGTTCTGCAGCGGAACGTAGGTCGACCCGTCCTTCTGGTTGTGCACGACCGCATGACGGTGGGAGAAGGTGCCGCGGCCCACGTCCTGGCCGGTAATGCGCACCGGATGCCCCTGCTCGAGCAGCGTGGCATAGGCCAACGTTTCCGCAAACCCCCAGTTGAGTCCCATGCCACCGGCCTGCATCTTGCGCCGGTCTTCATAGATCTTCGCCACTTGGCGCTGCACTTCGACTCCGTCGGGGATCTCGCACATGCGCGCCGCCAGCTGCTGGAGTCGCTTCATGTCGAAGGTGGTATCGGCGTTGCCGGTCCACTCGTGCCCCAGGTATGGCGTCCAGTCGACGAAGAGCGACTTGTTGGGTTCCTGAACCAGCGCGTTTGCCACGTGGTTGCCCGCTACCAGATCATCGCGGTAGGTCTCGATCATCGCCTTGGCGGCTTCCTCGGAAAGCACACCTTCGTCGACCAGGCGCTTGGCATACAGCGAACGCGCGGAGGGGTGATCCTTGATCTTCGAGTACATCATCGGCTGGGTGCCGGAGGGCTCGTCGGCTTCGTTGTGGCCGCGACGGCGGTAGCACACCAGGTCGATCACCACGTCTTTCTTGAATTCCTGACGGTAGTCCAGGGCCACCTGCGTGGCATGCAGCACCGCGTCCGGGTCATCGCCGTTCACGTGGAAAATCGGCGACTGCACCATCTTGGCGATGTCTGTGCAGTACTCGGTGGAACGCGAATCCAGCGGGTGCGAGGTAGTGAAGCCCACCTGGTTGTTGATGACGATATGAACCGTGCCGCCGGTCTTGTAGGCACGGGTCTGCGACATCTGGAAGGTCTCCATCACCACGCCCTGGCCGGCAAACGCCGCGTCGCCGTGGACGTTGATCGGCAACACCTTACTGCCTTCATCGTCGTTACGGCGATCCTGACGGGCGCGTACCGAGCCCTCGACGACCGGGGCAACGATTTCCAGGTGAGACGGGTTGAACGACATGGCCAGGTGGACTTCGCCGCCCGGCGACATGACGTTGGAACTGAACCCCTGGTGATACTTGACGTCGCCCGACCCGCGCTCGATGACTTTCTTGCCGTCGAACTCGTCGATCAGATCTGCGGGGTTTTTACCCAGGATGTTAACCAGCAGGTTGAGGCGCCCGCGGTGAGCCATTCCAATTACGACTTCTTTCGTGCCGTATCCGCCCGCCCGCTGGATTAGTTCGTCCATCATCGGTACAAAGGTTTCGCCGCCTTCCAGACCGAAGCGCTTGGTACCCGGATACTTGGACGCCAGGTAGTTTTCCAGGCCTTCGGCGGCCGTCAGACGCTCCAGCACGTGTTTGCGCACGTCATCGCTGAACTTGGGCGCACTGCGTACCGACTCGAAGCGCCGCTGCAGCCAGCGCTTCTCCTCGGTATCGACAATGTGCATGATCTCGCAGCCGATCGAGCGGCAATAGGTGCGATCCAGCGCATCGACGATATCGCGCAGCGGCGCCTTGTCGATGCCTAGAAAGAACGAACCGGTTTGAAACTCGGTGTCCAGATCAGCCTTGGACAGCTGATGGAAAGACAGATCAAGATCGGGGACGGGGGTGGGATTACGCAGACCCAGCGGATCGATGTTGGCCTTCTGATGGCCACGAAAGCGGTAAGCGTTGATCAGCTGCAGGACTTTCACCTGCTTCTTGTTCTCGCCGCCTTCAGCGGCTACGGCCCGAGCAGGGCGACTTTCACGGCCCAGCTGATAGAACTGATCACGAATAGGGCTTAGTGGAACATCGTGGGAGGCACTGCCCTCGGGCCGCGGCAACTGGTCAAAATAGCTGCGCCACTCGTCAGGGACAGACTCAGGATCGGCGAGGTACTGCTCGTAAAGCGCTTCCACGTAGTGGGCATTGCCACCACTAACGTGAGAGGAACGCCACATCAACTCCATTATGCCTTGTTGCATCTCTCGGTCACCCTGCACTGATGGGGTGGTATCGGTATCGTCGCATCAACGCGGCGACATCGGTATTGCCCTGCCGGCGGGGCGGGACATTTGCCGGCGGCACCGGCCAGTAGCCGGAAACCCTTTTCAATTCAATTTCTTGTCAGTTCATGCTCAAAAGCCGGTACTCACGGCACCGGCTTTTAAACTTGACTGATCATGCAGTGCGGCGCAACGCCGCACTGCATGATGGGGACTATGATAACAAGCGAAGCGCCACGATTTAAGTGGCATTGATGCGCAACTTAAGTGGTATTCGCTTTTTTTTCATAGAACCTCCTTGCTCAGGTGGCATCCGCCAGCAACATTTCGCGAATCTTGCCGATTGCCCGCGTCGGGTTGAGGCCTTTCGGGCACACCGCCACGCAGTTCATGATGCCGCGGCAGCGGAACACGGAGAACGGGTCTTCCAGATCGGTTAGGCGCTCGCGGGTCGCCGTGTCACGGGAATCCGCGAGGAAGCGGTACGACTGCAGCAGACCAGCCGGGCCGACAAACTTGTCCGGGTTCCACCAGAACGACGGGCACGAAGTCGAACAGCAGGCGCACAGGATGCACTCGTACAGGCCATCGAGCTTGTCGCGCTCTTCCGGTGACTGCAGGCGTTCGATCGCCGGCGCCGGGGTATCGTTCTGCAGGTACGGCTGGATACGCTCGTACTGCTTATAGAACAGCCCCATATCGACGACCATATCGCGGATGACCGGCAGGCCGGGGAGCGGACGCAGCGTCAGCTTGTTGCCCTTGACGACGTCCGACAGCGGCGTGATACACGCCAGGCCATTCTTGCCGTTCATGTTCATGCCGTCGGAGCCGCAGACCCCTTCACGGCAGCTGCGCCGGAATGCCAGGCCGCTGTCCTGTTCTTTCATCATGTGAAGAACGTCCAGCACCATGACATCGCGCCCCTTGGTGTCGACCTGAAACTCCTGCATGTAGGGTGCGGAGTCGGTTTCCGGGTTATAGCGGTATACCGATACCTGAAGATTGGACATGGTGTCTCCCTCTCGTTGCAGAGATTAGTAGGTACGAACCTTGGGCTCGAAGGTATCAACGGTTTTCGGCTTGAAGTTGACGTCGCGCTTCTTAAGCTCTTTTGTCGCCGGGAAGTAGAGCGAGTGCTTCAGCCAGTTGACATCGTCACGGTCAGGGTAGTCGTAGCGCGAGTGAGCACCACGGCTTTCGTTTCGCTCAAGGGCAGCAATCGCCGTTGCTTCGGCCACTTCCATCAGGTTATCGAGCTCCAGGGCCTCGACACGCGCGGTGTTGAAGGCATTGGACTTGTCCGGCAGGTGAGCGTTCGCAATACGGCTGCGCAATTCGTCCAGCTTCTTGACGCCTTCCTGCATGTTTTTCTCTTCGCGGAACACGCCGAACGAGGTCTGCATGATGTCCTGAAGCTCGGCTTTCAGCGCAGGGATGCTTTCGCCGCCCTCGGAATCGTTCCAGCGGGTGATACGCTTCATGGCGAACTCGACGTCCGACTCGGACGCGTCGAGGTACTCAATGCCATCGTTCAGCGCGCCTTCGATGAACATGCCCGCGGCACGGCCGAAGACCACCAGGTCGAGCAGCGAATTGCCGCCCAGGCGGTTGGCGCCGTGAACCGACACGCACGCCGCCTCACCACAGGCGTACAGGCCGTTGACGATGTGATCGTTGCCGCTTTCATCCTGTGTGATCGCCTGACCATGAATATTGGTCGGGATACCGCCCATCATGTAATGGCAGGTCGGCACGACCGGAATCGGGTCTTTGGCCGGGTCGACGTGAGCGAACGTCTTGGACAGCTCGACGATGCCGGGCAGGCGCTTGCCGAGAACATCTTCGCCCAGATGGTCGAGCTTCAGGAAGACGTGGTCGCCCTTCTCGCCGCAGCCACGACCTTCGAGGATTTCCATGACCATGGAACGTGCCACTACGTCGCGGCCCGCCAAGTCCTTGGCATTCGGCGCGTAACGCTCCATGAAGCGCTCACCGTCCTTGTTGATCAGGTAACCGCCTTCGCCACGGCAGCCTTCGGTGACCAGCGTGCCCGCACCGTAGATACCGGTCGGGTGGAACTGCCACATTTCCATGTCCTGCATCGGGAAGCCGGCGCGCAGCGCCATGCCGATACCGTCGCCGGTGTTGATCAGGGCATTGGTGGTCGAGGCATAGATACGGCCCGCGCCGCCGGTGGCCAGTACGGTGGCTTTTGATTTGACGTGAACCACTTCACCGGTCTCGATGCACATGGCGATACAGCCCACCACATCGCCTTCGGCATTCTTGACCAGATCCACCGCGTACCACTCGTTCAGGAACGTCGTGTTGTTCTTGAGGTTGTTCTGGTACAGCGTGTGCAACAGCGCGTGGCCGGTACGGTCGGCTGCGGCGCAGGTACGCGCGGCCTGGCCACCTTCGCCGAAGTTTTTCGACTGGCCACCGAACGGGCGCTGATAGATGCGGCCGTTGTCGAAGCGCGAAAACGGCAGGCCCATGTGCTCGAGCTCGAAGACCGCTTTGGGGCCCTCTGAACACATGTACTCCGACGCGTCCTGGTCAGCGATGTAATCGCCGCCCTTGACGGTGTCATACATGTGCCAGCGCCAGTCGTCTTCAGGGTCGGCCGACGCGATAGCACAGGTGATACCGCCCTGGGCCGATACGGTGTGGGAGCGCGTCGGGAAGACTTTCGACAATACGGCTGTCTTCTTACCGGATTTCGCCAGCTCAAGAGCAGCGCGCAGGCCAGAGCCACCGCCACCGATGATAATGGCGTCAAAGGTCAGGCTACGTAGGTTAGACATGTATCAAGCTCCCCACAGAATTTGAATGCCCCACACCAGGTAAACGAAGATGGCCAGAATGATGAGAGACTGGACACCCACGCGCAGGTAGGTGGACGTTAGGTAATCGGTCGTCACGGTCCACAGACCAATCCAGGCGTGTGCCGCCACAGAGATAAAGGCCAGCAGAGAAAAGATGCGCATCCAGGTCTGATCGAACAGCGCGGACCAGGCGTAGTAATCCAGGTCGGGATTAAACAGCAGGTAGGCCACCATGAATACGGTGTAAAGGGCCAGCACCACCGCCGAAACACGCTGCATCAGCCAGTCGGAAAGGCCACTACGGCCAAAACTTGTGATGTTGGTTACCATACCCAGACTCCTGCCAGAATAATCAGAATCGCGCTAACCACCACGGTGATCTGCGCCTTTTTTACACCGCCCTCGAGCGTCACGCCGATGTCGGCATCCATCAGCAAGTGCTTGATGCCGGCAACAAAGTGGAACGCCAGGGCCGAAAGCAACCCCCACGCCACAAGCTTGGCGAAGAAGTTATTGGCCAGGGCGCTGCTCACGGCGTCAAAGCCTGCCGGTGACGACAGCGATTTACCGAGTGCCCAGAAAGCGAAAATGAGGCCAATAAACAGGATGACACCTGTGATGCGGTGTGCGATCGACGTCAATGCCGGAAGGGGAAAGTGTATCGTCGTCAGGTCTAAATTTACGGGTCGTTTGCTATTCACGGCTTATACACACTCTTTTGGCCCGCTCTGCGACAGGTCGGGCGAAGCCCGAGCGGGCAGTGATTACTGGAAGGGGCTCGGCCGTTGCCAAGTCGGGCACGACCTCCTACCTGCCGGTCGCGCGCCGAAGATTATAAGAAGCTTCGCCCCCGCTGACAAACCGAACTAAGGGTTTACTCGACCATTGTGCGAGAAAAAACCCCATCCTGTGAGTCGATTTTGCATCGCAGCATGGTTATAGTGTCGGTAAGCCAGCACGTTCGTAAGCAGGTTAACGTATTATCCAGACAACGGCATTTTCCTGCAAAAACGGCGCACCAACCATGGACAACCATTAACCAGCACAACTCACACTGTACAAGCATACCTACCGATAGGGCTAATTGACAAAATGACGCACGCTTCTATAGTGGGCAAGCCTTTTCGCCGGCGCGGTATGCGCAGCACCGACTTTACGTCCCAACCCGAACTCGAAAGGAGGCCAGCATGGCTGACAGGAAAGCAACATTAACGGTAGACGGTCTGGAAAAGCCGATCGAACTGCCGATGTACTCCGGCTCACTCGGCCCTGACGTCATCGACGTCCGCGGCTTGGGTGCCGAGGGCCTGTTCACCTACGACCCCGGCTTCATGGCCACCTCTTCCTGCCAGTCAGCTATCACCTATATCGATGGCGGCAAGGGCGTACTGCTGCATCGCGGCTACCCCATTGACCAGCTGGCGAAAGAGTCCAATTTCGTCGAGATGTGCTATACCCTGCTGTTCGGCGAATTGCCGAACGACCAGCAATATGCGGACTTCGAAACGCGTATTCGCAACCACACCATGGTTCACGACCAGATCAATAACTTCTTCAAAGGGTTCCGCCGCGATGCGCACCCGATGTCGATTCTGTGTGGCGTCGTGGGTGGCCTGGCCGCCTTCTATCACGACCACATGGACATCACCAAGGAAGAAGACCGCGAGATCAGCGCGATCCGCCTGATCGCCAAGATGCCGACTATCGCGGCGATGTCGTACAAGTACAACATCGGTCAACCGTTCAACTATCCCCGCAACGATCTGAGCTATGCAGAGAACTTCCTCTACATGATGTTCAGCAATCCCTGCGAGGAATACAAGATCAACCCGGTATACGCCAAGGCCATGGACCGCATCTTCATGCTCCATGCGGATCATGAACAAAATGCCTCCACGTCCACCGTACGCCTGGCGGGCTCCACCGGCGCCAACCCGTTCGCCTGCATCAGCGCCGGCATTGCCGCCCTGTGGGGCCCGGCCCATGGCGGCGCCAACGAAGCCGTACTGGCGATGCTCGACGAAATCGGCGACGAGTCCGAAGAAAATATCCAGCGCTTTGTTGATAAAGCCAAGGATAAAGACGACCCGTTCAAGCTGATGGGCTTTGGTCACCGCGTTTATCGCAACTTCGACCCGCGCGCCAAGGTCATGAAAGAGACCTGCGACGAAGTACTGGCCGAGCTTGGCATGGCCGACGACCCACAGCTCAAGATCGCCAAGCGCCTGGAACAGATCGCCCTTGAAGATGAATACTTCATCGAGCGCAAGCTGTACCCGAACGTCGATTTCTATTCGGGCATCATCCTGAAGGCCATGGGCGTGCCGAGAAACATGTTCACGGTCATCTTTGCGGTATCACGCACCATCGGCTGGATCTCGCACTGGAACGAAATGCTCAGCGAAAGCTACAAGATCGGTCGTCCGCGCCAGCTCTATATTGGCCACGACCAGCGCGACTACCCGACCAAATAAGTCGCTACTATACGCTGACATGCGCAATCAAAGGCCGCCTCTTGGTGGCCTTTTGCGTTTGCGCTCCTTAAAACCCACTATTTTGATACTCAGCTCGATATCTACAACAACCCAGAGGTGATTTATGCCAACCATCAAGACAGTCGCGTTTATCGGTTTGGGCGTGATGGGCTACCCCATGGCGGGACATCTCGCCAAACAGGGCCTTACCACCCGCGTCTACAACCGCACCGCCAGCAAGGCCGAGGCCTGGGTCAACGACTATGGCGGCAGCGCCCATCCTACGCCGCGTGACGCTGCTTCAGGCGCTGACCTGGTATTGCTCTGCGTGGGCAATGACGACGACGTGCGCGACGTGACCACCGGCGAGAATGGCGCCCTGCACGCCATGGGTAACGGCAGCTTTCTGGTAGACCACACCACCGCCTCGGCCGACCTCGCCCTGGAACTCGATGCTGCCTGCCGCGAACGTGGCGTGGCCTTTATCGACGCGCCGGTCTCCGGCGGCCAACAGGGGGCGGAAAATGGCGCCCTGACGGTCATGTGCGGCGGCCAGCAGGCGCACTTCGATACCGTCGAGCCACTGCTTGCCCATTACGCCCGCGCCGTGACGCTGATGGGCGGCGCCAGCAGCGGACAGCTGACCAAGATGGTCAACCAGATCTGCATTGCAGGTCTGGTTCAGGGGCTGGCCGAAGGGCTGCATTTTGCCGAGCAGGCGGGCCTCGATCAGCAGCGAGTGATCGACGTGGTGTCCAAGGGCGCTGCCGGCTCCTGGCAGATGGAAAACCGCCACAAGACCATGATTGCTGATGAGTACGAGCACGGCTTCGCAGTGGACTGGATGCGCAAGGACCTGGCCATCTGTCTCGCCCAGGCGCGCCGCTTTGACGCCACCCTGCCGGCAACCGCACTGGTGGATCAATTCTATGCCGATGTGCAGCGCCAGGGCGGCGGCCGATGGGATACTTCATCACTGCTAAAACGCCTGCGTAAGGCCCAATAGCCGCTTGACATTTTACCCCTCTGCTGACCGTCACAGGGTTTTCCACACTATCTGTGGATAACCCTGTTCACAACCACTAGAAAACGTCCCACAATCGCCATGAGCAGTGGGAATGTCTTAAATTGGTCATTTTTTAACCTAGCGCAAGTGACTGTTTTTAAACAAGTTATCAAAAAACAATGGGTTAGGGAGTTAATTCCGCAAGGCTGTGCACAACCTGTCTTACAAATGCGTAAAAGTGGACAAGTCAAGTACAAAATACGCCCATTCGGGGCATTTTCAGCGCTTTGAAGAGGATGAAAAACAGAGGGGCATGGCAATTACACAGCGCACGAAATGAGCTGAGTCAGGTTCACAAAAAGGAAGGATGATGTAGAAAACGATGGCGTCCCATAGGGGGTTCGAACCCCTGTTACCGCCGTGAAAGGGCGGTGTCCTGGACCACTAGACGAATGGGACGTTTTGTACCGCGTTTCGCGTCATGACGATGTCATTATTGGTGGAGCCTAGCGGGATCGAACCGCTGACCTCAACACTGCCAGTGTTGCGCTCTCCCAGCTGAGCTAAGGCCCCACTTGTCGCGAAGACGGAGCGTATATTACTGATTACGCTCGCCTTCGTCAACTAGAAAAACGCCAAAAACTTCTCCCTGTCTTGATTGGCGTTTTCCCGACCGTTAGAGGTCGCGAAACGCCTTCTCGAAACGCTTCGCCTGCTTCTTGGAAACCCCGCCCAGTACATCGATGGCGTGCCGCAACCGGGCACGGGTAACGTCCGAGCCCAGGATGGCCATCGCATCCATTACCGACGTACTGGTGGTGCTGCCGGTGATCGCGATGAACACTGGGGCAAGAAACGCTTTCATCTTCATGTCGAAATGCGCAGACAGCACTTTCACTTCCTCGAGCAGGGCTTCCTTGTGCCAGGCAGGTACCGCTTCAAAGCGCCAGACCAGGAACTGCAGCAGCCTGACCAGCTCATCTTTTTCCATCTTGACGCTATCGAAGTCCTGCTCTTTAAGCTCAGGCAAGCCCGAAAAGAAATGCCCCGCCAGCGGCGTTGCCTGGGCAAGCGTTTCGATGCGCGGGTGAATCTGCGGCAGGATCTGCTTTACGTAGTCTTCGTTGAACGCCCACTCGCGCAGCGCCTGCAACAGCCCGTCGTCATCGAGATCTTCACGAATATAGACTCCGTTCAGCCAGGTCAGCTTTTCCAGATCGAACACCGGCCCACCCAGCGACACGCGCTGAACGTCGAATTCCGCCATCATTTCCGGCAGGCTGAATTTTTCGCGTTCGTCGGGCATCGACCAGCCCATGCGGCCCAGATAGTTGGTCACCGCCTCTGGAAGGAAGCCCATACGGCGATAATAGTTGATCGACGTCGGGTTCTTGCGCTTGGACAGCTTCGACTTGTCCGGATTACGCAGCAGCGGCATATGGCACAGCTGCGGCATTTCCCAGCCAAAGTACTCGTAAAGCAGCTGGTGCTTGGGCGCGGAATTGATCCACTCCTCGCCGCGCAGCACGTGGGTGATCCCCATCAGGTGATCATCGACCACGTTGGCCAGATGGTAAGTGGGCATGCCATCGGATTTGAGCAGAATCTGCGCGTCAACCTGCGCCCACTCCACCTCGATAGTGCCGCGCAGCATGTCATCCACCACGCACACGCCGTCGCCGGGAACGTTCATGCGTACCACATAGGGCCAGCCTTCCTGGGCACGGCGTGCGGCCTCGTCTTCATCCAGCGCCAGGTCGGCGGGTTTCAGGGCTAGATGCATACCGGCGGCTTTGCGTGCTTCGCGCAGTTCGTCCAGTTCCTCGCTGGTGCGGTAGCACTTGAACGCGTGCCCGGCGTCCAGCAACTGCTGGGCATGCTGGGCGTAGATATCGCCGCGCTCGCTTTGCCGGTAGGGGCCGTGCGGCCCGCCTACATCAGGACCTTCATCCCATTCGAGGCCCAGCCAGCGCAGCGAATCGAGAATCATCTGTTCGGATTCCGGCGTGGAGCGCACCCGATCGGTGTCTTCGATACGCAGGATAAACTGGCCGCCGTGCTGACGCGCGAAACATAGATTGAACAGCGCAATATACGCCGTACCAACGTGGGGATCGCCCGTAGGCGATGGCGCAATACGGGTACGTACGGTCATGGGAACGTCCTTTTGGCAATAAAGCGTGGTCATATTATACGCACCCTATGCGCAACCAACACCACAGCGAGGGAACGACTTGCGATAGAAAGCGTCACACAGCAGTTAAATCACCGTTGTATGCTGACAGATGCGCGTTAATGCACAATCGCTTAGTATAGCGCAGCGCTTATTATTCGGATTCACGTCTCATTTTCAGGTGAGGCACATTGTTTAACGCCATCAATGCGATGGATAACCTTAGGAAAATGAAATGGAATCGCTAGGCTCACGTATCAAGCAACTGCGGCTTCGGGCCAAGCTCAACAAAGCTGCCCTTGCACGTAACGTTGGCGTTTCGGATGTCACCATTTCTTACTGGGAATCAGGGGCGATCAAGCAAATCGGTCACGAGCGCCTGGTCGCATTGGCCGAAGCCCTGGACTGCTCCCTGGCGACGCTGCTCGAGGGCGACAGCGCACCGCAGATGCTGACCCTTCACCATGAGGGCCCGCTTCCCTGGGAGCAGGTACAGTCAACCGCGCTTACCGTACCGGAACACCTGCCGCTCAAGGCCAACTGGAAAGCGCCGTGCATGATGGTAACGCCCGCTCCCGGCAGCGATTTTGCACCCGCGGCGCCTGGGGATCTGCTATTACTCGGCCCGACGCGTGTATTTCACAAGGCGGGCCTTTACCTGGTCGAACAGGATGGCAAGCTTCAGCTCAAGCAACTGAGCAAGGCCAACAGCGACATGACAATCCAAGCCGTGCTGTTGGCGCACTGGAAGGCGGCCTGAGATAGCCATTAAGAAATAGGCATTCAAGGGGTTTGCAATAGCTGAGCATCACCCCGTGACTGCCTGGGTTCGCTGCCCACCATAAAACGCGTGGTGTAGGTGGCGATCTGGCCCAGGCCATGGCGCGACTCGGTCACCAGCTCGCCGGCCAGATACTCGCCTTCCTCGCCGATGCGCTGCTGCACCGACTCGGGCTGGACGGTGGCCTCTGAAAGCTCAACGGTGACGCTGTAGCCACCGTCAGGTAGGCCACTCCCGGGGCCGAACGGCCCCGCCGTAAACTGCCCCTGCGCCACGTCCACCCGCTCGCGCCAGCGAACGCGGCTCAGCTCACGCTCGATGATCACCTGCACCTGGGCTTCATCCGGCAGGTTCGTCTCACCCTCGATCAGCAAGCGGCGGTCCGAACCAATCGACGCAGACACCAGAATGCGCACGTTCAGCGGTTCTCTCTGCTCATCAGCCTCGCGCTGCGCCTGCGCCTCGCGACTCGCGGCCTCTTCCTGGGCCGCGACATTTTCCGCCTCGCGGGCCTGCTGCTCCCGGGACGCCTGCTCTTCGGAATCGCTACAGCCGACAAGCAGTGTCATGGTGAACAACACGATGCCAACCCGCGTTAGCCCGAAACCTGTTCTCATCTTGTACATATCCGCTCCTCGACCACCATTAAGGCCAGCTTATCACTCCCCTACGACAAGCACAGCGAATTAACCCACTGATTGAGGAACATATCGCGCGAATTCCATGATGACCGCCACAACGCTGTTGCTGCATGAAAGGCTTCTAGTTAGCCACAACGCCCGCGCGTCGATTCCGTCCGGCATGGGCACTAATGTTCTACCTGAACCGCGATCTGATGATGAAGTTAGTTCCTTACGTACATGGACAATGCCTGAACCACCTACAAAAGCGCCCTGGCTAAAAAGCAGGGCGCTGTTCATCTATTCCCAGGCGAAAACCGGCGGTTAGGTCAGGTCGCTAAGCTCCACATCCAGCGCGTCCGCTATCCGGGTCAGCACACGTAGCGAGCCGGTTTTCTTGCCCGTTTCTATCTCGGAAAGATACCCTTGGCTAATGCCAACCGTTGCTGCCAGTTCACCTGCGCGCAGGCCACGATATTCGCGGTATACCTTCACTGGGGCCACGCCATCCAGCAGCGCGTCCACCACCGCCTCTGGAAGCGGCTCCTCACCGCGAGCCAACACCGCATCGGCCGCGTCGATATCGTCCCGGTCTTCCAACCGCGCAAGCAAAGCGTGGTACTCCTGCTCGGGCAGTACCACTAAGCGTTCGCCGGTGGGGGTTTGAATCAGCTGAGGTGTGCTCATGCCGCCTTCTGTTAAGTTACGGGTGCGTTATTGGTAAACGTCGCCACGTTCGTCGGTAATCACCCGCCAGTCGCCCACCCCGCAGGCAAATATACTCGCCACCCTTCAACGCCTTCACATTATTGCGCTGGCTCTCCGGGTCTTCCGCATAGGCCTTGATTTTGCCTTGTATGCACTTCGACTTGGTCGTGGCATTCGAAGCAATACCTTCAGCGCGTTTTTTCGGTAAGTGACCGTCTTCACCGATCATTTATAGCTAATAGCGATAAAATATCTAGCTATTTTAGCTTAAAGCTAAATATTGATATGTTACTTATCGCTGACGTCACCACTGTGTAAACCAATTCACTAAAGGCACCGAAACGTCAAGGCAAGTCAGGTCGACAATGCAAAACAGCTGCGCCCCACCTACGCCACCGAAGCCGACGCCCTGGACGCCGCCCGTGCCGAATGGCAACGCATGCAGCGCGGCGTGGCAGAATTTGAACTCCCCCTGGCACGCGGCAACGCCCGCCTGACCCCCGAGGCCACCGTCACCGCGCAGGGCTACAAGCCGTAGGTCGTTGAGACGGAATGGCTAGCGACGGAGGTGGTGCACTCGCTGAATGATGGGAGCTTTGGGACGCAGGTGAGGTGTGAGGTGTGAGGTGTGAGGTGAAGGGGGTAATATAAAAGCCTCAGCCACTGATGGCTGAGGCTTTTATAACGTCTGTAAGCTTTAATAGCTTTTCAAACCGAGATCATATTATCGTCATCAGGTGGCGGATAACTCCGAAGCTGTTCTTTTACTTCCAATATAATTTGTTCTTGGGTTTCTGGGCGAGGCTGAAGCTTTTCAGCCCAGGATCTCCCTGGATGCAGCACATCCCACCTGGGACGCAAACCCGCATGGCGTCCACTTCCAGGATCATGATTTCCAAAGCCATCGATAAAATTATTCCAAACAGGCGAAAACTTGGCGATCAGCAAAGATTCACCTAGCGGGATCCAAATATCATCCACTATTAAGCATCGGTAAAAAAAATCTTCAAGATGAAGATTCTCAGCCTTATCAAGGCTTTTTTTGTGATCATTTAATCTTCGGAATAAGGTTTCCGTAGATGCTGGAGACAGCTTCCCTTTTCTGGCCCCTTCCGGGACTGCTTTACCTACATAAATTGGAGCAATGTATGAGCCACTATTATTACGTTTGGCTATTTCCTCGTAAGCAGGGAAATCACCTGAGTAATATATCGCATACACACCTGCGCCATTAAATTTGGAGAGGCCTGCCAGTGAGTTAATAGGCTGACGGAGCATCGCCTGACCAACACTTTCGCCTAAGTGCTTTTTATCTAAAGGGTTAAAAGGATAAATATTGTTGGTCATGCCATTTTCCTATTACTTTGGCGTTTTAGCTGGCGGAGCTGTATTATCGCCAATTGCTCTGCAACCGAGCTGGCTACCATCCGCCCCAAAGCGACAGGCACCGCATTCCCGAGTTGCCGCATGGCCTCACCCCATGCACCATGGAAGGTGTAACCATCTGGAAATGTCTGGAGTCTCGCAGATTCGCGCACAGTGAAGTAACGAACACTACCGTCTTCTTTGACCATCATATTTTCACCGCCCGGCACGCCGTGAGCACCAGCCTTCAATGTTTTTGAAGGCAGATCCAGCGGGCTCCCTGTATGGCCTGTGTACACTCTCGCACCATCTTGGAAAAAATGATTACGGAAATGTTTTGCCCCTTCGTCGCGAGGATCAGGTAAGTCAACCAGGGCATCACGAACCGTTCGCCATGGTTTTTCCTGCGGTGGGAGTAATTCGGCCGCTAATTTCCTCACACGATTCTCATGGCGCGAATGGATTGCTGGTATTTTTTTCTTTGCAACGTTGTGATGTTGCCAGTATTCGCCACTCACCCACTGGGAATGTAACAAAGCATCAAAAGAGTGGGTTGCTACAGGGAATGACCATTCAGCTCCGAGGTCAGACCGAAACCCCACGATGAATACCCGCTCGCGCTTTTGTGGGATACCGTAATCAGCTGCGTTGACCAAAGTGGGCACCACATTGTATGTCAATCCACAACTATGTAGAGCGCCAGACGTTTTCTCTTCCTGCAAGCGTTTCAGGTGTTCAGCCCAAGTTTCGCCATCTCGCCGGGCAACCTCTGGAAACTCAAGCTGCAAGAGAATGTATTGGTAGTAGTTGGAAAAGCTTGAGCGCGTCAGCCCTTTCACGTTTTCGATGATGAAGGCTTTGGGCTTCAAGCGCCGAACCACATCCACAGTGACAGGAAACATATCACGTTCATCACCGAATGCTTTATGCCTTCCACCCATAGAAAAAGGCTGGCAGGGTGGCCCTCCTGCGACCAAATCAATATCTTCAGGAATGCTGGCCCAGTTGAATTCGCGGACATCTCCAGCCCAAAGCGGCCACCCATTGACCAAGGGGTAACCATTGTTCTGGTTCTCTCGAATTGTATCGCACGCCCATCGGTCACGCTCCACGACGGCAAGCGACTCAAACCCTGCAAGAGAAACGCCCATAGCTAATCCCCCTGCTCCTGCGAACATCTCAACTGACTTAAGCATGCCTATATCCTGATAAATTATTGATAAGCAATGTTTTTATGACATGTAAGCTATGTAGTTGGCTTCATTTTGTCACTGCAGTACAGCCGACAGATATGCGCATACTGATAACTTAATAACCTGCAGACGATACCGAAACCAACCACTACACACCAGCCATCCCGCATTGTATTAACCACCTTCCAATACACTTACACCGCCCGGCACCTCGCCTGCCTGACCACTACCCCCTTGAACTGCTGCGCGTTCACAAAGTAGCCCTGCCCGCCGTTGGGCGGCAGTAACCGGCAGCGGCTGCCAGCACGGTGGGCTTTGAATAGACGGTACTCGCCTTCTATCTCAGCCACCACCAGATCGGCATGGCCGAAGGATCGCGCTTCGTCCACCACCAGCACGTCGCCTTCCATCAATGGACCGCCGGGGCGCGCCTCCTCGCTGACCTCCACCAGAAAACAGCTGGGGGTAAATTTTCGCCTGTCCATTTCCGCGACCGCTGGGTGATCCACGCCCACCAACGCTGGCCCCAAGTAATTCACTCGCATCCGCTCCCCCTGTGCCTGTTCGATTTTTCGCGACGTACATTAGCGTTTGCCTGTCGCTTTCCCTGGCAATAATACTGTATAAATTAACAGTCTCACACAAGGGCCAGGAGGCGAAAATGATCGGGCTGGTGGACTGCAACAACTTCTACGTGAGCTGCGAGCGGGTGTTCAATCCCAAGCTGAACCGCCGCGCGGTGGGCATCATGTCCAATAACGACGGCTGCATTGTCGCCCGCTCCAACGAGCTGAAAGCCCTGGGCGTGGAGATGGGCACGCCCGCCCACCATGTACGCCACCTGGTGGACCGCGGCGAGGTGATTCTCTACTCCTCCAACTACGAGCTCTACGGCGACATGTCCCACCGGGTGCAAGGCATCCTCGAGCAGGAAACCGCAGGCGTTGAGCCCTACTCCATTGATGAAATGTTCGTGCACATGGACGGCTTCACGCCGAAAGGCCTTCAGGAGCACGCCACCAGCCTGCGCCAGAAGATTGGCCAATACACCGGCATTCCGGTCTGTGTGGGCGTCGCCGCGACTCACACGCTGGCCAAGCTGGCCAACCGCATTGCCAAGAAGCACCCCGGTTACCCGGGCGTGTGCATCCTTCACGCCGAAAGCGATGAAGCCCGGCACCTTCTGCAGCAGATCGACGTGGGCGATGTGTGGGGCATTGGCCGCCGCCTGAACGAGCGCCTGCAGATCCTCGGCATCAAAACCGCCTGGGATCTCCGCGAGGCAGACACCAAGCGCCTGCGGCGCAAGTTCTCGGTGAACATGGAGCGCACAGTGCTGGAGCTGCGCGGCATCAGTTGCCTGGAAATGAACGACCTGCATGAACCCAAGCAGCGCATCATGACCAGCCGATCGTTCGGCCGCCCCACTCAGCACCTCTACGACCTGCAGGGCGCCATTCGCCAGCACGCCCAACGCGGCGCCGAAAAACTACGCCAGCAGAACAGCCTCGCCCGCGCCGTGCTGGTGTTCCTCAAAACCGACCGCTTCCGGCCCGACCTGCCCCAGTACTCGCCCAGCCTGGTGGCAGAGCTGGAACGCCCCAGCCAGGACACCCGCGACATCCTCCACGCCGCCCAGGAAGCGCTGACGAAGATCTACCGGCCCAAATACGGCTACAAGAAAGCCGGCGTGATGATGCTCGACCTAACCGACACAAACCGCCAGCAGCTAAGCCTGATGGACACACCGCAAACAGAAGAAGAACGCCAGCGCAGCGAAAAGCTGATGGCCACCATGGACGCACTGAACGAGAAGATGGGAAAGGGAACGGTACGCCTGGGCCTACCGGAAAAGAACGCTCCCTGGCACCTACGCTGCGCCCACCGCAGCCCACGCTACACGACGAACTGGGATGAGTTGATGAGAGCTTATACGGATGAGGGGATAGCTAGGAGAGATAACAAATCAAAAACATCCATCAATTATACACCCACAAGATATTAAGAATAGTGAACCCGATCTCCTAGGTAATATAATCCATATAGAGTAGATACTATCAACTGGAAAAAAAGCATATAAAAAGCAATCAAATAAACCAAAACTGTGATGAGAGAAACGCCTAGCTCTTCGTTTTCAAAAAAAACAAAAGAGGTAGGAATAAAGCCAATTATTGACAACACAATACTTAAAGCCGTCAAATAAGAGAACAGCATACAAAGAAAACGCCTTCGAGTTAAAACCATATTAACTTTTCTGTCGCCAATCAAAGTTTCAACTGTTGGGGGCCTCTCGCCCACCATATCCTTATCAATATCTTTTCTATTAAAAGTTGCGACTGCTGCAAGGGCAGCAATAAAAAAACCCGGAAGATTACTAACAAAAGATCCAAGGCTTGTTGAAAACCGGATAAGGTCTACCAAGTTCAAGTCAAGAAAATAAGCTGCGATCACTCCTAAAATAAGAATAGAAAAAGGAAACACCCAATCATAGAGATACTTATCTTCATGCTTTATCGACAAGTAACTTAATGGTCGTGTTATTTGGTATAAAACAACTCTAAAGCTTTTCATCGTCTATTAGACCTGTCATCCGAGCAGTAAAAGCATTACTAATAGCAGTATATGCCAATCTCGGTCTAAAATTAAATGAAATTTTCCTTGTAAGAACATAATAATCACTCTCAGCGAGAGTACTATCCGCTACGTTAATTTTTTTTGTATGAGGAGCACCAGAATCATCCCGAAAACGTACACGAAGTTTTTCCATGTCAAACTCTCGAGCCTTACCTAACACTTTCTCAATATAATCAGCTGCAGAACAGTTTGCTAGTGGAGATCTATCTATACCGATCTCCCAGGTTTTAAACTCGGGAGGCGGCTCACTATCCATTCCTGCAACTTTCTTCATATCTGAGAGCAAAACGATTTCGTCTACATAGCCAGCACTTAGATCTTCATAAAATCGTTCTGAAATATAACCATGCAACTCAATCCTGGGTTTCTTGACAGGCCGCTTTAGCTTACCTTTCTTGTTAGTCTCGCCCAGTGGATGATCAATTTGGAAACCACTTTTAATAGCTTTCGTAGATTTAATATAATTATCAGTAAGTTGATTTAAAAAGGACACAAGCCTGACAATTGAAATCCCATTAGCCCGCTCTACCAAAACCAAGTTTCTTCCTTCGAAAGCCTGCTTTCTTATTACTATATGAGAAGAAGCGTTTGGCCCCTCTGCTGGTTGGTATGTTATATCGTTTGTCTGTCCACTCTTAATATCTCTTGACGAATGATGAGCACCTGTAGCATTTGTGCAGTTAATTAAAAGATAATAGTGGTTATCATCTTCTTCAACATCAACCAAATAAAGTTCCAATCTATTTTTTTGGAACGCCTTATGGGCATCAGCCGTATCGACTAAGGACGACCAATAACTCACCAAATCTTTAATAGAATGATCACATAAGTAACGAACTGCCCCAGATTGATTTGAAACTCCCCTAACTGTTGAAAATCGGTGAAGGTCAAAAAAAAGAACAGTTTTTTCGTATACGTCGTTCGCCATGAATCACCCTGATAAATAAGAAGAACTACACAACTCTCCCAATCCGAATCTCACACCGCCCCAGAATCTCCACATCATGCATATCCTGCGGCTTGATCATTTCCGGCTGGTAGTGGTCGTTATCACTGATCAGGTACAACGCCCCACCCGCCAGGCGCTGTACCCGTTTGATTCTTCGCTCTTCGCTCTCCGCTCACCAGCAGCAAAAACACGCCTTCCTGCTTAGGGTCACGGTTACTGCGGTCCACTATCACCTAGTCGTTATCAAGCTATCGCTTGCTTCACCCATACAAAAAGCCTAACCCATAGCCGTACCTAACACCATTCTTCCGAAGAAGATTTATCTTCACAACGATAAACGCTCTTCAGGGCTGGACAACAACAGAAGCGATGTTAGCCGCGCTGAGAGGCGATTTAGGCTCTGGGCTGAATGGCCTTTTTTGCGTACAATCTAATACCCATTATCCTCGATTCTATGCGTCCGCTACGGTGTATTATTTACACCAGTTTCAGGACGTGTCTTTATACCGCATACCAAGTATGCAAGTGATTGATATGACGAACGTTAACCCAGCAGACGCGGCACGCCGATTTTCGGTTGCGCCCATGATGGATTAGAACGAAACCCCGCCGTTAAGCTTCTCGTACAGAACAAGTACCAAAATTGTGCCAACTCAATCAGGCTTTTGCTCTGTTTACCTTCCTTGGTAAATACGCACATGACGCGTGTGCGTGCGCATCATGCATGGAGGGTACGTCAGAATGTTTGGGGGTCTCGGAAAAAGGTAATAAAGGTAACCAAACTCAAAAATATGGCATAAGATATTGAAATATAAACCATTAAAACAGTTGTTCAAAAGGTAATATAAAGGTGATCAATAGGTAACCACATTACCTTTTTATAAGGTGAATTGATCAATTCTTAAAATCATTAATTATCAACATCTTACGGATAGATTACCTTTTACATCACCTTTTATTACCTTTTAGAGGTAATCTATATATCGTTTAAAATCATTTAGTTACGCACAAAAAACAGCCAAATCACCTAGGTTACCTTTTTCCGACGACCCCCATACTTCTGAGAGCACCCCAGCCTGCCTGAGTCACTACCATCCCGCTTTGTGAAGAAATTCGCAGGATTCCGCATGAGAACGAGCGCTCGCAATCAGGCCGTAAACCCTAGTTGCGGCGCAGCTTTGCGGCATGTGCATGGGTGCATAAAAACAGACAGGTTTAGCGCGCAGGCGGGGCGGGGAGTCGACGGCGCGCCGCGAGGTTCTGGCGTGCCGCTTCCTGGATTAATAAAAAACTCAGCACACAAAATCTGTGCTGAGTTTAAATAAAAATCAACTTTTTTCAGACACCATCTTATGCAAATCTTCCACTAAATAATCATGGTTGTCAGCTAAAATAATTCTTAAACTTTTCCATGCCAAAAATCCCCCCAAAAACAAACTCATCAAACCAGAAGCCAACACCGAAAAAGTAAGAATAAATAATTTTATTACATTCTCCTTAACAAATGAAATAGAATACCCAGACAGCTCTTCAACATGCCAAGCTATAAATGCTGCTCCTATTGAAAAAATCAGTGCACCCAAAAACAATAGAAGACTAAACTTCAAGCCAGGATATAGTTTGGAATCCTCCACCTTATATCTGCCTTTTATCGTCGTAACATTTTTTTCATAATCACACACAATCAAAGATGGAGTTGAATAACCGAAGACATCCCACGATCTTAAAGCCCCCCATTTTGTGGATGCCAACTTATCAATCAGACTAGCTGAAGCTTTCTTTCCATAACAATGTCTAAATGCAACTTCTAATTTATACTGAGAAGCACGGTCTTTACTTAGCAGATATTTATCGTAAGCTTCATGCAGCTCTCTCGTTTTATCTCTATTCGCAACACCAAGCTTCAAATTTTGAAAACTGAAATTGATCATACCCATGCCCTTAACTTTGTACATTAACAAGCCGCCCTTATTGGAGCGGCTTTTTTATTTCAAATTTAGCTTCCGACCTAGCGGTTAGTGATAATCAACTCGCCGCGTGGCTCGGTAGCCTGCTGTCCTACAGTGTATCGAATTTCCGTGGTGTGGTGAGTTAAGCCCTGGAACGCATCGCGCATTTCGGGGGTGTCGTTAACGCTGATGACGAACTGCCCCTTCCCTGTTCGGGCCAGCTCACCCATGCGGTAGTACTCCTCGAGCGCGAAGTCATCGCCATAGCCAGCGGTTCCCCAGTACGGCGGGTCGAGATAGAACAAAGTCCCTTCCCGATCGTATCGCCGGATGCACTCTGCCCAGTCCAGGTGCTCGACCAGGGTACGTGCCAGGCGTAGGTGCGCGGCGCTAAGATCTTCCTCAATGCGCAGCAGGTTCATGCGTGGCGGGGAAACCGCAGACGTGCCAAACGACTGGCCGGAAACCTTGCCGCCAAACGCCAGCTTCTGCAGGTAGAAGAAACGCGCCGCCCGCTGAATATCTGTCAGGTGGCGCGGGTCGATTTCTTTTTGGGTGAGGTACTCTTCCCGGCTGATCAGCCCCCAGCGGAACTGTTTCACCAGCTCATCCGGGTGATGCTTCACGATGCGGTAGAGGTTCACCAGCTCCCCATGAGCGTCGTTGATCACTTCCACCTTGCTGGGTTCTTTCATGAAGAAGAGCGCAGCACCGCCGCAGAAGGGCTCCACGTAGGCGGTGTGCGGTTTGAATAGCGGTAGGATCTGTTTGGCCAAGCGTCGCTTGCCGCCCATCCAGGGCAATATCGGTCGATTCATCATCCATGATACCTGTTCATATATACAGCATTAATATACAGTAGTGGGTATCGCTTGCGGGGCCGGGACGCTCCCACTGTTTTCAGGGATGAAACGAGCGATAAGCGCCTGGCCATGCCAGGCGCTTTCTTGTTTATGCCTCCAAGCTGTAATCCTTAAACCGAATCACTTCCTCCCCCAGCACGTCGTTGATCTCGCTGAAAACCGCCTGCACCGGCTCTAATTCATTTGTCACGAACACCTTGGCGGCTTTTTCCACATCGCCGAAGCCGCCGGTGTTGTTGGGGATAATGCCCATCAGCTGCGGGGGGATGCGGTGGCCGGCGAGCTGGTCGTCGCGGGTGATGTTCTTGATCGCGGCGAAGTCATCCTTGGCGGCCACCTCGCTGATCGGGATGATCTGGATGCCATCTTTCTTGCCGTTAGGGCTGTACAGGAAAAGGTTGCGGAAGTTACCCACGCCCTTCGATTCCTTCAGTGCCGAGCGCATGGCGTCGATGTCTTCCTGGTTGTGGGCGGCGTCGGAGACATACATCACAAAGCCCGCATGGGAGCCGTTGAGGTAATACTTGCGGCGGAACAGCGTGGCGTTTTCGTTCAGGTAGATCGACTGCAGCGCGCCCAGGTAATCCGGCACGCCATACACCTCCTGGTTAATATCCGGTTCCAGCAGGTGGATGATGCTGCCTTCGTTGAACTCGCTGCGCTCCTCCCAGTTGGGCACCCAGAAATAGCGGCTGAGATCCGCACCACGGCGAACGTACTTGGCCCGCGCCGGCTTCAAGGCCAGTAGCCTGCCCAGGCGCCCGAAGATCCGCTCCAGGTAGCAGTTGCCGAACACAAAGTAATCGGTGGCCAGGGCGCTGAACGCCTGGCGGCTAAGTAGCGGATGGGGAATGAACGACCGCACCAGGATATTGCGCTTCACCTGAATGGCCGAGCCATGGTGGGCCGTGGCGCGATAAGTCTGAGACAGCGCGGGAAAGTCCACCGGCGGCTCGTACCACTCATTGCCCAGCATCCAGCAGCCGGTATAGAAAAAGTCATAGCCATCGATCACCGGCGTGGGCTCACCAAAGCTGAACGCCTCCGCCTTGGCGGGCGCTGCTGGCTCCCCCGCTTCATTCACATCGTAAGCGGGTACACGAATCCGGGGCTTTTCCGCCAGCGAATCGCTCATTCAAACATCTCCATTAGTGAACGGCCCGTGCCGTGGTCGACCGGGCCATCAAGTGGCTCGTTGTGTAAGGCATGCATCGTCGCCCACGCGAGATCCGCGTGGCCGGTTTGGTTATTGCGCCCGGCGGTGTAGGTCATCTGGCGTCCGGAGGCGGTCAGTTCCCGGCGGATCGCCATGAACGACTGGGCGAGATCCGTCCAGCCCGCATCAAATTCCAGCCGCCCCTTGTTGATGATCTGCTGCGCCTGCATGACCAGGCGTGACTTCATTTCCGGGGTATAGCGGTAGCGGGTCACGGTGGGGAAGAACTTCGCCACCAGCTGGGCCACCGCCTCGCCCAGGCCGGAGGTATCGATACCGATAAAGGTCACGTTGTAGCGGCGGGTAACGCTGCGGATAAACTCCGCCTGGGCCTCATAGTCGCGGCCCTTCAGGCGGTGGCGTTCCAGGATGCGGTGCTTGCCTTCCATGGACTCGGGCGGCGCGACCACGACCAGGCCTGCCCCATCGCCGTCTTCGCCATCCCCCGCCGGGTCGTAACCGATCCACACCGGGTGCTCGCCGTAAGGGCGCGGTGCGAAGGGTTTCAAATCCCGCCAGACATCCCAGCTATCCACCATGCAGCGCTGCATCATCGCCAGCGGGAAGGCACTTTGTGTGTCATCCACGAACTCGCACATCAGCAGGTTGGCAAACTCATCATCCGAGTACTCGAGGCGCAGCTGGTCGATGTCGAACAGGTCACAGCCCCCGGCGATGGCATCTTCGATGGTCACGATCTGCCGCCACTGGCCATCTGGCCCCCGCGCACCGTTTTTCAGCGCTGCGTGGCTGACGTCGATCTTTACCCGGTCGGCTTTCTTCTGGCGTTTGTTGAATCGGTCGCCGGTCCAGAACGGGTACGCCTCATGGGCCACGGAAGACGGCGTGCTGAAGTAGGTCTGTTTCCACTTCTTGTGCATCGCCATGCCGGACGTCACCTTGCGGAACGTCTCGAAATTGTGAATCCAGAAGTATTCGTCTAAGTAGGTATCGCCGTGGTAGCCCTGCGCCGTCTTGGCGTTAGTCCCCAGGAAATGAAGCTCGGCGCCATTGGCCAGAATGATCGGGTCGCCCTTCAGCTCAACGCCGGTGGTTTCCTTTACGAACTGCACGATGTAGTGCCGGAAGATGTGCGCCTGGGCCTTGCTCGCGCTCATGAAGATCTTGTTCTTGCCGGTCTCGATGGCATCGGCGATGGCTTCCCTGGCGAAGTACCAGGTCGCGCCAATTTGTCTCGACTTCAGTAGATTACGAATGCGCTCATGCTGCCCGGCGCGGTACCAGCCGCGCTGGTAATCAAACAACGAGGCCTCGAACGCCTCGACAATCTGAATCACACCCTCATCGCCCACATCGTTACGGGCGGGCTTCTTCTTCGGCCCCTCGTTCCGGCGTTCGATGTTGGGGTTGAGGTCGGCTTCCTTCCCGCTGCCCTGGTACTTGTGCACCCGCGCTAACCGCTCGATCTGGCGGCCCAGCAGGTCGATTTCCTTGAAGTCCTTGCCTTCCTTTTGATCTTTCCAGATCAGCTGCACCAGGCGTGCTTCCAGCGCCCCTTCCACCCGCTGGGTCGGCGTCGCGTCGTCCCAGGCATCGCGCTTTTTCCAGCTGTCGATGGTCGCACGGGGTATGTCCAGAAATTCGGCAATCCGCGCAATGCGCCACCCCATCCAATAAAGATGGCGGGCGGATAGGCGGTAGTGATCGTCGTCGATATGCGCTTGAGGTGTCATGCCCGCCAGCGTACCCGCGCAGGCGAGGCGGAGATTGTCCGCCTCGGTGTAAGTAGCGCGACTGACACCCGCCGCCCGTTGAGCCAAATCGCGTACACGCGGAACCTGACCCCAGCCGAAACGCCCCTAACTCAACCGAGGCCCGCCCATGCCCTGGCATCGCATTGCACAAGAAGGCGCCACCACCGATGGCCGCACCATCAGCGCTGAGTGGCTCACCCAAATGGCCACCAACTTCGACCCCGCCAAATACGGCTGCCGGGTCAACCTGGAACACATGAAAGGCATGCTGCCGGATGGCCCCTTCAAGGCCTACGGCGATGTCACCGCGCTGAAAACCGAAGCCGACGAGGACGGCAAGCTCGGCCTTTACGCCGAGATCGACCCAACCGATGAACTCAAGGCCATGGTCGAGAAGCGTCAGAAAATCTACACCTCGATGGAGGTGGATCTCGACTTTGCAGGCACCGGTGAAGCCTACCTAGTGGGACTCGCGGTTACCGACTCCCCCGCCGCGCTGGGCACTTCGATGCTCAAATTCAGCGCGCAGGAAGGCAAGAACTCCCCACTGGCCGCCCGCAAGCAACGCCCGGACAACGTCTTTTCCGAAGCGCTGGAAGCCGAGCTGGCGTTCACGCCCCAGGACACCGGTCCAAGCCTCGCCGAGCGCGTCAAGGCGCTGTTCAAAAAGCACGACGCCAAAACCAACGCCAGCTTCAGCGCCTTTCGCAGCGAGCTGGAAGACACCCTCGGCCTGTTCGTGGAAAAGCACTCAACCTTGGCTGCCGAGCTGGAAAAGCGCCCCACCCAGGCCGCCTTCAACGAGCTCAAAAGCGCCCACGACACGCTGAAGCAAGACTTCGACGCCCTGTACACCCAGCTCGACAACACTCCCAGCCACACGCCGCGCAAGCCCGCCACCGGCAACGACGGCACCATCGAAACCGACTGCTAAGAGACGCCCAAGCCCATGCGCAACGATACTCGCAAGCACTTCAACAACTTCGCCAGCCAAGTGGCGAAGCTCAATGGCGTCCCGGACGCCACCCAGAAATTCGCCGTCGACCCCACCATCCAGCAGCGGTTGGAAAAGCGCATTCAGGAATCCAGCGACTTCCTCTCGCGCATCAATATGGTCGGCGTGGATGAGCTGAAAGGCGAAAAGCTGGCCCTGGGGGTCACCGGCCCCATCGCCGCCCGCACCAACGTCAACAATCAGGACCGCACCACCCGCGACCTCACCACGCTGGATGCCCAGGGCTACGAGTGCCGAATGACCGAATTCGACACCCACCTGGGCTACGCCAAGCTGGACGCCTGGGCCAAGTTCCCCAACTTCCAGGCCATGGTGCGCGATGTCATCGTTCGCCAGCAGGCGCTAGACCGCATGATGATCGGCTTCAACGGAACCTCCGCGGCCAAGCAAACCGACCCCACAGCCAACCCCATGCTGCAGGACGTCAATATCGGCTGGCTGGAGCACTACCGCACCCAATCCCCGGCGCGGGTGATGAAGGGGGGCAAAACCAGCGGCAAGGTACTGATCGACCCCACGCCCAACGCAAACGAACCCGGCATTGTCGGCGACTACGCCACGCTGGATGCGCTGGTGTATGACGTGGTGAACAGCCTGATCGCGCCCTGGTTCCGCCGTTTGCCGGGGCTGGTGGTCATCCTCGGTCGCAACCTCATGTCAGATAAGTACTTCCCGCTGCTGAATCAGTTGCCGCCTTCGGAGCAAATGGCCGCCGATCTGGTCATCAGCCAGAAACGCATTGGCGGGCTGCAGGGTATGGACCTGCCCTTCTTCCCCGACAACGCGCTGATGGTTACCACCCTGGATAACCTATCGATCTACTGGCAGAACGGTGCCCGCCGCCGCTACGTCACCGAGAACCCCAAGCGCAACCGCGTCGAAAACTACGAATCGAGCAACGACGACTACGTGGTGGAAGACTTCGGCGCGGGCTGCATGGTCGAGAACATCGAGCTTTCAGAAAAAGCCCTCAACGGCTCTTGAATTTAGAGACAGGGGAGACGCAATGACCAGCCCAGCCCGACGCCACTTTGAACGTGTCAGCGCCGCCCAGGCGGCGGCTGATGCAGGCGATGCGCCCATGCAGGGTGAAGCCTATGAGCTCATGCAGGCCGCCCTGTTTGAAGACTACCGGCGCCTGAAAGCCACCCAATCCATGGAGAAAAAGGCCGAGATCAAGCGCGAGATCCTGCCCAACTACGCCGAGTACGTTACCGGCGTGCTGGAAGCGGGCCAGGGCGCGCAAGACGACGTGCTGATGCGCGTCATGCTCTGGCGGATTGATGCCGGTGACCTCGCCGGAGCCATCGCCATTGCCAAGTACGCCATCAAGCACGGCCTCACCCCGCCGGACCAGTTCGAGCGCGGCACCGCCGCCATCATCGCCGAGGAGGTCGCCGACCAGGCGCTTAAGCAGTTGGATGAAGAGGGTGCAGATACTACCTCCCTACTCGTCCACCTGGTCGATGTGGAGGTGCTCACCCGGGATGCGGACATGCACGACCAGATCCGCGCCAAGCTGCACAAAGCGCTTGGCTACGCCTGCCGAGCCACGGGCCAGTTGGAAGAGGCCCAGGTCAATCTGGAACGTGCCCTGTCACTCAATGACCGCATTGGGGTGAAGAAAGACCTGGAACGCCTGGAGCGAGAGCTCAAACAGAACGCCGCCGCGCAGCCCAAGGGCTAGCGGCCAACCGAGTCGACCGCCGACGTCAGGGGGCGCGACGTGAGAGAAACGGTTAACCGTATCTCGAAACGCCGCCCACCCCCTTTTTCACCGGCAGCACCTTAAAGAGAGGACGCATGAGCAGCTTTATCTCGGCAGGCACCGCCAACAGCGATACCACTGACCAGGCGATTGAGAACAACGGCTTCTGGCCAGCCATTCAGCCCAGCGACTTCCGCGAACGCCACCGGCTGGATGGCACCATCACCAGCGCCCGCATTGAGGGCGCGCTGCTCACCGCCGTTGCCATGGTCAACCGGCTGTTACGCCACTGGCAGGCGGAACAGGTCGAAGCGGGGTACGCAACGGTCGACGATATTCCCGTGCCGGTATGGCAAACGCCGGGCGCCTACCTCGGCCTGTACCAGCGCGCCGTGTTCTCCACCGCCCATGCCAGCCTGATGGAGCGCTACGCCGACTATGACGCCACCAACAGCGGCCGCGAGCGTGGCGAACAGCTGGCCGACCCGGCCGATGCCTATCGCCGCGATGCCGCCTGGGCGATCAGCGAGATCGAAGGCCGCCCGCACAGCACCGTTGAGCTGATATGAACCGCAATGAGCCCAACACCCTCAGAGCGCGGCAAAACGAAACCCTGGACGCCCTGTGTTACCGCGCCTATGGCGTCACACAAAACATCACCGAGCAGGTGCTGGCCGCCAACCCCGGGCTTGCCGAACTAGGGCCACAGCTGCCCCAGGGCACCGCAGTCACGCTGCCCGCCATTCCCGCATCGCCCAGCCGCGCCCCGCGCGTGCAGCTCTGGGACTGATGCCGCACCCATTCGCCGCCTACCACTCGCCAGCCTAGAGGCCCGTATGAGCCAACCGTTTGAAGTCACCACCGAAACCGCCAAAGCCGCCCCGCCGGCCGTGGTGTCGCTCATGCACGTGGGCGGCATGACACCGGCCGACTGGGTCACCGTGCTTACCCTTTTGTACCTTGCGCTGCAGATCGGCCTGCTGATCCCCCGCTATGTGGCCCGCCTTCGCGAATACTGGGAGAACCGCCGTGGGTCTTAAAACCAAAGTCGGCGTCAGCCTCGCCGCCGGTGCCGTCAGTATCGCCACCGCCGTGGTGTCCTATTACGAAGGCTATGAACCCACCGCCTACCAGGACCCGGTGGGCATCCCCACCGTGTGCTACGGCCACACCGCCACGGCGCGAATGGGTCAAACCCTCTCCCGCCGCGAGTGTGAGCAGTTACTGCGTGGCGATCTAGGCCATGCCTTCAAGGCGGTAGACAGCCGCTCCAAAGTTGATCTGCCACCGCCCACCCGGGCCGCACTGGCCTCGTTTGTGTACAACGTCGGCGAAGGCGCGTTTGCCCGCTCCACCCTGCTGCGCAAACTCAACGCCGGAGATCTACGCGGTGCCTGTCGTGAGCTCTCGCGCTGGGTCTACGCCAAGGGCCGCAAGCTCAACGGCCTGGTCAAGCGCCGCGCCACCGAGCGCGAACTGTGTTTGGCCGGGCTGAAACAACGCCATGCACAGGAGCCAACGCCATGAACCGACTCATCGCCGCCGTGTTGATCCTGGCCCTGGTCGTCACCGTGACCTGGGCGCTCTGGCAGCGCCTTAACGCCGCCGAGGCCCGCGCCGAGCTCGCCGAGCAGCAACTGGCGGAATCCCAACAGCGCGAAGCCCAACACCAGGTGGTGATTGATGCGCTCTGGGCCAACACCCAACGGCTCAACAGCCAGCGGCGCGACCTGGCCAGGCAGCAATCCGCGCTCAAACGCACCGCCTCACACCGCTTGACCACCATTGAGGAACTGCAACGTGATAACGCCACGCTACGCGCTTGGGCCAACACTCGCCTGCCTGATGCTGTTAGCCGGTTGCGCCGCCGCCCCGCCGTCACCGGCGCCGAGGCTTACCATCAATCAGTGCGCGACCCCCAGCCCCTGCAGCCTACCGGCCAGCCAGCCGACGACTAACGGCGAGCTTCACCTGCAGCTGGAACGCACCGAAGCCGCCTGGGCGCAATGTGCCGCCGAGGTCGACGCCATCATCAATTGCCACGAGGCCGCCGATGAAAAAGCTCCATCTGTTACGCGCCCACCTGATTAACGCCGTGCAAGGCCTCGCGCGAGATCCGGACAAGCTGCTCACCTTTGTGGAAGAAGGCAGCATCGAATTCCGTCGTGGCCCCAACCTCACCCACGAATACCAGTTCACCGCCCAACTGGTGCTCACCGACTTCGCCGACGACCTCGACACCCTCATGGTGCCGCTGCTGCAGTGGCTGGCCGAGTACCAGCCCGACGCCGACCCCAATGAAGCCGTGCGCTTTGAAGCCGAGATCCTCAGCCACAACGCGGTGGATGTCGCCCTGCGCGTTCAACTCACCGAGCGGGTGCTCGCCAAGGTGAACTGCGACACCGGGCATATCCAGGTCGACCACGCCCTGCCACGCTTTGAGACCACCGGCTGCCCGCCACCGCGCTGGCAAATGTACACCCGCGATACCCAGGCAAACGCGGACTACACCCTAGCCGCCGAATGGGGAGAGGCCGAAAGCGATGGCGAATGACCTGCAAGCCCTGGAAAACTGGATCGGCCCGCTGCTCACCCAGTTGGACGTCAAACAGCGCCGGGCGCTCGCCCGCAACGTCGCGCGGGATCTACGCCGCCGCCAGCGGGAACGCATCCGCGCCCAAACCAACCCGGATGGCACGCCCTTCACCCCGCGCAAGGCGCAGTCCTTCAGGTCACAACAGGGCAGCATTCGTCGGCGCGCCATGTTCAGCAAACTCTCCACCGCCAAATGGCTCAAGGCCACCGCCAGCGGCGACACCGCCGTAGTCGGCTTCTTCGGCAGCGTGGCCCGCCTGGCCAAAACCCACCAATACGGCCTGCGCGACCGCGTCAGCCGTGATGGCCCGGAAGTGGAATACGCCCAGCGGGAGCTGCTCGGCTTCACCGCGCTGGATCAAGAGCACATCATGGATTCGGTGCTTACCCATCTCGACGTTGTGTAAGTCACTCGGTGTCAATAACCCCACTTACACCCGCCACCGCTTCGCCTTCACTTCATGCCGCCGCAGGATAGCGGCATGAACATTCCCGAATTGCTCCGCCTGCTGCACAACCTGATCCGCCTCGGCACCATCGCCGAGGTGGACCACACCGCTGCCCGCGTGCGCGTCAACACCGGTGAGCTGCTTACCGACTGGCTGCCGTGGCTGGAAGGCCGCGCGGGCACCACAAGGGACTGGGACCCGCCGACACCGGGCGAGCAGGTCATCATCTTCTCCCCCGGCGGAGACCCAGCCGCTGGGGTAGTACTAGCCGGACTGTGCTCAAACGCGCATCCCGCCCCGGCCGACGCCGCTGCACTGTGGCGTCGGCTGTTTCCGGATGAAGGGCTTTTTGAGTACGACCACGCCAACAGCGTGTTGCGCATCAAACTGCCCGGTGCCATCGAGATCACGGCCCCCGGCGGCACCACCTGGCAAGGCAACATCCAGCACACCGGCGAGCTCAATCGGCAAGGCAGCTACAGCCAGCAAGGTGGAGGGCTTACCCACAACGGCAAAAACGTGGGGCACGACCACGCCCATAGCGGTATCCAGCCCGGCCCCGCCAACACCCAGGGGCCAGTGTAATGGCAGGCATGAACGCAAAAGACGGCCGCCGATTAGATGCGCTGGCCCATATCCAGCAATCAGTGGCTGATATTCTCACCACGCCCATTGGCTCCCGGGTGATGCGCCGGGATTACGGCTCGCTGCTGCCGGAACTGATTGACCAGCCCCTCAACGGCCCCACCGCCCTGCGCGCCTACGCCGCCACGGTGGTGGCCTTAATGAAGTGGGAACCGCGCATTCGCGTGCAGCAAGTCACCCGCCAGGTCTCCACCCAACGCCCGGGCCGCTTTGATCTGATGATCACCGCCCGGCGCGTGGATACCGGTGAAAACGTTAGCCTGGCCGTGCCACTAAGGGGGAACCTGTGAACAGCCCCATCGACCTCTCCCGGCTACCCGCGCCCAACATCATTGAGCCGCTGGACTATGAAACCATCCTAGCCGAACGCAAGGCGCGGCTTATCACCCTCTACCCGGAAGAGGAGCGGGACGCCATTACCGAGCTGCTCGCCCTGGAGTCCGAGCCGCTGGTCAAGTTGCTGGAAGAGAACGCCTACCGGGAGCTGGTATTGCGTCAGCGTATTAACGAAGCGGCCCGGGCCGTGATGCTGGCCTACGCCAACGACGCCGACCTGGAACACCTCGGCGCGCTATTTGAAGTGGGTCGCTTGGTCACCAACCCCGGCAACCCGGATGCCATTCCCCCGGTACCGCCCAGCTATGAAACAGACAGCGAGCTGCGCCGCCGCATCCAGCTATCGCTTGATGGGCTCAGTACCGCAGGCCCGGCCCAGGCGTATGTGTTTCACGCCCTCTCTGCCGATGGCAACGTGAAGGATGCCAGCGTCTCAAGCCCCGCCCCCGGCCAGGTCGTGGTGACGGTGCTCGCTCGCGAGGATGGAGGCCTTGCCGATGCCGCCTTGCTTGAGGCAGTCAGCCAAGCCGTCAATGCTGAAGACGTGCGCCCGCTCACCGACCAGGTCAGCGTCCAGGCCGCCGAGATCCTCGACTACACCCTTGACGCCACGCTTTACCTCTACCCCGGCCCGGACAGCACCGTGGTGCTCGCCGAGGCCCGCGCCCAGGCAGACGCCTACACCAGCGAACAGCACCAGCTGGGCCGTGATGTCACCCTGTCAGGGCTATACGCCGCCCTGCACCGCCCCGGTGTACAGCGCGTCGAGCTGGCCAGCCCCACCGCATCGTTAACCGTCACCCCACAACAAGCGGCGCACTGCAGCGGGATCACGCTGCGCGAGGGGGGCATTGATGAGTAACGCCCCCCTGCTACCACCCAACACCACGGCGCTGGAGCGGCGCACCGCCCAGGTGAACGGGGTTATCACCGACCTCGATACCCCGCTGCGGGATCTCTGGCGGCCCGACACCTGCCCGGCGCACCTGCTGCCATGGCTGGCCTGGGCGCTGAGCGTGGACGAATGGGACGCCAGGTGGAGCGAGGATCGCCAGCGCCGCGCCATTCAAGCCGCCATCGGCGTGCATCGCCGCAAGGGCACCATCGGCGCAGTGAAGCGCGCCCTGGCAGCGATTGATTACGACGTATCGCTGATCGAGTGGCACCAGGACGAACCACCCGGCGCGCCCTACACCTTCCGCGCCGAAGCGATCATCGAAGACCGCGGCCTGGATGCCGCCACCCAGGCCGAAATTATCCGCCTGATCAATGCCACCAAGAACGCCCGCAGCCACCTCACCACGCTGCGCCTGATCGGCAGCATCCCAGGTCACGTTTACCTCAGCGGATGGGAGCAGTCCTTCGATACCGTCACGATTCAGCCGCTCACCCTGACTGAAGCCGAGGTGCCGCCGTCGCCTTACTACCTTGGCGCCACGACCACTGCCTACGACACCACCACGGTACTACCGCTATGAGCCAATTTTTCACGCTTCTCACCGCCACCGGTCAAGACCAGCTCACCCAAGCCATGGGGTTTGGTAAACAAATCGCGTTAACGCAGATGGCCGTGGGCGATGGCGGTGGCCAGCCAGCGCCGCCAACGGAAAGCCAAACCACGCTGGTGAATGAAGTCTACCGGGCTGGGGTCGTCACCCTGACCGTGGATGAGCAAAACCCTAACTGGCTGATCGCTGAACTGGTCATCCCCACCGATGTGGGCGGCTGGACGATCCGGGAGATCGGCCTGTTCGATACCGAGGGAAACCTCTTTGCGGTCGGTAACTTCCCCGAGACCTACAAACCGAACCTGGCGGCGGGTAGCGGCCGCGAAATCACCGTGCGTATGACCATCCAGGTCAGCGACACCGCCTCGGTCACGCTATCGGTGGATCAATCGGTGGTGTTTGCCACCCGCACCTTTGTGCAAACCGCACTAACCAGCCACGCCCAAAGCCGCGATCACCCCGACGCCACCACCACCGCCAAAGGCTTTGTGCAGCTGGCCAACACAACCACCGGGGCAGCGGGTGCCAGCACCAAACACGCCCTCACCCCTGCCAGCGGCAAAGCATTGATAGAGCAACAGCTATCCGGCTACGGCAACACCGTCGATCAAAAAATGGCCAATCAAGCCGGTGCTATTCGTCTTCGCCACTACTTCATGGGCCAAAACTGAACGGAGCATAACGAATGTCAGGAAAACTCGGCTCGGCGGCATTAGTCGCCGACACAACCACCACGGTATACACGGTACCGGCAGATACTGTGGCCACACTCAATATCTCGCTGGTTAACCGGGGAACCGAACCCGCCAAAGTGCGCGTAGCCATTACCGATGCGGCTGAACCCGGCGACGCCGACTGGATTGAGTACGGCGCCGAGATACCGGAGGCTGGCGGCGTGCTGGAGCGCACTGCTCTAGTCGCCGGTGCGGGCGAGAAGATCATCATTCTCAGCGACGTGGGCAATATCAGTGCTCGTGTGCATGGGTTTGAGGAGGCTGAATAATGGGTAGAGCAATCAGCAGTAGCGCCGGGCCGATTAATGGAGGCGGCATCAAGTCAGTTCAGCGTGGGGAATACGCAGTAACAGTAACAGAAATAGCGACATTCCCAATTAACAAAGTAAATCCTAACAAGTGCCAGCTAAAGGTGTTTTTAGGGCAGTCGCTTAATACAATGTTAAATGATGCGTTAGCTTATGACTGTTTATATACTTTAAGCGAAACACAGCTAGAAATTGATATTTGGGAAACAGCCGGTTATGTAGAAGCCTATAACGGAACAGAGAATACTGCCGGGGCGGTCGCTATGAGTAGAGGTAGGTTTATACGTTGGGAGCTAATCGAATATGCTTAATTACGCCATCATTAAAGACAATCGATGCATTGCCACCGGCGCCCTAAACACACTACCCGACCGGCCTGACCTGATTGAACGCATCAATGGTGTGCCCCAGGTGGGCGACGTATTAGAGAACGGGGAATGGGTAACAGCATCGGTAGAGCCAGAACCCGAGCGCCCTCGCGTCGGCCCGGTCGAGTTCAAACTGCTGTTCACCTCTGCAGAGCGGCTCACGTTAAAAGAGCTACGCAACACTGACGCAGCACTCGCTGACTTCTTCGAGATCATTGAAGATCCGCGACTGCAGTACGTTGATCTATCACTCGGCTCCACCGCCGCCGGGGTGGATCACTGCATTTCACTGCTCATCAATGCAGAGATCATCGCCGAAAGCGAAGCGGACACGCGTCGAGAGCAGATCCTTTCGGGTACGTTGCTTTAGCCCCAAACAAACAGCCCGCCAGTAGGCGGGCTTACTCTGTCAGCCGACGAGCCAAGTTAATATACGAAAACAGCTCACGAGCAAGCAGGGAAAGCGAGTAAGGATTCTGTATAGTACCGCTTAAGCCAGTTGTATCACTGGTAACTAAGCCCGTGCGCATGAGACCGGTGGTGATCGGCGATAGCATTGTGCTTTTGATGCCCAGAGTGTCTTCACACTCCTTGATGAAAGCTTCACGGTGACTGTCATGATCGCGGCGAAAATCAGCGTCAACGTAGATTTGGTGCCGGTGCATCATCAGTAGAATATCCAGCTCAGTCTTCGTGATGCCGCTAAGGGCACTAATGGCCATGTGTACAAAATCTGGCTTGTTTTCCACGTCTCCTGATTTAATCCCGCCAATCATGGCGTCAGCAATGTAGTCGACCACTTCTCGTTCTGAGCAAATTTCAAAGGCTCTTCCCACACGCATGAACAGGGCGAAGCGTTGATCGCTATTGCATAACTCTTCTTCGGTCATGCCATGAGCCTCTGCTTTCTGGATTAGCCGTTCAAACTTCCATGCCATGTAACCTTGGTAGGCTACTCCAAAGCTCTTGAGCAACAATGCTACTTCGTTCATGTTAATCAACTTTGATTCACTTTCAGCTTTAAAAATATTAAAAACATCACTCCTAACCAGAAAATACAGCAACTATGGCTAAAAGAAATTAATCAAATTAATCTAAATTAAATTTATCTGGGTATCTTCAATTCTGCGCTCAATGGCTTCACCCACTTTTTGCCACTTACTAAACTCATTATTAGCAGACGAAAAATCATCAGATAAATCTAAATACTTACTCCCCTTGCAAACACTTTCTCTATCTTCCAATCCTATCAGAAGCGCTTGATAGCAACGAAAATAAAAGTCATAATCTTCATTATCAATATTTTTATCATCTTCCAAATCTAAATATATGCTAAAGTAATCTTTCATACCTTCATCAACTTTTAGGCACTTTGTCACGTATTCAAAGACAACTTCAACTCTCGCAAAAACCCTAGCAATATAACTTTCAATTATCTCGCCTGGTTCTTCACTTACCATACGAAACACGAAATCCGGGTTTAAAATAACTTCACGAGCTGTTGGTGAGTAAGTTCCAAATTCAGATACAAGCTCCTTAGCAAAACCATCCTCATCAGCATAAGGAAAAATTCCTTTATCAAGATATTTAATAAAGGATTCAAACATATATGGAAACATTGTTACCGTATTGCTATAAGCAAGCTCAACCTTACGCCTTACTTCCTCATCTTTTATCTGATTTTCTGCCAAACTTATTTGCTCAGCTTGCTTATTTAGCATCTTCTCTTGACTATTCAGTAACTCTTGCTGCTGACAAAGAGTCCTAACAAGAACTATAAGAGTAGCAACTACAGCACTAACTCCTACGGTACCCGAAAGATAAGTTGCAAAGTCTGCCCAGTCCCCCGGATCATTCGACGTATTCAGTGACCCAAATTTAAGTACGTATGCCGCAACAAAAATACTTGCAGCAACTGCCATCAACACTCCAACCAAACTATTTTTCACTTGCACCTCTCGCTTCCATATTAGATTCCCTTAGCACCAACAGTATCAGAACAATCAGCTATTTACCTCTCACGGTGTAAACCGCCCCACTCACACCCAGCACCGCTACCACCCTCCCCCAAGCCCCCGCACGATACCTGCGTGAATTCACCTTTCTTGTGAACCTGCGCAGGAGCCACCATGGCACTCGATCAATATCACCACGGCGTGCGCGTTGCGGAAGTCAACGACGGCACCCGTACTATCCGCACGGCGTCCACCGCCGTTATTGGCGTGGTGTGCACCGCGTCAGACGCGGACGAAAAAACCTTCCCCCTCAACCGCCCCGCCCTGGTCACCAATGTGGATACCGCCATTGGCAACGCCGGTACCCAAGGCACGCTGAAAGACACTCTCACCGCCATCAGCCAGCAGGCCAAGCCGATCATTGTCGCGGTGCGGGTGGCAGAGGGCGAAACCGAGGAAGAAACCACCGCCAATATTATTGGCACCACCAATGAAGAAGGCCGCCGCACCGGGCTGCAGGCGCTGCTCACCGCCAAGCAAACGCTGGGCGTGAGCCCGAAAATTATCGGCGTGCCGTACCTGGATACCAAAGAAGTGGCCACCGCCATGGTCTCGGTGCTCGAGCAGCTGCGCGCCTTTGGCTACATCTACGCCCACGGCTGCGAAACGGTTTCCGAGGTGATTGCCTACCGCGATGAGTTCGGCGCCCGTGAGCTGATGCCGCTCTGGCCCCAGTGGGAAGCCTTCGATACCGACGACGCAGAAACCCGCACCCTAAGCCCCGTCGCCGTGGCCCTTGGCCTGCGCGCCAAGCTGGATGAGGACGTCGGCTGGCACAAAACCCTGAGTAACGTCGTGGTCAACGGCGTCACCGGCATCAATAAAGACGTGTTCTGGGATCTGCAAAGCCCCAACACCGATGCGGGCATTCTCAACGCCGCCGATGTCACCACCATGGTGCAACAGAACGGCTACCGCTTCTGGGGCTCGCGCACCTGCGCCGGGCCGGAAAGCCTGTTCCCGTTTGAGAACTACACCCGCACCGCGCAGATCCTCGCCGACACCGTCGCCGAGGCGCACCTGTGGGCGGTGGACAAGCCCATGCACCCTTCATTGGCGCGGGACATTATCGAAGGCATCAACGCCAAGTTCAGCGAGCTGAAGAGCCTGGGGCTGATTGTCGATGGCAGCGCCTGGCTGAACGAAGAGCTCAACACCCCCAAGTCGCTCAAGGCGGGCAAGCTGCGCATTGATTACGACTACACCCCGGTGCCGCCGCTTGAAGACCTGGGCTTCCTGCAACGCATTACCGATTCCTACCTGGCTAACTTCGCCGAGCGCGTCGCGGCCACTGCATAAAGGTCCCCTGTTATGGCACTCCCCAAAAAGCTCAAAGACCTGAACCTGTTCAGCAACGGCGACAGCTGGCAGGGCATCGTTCAGTCGGTCATCTTGCCCACCCTCACCCGCAAGATTGAAGAATGGCGCGGTGGCGGCATGGACGGCCCCGTGGGTATCGATATGGGCCTGGACGGCCTGCTCACCTGCCAGTGGACCGTGGGCGGGCTGGTGGAAAGCATCTTCGACAACTTCGGCAGCTCGCGCATTGATGCCGACATGCTGCGCATGACCGGCAGCTACGAGCGCGACGACGTGGACGACGCCTCAGCGGTCGAGGTCGTGATGCGCGGCCGCCACACCGAGATCGACATGGGCGACGCCCAGCCCGGCGAAAACACCGAGCACCAGGTCACCAGCACGCTCAGCTATTACAAGCTGATTATCGACGGCACCACCAAGATCGAGATCGACCTGCCCAACGGCGTCTTCAAGGTGAACGGCGAAGACCGCCTCGCCGGTCGCCGCCAGCGCCTGGGTATTTAATAACCGCCCGCTGCGCTCACTCAGCCACCGCCAACCCCAACGCTTAACCAGGAACCACCATGACCAAAGCAGCCGTTACCCAAGCCATCACCTCCACTGTCGAGCTGGATACCCCGCTCACCCGGGGCGAGACCGAGATCACCGAGCTTCGCCTGCGCAAGCCCACCTCCGGCGAGCTGCGCGGCGTCTCCCTGGCCGAGGTGCTGCAAATGCAGACCGACGCGCTGATCACGCTCATTCCTCGCCTTTCCACCCCATCGCTCACCGCCGCCGAGGTTCGCCAGATGGACCCGGCCGACCTGGTCCAGTGCGGCGGTGAAATCGCCGGTTTTTTGCTCACGAAGCGGGCCAAGGGCGAGAGCGAATAAACCTCCCCGGCCAGGTAGAAGACGCGATGGCGGATCTCGCCATCGTCTTCCACTGGTCGCCGGACGACTGCGCCAAATTCAGCCTGCGGGAGCTAATGGAATGGCGCGAACGGGCGCGCAAGCGCAGCACACCAACCGACAGCGGGGGCCAGCGTGGCGCGCGATCTTAAACTGCAGGTGATCCTCAACGCCGTGGACAAGGCCACGGCACCGCTGAAGAAGATTGATCGCGCCTCCCAGGGCGCTTCCCAGGCGATGCGCGACAACCGCGACCGCCTGAAAAAGCTCCAGGCCACCCAGAAAGACGTCAGCTCCTTTCGTACCCTGAAACGCCAATCCGACGAGACGGCAACCGCCCTGCGCGATCAGCAGGACCGAATACGCCGCCTCTCCCGGCAAATGCAATCCCACCAGGGCGACACCTCCGCCCTGGCCGCCGAGAAACGAAAGGCCATTACCCAGGCCCGCAAGCTCACCCGGCGCTACGACGATGAACGCCAAACCCTGCAGCGCCTGCGCACCTCGCTGGAGAACAACGGCGTCAGCACCCACAACCTGACCCGCGACCAACGGCGGCTGGCCAACGAAATGCAGCAGGCCAACCAAACCGTCGAGCAACAGCGACGCAAACTCAGCCGGTTAAGCGAGCAGCAAAAGCGCGCCGCCCAGGCCCGCAAGCGCTACGACCGCAGCATGGGCATGCGCAACAACATGGCCGGTACCGGTGCAGGCATGGCCGCCAGTGGCGGCGCCGCGCTGTATGCTGGGTCTCGCCTGCTCGCCCCTGGGGTGGAATGGGGCGAGCAGATGAGCACCCTGCAGGCAGTGGGCCGCTTTACCGCCGACGATGAACGCTTCCAGGCCCTACGCCAACAATCCCGGGAGCTGGGCGGCTCGACCGCCTTTAGCGCCTCAGAAGTGGGCGGTGGCCAGGAGTTTCTGCTGCGCGCGGGCATGAGTACCGAAGCCATCCGCGCCTCCATGCGCGACGTGCTGGACCTCGCGCTGGCCAACAACACCGAGCTCGGCCGGGCCGCGGATATTGCCTCCAATATCGCCGGGTCGTTCAAGGTGGATATGGAAGCCGAGGGCTCGATGGGCCGCGTGGCGGATATTCTCTCCGGCACGGCAAGCCGCGCCAACGTCAACCTGGAAATGCTCGGCAACACCATGAAGTACCTGGGTGGCGCCGAGGATCTCAAGCTGACCATGGAACAGGCCGCCGCTATGTCCGGCATTCTCGGTAATATCGGCATCCAGGGTAGCCAGGCCGGCACCACCATGCGCGCGATGATGAACCGCCTGACCGACCCCGCCGCCAAGGGCGCCGCCGCGATTGAAGACATCGGCCTGAAGGTGTCAGACGCCAACGGCAATATGCGCGCCATGCCCGACATCCTGCGTGATATCAGCCAGGCCACCGCCGACATGGGTAATGTCGAACGCAAGGCCATCATGCAGCGTATCTTCGGCACCGAGGCAGGCTCCGGCATGGCGGAACTGGTCAATGCCATGGGCAGCGGCCAGTTGGACGAGATCATCAACGCCCTGGGCGACAACATGGGCGAAAACGCCCGCATGGCCAAGACCATGACCGACAACATCGGCGGCGATCTCAAATCGCTCAGCAGCGCCTGGGATGAAGTCGGCATCTCAATCACCGAGACCAACAAAGGCTCGCTGCGGGAGCTGATCAAAAACGTCACCGCCATTACCCGCGGCGTGGGCAGCTGGATCAACGAAAACCCACGGCTGGCCGGTACCCTCGCCAAAGTCGCCGCTGGGCTCGCCGTGCTGGTCACCGCGGGCGGCATGCTCACACTGATGCTCGCCTCCATCCTCGGACCCATCGCCATGGTGCGCTATGGCATGGCGTTGATCGGCCCGCAGCTACTCACCGCAGGCAAGGCGATGATGTGGCTCGGCGGCGTGTTCAGGGCCGTCTCCATGTTCTTCCTGACGAACCCCATCGGCATTGCCATTGCCGCCATCGCCGCGGCGGCTTACCTGATCTACCGCTACTGGGAACCCATCAAGGCCTTCTTCCAGGGGCTGTGGCAGCAGGTCAAAAGCGCCTTCGCCGACGGCATTGGCGGCGTGTACAAACTGCTGATGAACTGGTCGCCGCTGGGCCTGCTGTACAAGGGCATGACCACCGCCCTCTCGGCGATGGGCGTCGAGATCCCGGAGCAATTCAGCTCCCTGGGCACCGCCATTGTCGACGGCATCATCGGCGGGTTAACCGGCAAACTGGGCGAATTACGTGATCGCGTAACAGGCATGGCAGGCAGCGTGCGCAACTGGTTCGCCAACGTGCTGGGAATCAATAGCCCCTCACGGGTCTTTGCCGAGCTGGGTGGCTTTACGGTGGATGGGTTGATCAGCGGCCTTAGCGGCAAGATCGGCGAGCTGCGTGACCGTGTCGTGGGCATAGCGGACAGCGTAAAAGGCTGGTTCGCCGATGTGCTGGATATCAACTCCCCCTCCCGCGTATTCACCCAATTGGGCGGCTACACGGTAGACGGCCTGAACAAAGGGCTGGACGCCCAGCGCGACGAACCCGCCCGGCGTGTTCAGGAAATCGCCAAGCGCGTAACCCGTGCCGGGGCGGGCCTGGCCCTGGGCGCCGCTGCCCTGCCGGCTACCGCCATGCCTGCAATCGAGCAGCAGGCACCCATCCAGTTTGATACCCGGCCGCCGCTGAGCGCGCCAGGCCCCCAGGCAAGCGGCGGCTTCACCATGGGCGATATCAACATCACCGTCACCCCCGCTCAGGGCATGAACGAACAGCAGCTGGCCCAGTACGTCGCCCAGGAAGTGCAGCGCGCCCTGCAAAACGCCCAGCGCGAAGCCCAGGCGCGGCAGCGTTCATCCCTGCGCGACCTTGATTAAACCTGAGTAGGCTCACGCTCAACCGACTTAAATACCATCACCGCTAGATTAAAGGTAATGCCATACAACGAGATAAACATCAGAGCAATAGGCCCATAAATCGCCGTCTGACGAGCAAAGTTATCAGGGTCAAACGTTATATCCGTAGGCATCAGGGCAACTAGTTGTGAAGAAACCGCCATCAGCAGGCAGAAGAGCGCTGCCAAGGCTAAGGAGTAACTTTTTGAGTGGCGAATTTTGATATAGCCAATCATCACCATGGCAATAGCTACGTAAGTTGATGCATCAAAGCTTTTCACCATTGCCATAAAAGTTTCATTAGTAGGGGAAAAATGCTGAGCAAGAAAGCTAATACATGCCCCAAACACACCCAGACCAATGATGAACTGGCTCATAAACATTAATGCCAAGTCTGTTTTAGGGAACGACTTTTTACTATTCGCTTCTCGCCAATTCAGAAAACGATGAAGGAGATCTTTCATGTTGATGGCCCTTGGCATGTTCGTATTTGAAACGCGTAGCGTGCCTTATCAAGAATTAAAACGCATCACCGAATGGCGGCACCCCAGCCAATCCCGCGTGGGGCAACGGCCCGCCTACCAATACGCAGGCCCAGGAGCGGACACCATCACGCTGACCGGCACCCTGCTGCCCGCCTTCACCGGCGGGCGCTTCAGCCTGGATGAGATCCGCGACATGGCCGACCAGGGCAACGCCTGGCCGCTGGTCGAAGGCACCGGCCGCCAGTACGGCTTATGGGTCGTGACCCGCGTGGAAGAAACCAGCACTTACTTCTTCCGCGACGGCGCCGCCGAAAAAATCGAGTTTAGCCTCACGCTCGAGCACGTGGATGACGAACGCACCGACCTGATCGGCCGCCTCGTCCTGCCCGCCGTGGCCCGCCTGGCCGGGGGCTACGTATGAACGTAGACCAACGCTACCCACGGCCCAGCTACCGCATTACGTTAAACGGTGACGACATCACACCACGCTTTAACGGGCGGCTGATTAACCTCACCCTGCGCGAGCAGCGCGGGCTGGAAGCCGACCAACTGGATATCACCCTGGCCGACCACGACGGCGAGCTGGCCATTCCCCCACGCGGGGCCGAGCTGGAAGTGGCGTTTGGCTGGCAACACGAAGGGCTGATCGACAAGGGCCGCTTTACCGTGGATGAAGTGCAGCACAGCGGCACGCCTGACCAGCTCACCATCCGCGCCCGCTCGGCGGATATGCGCGGCCAACTGCCCGGCAAGCGCACCCAAAGCTGGCACGAGCTCACCCTGGGCGAGATCGTCACTACCATCGCCAGCCGCCACGACCTGGAACCGGTGGTGGCCGACGTGCTTTACGGCATTCGCGTTGGCCACATCGACCAGACGGAAGAATCCGACCTTAATTTTCTCACCCGTTTGGGCGAGCGCTATGACGCCATCGCCGCCATTAAGGCCGGGCGCATGCTGCTCACCGTGGCAGGTGAAGGGCTCACCGCCAGCGGCCAGACCATGCCGCGCATCACCCTCACCCGCCGCGACGGCGACCAGCACCGCTACAGCGTGACCGACCGCGACGCCTACAGCGGCGTAAAAGCCTACTGGAACGACACACGCGGCGCCGAACGCAAAACCGTACTCGCCGGTACGGAAGACAACGCCAAACAGCTACGCCCCACCTACGCTACGGAAGACGACGCCCTAACCGCCGCCCGCGCCGAATGGCAGCGCATCCAACGTGGGCTGGCTGAATTTGAGCTAACGCTGGCCCTGGGCCGGGCGGACATATTGCCGGAAACCCCGCTCACCCTCAGCGGTTACAAACCCCAAATCGACGCCACCGCGTGGCTGGTGACGGAGGTGGAGCACAGCTTGAATGATGGGGGGCTTGGGACGCTGGTGAGGTGTGAAATGAAGGGGAGGTAGCAATTCTAAGGTTGCCTAAGAGATACCCTTACTGTTATAGATGGTAGCGTCTTGGCGATAGGCGGCTGGTGTCCTGCCTCCTATCCTCCTCGTGTCACACTGTGACTGTATGGGTATCCTCTGAATATCCTGTTGAAGGTTATTCATTGGTCATATCGATTGGTTATTGGGTTATGCGCTTAGCGCTAGTAAAGCCAAGACATGTAGAGGAGTCCGAGAAATGGAAAATGAAAAACCTTCTCGGCTAGCTCTGGAGTTTGGAACAGCGTTCATAGCCTTCCACCAAGGTGTGGAATGGTGCATGAATAAGCTAGACCTAGTATTACAACTCCTGAGCGTAGCCCTTAACTACTGCCGGGCTTATGTCGCTAACATGGAAAGATCGCTTCCAGGTCAAACCTGGAAGATGGGTATATATCCCCACCCCAGAGACACTTGATCAAGGGCAGCAAATTAAAGCCCTAATTGCCGAAAGATTCACCTCTCCATGGTTTTACTATCACTTACGTGAAGGCGGCCACGTAGCCGCTATCCAATCGCACATCGATGATCAATATTTTATAAATGTGGATATTGAGAACTTCTTTGGTGCAATCAATCGAAGTAGGGTCACTCGTTCACTGAAAAAGCGCTTTCCTTATGCAAAGGCCCGACAGATCACGGTTCAATCCACTGTCAGGGTGGCAAATGAAGATCGATATGAATACCATCTTCCCTACGGCTACCCTCAGTCAACCATCCTTGCATCAATATGCTTATACGATAGCGCCCTTGGCAGGTATCTTCAGTCTCTATCGGATCATCACAATGTGAGCATTTACGTTGATGACATAATCATTTCAAGCAGCGATCAAGCGGAGCTAGCCAAGATCAGTGATACGCTTGTTGAAAAATCCGAAGCATCGCGTCTTCCGTTTGGTCGTAAAAAGGCCCCAAAGGTAGCCAACCGAATCACAGCGTTCAACATTGACTTGGCCTTTCAAACCACAAAAATCACAGACCAAAGGTACCACCAACTTCTACACCAAGCATTGCTATCCGACAATGAACAAGTTATCGAAGGCATACTAAGCTACGTGCACTCCGTGAATCTAAGTCAGTACATCAAGATGCGCCAAGAACTCTTTAATTAAGCAATAAAGCAAAAACGCCCGTTTAGGATCGCCAAACGGGCGTCTTTTTAATGGGATTGGTAAGTCACTAAACCGCCCAGTACCGTGCCTGCCCGTACCACCCCCACTGCACTGATCGGCTTTTACAATGCATCCTTGGCCACCGTTGGGCGGCAGCAATCGGCAACGGCTGCCCACGCCCTAGACGCAGCCCACGCCAAATGGCAACGCATTCAACGCGGCGTGGCAGAGTTCGAGCTCACTTTGGCACACGGCAACGCCCGCCTAACCACGAAACCACCCTTAATAAGCTTCAGTGAGTTGCAAAAATAATGAAATTAAAAGCAATACAAAACCCAACGCTGCAATCACACCTTTAGGGCAGCTTCTAATTACCAAGCTAAAAAGGTTATATACAAAGCCAACAAACGTCACAAACATTTCAGGAATGAGGTTAGTTAAAATAATAATTGCGACTACAGATATCATGCCAAGCAAAAGACGCATCCAGTCATTTATCAAAATATTAAATGGCCATAAACCTAAAGCATCAGCAAATACCCCAAATACCGAAAAAATCATTACCACAATTAGAATAGCAAAGTTCAAAGCCCCTCCCTTCCCATTAAGAAAAGGCACAACCTCTCTTAAATAAGAGTTTGTATATTCCCTATGCTCATCCATTTTATTAACGAGAAAGTCATTTATCTTCTTGTGTAAAGGAGCGTTAAACAAATACTCTACACCCATAAAAATTGCAGCAATTAAGTTTAACCAGGAAATCAACATTTCAATATTCATTTTTATCCAATAAGTACGTTGTTCGTAACACAAAAACCCCCAGCCATTCCATGGCCGAGGGTTTTTAATGCCGCATCCTTCTGGCGAGCCGGATTCCGTCCCGCGTGCTACAAGGCGACATCTACAGCTTGGCAAAAAAATGATGGCGATGATGTAAGCCATTTGCCATAGCGATGTAAGAAATCGCTTATACCGCCCAGCACCTCGCCTGCCGCACCACCACACCCTTGAACTGCTGCGCATTCACAAAGTAGCCCTGGCCACCGTTGGGCGGCAGTAATCGACAGCGGCTGCCTGCGCGGTGGGCTTTGAATAGCCGGTACTCGCCCTCGATCTCCGCCACGACCAGATCCGCGTGGCCATACGTGCGCGCTTCATCCACCACCAGCACATCGCCTTCCATCATCGGCCCGCCCGGGCGTGCGTCCTCGCTGATCTCCACCAGAAAACAGCTGGGGGTAAATTTTCGTCTGTCCATTTCCGCGACCGCCGGGTGATCCACGCCCACCAACGCTGGCCCCAAGTAATTCACTCGCATCCGCTCCCCCTGTGCCTGTTTGATTTTCCGCGACGTACATTAGCGTTTGCCTGTCGCTTTCCCTGGCAATAATACTGTATAAATTAACAGTCTTACACAAGGGGCAGGAGGCGAAAATGATCGGGCTGGTGGACTGCAACAACTTTTACGTGAGCTGCGAGCGGGTGTTCAATCCCAAGCTGAACCGGCGCGCGGTGGGCATCATGTCCAACAACGACGGCTGCATTGTCGCCCGCTCCAACGAGCTGAAAGCCCTGGGCGTGGAGATGGGCACGCCCGCCCACCATGTACGCCACCTGGTGGACCGCGGCGAGGTGATTCTCTACTCCTCCAACTACGAGCTCTACGGCGACATGTCGCACCGGGTGCAGGGCATCCTGGAACAGGAAACCGCCGGTGTGGAGCCCTACTCCATTGACGAAATGTTCGTGCGAATGGATGGCTTCACACCGGACGCGCTCATGGTGCACGCCAAAAGCCTGCACTGGAAGATCCACCGCTACACCGGTATACCCGTGTGCGTAGGGGTAGCGGCGACCCACACGCTGGCCAAGCTGGCCAACCGCATCGCCAAAAAGCACCCCGGTTACCCCGGCGTGTGCATCCTCCACGCGGATAGCGACGAAGCCCAGCACCTGCTGCAGCAAGTCGACGTGGGCGATGTGTGGCATTGGCCGACGCCTAAACGAGCGACTGCAAATAATGGGCATCAAAACCGCCTGGGATCTCCGCGAAGCCGACGCCAAACGCCTGCGGCGCAAGTTCTCGGTGAACATGGAGCGCACCGTGCTGGAGCTGCGCGGCATCAGCTGCCTGGAGATGAACGACCTGCACGAACCCAAGAAGCGCATCATGACCAGCCGATCGTTCGGCCGCCCGACCGAACTCCTCACCGACCTGCAAGGCGCAATACGCCAACACGCGCAACGCGGCGCTGAAAAACTACGCCAGCAGAACAGCCTGGCGCGCGCCGTGCTGGTGTTTCTCAAAACCAACCGCTTCAGGCCCGACCTGCCCCAGTACTCGCCCAGCATCGTGGTGGAAATGGAACGCCCCAGCCAGGACACCCGCGATATCCTCCACGCTGCCCAGGAGGCACTGGGCAAGATCTACCGGCCCAAGTACGCCTACAAAAAAGCCGGCGTGATGATGCTTGACCTCACCGACGCAGACCGACAGCAGCTCAGCCTGATGGACACACCGCAAACGGAAGAAGAACGCCAGCGCAGCCAAAAGCTCATGGCCACCATGGACGTACTGAACGAGAAAATGGGAAAGGGAACGGTGCGCCTGGGGCTACCGGAAAAGAACGCTCCCTGGCACCTACGCTGCGCCCACCGCAGCCCGCGCTATACCACGCGCTGGGATGAGTTAATGCGGGCGTATACGGATGAGGGAGCGGCGAGGCGTAAAAATAGCAAATGCCCACATTAATCATGGAATTTAGGTGGCATATAAGAATACTCGAACTTTTTTAAATAATCACCTCGAAGAAAATTTATAAGCTCAATAACGTCACCAGAAACATCACCCTCCTTTAAATTAGCTAATATAAAATATAAGCTAGGAATTTCGTAATCCAAAATTATTAATAAGTACCAATCAGCAATCTTTAAATAACAATAACCTCCCAGACAAATCATATAACTTGTATACAAAGGCAAGTATTTCTCAACAAAAAAATCATCCTTATCACATATAAAAACCTTATCTTCCAAAAAGGGGTCAATATTTTTTTTCTGTAGTGATGCCCTGGATTTCTTAAGAACCTTGCTATCATTTGGAATGCAACCAAAATAATGCATAGACTCAAACATCACCTTCAAAGCCAGCAACTTTAAGTCGCTCAAAAAACGTCGATCTATATAAAACCTTCTCTGTAGCTCTGGCTTTAAACTCTCCACTTTGTAACCATCTTCTATCAGGTTATTAACATGCATCCTCAACTTATTTTCATCAACATTCTTACCTTGTTTTTTTAGCCTTCTGGCCAATTTCTTAACAATCAAACTTTCAGCTCTGCCGAAGTCTTCTTCGTCTATCGACATACTAAATGAAGTACTTCCATCGCTAGATCGCGATTCCTCAAAACCAGTAAATTTAAGTTTATAATTAAAATCTTCATCTACTTCAAACGTCTTTCCACCAGCCTTATAATCTCCAACAAAAGGACTTTTTGCCAAGCCAGACTTTTTTACAACTTTCGCTTGGTAGCTAAAAAGGCTGAAAAGAAAACCATTTTCCAAGCGACCCTCAAAATCTGCCCCCATGTTACTATTGCAGCTAGAACAGACATTTTTCTTTTTTAAATTGCCACCGATAAATTCTGGAAAAATATGCTCATCAGTTAGAACATTACTTCCTTGAGGAGTCTTTTTACAGATAATGCATTTTGTCATACTAGTAGCTCAACATTGGCAAACCTATTCTGGCATCTCACCAGTCTCCAACAGCTTCAAAAAGTCAGCCTCATCCAACACCGGAACACCTTTCGCCTGAGCGTTCCGCAGTTTGGTCGGCCCAGCCGTAGGCCCACCACAAACGAAAGAAAGACCCATCGTGACCGTTTTACAGACACGCATACCTGACTCGGCTGCAGCAGCTTCTAGTTCTGCTCGGCGCGCTTTTGCAAAGCCAGTAAAGAGAATTTCGAGTGAGTCCGACCGCTTTTTGCTGGCCGCGATCGCTCGATCAACAAGGTGCTGAGGCATGGAGATAAGCTTGAGGCTATCTCCACCTTCATGGACTACCTGAATGCGGTCTCGCCTGAAAGTTTTCCGTCGGTTATCGCTTGAACAAATACCTGTTAATAGCCAACCATCATCGCTCCATTGGCTGACTTCACGCGTGCTAACATTCCCTTTCGCGTCTTCATAATCAAAAGCCAGAACGCTCATCCCTACCTCCCTGTTTTATCATCCAGCAGTCTCAAAGCTGCATTTAAGTATTCATGGCTATACAGTCACACAACCCGCCCAATCCGAATCTCACACCGCCCCAAAATCTCCACGTCATGCATATCCTGCGGCTTGATCATTTCCGGCTGGTAGTGGTCGTTGTCGCTGATCAGGAACAGCGCGCCGCCCGCCAGGCGCTGCACCCGCTTGATTCTTCGCTCACCGCTCACCAGCAGCAAAAACACGCCTTCCTGCTTGGGGTCGCGGTTACTGCGATCCACTAGCACCCAATCGCCGTCGTCCAGCGTGCCGAGCATCGAATCGCCGCGCACTTTCACACCGACCACCTGAGCCGGGTCCAGCCCCTGGTCTGAAAGCTCTGCCTTGGAAAAGTACAGCGTGGTTTGAACCGGCTCGCCCTCAAAGCTGCGCCCTGCTCCGGCCGCGGCTTCGATGTCGTACATCTTCACCGGTGAGAGATCCGGCCCTGGTTCACTTAACGGCATACCCAGCGGCTGTGCATCCGGTGTGCCTGAACGCTGGCCTTTGACCACGTAAAAGATATCGACGCCTTCCTCAGACACCGCCGATAAGTAAGCAGAATCAGGGCTGCTCGCGCCTTTTTCGTACTTTATCTGTGTCGTTTTTCCCACGCCGCCAACCTGAGCAAGAGCCGTTTGGCTCAGCCCAATTCGTTCGCGTTCTTCTTTCAGGCGCTCGCCGATGTTCATTTTTATGAACCACCTATATTGAAAGGTTCATTTTTATGAACCATTCTGTCGATGTCTTTCACTTTACTACACAACGAAGGAGCCACTGCCATGGCCACCCTCACTATCACGATGTTCGTACCTAAAACCCAGACCACCCTGTTCCGCGGTGTCGACGTGGAACTGGAGCGCTGCGCTGAAGGCACCCGCCGCGATATCGAAACGGCGCTGAAGCGCGGTACCCAAACGCCCAACCCGCTGGCGGATATCGAAGCGCTGGAAGAGCGCACCACCGCCGAGGCAGTCGGCCAGCTGGCGACCTCGATGTTGGCCGCGGGCAAAAGCGACGAAGCCGTCGAGGATGCCTTGAGCAGCCTGAACGCCCACCTGGATGAGCACTTCCTGCAGCGCAAGCTGGTGCGCCTTTACGAGCGCTAAGCCACTGCGCCCTATGTCTTTCACTCTATTAAGGAAGCCTAACCCATGGCCACCGCTAACACCATTACCCCAAAGCCAATTTATGCCCCCAAGGGGTGTAACTGCCCAATCATGGCCCACGTAACCGAGGCCGAGCGGGACGACCTGAAGCGCATCGCCGAGCTGGAAATGCGCACCCTCTCGGCCACGGCCCGCATGCTGATGCTGCGCGGCATCGCCGAGTACGACCAAGACACGCTGAATGCCGAATGACCCTGCCTGCATAAGGATGTTTGCCATGTACCAGGACCCCAAACGTGTGCGCTCTCGTTACGCCGCTCTCAATCTGGATCAGTACGAGGCCCGACTAATCGATGCGCTGGTGGACTACACCGGCATCGACCGAGCCTCACTGCTGCGTCAACTGGTGCTGAAAGAAGCACTGGAAACGCTGGGCGTTGCTGATCTCTCTGTTAGCAATGTGCCTGAACAGGCGTCGTAAAGGCAGGGCTTTTTGAGGCCCCCAAGGAGCACTGATGTATGGCTGACCAACCGGCCCATGGCGAATTACGCCTTCCGCTGAATGAGCAGCTAGAGGCCGTACTGCAGCAGGTATGCGAACAGCAGAACTTATCGAACCTGGACGAAGCCGCCGAGTGGCTGATGCGTCGCCGCTTGCGCAAAGGCACCCAAGGACTCACCGGCCGCGGCCGCGCCCTTTACCCCATTGAGAGAAAACACTGATGACGATGACCAGCAAACACCGCCTTCCCTGCCCGCACTGTGGCCAGAACCTGCGCATCCGCAAAAGCCAGGGGCTAACGCCGGTGTACCGCGAGTTGGTGGTGGAATGCCGCAATGAAGACTGTGGGTTTCGGGGCAAAGCGCGCATTGAGGTGTGCAACACGCTGACACCCAGCGACAGCCCCAACCCCACGGTGGATCTGCCGTTTACGCCCAGGTTGCTTCAACAGGCAATCAAGCAGGCGCAACAGGCATCGTAAACGCCTGACCGGCCCAGCCAATGACTCTGACATTAAGGAGGCGAGCGTGAATCCATCGCTGCGCCAGGACATTGTTACGCGCTTGATAAGTGATTTTGAGGCCATTGAGCGCGGCCCCTACCTGCAACGGGTGCGCTGCCCCGAGTGCGGGAAGCGCGAGGCGTATATCAATGCCGACGCGCCGTGGATGCTGAAATGCGGGCGCGAGAACAACTGCGGGGCGCAGCTTCACGTCAAGGCGCTGTTCCCAGACCTGTTCCGCTCCTGGAGCGAGCGTTACACCCCCAAAGCCGATGAAACGCCCACGTCCAGCACACCGGTGGCGGATGGTTACCTGCGTGATGGTCGCGGCTTCGAGCTTAGCCGCATTCAGGGCTGGTACACCCAGGAGAGCTACTGGAAGCCCGCGATTGGCGGCACCGCCACCGTTCGCTTTCAACTGCCCGGCGGCGCTTATTGGGAGCGCCTGCTGGATAACCCGGAGCGCTTCGGCAAGCAAAAAGCCAATTTCGTGGGCCGCTATAAAGGCCAGTGGTGGTGCCCGCCCGCGCTGACGCTTAACGACCTGGTCGCCGCTGGCGAAGTGTGGGTAGTGGAAGGCATTTTTGATGCCATCGCCCTTTACCACCACGGCATCGCCGCCGTTTCCGCCATGAGCTGCGGCAACTACCCCGATGTAGCGCTGAAAGCCCTGGCGGACGCCGCACACCACGCCGGTACCAGCCGCCCCGCCCTGGTGTGGGCGCTGGATAACAACCGCGCTGGCCACAACGCCACGCTCAAGCATGTAAGGCGTGCCCGGGCTGCCGGTTGGGAGTGCAAGGCCGCACAGATCCCCGATGCCGAGCACGACTGGAACGATGCCCACCAGCGCGGTGAGCTGACCGAGAAGGACCAGGAAACCTACCGCTACCACGGCGACCTGCTGTTAGCGCCCACGGCCATGGCCAAGGCGCTGCTGATGTACAAGCGCCGCGAGCAGCGGGAGTTCTGGTTCGAGTTCAAACGCCAGGTGTGGTGGTGGAAGCTGGACATGGACGCCTTCGACCGCGCCCTGCGTGCCGATGGCGTGGATGGTGAAGACCAGGAACAGCTTGACCCGGCCATGCGCGATGCCGCCCTGGAGCAAGCGGGCAGCGTTAAGCGCATCTGCACCTGTTACCCCACGGCGCTGTATTACCAGGCCAACGCGGTGACCGATGAGAGCTGGTACTACTACCGCGTGGAATTCCCCGACGGTCGCCCACCGATCAAGAACACCTTCAGCGGTGGCCAGCTGGCCAGTGCCAGCGAATACAAAAAGCGCCTGCTGGGCGTGGCGCCCGGCGCGGTATGGACCGGTACCAGCCAGCAGCTGGATAGCCTGCTGCAGGACCAGATCGGCAACATCAAAACCGTCGAGACCATCGACTTCATCGGCTACAGCAAGGACCACGGCGCCTATGTGTTCGGCGATCTCGCCGTGGCCGGTGGTCGGGTGGTCCCCATCAACAGCGAAGACTTTTTCGAGCTTGGCCCGCGTCGACAACTGAAAACCCTCAGCCAGTCCGTCGCGCTGCACATCAATGACGATCGCAAAGCCTTCCAGCGCGAATGGACCGAGCAGCTGCTGGGCGCCTTTGGTACACGGGGTGTCGTCGCCCTGGCCTTTTGGCTGGGCAGCCTGCTGGCCGAGCAGATCCGCGCCGAGATGGGCAGCTTCCCGTTTCTGGAGATCGTCGGCGAAGCCGGTGCGGGTAAATCCACGCTGATCGAGTTTCTCTGGAAGCTGTGCGGCCGCCGCGACTATGAAGGCTTCGACCCCAGCAAGGCCACCATGCCGGCACGCTCGCGCAACTTCGCCCAGGTGAGCAACCTGCCGGTGGTGCTGATCGAGTCCGACCGCGAGCAGGAAGGCGGCGCCAAGCAGAAGCAGTTCGACTGGGACGAGCTCAAAACCGCCTTTAACGGCCGCTCGATCCGTGCACGGGGCGTGAAGAACAGCGGCAACGACACCTACGAGCCGCCCTTTCGCGGCAGCATCGTGATCAGCCAGAACGCCCCGGTGCAGGCGGGCGAAGCCATCCAGACGCGTATCTGCCACCTGCACTTTACCCGAGAAGGCCAGAACAGGAACACCAAGCTGATGGCCGAGGCGCTCGAGCGTACCGAGATCGAGCACGTCAGCCAGTTCGCCCTGGAAGTCGCCCAGCGCGAAGCCGCGCTGCTGGATCTGGTGACCCAACGCGCCCGCCAGTTCGCCGACCAACTGGCCGACGACCCGGACATCAAAGTGCTGCGTATCGCCAAGTGCCACGGCCAGCTGATGGCCCTGGTGTCATGCCTGGGGCCGGAAGGTTTGAACCTGTTCGACCAGCAAACCTTGGACATGGCCACCGGCCACATCGTGACCATGGCCCGCGAACGGCAGCAGTCCATCAACGCCGACCATCCCCTGGTCGCCGAATTCTGGGAAGCCTTCGACTACATCGAGGGCCTACGCGACGAGCCCATGCTCAACCACTACGGCAAGGGCAGCGACTTGATCGCCATCAACCTCAAAGACTTCGAGCGCACCTGCGCCGAATACAAGCTGCGCACCCCGGAAGTGCGCGAGCTGAAGCGTTACCTGAAAAGCAGCAAGACCCGCAAATTTATCGATTCCAACCGCACCGTGAACTCCCGCGTCCGCCTGCACGGCGGCAGCGTGAAGTGCTGGGTGTTTCAAGCATAAAGGAGCCTGTGATGACCCCTGAAACCAATATGCCACGCCTCACCCAGCGCCTGCGCGAGCGCAACCGTGAAGCGCTGGCGGCAAAAGTTGCAGCCGAAAACAAAGCCAACATGCAACGCACCCAGGTCTCGGTGGAAGGGCTGTTAGCCCTTAATCAGCTGGTGGAGATAGCCCAGGGCGACAGCCACCAGCCGCAACAATGCCGCCGCGTACTGCTCGCTGTTTACAACAGTTACGCCTGGCCACTGAACCTTACCTGCCTGCGCGCCCTGGACCACGACCTCCAGCAAGCCGCCCTGGCCGTTATCAGGTGGTCAGCTGTCAGTGATCGCGAGCTGCACGAATACATACCGCATGGCCACCAGCTCATGCAGCGCTTTGCCGCCATTGAAAAAGAGGAGCAATAACCATGGCCGACAACGCCGATATCGCCACCGACCTCATGGAACGACGCATGCAGGCCGCCTTGAGCAACCGCCTCGCCCTGCGCATACCCAACCCAGACCCGGAGTGCGAAGACTGCGGCCAAGAGATCCCCAAGGCCCGCCGCGACGCCCTGCCCTGGGCGACGACCTGCATTGAATGCCAGGGCATTCGGGAACAACGGGGGAAGCATGTGCGCTGAACACACCAAAGGGGGCCGCCTCGCAAGGCAAGCCGCCATGCTCTGCCAAGATCGCGCCTTTCAGCTCTACCTCGACCGCCGCAAGCGCGCCAAATTCGGGATGACAGAAAGCACCCTGCCCGACGGCACCCACAACCAGGACGACGCCCGCGACTGGCTCTGCGCCGCCTGCCAGATCCAAAGCCGAGCCGAGCTAGACCACAACTCAACCGCGGCGGCCACGTTCCGCCGCATTCGCCAACGCTTCCAGAAATGGAAGCAAACAAGAGGTGTTAAACCATGACTACATCATCAACAGGCCGCCGCTTGCTACGTAGAAGGGAAGTAGAAAGCCGCACTGGAAAAAGTCGGTCTGCAATCTATGAAGGCATTAGACAGGGAACTTTCCCCGCACCAGTTCCTATCGGAGGCAAGAGTGTTGCTTGGCTGGAAGAAGAGGTTGAAAGCTGGATTGCGAACTGCGTAGCCGCACGAACAGCATCACGGAAAAACCTCAATAACTAAAAACCTTGCCGAGTTAGACCACAACCCAACTGCGGCGGCCACGTCCCGCCGCATTCAACAGCGCTTCCTGACGTGGAAGCAGCGCCAAGGGAGGCAACAATGAACACATACTTCGGATTACTCGCCGAATTCGACGGCCGCACCGAGCTACCGCTGGAAGAAGTCGCCCCACGCTTTTTCGGCATTACGCCGAGAACCGCTGGCTTTCGCGCCGGTGCACAAGCCCTGCCGGTACCCGCCTACCGCGCCGGCGACTCGCAAAAAAGCCCCTGGCTGGTCAGCGCAATCGACCTGGCGCAGTACATTGATGAGAAACGAGCTGAGGCTAGGGAACAGTGGAAGATGGTGAATGACTGAGAGATCGCCGGCTTAGTTCTGGCCGGCTATTTTTTCAGCGTTTAACATTTCCCGAATCCTGCTTCGACCTTTACGTATTAGCCAACCAATCGCCCTCTGGCTTCCTCGCCCACTGCCACGGAGACAATGATGAATAGTCAGTTAATTCCCGTTTTTCAATCCGACAGCCAGCAGTTGCTCTGCAACGCCCGCGATCTGCATGCCTTCCTGGAAGTCGGGCGTGATTTTTCTAACTGGATGAAGGATCGTATTCAGAAATACGGCTTCGTCGAAGGTGAGGACTTTCTCACTATCAACATGACGCCCGGCGAAGGTCACAAAACCGCCTCCCAGAACGGGGAAGCCCTGGAATCAAAAAGTTACGAAGGCGAGGAAGCCCACCAAAATTGGCGAGCCCTAGAATCAATTACTTACGCTGACGAGGACTTTTCGCCAAATTTGGCGAAAAGTCAGGGCAGAGACTTTTCCCCAGATCCGGGGAAAAGTCGGATAGGCCGTCCGAGCATCGAATACCATCTCACTCTCAATATGGCCAAAGAGCTGGCCATGATCGAAAACAACGCCATGGGTCGCAGTGTGCGCCGCTACTTCATCCAGCGCGAACGCCAGGCGATTGAGCTGTTGCAACAGCAGGCGGACAGCGTGCGCCCACTGGAAGAAGTACGGGCAGAGATTGGCGATACGCCCAAGTTTCGCTACCTGCTGATTTTGCAGGAACAAAGCCGTTCATGCGCTCGCCAGTTAGATCAGGCCCAAGGTGCTCATGAACGCTACACGCTGCATTGCCAGTTACGTCAGATAAATAACGTATTGGGTATCCCGACCCAATCCCTTGATGAGCAGCAAGCGACTGATAAGCTCACTAAAGCCTCACACTTTAACCTTTCCCACCCCCATACGGAGCAAACCTGAAATGGACAGGAATATCGAGCGGCTAATCGAGGCCGCTAGCCAGCGAGCGCTCTACCCAGAAGAGATCAAACGCTTGAGCGCCTCGATACGCGCCATGGAAAGTAACCAAATGCCGCCAGAGGATGTTTTGGTAAGGCGTATCAAGGAGCTACAGGGAAAGCTGGATGACTGCCGCGCTCGGGTCAGGAAGTGTGAACGCAATGGCGGCCCTGACTAAGTAAGCCGCCTTTTAGATGGTTATGCCCAACCCATGATAACGGTATAAGACTAACGCAGTTGCAGCGTCTCAGGTCTAAGGTGGGTATACCGCTTCAACACATCCCAACTCTCGTGCAGCGTGAACTGCTGCACCTCCACGATCTCATATCCTGCCTCAAATAGCCGCGAAGTAGCCTCATGGCGCAGGTCGTGGAAGCGAAGATCGTCAATACGTTTTGCGGTCGTAGCGGCTCGCCAGCGTGTACCAATAGATTTGGGACCGTAGGGAAAAATCCGGGGCTCTCCCTGGATGCGTGGCTGCCTCTGGATGATGGCCATCGCTTCATGCGTGAGCTTAAAGCGTTTGTGGTTGCCCCACTTCTGGCGTGGATGCTTGGCATCACGCACCCAGCAGGTCATCGCTTCTGTATCCAGGTCATCCCAGGTAAGCCGGGTAATCTCAGCCTGCCGACGCGCTGAGGCGATCGCAAAATCCATGATGTCTTCCATGGGGATTAGCGCACTCGGCCGGATTTTCTGGGACCGCACGAAGTAAGCCCGGATCTTTTCGATTTCATCTGCGGTGGGACGTCGGGAGCGAGAATCTGGCCGACTGATCAGACCTTTGCTATTCAGCAATAGCTTAGCTGATTCAAATTCATTCAAATTTACGGGCATTCGCCAGGCCGCGGTCGCCGTTCTCAAGATGATACCCAGCCAGGTGACATCTTGCGTTGCAGTCGATGGTTTCACTCCACTGCTTCGTCGCATCTGAATATGCTCAATGATCTGCTCACTACTGAGCTCAGTGATTTTGACGCGTGCGATCGGAAAACGCTTTAACTGCTCAATCGCTCTGAGTTTGCTCCCCCCTGTCTCATCAACAAATTCATGAAGGTAACGTTCCATGGCATCATGTAAAGTAACTCCCTTCCATTTAGCTGTAAGTACACCACCTGGTGACGCCAATTCGAGTTCGCGCCGCTTCGCCCATTCTTCAGCCATGGCTTTTCTGGGGAATGTTTTCGTCTCTGAGTAGTCAGGTTGATCACGCCTGGCGATGCGAATTTGCACCATATATGAGAAACTGCCGTCCTTTTTACGGCGCTTGCGAATCGTTGCCATACTTGCCTCTCAGATGTACCAAATCGAAAGCGGCTCACGTACCAAATATGTACCAACGAACCATGAAAAACGCCGCTCAACCACTGTAAATATGAACAGTTATGAATGATACCACAACTGCGCAAACCCGCATGAAGTCTGGCATTGCCCGCCCGGAGCTGGATAGAACTTTCTCCGTCGCGCCTATGATGGACTGGACTACGAGAGACTACAGAGCCTTTGCGCGCACCTTGACCAGGCGTGCGTTGCTGTATACCGAGATGGTGACCACCGGGGCTATCCTGCACGGTTCGCCGCGTGCGCGTTTTCTGGGCTTTGACGACGTTGAGCACCCGATTGCCTTGCAGCTTGGCGGCAGCGATGCCGCTGAGCTTGCCGAGTGCGCAGCGATTGCCGAAGCGTGGGGGTACGACGAGGTCAATCTGAACGTCGGCTGCCCGAGCGACCGGGTGCAGAACAACATGATCGGCGCCTGTTTGATGGGCTACCCGGATAAAGTCGCCGCGGCGGTCAAGGCCATGCAGGCGGCGGTATCGATCCCGGTGACCGTTAAATGCCGCATCGGCGTCGATGAGCAGGATGAAGACGCCGACCTGGCGCGGTTTATCGACACCGTGGCGGATGCTGGGTGCGATACCTTCACCGTGCACGCGCGTAAAGCCTGGCTCCAGGGCCTGTCGCCCAAGGAAAACCGCGACGTGCCGCCGCTCAACTACCCCCGCGTTCATCGTTTGAAGCAGCAGCACCCGGCGCTGCACATCGGCATTAATGGTGGCATCAAGACCCTCGCCGAATGCCAGGCGCAGCTAGAGCACGTAGATAGCGTGATGGTGGGCCGCGAAGCCTATCAGAATCCCTGGCTGCTGGCAGGCGTGGACGAGCAGCTGTTCGGCACGCCGGGGCCCGCCGCCAGCCGTATGGACGCCGCCCGCGCCTTTCGCCCCTATATTCAGCGACGCCTGGACGAAGGCGCCAAGCTCAACCACATCACCCGCCATTTGCTGGGGCTGTTTCAGGGGTGCCCGGGCGGGCGGCGTTTCCGTCGGCATCTGTCGGAGCACGCCCATAAAGATGGTGCGGGGCTACGCCTGTTCGACGAGGCGCTGAGCCTGGTGCGCGAGCCGTCTGACGATGCCTCCCCTCTGCAATCAGCGGCCACCTCCCCAGATAACAGGCAGCCCGCTACCGCCTGACGGCAACGGGCTGCGAGACAGTGCCTGATTCGTTTATCTAGCGGTTATTCCCCCTCGATGCCGGTTACCTGCCGTGATCAGTACATGGAATCCGGGGGTGGGTCCAGGCTCGAATTGAAGCTTTCGATGGCCGTTTCGGCCTCTTCGATGGCGTCAAAGCGGGCGACATGAAACAGCGCCTCGCCCTCGTTGGCCAGCGGCAAGCGGCTCATGCCGATGACGATGCCGTCGGCCATGGCGCGCACGTCACCTTCGTCGTTGCCGAACGGATCTGCCACCTTGCCCAGCACCTCGCCTTTGGCCACGCGCGCCCCCAGGCGCACCTTGGGACGCAGAATGCCGTCGATGGGCGCCCGCGCCCAGCTCGAGCCATTGGCGACTTCCGCCGGAGCCGGCGAACGTCGCCGCTGCTCGCCGCTGAGCATGCCCAGGCGGCGCATCACCCGCAGCACGCCGCGTACCCCCGGGGCAATCGCCCACTCGTCGAAGCGCAGCGCTTCCCCGGCTTCGTAGGTGAGCACCGGAATACCGCGGCTTTGCGCATAGTGGCGCAGGCTGCCCTCGCGCAGCTCGGCGTTGAGCACCACCGGCGCGCCAAAGGCATCCGCCATGCGCTCGGTTTCGCTTTCCGGGCTCAGCTGGGCACGGATTTGCGGCAGGTTCGTGCGGTGGATCGCCCCGGTGTGCAGGTCGATAATGTGCGTGGCGTGGTCGACGATTTCCTCGCGGAAAAGCGCCGCGACCCGGCCACCTAGAGAGCCGGACTCGCTGCCCGGAAAGCAGCGGTTGAGGTCGCGCCGGTCGGGCAGGTAACGGGTTTGCTGCAGGAAGGCGAATACGTTGACCACCGGCACGGCAATCAGGGTGCCCCGCAGGCTGTTGATGGCTTTGGCGCGCAGCACGCGGCGGACGATTTCCACCCCGTTGATTTCATCGCCGTGGATGCCGCCGCACACCAGCATCACCGGGCCGTTGCGTCGCCCGTGCACCACCTCGACGGGGATATGCAGCGGCGTATGGGTATACAGGCGTGCCACCGGCACATCGATTTGTAAGCGCTTGCCAGGGGCGATGCTGTGTCCGGCAAGTTGGAAAGCGGCTCGTGCCATTAGGTGTCTCGTTTTACGGGTCGCACAGCATGTACCGTCACGACGTTTAAAAACAGTGTTTCTACTCCCTCTTTATACGCTGGCCACACAAAAATACCAGCCCCCAAGGGGCGTTAGCACCATCACGCGTTTCCATACACAATTGAATGTAAAACAATGACGGAATCAGATAAAATAAACGCACCAATATCGTCAACGAGGTTGTGTTTCCATGGCAAGAAAGACAAAGGCTGAAGCAGCGGCCACGCGCGAGGCGCTACTCGATGCTGCGGAGGATATGTTCATGGAACACGGCGTCGCCCGCACGTCGCTCGAGCAGATTGCTCGCCAAGCCGGGATGACACGGGGGGCGGTTTACTGGCACTTTAAAAACAAGGGCGACATGTTTCGAGCCATGCTCGAGCGCGTCCATATGCCATTCCAGGATCTGGTGGATGAAATCGAGGCGCTCGAACACGACGTCTCCTCGCTGGAAGCCATTCGACTGGCCTGCCTCCAGGGACTGGAACGCTTCGAACAGCACCCCCGTGCGCGTCGGGTACACGCCATCCTGGTGCATCGCTGCGAGTTTTTCAGCGATATCGACCCGATCGCCATGCAGCAGGAAATCGCCGACGAATGCCGCGATTCGCTATACCAGCATCTACTTATTTCACAACAGCAGCAGATGCTCGCTGACGACCTCACCCCCGAAGTCGCCACCGACCTCCTCCAGTCCATGCTCTCCGGGCTGTTTCACGAGTGGATACGCGACCCCGACCGCTTTTCGATCTACGACCGTGGCGTGCCGCTGGTCAATCAGCTGATCGGCATGATGCATCGCTCGACACCAGCGGCACGCGCTGATCGCTAATGGGGCGCTAGCGTCCCCTCAGAGCGGGACTTCTTTGACTTGCCTTTTAGCTGACGCAGCCGGGTGCGGGTTTCGAGAAATGCATCCTTCGCAACGCTGCGGAACGCATCTTCCCCGGGCAGGTACTTGACCAGCACGCGATACTCCCCTTCGCTTTCCCGACGATCCTGCTTGCCAAGCAAACGCACCTCGCAGGATGAATCATCGGTGAGCACGGCGCGCCCTGGCTGCCCGTCGCTTGGTGCCTGAACGACCTTGACGCACTTACCCAGCAGGCTGCGGCGTGCCTGGTGGCGATGAAACCACGGCCCCATCTGCCGGCACAGGGTTTCGGCGATGGGCGACGCCACTGCAAAGCTGGCCCATAGCAGCACGACCCCAATCGGGATGATGAACAGCCCCACCGACAACCAGCGCAGCACCAGCAGCTCCACCGCCAGGGTCATGCCCGCCGCCAATACAATCAGCCAGCTCAGGGCGACCGTTGTCGGCACCCCGGCAAACCCCAGCGCGACCAGGGCGCTTGCCAGGTGATCATCGCGCAGGCTGTCTTTCTCGAACAGTTCCACGGGGGCGATTCGCAGCAGCACCAGTAGCCAATACAGCCCGACAAGGGGCAACAATACGCTGAACAGGATAAATGGAAACCCCATCATCAGTTGGCGTATGGTATCCATATCGCGTCCCTCCTACGCTTGTGCTCATGTCATTGAGCTTTGCCCTATCAGCGTAGCGGCCTGCCCTGGCAATAACATGTAGCAGCGCAGCATAAAAAACGGGCATCATCGCTCGCGATGATGCCCGTCAATTTTTGCTGGATCAGCGGGGTGGCTTAACGGCCTTGTTCCATCGCCGACTGATCGCTTTGCTGGGACTTACCGCGGAACTTGCGGCCTAACCAGTCAGAGATCTGGGCGATCATGACGTAGTAGCTGGGCACGAACAGGCTGCCCAGAATGGCCACCGTGGCCATGCCCACCGCCACCGTGGTACCGATGTGGTGACTGCTGACGTCACTCGCCCCCGTGGCCAAGGCCAGCGGCAGGGTTCCGAAGATAAACGCCAGCGACGTCATGATGATCGGCCGGAAACGCAGCTCGGCGGCGGTAATGGCTGCCTCTTTTATCGTCTTGCCTTGCTCCTTGCGCTGTAGCTCGGCGAACTCGACGATCAGGATGGCGTTTTTGGCGGCCAGGCCGACCACCACCAGCAGGCCGATTTCCACGTAGATACTGGTATCCAGCCCGCGCAGCACGATGCCGCCAACACCCCCCAAAAACGCAAAGGGCGTAGAGGTCAGCACCGCCAGCGGCAGCGACCAGCTTTCATACTGGGCCGCAAGGATCAGGAAAACCATCAGGATACCGAAGACAATCGCAAGCGCTGCCGTATTGCCCATCTCGGCTTCCTGATAGGCGGTACCGGTCCAGCCCATGCCCCAGTTTCTACCCAGGTTATCGGCCACGATTTGATCCATCGCCTCGATCGCCTCTGCCGAGCTGTAGCCTTCCGCCGGGCCGCCCTGGAACTGCGCGCCCAGATAAACGCCAAAGCGCGACACCACGGCAGGTTTGGCTTCCCGCTCGAGGCTGACAAACTCGGACAGCGGAATACGCTCGCCATCGCCGCCGCGCACGTAGACGTGGTTCACGTCATCCGGCGTCAGGCGGAAATCGTCCTCGTTTTGCAGGTACACCTGGAAGTTACGGTTCTGGTAGCTGAAGTAGTTGACAAAGCCGGTACCGAACGTATTGGACAGCGTCGAATGCAGATCCTCCAGCGACACGCCGTAACTCAGCGCTTTCTGCTGGTCGATATCAGCGCGGTAGCCGGGCACGTTGACGCTGAAGGTCGTGAACACCTGCTCGAGCGCCGGGTGCGCGTTGGCCTTTTGCATGACCTGCAGCGAAGCTTCAAACAGCTCCTGAGGCGTCGCCCCGCCAAAGGACTGCAGATAACCGGTAAAGCCGCCGGTGGTCGACAGTCCCTGGATCGGGGGCGCATTGAACGCCCGGGCCGAGCCGCCGGGTATTTCAGCACCAATCTGCATGATCTGACCGACAAGCTCAGTAGCGGTAATATCGCGCTCGGACCAGGGCGCCAGGTTGATGAACATGACCCCTCGGGCGGTGTTCACCGAACTCGTCAGGATGTCGTAACCCGCCACCGCTGACGAATAGCTTACCCCCGGAATGGCTTCGACCCGTTCGCTGAGCGCGGCCATGTAATCCTGGGTGCGGTCCAGAGACGCCGCATTGGGCAACTGGATACTCGCCAACACCACGCCCTGGTCGGTTTCCGGCACCAGACTCGAGGGAGTGGTTTGATACAGCCACCATGAACCGCCGATGACCAAGCCAGTCAATACCAGCGCCAGTCCCCAAAAGCGTACCAGGCACTTCACTGCCACCATGAACACCGCCGTGATGGCGGCAAACAGCCGGTCGAACAGGCGCAGCGGGGTGTTCACCGCGCGCATGAATTTGGACTGGCCGTGCTTAGCCTTGTGCTTGATGAAGATCGCCGACAGTGCGGGCGTGAAGGTCAGTGCCATCAGCGCTGAGAAGGCTACCGATATCGCCACGGTCAAGGCAAACTGCTGATAGATCTGCCCGGTGAAACCGCCGAGGAACGCCACGGGAATGAAGACCGCCGCCATGATCAGCGAAGTCGCGATAACCGGCCCGCCGACTTCCTTCATGGCGCGAATCGTGGCATCCCTCACGCTGATGTCATCGTCCTCGCTGAGCACCCGCTCAACGTTTTCGACCACCAGTATCGCATCGTCCACCACGATCCCGATCGACAGCACCAGCGCGAACAGCGTCAGCAGGTTGATCGAGAAGCCGAACATGTAAAAGCCCGCGAACGTTGCCAGTACGGATACCGGCACCACCGACATGGCGATCACCGTGAACCGCCAGTTCTGCAGGAAAATGAACAGAATGACGCCAACGATCAGGAAGGCTTCAATAAAGACTTTCACCACGGTCTTGACCGAGGCATCAATGAACAGCGTGGTGTCGTAGGGCACCGCGTACTCGAGCCCCGGCGGAAACCGTTCGCTGAGCTCTTCCATGGTGGCGTTCACCGCGCGCGCGGTTTCCAGCGCGTTAGCCCCCGGCTGCTGATTGATGATGATGGGCGCCATGGCCTCGCCGTTCAGGCGCGCATCCACCCCGTAAGACGAGGCGCCGAGTTCGATGCGCGCCACGTCATCCAGGCGCAGCGTCGAACCATCCGGGTTGGTACGCAGCGCAATATTGCGGAAATCGTCGACGTTGTTAAGCCGCCCGCCCGCCGTGATGGTGTAGGTGTAGGCGCGCGGGTCACTTTGCGGCGTGGCCGCCAGGCTGCCTGCCGGCACCTCGGTATTCTGGGCGCGGATGGCCGAGGCCAGCTCGGTGGGCGTCAGGTCGTACTGCGAGAGTTTTTCCGGATCCATCCAGATGCGCATGGCGAACTCGCCGCCGCCCAACACCTCGGCTTCACCCACCCCAGGTACCTGGCGGAGCTCGTCGATGACGTTTAGGGTGGCGTAATTCTGCATGAAGATGTTGTTGTAGTCGCCCTCCGGCGAGGTCAACGCCACAAACATCAATATCGAACTTGATTTCAGCTCGACGGTCACGCCCTGATCCTGCACGGCTTCGGGAAGCTGCGAGAGCGCCCCCTGCACCCGGTTGTTGACGTTGATGGTGTTGATATCGCCTTCGGTACCGATATCGAACGAGACGTCTAGCGACATGCTGCCGTTGTCGCTGCTGTTCGAGGTCATGTAGATCATGCCTTCGACGCCGTTGATCGCTTCCGCGATCGGCGCGGCAACGGTCTGGGCGACGGTTTCCGCGTCGGCCCCCGGGAACTGCGCCTGCACCGAAACGGTCGGCGGCACGACGTTTGGGTACTGCTCAATGGGCAGCACCCGCATGCTGACGACCCCGATGATGGTCAGGATAATCGCCAGAACCGTCGCAAATATGGGGCGACTGATGAAGAAATTAGAGAAATTCATTGCGAGGCGTCCCCTTCCTCACCGCCTTCCTGTTCACCGCCGGCCTGGTTTCCCTGGCCTTGCCGTGCCGGCTCGGCAGCTTCCGCCTGCGCTTCATCCAGGTTTTCAATCACTTCCTCGGCGCTGCCGCTAAACGGCTGAGGGTCGATCGCCGTCCCGGGTTCGATACCGGTAGGATCGCCGACCACCACGCGATCGCCTTCTTCCAGACCGTCGCGCAGAATCTGCCAAGGGCCGGCCATCTCGCCAAGGGTGACCGTGCGTGAGCGGGCGCGATTCTCATCGTCAAGTACGAAGACCTGGGGCCCCATCAGGCCTTGGGTAACGGCAATTTCGGGCACCGCATAAACGCCGTAGCGCTTCAGCCCCTCAAGGCTGACGCGGACGAATTGACCCGGCAGAATGTCCCCGTCGGGATTATCAAAGGTGGCGCTGGCCTGCACGGTGCTGGTGCGGTCGCTGACCCGCGACCCCAGATAATCAAGGCGACCTTCAAGGGACTGATCGTCTCCGCCATCACGTCCGGGCAGCGCCAGGGTGGCGCGAATGTCTTCGACCGATTCCTCTGCATGCAGCTGACGGCGTAGGGCGAAAGCATCGTCTTGGGGCATCTGGAAGCGCACTTCCAGGGGATCCAGCGGGGTAATGGTGGCAAGCTCGCTGCCGGACTGCACCAGATTACCCACGTTGATCTCACTCAGGCTGATCATCCCGGCCACCGGCGCGGTCACCTCGGCATAGTTCAGATCGATCTGGGCGCTTTCCAGCGCCGCTTCGGCCTGGGCGACATTGGCCCGGGCAACACCCAGGTCTGCACGCGCCTGATCATAATCCTGACGGCTTACCGAATTTTGATTGAGCAGCCGCTCAAAGCGCTCGGCGTCGCGCTGAGCGCGGGAAAACTCCGCCCGAGCGCTTTGCAGATCCGCTTCGCGCTGGTTCACCGTAGCGCGATAGACATCCGGCTCGATGGAATACAGCAGCTGGTCTTGTTCGACAAATTCACCCGGCTCGAAGTGACGTTCCTGCAGGTAGCCGGTGACCCGTGCCACCAGCGTCACTTCATCGTCGCTGCGCAGCAGCGAGGCGTAGGATTTATCCAACGGCAGGTCTTGTCGGGCAGCCTCCATGACCTCGACCGGCATGGGCGGTGCTTCCTGTTGCTGCTGGCCTTCCGCTTGTTCGGCCTGTTCTTCCTGGCCGCAGGCAACGAGCAGCGCACTAGCGCCTACGACCATGAGCGCGCTGCGAACGCCATAAACCATCTTTTTCATTACGTTTTCCCTTGAGGCGCTTGTTAAACCGGCACAGACTACAACCATACATGTATGAATGTAAATATTTGACGGCCTCAGGGGCCGCCATATAGACCGTTACTGATCAAGCTCAGGACGCTCACCAATGTTGGTGACGCTTGAGTTGCTGTCTTCGGGCAGCGTGAAGGTCACCTCTTCGCCTTGAAGCCAGGCGTTGATCTCTTCGACGGCCTCGACGTCCAGACGGCCGGCTTGCTGGCGCAACGTCAACAGATTGACGACGTAGTCATAGCGGGCCTGGGCGTAGTCGGAGATCGCGTTGTAAAGATTCTGCTCGGCGTTCAGTACGTCAACGATGTTGCGGGTACCCACTTCGTAGCCGGCCCGGGTGGCGTCCAGGGCGCTCTGGTTGGATACGATGGCCTGTTCGCGAGCATCCACGGTGGAGACGTCGTTGCTGACCTGGGTGTATAGCGAGCGTACCTGCTGAACGGTGTCGCGGCGCTGGGCTTCAAAGTCATACTGACTGGCTTCCAGCTGGTAGGTGCTCTGGCGGATGCTGGCCTGGGTGCTGCCCCCGGTATACAGCGGCCAACTGGCGCTCAAGCCTATCTGGCTTGAGGTGTCATAGCCCTCGATACCGTCGATATCGTTGTCGGCATACTGGTAGTTCGCGAAGGCTTCAAGGGTGGGTAACCGCTGGGCTTCGGCGATACCGACGCCGCTGCGGGAAACTTCAACGCCGGCCTGCTCGGCGAGCACCAGCGGATTGTTCTGCACCGCTAGCTCCACCCATTCGTCGCGATCAGCGGGGTTCGGCGGCGCAATGGGATAGTCGTCGTTCAGTGCTTCGATGTTGGCATAGCGCTGTCCGGTCAAACGCTCGAGCACCTCGAAGCTGACCTGCAGATCGCTCTGCGCGGCGATCCGCTCCGCGCGGGACTGGTCGAAGCTTGCCTGGGCTTCCTCGACTTCGGTAATCGCGATCAGGCCGACTTCGAACTGCTCTTCTGCCTGCTCGAGCTGGCGACCGATGGCGCGCTCCTGGGCCAGGCGGGCGTCGAGAATGTCGTTGGCGCGCAGAATGTCGAAGTACGCCGTTGCCACGTCGATCAGCACTTGCTGCTCGGTGGACGCCAGCACGTAGACCTGCTGGTCGATTTGCCGCTCGGCTTGGGTCACTTCCCGGCTGTTACGCGCGTCAAACAAGGCCTGCGAAGCTTCGAGGGTCAGGCTGACGCTATTGAACGGGTCGTCATTGCCGGCGGTGTTACCTGTTCCTTGACCGACTTGTCCGGCCTGGGTGCTTGCAGCACTGCTCTGGCTCTCATACTGGCGGTTGTGCACCACGTTGCCCGAGGCATTCACCTGGGGCAGCAGGTCGCCACGGGCGACGTCACGCGCCGCTTCGACACTGTCGGTTTCGGAACGCACGGAATTCAACTCGGCATTGTTTTCCAGCGCATCGCGGGTAATGGTGAGCAGGTCAGCCGACCAGGCGGGCACCGCCCATACCGAGAGCACTAACGCGGGGAGCAGCTTACGCTGCACCGTAAAGGAACGAAGGGTTTTGAAAGCCGACGTGGAAGGGAGTCGCAGCATAGCGTTTTCCTCATAAATAGAGCGGTCTGGATGCTTACATACATTGTCGCATGTTTTTTTGGCGATACCAGACCCTGATCTGATTTTCCGTGCACGTTGCAGGTTTCTTTTCGCCATGGCGACCCAGACGCGACACCGTGCCAGTTCGCTTACTCAACCGCGCCGCCTTAACTCCACGCGTTTTCCTCGGCGAGTGTTTCTCGACTATGCTTACGGCATCGTGTTGCATAGCAATATAGACCTATTGAGGCCTGCCATGGATCGCATCGACTATATCAATGTTCGCCAGCTGGAAATCGCCGTGCGTATCTGGCATCCCGATGCACCTAACACCGTGATCGCCTGGCACGGGCTTGCGCGGCACGGTGGCGACTTTGCCTCCCTGGCCCAGCAATTGGGCCCCCAGTGGCGGGTTATCGCCCCCGACACGCCTGGGCGCGGGCTTTCCAGCTGGTCGATGTATCCTGCCAATGATTATTTATATAGCCACTATGTGACGATTGCACTGGCGGTGCTCGACCACTATGGCATTGAGCGAGCCAACTGGATCGGTACCTCGATGGGCGGTTTGCTGGGCATGCTGCTGGCGGCGGATGACACTACCGCCCATCGCATTCGCTGCCTGGCACTCAACGATGTGGGCCCCGAACTGGACGGCCAGGCGCTGGCGGAGATGGCCACCTACTTTAGCGTCCTCAAGCGTTTTTCCACGCTCAGCGAGCTGCAGCAGGCGCTTGAGCAGCACTATCAGGGGTTTGGCCACCTTTCCCGCCACGAGTGGCAGCAGATGACATTGAGCAGTGCACGGCGCCTGCCCGACGGTAGCTGGAGCTTTCATTACGACCCGCGCATAGGCGAGCAGTTTATCCATGATACGCCCCGCGATACCTGGAGCGACTGGCAACGCATTCGCTGTCCACTGATGGTCATTCGCGGCGAGCATTCTCAACTTCTGCAAGCTGCAAGCATCACGCGCATGCAGCAAGATCAGCCCCAACTGGAAACGCTTGAGGCGGCTGGCTGCGGTCACGCGCCGATGCTCAACAATGCCCAGCAGGTGGTGCCACTCAAGCGTTTCCTTGCGCGCCACGCCGGTATCAGCCCCTTCCCGGCGAGGCGTCCGGGGCAGTGGCTCAGCGATTGGTGGCAACGTCTTATAAAACATCGCGGTTAAAAGTGGTCAATGCAGTTAAAAATGATAGTTGATCAGCGCGCCGCCCATGACCTGCGTCTCGTTACCCACGTCGTCGACGATCGGGCTGTCAGCAGCGTCGCCCGTTAACCGGGTGATGCCCATCAGCCCCGTGACCGACCAGTCACGGCTCAGGTAGTAGCTCAGACGGCTGGTCAAGCCCATGCGCAAATAGCCATCGTTGGGTCGATAAACAGCAAGCCCCGAGCGAGCGCTCTCGACCGGCGAAATGCCAAACATATCCTCGGTCCAGTCGTCGCTGCTGTAGGTCAGCTCCGGGCCCACGGAAAAGGCCATCTGTTCGGACAGCATGGTCTGCCAGCTGGCCTTGAGCTCGGCGTCATAGCCGTCTATATCGCCGCCCAACGGGGTTCGAGTCGCCGCCTCCAGCCCCCAGGGGCCGTCTGAATAGCGGGCGCGAACCCCCAGCGCTGCTGCGTCATCCACTTTGTCCAACCCGCTAAGCTCGCCGTCGTTGTCACGTCCGGACAGGTAGCTGATGAACGGGGACACTTCCCAGTTGCCCTGGCGGAACAGGTTCAAGCCGATCCCGTCGCGCACGCTGGCATAGAAGGTATCGCCATAGGTGACGCTGACGCTCGGCCAGGCGCGGGTTTCGTGGTCGTCGCTACCCAGATATTCGGGCACGCTGAACACACCGGCGCCAACGCTTCCTTCCCACTGCGCGAAAGCGCTGCCTGAAGCAACCACGAGTAACGTGGATAATGCAGCTGCACGCCCCAGCGGGCGGAACCTGCGCGATGCTGAAAGTGGCATAGCCAATAGTCTCGATGTCATGGTGGAGCCCAATACTCTAGTGGCGGCAGGAAGCAATGCCTTTGACAATCCCAGGCCGTCTTCCTTGACGCTAGCGTTTGACGGGCCAGCCGTCATCACCGTGATGGGCTGGGGCTGGATCGTCGGGAATCATGGCGCCAAAGCGCGACATAACATACATTAATGAATGTAAATTAGCACTCGCTCCGGATCTCGTCAATTTAACTTCTACCCGGTTGCCAATGTTTGTACAAGAATTATTCAACGCCCGGTGCCAGCACCTCTGGGAAGCCTGAGCCAAAGGGGTGCAATGCCCGCTGTCCAAGACACCGAGTCATCCAACGAAAAGTGCCACCAGATCGCGGCCTGCCCGCCTGAAGGCCTTGATGCTTTATGACGGGGCACTTGCAGATTTAGGCGCCGCTGCATGGTGCAGAATTACGCCGCCCATCGTATAAGCCTTATATAAGCGCCCACCTCCCGACACCGTATGGATGGCCGGCGAACTATTTAACGTACTGATATAGAAGAATTTAAAAGTCAGTCACTCGCTTTATCCGCTAGTTGGCATAGCAAATGCAACCGTCTGCAGGCGAGAAAGTGCCTGCGATATCCAGATTAGGCCAAAGGATTAGCACTGGACTATTTAACGCGGCGTTAATGAACCGAAATGACGAAGGAAACCTCTCTATGTCATATCTAATGCCCAGTGAATTCGTCACTAAGCTGGTCGACCAGGGTGAAGCCAAGGTGTATATGGGCACCCGGGACACGCTTATTCGCGCCTTCATGGCCGGGGCGACCCTCGCACTGGCGGTTATCTTTGCCATCACCATCGCGACGCAAACCGGCAATTTCCTGATTGGCGCCCTGCTCTTCCCCGTTGGCTTTGTCATGCTCTATCTGATGGGCTACGACCTGCTCACCGGGGTATTCACCCTGGTGCCGATCGCCTGGCTCGACAAACGCCCCGGCGTCACGCTGCCGCGCATGCTGAAGTGCTGGGGATTGGTGGGGCTCGGCAACCTTGGGGGCGCACTGTTCATTGCCACCTTCGGCTACCTGAACTTCACCATGGGCGGCACCGAGGAAATCAACGCCGTCGGCCAGACGATGATGTCCGTCGGTGAAAGCCGCACCGTGGGCTACCAGGATGCGGGACTTGCCGGCTGGATCGTGCTGTTCATGCGGGGCATGTTCTGCAACTGGATGGTCTCAATGGGCGTAGTGGGTGCCGCGATTTCCACCACGGTTTCCGGCAAGATCATGGCCATGTGGATGCCGATCATCGTGTTCTTCTATCTTGGCTTCGAGCACTCCGTGGTCAACATGTTCCTGTTCCCGATCGGCCTGATGATGGGCGCCGACTTCACCTTGTACCAGTACATCATGTGGAACGAAATTCCCACGGTGCTGGGTAACCTGGTGGGTGGGCTGACCCTGGTAGGTCTGGTGCTCTACACCACCCACGTGCGTACCCAGCCCAAAAAGAACCTGTCTTGAACGTCGCCCTGTCGGCAATCAAAGGGCTCCATCGGCCCTCCACTTCAGAGGAGAATCCTCATGGATAAGCTTGAAATGCGCCACACCCTGCTTGCCGCCAAAGCGCGCAAGAAAATGAGCTGGGACGATATTGCCAGCGCCGTGGGAATGTCGCCGGTATGGGTGGCCTCGGCCTGCTACGGCATGAACAGCGCCAGCCCCGATATCGCCAAGAAGATCTGCACGACACTGGACGTGGATGGCGACATCGCCGAGGCTCTGGTGGCCTTCCCCACCAAGGTGTGGGACGAAGCCATTCCTCAAGATCCCTTCATCTATCGTCTTTATGAAGTGGTCGGCGTGTACGGAGAAACACTCAAGGACGTGGTGCAGGAGCAGTTTGGCGACGGCATCATGAGCGCGATCGATTTCACCATGGATGTCGATAAGGTCGAAGACCCTAAAGGCGACCGGGTGCTGCTGACCCTCAACGGCAAATTCCTGCCCTACAAGTCCTGGTAATGCTTAACCCTGATAGGCCTCAAGCGCGGCAACGCTGCGCTCAACGCCGCTGCGATAGCTCGCTCCAAAGAGCAGCAAATGATTAAGCAGCGGGTAGAGTTGAAATAAGGCTTCACGCCTCGGCCAATCGGCCGGGGCGTCGCCGTTCCAGTAGGCCTCGAAAAAGCGTTCATCCAGCGAGCCAAATAGCGTCAACATGGCAATATCGACGTCCGGGTAGTGACGATATATCGCCGGGTCGATGATGGCCGGGCCGCTGGGGGTATAAAGCACATTACCGGACCACAGGTCGCCGTGCACTAGGCTGGCGGGCCGGTCGGGTAGCCACGTTTCCAGCGCATGTGCTTGGCGAATAATGCGATCGTGAAGCGCATTATCTAGCAGACCGTGTTGGTAGCACGCCTCGCTGAGCGGCATTAGCCGCCGCTCGCGTTGGAAAGCACGCCCATCGCTCATTGGCCCATTGGGCTGAGGGGTTCGGCCACAGGCGTTGTCCCAGTGCCAGCCATGTTGCTCGGCCACGCTTGAATGCAGCTCTTTCAGGCCTTCGCCCAGAGCGGCATCATCGCGCTTGCCGGACGTATCGAGCGCCTCCATCACCAGCCAGCCGTCCGCCAGCCCCAGTATCTGCGGCACCGCCAAGCGGGTGCATGCCCCTCTTAGCGCCCGCAAGGCTTCGGCTTCGCCGCGCAGTCGATCCGCCTCATCGTGCTTGACGACGACCTTTCCCTGGTCGGTATCCAACTGATAAACGGCGGCAATATCGCCGCCACTCAACGGCTGCAACCCAGACTTAGGGGTTAAACCGGACGATTCGAGTAACGCGGCTAGGGCTGACTCCATCAACCTGCTCCTTAGCGCTGAATGTCAATCCATTGTGCCTGGCGGTTCAGGCCTGCGTCGACTCACCCCAGGCGCTGATCAATCAGCGTTTCCAGTTCGAGCTGGTCGTCGTGGAAGCGACGAATCCCTTCCGCCAGCTTGTCGTTGGCCATGGGATCCTGGTTGTGGCCCCAGCGGAAGTCAGCTTCGCTGAGCGCGGGAAACGGCTTACCGTTGCCGCCTGGCGATGCAATCTGTGGGGCCACCTCGCCGTCTGCCGATGCCAGCTCTTCGAGAAGGGCCGGGGAAATCGTCAGCCGCGGGCAGCCTGCCAATGCCAGCACCTGGCCGGTGGTGCGGAAACTGGCGCCCATCACGACGGTATCGTAGCCGCCCTGATTAGCGCGTTCACAAACACCACGCACGAACAGAACACCCGGGTCGTTTTCTGGTGTGTAGTCATTGCCGGTGGCGTTCTTGTACCAGTCGGTCACGCGCCCCACGAAGGGCGAGATAAGAAACACGCCCGCATCAAAACAGGCTTGCGCCTGGGCATCGCTGAACAGCAGCGTCAGGTTGCACTGAATGCCTTCGCGCTCGAGCACCTCGGCGGCGCGAATGCCCTCCCAGGTGGACGCCAGCTTGATCAGCACGCGGTCGCGGCCAACGCCTCGGGCTTCATAAAGCTCGATCAACTCGTGGGCCTTGGCGATGCTCGCCTGGGTGTCAAACGACAGCCGGGCCGCCACTTCGGTGGACACACGCCCCGGCACCACGGCGGCAATTTCGCTGCCTACCGCCACCGCCAACCGGTCAACGGCGTGGGGCACCTGCTGCTCGCGCGCTCCGCCGGCGGCTTTCACCTGGCTCAGTTCTTCGTCGATCATCGCCTGATAGCCCGGCAGGCTGAACGCCTTGAGCAATAGCGACGGATTGGTGGTGGCGTCCTGCGGCTGGTAGCGGCGAATCGCTTCCAGGTCACCGGTATCGGCCACCACCAGTGAGTGTTGTTTTAACTGCTGTAATTGATCAGCCATACATAAATCTCCTTATTGACCGCGTACCTGTCTTTTAATCAGTGTGGCCGTGGCGCTGGTGAAGCGCACTGCAATAACGCGAATACGCCATCTGGTAAGCGGCCACCCGCGCGGGGTCGGGATCCGCCTGGGATTGGGCATCCAAGGTTACCAGTCGTTCACATAGCGCTTCCAGCGTAACGCCTGAGTCCCGCTGGTCGCACCACGCTGCCTGCAGGGCCCCACCCAGGGCGGCGGCATCGGTAATTTCGGGGCAGATCACCTGGGTATCGGTAATATCCGCCACCATCTGGCGCCAAACCGCGCTCTTGGCGCCGCCGCCAATCAGGCGAATCTGGCTGGCGCCGGCGGTTAAGTCTCCGAGCAGTTCCAACCCATACCGCAGTCCAAAGGTTGCCCCTTCCATCACCGCACGGCACAGGTTGGCCTGGGTGGTATTCAGACTGGTCAAGCCCAGGAAGTCTGCGGACGCCTCCGGCAACATGGGAACCCGTTCACCGTTGAAAAACGGCAGCACCGTCACCCCTTCGGCGCCAACCGGGGCACTGGCCACCCGATCGCCAAAGGCATCCAGATCCAGACCGAACAGCTCGCGCACACGGGTAGTGGCCGATGTCACGTTCATGGTGCAGATCAGCGGCAACCACCCGCCGGTGCTCGAACAGAAATTGGCGATCATGGCATTATCGCAAACCACAGGGGCCGGTGAGTATGCGCACACCGTGCCTGATGTTCCCAAGCTTAACGTAATCAGCCCCGGGGTTATATTGCCGGTACCAATCGCCCCCAGCATGTTATCCCCGCCGCCGGAGGACACCACGACGTTATCAGATAACCCAAGTTCAGCGGCCACGGTGCTTTGCACCACACCGGCGGGCTCATGGGCCTCGAGCAGTCGCGGCAGCACGCGCTTGGCATCCAGCTCAGGGGCTATCTCGGCAAACACATCCAGCCGCCAGCGGCGCCTTAGCGTGTCGAAGTAGCCAGTCCCGGAGGCGTCGCCCGCTTCGGTCACGCGGTTGCCGGTGAGCCAGAAATTCAGGTAATCGTGAGGCAACAACAGACTATCGATACGCTGATAAGCGGCAGGATGATGGTCGCGCAGCCACGCCACCTTGGAGGCGGTATAGCCGGTTTGCAGCACCAGGCCGAGCTTCTCCAGGCAGCCTGCTTCACCGCCCAGGCGGGCTACCAGATCGCTGTTGTGAGCGCTGGTTTCGGTATCGCACCATAGCTTGGCCGGATACACCGGCACGCCGTCAGCGTCCAACGCCACCATGCCGTGTTGCTGGCCGGAGACACCGATACCGCGCACCTGGCTGGCATCGACTCCAGCACGCTCAAGGGCCTCGAATAAAGCGCCTTTCAGCGCTGTCAGCCACTCGCTTGGGGCCTGCTCGCGGCGGCCATTTTCACCTTCATCCAGATGGTGGGGGCGGCTTGCCTCCCCGCGGATCATTCCCTGCTCAACATCTACCACCACGACTTTGGTACTTTGCGTTCCACAATCGACGCCGATATACATCATTGAATTCCTTTGGACGAGACCAGATCCTCAAGCGTAGCGCGTGCGCTGCGTTCATGCAGCGAGGCGAGCGCCGCCAGATAAGCCTCAAGGAAGCGCGGCTGGTCGGCCAGGTCGCCAAACACCTCACGGTTTTCAACAAACGCCGTTGGCTGGGTGCGATTATTGGCGGCAATCTGCATGAGTGACGCTTTCAGACGATCGACGATCTCGATCGGTTCGCCCTGTTCGTCGATCCCTTCAGCATAGCGCGCCCAACTGGCTACAACCGCCGCGCTGCGTTTGATCTCACCGCCATCGGCCAACTGCTGACGAATCACCGGTACCAGCCACTTGGGTATACGGTCGGAGCTTTCCGCGCATAGCCGTGCCAGGGTGTCCTTGATTTGGGGGTTCGCAAAGCGCTCGATCAGCGTCAGCCGATAGGCTTCCAGGTCAACGCCAGGCACCGGCGCCAGCGTGGGCGAGCCCTCTTCACGCATGTAGCCTAGCAAAAAGTCGACAAATAGCGGGTCCTGGCAGACTTCGTGGGCGTAGCGATAACCGGCCAGATAGCCAAAGTAGGTCAGCGCCTGATGACTGGCGTTGAGCAGCCGCAGCTTCATCAGCTCGTAGGGCTCAACGTCATCGACCAGCTGTACGCCCACCTTTTCCAGCGCCGGACGCCCCAGCGGGAAATGATCTTCCAGCACCCACTGCGTGAACGGCTCGCACACCACCGGCCAGGCATCTTCAATGTCGAAACGCTGTGAAAGCTCGCTGATATCCGCCGCCGACGTCACGGGGGTAATGCGATCCACCATGGCATTGGGGAACGCCACTTCCTCGGCCAGCCAGGCACCCAACTCGGTATCACTGGCCTGGGCATAAGCGCTGAACATGCGCTTGGCCACCTCGCCGTTGCCTTGAATGTTGTCGCAGGACATGACCGTAAAGGGGGCGATACCCCGCTCACGGCGGCGCACCAGCGCCTCCACTACGAGGCCGAAACTGGATGAGGGCTGGGTAGGGTGGGTCAGATCATCGCGTATTTGCGGGTTATCCAGGTCGAATTCGCCAGTCACCGGATGAAAATTGTAGCCGCCTTCGGTGACCGTCAACGACACGATGCGAATCGCCGGGTCGGCCATTTGCTCGATCACCGCTTCAGTCGCCTCCGGTGCAAACAGGTAATCGACCATGCTACCGATCACCCGCGGCTCAAAGCGACCATCCGGGTGTTTGACGACCAGGGTGTAAAGGTGGTCCTGAGCGGCCAACGCCTGCTCCATGCGTTTATCACCCGACATCACCCCCACCCCGACAATCCCCCAGTCCAGCGCTTCGCCGCGGTTCATCAGGGCGTCAAGATACATCGCTTGATGGGCGCGGTGAAAACCGCCTACGCCGATATGCACGATGCCAGGAGTGACGGCGCTGCGGTCATATTGCGGGGTCGCAATGGGGGAGCCTAGTTTGCCCACATTGTGATTATTGAGTTGGGTCATCGTCGCTCTCCAGGTAGTTGGTTAGGCGCGGGCTAACGCCAGCGTTGGTCGGGCGGCAAGCTGCACGTTTTCACCAGTTGGGCGTTGAGCATATCTTTTTGATAGGTGCGTTCGAGCGCACCGGCTCGGTCCTCGCCCATGGCCAACCAGCGCGCCACCAGGCGCTCGGCCAGCACTTCGTCAGCGACGTCGATCATCAGCGTCCAGTCGAAGAACGGGCGCAGGTCGCGCCACGCGGGGCGGTCGAGCAGCAAATAGTTACCCTCGACGATCACGATGCGCTGCTCGGTAGTGATCAACCGTCCACCGGCCCGCGCCAGATCCAGCGGACGGTCGAACACTGGCACCGCGACCGGCCTGTCGGCGTGGCGGATGCGCTCCAGATCCACGCGCAGACCGTCCACGTCGAAGGTATGCGGCGCGCCCTTGAGCGACAGCTGCGACTCGCCGAGCACGGCATTATCAAAGTGGTAGCCGTCCATCGGCACCACCCCTGCATGCCCAGGACGCTTTTGATTGATCGCCGTGCATAGCTGTTCGCTGCGATAGGACTTGCCCGCCCCCGGCGGACCCGCCAGCGCCACCATGTAGCGCGGCAGGTTGTCGGCCGCCTGGATAATCTGGCGGCTCAGGGTGTCAAGATCAGGCGTCATGGCTGGTCAACTCATCCAATTGCCGCCGTCCACGTTAAGTGTCTGGGCGACGATATAGTCACTGTCCTGGCTGGCCAGGAAGACCGCTGCACCAGTATGGTCTTCCGGCAGCCCCATACGGCCAAACGGTACGGCCTCGCCGACCAGGCGCTTTTTCTCGCCCAATGGACGGTTTTCATAGCGGGCGAAGAGCGCATCCACGGTTTCCCACATCGGCGTATCCACCACGCCGGGGGCGATACCGTTGACGTTGATGCCGTGCGGGATCAAGTCCAGCCCGCAGGACTGGGTAAGGCTGATGACCGCTGCCTTGCTGGCGCAGTAAACGCTCACCAGCGCCTCCCCTCGGCGACCCGCCTGGGAGGCCATATTGATGATCTTGCCGCCCTGCCCGTGGGCCACCATGGCCTTGGCGACCGCCTGCAGGGTGAAAAACAGCCCCTTGGTATTGACCGCAAACTGCTGGTCAAAGCTTGCCTCGGTCACCTCCAGCACTGGCGCCAGGTCAAAGACAGCGGCGTTATTAACCAGGATATCGATGCGTCCCAGGCGCTCCTGAACCTGGGCCACCATGGCGTCGATCGACGCCGTGTCGCAGACGTTGAGCTCAACGCCCAGCACCCGCTCGGCACCCACCCCCTGACGCAGTTGGCTGACCGCCTCGTCAATCGCCGCCGCGTCGATATCGGCCACCACCACGCTGGCTCCTTCAGCCAGGTAGCGCTTGGCGATCGCCAGACCGATTCCCTTGGCACCACCGGTCACCACGGCCACTTTATTGGTTAGCTTCATTGGCTCCTCCCAGGCTGATGACCCCTTGCCATTCGTGAACCAGATCATTTAGCCCCTGCATGTGCGGCAAGATCCGCCAGGCGCCCGCCTGACGAAGTCGCTCCGATTGGCCCTCATCGACATGGCTGGCCCCCACAAAGCCAATCACCCACATACCCGCGGCAGTGGCCGCCGTGACACCGGCCACGCTGTCCTCCACGACCAGACAGTCACTGGGGGCTTCGCCAAGGGTCGCGGCCGCCAGTTGATAGAGCGCGGGATCTGGCTTGGGACGCGCCACTTGTTCGGCGGTAAAAATCGGCACATCGCGGAGGACGGCATCCAGCCCGGTACCCGCAAGCGATGCCAACACTCGACAGCGGCGGCTGTTGGAAACCACCGCCTTGGGCAGTGACACCGCACGCACAGCGGCTTCAGCACCGTCGATGGCGATGAGTTCGCGGGCTAACCTCGCCTCGATGGCGGTATCGACCCGCTCCGCCGCATTCGGGGGTAACGGATAGACGCTTAACTGCTCGGCGTGACGCAGAATGTTGGCCGTAGTCATGCCCAACGCCTGTCCAAGCGATTGTTCAATATCAATGTCCGGCAGCCAGCGGCCAAGGTGTTCGGCCAGGGTGCCTTCGGCCAAGGCTTCGCTATCGACGAGAACACCGTCACAGTCGAAAATAAGCGCCGTCATACCGACGCCTCGGAAGAGGCATTGTCCCCGTTGGCGCGATTGTCCTCACGTGTGAGCCCCGCCAGAGGATGCTGCTGCAAACTCGGCAGGGCCTGACCGTCAGCATCGAACAGATGCGCCCGCTCGGGGGCAAAACCAAAATGCACCGTATCGTTAACCTGGTAAGCCACATCGCCGTCGGCCATGATGGTGACGAGTTGGTCGGCCATCTGCACATAGAGCGAGGTTTGGCCGCCAAGACGTTCCAGCACCTGTATTTTCCCGACCAAGGGCCCCTGCTCTTCAAGGACCAGGTGCTCGGGCCGAATACCCAGCTCCAGCGTCGCGTTGGCGCCCAGCTGCTGACCGTCCACCGGCACATGGCGCTCGCCGCCGCCTGGCATTCGGATACTCACCCCGTCGGGCTTGACGCCCACCAGCGTCACGTCAAGAAAGTTCATCTTCGGAGAGCCGATAAAGCCCGCCACAAAGCGGTTTTGGGGATGGTGATACAGCGCCATCGGCGAACCGACCTGCTCGACCACCCCATCGCGCAGCACAACGATTTTATCCGCCATGGTCATGGCTTCGATCTGGTCGTGGGTGACATAGATCATGGTGGCGTCGAGCTCATCGTGCAGACGCGCCAGCTCGATACGCATTTGCACACGCAACGCCGCATCCAGGTTGGAAAGCGGTTCATCGAACAGGAAAATACTCGGGTTGCGGACAATCGCGCGGCCAATGGCGACGCGTTGCCGCTGCCCCCCGGACAACGCCTTGGGCTTGCGATCCAGCAGCGGTTCGAGCTGCAGAATCTTGGCCGCTTCCAACACCTTGGCACGCCGTTCCTCTTTGGAAACGCCTGCCAACCGCATGCTGAACTCCATGTTGCCTTCCACCGTCATGTGCGGGTAAAGCGCGTAGCTCTGGAACACCATGGCGAGACCGCGATCGGCCGGGCCGACGTCGTTCATCCGCTGCCCGTCAATCAGGATATCGCCGCCCGTGGCACTTTCCAGCCCGGCGATCATGCGCATCAGGGTGGATTTGCCGCAGCCTGAAGGGCCGACGAAGACCACAAATTCCCGGTCTTCTACGTCAAGATCAATCCCTTTGATGACCTCGGTGTCGCCAAACCGCTTGGTAATATTGTTGAGTTGTAAGGTTGCCATGGAAAAACTCCTTTACTTGACGGCACCAAAGGTCAGGCCGCGCACCATTTGCTTTTGGGTCATCCAGCCAAAGATCAGGATGGGCGCAATGGCCATCGTGGAGGCCGCCGACAGCTTGGCCCAAAACAGCCCTTCGGGGCTTGAGAACGAGGCGATGTAGGCGGTTAACGGCGCCGCTTTGGACGACGTGAGGTTGAGGCTCCAGAACGCTTCATTCCAGCTCAGAATGACCGACAGCAAGCCCGTCGAGGCAATCCCCGGCAGTGTCAATGGCAAGAGCAGAAAGAACACCTCCTGGAAGGTCGTGGCACCATCCATGCGACCGGCTTCGAGGATGTCCTTGGGCATGTCCTTGAAGAAGGTGTAAAGCATCCATACCACGATCGGCAGGTTCATCAGCGTGTAGATGATGATCAGACCGGTGCGGGTATCCAGCAGCCCCACATCGCGGAAAATCAGATAAATCGGCACCAGCACGCCAACCGGCGGCAGCATCTTGGTGGATAGCATCCACAGCAAGGTACCTTTGGTCCGCTTGGTCGGCAAAAATGCCATTGAGTACGCCGAAGGAATCGCAATCAGTAATGCCAGCAGCGTCGAGCCAAAGGCCACGGCGACGCTATTGAGGGCAAACCGTACATAGCCCGAACGTTCCTGAACCGCTTGGTAGCTTTCCAGGGTAGGCGAAAAAATAAACGACGGGTCGGCAATCGCCGCCGTCTCGGTCTTAAAGCCGGTCAGAACCATCCACAGGATGGGGAAGAAAATCACCAAGGCCACCGACCAGCCAAAGACCGTCAGCAGTAGTTTTTTGCTGTTAGTGGAACGTAAGCTCGTCATCACAACACTCCCAGGACACTTACGTGCCGGTTACTCTTCCAGGTTTTTGGCGACCATGCGGACCAGGAAGATGGCGACGATATTGGCGAGAATGATCGCGATCACCCCACCGGCGGAGGCAGTGCCGACATCGAAATCCAACAGCGCACGGATATAAATCAGATAGGCCAGGTTCGTCGTGGCAAGACCTGGCCCGCCGGAGGTGGTGACAAAAATTTCTGCAAAGATGGTCAGCAGAAAAATCATCTCGATCATGATCACCACGCTGATGGCACGCTTGAGGTGCGGCAGCGTGATAAAGAAGAAAATGGCGACCGGCCCCGCGCCATCCATGCGGGCGGCTTCGACCTGATCTTCGTCCAGCGACTGCATCGCCGTCAGCAGGATCAGCAGCGCGAACGGTGTCCACTGCCAGGCCACAATAATCACGATTGAGGTCAGCGGTAGCGATGAAAACCAATCCAATGCGGGCAAGCCAAACGACTCAGCCAGCCAGGCCAGCACCCCATTGGACGGGTGCATCATCATGTTTTTCCACACCAAAGCACTGACGGTGGGCATGACAAAAAACGGTGAAATCGCCAGCACGCGGGCAATGCCCCGCCCGGCAAACTCCTGCTGAAACAGCACGGCCAGCAGCGTACCGCCGACCACGGTAATCACCAGTACCCACCCCACCAACAGCAGGGTATTGCCCATCGCCGCCCAGAGCGACGGATCGGTCAGTAGATACTGATAGTTCTCGAATCCGGCAAAGCCGGTCATCTCCGGCATCAACAGGTTATAGCGCTGCAGCGAAAACCAGATCGTCATGCCCAACGGCACAACCATCCAAAGCAGCAGTAGCGTGACAGCGGGTGCTTGAAGCGACAGCGTTCTCAGCCCGCCGACGGTGCGGCCGGAAGTACGTTTCGTATTCATGGAAGTACCTGCCAGAAGGCGCAAGGAAAAACGCCTGGGCTCTGAGGCCCAGGCGTTAACCGCGTTAGTCTAAGTAACCTGCTCGCTGCATAGTGCGCTCAGTGGCGCGCTGAGCGTTGTCCAGCGCCTCTTCCACCGTGCTATCACCGGTTAGCGCCGCCGCGATACTTTGGCCGACTCGGGTACCAATCGACTGGAACTCCGGAATGCCCACAAACTGGACGCCCACATAGGGGTTGGGTTCCAGCGTGGAGTCGGTGGGATCGGCGTCCTGAATCGCCTTCAGCACGAAGTCGGCAAACGGCGCCGCCTCGATATACCGCTCGTCTTCGTAGGTGGATTCACGCGTGCCGGGAGGTACGCTGGTCCAGCCTTCGGTTTCACCTACCAGCTCGACATATTCCTGCGAGGTTGCCCAGGTAATAAACTCACGCGCGGCGTCCTGGTTCTCGGACGAAGCCGGAATGGCGAGTGCCCATGACCACAGCCAATGCGAACCCTTGGGTGTTTCGGCAATTGGTGCCGGAGCAAAGCCGAGGCTATCGGCAACGTTAGACTCATCGGCATCATAAAGCTTGCCCGCCGCCGAGGTAGCATCCACCCACATGCCGCAGTTGCCGCGTGAGAACAGCGCCAGGTTTTCGTTAAAGCCGTTGGAGCTTGCGCCCGCAGGGCCGTAATCATTGAGCAGGTCAACGTAGAACTGAACGGCGTTCGTCCATTCCTCGGAGTTCAGCTCAGGATTCCAGTCCTCGTCAAACCAGCGCCCGCCAAAGGTGTTGACCAGGGTGGACACAAACGCCATGTTCTCGCCCCAGCCGGGCTTGCCCCGCAGGCAGATACCCGCCAGGTCGTCTTCCATGCCGTCCAACTTGCCGGCCCACTCGCGCACCTCGCCCCAGGTGGGCTGTTCGGTCATCTCGATGCCCGCTTCCTCGAAAAGGTCCTTGCGGTAGTACATCATCGAGCTTTCGGCGTAAAACGGCAGCGCGTGGAGCGTGTTGTCATGGCTCAGACCGTCGCGAACCGAGGTCAGCAGGTCGTCTTCTTGGTAGTCGTCGGGCAGGTTGTCAAGGGGTGACAGCCAGCCGCGTTCAGCCCAGATCGGCACTTCGTAGGTGCCGATGGTCATTACGTCGAACTGCCCACCGCCAGTGGCGATATCGGTCGTCATGCGCTGACGCAGCACGTTTTCTTCCAACACGACCCAGTCCAGGGTGATGTCGGGGTGCGCCTCTTCGAACGCATCGGTGAGACTTTGCATGATGACCATGTCGTTGTTGTTGACCGTCGCAACGGTCAATTCGGTTTCTGCCTGAGCCTGACCAGCGAAGGCGATGGCCGCCGCTAGACTGGTGAGAGGTAAGTGACGCGCGAGTCGCATAAAGCACTCCTGTTGGCTTGTGTTGGCATTGTTGTCGCCAGACGTTCATCGGCCGATCTGATCTTATTGATCAGCAATCGAACAAATGATCGTACGTAAGTCCAAAAAAAGCAAAGCCCTGATGCTTAGACTTTACGCTAATCTTTTAGCCAAACAGCATGTTGCAATGCCGAACAGTCCGTTCACCCCGTGGCGCGCTGATCGGCATCGAGGATATGGCGTGCGGCGATCTCATCGGTCACCAATCCCTTCAGCCAGCCGCCGCGCAGCGCGGCATGAATCGCCGGTGCCTTGTCGCGCCCGCCCGCCATGGCGACCATCAGATGCTTGCCAAAACGTTCGAGGGGCAGGCTGGTGACACGCCGGGTGATCGAGCAGTCGATGACCTCGCCCTGCCGGTTGAGCGGCCAGCCCAGCAGTTCGCCGACCGCCTCCAACCCCAGCAGCTCATCGAGCTCGCCTTCGCTGATAAAGTGATCCTGGAACAACGTGGCTTGACGGTCGATGCGCCCCACGCCGATAAACGCCGCTTCCGACTCCCAGGCCACATCGGCAATCGCCTTGAACAGCCGCTGCGAGAGCATGGCCTGTTTTTCATCGAGAGACTCGGCTACCACCGGGGCCGGCAGCAGGAAACGCTCACCGCCGGTCTTGTCCGCCAGCACCATCACCGCATCGTAGCGGTTGGCCGAGCCGTCCCGGGCAACGTTGCCCACCAGCGAAACGAAACGGTGCTGCGGACGCTCAATGCGACTCAATGCCTCGACCGCCGCGCGCACCGAGCGCCCGGTGCCCAATGACAGCGTCAACGGCTCGCTGCGCTCCACCAGGCGCGAAATGCGTTCCGCGCCGGCCACCGCCAGGTAATAGGCGGCGCTTTCCGGAGCGTGGCTGTCGGCGGGCACCACGTCGCAGAAGGCAAGCCCAAAGCGCTCGCGCAGTGCGCTGCCCAGCGCCATGCAGGTGGAGATTGGGTGGTCGATATGCACCTTCACCAGGCCTTCCTGTCGGGCCAGGGCCAGTAACCGCTGTACGCCCGGCCGCGAGACGCCCAACTGCGTGGCAATTTCGTCCTGCGTCATGCCACCGACGTAGGACATCCATGCCGCTCGTGCCGCCTGGTCAATTTTTACCTCAAATTTATCCATTCACCGGCTCGCTACCCAGGTGGTTAAATCGTCATCATACAAAGTCAGCGGGACGACCAGAAGTCGCCTATTCGCTACTATGACGGTATATCAACCATACACCAAGGTGATACCAGGAGGCGTTACCCCATGTATAAGCTGGCATTCTTCGTTCCCACCGAGGACGCGGAAAGCGTCAAGGAAGCCGTATTCGAGACCGGCGCGGGGCGCATTGGCGACTACGAGGCCTGCTGCTTCCAGACCCGAGGTACTGGCCAGTTTCGCCCGCGTCAGGGCGCCGACCCGCACATCGGTGAGGTCGGCGAGCTTGCCTACGTAGAGGAGTTGAAAGTCGAGCTGGTGTGCGAGGACGACCGTATCCAGGCCGCCATCGCCGCGTTGAAGCTGGCCCACCCTTACGAGGAGGTGGCCTACGATGTGTGGGCGCTGGCGGATCTTTAAGCGCTACCGGCATAGCGCTCACGGTCTTCCGGGTTGATCGCGCTGATGTGCAGCGGATACTCGTGGCGTACGCGGTCGGCGTAGAAGTGGCGTAGGGTTTGCTCGATGGTGGGAAACGCAAGCTCGTCCCAGGGAATTTCATGCTCTTCGAACAGCGCCACCTCCAGACTTTCCGGCCCGGCGTTGAAGCCGCCGGTCAGCTCGGCGCGAAAAATCATATAGACTTGATTGATATGCGGTAGGTCAATCAACGTGTAGAGATTGGCCAGCGCCACCTCCGCGCAGGCTTCTTCACGGGTTTCGCGAGTGGCGGCCTGTTCGGTGGTTTCGGCATTTTCCATGTAGCCCGCCGGCAGGGTCCAGTAGCCCTTGCGCGGCGAAATGGCCCGCTTGCAGAGCAGTACCCTGGTACCGCTGACAGGTAACGTGCCCGCCACGATGCGCGGGTTTTGATAATGGATGGTGCCGCAGGCATCGCACAGGTAGCGCGGGCGGTCATCGCCTTCAGGAACGGCAAAACGGACGGTATTGCCACACTGGCTGCAAAAGTTCATTGCGATTTCTCTACGGCTGCTGGGTAAAAGGAAACAATGCTTAAGGATGCTCCATGTTAGAGACACTTCGCAAACGCCTGCAATACCTCTCGCCTCAACGGCTAGACCACGTTGTCATGCCCGAGGCTGGCGTGTTGTTGCCCATTGTCGAGCGTCCCACCCCCACGCTGCTGTTTACCCGGCGCGCCCGCCACCTCAGCACCCACAGCGGCCAAGTCGCTTTTCCGGGCGGTAAGCGCGAAGCCCATGATCGCGACCTTTACGCCACGGCGCTGCGCGAAGCCCAGGAAGAAATCGCTCTCGACCCCGGGCGCGTCAGCCCGCTGGGGCGGCTGTCCGACGTCATTTCGCTGCATGGCATCCGCGTGACGCCCTGGGTGGGCATTATCCCGCCCAACCTTCCTCTGGTAGCCGACCCCGGCGAACTGGACGCTATTTTCGAGGTGCCCCTGAACCATTTTCTTGACGACCGGCGAACCCATACCGACGTCATCACGGTGGACGGCGTGGCCCATTACGTGCCGAGCTATCAGGTCGACGGCCACGTCATCTGGGGCTTGTCGGCCATGATGCTCGTTGAACTGCTGGCGGAAGGCTTCGGCATGCCGATCGACCTTTACCAGCGCCCGCCCGGTGCGCTGCGCCACTACCCGGCGCGCCACACCCGCAAGTCGTCTGCCGCTTCGTCCCCTCATTCAACACCCTCGAGACCCAACGAATGATCCCAAGCGTTAATTTATCGTCTTCCGTACTATCCACCGCGACCCAGGTGGCGCTGGTCGATGCGCTGGTCGAACAAGACTGGTACGTCGGTCGAGGCGTCATTGACCAGGATCTGTGCCACGCGCTTCACCGCGAGCTGCTACACATGGCCGACCACAATGCCCTCGATGAGGCGGGCATCGGTCGCGGCCAGCAACATCACCTACGCAAGGACATCCGTGGCGATGCCATCCACTGGCTCGACCGCAAAAGTGAAGCCCAGCGGCGCTATTTGATGGCCATGGAAGACTTGCAGCAGGCCCTCAACCAATCGCTGTTCCTGGGCCTGTTCGAATATGAGGCCCATTTTGCCCATTACCCGCCCGGGGCCTTCTATCAGCGTCACGTCGATAGCTTTCGTGGCCGCGCCAACCGCGTGATCTCCACTGTAGGGTATCTCAACCCTGACTGGCCCGCCGACGGCGGCGGCGAGATGGTGCTGTACCAGCCCGACGACCCCAGCCGGGAAGTGGCCCGCGTGGTGCCCGAGGCCGGCACCTTCGCGTGTTTCCTGTCGGAAACCATTCCCCACGAAGTGCTGCCCACCCACCAGCCCCGCGCCAGTATCGCCGGCTGGTTCCGGCGCAATGCGTCGCTTGGCGGCGTACTGGATCCGTCCCGCTAACCAGGCGATGCGTCCCGTTCACGGCCATAAAAAAGTCCGCCTGGGCGGCGGACTTTTGCACACTCAATGACAACTCGCATTGTCAGGGAAAGCGGGCTCAGTGCTTGAGCGTTGCGCTCATGGTGATCTCGGCGTTGAGGACTTTGGAGACCGGGCAGTTGGCCTTGGCCGTCTCGGCGGCTTCCTTGAAGGTCGCGTCGTCGGCGCCGTCGATGTCGGCCTCGACGTCAAGGTGAATGGCCGAGATATCGAATCCGGCGTCGCTTTGGGAGAGCGTTACCTTGGCGGTGGTGTTGATCGACGTTGCGGTCAGGTCTTTTTCACCCAGCACCATCGACAGGGCCATCGAGAAACAGCTGGCGTGGGCGGCGCCGATCAGCTCTTCCGGGTTGGTGCCTTTTTCGTCCTCGAAGCGTTTCTTGAACGAATAGCTTGCATCCAGCACGCCACTTTCCGTGGCCACCTTGCCACGACCGTCCTTGAGTCCACCTTCCCAACGTGCGCTTGCTTTACGATCCATGAATAGCTCCTTCGGCGTCAAATGTCAGGTTGTTGATGGAGCCGCTCTCTTGTCTGCGGCTGCCTCACCAGCGTAGCTTATTTTTGACGCCCTGCCGACAACGTCAGGTTCCATTGGCGTGAAGACGGTCGTAAGCTAGTCAGCCTTATGTCACCTCTTTCGTGCAAGGACTCGCCATGTCGTCGGCAGACGCGCTCAGATTGATGCTACTTTCCTCTCTATGGGGCCTGTCCTTTATTTTCATGCGCGTCGCGGTGCCCGAATTCGGCCCGATTCCGCTTATTCTGGTGCGCATGGGCGTGGGCGCACTGCTGCTGATTCCGTTCCTGCTCAGCCTTCACTACCTGCGCTTGATCTGGCAGCACAAAGGCCCGCTGCTGCTGCTGGGTGTTATCAACCACGTGCTGCCGTTCTCGCTGCTGGCCCTGGCCACGACCCGCCTGGAAGCGGGGTTCACCTCACTGATCAACGCCACTACGCCGATTTTCACCGCCCTGCTCGGAACGCTGTTCTTCGCCACCCCGATCATTCGCCAGCAATACCTGGGGCTGGCGCTGGCACTACTGGGGGTTTATGTGCTGTCGGCGGATCGGCTCGACTTCGCGGTCGGCGGAGACGGCTGGTTTATTCTTGCCGTGCTGGGCGCCACGTTCTGCTATGGAATTGCCGGCAATTACTCCAAGACCCGCTTGAGCCACCTGCCCAGCCGGGTGCTGGCCGCCGGCAGCAGCGCCATGTCGGCCCTGGTATTGCTGGTGCCGGGACTTTTGTGGTGGCCAAGCGACCCCATCTCACCGCTGGCGTGGGGCAATGCCCTGGCGCTGGCCACGCTCAGCACGACCCTGGCTTTCCTGCTGTACTTTGGCCTGCTCGCCAGCGCAGGCGCCACCGCCACCTCGACGGTGACGTTCCTGGTGCCGGTCAGCGCGCTGCTTTGGGGCTATCTGCTGCTCGACGAAACGCTCAGCCTGCAGGTAATCACCGGCATGCTGATCACGCTCCTGGGCACGGCCATTGCTACCCGCCTGCTCCGCCTCAGGCGTCGCGCTCGCGTGCCTCAAGCGCCGCCCCCACCCGGATAACCGCCCCGTCACCCTTGAGCAGCGTCGCGTTCTGACCAAAATGCGCGCCTTTCAAGGCCGGCTGGGTATTCAGCGCCAGCAGGGTCTTGAGGGGCTCGGCCGGTTCCTGAATGACCGCTGTCTGCTGATCGATGGTGGTGATCTTGCAGCGCTGGCAAGGTTTGCGCAGGGCAAACTGAAACGTCCCCGTTGCGTCGGCAAGGGTGGCCCAGCGGTCTTCGGCCCACGGGGTGTCGCTGTCGATCACCACGTTGGGCCGAAAACGACTCATGGGTACCGGGTCATGGCCCCCGGCCACCAATGCATCGTTCAGGGCCGCAAGCGACCCGGTGGTGGTCAGCAAAAACGGATACCCATCGGCAAAATAGGTGTGGGCGGCGCCCCCGGCCAGAAAGTCCTCCTCGACGCTGCGCTGAAAGTCGGTGGCGAAGCGCACCAGGCTGAGCCCGCTGGCCGATGTGCCAAGCGCCGCTTCCAGCCAGCGCGAAACCTCATCGCTTTCAGGCAGCGCCTTGCAGTGGTCATCCCAGACGCTCACCAGGCGAAGATTACCCTCGGGCTCGGCCAGCGGTACGGCAAGCGGTTCGACGTCGGGATGCGAAAGCACCAGGGCATCGCCGCTGAGCGCTACGCCCACGGTCGCCAGCGCCGGTATCTGGCGCTGGGTGACAAACCGTTGGCGGGCGTCGACCAGCATCCAGCGGCGATCCCAGGCCAGTCCATGCTCGTGCAGCTGGGTTTGTTCCAGGGCAATACCCTGCAGCGACTTGACCGGATAAACGTTGAGCTCTGAGATGTTCACAAGCGCGCCTCGATGCAAAGAAACAGACACTGTAGCCAGTTGCCCGGCAATGCGCCAGACGCTAGGGCCTACAGCGTTTTGCCCGTTTCTATGGCATAGCCCAAGTCGATCACCCTGCGCTCGTCCGGCTGGCCGCCGATGCGCCCCAGCAGCGCCTCGGCGGCAGCCTTGCCAATCGCCTGGCGAGGGGTGATCACGCTGGCCAGGCGCGGGGTCATGGTCTGGCCGACGTCGTGGCCGTGAAAGCCGGCAATGGCCATCTGCTCGGGCACCGTAACCCCGCGCCGCAGGCATTCAAAATAGGCGCCCACCGCGACGTCATCATTGGTGCAGAAGACGCCATCGGCGCCGGGATAGTCCGCCATGATCTGCCCAAGCAGCGCCGCACCCACACTAAACGACGAACGCTGGGTGCTGTACAGCGTCACCGGCGTCAGCCCATGAACCTCCATGGCCTCGCGGTAGCCCTGTTCGCGCTGACGGGTACGCTCGTCCAGGCGCACGGCCAGGTAGATGACCTGCCGCCGTCCGCGGCGAATCATCTCGCTGACCATATCAAAGGCCGCGCTGACGTTGTCATAGCCTACCGCCTGCTGCAGCGGTGCCTGGCGGGTATCCATGATTTCGACGATCGGAATGCCGGCGGTTTCCAGCATTCGCACGCTGCGCGCGGTGTGATTACGGTCGGAAAGAATCACGCCGTCCACGTTGTAAGACAGCAGTGACGCCAGGCTGCGCTCTTCAAGCTCGGGGCTATAGCCATAGTGGGACAGCATCAGGTGATAGCCGGCCGGCTCGGTCAATGCCTCAATGCCCAGGATGACGTCGGCAAATACCTGGTTGGTGAGCGACGGCACCAGCACGCCGATAGAGTGGCTGGTGGCCCGGGAGAGCAGATCCGGAGCTCGATTGGGAATGTAACCGACCTGCTCGGCGGTCGAAAAGATACGTTCGCGCAGGCCTTCAGAGACCGCGCCGGGATCGCGCAGACAGCGGCTTACCGTCATTTTGGTAGCACCAACGCGGTCAGCAATGTCTTGTAGCGTAGGGCGTTTTTTCTTCAAACGAGAGCCTTCTACAACCTGTTTACAGGGCCCTAGCCTAACGAAGCCCTGGCCCCGGCGCGATACCCGCCTAGCGGGATAGACTGGCCGAGGTGGGCAGCGTGGCCAGGAAGTCGCGCACAATCTGACTGGGTGTTAACGCAATCGACAGGCTGACCGCCTCCAGGGGGCCAGGCGGCTCCAGGTCGGCCAACTGGCTTGCCAGCATGCCGTCCCCCTTGAAAAAATGATCCGCCCGCTCGCTCAGCCGCTCACGCAGCAGTTCACGGCTGCCCTCCAGATACAGAATACGCAGCCCCGGATCGCCCGCTCGCAGCCGGTCACGGTAGCGTTTTTTCAGCCCCGAGCAGGCAATCACCACCGAGCGATCCTGACGATAATAGTCGGCAAACAGATCGGCAAGCGTGTCGAGCCATTCGCGGCGATCGTCGTCGTTGAGCGGCTGTCCGCTGGCCATCTTGGCCACGTTGGCAGGCGAGTGATGATCGTCGCCGTCAATAAAGGGCGCGCCTAGCGCGGCCGCCAGCTGCTTACCGATATGCGATTTTCCCGCGCCCGACACGCCCATGACGAGAATGCGTTGTGAAACCTTTTCCACGCTATGCCCCTTAGTTGCCGCGCACAGCGGTAAGATCAGGTAGCCAGGTCACGACGCCCGGGAAGGCGATCAGGATCACCAGCACCACCAGCAGTGCCGCGTAGTAGGGCAACATGGCACGCACCAGCGACTCCATCGATACCTTGCCGACACCACAGCCTACGTAAAGGCAGGTGCCCACCGGCGGCGTGAGCAGCCCCACGCCCAGGATGAAGGCCATCAGCACCCCGAAGTAGACCGGATCCACCCCTACCGAGGTGACGATGGGCGCCAGCATCGGCGCCATGATGACCATGGCCGGCGTCAGATCCATCACAAACCCCACCAGCAGCAACAGAACTGCCACGATCAGCAGCAGCAGGAAGGGATCCTGAGTAATCGACTGCACCTGGGTGACTAGGGTCTGCGGCACCATATTGATGGTCAGGAACCAGGCAATGACAGTAGCAAAAGCCAGCAGCATCATCACCATGCCAGTGAGCCGAGCGGTGCGCACCAGCATACCGCCCAACGCCTTGATGCTGAACTCCCGGTAGACCAGCAGCGAGATCGCCAGGGCGTAGAGCAGTGCCGCAACGGCCGCCTCGGTGGCGGTAAAGATGCCGCCAATGATGCCGCCGATCACGATGAACGGCAGCACTAGCGCCAGCCAGGCGTCCTTGAAGGCTTTCCACAGCACATCCCAACGGAATTTGCGCACCCCGCCACCCTGCTTGCTGGCGAGAATAAAGGTCGTCACCATCAGCGCAAAGCCGATCATCATGCCCGGTACGATACCGGCAATGAACAGACGGCTGATCGAGGTTTCGGTCACTATACCGTAGAGAATCAGCGGAATAGATGGCGGAATGATAATCCCGATGACCGACGACACGGTATTGATCGCCGTGGCATTGGCGGCGCTGTAGCCCTGCTGTTTCATCGAGGGGATCATCATGGCGCCGGTGGCCGCCGTGTCGGCGACCGCCGAGCCGCTGATGCCGCCAAAAAACATCGAGCCGGTGATCGCCACTTGCCCCAGGCCGCCGCGCATGAAGCCCACCAGCGCTCCGGCCAGCTCCATCAACCGCCGCGCGATGCCGCCCTGGCTCATCACTTCACCCACCAGAATGAAGAACGGGATGGCCAGCAGCGGGAAGCTGTTCACCCCGCGGATAGACTGTTCGATCATGATCGACAGCGGAATGTCCGAGAGTACCGCCATGACCAGCGCCGCTACGCCCAGACCAAAGGCAATGGGCAGACCCAGCGCAATGGATACCAATAAAATACCCAGAAAAATCCATAACATGATCTAGCTCCCCTGCCCTGGCGTAAGGATAATGCAAAGACTGACCCACATGCGCCACAGCGACACCACGGCAATGAACAGCACACACAGCACCAGCGAAAGACTGATCAGGCTCAACGGCACGTTCAGGATCGCCGACCGACCGCTGGAGCTGGCGATCACCTGATATCCCCCCACCAGCATGACGCCCATCAGCGCGGTAATGATCAGGTGCTGAATGAAATACAGTACGTGGGCAACGCGCACCGGCAGGCGGCGCACCAGCGCGTCCACCGCGATATGTTCATAGCGTGCAAAGGCGGCGGCAGCGCCAATAAAGACCAGCCAGATAAACAGCATGCGGGCCAGCTCGTCCGCCCAGGGCACCGAATGATTGAATGCCGCACGGCCAATCACGTTGCTCGAGACCGCCACGATCAGTGCCACCAGCAGCGCCGCGATGAGATATTCCATTCCCAGGGTGATCCAGCGAAATACGGCCGGCCCCTGGCGGGTGTCGGTATCAAGCTCCAGCTGTTTACGATTGGGATCATCCAGGTACACCGAAGGATCTTCAATCACGGGGTCGGTATGCGAGGTCGTCATGGTCACTCCGAGGATACTGACAACTCGGGCAGGCCCATGGGCCTGCCCGATCACTGGCTGAAGGAAAGGTTATTCGGTGCTGTCGTCGACAATCGCCTGGATGTCTTCGATCAGGTCTTCACCAATCCGCGGCGCCCACTTTTCGTATACCGGCTGAACCGCTTCCTGGAAGGCCGCCAGCTGTTCGTCATTCAGGCGGGTGATTTGCATGCCGCGCTCTTCAAGCTGCTCGCGTGACCATTCGTCGTACTCGGCCGACAGCTGGATTTCATACTCGGCTGACTGACGCGCCGCTTCCATCACCACCTCCTGGTACTCAGGCGCCATGCTGTCCCAGGTACGCTCGGAAAGCATCATGATGAACGGCGTGTAAACGTGGCGTGTCTCGGTGCCGTAATCCTGCACTTCGTGGAAGTTGGATGTCAGGATGGTGCTCCAGGGGTTTTCCTGGCCGTCGACAACACCTTGCTCCATCGCCGAGAAAAGCTCGCCAAACGCCATCGGTGTGGGGTTGGCGCCCAGGGTTTCCCAGATATCCAGGTGAACCGGGTTTTCCATGGTGCGCACGCTCAAACCGCGCACATCAAGACCGGCAACGTCTTCCGGCGTTTCGACCGGACGTGCACTGTTGGACAGCTGGCGGTAGCCGTTCTCGGAAAAGGCCAGCGGCTTCAGGCCGGAGTCTTCAAAGCCTTCCAGCAGTTCAAGCGCCACATCGCTTTGCAGGACCTCAATGGCGGCTTCCCGGCTAGGTAGCAAAAAAGGCAGGTCAAAAACGGCAAGTTCTTCGACGTAGCTGGTGGCGGCCGAACTCGAGGGATAGGTCATATCCAGCGTGCCGGTCTGCAGCATTTCGAGCATTTGTACGTCATCGCCCAGCTGGCTGTTGGGGAAAACGTTGACGGTGATACGCCCATCGGTGCGCTGCTCGAGAATCTTGCCGAAATACTGGCTGGAAATATACTGCGGTGAATTCTCCGACAGGCCGATGCCCATGCGCAGGGTGTGGGAGCCGTGGTCGCCGACCACTTCCCCATCGATTTCCGGCGGGTCGGACAGCTCCGGGCTCTGGGCGTGGGCCATGCCCATCGTCAGGGTGGTCGCGCCAACCAGGGTAAGCGTGTTGCGCCAAATTGCAGTCATGACGTGTCTCCAAGCGAGTCGTTGTTGTTGATCATGCAAGTAGATAGCGACGTCAGCCATCGCTACCGAGAAACGCTGCCCCGGCAACAGCGACTGAGGTCTTTTTGTTACCGGTAACATTTGATAGGTGAAGGCTAGCCACCCGCCTCTATGCTGTCAAAGCCAATCAGACAAATTACGACCAAGGTATAGAGTGCTAGCCAGCCCACGGCCGATCACGCTACATTAGAATGACGCATTTCGTTTGGAGCCTTCATGGCCGACGCCCCGACCTGTAGCGAGCTGGAGCTCGACAACCAGCTTTGCTTCGCGCTTTATTCCACTTCCTTGATGATGACCAAGGTGTATAAACCGCTGCTCAAGGAGCTGGGCCTGACCTATCCCCAATACCTGGCCATGCTGGTGTTGTGGCAGGAAGACGGCATTACCGTCAGCACCCTGAGCAAGCGGTTACTCACTGATCCTGGATCGGTCACCCCCCTTCTGAAACGGCTGGAAGCCGACCAACTGCTGAGCAGGCAACGCAGCCGCCAGGATGAACGCGTCGTGGAGCTATTTCTTACCGACCGAGGCCGTGCCATGCGCGAACAGGCACGTCACATCCCCAGCTGCGTGGTGAATACCAGCGAGCAGTCCATCGAAGCGCTGACCCAGTTGAAAGACGACCTTGTCGAACTGCGCGACAAGCTGCAGCAGAACCAATAGCCCGGTTGAGGCAAGAAAGACAATATTTGGCCTTTTAACTTGCGCGCAAACAAAAGCTGTACTAAGTTAATAATGACACCACGCAACGTACATGGTGGGTATATCTTTTCCATCGTGTTATTCAGGGAGTATTGACGATGTCGATCGAACAAATTGCTTACCGTGCCCATGCCACGGCCACCGGTGGCCGTGAGGGCCATGCCAAGTCATCAGACGGCGCGCTGGACGTCAAACTGAGCACCCCCAAGGAGCTCGGCGGCCCGGGCGGTGACGGCACCAACCCTGAGCAGCTGTTCGCTGCGGGTTATTCCGCATGCTTCCTGGGCGCCCTCAAGCATGTCGCCGGTCAGGAAAAAGTGAAGCTTCCGGACGACACCCAGATCGACGGACACGTCGGCATTGGTGCCATTCCCACCGGCTTCGGTATCGAAGTCGAGCTGAAAATCAGCTTGCCGGGGCTTGAGAAGGACGTCGCGCAAATGCTGGTCGATAAAGCCCACGTGGTATGCCCCTACTCCAACGCCACGCGCGACAATATCGACGTCACCCTGACGCTGGTATAAGGTCAATAGTCGGCGAACCATCAGCCACCGCTTGTGCATCAAGCGGTGGTTTTGCATTGTTTGCATTGATTGACAGGAGGGCAAGATGAGCGACAACACCTACACCCCACCACGCGTCTGGAAATGGGAACCTGGCAACGGCGGCAAATTTGCCAACATCAACCGCCCTGTAGCGGGCGCGACTCATGACAAACCGCTACCGGTCGGTAAGCACCCGTTGCAGCTTTATTCGCTGGCCACGCCCAACGGGGTGAAGGTCACCGTGATGCTCGAAGAGCTGCTCGAAAAAGGCATCAGCGGCGCTGAGTACGATGCCCACCTGATCCAGATTGGCGAGGGCGACCAGTTCAGCAGCGGTTTTGTCGAGGTGAACCCCAATTCCAAGATTCCCGCCCTGATGGATCACAGCACTACGCCTCCCCAGCGGGTGTTCGAGTCCGGCGCGATTCTGCTCTACCTGTCCGAAAAGTTTGGCGCTTTCCTGCCCAGCGACCCGGCAGCACGCACCGAATGCCTGTCATGGCTGTTTTGGCAGATGGGCAGCGCGCCCATGCTGGGCGGCGGGTTTGGCCACTTTTACGCCTATGCCCCAGAGAGCTACCAGTACCCGATTGACCGCTACACCATGGAAGTAAAGCGTCAGTTGGATGTACTCGACCGCCACCTGGCGGAAAACCGCTTCATGGCCGGCGATGAGTACACCATTGCCGACATGGCGATCCATCCCTGGTACGGCGCTCTGGTCAAGAACCGGGTCTACGAAGCGGCCGAGTTCCTGGAAGCGCACACCTACCAGAACGTCATCCGCTGGACCGAAGAGATCGACGAGCGCCCGGCCGTCAAGCGTGGCCGCATGGTCAACCGCACCTGGGGCGAGCCCCATGAGCAGCTGCATGAACGCCATGATGCCAGCGACTTTGAATATCGCACCCAAGACAAGCAATAATGACGCTTGCGCATTTGCATGAGCGTTATCCCAGGCGGCCCAATCACGGGCCGTTTTGCGTCATGCTGTGTATAAGCTTCGCCGTATGAAGAGGGGCATCATGATTGATCCTAAGTATAGCCAGTTGCTGTTTACCTTCTTGATGGCGCTGTTCATGTCAGGCGTTATGTCCCTGGTGATTACGCTCTACAATATCGGCCTTGTCGACGGCATTGTGATGATTTGGCTGGAAGCCTGGCTGTTTGCTTTCGTCGTGGCCTTTCCGGTCATCAATCTGGTGTTGCCCATTGTGCGCCGGCTCGTCACCCTGCTGGTGAAGCGGCCGCCCGAGCGGGACAAAGCCTGAATCACACCAAGCCAAAAGGGGCGTCATTCGACGCCCCTTTTTAGCTTTTCAGCCTCGTTCAAATCCTTAGAATTGGTAGCGGACGTTGGCTGTCACATTACGCCGTCCGCCGTAGCCACAGTCCCCGCCTTCGTAACGGCACCAGGAAATGAACTCCTCGTCGGTCAGATTCTTGGCGTCCAGGCTGATATCCCACTGCCCGACAGTGTAGCCGATCATGGCGTCATACAGCGTCTCGGATGGCACCACCGGCGAGCCACCAAAGCCCACATTGTCACCGATGTAGCGCACCCCGGCCGCCAACCGCCAGTGGTTGCCCACGTACAGCTTGTTCCACCACGAGGCTTGTTTTTCGGCCACGGCGGAAAGCCGCTCACCGCTGCTATCGTCGTTGGCGTTCATGTGGGTATAGCCCAGTTGGGTTTCAAAGTCCTGCCAGCGTTTGTTGATCTGCAACTCCCAGCCGTCGATCACCGCGCCGGTTTGCTCAACGCCCCCCGGGGTCACCCCATCGCTGACCCGGTTTTCCTGGGTGATATCAAAATACGCGGCGCTGATAGCCAGCGACTTGTCCGGTGACAGGTACTTGACCCCCGCTTCTTCCTGTTCGCCCCGCGTAGGCTCAAGCGCACTGGGGTTTGCGGTGCCGTCGGTGCCCAGGTTCATGGTGAAGGCTTCGGAATAGCTGACGTAGGGAGACACCCCATTAGCAAACCGGTACATCAGCCCCAGGCGTCCCGTCGTCGCTTCCTGGTCGCTGACCGAATCAGATCCGGACACCGCCAGCTGGCGGTTTTCCGCCCAATCATGGCGTAGCCCCGCCGACACCACCACCGGGCCGACTTCGATGTGATCCGCCAGGTAAATCCCTACCTGCTCGATTTCATTATCGGGACGATCTGAAGGGTTCAGCGAGTCCAGCTGTAAATCGCCGTACTGAGGGTTATAAATATCGATGTTACCGCCGCCGCCAGGAACCGAGTCATAGTGATCCTGCTCCCAGCGGGCGTCCTGACGGTCGATACCGGCGATAAGGTTATGCTGGGTATTTCCAAGCTCAAAATTGCCTTCCAGACGCGCATCCACATTGAATATTTGCGTAGCGGCATCGGCAGTAAAGATCGTCCGTGAGACCTCTCCATTGGCGTCGGGCACGCTTGGGATATCCACCCAGTGCTCGCGGGTTTCCGTGCTGGAGTCGGTATAGCGCGCCGTGGCGGAAAACGCCCAGTCCCGGTTCAACTGATGGTCGAAAAACAACGTGGCCTCGGTTTTTTCGCGATCATAACGATCCCAGCCCGGTTCACCGACAAACCGCTCCGAGCCAATAAAGCCTTGGGATCCCGGCTCCAGCGTCCCCGCCTGGGGCAGGAACTGGGCCGATACCTGGCCTTTATTCTCCTGGCGATTGACCAGCAGGGTAATTGCCGTGTCGTCGCTGGGTCGCCAGGTCAGCGAAGGCGCCACCACATAACCGTCATCCTCGACGTGATCCACCTGGGTATCGCTGTCGCGCTGCAGGGCCACCAGGCGATAGAGCAGCGTGCCGTCCTCGTTCGCCGCCCCGGTAACATCCACGGCCAGCTGTTTGCGGTTATGCGAGCCGTACTGCGCCCAGACCTCGCCCTGGCGTTCCTCTTCGGGCAGCTTGGATACCCCGTTGATAATACCCCCCAGATCCGCCTGCCCGTAGAGCATCGAAGACGGCCCTTTCAGCACCTCCAGACTCTCCAGTGCATAGGGATTGGTGCGCACTGAATTGTAGGAGCCGTAAAGCTGGCGCAGGCCGTCCAGGTAGCGACCGGCTTCGATACCGCGTACCGAGGCACCGTCGATGCGCGTGTCAAAACCGTAATTGCCGGCGTATACCCCGGGGGTATAGCGCAGCGCATCCTGAATCGTATGGCTGCCGGTATCCTGCATGAACTGCTCATCCGCCACCGACATGGAGAACGGCTGCTCGTTCAGCGGTGCGTCCAGCTTGCCTACGCTTGGCTGTTTTTCCGCTTCGATATAGCCCATGGCATCCGCTGCGGTGCCCAACACCTGCATGGCCTCCAGCTCGACGTTGCTGAGCGAGCCAGCTTGCTGGGCTGCGGCAAACGTAGGCGCGATAAGCGATGCAAGCGCCACCGAACTGGTGAGCTTGCGCATATGAAAGATAGAGTGATGCATATTATGATGATCCCGGAGCTAATGTTAATAACAATGATAGTAATTTTTATTTGCGCGCAATATAAAGCGTTAGGAATCGTCTGTCAAAACACCGGGCTGCCAGGCGAGGAAAATGCGGAAAGGGAGTAAACGCCGACGGGCACATGCAGCCTGCCGGCAATAAGTGATTAACGTGGTTGGATGGTGCTGCGGGTGCTAAACGACGCGGGCATTGTTCAGCGCGTAATTCCACACGCGATAAAAGTAGAACAGATAGCCCAGCCCGAAGGTGATCAACGAAATCAGCATCCACAGGATAATGTGCCCGATGTTGCTGAACAGGTTGATATCGCACACCATTTTACGTTCGACGCCGCTGCTGGGGTCAACCACCGAGGTTCGGTTGATCACGAAGCGGGCAAACGAATAGGGAAAGAAGAAAAGCGCGATACCGAAGGTAATCACGCTCAGCACCACCCAGATAAGCAGGTGGCCCACAATGTCGAGAATCGATAGATCTGCCTTGATATTCACCGCAAGTCCTTCATCAGCATGGAAAGCGGCGCAGCGTACCAGCAGCAGGCCCTGGCGTGAATCGCTGCAGGACGAAGTGGGGGCCGAGCAGGCTTACTGGCGACTCGCCCACCACTGCGCATACGTGCTGTTATCGGGCGCCAGTCCCCCTTCGTCGGGCGCATCATCGTCCCACCATACCGGGCCGCGCTCGCCCAGCGCTTCCTTGGCAACCTGCACCGCGTCACGCGCCTGGCGCAGCGCGTCGGGGTCGTCTTGCTGTTACGCCGTTCTTACCGCGCGGCGCGCTTTCATCAGCGCCTTGATGTGGGTGCGTTTTTCATCCTCGCTCAAGCACGGATCGGTACACCGCCACAGGCGATTTTTGGCCACAAAATAGCGGCCATCGGGCGTGCGGGGGTATGCTTTCCTGGCCATTGACGCCCTCCTCGGCTATCCGTCGCGTGGTCACGCCAACAGCCTAGCGCGTTATGCGATCAAAAACGTTTCGACAGCGTCAACGCACCGAATTTATCCGGCTTTTCCTGGCCGTCGAATTCACGTGAGCGCGCCACGGCGGCATAGGTGACCTGCCAATCCTCCCAGGCCAGCGCCAATCCACCTGACACGTCCCCGACCCACTCCTTGCGATCCACCGAGTGGCTATTTCTGAAGGAATTGCCATCCAAAGTCAGGTTTTGCGCCATGTAATAGCCGTCTACGCTGGCAAACAGGTACCACTGCCAACCATCGTTACCGGTTATATGATGACGGCTGCCGGGAATAGGGGTCAGCGTGGGAATGCCTGAGGCTTCATCGCCCCAGCGCACGCTGTAACCGGCGCTGGCGTAAGTGTATAGATTACCCAGAGCACCGCTGACGCTGGGCCCATGGGCAAACTGCTTGCCGCCCAGCGGCGCGCTGTGCCACCACTGACGCCGCACAGCAGCATTCAGCACCGCTTCATCGCCCAGCTGATTATCCCAGCCGCTGGGGCGCTCGCTATCGGTAACACGGTGCACTTCGCGCTGAATGCTGTCGGCAAGCGACGACGGCCCGATCAGGCCGATATCCAGGTGCAGATTAGTCGCCTGTCGCCAGTTGCCCACCGGCACGTCTTCGTAAAGCGACAAACCGCCGTAAACGAGACCCGCGTAGGGGCGATCATCCTCGATCAATTCGCTCCGCTGGATATTATTCGGCGTGTAAATCTGGTGTACCAGTCGATACGCCACCCTGTCAGCCTGGCCAATGAGACTGTCGGGGAGCGCCGTCGCCAGGCGTTGCGTCCAGCTATCCGAGGCGGGCTCGAAAGACCAGTTGATTTCAAAGCCGCTGGTGAAATGGCCATCGTCACTGCTGGCCAGGCTATCGTTTTCAAATTTTGCCGAAAGGATGCTGTCATCGGCGTGCCCCATGGCGGGCAGCAGGCCTAACGCCACCGCGAACGGAAGAAGCGAGAGGCGCAAGGGGGTCGTTCCATTCATTGCTCGTTCCTTGAGTGTAGAGCAGGGGAAAAAGGGAAGCAGCTTAATTCAATGCATTACCTACAAACATTTTTGATTGTATGTAATTTATATAAAAGATAGCAGGCATACTTCTTTTTTTCCAGATAAATACCCAGCGACTCAATCAAAAAGGATGACCGAAAGGCCATCCTGTTGCTTGCCCGGATCACCAGGTTGCGGCCGCGAGCGTGCGGCTAACGATCCCGCAGCAGCCACTGTGGTGTGATCTCGTGCTGGCCATTTTCATCGGTGATAAACAGCGACCCCTCGCTGATCATGACCGCCCAGTTAATCGCCCGGGGAAGGTTCTTGGCGATGGTTGCAAGTGCCGCCTGGGGCAACCCCGCTACGTGGACATTGTTAAGCGACGCAATATTGGACAGCACCTTGCTCTCCCAAAGATCCACCCGGCCGTAGGCGAGTAACGACACGCGCGCTGCCCGGCGCGAACACCAGGTAATACGCTCGGCATCGGGCAGACCGACTTCGATCCAGTGCAGCACACGCCCATCCAGGCTCTTTTCCCACAGCGCGGGCTCATCGACATCGGAAAGCCCGCGCCCAAAGCCAAGCGCCTCGCTGTACCAGAGTACGTAGGCAAGCAGCCGCGCGGTCATGCGCTCTTCGGTTTCGGAGGGGTGACGCGCCACGGTAAAGCGCAGCGTTTCGTACACCCCCCGATCCAGGTCGGTCAGGTTGATATCGACTTTGTAAGGCGTTGCGCTAAGAGCCATTGAAGTGTCCAAACGAAAATTTACGCCAGTGTACCTGATACAGGGTATAGACAGGTCATGACAGGCGGAGATCCGCTTTAAGGGTGCCGTTCTTTAGCGTTTCGGCCTCGTGCATCGGCTCGCGCCACGTTTCTTCAAGCGCGGCTTGGTACCATGCCCACAGGGGGTGACGCAAGCGCCACCCCCTAAATAAGTAACACTGGAAGGAATAAACCCTAGAAGTTGGGTTTACGCTTCTCGACAAAGGCCGCCATGCCCTCTTTCTGCTCACTACCGGCAAAGCAGAAGGCGAACAGGCTGGTTTCCAGCGCCAGGGCGCTGTCCAGGTCCTGATCCATGCCGTCGTGAACCGCCTGTTTGGCACCGCGCACTGCCTGCGGGCCGTTGCCTTTGAGCTGCTTGGTGAGCTCCTCGACGTAGTTTTCCAGGTCCGCCTGCGGCATTACCCGGTTGACCAGACCGATGCGCAGCGCTTCCTGGGCATCAATCTTGCGCCCGGTGGTCACCAGGTCGATCGCCATCGCAGGGCCGACCCGACGCGGCAGGCGCTGGGTGCCGCCAAAGCCGGGAATCACGCCCAGCAGCACTTCCGGCTGACCGAACAGGGCGTTGTCGCTGGCTACCGCCCAGTCGCAGGCCAGCGCCAGTTCGCAGCCGCCGCCAAGGCAAAACCCGTTCACCAGCGCGACCACCGGCACGGGTAACGTCTCCAGGCGTTTAATGGTGCGCAGCGCCTGGCTGGCAAAGGCACGCGCTTCTTCAGGGGTCTTGTCGCGCATTTCGGTGATATCCGCACCGGCGACGAAGGATTTCTCGCCGGCACCGATGATCAACACGGCGCGCAAATGGGGATCGGCTTCAAGCTCGACCAGTTGAGTTTCAAGGGCGGTAAGAACATCGCTGTTCAGCGCATTCAAGGCGTCTGGGCGATTGATGGTCAGTCGCACCACTCCATCGTTGTCGACTTTTTCGATCACTGCTTCGCTCATGGCGGGCTCCTTGTTGTTGTGGGCAGACGTTGCGTTATCGTCAAGGGATGACCACCCAACCCTAGCGAACGCTTGGTTGGGTGGCAATGACTTCTTTATAAAGGCCTCGCAATGGGCTGGAAATAACGCCGCCGCCTCAGTGGGCGGCGGCGAAAGGCTGAAAGAGATCGCGTCAATGAACCTCGAAATCGCCCAGGCACTGCATGCCTGCCTCGATCACCGCGCGCTGGGCACGGCCGACCGGCAGCCACTGGGTGATGGCAAATTCGGCGCTGCGCAGCTTGCCAATGTAGAAAGGATCTTTAGAGCCGTTTTGCCTTGCCGCTTGGGCACACAGCGCCGCCTGGCCCATCTGCCACGCGCATAGCACGTGGCCCGCCAGATTGAGAAACGGCGTGGCATAGGCCTGGACAGCGTCGGGGCCACGCTCGGGGTCTTTCCCCTGCTCTAGCACGATCGCCTGCGCCACTTTCAGATCCTCGAGGCCCGCGGCCAGGCCAGCGCCCAGCGCGGCCAGGGCGGGGTCGGCATTGAGCTGCTCGACGGTGGCGGCCACCTCGCCCAGCAGCGCGGTCAGCGCCTCACCGTTGTCACGCTGCAGCTTGCGGCCCGCCAGATCCAGCGCCTGAATGCCGTTGGTGCCTTCGTAGATAGGCGCAATGCGCGCGTCGCGCAGCAGCTGCGCCGCGCCGGTTTCTTCCACGTAGCCCATCCCGCCATGAACCTGAATGCCCATGGAGGCGATATCCACCGCCTGGTCGGTAGAAAAACTCTTGATGACGGGGATCAGGATATCAGCGCGCGCCTGGGCGGCGTGGCGTTCATCGCCGCTGTCGGCATGGCGGGCGGTATCCAGCTCGGCGGCACAGTAAAGCGCCAATGCACGCAGCGCATCGGTACGCGAGCGCATGGAAAGCAGCATGCGGCGCACATCGAAGTGATCGCTGATAACGCAGTCACTGCCGCCGCGGGCCTTCGGCGCGCGCCCCTGAGTACGATCGTGGGCATAGGCAAACGCATGCTGGCAGGCGCGCTCGGCAACGCCGATCCCCTGAATACCGACTTTATGCCGTGCCTCGTTCATCATGGTGAACATGTGGTTCAAACCACGCCCCTCTTCGCCGACCAGGTAGCCGACCGCGCCGCCCTTTTCGCCAAAGCTCAAGGTGCAGGTGGGCGAGCCGTGAATCCCCAGCTTGTGTTCGATGGAGGCGCAAGTGACATCGTTGCGCTCACCCAGGGAGCCGTCGTCGTTGACCAGGCACTTGGGCACCAGGAACAGCGAAATCCCCTTGTTGCCTTCCGGCGCATCCGGCTTGCGCGCCAGCACCAGATGAATGATGTTCTCAGCGGCGTCGTGCTCACCCCAGGTGATGTAGATTTTCTGGCCGCTGATCAGGTAATGATCACCGTTCGGCACCGCCTTGGTGCGAACTTTTGACAGATCCGAGCCGGCCTGGGGCTCGGTGAGGTTCATGGTGCCCGTCCAACTGCCCTCGACCAGCTTGGGCAGATAGGTCGCCTTTTGGGCATCGCTGCCGTGGTGAGCCAAGGCCTCGATGGCGCCGGCGGTCAGCATGGGGCAAAGCCCCAGCGCCATGTTGGCGCCGTGGAGCATTTCCTGAACGGCGCTGGCCACCACTTCGGGCAGGTTCTGGCCGCCCAGCGCCTCGGAGACGCCAATGCCGTTCCAGCCGCCTTCCACATACGCCTGATAGGCCGCCGCAAAGCCTTCCGGGGTCGTCACGCGGCCATCCGCGTGGCGCTTGGCGCCCTGCTGATCGCCGATCTTGTTCAGCGGCCCCCAGACGTCACCGGCCAGCTTGGCGGCCTCTTCGAGCACCGCCTCGACCAGGTCGGGAGTGGCGTCTTCAAAGCCCGGCAGGCGTAACGAGCGATGCGACAGCATCTCTTCAAGCACAAAGCGCAGGTCGCGTACCGGCGCGGCGTAAACATTCATAGCGAACCTCGGGCTGAAAAATTAAACAATTGTTTGAAAATATAACCCGATACTAGTAACACTCGCCAGCCTACACCATTAGCCCAAGGTCTCACGTCTGGGCATACTGCCACCATTAACCTCGCGGACTAGCCTGTTCCACGTCATCGTAGTAGACAATGTGGCTTTCATCTTCGGCGGGCGGGCCGACCATGGGCTCGGCCACCTCGACGTCGGGCACCGCTTCAGACAGGTCTTCCAGGTGCTCGTGCTCCAGGGCCCCCTGCATCAGCTCTTCGGTGACCACCAGTTCGGCACCCGCCGCGCTCATCGGCGTCGTGGCGGTAAACGGCGCCACCGGCAACGGCGCAGGGCGGACACGACGCCGCCAGACGAAGAACAACGCAAAGAAAAGACTCAACGAGCCGAACGCCCAGAACAGGCCCGCATCGCCCACCGCCGTCATCACCGGTGAAATCAACAGCGGACTGATCGTCGCCCCGATCGAGTTGATCAGCAGCAAGCCCTGGCTCATGCGCACCAGCGCACCGGCGGGGGCGCGGTCGGCGGCGTGGCTGACCGCCACCGGGTACAGCGCAAAGACCCCGCCGCCCAACAGGAAGAGCAGTGCTGCCAGCAGCGGCGTGGACAGTGGCAGCCACAGCATGGCCGCCGAAATCAGCACGCAGAAGCCGCTGATTGCGATCAAGACGATCTGCCGGTCGTGGCGATCCGACCAGCGGCCAATGGGATACTGCAGCAGCATGGCGCCCAATATCACCACCGCCATCATCTGCCCCACCTGACTGACCGTCATGCCAATCCGCTGCAGATAAAGCGGCAGCAGGGTATACGCTGCGGCAACCACCATGCCCGATCCCAGACTGCCCATTACGCCGGTAGGGGTCAGCGTGATCAGGCGCAGCGGATGCAACGGCTCAGCCTGCTCCATGATTGGAGAAACACGGGGAATCATCGCCATGGGCAGTACCGAGAGCGACGCCAGCAGACCAATCACCATGAAGGGCGCGGTGGTTCCCATGGCGTCGGTCACGCCCAGCAGTAACTGACCCAGTACCCCGGCGGCATACAGCGAGATCATGTAAAGCGCCAGCAGACGGCCGCGGACTTTCTGGTCGCCGGAGGTAAGCAGCCAGCTTTCAATGACCAGATACACGCCCACGGTGGCCCAGCCGCCAATCAAGCGCAGCGCAAACCATGCCCAGGGGTCGAAGAACAGGCCCTGGAGCAGTACGGTGACGGCCACCAGCGACGCAAAGCTGCCGTAGGCGCGAATATGGCCGATGCGCAGCAACAGGCGGTCATTGACCATGGCGCCCAGCGCCAGGCCAATAAAGTAGGCCGAGGAGACAATCCCGATCACCGTGGCCGACTCCCCCGCAGCGTCCAGACGTACGGAAATCAGGGTGGCCAGAAAACCGTTGCCGATCCCCAGAATGAACAGCCCTAACAGGGGCGCGAGCGCCATGGCTAGCAGTTGCCGCGACATGCAAACCTCACCTTACCGACAGGAGTCAATACGTTGCCAAGAGTGGCCAAAAGCCCCGTTATTTCACCTGGCTCACCCTGTCAGGCCGAAATAACGGCGCGCAATTATTGCCCTAAAGCGAGCAAAGTCAATGCTTTTTTCACGTGCCGGTCGCCGGCGGCAGCGGTTTTTGCAAAATAACCACGTCGGCGCCAGGAAATTCCACTGTAAAATGGTGCTCAGCCGCCCACCAGCGAAACGTCGCTTCGCTGAAAAAACTCACGTGGGTGGGGTCGGCAATATAGTGCCAGCCGGCAAAGGCCTCGGCCGAGGTGACCCGCTTGGTCATTAACCCGAGGTAGCCGCCCGGGACGAGCTGCGCCGCCAACCGGACAAAAACCGCGCCCGGCGTCGCCAGGTGCTCGACGACCTCGGTGGCGGTGATAAAGTCGTAGGTCTGGGTCAGCACCGCCGGGTCGGGCGCATAGAAAGGGTCGTAGATCGCCATCGGGTAGCCCTGCTCTGCGAACATCACCGACAGCGCAGGACCAGGGCCGGCGCCGAAATCAAGTCCGCGTGCACCCGGCGTAAGCCTGGCCGTCAACGGCGAGAATAAACGCCCTAGAAAGCGCCGGTATCCCGTATCATGCGGCGAGTTCTGGTGTTTATCATACTCCGCCTTTTCGGCGGCAGCGCTTAAATGCTGCCCGCGAGGCACAAAGACCAGCGCGCACGTGGCACACTGGTAGTAATCGCGACGACGATCACGATGGTATCGCGCGGCATCGCCCGCATCGCATAGCGGACAGCGCTGCGTCGTCGTATCATTTGGCTCACTGTTTTGTATTAAGGAAAGTGGCATGCTCTCAGGTCTGGACCATCTCGTTGTGACCGTGACCGACATGGGTCGCGCGGTGGATTTTTACTCACGTGTTCTGGGGCTTGAAGTACGTTACCGCGACGCCCAGCGCGTCGATTTACTGCTGGGCGACATGGCGTTGCGCCTGCACCAGACCGATACCGATATCGCGCCGATTTCCGCAACGCCCACCCCCGGTAGTCTAGACCTCTGCCTGCGCTGCCAGCTACCGCTGGATGAATTCATCCAGCACCTCGACGCGCTGGCCATCGAGATCGAGCTGGGCCCGGTGGCCCGTCAGGGCGCCAACGGTCCGATAGAGTCGCTGTATCTGCGCGACCCGGACGGCAACCTGCTAGAGGTTTGCCGCCCGGCACCGCGCTAGTGCCAAGTCAACGGGTGCAAGGTATCATGGGCGGCGTCCAGCCACCTTGTCGGGCTGGGCATTCATCACGTCAATAGTTGAACCGCTTTAACGTAAGGACATGTTATGCAAGATAATGATTCGAACTCCGGTGGCGACGTCATCATGGAAGCGCAGCCCCATCAGCCCGATACCACCATGGCAATGGTCATTTACGCGCTCTACCTGGCCAGCTTTGTTCTCGGTCTTACATCGGTCATCGGTGTCGTGATCGCCTACGTTTACAAAGGCAAAGGCCCTGTGTGGCTTGACGAACACTACCGCTATCAAATTCGCACTTTCTGGATAGGGGTGGTTTACGGCATCATCTGCCTGCTCCTGACACCGATCCTGATCGGCTTTCTGCTGATGCTCGTGTTAGCCGTATGGCTCATCATCCGCTGCGTTAAAGGCTTTAAAGGCCTCCAGGAAAAACGCGCGCCCTCGAACGTGACGACCTGGTTAATCTAATCCATGCCGAAACGCCGGTCACTCTTAAAACGCCTCAAGCGACGTTTCCCGCAGGCCCCGGCCATTGCCTGGCTGTGGCGGCGGCTTGCCGACTGGCCGCTGGCTCGGCTGTGGCGCTGCGCCAACTGGCTAGGGCCGCAGGTCTATCGACTGAGCCGTCGCGAGCGCCAGGTGACCAACGCCAACCTCAACGTCGCCTACCCCACGTTCAGCGTCGGCGAGGGCAAGGCGCTGGCTCACGATAGCCTGCGCCACTCAGCCGCTACCATGCTGGAACTGGGCCATGCGTGGATGGCCGACCCGGAGCGCGTGGCCAGCGGCATCCTGGCGGTGCACGGCCGCGAGAAACTGGATAACGCCCGCGCCGAGGGGCGCGGCGTGATCGTGCTGGCCCCCCACTTCGGTAACTGGGAGGTGCTGAACTTCTGGCTGTCGAGCCATTTTCCGTTCACCGCCATGTACGAGCCGCCCAAGATGGCGGCGCTGGATCCCATTATCCGGCATGGCCGCGAGCGGATGGGTGCCGCGCTGGTGCCTACCAATCCCCGGGGCGTCGCCGCGCTGCTCAAGGCGCTCAAACGCAGCGAAGCCATCGGCATCCTGCCGGATCAGGAACCCAGCTGGGGAAGCGGTGCGTTCGCGCCGTTTTTCGGCCGCGACGCCTATACGGCGACACTACTACCCAAGCTGGTGGCCCGCACCCAGGCACGGGTCGTTACCGGGGTAGCCCTGCGGGTTCCCGGCAAGGGGTTCGAGATTCACTTTCTCGACGCCGACGCGCGGGTCTACCATGACGATGACATTCAGTCGGCTACCGGTGTCAACGCCAGCGTGGAAGCCGCCATCGCCCTCGACCCGGCGCAGTACCAGTGGGAATACAAGCGCTACGGCAAAACTCCCGAAGAACAGCAGAAGCTGCCCAACTACCGCGATTATCGGCTCTACTAACACGGCTCAACATACCTCATCGCTGTCGCGCTGCATGATCCAGAATCACCAGCTAGGTCATGGTGTCGCCTTGGCGCTGTTCTCTTCAGAGGCAAAATCGGCGTGTAGCCAGCGCCGAAGCTGACGCAGCTCCGCTACAGGCGCGTCGCTCTCGGGCGTGGGCCACATGCCGTCTACGAAGCCTCTGGCCCGAAAAGGGGCCAGCAGCTCGGGGTCGCCGCTGATGATGTGCACCGGCACCGCGCCGCTGGCGTCGTCGCCGGTGATCAATGGCGCTGGCTGATGATCGCCGAGCACGATCAGCAGCGTGTTGTCATCGGCCACGCGCTCCGCCCAGCGCCCTACCGTCTTGATCGAATAGTCCACCGACCAGGCGTAGTGGTCTCGGATTCGCTCGAGGTCCTGCCAGAGCACTTCCGGCGGATCACCGGCGTCTTCCCAGGGCGCAAACACCGCGCCGTCGCCGACCCTCGACCAGTCTTCCAACACCGGCAGGATAGGCGTCCAGGGCGCATGGCTCGAGATCAGCGCCAACTGGGCAAACACCGGCGATTCATCCAGCAGCTGGCGCTGCGTATAGTCCAGGGTGTATTGATCCGGCATCGTCACCCAGTTCAGCGGCGGCCCGGCGTAGGGCATGTCGCTTGCCACGACCAGCTCGTCAAAACCGTAGGCCGCGCCTTCCGGCCAGGGCTGGGTGATGGCGGGCATCACCGCCATGGTATGCTGGCCGGTGGCGCGGAAATCATCCACCAGCGTGGTCGCCTCGCTGTCCAGCAGCAGCTGATACCACAGCTGATTGTCAATGGTATAGCCACTCAACGCCGTGGCATGGGCAAGCCACGATTGGCCGCCGCGGATCGGCGAAGTGAGCAGCCCCGACACGACGCCAAGATCACGCTGCGCCAGGCGCTGCTCGATCTCGTCGAGCGTCGGCGCCACCGCCGGACGGTAACGCTCATCCTCCAGCACCGTCACGCCGTAGGACTCGATAAACGTCATCAGTACTCGGCGCTCGGCCAGACCGTCGAGCGGACGCTGGGCAATGGGCGACGCCTCGAGCGTTCGCGTGAAGGCCTGCTTGGCCTGGTGGGTGGTCACCAATTGGGCCCACTGAACGCGGGTGGCGTCTACCGCAGGCAGTGCCGTCCGCTCGGTGAGGGGCTTGCCGCCAAGCGTCAGCAGCGCGCCCAGACCCGCCACCAGCAGCATCGCCAGGGCCGACGCTCTCCCCTTGCCGGTCAGCGGGTAGCCCTCACCCGATAGCAGCAGCCGGATCACCCCCAGCGCCAGCAGCACAAGCAGAAGCGCCCCCGCCGACATGGCGCAAATGGCCCAGGCTTGGCCTACATTACCTACGAGCAAGTCGTAAACGGAGCCCAGCAACGGCGTATCGAGATACAGATTTAGCGGACGACCAAAGGCGGTGTAGGTGGCAGCGTCGCCAAGGTTGACCAAGGTGGTCAGGATGAGCCAGCTTGCCAGTGCAACGCCAAGCCCCAGGCGGCATTTCCCTCGAGGCAGCAGCAGCATCAAGGGCACAACCAGCCAGGCTTCCCAGGCAATCAGGTGTGTCTGGATATCGCCGTGGCGCCACCATAGCGGTGCCACCAACCCCAGGTTAAGCGCTAACGCCCCTATCCATAATCGCCGCATCGCAGGCTTGCCATCCATTGCCAACTGAAAAAAACGGGCACCCATCGTCGCCTTGCGCGCGACTAGGCTGGTAAACGCACCCAACATGTACTTTACTATCTAAATGTATAACTATTGTTTAAAAATTGCACGAAGTAGTAGACGATAGACCACTGACGGGCAACTGACTGCAAGGACATCACGATGCAACACAGCGCGAAAGGAACCCTGCTCGTCTTGATGGGCTCGCTGGTCACCCTGCCAGCGGTGGCCGACCAGCACAATCACTACGACAGCGTAATCGACAGCGCCCGAACGCTTGCCGAGGCGCCCTATCAGGCCGCCGATGACGACCTTCCCGAGGTGCTTCGCGACATCGATTACGACACCTACCGCCAGATTCGCTTTGACCCGGAAAACGCCTATTGGCGCGACGAAAGCCCTTTCAACCTGCAGCTTTTCCACAGCGGGTTCCTGTTCCAGACGCCGGTTCGCCTCAACGTCATCGAGGACGACCAGGCGGCCCCGCTGCGCTTTTCAAGCGACGACTTTTCCTACGATGACGATGCGCGAGCGCTGCTCGACGAAGACCTTTCCGGCAGCGGACATGCGGGCTTTCGTCTGCATTATCCGCTCAATAACGACGACTACGCCGACGAGTTTGCGGTGTTTCTCGGCGCCAGCTATTTCCGGCTTGTCGGCGAAGGGCAAGTATACGGCCTGTCGACCCGAGGGCTTGCCATCGATACCGCCTCGGCACAGGGCGAAGAGTTTCCGGCCTTCCGCGAGTTCTGGCTTTACAAGCCCGACGCGGACGCCGAGCAGGTAACGCTGCTCGCGCTGATGGACAGCCCCTCGCTGAGCGGGGCCTATCGCTTTGTCATCACGCCCGGTCACGACACCCGGGTAGAGGTCGAGGCCGAGCTGTTTGCCCGCGATGATATCGACAAGCTGGGCGTAGCCCCCCTGACCAGCATGTTCACCTTCGGCGAGGCGAGTCGCGAACGTCCGGATGATTTTCGCCCCCAGGTGCACGACTCCGACGGCCTGCTGATCCACACCGGCGCCGACGAATGGATCTGGCGACCCCTCGGCAATCCAACCCAGGTGCGTACCTCGGCGTTTATGGATGACGCGCCCCAGGGATTCGGCCTGATGCAGCGCGAGCGCGATTTCGATCGCTACCTGGACACCGAAGCGCAGTACCACCGTCGCCCCAGCCAGTGGGTCAAGCCCGTGGAAAGCTGGGGCAAGGGCCACGTTGAGCTGGTGGAAATTCCCGCTCCCGACGAGACCCACGACAACATCGTCGCCTACTGGGTGGCCGAAGAGCCGCTCGAGGCCGGCCAGTCGCGCCGCTTGCACTACCTGACGCACACGCTCGGTGAACAGCCATCAGAACATGACCGGGGCCGGGTGGTGCGCACACGCCAGGGCCGCGCGGCGGTACCCGGGCAGGCAGACGCGCCGGACGATGATGCGCGCCAGTTCATTGTTGATTTCCAGGGCGGCGCGCTTGAGGCTATCGCCGCCGACGAGCCCGTCGAACTGGCGATCAGCGCCCAGCAGGGCGAGATTAAGTTACCGCAGGTCACGGCGCTGCCCAATGGCGGCTGGCGCGCCAGTTTCCGGCTGCCGACAGGCGATCAGCCCCGCGATATTCGCTTACGGCTGACCCTTGAGGGTGACCCCGTCAGCGAGACCTGGAACTACGTGTGGTACCCCGATGACTGACGCAAGCCCCTTGACCCCCTCGATCCCCTGGCTGAAAACGCGCCGCGCGGTGCTGGCCATCGCGGTGCTGGCCTCGAGCGCGGCGGGCTGCCTGGCCATGTATCGCGTCACCGCCAGTCTGGGCATTGGCTGGCAGGTGGCCATGCTGGTGCTGTTTGCGCTGACCTTTACCTGGATCGCGCTGGCGTTCTGGGGCGCCCTGTGCGGCTTTGCGATTTGCGCGCTGAACCTTGACCCCCTGAGCCTGCGGCGACTCAACCGCGACATACCCAATGCCCGCCTGCTGGTCAGCCGCACGGCACTGGTCATGCCGATTTACGCCGAACCGCCCATCCCCACCTTCGCCGGGCTCGAAGCCACCTGCCGTTCGCTGCTGGCCCACGCCCTTGACGACGACGCCCAGGAAGCGGCGAATCCGCTGAGCGCGCATTTCGACGTCTTTATCCTCAGCGATACCCAGGACGCCGACCAGGCCGAGGTCGAGGAGGCCCACGTAGCGGCCATGCAGCAGCGCTTTGCCGGTCAACTGGCGATCCACTATCGGCGCCGGCCCAACAACAGCGGGCGCAAAGCGGGCAACATTGCTGAATTCTGCCGTCGCTGGGGCCGCCACTATGACTTCATGGTCGTGCTCGATGCCGACAGCCTGATGAGCGGCGCAACGCTTCTGCGCATGGTTCAACGCATGCAGCGTCAGCCCGGTATCGGGTTGATCCAGACGGTGCCCATCCCGGTCGGCCAGAAAAGCCTGTTCGGCCGCTTTACCCAGTTTGCCTCCGCGCTGTATAGCCCCATGCTGGCGGCCGGCCAGAGCTTCTGGCAGGGCGACGCGGCCAACTACTGGGGGCATAACGCCATCATTCGCACCCGCGCCTTCATGGAGCACGCGGGGTTGCCCACGCTACCCGGCAAGCCCCCGCTGGGCGGCGAGTTGCTCAGCCACGATTTCGTCGAGGCGGCCCTGCTCAAGCGCGGCGGCTGGCAGGTATTGCTGGACACCATGGTCACCACCGCAGTCTCACGTCACGACCCCTATATCAGCGCCTCGCACAACAGCTTTGAAGCCATGCCGAGCAACCTGCTCGACTTTGCCAAACGCGACCGGCGCTGGCTGCAGGGCAACCTTCAGCATCTACGCCTGATGGGCGGCGCCGGTCTGCACCCGCTCAGCCGCATGCACTTCTTCTACGGGGCCTTTGCCTTTTTATCGTCGCTGGTGTGGCTTGGACTGCTGCTCTGTACCAGCGTGCTGGTGACATACCATGTGCTGGGTGACGTCACCCACCAGACGCTCCCCCAGCCGCTTTCGCTCGGGCTGTTGTCGATTACCCTGGGCATGCTCTTGGCCCCCAAACTGCTTGGCCTGCTGCTGGCGTTTTCCCAGACGCCCCACGCCTTTGGCGGGCGGCTACGCCTGGTGATAAGCACGCTGCTTGAAATGCTGTTTGCCGCCCTGATCGCCCCGCTGATGATGGCCTGGCACAGTCTGTTCATCATCAATGTCCTGCTGGGCCGCTCCATCGAATGGCAGACCCAGCCCCGCGGCGAGCGTTCGCTGAGCTGGCGCGAGACCTGGCAGCATACCGGCTGGATGACGCTCAGCGGGCTGCTCTGGGCGGGTGCCATGATGGCCTTCTCACCGACGGCGTTTGGCTGGCTGACGCCAGCGTGGCTGGGTCTGGTGGGTGCCGCCCCGCTGGTCAAATATTCCAGCAGCGGCACCTGGGGCGGCGTGGTCTGCCATCGCCTTGGGCTCCTCAACACGCCCAGCCGCGCCTTGAAGCCGCCGCTACTGGATGACTTCGAACGTCTGGTGGCCCATAGTGCCCCCTACCCGCTTGATCCCGACACGCGGCAGCCATTCCCGCTTGCCAGGCTGCCCGCCGAGCGGATCGGCGAGATGCCGTGCCAATCGTTCAGGCACTTCGATCGGCTGGCGATCGTCTCACCGGCGGTCAACCTCAAGGAGCCTTATTGATGCAGCATTGGACGCCACAACGGCTGCGCCATGCGGGCGGGCTTGCCCGCTCGCTGTTTATCTACTGGCGGCCAGGCCGCCAGCGGGGGCTGATTCAGCTTTACCAGCCGTTCATCGTATCCGGCAAACCCGCGTTTGATATCGGCGCCCATCTCGGCGACCGCAGCGCCGCCTTTCACGCGCTCGGCGCGCAGGTGGTCGCCCTCGAGCCCCAGCCGGTGCTCGCCAAGTGGTTCAAGCGCATGGTGACGACCGCCGATATAACGCTGCTGCCACTGGCCGCCGGGCCACAGGCCGGGGTCGCCGAGATTGCCATCAGCACCGGCAACCCCACGCTCTCCACCCTGGCGAGCGAATGGCGCGAGCAGATCGGTCAACGCAATGCCGGATTTCGCGAGGTGCGCTGGGAGCAACGCCTGAGCGTGCCCGTTACCACCCTGGATCAGTTGATCAGCGACTACGGCGAGCCCAGCTTCATCAAAATCGATGTGGAAGGTTTTGAAGCCGAGGTGCTGGCCGGGCTAAGCTGCCCCGTGCCGGCGCTGTCGGTGGAGTTCGTGGCGGGGGCGCTGGAGGTCAGCCATGAATGCATTCGCCAGCTAAGCCGTCTCGGCGATTATCGCTACAATGCCGTGGCGGGCGAGCAGCGAAAATTTCGCTGGCGCGAGTGGCAGCCCGCCCAGGCCATGACCCAGTGGCTGAGCGAAGGCGCCGATGGGCTGCCGTCCGGCGATCTTTACGCCTGCCGTTCCGACCACCCGCTCGTCTCGACGACACGTTAATCCCCAACAGGTACGCCCCTTCATGATTCACCACTGGCAGACGCTGACCGCCCCGCAAATCACCGAGGTCGCCAAGCGCGACCCAGTGGCCGTGCTGGTGCTTGGCGCAATTGAACAGCACGGCACCCATTTGCCGTTGGCTACCGACCTGATCATTGGCGAAGGGCTGCAGACGGCCATGCTGTCAGCGCTGGACCGAAGCCTCGACGTCGTCTGCCTGCCGCCGATGGCCGTGGGCGCCAGCGACGAGCACGCAAACTTCCCCGGCACGCTCAGCCTGCCCGCGCCGGTGGCCATCGCCACCCTGGAAGCCTACGGCGATAGCCTGGCTCGCGCGGGGATTCGTCGCTGGGTGTTGATCAACAGCCACGGCGGTAACAAGGCGGTGATGGATCTGGCCGCGCTGACGCTGCGCCGCCGTCATGGCATGCGGGTGGTCAAAGCCACTTATACCCGCCTGCCGCCGCTGGAAGGTGCGATGGACGCCGAGGAACTGCGCAAGGGGCTGCACGGCGGCGCGCTGGAAACCGCCATGATGCGCCATCTCGCCCCCGAACTCGTTCAGCTGGACGACTACCAGGCACCGTCGACGATCGCGCCCCACGGCGATGCGCTGGTAGGACCGGAAGGCGCCGCCGCGTTCGCCTGGCTGGCGGAGGATTTAAGCGCACAGGGCGTAGCAGGCGATGCCCGCCAGGCAACGGCGGACATCGGCGAGCTCCTGGTGGCTCACTATGCCGGACAGCTCGCCCGCGTCGTGGCCGAAACCGCCCGGCTGCCCGGCCTTGAAGCAACTTAGCGCCTAGCGCTGGCTGCTCAACACGTCCTCGAGTAAATGCCCGGCCCGCGTGGCCTTGGCATTGAGGTAGCGATGGTTGTGGTCGTTCAAGCGCCCGTAAAGCGCCTGACGGGCCACGACCTCGATGCCGCCTTCGCGTAGCGCCTGCATCTTCAACGGGTTATTGGTCAGCAGCTGCACTCGGGAGATTTCCAGCGCGTGGAGCATGTCCACCGCCACCGCATAATCGCGCTCGTCGTCCCCAAAGCCCAGCACCTGGTCGGCATCCACCGTATCCAGACCGCCATCCTGCAGGGTGTAGGCGCGCAGCTTGTTGGCCAGGCCGATGCCCCGCCCCTCCTGGGCAAGATAGAGCAGCACGCCGCCGCCCATGGCCTCGATATCGGCGACGGCATTGCGCAGCTGTTCGCCGCAGTCGCAGCGCAGGCTCCCAAACAGGTCGCCGGTCAAACACGCCGAGTGCATTCGCAGCGGCACAGCATCGGTGTGCGCCTCGGGACGACCGATGACCACGGCGACGTGCTCGCGCAGGCCATCCGGTTCGCGGAACAGCACAAAGCGGCTGTCGGCGGCGTCTTCCAGCGGGATATGCGCCTCGCTGACGCGCTTGAGCATGCCCGGCGCACCTGCCAGGCAGGCTTCGGCTTCTACGGCGTCCACCGCGAGCAGTTCGCCTTTCGCCAGCCGCTGGGCAATCGCCTCGGCGGCGCTATCGCTCACCTCGGCGATCAACGCGGCAGGGATCAGCAATGCCCGGCGCATCAGTGCCACCGCCCCCCGCTCACCCATGCCCGCTGGCTGCAGGCCGCTAAGCATGGCCGGTGCCTCATCCTGGCCCTGTTCGGCCACGGCCAGCGCGTGCAGCGCCCGCTCGTCCATGTGGGCGGCCAGCGGCAGGCAGGCGGCATCGGCGGTTATCGACACGCCCATTGCATCCAGCCGGTGGCGGGTCAGCACCAGCGACGGTCGTGACCCTGATAACGCCGTCAGGTCGCTGACCGAATCGCCGCCTTCCAGCGCTTGAACCAACAGCTGCTGGTCTCCCGCCTGGATGACCACGGGAAGCCCCCGTCTAATATCAAAAATGGCGCGTTCAATGTGATACATAGAAGCCTCCTGGCTGACTGGCGTAACGGGCGAGGGACGCTTGCGCTGGGGCGCCGTGCATCGCATGATGCAGCGGTTGATTCAGCGCGGAGGCGTCATGCCCGACTCCAAGGAACGTACGAATATCATTCAAGACGATGTCTGGCGGCGCCTGCTGGCAGGCCACGCCAGTGATGGTGAACGGTTGGTCGAGGACGCCGGCGAGCCTGTGCGTTGCCTCGCCCCCCTGGCGACCACGCCTGGCTGGGTGATCGCGCAGCTGGGGCAGAGCCTTGACGGCCGGATTGCGACGCAAAGCGGCCATTCCCATTACATCAACGGCCGGGAAAGCCTGGTGCACCTTCACCGGCTGCGGGCGCTGGCCGACGCGGTGGTGATCGGCGCGGGGACGGCCGATGCCGATGACCCGCAATTGACCGTCCGCCACGTCAGCGGCCGCCACCCGACGCGGGTAGTGCTCGACCCTCGCGGCCGGGTGCCCATGGATCGCAAGCTGTTTCAGGACGCCGCCGCCCCCACGCTGCATGTGGTGGGGCCGGATACCGCCCGAGCCGCCGCTACGGGGTCGGTGGAGTGCTGCGTGCTGCCGCTGGATCACCATGGCCGGTTTGTACCCAGCGACGTGATCGCCCTGCTCCAGGCGCGCCAGCTGCTGCGTATTCTGGTGGAAGGCGGCGGCATTACCGTCTCCCAGTTTATCGAGGCGGGCGTGGTCGACCGGCTGCACCTGCTGGTCGCCCCGCTGCTCATCGGCTCCGGACGCCCCGGCCTGCAGATGACCCCGATCGAGACGCTGGACAGTGCGCTGCGCCCGGCCCTGCGCACCTTCCGCTGCGGAGACGACACGCTGTTCGATGTCGTGTTGCGCCCGGCCGCTTTCCGGGGGTAGCGCCGAATGACGCCGCGTAATGGCTACCCACAGCCCCGGCAAGCTGGCCAGCAGCACCACCACGCCGTAGGCCAGCGACACCGCTACCCCCTGAGCGGCGTGTAAGCCCACCCACATCCAGATACCGGCGGCGGCGCCTTCGCGCACGCCCCAACCGGCCACCGAAAACGGCACCAGCATGGCAAGCAGCACCACCGGGGCAAGCGCCAACAGGCTGAGCGCCGGCAGTTCCACGCCGATCGCCCGCGCCGCGCAGACCATCACCACACCGTAGCTCGCCACGATGGCAAGCGACGACAACAGCTGAAGGGGCCACACCCCAGCGCTCAACAGCCCGCGCTGGATATCCTGGCTGACGGCCAGGTACCAGGCGGGCAGCCTCAACGGGCCTCGGCGACGCGCAAGCGTCAGTGCCACCGTCATCACCCCCACCGCCAGCGCGACCGCCCCGCCGATGGCCAGCCATGCCGTCCAGCCCAGCGCCGCGTGCCATAGCGGCGAAAGCAGCAGCGCCATCAGGGTAAACAGCGCCAGCGCCACCTGCCCCGAGACGCGCTCGATGATTACCGCGCGCCACGCGCGACCGGTTGACGCCGACTGGCGGGCATGACGATGGGCCCGCCCGGCGTCACCCAGCACGCCACCCGGCAACAGCTGATTGACCAGCAGGGCAAGATAATACTCGCGCAGCGCATAGCTGAAGCGCATCGGCACCTGGATCAGCCGGGCGGTGAGCTGCCAGCGCCAGGCGCTCAGCATGACCTGAAACACGCTGATCAATAGCGCCACCAGCACCCAGCCCGGCGATAGCCGCTGAACCTGGGCCATGATCGCCTGGGGGTCGACCCACAGCGCGACGGCGCCCAGCAGCCCGCTGCTGACCGCCACCCGACGCAGCCAGGGGGCGCGCCACCACGCAGCAATCGCCATAGCGCTACCCTGCTTCCTGAGGGAGTGCCAGCAGGTCACGATGCCCCACCCGGATACCCAGTTCACCGCTGGCAACGGCCTGACGACGCTGGATCTGCCAGTCGTCGATCCGCCCGGCGGCGTCGGGGGCATGTTCGCGGGCCGCCGCCGCCCAGCCGTCGATCAACGACGCCATCAACGGTTGATGGTCGGGCTCGCCGGCGGCTAGCTGCCAGGGGGTCTCGGCCTCCTCGACACGATAGCCGACCGCACTGAACGCTGCCGCCAGCGCGGCGTGGGCGCGACCGCCCAGGGCATCGCCCAGGCCCTTGTCGCGCTGTTGATGGGCACGAAACAGTTCCAGTACCCAGGCATCCTCTGGATCCTCCACCGGCTGATGCTGACGATCGATAAACCGCCATTCGCCGGTGACGCTGAGCGCCATCAGCAGTCCCTGACGATGCGCCACACAGTGCGCGACCAGCGCGTCGATCCAGGCCTGGGATACCAGATCCAGCAGCGCCGAGGCGGTAACCAGGTGCGCACTGGCCAGGGCAGGCAGATCGAAGCGCGCAAGCGATGCGGCCAGGGTATCGGCCACGATGGTATGCCCCCTGGCGTCACGCAGGGTCATCACCCGGGCACGCGCTTCCTTGAGCAGCGCGGCGTCATGATCAACCAGGGTCCAGGCCTGAGGGCCGGGCAAGCGTGACGCCAGATAGTTGACATTGCTGCCGCGTCCGCAGCCCAGGTCTACCAGCCGATAGGCGTCGGCACGCGTCGACAGCCACTCGCCGGCCAGGCTCGCCAGACGCTGGGAGCGCGAGGCGCGATCCACCGCTTCACGCAGCGAAAGCCACGAGGCTGCAAACTGGCTGCCCGCCGCCAGCGTCGCGGGGCGATCGGTCAGCGCACGGGCAAAGGCTTTTCCGGCCGCGTGCCAGTCGTTGAGGGTTTGCCGAGCCTTGAGGGCGCCTTCGCGCAATGCCGTGCGTAAATCGGCATCAGCGCAGAAGCGCGCCAGGGCCTCCTGAAGCTGGCCCATGTCACCGGGCTCCACGCTCAGTCCGGCACCCTTGGGCAAGGTATCGCGCAGCGCCCCGCCGGTGGTGGTAATCACCGGCAGGCCATGGGCCAGCGCTTCGGTGACCACCATGCCGTAGCCTTCGTACCAGGAAGGCAGCACCAGGGCGTGGGCGCGCTGATAGGCGGTTTCGAGGGTGTCGCTGTCGCACTCGCCGTGCAGGGTGACGCTGTCTTCGAGGTCGTGGTATTCGATCAGATATTGCACGCGGAGCGTGAACGCCGCGTCCCGCGCGCCGCCATAGCAATCGCAGCGCCAGCCACCGGCTTCAAGGCCGGCAAGCGCCTCCACCAGCACGTCCTGGCCCTTGCGCGGCGTCAGGGTGGCCACACATAACAGCCGCAGTGGCTCCCCCGCCTGCGGCGCGGGGCTCACCGGCGCCTTGGCAACGCCGGGTTCGATGACGCTGATCCGGCCGCCGAGCGGAATGGCATAGTCGTCGGCCAGCACTGACAGGCGCCGGGCGGTGAACCGGCTGGTGACAATGATGCGCGGCAGCGCCGCCAGGGCGTGCAGCTCGCTGCGATGAAGCCGCTGCTGGTCGGCTGCACCCAGGCCCAGCTCGTCACCCAGCGGGTGATGCAGCAGTCCCGTGAGGGCAAGACGCTCGCGATGCCCGGCCACCACATCGGGCAAGGCACCCATGGCCAAGCCGTCGATGACCACCGCCGCCCCGTCGGGCTGGGCGGCCAGCGCGTTTTCCAGCGCCTGGCGCGCGGTGGCGTCGGCATCCGGGAAGGCGCCATCCAGTCCGACCACCTCGATGTCCCAGCCCTGCGCGCGCAGCGCGGTGACGATCTGGGCATCGTACAGATAGCCGCCGGTGCGCTGGGCTGGATCACCGGCAACGATCAAGCTGAGACGCTGGTTCATAGCGCGCCTTCAAAGCTTGCCCAGGCCACGTGCGACTCGTGCAGCTTGACCTCCATGTGGGTCAGCCCGCGGGCGGTCGTGCCCATTTCGCCGGCGTTGATGGCGGCGGCAAGCTGGTCGAAGATCACCTTGGCCATGAATTCGGTGGTGGTATTCTTGCCCTCCAGCTCGCTCACTTCGTCCAGGTTTTGGAAGTTGTAGCCCGCCAGCACGGCCTTGAGAGTTTCCCCGGCCAGGCCGATGTCGATCACCAGTCCGTCGCTGTCCAGCTCCGGGCGCTGGAAGATCACGTCCACCACATAGGTGGCACCGTGGGTGCGCTGGGCCGGGCCGAACACCTCACCCTTGAAGCTGTGGGCAATCATAAAGTGGTCACGAACGCATAAACGGTACATAGACACTCCTGTCATTAATGGGATGAAGCGGCATAGCGTAGCCGATGACACAGCGCGGTGCTGCCCGGTGAAAACAGCTCCGGGGCCAGTTCGGGCAGGCTTGCGAAGTCGCTCTCGCCGCTGATCAGTGCGTCCAGACGCTCATCGGCCAGCAGGCTCAGGGCCACGCCGAGCCGTCGCGCGTAGTCCCAGCGTGGACGCAGCCTCGGGGGCAGCTGGCCGACCTGGCTGGCGCGCAGGGTCAGCCGCTGAGAATGAAACGCGCCGCCCAGCGGCAGCGCCACCTCGCCTTCGCCAAACCAGCTCATTTCGATAATACGGCCCTCGTTACCCGCAAGGCCAAGCGCCTGGCGCAGGCCTTCCGGATGACCGCTGGCGTGAATCACACAGTCCTGATCGTCATTTGCCTGCGCAGGCGAGCAGAAAGCAACGCCCAGTTGGTTCGCCAGCGCTTCACGGTCAGGGTTGATATCCACCAGCTGGACTTCGACGCCGGGAATCCGGCTGCATAGGTAGGCCACCAGCGCACCCACCACGCCGGCGCCGATCACGCTGATGCGCTCGCCGATTACTGGCTCGGCATCCCAGACGCCGTTGATGGCGGTTTCCATGTTGGCGGCCAGCACCGCCCGGGCCGCCGGGACGTCCTCGGGGAGCGGCACTACTGCGGTAGCTGGCACCACGAAGAAATCCTGGTGGGGATACAGGCAAAACACGCGGCGGTTGTGCAGGTGGCTTGGCCCCTGCACGACGTCGCCGACGCTGGCATAACCGTATTTGACCGGCGTGGGGAAATCCCCCGCCTGGAAAGGTGCCCGCATGCGGATAAATTCGCTTTCGGGCACGCGGGCATTGAAGACCAGCGACTCGGTGCCGCGGCTTATCCCGCTGTAAAGCGTACGCACCAGCACTTCGCCTTCGCCAGGCGCGGGCACTGTTTCCTGCTTTAGCTCACCGTGGCCGGGTTGGGTCACCCAGAACGCGGTAGCCTGCTCAAAACCACTCATCAGCACTCCTTCCTTGTGCTACCTGCCCCTCTCCTGAGGCCTGCCGCTTTATCAATACGGCATCCGGTCAAAAAACCACCACCGGGCTGGCATCGAATTGTATTCACTGGCATGGCCTTTTTAGCGTAGCGTTAAAGGGGCGATTGTTCGAAGGGACGCCACTAGACAACCCTACCTTCTTCTACAAGAATGGTACATATAAAAATATTTGCATCGAATTATTTTATTGATGCGATGCGTTATTGGCAGGAGCCATCATGCAATCCACTCGCGACACGCCTTTCTCCTCCCTCGGCAAACGCGGGCTAACCGCTCTGGAACTGGCGCTGGGCGGCGTGGCGTTAAGCCTGCTGGGCGGGCTTTTGCCCGCGCTGCTACCCGGCTCGCTTAACTGGGGGCTCGCCATTCTTTGCTACGCCACCACCAGCGCGGTAGTGATGACTTACTGGCCGTATGGCCCGCTGGGCTGGGCCAACCGGGTAACGCTTGCCCGTGCGGTACTGGTGGCGCTGGTGGCGGGCGCGCTCGCAAACGAGGCGTTTAGCGTGGCCATGTGGACATGGCTGATAGTGGCCGTCGTTTCCTTGATGCTGGACGGCATCGATGGCTGGGTGGCCAGACGCACCTGCAGCTATTCGCCGTTCGGCGCGCGTTTTGACATGGAGCTGGACGCCCTGCTGATTCTGCTGCTCAGCGTGGGCTTGATGCTCAGCGAGTCGCTGGGCGGGTGGGTGCTGCTGATGGGCGGGATGCGCTACCTGTTCATTGCCGCCGGGTGGGGCGTTGCATGGCTATCGGCGCCGCTGTTTGACAGCCTTCGCCGCAAGGCGGTGTGCGTCTGGCAGGTGGTCGCGCTGCTGCTGGCGCTGACGCCGCTGACCGATCACCTGACCGCCAGCCTGCTCGCCCTCAGCGCGCTGATAACGCTTACCTACTCGTTCAGCGTTGATGTGTGGTGGTTGTACAAACAACGGCGCCGTTGAGCCGCCATGGCGCCGCTGTAAACGGCTTATCAGTAGCCGCTAATGCTCCAGCCCCTGGCGCTGATGCCATTCGGCGAGGCTTTCATCGGGGTAAGCTTCAAAGCATTTATCCTTGCCCTGGGCGTTGACCTCCACCCAGGGCGCGCGGCTGCCCAGCATCATGTGCGTACGCCAGGGCGGCGTCGGCAGCTCGGTGTCGATGGCCGAGGCAAAGGGGTGCACCAGCTCGGGCCAGTCCTGGTCGTAAAGCCAGAGACACGAGGCGCAATGCTTGCAGAAATGCCGTTCAGCGGTGCTTGGCTCGCCGTCGATAACCGCCCGGTAGACCGACACGTGCTCGTCACCTGTTACGTTAAGGGTCTTGCTCTCTCCACTCAGGTTGATCGCGTAGCCGCCGCCTCCTGCCGTCTTGCGGCAGATAGCGCAATAGCAGCGATTGAAAGGATAAGGATGGTGTGACCTCACGCTGAACGTGACCGACCGACAATGACATGACCCTTTCAGCAGCATAGTGCCTCCTTGTGCGACGGAAACCGGCATCGGTAACTCTACACATCGCATGGCGTTGGATTAGCGTCCTCCTAATGACTATAGTAAATCGCTGGCACCTGCCGCGTTTTTTATGGGGAAAGCCCCGCCAGAATCAGGACGCACATCGCCAGCATGCACAGCACACCAATGGCGTACCCCACCGTTCGCCAGGGCTGCAGCGCGGCCAGGTAGCAGATAGTGTGCATATAGCGGGCGGCGGTGAAGATCATGAACAGCCAGGCCGCCAGGCCAGGTGCTGCGCCCACCCATACGTAGGCCACGCCCAAGCCCAGAAAGATGGGGATATTTTCAACGTCATTCGACCAGGCCCAGGCTGCGCGCTTCACCTGCGGCAGCTCCTCCTGCGCGGCCTGCTTGCCGACGAAGGCGGCATCTTCCGGGGCCTTGAAAGTCATCTTGCCTATGCGGTGATACCCTTGATACGCCGCAATGGCGAGCATTTTAAAGAACAGCAGCACTGCCGCCATCGCGTACCAATACACGGCGTCATCCATGGTGTCTCCTTGCGTTTAATATCGGGCTTTGCAACTAGACGCTCCCACGGCCAGCATGAAGTACTTCAACCTAACGATGAGAGACATAAGGCGAAGTATGGACCATACACTCGAAATTCAGGAAATCCGCAATCTCACTCATGATGTCAAACAGATACGGCTTGCCAAGCCTGAGGGATACACCTTTACGCCTGGCCAGGCGACCGAGGTCGCCATCAATCGTGAAGGGTGGACCGACGAGAAACGGCCGTTCACGTTCTCTTCGCTAGCTTCTGATCCGTGGCTGGAGTTCGTCATCAAGATCTATCCGGACCACGAGGGCGTTACCCAGCAGATCGGCCAGCTCAAGGAGGGGGACTCGCTGATCGTTGGCGAGCCCTGGGGCACCATCGAATACAAGGACGAAGGTGTGTTCCTGGCAGGCGGTGCGGGCGTAACGCCGTTTATCGCCATTCTGCGCGACCTGCACCGCAAGGGCGAGATCGGCAAAAATCAACTGGTCTTCTCCAACAAGTCAGAACGCGACATCATTCTCAAGGAAGAATTCGAGACGATGCTGGGAGACCAGTTCATCAACGTCATCACCGACGAAAAGCCGTCCGGCGACCATATCTTCACCGATGGCGTCATCGACAAGGCCTTCCTGACATCGCATATCAAGGACATGAGCCAGGCTTTCTACGTGTGCGGCCCTGACCCGTTCAACGAGAGCATCATGGCAGCCTTGAAAGAGCTGGGCGCCAACCCGGACGCATTGATCTTTGAAAAGTAAGGTGTTTTGCGCCCTGATATGAGCGCCAGGTTGCCAAGGGCCGCCTGGGGCTCTCGGACGACTACCGAGCGAGAGCCTCACCAAGCCGCTTCTGAGTCAAGGCATCTCCCATGAACACCGTCATTATCCTGCTGGGGTCTTCTGTCGGTTGAAAGAAACGAACGGTAAACCGCAGCTCCCCTAGCGTCGGGTCAATGAAGCGCTTGGATGCCGGCGAAAGATCCCCCACACGCTGGCGCGGCCACCAAGCGGCAAATGCCTCGCTAGATCGCGTCAGCTCATCCACGAGCTGCCGAAAACGCGGATCCTGCGCCTGCTGACGCCCATAGAAAGTACGGAATGTCGCCAAGCACTGCTTAGCATGCGACTCCCAGTCCACCAGACGCTCTCGAAACCCTTCGTCACGAAAGATCATGCGCATGACGTTTCCACCAGCCTCGTTCCCATGCAACTCGGGTAGCGCTAATTCAGCCGCCGCATTCATTGCCTCGATCTCCCAAGGGCCTGACACACAGTGAGCCGGGTTAGGTAATAACGCCTCTAGTACATCAACCTGCGACGCTCTTTCATCGCTTGGCATTACCGCCTCCATGGGCCGCTGCACACCAGCAAGCGAGAAAAGATGCCCGGTCTCAGCCTCGGAGAGCTGCAGCGCCAAGCTCAGGCATTCCAGAACACGACGAGACACGCCGACACTCCTGCCTTGCTCCAGGCGTGTATACCAGTCGGGACTAATATCGGCGAGCTCTGCCACCTCCTCGCGCCGCAACCCCGCTACTCGGCGACGCGGGCTGACTGCAAACCCCATGGCTTCGGCATCAAGACGCGCACGACACGCCTTCATGAAGTCGCCTAACTCCTTATGATCGATCATGTCCACTCCATCACGTAAAGGTGGCAGTCCTAATCCCAGGATAACGCATCACTGGCTGCCCCCTTCACAGGCAGCATAGAGTCGTTCAGGCATCAAAACGATATAGCCATGGGAGACTCGATATGACGTTATCACCAGCGACGCCCGCCCCAGATTCACTACGCAGTTACGGTGTCACGATACTGCTGATGGTGGCAGCCATTCTGGTGGTCGGACAACTGTATGCCTACCTTCCACTCACCAACCCGATCGCCGAACGACTGGGCCTCTCGGCCAGCGAGGCGGGATTGGCCACGACACTGTTCGCACTTTGTCAGGCCATCGGCTTTCTGGTCTTCGGTTATCTCAACCAGTATTGGAGAAGCCGCACCCTCTTTGCCGCGGGTATCGCGGGCTTGGCAGCGGCCAGCCTGTTAACCGCCCTTGCGCTAACATTGGGTTTCGGCTGGGGATTCATGGCTGGTCGCGCTTTGCAAGGGATGACGGCGGCCGCCTTCCCGCCATTCGCTATCACGATGCTCATCGAGGCAACCAGTGAACGTCACCGGCCAACGGCTATCGGCCTGCTTAGCGCTGCCCTGTTGATGTCGGCTCCGCTCGGTCAGCTCATGGCCAGCATGACGGCAGACACCTGGTCGGTTGCGGTAGTTTTTCTCGGCGTCAGCGTCCTATTGGTTCCGATCGCCCTTTGTCTATGGCAGCTACCTTTCGGCACAGCCAAAACACCTCAGTCGACGCCGGAGAGTTCGAGCATCAAGCGCTTGCTACACTGGCGAGCCCTTGGGCGTTTTTATGTGGCCGTTTTCGTACTGCTGATGGGCGTGGTCTTCTACTATGCCGTGATCTCATCGGGCGAGTCAGTGACGAACCTTCAATGGTTCCGACTGCTAGGCTCCCCTGCCGTGTTGATGACGCTGGCATCCGGCGCTCTGCTATCCCGTGTGGCGACTAACTTCGTGCAGACCGCAGGTCTGATCCTGGCAGCCAGCGGTGCCCTATTATCCGGATTCGTCGCACAAGGCAGCGGTTTGTATATAGGCCACTGGCTGACCCTCGGGGGTATCGCACTTGCCACGCCCGCCTTTCTGCACTTTCTCGGCGAACAACCTATGGTCTATAGGCAGCGAGCCATCACGCTCTACACTTTTATCCTCTTCTGTGGTGCCAGCCTCGGTGCTCCTCTCGCTCAGGCCAGCATCACTTGGGGAAAAAGTACTGCCCTGTCATGTATGGCGGGCATCTATGTTATCGCAGCGCTGCTGTTGGCATCTTACCGACACTGGCCAGCCAACTTCGAGCCCAACAAAAGCATCGATAATCAGGCAACATAATGATGCTATGACGCCCATGCCGGGACTAGAAACTTGTGATCCAGCGGTGTCCTAGTGTTTTTTCCAAGTTCATCGATTTTGAGCCCCCCTCGTAATCTTCAAGCGATCACCTGCCTTGTGATGATATAGATCAAGGGCTAGGTTGGGTGCAGGAGCCTGCCGCCTTGCCTTCGCGTATCACATGAAAGTGCATATAAGACGATCCACCCTCACAGTGGCAACATCGTCAATGGCTAAGGAAATGAATGATGACCCACAACACGAATCAAAAGCCCAAGCGCTGGCTCGATAGCGCCGCCCACCGCCACTGGCTGACCCGCGAAGGGCTGGCGTTGTTCGACTTCCATCGCCAGGCGCGCCTGGCCTCCGGCGGTTTCGCAGCACTCGATGGTGACGGGTGCATTCCCCACGGCGCCAGCGCCGACACCATGCTCACCGGGCGTATGGCCCACAGTTGTGCGTTAGCAGCGCTACAGGGCGTGCCGGGCGCTGCCGCTCTGTCCGAACATGCGATTCGTGCGTTGGCAGGTAAACTCCACGACGAGCAATACGGCGGCTGGTTCGGCGTCGATCCCGCCATGAGTCACGATCACAGCAAGCAGTGCTACATCCATCAGTTCGTTACCCTCGGCGCCGCCACCGCAACCCATGCCGAGATTCCCGGCGCGGCGGCGCTGCTCGAAGAGGCCGTTGGGGTGATCAACACGCGCTTCTGGTCGGAGGATGAGCAAGCTTTCGTCGAGAGTTTCAGCCAGGACTGGAGCGAGCTGAGCGACTACCGCGGCGGTAACAGCAACATGCACGGCGTAGAGCTGTGCTTGGCGCTGGCCGACGTGCGCGACGAACAGCTGTGGCTTGATCGGGCGCTAGCCATCGTCGAACGGCTGATTCACCGCCACGCGGCTCTCCGGGATTACCGCATCCTCGAGCATTTTCATGGCGACTGGTCGGAATGGCCAGAGCACAATGCCGACCGCCCCGACGATGGTTTCTACCCCTATGGCGCTACACCAGGGCACGGCTTCGAGTGGTCGCGGCTGATGCTGCACTTGGAAGCGTCGCTGGAATCCCGCGGCTGCACGGCTCCTTCATGGCTTTTCACCGACGCAGCAGCCCTGTTCGACGCTAGCCTGCGCGACGGCTGGCGCACCGACGGCGCACCGGGGCTGGTGTATACCGTGGACTGGGAGGGTCGCCCAAACTCACTGCGACGCCGCCACTGGACTCACGCTGAGGCGCTGGCCGCCGCAGCTGCGTTCCTGCGGTGCACCGACGAGGCTCACTACGAACGCTGGTATCAGCAACTTTGGGATGTCATCGACACCATTTTTATCGATCGCAAACGCGGCGGCTGGTACCAGGAGCTCGACAGTAAGTTGCAGATCGACGCTGCCGAAGGCGACGTCAAGCCCGATCTTTATCACGCCTATCAGGCGACGCTACTGCCACGGCTGCCCTTGGCGCCCAACTTGGCGTTGACCGTCCAGCGGTTATAAATAGCTCCACGCTCAACCGGGGTGGCCGCCCCCTCGGGTTGGATGCCAGGGCAGTCGTCGCCGGGCCTGGCATGGGCCCGGCTTTTTCAGTTTATTCCCGTCATACCGGTGGTGGATTACGCTCAGCAAACTGGCCGTTCCAATACCGGTGTTAGTTTTCAATATAACGCGGAAAGCCCTCTCAGTTTATGTCGCACAGCTGGCGGTAAAACGACAACGTTATTAACCCGGTGGTGACTGAGGATGGGGTGATCCCGCCTCTGCAGCAACCATGATGATAGATGGCCACCTTTGTTGATTCCGCTAAACCTTGCTAGCTTTTACTAGGTCTGTGTCTAATCAACCGGAGCCAATATGGATTTTTTCAGCCTGTGGCATCAGGCTGCACTTATCAGTACTGGTTATTTCTGGATGGCCCTTTGGGCATTCGTACTGGGTTATATCATCAGCAGCCTGATACAAGTGCTGATAACGAAGGAACGTATGCAGAAAGCCATGGGCAAAACCGGCCCGCGCAGCATGGCGCTGGGCACCTTCTTCGGTTTTATCTCCAGTTCTTGCAGCTTTGCCGCCTTGGCCACCACGCGTAGCCTGTTCCAAAAGGGGGCTGGCTTAGCGCCCTCGGTTGCGTTTCTGCTCGCCTCCACCAACTTGGTGATTGAGCTGGGTATCGTCATCTCGATCTTCCTGGCGTGGCAGTTCGTCGTGGCTGAGTATATCGGCGGTATCCTGCTGATCCTTTTTGCCTGGCTTTTCATTCGCATCACCAATCCCAAAAAGCTGATTAAACAAGCCAGGGAGCGGCTGCATAATGGAGATGAAGAACATCAGCATGGCGACCAGCAGGCGAGCTGGCAGTCAAAACTGACCAGCCGTGAGGGCTGGCAGCAGATCGGCATGACCTATGTCATGGAATGGCAGATGGTATGGAAGGATGTGTTAATCGGCTTTACCGTGGCGGGCGTGATTGCCGCCTTCGTGCCTGAAAGCTTCTTCCATGGGCTTTTTCCTGGCGCTGGCCAGACAGAAGGTGATCTGGGCTTTTTATCCCTGCTCGCTCAAACGTTGATCGGCCCTTTTGCGGCCTTTTTCACCTTTATCGGTTCCATGGGCAATATTCCCTTGGCGGCGGTGCTTTTCGGTAACGGCGTCAGCTTTGCGGGCGTCATGGCCTTTATTTTTTCGGATTTGGTGGTACTGCCGGTTCTGAGGATCAATGCGCAATATTATGGCTGGAAGATGTCGCTGTATATTCTAGCGTTACTGCTTTGTGGGCTGGTGTTTGTTTCCCTGATCATGCATTACGGCTTCGCGGCGTTCGGCCTGCTGCCGGATGCCACTACCGTACAAACAGCAACGGAACGTGACCATTTCAGGGTGAATTACGGTTTCATACTCAACCTGATATTCCTGGCCATATCCGCGGTGCTGGTGTTTTTCTGGTACCGGGCCAAACACGCTGATTCGGGCCATGAACATGAGCATGGCCATGAGCATCATCATGACCATGGCGGCGCAGGGGCAGGCACCTGGGTTCTGCGTAGCCTTGTCGTTATTGCGATGCTATGGCTGGCCGGCGGCCTCCTTGTGGCGCCACTGATGGCATGAACGACTATTTTTGACTGACAATTGCTTTGACTGACTTGCCTACTGGGCTCGGTCGGCATCAGCGGCTCATTTATATCGCCTTGATGGTGGTCGATTCAGCTTGATGAACATGAGTCGGAACAGCTTCACAACCGGGAAGAGATATGCAAACGATCGAACTAGGCGGCGTAAGCGTACCCCGTATCGGCCAGGGCACCTGGCATATGGGCGAGGATGCAGGGCAGCAGCAGGCTGAGATCAGGGCACTGCGTGAAGGCCTGGACCTGGGCATGACGCTGATCGATACCGCCGAGATGTATGCCGAGGGCGGCGCTGAAGAAATCGTGGGCCAGGCGATCCGTAACCGGCGCGATGAGGTGTATCTGGTCAGCAAGGTCTACCCACACAACGCCAGCACCAAGGGGGTTCAAGCCGCCTGCGAGCGCAGCCTACGCCGATTGGGCACCGACACTATCGACCTCTACCTGCTGCACTGGCGCGGCCAGTACCCGCTGATCGAAACCGTGGAAGCCTTTGAGCGGCTGCGCGAGCAGGGCAAGATCCTGCGCTGGGGCGTGTCCAACTTTGACATTGACGACTTGGCAGAGCTCGACGCGCCCGCTTGCGCCACCAATCAGGTGCTCTACAACCCCGACGCACGCGGCATTGAAGTCGACCTGCTGCCCTGGCAAGTACAGCAAAACATGCCACTCATGGCCTACTGCCCCATCGGCCAGGGCGGCGCGCTACTGCATGACGCCACCCTGCAACGCATCGCCGACAAGCACAGCGCCACCCCCGCGCAAGTCGCCCTCGCCTGGTCACTGCGCCACCAAGGCGTGATAGCCATTCCCAAGGCCGTGAACCTGGATCACCTCAAACAGAACGCCGACGCTGATAAACTCAGACTCGACGAGGATGATCTGGCACAGATCGACGCCGCCTATCTTCCGCCAACGCGCAGGCAGTCTTTGCAGATGGTGTGAGGACGAGCCATTAACGGCCCATCACTGGAGCGATTTCATGTCACTGCCCGCCACACAACCCAATGCCTGGATCCGCTTTCTCGCCCATTTGTTATTTATCCTCGCGGCGTGGACGCTGTTCATCAAATACCTGTTTCCTATTGGCTATGCGCTGGCATACGGCGAGCCCTGGGCGCAGTATATCTATTGGGATCTATGGCCACTGGCCCACGTCTGGCTAGGCTGGGCGCTGCTCAAACAGCCCCGCTACACGCGCGCACTGGCGGTGGGCATTTCCATCATTGAAATCCTCATCATCGGCACCCTGTTTGTCCGCTTTCTCAATGACCCCGAGTGGTCGATCTGGCGGACCAACTGGTTTGTGAATAAGGTGTTCGTGCTGACATGTTTTGTGCTGGTGTTGGCTGCCACGGTGCCGATTCAAAAAAATCGGAAGGAGCGACCGCTATGAGCTATCGCATCTCACATCGCATCACGCGCCGACAAAGCCTTACGCTCATCGGCGCCACGCTGGCCGCCACGATGTTGCCAAGCGTGCCACTGCTTGCCAACACCGAGGGGATGCGCCGGAAAGCCTTTGCGAAGAGCGACAAAAAGCTCCCCGTGATTGGCATGGGCACCTGGCGCACCTTCAACGTTGGCAGTGATCCGAAGTTGCTTGATGCGCGCACCGAGGTAGTGAAGGCCTTTTTCGAGCATGGCGGCGGCCTGATCGACTCTTCGCCCATGTACGGCTCGGCGCCGGATTTGATGGGCCATGCCCTGCAACAACTCGGCACGCCCGAGAGCCTGTTTTCCGCCGAGAAGGTCTGGAGCCCCGCCTGTGGATCCGCCCGGGAGCAGGTGGCGGAGCTGAAAGACCGCTGGACGGTGGATCACTTCGACCTGGTGCAGGTACACAACCTGACCGACTGGCGCGAGCACCTGGCCGCGCTGCAGGAAATGAAGGCCGAAGGCGTTATCGGCCATGTCGGCATTACCACCTCCCACGGGCGCCGCCATGACGAGGTCGAGCAGATCATGACGTCAGAGGATATCGACTTCGTTCAGCTCACCTACAACATCACCCACCGCGAGGCCGAAAACCGGCTACTGCCCCTGGCACAAGAACGGGGCATCGGGGTGATCGCCAATCGCCCTTATGATGGCGGCAGCCTGATCAAGCACCTTAAGCGCCGTGACGCGCCACTGCCCGAGTGGGCCAACGAGGAGTGCGGTTGCACCACCTGGGCGGACTTTCTGCTCAAGTTTATCGTCAGCCACCCGGCGATCACCTGCGCGATACCCGCCACCACCCAGGTCGAGCATATGCGCGAGAACATGCGCGCCGGCCACTCTCCTATGCCCTCGGCCGATGCCCGGCAGCGGATGGCTGATTATATCGAGTCGCTATGAACGCCTGGACAAGTTACCGGCTACAGGACTTTATTCCCTTCACAGCGGAGGTGTACTTCCGCCTGCTGGAGCGCATGGGCGAAACCTTCTGGCCGCTGCACCTGCTGACCCTCGCCCTGGGCGCCGCGGCCCTTGCACTGGCGCTGAGACACCGCCCGCGACTCGCCTGCCTGCTACCCGCCCCACTCTGGGCCTTTGTCGCCGTGGCGTTTTTCTTTCAGCGCTATGCAGCGCTCAACTGGGCGGGGGGCTATGTGGGCAACGCCTTCATCGCCCAGGCCGTGTTGCTGGCAATGTTGGCGCTAACAGGATGGGGTATAGACAAAGCCTCGAGCCGCATAAGCCCGCCAGTCGTTATGGGCATCGCCATCACCCTCTTCGGCCTGATCATCATGCCGCTGACGGCACCGCTGAGCGGCGGTTCCTGGTACCAGGCGGAAGTGTTCGGCATCCACGCCGACCCCACGGCAGTGACCACGCTGGGCCTGGTGCTCATCATGCTCCGGGGTGTCGCCCTCTGGATCGCCGCCATCATCCCAACGCTCTGGCTGCTCATTTCTGGCCTGACCCTGCAGGTGTTGGGTTCGACGGGCGCAACAACGCTGTTCGCAGTGTTGGTGATTGCGCTGGTGGGGGTAGTTTGGAAAAGCGTCGCGTCCAAGCGATGACGACGCAGCACTGGTGCTAACCCTTTTTTATGAGAACAGCTTGAGACTTTTCATTGCTGTAACCCAAAGCCTCGTAGAAAAGGTGGGACTGCTCTCTCACCGCATTAGCGCGCACTCGAATAGCACTCACCTTTCCAGAAAGCCATTTTTCCGCTTCCAGAATCAAGCCTTTACCAAGCCCTTGGCCTCTTGCTTCCTCGCTGACTACCAGGCTTACGATCTCGCCCTTTATGCCCTCGGCCAAGCGCACATCGATAATGGCCGACACGCAGCCACGTACGTTTCCAGCAACCTCCGCGACAAACACTTCCCCACCCTGCTCTCGCACGGCGCTTATATTGGCTGAAAGTGATTCTTCAGAGTGATCATAGCCAAGCTGCGCCATTAGCGGGACCAACGCTTGGGCGTCTTGGTGGGTATACTTTCTATAAATTGTATTCATGTATCTTCGGTGCCAAGGTAATTGTCGCCACGCCCAGCCTAGCCCCAGCTATGTTTCGACGGAAGATAATCGCACATACGCTGGCACTCTTTCCTTGAGCAATTTGATGAGTTCAGGCTGCATGAACTCATACTGATCGGGAATATCCAAACAGACTAGCGGCTTCTCCTTCAACACGTCCTTGTACGTCCTGGCGACCTCATCCTGGTGGTGCTTTTCCATCACCAGAACAATATCGGCCCACTCAATCAAGTCTCGGGACACAGGCGTTTGGGCATGTACCCCTGTGCCAGCGCCGATTGCCTGGATACCGGGATAAGCTGAAAATACACTTTCCGCCGTTGGACTGCGTAGCCTGTTTTCGCTGCAGATGAATAGAAGGTTCATAAGCGCTCCCTCGTTTACTGTATGTGCCAACGACAATTTGCCAGAGACGTTGGCATTCATAACAGCACGATCAGTTGCAAGTTGCATCGTAACGCGGCAGATGATGGTTATGAGCCTGGGCTAGCTCAGCGCCTTAACAACGGTGGCAGCGTACCACCTGAAAGTATGGGAGGGTTGCGCAAGACAAAACGACAGTGCCGGGGCGAGCCCCGGCACTGATATCGCACATGACCAAACGAATTGACGGTTAGAAGCGGAAACCGGCTGACGCGGTGAAGGTATCGATCTTATAGTCGCTGTCAAAGTCGTAGCGCTCGTATTCGGCACGGACCAGGAAGGGATCGAAGTTGAACTGCGCGCCGACACCGTAAACCGGATCGGTACCGTCCTGATCTTCAAGATCAACGCTAGCACCGCCCAGGTTGCCGTCGACGTCGGTTTCCCACTTGGCCACACCGGCCTTGGCGAAGGCGGTAAACCAGGAGGTAATGGGCAATTGACCGACCAGGCTCGCCCCGTAGGCGTCGGATTCCAAATCGGTATTAGCGTCACTGTTACCCTTCAGACGCGTACGGCCAAGATCGGCATAGAAGATTTCGGTAGCGAAGTAAGGATTGATTTCGTAGCCGACGAAGCCTTTGAAGACGTTGTCTTCGTCATCATCCAGATCAAAGTCTTCAGCTCCATTGGAGATGAAATTATCGACATCGTCGTCGTCGTTCTCTAGCGAGCTGAAACCGGTACCGATGCCCAGATAGAGCCCATCAGCATTGGGGGCGGCGAATGCCGACGGTACCGCGGCGATCAGCGCGGTAGAGGCAAACGAGGCGGTAAGTAGGGTTCTAAGTTTCACGTGTATTCTCCTTGTGACGACTTGCTATGAAAGATTCTATGAATCGTCATGGTATTGAAAGGCGATCCTGCCTTGATTCACACCATGTGACAGTCGTTTGATTCACACGTACCAAACATAGGCAGAACACTGTTCGATAACAAGGAAGACTCGGTTACGGAAGGTAATTTTTTGTTGTAAAAAGAGCGCCTCTACCAGAAGGTAGAGGCGCTTCGGTCATCGATTCAGAGCGGAAAACGGTTCGTCAATATGGCGAGGTTTGCCGGTTATGGGTCTTCGCGAGTCAACGAAGAGCACCGAGTGGTTTACAAAGTCACGGGTTACGCTTTGCTCATTGCCTAGCTCCGGTGTCACTACTGGCTTAACGTTCCTTTTTTAGCTGAGCCTCAGCACTTCGATTCTTTAGCGCCTTGTGCGGATTTACCACTGATTACTCGCAAGCACTCGTTTGCCGTGCCCCGTAGGTAGCCTGGCTCTCGGTGTACCCATCGCCTGCGCTGGATGAAAGCTGGTCAATCAGGCCGTTGCAAGAGAAACCCATCAAATTGAGATACTGCTTAGCAGACCTCACTGCTTGCTTATTCCAGTCAACGTCAAGACTATCCACGGCTACGGTAGCGTCGGCAACCTCATAACCATCGCCAACGTCAGATGAGAGCTGCTGAATAAGCCCGCTACGGGAGAAGCCCTGCATGCTGAGATACAGATTCGCCGACCTTACGGCATTGTTCTGAGGCCCCGTAAGGCTTTCTGCCCATGTCGGCATGGCGACGAACAACGCCAGAATCATCGCTAATTTCAAGATTTTCATTGTCATTTCTCCATGGTAAATCCGCGCAGTCCATATCTTGAGTTTACTCACGACGCGCCAGCAAGAGCCCAACGCCAGCACTTCCAAGCAATCCGGCACAAAGTCTATTGAACAGGCGGCGCAACGAGGGGCGAGAGAACCAATGACGCAGCGCTTTGCCAAAAAAGGCATACCCGGCTATTGCGACCCATTCAAGCGTCAAAAAAAGCCCACCTAACATCAAGAACTGGAGTCCTACAGAGCCTGCAGGATCGACAAACTGAGGCAGGAAAGCTGTAAAAATCAAAATTGCCTTGGGGTTTCCAGCCGCCAGGAAAAACTCTTGCCTCGCCAGCTGAAACAGGCTTTTGCCACCCTGGGCTTCGTCCCCACCGTCAGTTGGGTCTGCCGTCCAAAGCTGAAAGGCCAGCCAAAGTAGGTAGAGCCCTCCAACGATCTTTATTACAAAAAATAATTTTTCGGACGTATACAGCACTGTTGCCAGCCCTGTCGCGGCAAGCGTGATCATGCCCACAAATGCGACCAGCCGACCAATGCCTGCATAACAGGCAGCCTTGATGCCATAGCGCTTGGCGTTCGCCATCGAAAGAAGGTTATTGGGGCCAGGCGCCATGTTCAACGCAAAACATGCGGGTATGAATAACAGGATGGTCATCAAGGTCACAACGGATTCTCCTTTAACGCCTGAGTATACCCTGAACATATACTTCCATGATCAATTGGGCACAAGCCAATGGCTTTGACGTAGCGAAGCGGAGACGAAGGCATCCTAGTGACGCGCCTGGTTAGCTTTTCCCAAGCATGTACGCACGAAGCTGCCGCTCCTCTCGCATGACATAGAGGACGAGAACTCGCTTTCCATCCTCACGATAAAAAATGCGACACGGTGGAATCACTACTTCCCTGTATACCGAATTAGTCAGCTCCGGGGGAATCCGCCCGTATTGGGGAAAATCTTCCAGACGCTCGATTTTATCGAAAACTTCCGCGACCAAATGGCTTGCGGCAGCAGGATTATCCAGAGCAATGTACTCAGCAATGGCATCCAGTTCCTGGAGGGCGGGCTCCGTCCAGATTACCTCAGCCATTTACTCATTTTCTCCCTGGCCTCACTTTGGCTGTACGTTCTTCCCTCAAGTACAGCACGCTCTCCCCGTGAGAGCCCCTCAAGCAGCTCAAGTCGGCGCTGCATGAACTCGTAATCCTGCACATCGACAAGGTATGCGGATGGCTGACCATGCTCCGTGATCAGTATCGGCTCTTTAGACAAGTGCAGATCTGCCAGAATCTTTGTGGCTTGGCGCTTGAGGTTCGTAACAAGCTCAACTTTCACGGGCTCACCCTGAATTAGATTAATAGTGACACTATAGTATCACTTTTCAGGTGAGGCAATCACAGCTAACGCCAACATTCAGCGGCGCGGCTTTTACGCGTCCGCTGCAATGTTTTGTTAGCTTATATATAAGTTATCGCCACCGACTCAACCACATGAATTTCCTGAGGGGTTTCGTCAAAAACCAGAGAATCATTTGCTTGCGTCAGGATGCTTTTCAACAGTAGATAGGAACGTATTGTATTGAATGCGCTTCCTAGCAACCAGATTCTTCATGTATTGTTCCATGTATTCGAAATCTGGCTTCCCTTCTTCGGTCACCGGTAACATAATTTTTTCGCGACTGATTCGCTTGTCATTTATTTCCCGATTAAAGTTATATTTTTCGGACAGCCGATTTGTCAGCGCTGCAATGAATAAATAGATGTATTTGCTAAATTCATTGTTCGCTAGATGGGTTACGTGATCACTGGCAACGAAGCTGTATGGATGATAAAAACTTGACCCTACACTGCCGCTATTCGCAACAGTAAGGCAGTCTGAGAAAATCCGAACGCCGGAATTATTCCCGATGAAATTATCAACGCCGTTATTCAGTGAGGTCGAGGAAATGTAGGGCTTTTTCCCCGGCACCTGATCATCTTTCTTCAAGCGTTTGCCGCGCTGAACCTCTTTGAAAATGCTCTTCAGGAAGAACTCTTCCCAATCTTTTTCAACTAGATTCTCTATCTCTTTTTGCGTCACATCGTGCCAGCTCAACCCTTCAAATAAATAGGATCTGTTCTTTACGATCATGAGATATTCAAAGGCCAGAAAATCAGTGATTACCGCTTCAAATTCCCTTTCATTGGGCATCAGGTCATTGAAGTAGTAGAAGCTGTGCAACCATTCATCGTCCTTTTCAATAGACGTTTTCACGCAAAAATTTGTTGCCGCTTCTATCCGCTCAAACCAGACATCCAGCAGGTGTTGCTTTCTGTCCTTGGCCTGCTCAGTCTCAACCAGGCCGATGTGCGGATTGATTTTGTAGCCATCATCCCGGAAGTCGATGAATCGGCATTCCTTGCCTTTCGGATGTGGCTCATTGGCTGTAAATATCGCTATACAGGGCAAAGTCCCAACGCCATAGAAGGTATCGCTGTTCAGCGTAATCACACCCTCTAACGTGTGTTTTTTCAAGATATTGCCTTTAATGGCTTTTTCTTCCGATGATTTCCCGGTCATTGACGACTGAGGCACGATAACTACCGCACGGCCACCCTCGGTCAATGAGTCCAGCAGATGCTCTGTGAAGGCGATTTCGTAAAGGTCAGGGTTCTTCTTGGAGCCTTGCGAATACGGTGGGTTCATCATTCCAACCGTTGCCCCGTTAAGCTGGATCTTGCTAGCGCTCTCTTTCAAGAAGTTGTGATTGACCAAGTTGGATTTGCCATCACCCCGCAAAATCATGTTCGTGGTAGCAATGGTGAACATGTAGGGTTGCAATTCCAGCCCGTGAAGCTGTCTTTGACGAATGTTCTTTTTCTGCTCTTCGGTGTCCGCCTGAGCAATCATGTGGTGCATAGCGGCAATGAGAAAGCCCGCTGTGCCCGCGCACGGATCAAAGACGATATCATCGGGCTGAATGTCCATCAATTCACAGAACAGATCCGTTATGTGTTTTGGAGTCAGAACAATGCCGAGGGTCTGGCCATCCCCACCCGAGTAGGACATAAACTCGCCGTAGAACCGTCCCAGATAGTCCTCCGAGGAGCTAGTGTAGCGAATACTCCTGTATATCCGCTGGTTCAAAAACTCGGTGAAATGCTTCAGAGGAGTCTTGCCGAGCGTGGTATTAATCTCGTTCAGGATTTGGGTATCTTTGATAATCGCAAACTGGCTCAGGATTTTATCACGCTTAACATCAGGCCGAACGTTAGAGCGCTTGAGGTTCGATGCAATGGCTTTGAAGACCTTATCGCCATCGGTGCTAATGTTGTCATCGCCAACCAGATCATCAGTTGAAAAGTTTTTGTATTCAGACTCCCGAAGCGCCAGCAAAATACCTGATACAACAAGCGGCTTGTCTATGTCTTTCAAATTGCCGTAGTTCCGCAAATCTTCGTGAAGCTCTGCGGCATCCTTCAGGATTTCATGAAGCTCTTTATCGTAATCAGTTTCTTCTTCCAGAATTTCTCTTGTGTAATATCCTTCGATATTTTCTTCATTGAATGAAATGAAAGATTCTACATCAGGCAATTCCCGGTAGTATTCAGTTTCATCAATGAAAACTGGGCTAATATGGTGCTGCTTTTTATCGCCGGATATACCAAAGGCGATAATCTTATTATAACTCGTGTTTTTGGCTAAATGCTTACCATAAAATAAAGCACCATTCACGGCGCAGTCTTTTACATCCTTCACAGTCGCGCTGATCGTGTCGCCCTTGGTTCTTTTAACGTGTTTGGCAACGTCCGCTTTGTTTTCAATAATCAACAAGAAATCTTTAACGAGCCCGACGAATTCGGGGAAGCCGACCTTGCCCGATCCAGCCTTTGACGCAGTTTTCAGAGCGTCATTGATTTCTTTGACAGAGCTTCCTTGTGGTTCCAGTTCGATGCCTGCTTCCTTCAGAAGGCCATAAACCCAGAAATCTGTTTTTGCTTCTTTTTTTGCCATATTTTGTATAAATCTCCTTACTCGCTAACGCCCACATAAACGGCGCGAGCTTGCGAGTGCCCGGCGACCGTAGGGAGCGTATTTAATGTGTTTGTTAGATTTTTGGGTCAAACATCATGTACAAACGTTCATCGTCTTCGCCATAATTGTCATTGCATTTGCAGCCTGCTCGACATACACGGCGTTCAATAGGGATGTCCAAACCACTATCAGACATGGCGAGCCTTAATGCTCCCACGGCCATACTATAGAGGTCCACATCTTCTTCGGTCGTGCGCTGTGGGTCATCTAAAATAATTCTTTTCAAGAACTTCTTAAATGGAAGCTCTCCACCGCAATGACGGAATACTAACATTTGATCGAAAGTACCTTTGGTGAGATTATCTTCAAGATCTTTCTTGTCTTGAAACCACCTTTGCTTTTCAGATTTTCCAGACCATTTAGTCGGGTTTAACTTCGTCACCCAGATGCGCCCCGTATAAGACCTATTGATTAGCTCCGTGTCTAAGACAAACATTACCGGGCCGTAGGCGTTTGCTCTTTTAGCTCTATTATGAATATCAACGGAGTCAGCGAAGACATCAAACCAGATTCCATAGCGCTTATCTAGGTCATCTGAGCTTTGAGGTGTCTGTGTGATCCCAAGCCGCTCAACAGTTCCCCTAGACATCAGGGAGCGAGACCGTAGAAATTGACATGCGGTCGCAACGCTATTTGCGTGATGCAACTCATCAATTCCTTCATCCATTAACGCATCAAGCACATGTTTCGAAGGTATATCCACATACGCTCCTTGAGAAATCTAACGCCGTGCACACCGGTGCGAGCTTGCGAGCATCCGGCGGCCGACAGGCCGCGTAGTGCTGCGCTTGGTTATTTTTCCTTTCAAAACAACGCCACCAACGCTATTAATACGCTCAAGAACGATAGTGCAACGGTAATCAAGATATAGTGATGGCTACAGTAATCCTGGAGGAGCGCAATGAAGCTCGGAATCTGTTTCTCCGACGCTTTCTCGGACTCCTCAATTTCATTTATGAGATCCCTGACCTTAATATGGATTCCCCTGCAACCTCCCCCAAATTTATCCGCCAACTCTGGTGCTGGATTAACATCTCCGAAATCATCAAAGCCTAGCATGATCATTTTCCCAGTTGACGGCTCCACCGTTCGAACCTTGCGAGCTTCTCGGTCAATGTGGCCTTCATAGTGCCCAAATACGTTATTCACTTCAAAGTTCACAGCTACCTCTGGTAAAAATAACGCCAATGTTAAGCGGCGCCCTTGGAATGGTGCCAAAGGCGCCATGGAAAGGGCGTCCGGTGGAGGCCGAAGGCCGGAACGTACTTGAACGACTGGTTAGCTGGGGGTAATTGTGAAACCTGATCCCTGGCAACCAACGCGACGACCTGCTCCGCTGCCCTGGCACCGACACCTGCCGATGCACACTGATTAAAACCACCGCCCATGAGGCGGTGAACGAACCTGAACTTCAGAGTAGCAGGTCCGGACCAAATTTTCGGCGGATTGCCCCACAAGGCGAACACCGACGTCTATACCAACACCGCTGCCCGATTTTTGCTGCCAGCTCGACGCGGATTCGGACAGCCTTGGCGGAACACCGGAAATGCCGGTTTTGCTGCCAACTTTCCGCCAAGGCCACTGGCACCCAGCCACCCAAAAAGACCGAGGCACTACCAGCTAACGCCGGTGGTAATGGGCGGCAACGGAGCGCAGCTCAGTTGTCGTCCCGTTGACCACTTTGTTAGAAAATGGGTCCGCGAGGTTACTCTGAATCCGGGTACCCAATGGTCTTCCCTTTCGGCAGAGAATACTTTATTGCGTCACCGCTCTCTGGCCTTAGCTCAATTTGTTTCTCAGGAACATGCCATTCTTTAGATATCGTTTCTTTAAGAGTTTCTAAACTAAACTCTCTGAAAGATAGCTTCCACATGTTACTGAAAGAATCCTCGTCTTCTTCCGCATCAATTAAAAGCTCCTGACCTTTTATCATTATGGACTCTATAGATGGCGGATCTTTTTTCTGAAGGTCAAGCTCGATGATCAAAACTTGTGGTTTCGAATCAGGTATAATTGGCAATTGATCTTTATAAGGTTGGAGAACCTGCTTTATAAAAATTATTGAATCTGAGTACTTTTCAACGGATTGAATTTCTAGTAACTCGTCCAAACATCGACTTTTCAAGTTGCGGCCACGAAATTCACCCTTGGAATCAAAATACACTTCGTAGAACATTCCGTTGATCAAATGCTCTGCCGCTGCCTGAGGAATAGTCGCCATATCTCTTCTCAGGTTATCCAATATATCGTTTGCCTTATTTTCTCCGCCACATGCTGTTTGGTATACGTTTCGACCAAGTACAAATAATTCGTCAGCGCTTAGACTGTTCAAATCAAGTTCGAATATCTTGTTTATAGCGGGATTCTGTGTGTACCAATTGCTGGACTTTAAATCAGCAAGGGTATTAGATACAGAAGGGTAGTCAGCTAGGGGAAAATCGATATCTGCTTTGGCGAAATCTGAATAACTAAATTTTTCCTCTACCTGAAGGGACACCCCGCTATCCTTGAGTTTTTGAATTATCTTGTCACCGAACTCTTCCGGCGAGAGACCACGCAAGCTGATATAGCCAGTAGTTCTCAGCAACCCTGGAATTTCCACATCTTCGTCAAACATCGCCGGTAGGATATATTCTTGGCTTTCGGTAAAAGCTCGAGCCTGAGCACTTTTTCGCTCGTGATTAGTCCATAATTTTTCTTTGTAGACTTCAGACACGAACATAACTGTATATAACGCGCGGTTTTGGTAAATGTCCGTCAAATATGTATAGAGATCCTTCCCCCAGAGCTTGGTTTCCTCGAACTTATCGTAGAAGACCTCGACACCGTTTTCGCGTAGATGGTTCGCAACACGATCGACGTAATCCCTATCTTCACCAGCGAACGACAATGCAATATGGTACTTGCTCACGAGATCTCCTTTTTTTATTTCTAACAGTGATTCTACACCCAGCTACAAAACTTCAATGAACGCGACGGCGCATTCATTGAGATTTTGCAGCCTGCCATTTTGACTCTACCCCATTGATTCCCTTGAGAGCAAAGCAAAATTTGGCGGTATAGACAAAATTCGCGTGCTTGCGCGATTTGCTATTTTCAATGATACTGTATATAAAATCAGTTAAAAGCGACATGGGTGCAATCTATGAAACTGATGGAGAGGGTGAAAGCTGCCCTCAGAGTCAAGCGCTATAGCCTTCGCACTGAGAAAACCTATTGCTACTGGATTCGCTTTTTCATTCGTTTCCACAGAATGCGGCATCCTGCCACCATGGCGGGTAATGAAGTGCGTCAATTTTTGGAATATCTCGCGATAGAGAGGCGTGTTGCTGCGGCAACACAAAACCAGGCACTCAACGCCATCGTATTTCTTTATCGCCACGTTCTAGATCAACCGCTGGGTGAGATTGGTAATTTTAGCCGGGCTAAGCGCCCTCAGCGCTTGCCTGTCGTGCTTTCCCACCAGGAGGTTATGGGTGTGTTTGAGCACCTGTCCGGCTCCATGCTCCTGATTGCATCGCTGATGTACGGCTCTGGGTTAAGAGTCTCCGAAACTTGTCGGTTACGCGTAAAAGATATCGATTTTGCGCGTCACGTCATTACTGTCCGTGCGGGCAAAGGCAATAAAGACCGCACCACGCTATTGCCCCCCCTCTTGTGAGGAAGCGTTAAACGCCCATATTCAGATAGCGGAGCAACAGCTTGCGGCCCGCATTGAAACCAACGCCATTCCGGTATCACTGCCCTACGCGCTGGATCAAAAATATCCGAATGCGGGCATTTCCCTCGCATGGCAATGGCTTTTTCCTTCATCCAAGCCCTGTTTCGATGACGACAACCGGATAGTGCTACACCACATTCATACGTCTGCCGTACAAAAAGCCGTTAAATATGCCATGCGATCTTCTTCTCTGACGCGCCCTGGGTCATGTCACTCTTTACGCCACAGTTTCGCAACTCAGCTGCTAAGCCAAGGCACCGATATTCGCACGGTTCAAGAGCTACTGGGACACAAGAGCATCGAAACCACTCAAATATACACCCATGTGCTGGGTAATGGCTTTACGGGTGTTAGAAGCCCATTAGGTTAGCGCCGTACGTAGCAAAGCTGTCACCCGATCACAGGAGTTCTCTTGCATCTCCCCCACCCGCCTCCTACACTCCACCGACGAACAGCTTGACGGGGTGCCGGTGATATCCGGCTGAGATGGCGCAGGGTGTGCATTTTTTGCTGCCAAGCGCTGGTCCCGCTGAACCTGATCCGGCTAATGCGCTGCTGCTCAAATGAGTTGCGGCGCGGGTACCGGCGTAGGGATCAAGCGATGGCCATGGCTAGCTTTCTCCCACGATCGCACGACACCTTTCCGCGCCATTTCCTCGATCTCACGCCTGCCCTCCGGATCATTACTACCGGAGGCATCATGGGCTACTGCTTTACCGATCTCACCAACGCTTGTCACGATGAGTGGCGCGCCTATATCGAGCACGATTTCGTGCGTCAGTTGGGCACGGCGACGCTGCCCGAGGCGTCCTTTCGCCACTATTTAAAGCAGGACTACCTGTTTTTAATCCACTTCGCCCGCGCCTATGCGCTGGCTGCCTATAAAAGCCCCACCCTCGCCGATCTTCGACAGGCCCATGACGGCATGAAAGCCATCGTGGACGTGGAGCTGGGCCTGCACGTGGGCTTTTGCCACGAGTGGGGCATCCGCGAGGCGGAGCTCGCTGAACTGCCGGAAGCCAGGGCGACGCTTGCCTACACCCGCTATGTGCTGGATACCGGCAGCCGGGGCGACCTGCTCGATTTGCACGTGGCGCTGGCCCCCTGCCTGGTCGGCTACGGCGAAATCGCCAACTGGCTGAACGACCAGCCCACCACGCTACGCGGCGAGCAAAACCCCTTTGACGCCTGGATTGGCATGTACGAGAGCGAAGAGTTTCAGTCCGCCATGCGGGCGGAGCTCGAATGGCTCAATGCCCGCCTGGCCGACGTTACCCCCGCCCGTTTTGCCGAGCTGAGCAAGATCTTCCGCGATGCCACCCGCCTGGAAATCGACTTCTGGCAGATGGGCCTCGACCTTTCTGAATAATGACCGATAACGACAAGGACACCGTCATGACCAAGACCGTCAAAAGCAAAACCGCCCACTTTTTAGCCGACACCGCCCAGGTGGATGCCGCCGCCATCGCGCCGCTGCCGGGCTCGCGCAAGGTGTACGTGGAAGGCTCGCAGCCGGATATTCGCGTGCCGTTTCGCGAGATTACCCTCTCGCCCACCAAGACCTCCGCCGACGACGAGAAGAACCCGCCACTGCTGGTTTACGACACCTCCGGCCCCTACACCGACCCCGACGCCCAGATCGACCTGCGTCGCGGCCTGCCGGCGCTGCGTCGCGCCTGGATTGAAGCGCGGGACGACACCGAGTTCTTGACCGGCCCCACCAGCGAGTACGGCCACCGCCGCGCCAACGACCCGACACTTGCCCAGCTGCGCTTTGATCTAACCCGTACACCACGCCGCGCAAAAGCGGGCAAGAACGTGACCCAGCTGTACTACGCCCGCCAGGGGATTATCACGCCGGAAATGGAGTTTATCGCCCTGCGGGAAAACCAGCGTCGCCAGGCGTTGGGCAATGAGGAAGTAGAGCGCATTCTGGGCCACCAGCATAAGGGTCAGAGCTTTGGCGCCAGCCTGCCCGAAGAGATCACCCCGGAGTTCGTGCGCGATGAAGTCGCCCGCGGGCGGGCGATTATTCCCAATAACATCAACCACCCGGAAAGCGAGCCGATGATTATTGGCCGCAACTTCCTGGTCAAGATTAACGGCAATCTGGGCAACTCGGCGGTGACGTCTTCCATCGAGGAAGAGGTAGACAAGATGACCTGGGGGATCCGCTGGGGCGCGGACACCATTATGGACCTCTCCACCGGGCAGAATATCCACGAGACCCGCGAGTGGATCCTGCGCAACTCACCGGTGCCCATTGGCACGGTGCCGATCTACCAGGCGCTGGAAAAGGTCAACGGCGTGGCCGAAGACCTCACCTGGGAGGTCTTCCGCGATACGCTGATCGAGCAGGCGGAACAGGGCGTGGATTACTTCACCATTCACGCGGGCGTACTGCTGCGCTATGTGCCGCTCACCGCCAAGCGCGTCACCGGCATTGTCAGCCGCGGCGGCTCGATCATGGCCAAGTGGTGTTTGTACCATCACCAGGAGAGCTTCCTGTACACCCACTTCGAAGACATCTGCGAGATCTGCAAGCAGTACGACGTGGCGTTCTCCCTCGGCGATGGGCTACGCCCCGGCTCGGTGGCGGATGCCAACGACGAAGCGCAAATGGCGGAGCTCAAGACCCTGGGCGAGCTGACCCATATCGCCTGGAAACACGATGTGCAGGTGATGATCGAAGGCCCCGGCCACGTGCCCATGCACCTGGTGAAAGAGAACATGGACAAGCAGCTGGAGTACTGCGACGAGGCGCCCTTCTACACCTTGGGCCCGCTGGTGACGGATATCGCCCCCGGCTACGACCACATTACCTCGGGCATTGGCGCTGCCATGATCGGCTGGTTTGGCTGCGCCATGCTCTGCTACGTCACGCCCAAGGAGCACCTGGGTCTGCCCAATAAAGACGACGTCAAAACCGGCATCATCACCTACAAGATTGCGGCCCACGCGGCGGACTTGGCCAAGGGCCACCCAGCCGCACAGCGGCGCGACAATGCGCTGTCCAAGGCGCGCTTCGAGTTCCGCTGGGAGGATCAGTTCAATCTGGGGCTGGACCCGGATACCGCCCGGGAGTACCACGATGAAACCCTGCCCAAGGACTCCGCCAAGGTGGCCCACTTCTGCTCCATGTGCGGGCCGAAGTTCTGCTCCATGAAGATCAGTCAGGAAGTGCGTGACTATGCAAACGAGCACGGGCTAAACGGCGATCAGGAAGCGGTGATGAAAGGCATGGAAGAGCAGGCGGAGAAATTTCGCGATAAAGGCAGCGAGCTGTATCAGGAGGTTTAAAGCAGCAGCCTTAAAAACCACGCGGCTGCGTATGGTGGCTCTTGAGTGTTGCAAGCCTCAAGGGTCACTTTTTTACATAAGCAGAAGATAATAAAGCAAATTTTGTGTATGATTATCATTTACTGATTCTTCAGCCCAACAATTCTTTCAACCCCACACCATTCAAGGAACGAATACCCGATGAAAACCAAGCTTTCCCTGGCGGTTACCCTGATCAGCGCTGGCCTGCTCAGCGGCTGCAGCGACGACAAGGCATCAACCGACGCAGCGACGATACTGGATTATATTCCGGCTGACGCGCCCTACTTCATGGCCTCCAGCGAGGCAATGCCTGAGCAGGAGGCCTTCGACCTCTACCAGCGCATGCAGCCCATGGCGAGCCTTGAGTCTGACCTGGATGAACTGCGCGATACGCTGGCCGATACTGACGATGACGTGTCGCGGGCAATGATAAAGCTGCTGATCGCCATGGGTGAAGAGCTCGACGGTGTTGAATCACTGGATGACTTCCATGCGCTGGGCTTGAAGGCAAGCCCTCGGGCCGCCTTGTATGGACTGGGTATCTTGCCTGTATTGCGCATGCAGCTGAAGGATGAAGAGGCGTTTCGCGAAACGCTCAAGCGTCTCCTGACCAAGGCGGAGCTCAACCCCCGCACGGCCACTACCAACGGCACCGACTACTGGATCCTGACCCCCGAGGCGCCCGTCCAGGCAATTCTTGTCATTGAAGATCAGCAGCTGCTGATGTCGGTAGTGCCGCAGGATGCCAGCGACGCGTTGCTTGCGCAGGTACTGGGTAGCGATTTGCCTGACAGCAACCTTGGCGACTCTGGTGCGCTGGCAGAACTTGAGCAGCGCCATGACTTTACCCCCTACGGTGCCGGGGAAGTCGACTTTTCACGCCTGCTTAATGAACTGAGCTCCCCCACGCATACGGGGACTCAAGCATTGATGGACGCCGTTGAGGCAGAGCAGTTGGATCTGTCGGCCTGCCAGGCCGATATTGACCGCATTACCAGCCGCTTCCCCGGCCTTGTGATGGGCATGCGCGAGTACAACCAGAATCGCATGGAGATGAATGTCATCCTGGAAACCGATGAAGCGATTGTCACTGACCTGCGCGCCCTGACCACTCAGGTGCCAGGCCTTGGCAGTACAGAGGGTATCGCCAGTGTCGGCATGGGCCTTAATTTGCCGTTACTGCTTCAGACGGTTCAAAAATATGCCCGGGAGGTTCGTCAGAATCCCTTCAGCTGCAATGAGCTACAGGATTTGAACAGCGCCTGGGCCGAGATCAACGTGGCGATGAACAACCCGGCCACCATGATGATCGGGTCAGCGCTATCCGGCCTGAGAGCGCGCATCGACAGCCTGACAATGATCGACGGCGAGCCCAGTGGCAGCGGCATCCTGACCCTTGCTTCCCCAAACCCGATGGGGCTGGTGACGACCGCAGCTACCTTCATGCCTGAACTGGGGGCGCTTGGGCTTGAACCCGGCGGAGACGCCAAGCGAATCGACAGCATGATGCTGCCGCCGGAAACACCGCCGCTGTATGCCGCCATGTCGGATACGGCGATTGCCCTGGGCGCAGACATCAGCGACCCGGCGTCACTGCAGGAAGCGCTTCAAGCCCCGGCATCAGAGCAGGACTTACTGCTTCATGGCCACCTGGCCAGTGAGTTTTACCATTCGCTGGCCGATGTCATGGAGCAGGCGCCTGCCGACGCGCTGGAAGCGTCCGATATTGACATGTTCCGGCAGTATGGCGATACCTACAAGCACATGGAGTACGGGGTCAGCGTGGGCGATGCCGGCGTTGAGATGAACCTCTCGCTGGAACTCGACTGAGGCCTGGCGGCTATTGTCGCCTGCCAAACACCCGCTGACGGCTGCATAGCGACCGTTAGCGGGTTTTTCATTTTTGGCTCATTGCTGAACTTGGCGACTGAAACTCAGGAGACCTCGAGCGCTACTTTCAGTACGCCGTCGCGTTGGTGGGAGAAGAGATCATAGGCATCGACGATGTTCTCCAGCGCGTAGCGGTGGGTGACCATGGGGCCCAGATCCAGGCGGCCGGCGGCGATGATACTCATCAGCCGACGCATGCGCTCTTTGCCACCCGGGCACAGCGAGGTAATGATCTTGTGGTCGCCCAGGCCCGCGCAGAACGCCCCCAGCGGAATCGTCAGGTCTTCGGAGTAGACGCCGAGACTGGAAAGTGTTCCGCCGGGTTTCAGGACGCGCAGGGCAGACTCGAAGGTCTGCTGCAGGCCGAGGGCTTCGATGGCCACGTCCACGCCGCGCCCGCCGGTGAGCTTGAGGACTTCATCCACCACGTCGACCTTGCGGAAATCCAGGGTGACGTCGGCGCCCATCTGCCTGGCCATGGTCAGGCGCTCGTCCACGCCGTCAACGGCAATGATCATGCCCGCCCCGCGCAGCCTTGCACCCGCCGTGGCGCACAGGCCAATCGGCCCCTGGGCGAATACCACCACGGTATCGCCGATCTTGATACCCCCGGCTTCGGCCCCGGCAAAGCCGGTGGACATGATGTCCGGGCACATCAGCACCTGTTCGTCGGTCAGGCCGTCGGGCACCGGCGAGAGGTTCGCCTGGGCGTCGGGCACCAGCAGGTATTCCGCCTGGGCGCCGTCGATGGTGTTACCAAAGCGCCAGCCGCCCATGGGTTTGTAGCCGTGGCTGTGGTGGCCGCCATCCTGGGATGAGCAGCCGTCCTGGCAGCCGTAAGAGGTAAAGCTTGGGCAGATCGCCCCGGCAATCACCCGCTGGCCTTCCTGGTAGCCCTGTACGTTGGCGCCGAGTTTTTCGATGACACCCACGGGTTCGTGGCCGATGGTCAAGCCGCGCTCCACCGGGTACTCGCCTTTGAGGATATGCACGTCGGTGCCGCAGATGGTTGTCGTGGTCACGCGCACGAGGGCATCGTTGGGGCCAATATCGGGAATGGGTTTGTCGTCGATTTCGATACGGCCGGGCTCGACAAAGATGGCCGCTTTCATCATGGCAGGCATGGGGCGTTTCCTCTATCAGGGGAATCGAAGCACATCGCCATTACGTCACACTGGAGGCGGGATAACGTTGCGCCACATCAAGGTTTGCGCTTTCAACCCGCAAACGCCAACAGGGAGCCACATGCCCCCTGCCGGTTCTCGTCTGAACGTTTAGCGTTGTTTCTTGTGGCTGCCCTTGGTCTCACCCATGCCTTTTTGCATGCCACCCTTTGCCTGTTGAGCCTTGCCCTTGGCTTCGGTCTTGCCGCTGCCGGTGGCTTTCCCGGCTGTTTCTCTCAGTTTACCAACCGTCTGATTGGCAACCCCTTTTGCTTTGTCTTTTTTGCCACTTGCCATGATGCGCACCTCTAATCCGTTAGTGGAGAGGATGTCGCGCGCTAGTAAATACTTACTTCGTTCACGACACTGTCATCAGCGTAGTCGGTATTCGCCACCTTGCATCAACTCGTTTCAGGTAAATGGTCGGGTAGCCGTGTTGGCGGCCAACGATTGAGTAACGCGTGCAGGCAGGCCATGACCAGTACCGTGGCCACCAGCGCCACGCTCATCGAGGAAAACCGGTAAAGCGCGCTATAAACCAGATCCTGCTCCGGGCCGAGTGACTGACCAAACAGGATGCCAAGCGTGGTAAGCCCGCCAAAGCCAATCCCTGACCCCGCCCCTTCCAGAATATGCTCGCGGGCAAACAGCATCAGCCCCAGCCAGTACAGCAGTATCACCAGCGTGAAATGATGGCTTTGGCTGAACAGCAACAGCTGCATGACGAGCGCCAGGTTGCAGCCAAGCAGCGTGCCGATGGCACGCTTGCCCGCCGACAGCCTGGCGCCGTGATAGCCGAGGGCGAACAGAATCAGAATCGTCGCCATCTGCGCCGACAGCGAGCCCTGTAAATCAAGCACCTGAAACACCACAAACGACAGCGTGGCGGTGATGCCGCCGATCAGGGTTTCATGACGAATCTGCGCGGCGGGCTTTGCGGCGCGGGGCGGTGGCTGGCGGGGTTCCACATCGGGAAACAGCACGTGCATGAGCATGGCGATCAGCACTGCCAGCGCGCTGGCGACCATATTGCTGGCCAGCAGATCGCTCAAGTCGACCCCGGGGTAGCTGGCAAAGTGCAGCAGAATACTCAGCGTGAGCACGCCGTTGGCGCCGTACAGAAACAGCGGGCCCCTGGCCATCAGGTGAAAGCGGAACAGAAACATGCCCAGCACCACCAGCGTCATGACCACCGGCATGTGCTTGAGCAGGCCAACCACCAGGCTGACTTCGAGCACGTTGACCGACACGTTGGCCAGAAACTGACGCACGATGTGGCCGTTGAGGATGGGCACCATGCCCAGCAGAAACATCGGAAACACGGTGAAGAACACGCCGTAGTTCCAGCCCATCAGCTGGCTGACGATAAACCCAAGCGAGCCCCCGCCCGCAACGCGCAGGCACTGACGCAGACCGTTCTCGTTCAGGGCCATGTTCAATACACCACGTGCAGCCAGCTCACCAGGCGCGCCTGCAGCGCGGCGAACGGCCTGGCCAGGAGGTGATCGCCCGGCACCAGCTGGACGCTGGCGCGGGCACCGCTGGCGGGCAATACGTCGAGGGGTTCATCGAGCGTGACGTGGAGCCGCAACCGCTGGGCATCGCGGACCCAGCGGTCGGTGGTCGGGATATCGGCCAGCTGTCCGTCCGCCGCCAGCTGGCCTTCACGCACGCCGGCATCGAAGGCGCTGACGTGGCCTTCAAGCACCCGCCCGGGCCAGGCATCCAGCACCACCTTGGCGCTATCGCCGGGGCGAACGTGGCGCAGGCTTTTCTCGCGGAAATCGGCAATGATGTCGATAGCTTCCGTGACCAGCGCAAGCACCGGCTGGCCGGCCTGAACGTAGTCACCCGGCTGCAGCTGCAGATTGGTCACCACGCCGGGCGCGTCGGCGCGCACCCGGGTATGCGCCAGATCCAGTTCGGCCTGGTCGACCGCGTTTTCGGCCTGGCGCAGGCGCAGATTCGCCTCGCCTTCTGCGCCAAGCTGTACTTCCAGGCTGTGGGTACGCGCCTCGGCCGCCGCCACCGCCGCCTGGGCGGTCTGCGCGGCGGCGACGCGCTGCTCGAACTGCTGGCGAGAGATGCCCTGGCGGGCAACCAGGGTCTCGGCACGCTGTCGCTCGCCGCGCTTTTCTTCGGCGCTGGCCTGGGCCGAAGCCAGTTCCGCGCGCGCAGCGGCCAGCTCCGCCGCCAAACGCGCGTTGTCCTGCTTGGCCTGCTCGCGCTGTAATTCGGCGTCAGCCAGCGCCAGCCGAAACGGTGCCGGGTCCAGACGAAACAGCACGTCGCCCTTCGCGACCCGCTGGTGATCCTCGACCGCCACCTCGCTCACCGGCGCACTCAGCTCAGGGGCGACACGCACCACCGGGCGCAGCACCCGCGCCTCGGGCGTGAGCGGCATGAAGCTGTCAGCGATCAGAAAGTAGACAAATAAAACCACAAAGGTGGCGAGCGCCACCTTCACCCAGCGGGCAAATCGTTGTTCGGGGGACATGCGAAGCTCGTTAGCGTGTTAATTACACCGCTAGCTTAGCATTTAATTAGCGCGCTAACAAACTAGCGTTGTTTCGACAGGCTCAGCACCACGATGCCGCCCACTACCACGGCGCCGCCGAGGAGCTGGCTTGGGGTGAGCATCTGCCCCAGAACGAAGTAACCAATCACTAACGAGGCCACCGGCTCGATGTTCATCACCGGCGCGTTGCGCGCCATGTTCAGGCGCGGCACGAAAATGAACAGCGTCGAGAACGCCGAACCATACAGCACGCCCAAAAGCGCCAGGCCCAGCCAGCCCGTCCCGTTATCGGGCAGGCTCATGCCCTCCGGCACCACGCCCGCGATGCCGCCGATAATCATGGCGATGAACACGGTTTGCATGGTCAGCAGGCTGCGCAGCGTGCTGCCCACGCGTGCCAGGCGGTGCTCGGTGGTCCACAGCGCGCAGGCGAAGGCAAACGCCGCCGTCAGGCCAAAGCCGATACCCGCTAGCCACCCCGGGCCCATTCCCTCGGCGCTGGCAAACCAGGCGGGTATGTCGAGCACCACCAACAGGCCGATCAGGATGGTGCCCATGATCAGGCAGCTGCGCAGCGTGGGCCGCGGGCCGCCCAGCGCCCAGCTCAGCAGGGCCAGCTGGATGGGAAAGGTATTCACCAGCAGCAAGGCGATGACCACGGGCAGGCGCGCCACCGCTGAATACAGGCACACGCTCTGCACCGTGATGCACAAGCCAACGGCCAGTTGCCACGGCCAGGTGCCGGGCGGCAGCCAGAGGCGCTTTCTTTGTGCCACGACCAGGCACACCAGAATCAGACAGGCGACGCCCGAGCGGGTCAGCACGGCCAGCAGCAGCCCCGTACCGTTATCGAAGGCCAACCTGGCCGATACGTGGTTGGCCGCAAACATGGTGGCCACCGTCATCAACAGCAGGATCGCCAGATGGCGAGGCAGAAAGGACGGCAGCGATGGGGATGGCATAGTAACAGCGGACTCTTTGTAAGATGGCAGATAAACATAACGGCACTATCAGGATGCCGAGATTTTATCTAGAAGGCTAACGAGATTTACAAGCTGATTGTTAACACCGCCACATGTTATACTAAGGTCTAAAAATCTACATCCTCTGTCTTTGCTGAAGGGCCCCCATGAACGCATCGGTACTGGTCATCAACTGTGGTTCCTCCTCGATTAAATACGCCTTGATCGACGAAGATCCACAGGCACCACGCCTTGACGGCATCGCCGAGCGGCTGGGCAGCCAGGCGGCCGTGCTGAAAGGCACCGACAGCGCCGGCGAACGCTTCAGCCAGCCCTTGCCCGGCGCTGATCACGCCCAGGCATTGAGCGCGATTCTCGACCGCCTGGAGGGCCGCAAGCCCAGCGCCGTTGGCCACCGCATCGTCCACGGCGGCGAGCACTTTACCCAGGCGGCGTTGATCGACGACGGCGTCATCGCCGCCATCGACAGCACTGCGGCCCTGGCCCCGCTGCATAACCCGGCCAACCTGACCGGCGTTGCCGCCACCCGGCAGGTGTTTCCCAGCCTGCCCCAGGTCGCGGTGTTCGATACCGCCTTTCATCAAACCCTGCCGCCCCGGGCCTACCGTTACGCCCTGCCCGACGCGCTTTACCGCGATCACGGCATTCGGCGCTACGGTTTTCACGGCACCAGCCATGCGTATGTCAGCCAGCGCGCCGGTGAATTAAGCACGCACGGCGCGGGCGGCTGGCTGACGGCGCACCTGGGCAACGGCTGCTCGACCAGCGCGGTATGGCAGAACCAGAGCCTGGATACCAGCATGGGGCTAACCCCGCTGGAAGGCCTGGTGATGGGCACCCGAAGCGGCGATGTCGACCCCGGCCTGCACGCTCACCTTCACCGCCAATTGGGCTGGTCGCTGGACGAGATCGATAACGTGCTGAATAAGCAAAGCGGCCTGCTGGGGCTTTCCGGCCTGACCAACGACATGCGCGAAATCGAACAGGCCGCCGAGCAGGGCCACGCGGGGGCGTCGCTGGCGGTGGAGGTGTTCTGCTACCGTATTGCCAAATCGCTGGCCGGCCTGTCCTGCGCGCTGCCTACCCTCGACGGCGTGATCTTCACCGGTGGCATTGGCGAAAACTCGCCGCAGGTGCGGCGCCGGGTGATTCAGCTGATGCCTCACTTCGGCTTTGCGCTGGACGACGCCACCAACGACGCCACGATTCGCGGCCGGGAAGGCGCGCTGGATCGCGCCGATCATCGCGGCCCAGAGGTGTGGGTGATCCCCACCGACGAAGAGGCACGTATCGCCATGGAAACCCGCCACTGCCTGGAGACCCACGCATGAACACGCCCGCCGACACCCCCCAGGCCCTCTTGCTGGTACCTACCCGCGAGGGGGTCGGCTTGACCTCGGCCTGCCTGGGTCTGATCCAGGCGCTGGATACCATCGGCCTCAAGGCGGGTTTTCTCAAGCCGTTCATGCAGCACGAGCTGAACGGCCCGGGGCTCGACCGCTCGACGGCGCTGGTATCGCGCACCCTGAACCAGCGTCCGCCCTCGCCCATTTCCCAGGCTCGGCTGGAGCGCCTGCTGCGGGATAACCAGACCGACGAGCTGATGGAAAACGTGATGGAGCTTGTCGACCAGGTGACCCAGCAGGCTTATAGCGACGGCAGCGCGCTGGACCTGGTGGTGGTCGAGGGCGTGGTGCCCACCCAGCACACCACCTACGCCACCCAGACAAACGCCCAGCTCGCCCATGCGCTCAACGCGCGGATCATTCTGGTGGGCACCGGCGACCTGGATGACCCTCAGGGGCTCGCCGAAGAGCTCGACATGCACGCCCGCAGCTTCGGCGGAGTGAGCTCAAGCAGAACCCTGGGTGGCATTCTGATGCGCATGCAGCACCTACCCTACGCCCAGGAAGACGACCTTTCCGCCGCGCCCGGCACCATCAAGCCGCAGCTCGAGGCCTCGCTGCTCGACGAACTGCGCCGCTATTCGCCGTCGCTGGCCACCGACAGGTTCCACCTGATCGGCGTCGTCCCCTACAGCAACACCCTCAGCGCTCTGCGCACGCTGGACGTCGCCCGGGCGCTGGATGCCCGGGTGCTCAGCGAAGGCGAAGCGTCCACCCGCCGGGTGCTGTCCACCAGCCTGTGTGCCCGCAGCGCGGCCAACGCGCTGCATATCTTCAAGCCGGGGACGCTGGTCGTGGCCTCCGGGGATCGCGACGACGTCATCCTGGCCTCGGCGCTCGCCACCATGAACGGTACCCGGCTGGCCGGCGTGCTGCTGACCAACGGCTTCATGCCCAACGACAACATGATCGAGATGTGTCGGCCGGCGCTGAAGACCGGCTTGCCGGTGCTGGCGGTAGACACCGACAGCCTGACCACCGCCCAGAACCTGAGCCAGCTGAGCAGCGAAATTCCCATGGACGACTTCGAGCGCGCCGAACAGGTCGCCCGCTACGTCGCCGCGCATATCGACCTGGACTGGCTGAAGGACAACCTCAGCCAGGGCTATACCCACCGGCTTTCGCCTTCCGCCTTTCGCCATCAGCTGGTCAAACTGGCTCAGCAGGCCAACAAGCGCATCGTGCTGCCAGAAGGCGATGAGCCACGCACCATCGAGGCGGCAATCATCTGCCAGCGGCGCGGCATTGCCAACTGCGTGCTACTGGGCAAGCGCGACGATATCGAAAACGTCGCCCGCAACCGCGGCCTGACGCTACCGGAGTCGCTGACCATCATCGACCCCGAAAGCACCCGCGCGCATTACATCGCCCCAATGGTGGACCGCCGTCGCGGCAAGCTCAACGAGCTGACCGCCGAGGCGCAGCTGCAGGATACTGTCGTGCTGGGCACCATGATGCTGGCGCTGGATGAAGTGGACGGCCTGGTCTCCGGGGCGGTGCATACCACGGCCAATACCGTGCGCCCGGCCTTTCAGTTGATCAAGACCGCCCCCGAGTACCATCAGGTGTCGTCGATCTTTTTCATGCTGCTGCCCGAACAGGTCGTGGTGTACGGGGACTGCGCGGTCAATCCCGACCCGGACGCCGAAACCCTGGCGGAAATTGCTCTGCAAAGCGCGCATTCTGCCAAGGCCTTCGGCATCGAGCCGCGCGTGGCGATGATCAGCTATTCGACGGGCGATTCGGGCACCGGGGCCGATGTGGATAAAGTCCGCGAGGCAACGCGCATTGCCAGGCAGCGCGCGCCGGATCTGCTGATCGACGGGCCGCTGCAGTACGACGCCGCCGCCATCGAAAGCGTCGGCCGACAAAAAGCCCCCGACTCGCCGGTCGCGGGCAGAGCCACGGTGTTCGTATTCCCCGACCTGAATACGGGTAACACCACCTACAAAGCGGTTCAGCGCAGCGCTCGCGTGGTGAGTGTCGGCCCCATGCTGCAGGGCCTCAACAAGCCGGTGAACGACCTGTCCCGCGGCGCGCTGGTCGACGACATCGTGTATACCATCGCCCTGACGGCCATCCAGGCCAGCCAGCGCACGGCAGATACCTAACGTCGCCACAACGACTTCGCCGCCCCATCGGTGACCGATCGAGGCGGCGGGCAATCAATTGCCAGGCAGGCGTAGCAAAGAGATAAAGGTTACTGGAGGAGACTCAAGATAATCTGCTCGCCATAGCCCCATAGCAGGACGGTCGCGGCCAGCAACATCTCGAGTACCAGCACGCCGATCGCAAGCGTAGCACTCGATACGATGAAGCCTTGTTCATCAGAAATATCCAGGAAATTCGGTATCCCGACGTAGAGCAGATAGCCCGACCAGCACAGCCCGATCACCCCGGCCAGCAGGCACAGCCAGACGATGGGATACAGGGCGACAATGCCGCTCAGCAACATGGGCGTTGCCACATAACCGGCAAACTTGACGCAGCGACGACGATTGGGCGGATGCACAAACCGCTGGGCCATCCAGTGAATGACGCTGCCCATGAACCAGACGGCTGCCAGTATCACCAGATAGAAAACGATGCCCGCATAAAACGCATCCAGCAGTCCAAGCTGGATGGTGCGTTCGGCACCGAGCCCCCAGCCAAACTGGGTCGTGCCGATAAATGAACAGACAACGGGGACAGCGCTGAGAATCAATACGTGGTGAGCATAAAGGTGAAACACCGTTTCATGCTCGTCATGCATCTGTTTCCATTCGCGCTGAGGATGGGCCATCAAGCCCCAGACATGTGTCAGCATGGGTACGCCTCCTACTGTCCTTGCAAACCGGCGGGATAGCCGATTACACCCAAGACGGGCTTACAGACAGTATAGGCAGGAGCGTTGCACTCCTGCCTACTTTCTGACGTACATTACGACCAACGGTCTAACAACGGTGGCAAGGACAGCAGGCTGGCGTCCAGCGACATGGCAAGGCTCAATGCCGTAATCGCCAGGATCGACACGCCGAACACGCGCTTGGCCCAGCGCACTTCGTCGCCCTGATAGCCCTGAACCGCCAGGTACAGCCAGTAGCTGCCCATGACCAGTGCGACGATCAGGTAACCAATACCCGCGTAGCCGGCCAGCGCCAGGGCAAGCGACGCGGCAATGAACGCGACGATATAGCCGAGGATATAGCGGCGTGCCGACGCGATGCCGCGCACCACCGGCAAAACGGGGATTGAAGCGGCGCGGTAGTCATCCATCCGGAAAATGGCAATCGCATAGGAATGCGGCATTTGCCACAGGCAGAAGATGAGCAACAGCGTCAGCGCCCCGGCATCGAGCTGGTTGGCCACGGCACAGTAGCCCACCACCGGCGGGATGGCCCCGGAAAGACTCCCGACCAGGGTGCCAAACTCCGAATGACGCTTCATGTAGAGGCTGTAAGCCCCGACATAGATGGCGTAGCCAAAGCCGGCGAGTCCGACGGTGAGCGCATTGGTGCCCAGCGCCAGTACCGTAAAGCCGGCAATCCCGAGCAGTGTTGCAAAGCACAGTGCCGCAAAGGGGGTGATGCGACCCTGAACCAGGGCCCGCGTACGCGTACGGCTCATTACCGCATCGATATCGCGATCGATCACGTTATTGAAGGCACAGCCTGACGCAATGACCAGCGCCAGACCCACCACCGCGCTCATGAATATCAGCAGATCAAATTGGCCGCGGGCGGCTAAAAAATAGCCGCCCATGACCGAAATGGTATTGCCACCGATAATGCCCGGTTTGGTGAGGGCGAAATAATCGCCCATCTTTGCCATAAACGTTACCCGATGTGCAGATTGAGGTGCAGGTGATGCATGATCCACAACGAACCTCCAACTACCAGGCCGAGAATAATCAAGGTGAAGACAAAGGACATGAAGTTCCAGCCTTCCTCTTGCTTGGTGTCCATGTGCATGAACATCACAAGCTGCACCAAGATCTGGGCAACGGCGGTGATTACGATCGTCCAGACGGTGACGTTCATGCTCAGCGCACCGCTCATTACCGCCGCGAAGGGAATAATGGTCAGCACGATGGAGAGAATCAGCCCCGTCACATAAGACTTGACGCTGCCGTGTGCAGTGGGTGAGTCCTTCATATTACAGAGCCCCCATCAGATAGACGAACGAAAATACGCAAATCCACACAATATCCAGGAAGTGCCAGAACAGGCTGAGGCACAGGATACGCGGGCGAGTCATGTCATTCAGACCCTTGGTACGCAACTGGTAGAGTACCACCAGGATCCAGACCAGCCCGAAGGTTACGTGCAGACCGTGTGTGCCAACCAATGTAAAGAAGGCCGATAAAAAGGCGCTGCGATCAGGCCCGTAGCCGAGATGGATGAGATGCTGGAACTCATAGATCTCCATCCCGATAAAGGCTAACCCCAGCACGAAGGTGATCCACAGCCATTTCTTGACCTGATCGACCTTCTCGGCGTTCATTGCCAGCACTGCCATGCCGTAGGTAAAACTACTGATCAACAGTGCAAAGGTACCGGCCAGAATCAGCGGTAGATCAAAGATCTCGGAGCCGTCGGGTCCACCGGCCGTGCCCCGAAGGAGCACGGCGAAGGTTGCGAATAGTGTTCCGAAGATCACCAAGTCGCTCATCAGGTAGACCCAGAAACCGAACACCTTGATGCTGCTGGTATCGTGGTGATCGTGCGCTTCTGAGTGCGCGTGATCGTCGTGGTTACTTACTGCTTCGCTCGCCATGGTTACCCCTGCATCCGAACCTGTAGATGAGACGCTTCTTCGGGATGCTGCTTGACCCACTCCCGATACTCTTCGAGGCGCTGCTTGTGTTCAGTCTCAATACGTTCGACTTCAGCCGCCGGCACGTAGTAGTCAATATCGTCATTGGCTACGCGGGCGATAAAGGCAACAAACATACCGATACCACCGACGATCGCCAGCCACCAGATATGCCATACCAGGGCAAAGCCGAAGATCATCGAGAACAGGCTGATAACCGGTCCGGCAATCGTGTTGCGCGGCATGTGGATATCCTGATAAGGCCCGTTACCGATTGCTTCACGCCCTTCCTGCTTCTGACGCCAGTAATCATCGATACCGCTGATTTTCGGCAGGTGCGCAAAGTTGTAGAACGGCGCAGGAGAAGACGTGGCCCACTCCAGAGTACGACCATCCCAAGGGTCACCGCTGATATCAGCATACTGCATGCTGTGACGGTTCTTGATGCTGACCGCCACCATGATCAGCGTCGACAAGATACCCATCAGGATGATGCAGGCGCCGATAAAGGCAACGATCATCATCGGCTGCCACTCGGTGGGTTCGTAGGACGACATGCGACGCACGGCCCCATCGAAGCTCAGCACGTAGAGCGGCATAAAGGCCATGAGAAAGCCGATCAACCAGCACCAGAAGCTGCGCTTGCCCCACTTTTCGTCGAGCTTGAAGCCAAACGCTTTCGGGAACCAGTAGTACATGCCCGCCATCATGCCGAACACCACGCCGCCAATAATCACGTTGTGGAAGTGGGCGATAACGAACAGGCTGTTATGCAGCACGAAGTTAGCGGCCGGTACCGACAACATGACGCCGGTCATACCACCGATGGTAAAGACGATGATGAAACCGATGAGCCACAGCATGGGCACGGACAGCTCGATGCTGCCGCGATACATGGTGAACAGCCAGTTGAATACCTTCACGCCCGTGGGGATGGCGATGATCATCGTCATGATACCGAAGAAGGCATTGACGTTGGCCCCCGCCCCCATGGTGAAGAAGTGGTGCAGCCACACGACAAACGACAGAATCGTAATCGCGACGGTGGCCCATACCATGGTGTGGTAGCCGAACAGCCGTTTGCGGGCGTACGTCGCCACGACCTCGGAGAACACCCCGAAGGCCGGCAGAATCAGGATGTACACCTCAGGATGGCCCCAGGCCCAGATGAGGTTGACGTACATCATCACGTTGCCGCCAAGATCGTTGGTGAAGAAGTTCATCCCCAGGTAGCGATCAAGGGTCAGCAGCGCAATCGTCGCGGTCAGAATCGGGAACGACGCGATGATCAGCACGTTGGCGCACAGCGACGTCCAGGTAAAGATCGGCATGCGGAACATTTTCATGCCCGGCGCACGCATTTTCAGGATCGTCACGAAGAAGTTGATACCCGTCAACGTGGTACCTACCCCGGATATCTGCAACGCCCATATCCAGTAATCGACCCCGACCCCGGGACTGTACTCAATCCCCGAGAGAGGCGCGTAGGCCAACCAGCCGGTGGTACCGAACTCGCCGATAAACAGCGATAGGTTGACGATCATCGCACCGGATACAAACAACCAGAAGCTGAGGTTGTTCAGGAACGGGTAGGCAACGTCGCGGGCACCGATCTGAAGCGGCACGATAAGGTTCATCAAACCAATGACCATGGGCATGGCCACGAAGAAGATCATGATGACGCCGTGAGTCGTGAACAGCTGGTCGTAGTGCTCCGGCGGCAGGAAGCCTTCTGCCCCGCCGGATGCAATCGCCAACTGGGCACGCATCATCAGGGCTTCACCAATACCGCGGACCAACATCACCAGGGCCACGATAAAGTACATGATCCCGATTTTCTTGTGGTCGACCGAGGTCACCCACTCGCTCCACAGGTAGCCCCACTTACGGTAGTAGGTAACACCCCCTAACACTACGGCTCCGCCCAAAGCGGTCATGATCATCAGCGATACGATGATGGGATCGTAAAAGGGGATCGAGTCTAAACCGAGTTTTCCAAACATAGTTTACTCCGCTGCCTCCGCGTTCATCGCCATATCGCCGTCCTGCTCTTGATGATCGCTACTGGCATGTTTGTATCCGGTCTCATTAGGCAACACTTCAACAGGTTCACCGCTGTGGTAAATGTTGAGAATGTCGTCATAAAGGGTTGGCGATACTTCGGAGAAGTACTCGACCGGATGATTACGGCTTGGCTTTAACAGCTCGAGATAGCCATCGTCGAAGCTTATCGATTTGGAGGACGCTTTAACTTCTTCCACCCACTCATCGAAGCCTTCTTCCGATGTCGCATGCGCGTCAAAGGTCATGCCCGAGAAGCCCGAACCACTATAGTTGGTAGAACGACCTGGGTAAGTGCCTTCCTCGTCTGCGATCAGATGGACATCGTTATCCATACCCGCCATGGCGTAGATCTGGCTACCAAGATCAGGAATGAAGAACGAATTCATCACTGACGCCGAGCTGACCCGGAAACGTACGGGCGTATCCGCTGGGAACGCCACCTCGTTGACCGAGGCAATGCCTTGCTCGGGATAGATAAACAGCCACTTCCAGTCCATCGCGACGGCCTGAATTTCAAGTGTCTCTTCACCGTCCTCGGCAATGGGCTTGTGCGGATCCAGACTGTTCGAGGTGTACCACGTCAACCCCGCGAGGAAGAGGACAATAACGCATGGAATCAGCCACACCACCACTTCGACCCAGGTGTTGTGAGCCCAGTCAGGCGTGTAGGCAGCATTATGATTGCCACGGCGGTAACGCCAGGCAAAGAACAGCGTCATCCCGATAACGGGAAGCACGACGATCTGCATAATGCCAAAGGCTGTCAGAATCAGGGTGCGTTGCTCGGCGCCAATTTGACCTTTCGGGTCCATCAGCGCCGAGCTACAACCACCCAGCAATAGAAATAAAGAAAGCAACAGTAGAATACCTGCCGCTTTGGCGTAGAGGTTTTTTCTCATGTTACGACCTCGTCAGGGCTGGGAGGCAAACATTGTAAACAAGCTGCTAAGTAGCAAGCTAACAAAGTCTCTTGAGCAAACGCAGTGGATAAGCAAATGCTTAACGTCGGCGCTTGATCGCGAGAGAGGATCGTTTGGCAGGCTAATGCCAAACACAATTACCGCAGACGCTGGCTATTCTCGCATCAATGACGCAGAAGAGAAGAGACGATTTGCCGCAGGTAAACGCTGCGGATTCTGCCACGATTGGCCGGCAGCTTAAAGGTAACTTGGCTAATTTAATCCAAAAAACCAGGCAAGACACTTTCTCAAAAACTATGGCGCGGTGATCGTCGATGACACACTGCGTGCGTCGTGAAGCAAGGTCGGGGCGCCCTCCTCGTCGGTAACGATCACGTCAAACTCGCTCACCGAAGCGAAGTACGCCGGGCGCACCACGCCGAACTTGCTGGCATCAACAACCAACAGACGCTGCATGGCCGCCGCCATCGCTGCCTGCTTGGGCACCACCTCGTGGAAGTGGAAACAGCTTACTCCGCGCTGCACATCGACTCCCGCCGCTGAAATAAACGCCTTATTGATGCCCAATCGCTCGATGGATTCGGTCATGGCATCGCTGGCGAAAGACTGCGATGCCGCATAGAACAACCCGCCCAGCAGCACCAGCCGTACATTAGGCAGCGGGGCCACGGCATTGGCCACGTTAAGCGCATAGGTGATGACCGTCAGCTCACGATACGCCCCCAACTGATTCATCAGCGGCATCAGGGTTGAACCGCAGTCGACAAATAGCGTATCGCCGTCCTCGATAAAGCGCTGCGCCCGCTGACAAAGGCGGCTTTTTATCTGATAGTGGCTCGCCTGCTGTTCGTTCAGGTCGTATACCGGCGTTACGCCTGGCGTATGCGCCATGACCAGACGCCCCCCCAGCAGGCTGATCACGTGCGGGTGGGCATTCAGATCCCGGCGAATGGTCATCTCCGACACGCCGCACAGCGCCGCCGCATCCCGCAAATGCAGCGTCCCGCCGCTGGCAAGTGCCTCCTGCAAGGTTGCCAAGCGCAACGTACTCCGGTCTTTCATGGGCAGCTTCTCCTGGTAACGGCCTGTTGTGTTTGGATGGGCCTAGGTTATCGCTGAGCGCCTCGACGCATGCCGCCGGGGCATCCTTCATGCTGAGCCAGCACACAGGGAATTACCATTGAACCAGCAATTTTTAAAGCGCATGTCAGCCGTTTTTCATTTAAACACCGTTGACGGGCCAGGGTTTGCAAATTTGCGTTAGAAAAATAACACTAAATGTTATAATTCTAACATCGCAACAAAACGCCAGCCCTCACGTCCGTCGTCGAGGCGGATCAAAACTGCCACTAACAACCTGTTGAGGCTCTCATGACTGCTCGCACACACGTTACTACCGCTTTCTCTTCACGTGCGTCGCTCGCGGCGTTCGGCGCTGGCATATTAATGGCCGGCGCCGCCAGTACCGCCAATGCGGACACATTTGACCCCATCTGGTCGTTTGCCAACGTATCGGTCAACTACCTTGACTGGTCCGATGGCACCGAAGCGCGCACCGCCAACAATGCAGCGAAAAGCGACTTTCTGTTTCTCGAAATCGAGGGCGGCCTGGGCTACGAATGGGGGGAATTCTACGGTTTCTTCGACTTCGAGAACCCCACCAACGACCAGTTCGACGAAGCCAGCGGCGGCACCGACAACTTCCGCACGGCGGGCAAGCTCACCTCGCATATCTATCTGGGTGATAGCCCGCTATCCATTTACGCCCACCTGTACGACTTCCGCGATTACGGCTTCAACGCCCGCGAGCAGGATCAGATCCTCGGTCTCGGCTATATCACCAGCTTCGATAACGGCCTGTGGTTCAAGCCGTTTATCGGTGCCGCACGGGTGCAGAGCGATGCCTATACCGGTTCGAACGGCTTCATGGCCGGCTGGGTGGCAGGCTACGATTTCAATGCGTTCGGGCAGCAGTTTGGCGTGACCAACTGGCACGAGCAGACCTTTGGTCGCGACGATGAGTACCTGGAGCAGAACTATGTCGGCGGCAAGGCGGACAGCGTAGGTACCAATGGCGCCGTCAGCCTGTGGTGGCACCCGACCGAACTGGTGACGACCGGCATCCAGTACCGGTATTCTGACGAGAAGCTGGGTACCCGCAACAACTACCAGAATGCGATGATTTACACCGTGAAGCTCAACCTGCTGTAAAAGCGCCTAACGCGACACCAAGGATTTCCTTATGACACTCCTGATGAGCTTGGTCGGCATGGTCACCCTGGTGACCATCGCCCTAGTCTTTTCTTACGATCGCAAGTCGATCCGCTTGCGCACGGTGCTTGGCGCGTTTGGCATTCAGGCGGGTATTGGCGCCTTTGTGCTTTATGTCCCCTTTGGCCAGACGGTGCTGCAAACCATTTCGGCGGGGGTCAGCCAGATTCTCGTCTACGCCGACGACGGCATCAGCTTCCTGTTCGGCGGCCTGGCCGATGCCGACGCAGTGGGCTTTGTCTTTGCCATCAAGGTACTGCCGGTCATCATCTTCTTCTCTTCGCTGATCGCGGTGCTTTACTACCTCGGCATCATGCAGTGGGTGATCCGCATCCTGGGTGGCGCGCTGCAGAAGGCGCTGGGCACCTCGCGTACCGAGTCGCTTTCCGCTACGGCAAACATCTTTGTCGGCCAAACCGAAGCGCCCCTGGTGGTGCGTCCGTTTATCGCCCGCATGACGCCTTCCCAGCTGTTTGCCGTGATGTGCGGCGGCCTGGCGTCCGTCGCCGGTTCGGTGCTCGCGGGGTACGCCGCCCTGGGCATTCCCATGGAATACCTGGTCGCCGCCTCCTTCATGGCGGCCCCCGGCGGCCTGCTGTTTGCTAAACTGATCATGCCGGAAACCCAGGATCCCAAAGATGCCGACAGCGTTTCCAAGGTAGAGGAGGAGCTTGACGAGCAATCGGACAAGCCCAGCAACGTCCTCGACGCTGCAGCGTCTGGCGCCACTTCCGGCCTGATGCTGGCGGCCAACGTGGGCGCGATGCTGCTGGCCTTCATCGCCCTGATCGCCCTGATCAACGGCATTCTGGGCGGTGTCGGCGGCTGGGTAGGTTTCGAATCGTTGAGCCTTGAGTGGATCCTGGGCTGGCTGTTTGCCCCGCTGGCGTTCCTGCTCGGGGTGCCCTGGGAAGAGGCCACGCTTGCCGGCTCGTTCATCGGCCAGAAGCTGGTGGTCAACGAGTTTGTCGCCTATATCAACCTGGCGCCCTATATCGAGGGCGAGCAGATGGTCGCGGCAACCGGACAGGCCATGACGCCGCACACCATGGCGATTCTTTCCTTTGCCCTGTGCGGCTTCGCAAACCTGTCGTCGATTGCGATTCTGCTCGGCGGCCTGGGGAGCATCGCCCCCACCCGTCGCCAAGAAATCGCCCGGTTTGGCGTCAAGGCGGTATTGGCCGGTACACTGTCCAACCTGATGTCGGCGTCGATTGCGGGCTTCTTCCTTGCCCTGGGCAGCGCCGCTAGCTGAACGCGACATACGGCTATATCCCGGGCGCTGCTGTCTTATACGGCAGTGCCCGTTTTTTTCAGTTAATGATTAACCCTACCACTGTGTGAGATGTCCATGACCGCTTCGATTAACGTGACCCTTGCCGCGCGCCAGGCGCTTTCACTAATGGACTTGACCAGTCTCAACGATACCGACACCGATGCGTCTACCGAATCACTGTGCAAAAAGGCAAAAACGCCCTTTGGCTACCCGGCGGCGGTATGCGTCTACCCCCAGTTCGTCGTGACCGCGCGTCGCGCCCTCACCGCCCACGAGCTCAACGGTGACGTCAAAATTGCCACGGTCACCAACTTCCCCCACGGCGGTGACGACATCATGGGCGCCGCCCGCGAGACCCGTGAAGCCGTCGCCTCCGGGGCAGACGAAGTCGATGTCGTTTTCCCCTACCGCGCCCTCATGGCGGGCGACGAAGAGACCGGCCGCGAGCTGGTGGAAATGTGCCATGCGGCCTGCGGTGGCCAGGCACTGTTGAAAGTCATCATTGAGGCCGGCGAGCTTAAAGAGCCTGCGCTGATCAAGCGGGCAAGCGAGCTGGCCATTGAAGGCGGCGCCGATTTCATCAAGACCTCAACCGGCAAGGTGGCGGTCAACGCAACGCTGGAATCCGCCGAGATCATGCTCCAGACGATCAAGGAAAGCGGCAAGGATGTCGGGTTCAAGGCGGCAGGTGGCGTCAAGACAGCCGAAGAGGCCGCCGAATACCTGGCGCTCGCCGCCAAGATCATGGGTGACCAGTGGGTCTCGCCGCGCCACTTCCGGTTTGGTGCGTCCAGCCTGCTGGGGGACTTGCTCAATACCCTGAGCGGCAACCCCCAGACCGCGTCGCTCTCGCGTAATGACGGAGGCTATTAAGATGCTCCCGCAAGAACTGATTCGCCTCAAGCGCGATCACCAGCCGCTGCCGGCAGAAGAAATCAAGGCCTTTGTTCAGAGCATTGCCGATGACCGTATCAGCGATGCCCAAATTGGCGCCTTTACCATGGCGGTGTTTTTAAACGGCATGAGCCGTGAGGAAGTCGTGGCGCTGACCACCGCCACCCGTGACTCCGGCTACGTCATGCAGTGGGACTCACTCAACCTGCCCGGCCCGATCGTCGACAAACACTCCACCGGCGGCGTGGGTGATCTGGTCTCGCTGGTACTGGGCCCCTGGGTCGCCGCCTGCGGCGCCTTCGTGCCGATGATTTCCGGCCGCGGCCTGGGCCACACCGGCGGCACGCTGGACAAGCTGGAGTCCATTCCCGGCTATAACCCCTACCCCGCCCCGGAACGCTTCGGCGATGTGGTCAAATCCACTGGCGTGGCGATTATCGGCCAAACCGGCAACCTCGCTCCAGCGGACAAGCGCATCTACGGCGTGCGCGACGTGACCGCCACGGTGGAATCCATCCCGCTGATCACCGCCTCCATCCTGGGCAAAAAGCTGGCCTCCGGCCTGGATGCCCTGGTCATGGATGTCAAAGTCGGCAGCGGCGCCTTCATGCCTACGCCGGAAAAATCCCGCGAACTGGCCAAGAGCATCGCCAATGTCGCGACCCAGGCAGGCACGCCGACCACCGCGCTGCTCACCGACATGAGCCAGCCACTGGCCCCCTGCGCCGGTAACGCGGTCGAGATCGTCGAAACCCTGGCACTGCTGCGCGGTGAACGTTCCAACAGCCGGGTCATGCAGGTGACCCGCGAACTGGCGGTGGAAATGCTGATGGCGGGCAAGCTGGTCGACAGCCGTGAGGAAGCGCTGACCAAGCTTGAAAAAGCCCTTACATCGGGTGCGGCGGCCGAGGTTTTTGCCCGCATGGTGAGCGAGCTGGGCGGCCCTGCCGACTTCATGGAGCGTTCGGATCACTACCTGGCCACAGCCGACGTTATCAAGCCTGTATATGCCGAACAGTCGGGCATCATCCAGCGTATTGACACCCGGGCCGTCGGCATGAGCGTGGTGGAACTCGGTGGAGGGCGCCTGCGCAATGATGCCAGCGTCGACCACAGCGTCGGCTTCAGCGACATTGCCGAAATCGGCGAGCGTGTCGATGGTCAGCGTCCTATCGCCATGGTTCACGCCAAAAGCGAAGACGCCGCCGCCCTTGCCGCCGCCCAGCTTCGCGCCGCGGTCACCTTGGGTGACGCCCCCGCGACCGCCGATACGCTACTTCAAGACACCTTCCGAGGAGAAGCCTGATGCGCCGCGCAATTGTTGTTGTCCTCGATTCCTTCGGCATCGGCAGCGCGCCGGACGCCGATAAATTCGGTGACCAGGGAGCTGACACCCTGGGCCATATCGCCGCCGCCTGCGCCCGCGGCGAGGCTAATACCGCCGAACGCTCAGGGCCGCTCAGACTGCCCAACATGGCCGCGCTGGGGCTGTTCAACGCCCACCGCGATGCCACCGGCAGCGTAGCCGAAGGCGTCTCGCTTCCAGAAAACCTGGCAGGCGCCTACGCCCACGCTAAAGAGGTTTCCAGCGGCAAAGATACGCCGTCGGGCCACTGGGAAATTGCCGGCGTGCCCGTTCGCTTCGACTGGGGCTACTTTCTCGATAAAACCGACAGTTTCCCGGCAGAGCTGCTCGACAAGATTGTCGACGCCGCCAATCTGCCCGGCGTGATCGGCAACTGCCACGCCTCGGGCACCGAGATCATCGCCCGCCTGGGCGAAGAGCATATCGCCACGGGCAAGCCCATCGTCTACACCTCGGCGGATTCCGTGTTTCAGATTGCCGCCCACGAGGAGCACTTCGGCCTCGAACGGCTCTATGAATTATGCGAAACCGTGCGCGGTCTGCTTGAGCCCTACAACATTGGCCGCGTGATCGCCCGCCCCTTTGTCGGCAATGACCGCGACGACTTTGCGCGTACCGGCAATCGCCGCGACTACAGCGTCGAGCCCCCCACGCCCACGGTGCTGCAAAAGCTCGCCGAAGCGGGGGGCGAAGTGGTGTCGATCGGCAAGATTGCCGATATCTACGCCCACTGCGGCATTACCCACAAGGTCAAGGCCAGCGGTCACGACGCACTGATGGAAGCGACGCTTGGCGAGGTAGCGCGTACTGCCAAGGAAACCAGCGACCGCCCGACCATGATCATGACCAACTTTGTCGATTTTGATTCGGTCTACGGTCACCGCCGCGACGTGCCGGGCTATGCCGCCGCGCTCGAGCATTTCGATGCCCGCCTGCCCGAGCTGTTCGCCGCGCTGAGCGACGACGACCTGCTGCTGCTTACCGCCGACCACGGCTGCGACCCCAGCTGGCAAGGCACCGAGCATACCCGCGAATACGTACCGGTCATGGTTCGCGGCGCCGGCTTCACCCCCGGCCCCATGGGCGAACGCGGCACCTTCGCCGATATTGGCCAGACACTCGCCGACTACTTCGCGCTCGAGGCCATGGCCGACGGCAACAGTTTTTTGCCCAACGCTGCTTGAGTGCGGCTAACAAACGACTAGCACCATAGAGTGCAAGGTCAGAATCAACCCGTAGCGGGGGTTTTTCGCCATGGATGGCGAAAGTAGCGCCCAGGGATGGGTTTACAGCGCCCCCGCGGAGGGTTGTTCGGACCTCCCGTAATAGACATAGGAGCATTTCATGGCGACCCCGCACATTAACGCTGCCCAAGGCGACTTTGCCGATACCGTGCTGATGCCCGGCGACCCGCTGCGCGCCAAGTACATTGCCGATACCTACCTGGAGAACGTTCGCCAGGTGAACGACGTGCGCAGCATGTTTGGTTACACCGGCACCTACAAAGGCCGCGAGATTTCGGTCATGGGCCATGGCATGGGCATCCCCTCGGTCTCGATCTATGCCAAGGAGCTGATCACCGACTACGGCGTGAAATCCGTCATTCGCGTGGGCTCCTGCGGCGCCGTGCGCGACGACGTCAACGTCCGCGATGTGGTCATCGGCATGGGCGCCTGCACCGACTCCAAGGTCAACCGCATGCGCTTCAACGACCACGACTTCGCTGCGATTGCCGACTTTGACCTGACCCAGCACGCCGTGGCCGCCGCCAATGCGCAGAACGTGCCGGTGAAAGTCGGCAACATTTTCTCGGCGGATCTGTTCTACAACCCGCAAACCGAGATGGCCGAGCTGCTCAAGCGCTACGGCATTGTCGGCGTCGAAATGGAAGCGGCAGGTCTCTACGGCGTGGCCGCAGAATTCGGCGCCCGGGCGCTGACCATCTGCACCGTGTCAGATCACATTCTGAAAGGCGACTCGCTCTCGAGCGCCGACCGTCAGACCACCTTCGACGACATGATGACCATTGCGCTGGATACGGTACTGCGCGACGACGCCGCGCACGCCTGAGCGGACAACACCGAGGAAATCGCCATGAGCCAAGTCGCCCCCGCGCTGGTTGAAACACTACTCAAGACGCTGGGCAATGCCTATGCGCCCTACTCCCACCACCCGGTGGCATCGGTGATGGAGACGCCCGACGGCCAGCAGTTTGCCGGCGCCAACGTGGAAGTTGCCCACTACAAGGGGCTGTGTGCCGAAGCGTCGGCGATTTCCGCCATGGCAACCGCCGGGCAACGCGAACTTGCCAGGGTCTATGTGATGGGTCCTGGCGAACATCTGTGTACGCCCTGCGGCGACTGTCGCCAGCGTATCCGCGAATTTGCCACGCCCGACACGCAGATCCTGGTGCTTTCTCGCGAAGGCGAGGTGCTGAAGACCTACACCATGGAAACGCTGCTGCCCGACGCCTTCGGCCCCGAGCAACTGCCACAGCGTTAAGCCGCCAGGCAGTCCACGATAAGCCAGCCCCTTTGGGCTGGTTTTGTGCGTGTATTGCTCGTACGCTTAAGACCACCCTTTTGTTGACGCCAAGTGTGCCGTCAAGAGCACACCATTTCTTTGGAGAACGCCATGGCTGGCTTACTGCCCAACGTCGACCCCGACGGCCTGCTGGAATATTCGGTGGTCTATACCGACCGCTCGCTGAACCATATGTCCCAGCAGTTTCAGGGCGTGATGCGCGATATTTCCACCACGCTCAAAGAAGTTTATAACGCCCATGCGGCTGTCATCGTGCCGGGTAGCGGTACCTTCGGCATGGAAGCGGTTGCGCGCCAGTTCGCTGTCGACCAGCCGACGCTGGTCATTCGTAACGGCTGGTTCAGCTACCGCTGGACGCAGATTATCGAGATGGGCCGTCTGACCGACCAGCATACGGTGCTCAAGGCACGGCGGCTTGACGCCAGCGATCCGCACTCCCCCTTCGCGCCGGTACCCGCCGACGACGTCGCCGCGCGTATTCGTGAGGAAAAGCCCGCCGTGGTGTTTGCCCCGCAGGTGGAGACCTCGGCCGGGCTGCTGCTGCCGGACGACTATATCCGCAGCGTTGCAAAGGCGACCCGTGACGTGGGCGGCCTGTTCGTGCTCGATGCCATTGCCGCCGGCACGCTGTGGGTGGATATGCAGGCGTTGGGGGTGGATGTCGTGGTCAGCGCACCGCAGAAAGGCTGGAGCGGCTCGCCCTGCTGCGCCATGGTGATGCTCTCCGAGCGCGCCACCCAGCGTCTTTCCGAGACGCAAAGCAACAGCTTCGCCTGCGATCTGGGCAAGTGGCACAGCATCATGCAGGCGTACGAAAACGGCGGCCACGCTTATCACGCGACCATGCCCACCGATGCCCTGCGCACGCTGCGCGACATCATGCAGGAAACCCGCGCGTATGGGTTCGCCAAGGTCAAAGCTGAGCAGCAGGCGATTGGCCGCGAGGTTCGCGCCATGCTTACGCGCCACGGGTTCACCAGCGTCGCCGCCGAAGGCTTTGAAGCCCCCGGCGTGGTGGTCTGCTATACCGACGACGCCGGCCTGGTCGGCAGGCTTGCCCAGGCAGGCGTTCAAGTCGCCGGCGGCGTGCCGCTGATGTGCGACGAGGGCGACCACTTCCAGACCTTCCGCATCGGGCTGTTTGGTCTCGACAAGCTTCACCATACCCAGCGCAGTGTGGCTAGCCTGGAAAACGCCATCGAAGCGGTCAGCTAGGCACGAAAAAGCCCGCTATCAGCGATAGCGGGCTATTGGCGAAACGACGACAAACGAACGACAGGTTACATATAGCCCACGCCGCGGGGCATCATGCCCAGATGGTTCTCGACCTGCGTCACCCCGGAAACGTTTTCCGCCGCGACGGTAACGGCCCGTTTCTGCTCAAGGGAATCCACCAGTCCCCAAATTTCCACGGCACCGCCGTCCACGATGACGCTGATGTTCTCGATCCGCACGTCCGTGCCATGCTCGACTTCATTGAAAATGGCGTCGCGAATCGCCCGGTCATCGGTGGGCGATTGCGTCGGCCCCACCGCCGCATTGGCAATGCCCTGCAGCAGATTGGCGCGGCTGACAATACCCACCAGCTTACCGTCACGCAGCACCGGTACGCGCTTGATATGGTGCTTTTCCAGCAGTCGCGCGATGCTGTGGAGCGGTGTATTTTCCTCAACGGTCAGCGGGTCGCGGGTCATGATGTCCTGGGCTTTACGGCCGTGTGCCTTCACATACTCGCCGGCATTCTTCCCGGCGCTGAAAAGCGATAGCCACCCGCCGTGATCCTCGCCGCTGTCATCCTTTAGCCGGCGCATCAGATCGCCCTCGCTGACAATCCCGACCACTTGGTGCTGAGCGTCCACGACGGGGACGGCGCTGATGCGATGCTTGAGCAGCAGTTGGGCTATATCACGCACCTCCGTGCCAGGAGACACGCTGACGACTTTAGGGGTCATAATATCGATTGCTTGCATGATTTTCTCCTTGCGACGCGTCTTGCGATGTCGTCGCCAATGCGGGAGGCATTGCCTATCGATAAGCCTAGTCCGCCCCCGGGGATTTGCCTATGCACGCTTGAGCTGGATGACGCAAACTTGATCCAGCGCAGTTTATGGGGGTGCCTGGTGAGCCTCGCTCTCCTCGACCTTTTCCACCGAGACAATTCCCGAGCGGCTGACCACGACCTTCCAGCGGGCCAGGTAGGGCTGGTCTTCGCTGCCGATTTCGCGGATCACCAGATTGAACAGGTGACGGCGCTCGACGGTCTCGCGCACGGCCTGGCCTTCCTTGAGCCGGTAGATGGCGTGCTTGCCCTTGCTCATCAGTCGCGTCAGCATGGATATATCCAGGGTCAGACTCTCCTGGGTGTGTTCGTAGCCGCTCAGGAAGCGCGTCGGTGACATGCGCGACTGCGAACGATAATGCAGCACCACCTCTTCACGCTGGGCGACCGTTCGACGCCGCAACTGCTGGATTTCCGTGTCCAGCACGGCGTAGCGCTTATAGTCGAACCACTCCAGCTGATGCCCGACCGGCACATTGCGGTTGGGGTCGACGTATTGCCGCCGCCACTTGGGGCGCCCCCGCCGCAGCCAGCGCCAGAGCGTATTGCGCAGATCGTCCTTGAACACCTCGCGCATGGCGTAGAGCACCGCCATGGCGATCACGAACAGCGCGGTAATATCGCCCAGCGTATCGCGCAGGCGCAGCACGCCAAACGAGACAAACCCCATGACCACGGCGGTCGCCAGGGCCTTGACGGCTTTCTGCTCACCGCCGCCGAGCTCCTGAGAGCGCTGCTTGAGGGTGATCGGGTACTCGATCAAACGGCGTAACAGACGCATCTTGTTCGACATGCGCGTGGGGTCTTCCATGACCCGCATCGCGTTGTATTCCTGCTCCTGGCGGTACTCGGCCTCGCGCTGGCAAATCGCCACGAAACGGTGACGGATGGGGGTAAACTCGCCGCCCCTGGGCATGTGGGCCACCAGAGCCAACAGCTGCTGCTCGGTAAACCACGACAGGTAGTTGTCGATATTGGCAAAGTATTTATACAGCCGGTCGTCCTTGGGTGGATGACGGCGCAGACGCCTCAGGATGCTCTCGCTCAAGTCGCTGGTCTCTTGCATCTCATCGCACAGGCGGTCGACGCTTTGCTGATCGACCTGCTGCTTTTCCTGCCCAGGGCGGATGGCTCGCGCACGCTCCAGCATGGCCTGGGTAGTACGCTCCATCGCGCCAACGTACTGGTAGGCGTAAAGGCTGAGGCTCAGCCGATAGGAATCGCTGCCCATCTGGTGGCGCGTGGCCAGGCGACTGCGCACCAAGGGCAGGTGATGCTGATCGCTGTAATAGGTGCGCGATATCTGGATCGCCGCATGATAGAACGCTTCTTCGGAGATCAACTGGGTCGACAGACCCAGCTCGCCCGGCACGAACAGGTAGACGTCCAGGGTATGAGACGTCTCCTCCTTGAGACGCCGCGAAATACGCAGCTGATAGCTGTTCTTGCGCTCAACGTTGATCAACGACCAATCTCCTACTTCCCTGTGTATGGTGATGCGATAACATGGCAGTGCATCGGGTATGGGGAGGACTTGCCTTAATGGACGCCGAACGCCACTATTGCTCGCTGTTTACCTCTTTGCATTGGGAGCTTGGGAATGTCCATGGCCCGTTTTTCACCCTTTGAGCTGGTGCTGTTGAAAAGCCGCAGCCAAGTGGATACGGCAACGCTGCTATTGCTGGCCTGGGTGCTGGTGCACCGTCAGCACGTGTCCGAAGGTCAACGGCGCCGCCGTCTGGCCCAGGTCACGGCGCAGTTTCGTCATGGGCACGAGCTCGGACCGGTCATGGGGATCGCTCATAGCCAGGATCTTCAGGCGATTCAGCTGGCCGCCGAAATTCTGCGCAAGGAATGCTCCAAGGAGCGTAGCTTGAGCGTGCTGCACCAGTCGATTACCGTTGCCACCGACGACGGCGAGCTGTCGCTGGCCAACCATTATATCCTGCGCTTTCTTGCCGACTTGCTCAACGTGACCCCCACCACGCTGAGCACGCTGTTTTACGAGCTGACCGGCCGACCCATGGGCGCCCCCGAAGATCCCAGTCGGCATACCTATTGGCAGCAGCATAACCCTGACTATTTCCGTCAAAAAGCGCGCGACGCCGCCGCCGAACAGCAAGCCCGCGAAGACGCCGAACGCCAGGCTCAGGAGAAAGCCGAGCAGCGCGAACAGAAAAAACAGCGCAAACATCAGGAAAAGCAGCGCCAGCAGGAACAGGCGCACGCGCGTAAGGAACAGACCCGTCAGGAGCGAGAACGCCAGCGCCAGCGCGACGACCAGCAGCGCCGCGAACAGGCCCAACGAGAGCAGGCGCGTCACGAACGCGCCCAGAGCGAGCGGCGACAGTCGTCGCACACCCCGCCACCGGATCGCACTACCCGGGCGCTGGCCGTGCTCGGGCTGCCGCCGGGCGCCAGCCGCGGTGACGTTCGGCTCGCCTATCGGCGCATGGCCCAGCTGCACCACCCGGACCGTTTCTTCTCCGAAAGCGAACATCAGGTAGCGCTCGCATCTGCTCGTTTCCAGCGCATCAAAAACGCGTATGATTACCTGATGCAAACCTATTAAACCGACACGGCGGCGACCGACGGAACAAGACCATTCTTATGCGCGATCTGTATCAACGCCTATCGCTTTCATCAGAAGCCAGCGAGCTCGACATCCAGAGCGCCGTCGAGCGCTGCCAAAACAGCGCCCTGCGCCAGGATGCCGACACCGTGCTGGCGGTCAATGAGCATCGCGAAACCTACGACACCCTGCATCAGACGCTCAGCGACATCGGCTGTCTACGCGCGCGACTGGGGCTGACCCATGGCGCGCACTGGCAGGGTGATGTGGCCAACGATTTCTCACTGCCCCCCGATCACGCCATTTCACGCCACGATGAACTGGTCGATCGCGTCAGCAACGCAGTCTCCCTGTATAACCGCTGGCGTCGCTGGCGCGGCCCGTGGCTACTCGTCGCCATGTTCGCGACCGGGGCCGGTATCGGGAGTGTGATCGGGTTTGCCCTTTGCCTGGGACTTGCCACCGGGTAACCGCTTGCCTTGGCCGTCGCCCTTGCGCTGACGCTCGTCCTTCTTGATCTCGGCCTGCGTGGGCAGCGGCGCGGGCTTGGGTGACGTCGGCCGCTCGCGATCCTCGGGCAGCGTCCCGTCATCGTTGTGGGGGGCCTCGTCCAAGTCCATGTCAACGCTGGCATCCGACGCCATCGAACCGCCTGCCTGGCCTTCCATGTTGATGCTCAAACGCGGCGGTGCCATGTCAACGCCTTCCGCTTCCATGCGCTGCTTGAGCATCAGATTGAATGCCCGCGACACGTCCCACTGCATTTCCGGCGCGGTACGGAAACGCATGCGCAGGATGGCGCCGCCGTCGTCGAAGCTGTCGACGCCCTGCATTTCCAGCGGCGACCAGATGTAGTGCCGCATCATCGGGTCCTTGCGCAGCTCCTGGGCCGTGTCCTGCATCAGATTGATGGCGTCGTCGACTTTCATTTCGTGGGGAATACGGATGCGCATCAGCGCAATCCCGAACTGCCGGGACATGTTGTGAATCGACTCGATGCGGCTGAAAGTGATGATATGCACGACACCATCGAGGTCGCGCAGTCTGACCGTGCGCAACGTCAGCCCCTCGACCGTCCCCATGTGACCGTTGATTTGCACAAAGTCATCCACCGCCAGGGAGTCTTCGATCAGGATAAAGATCCCGGTGATCAAATCCTGCACCAGGGTCTGCGCCCCGAAACCGATCGCCAGACCGATGACACCGGCACCCGCCAGCAGCGGCGTGACGTTGACCCCTAGATTGGCAAGCCCCGCTATCACTGCGATGATCAGAATCGTGACGAAAATCACGTTGCGAATCATCGGCGTGATGGTTTGCGCCCGGGCCTGGTTCACCCGCCGCCCCCGCGAGCGGGTCGACGATACCAACGCCCGCTGAATGGCGGTATCGGCAAAAATCCACGCCAGCCAAGCCAGAAACACCGTTGCGCCAAGGCTCACCAGTGCCGGGCCAATCCGCGCCCCGGCCAGCCCGCGCTGCCCCAGGCCGAACATGGAGCTGCCCCACACCTGCATCAGCAGTTCGGCAAAGACCACCCAGGCACAGATATGCCCCAGCACGAACGCAAAGCGCTCCAACCGTTTGCGGTACTGGCTTTGCCGACGACGATGGCGGCGCTTGCCCAGGCGCTCGGATTGGCGGCGCAGAAGACCGGTGACCACGAGCGTGAGCACCAACAGGCTGGCGGAAATGATTGACCGGGCCAGTGCCGTTCCGACGTCACCCACGGTAATGAAGATCGCCAGCAGTGAACCGCCGACCAGCAGCAGCGCGGGAATATGCCAGAGCCCACCCAGGGCACGGATCATTTCCACCGCCGCGCTGGCATCGCGGCGCTGCTTATAGGGACGATTGCAGATCAGGTGGCGAACCGGCCGCTTGAACTTGAACACAAAGCGCGCCGACAGCAGGGCCGCCAGCATGTTGGCCAGCACCGAGACTAGGCTGGAAAGCTCTTCGCCCAGCATCTCGACGATACGGCTGGAATTCACCGCGTCGCCCAGCGCAATCAGTGCGCCAATCACGAACAGGCCGCGCAGTGCCTGCTGATGGAGCAGCAGCACCGCGGTAAAACGATGGCCGCGGCTGAAAAACGCCACCACGGTCTCAAACACCACCGACAGCAGCCGACCGCACACGCAAATATACGCCACCACCAGCACCATGGTCCGGCCCGGGCTGTACGCCATCAACTGACCGATCCCCAGGGTAATGGCAAAGGCCAGTATCCAGGGCAGCATGCGGCGCAGGAAGTGCACCACCATCAGCCAGCCTTTGGGGTCCCGCGGCAGGTCGAGCGGCCATTCACGGCGGTTGGCCAGCACCCGACCGGCGCCGATCATCGCCACCAGCAAGGCGATCCAGACCACCGCCAGCACCGCCCCTTCGGCCACGGCGCGGATGGTTTCGCTGCGGTCGGCGGTGCTGACCAGCGCTTTCAGCTCTTGACCGCCATGTACCAGCTGACGCTCCCACTCGTCGACCGGTGAATCCCCGGCCTGGGCCTGCTCGCCGATGTCGGTGAGGGTGTCGGCCAGGGCACCCAACAGCCCCTGGTGCACGATACCCTCCTCTTGGGTCGCCTCGCCCGAGGTGGTTTGCAGCTCACGCAGCGAGCCAAGCAACTCATTGCGCCGTTCTTCGTTCTCGAGCATCGAGATCACGTCATCCAGCGAGCCCTGAAAATCCTCGCTGTTGACATCGCTCTGCTCCTCCGAGCCAGCGCCTCCCAGGCTCGGCAGGGTGATCGACTGCGCCTGGGCCTGTGTGGCCACGCTACCCATCATCAAAATGACAACGAGGCGTAGAACGGTGTTAATTAGCCAGTGCGTTCGCACATGTTACTCCTGGACCAAGGCGTGAATAGACGTTGCCACACGGTAACGCTTAAGTGGTGCGCTACGTGATTATTCTCAGCCCGTGCGCGTGACTATGATAGGCTGAGTGGATGAATTGTTCACCTCACAGGATGCCGAGATGACGTTAGATGCACCACCTAACGGACGCAATGCAAAGGGCGAAACCCGCCGTGTCGGCGTTGAAATCGAGTTTGCCGGCCTCCCGCCCCGCGACACGGCCCAGATCGTTCGCGAGCTATTTGGTGGTGAGCTTAACGTGGTCAGCCCTCACCGACTACTGGTCGAGGGTACCCGCTGGGGGGAGTTCGGCATTGAGCTGGACACCCAGTATGCCCACCCGGACAAGGCGCTGCTGGAAGAGGGCCACGAGCAGGACAGCGAGTGGATGCGCCAGCAGCACCAGCACCGCCTGGAGTTCCATCGCAAGACCCGCGAGCTGATTGGCGACATGGTGACCGGCCTGGTACCCACCGAAATCGTCTGCCCGCCGGTGCCCTGGGACGAGCTGCCCGACCTCGATAGCCTTTTCGAGGCGCTGCGCACACATGGCGCCAAGGGCACGGATGCGAGCTTGCTCTACGGCTTCGGACTGCACCTCAACCCTGAGATCGAGCGCGCCGACGTGGACTACCTGCTGGCGATGCTCCGGGCTTATCTGCTGCTGGCAAGCTGGCTTCGCGACGAGATCAAGGTGGATATCACCCGCGAAGTCCTCCCCCACGCCAACCCGTTTCCCAAAGAGTACGCGCTCAAGGTGCTCGACCGTGAGTACACCCCGGATCTCGACACGCTGATTGACGACTACCTGCATTACAATCCGACCCGCAACCGCGAGCTGGATATGTTGCCGCTGTTTGCCTACCTTCGCCCCGACCATCCCCACAAGCTGCTGCATAGCGAGCTGACCAAGCCGCGGCCGACGTTTCACTACCGGCTGCCCAACGCCCAGCTATCGGAGCCTCACTGGGGGGCCGTTACCGAATGGAACCGCTGGGCCGCTGTCGAACACCTGGCCGCCGCTGAGGCATCCCTGTCCGCCCGCTGCGACGACTACATCGCCCTGCACAACCGGCCCTGGTTCATGCGCATGACTAGCCGCATCAAGTGCTGGTGGCACGGGCGTTCGTCGACGAAACGCTGAAATTTTGCGATTGACGCATTCACATCGACCAACTCATTCACATCGACCAGAGAGTGCCGTTGCATGGCCCGCCCGTTAATTGGCATCACCACCTCCGATGCAAAAAGCCAGCTTGCCTGGTGGTTCGACTGGTTCGCCGTCTGGCGTCACGGCGGGCGACCGCTTCGCCTGTCGCCATCAAGGCCCAAACCTGAGTACCTGGATGGCCTGATCATTGGTGGCGGCGATGATATTGAAGCGTCGCTCTATGGTGGGGAGGTGCAGCTTGACGTGCGTCTGGATCCCGCCCGGGATGCGCTGGAGCTCAACCTGCTCGAGCGCTTCATTCCTCGGCATACCCCCGTGCTAGGTATCTGCCGTGGCGCTCAGCTGATCAACGTGCACCTTGGCGGCACCCTCGACCCGGATATCTACACCACCCACGAAGGCCTCAAGCGTCGGCGGACGGTACTGCCACGCAAAACGGTAGATATCGTCGGCGCCAGCCAGCTCCATCGCCTGCTCGGCGTCACCTGGTGCCGGGTGAACAGCCTTCACCACCAGGCCGTCAATCAGGCCGGACAGGGTATCGACATCGTTGCCCGCGACCGCGACGGCCTGGTCCAGGGCATCGAGTCACGGGATCACGACTTCCTGATCGGCGTGCAATGGCACCCCGAATGGCTGATCTTCAACCGCCCCCAGCAGCGCTTGATTCGCGCGCTGGTGGCGGCGGCCGAGCGCCATCAGTTGGGCATCACGCGTTGAGCACGGCCAGCGCGGCGTCGTAGTCCGGCTCGTTCTTGAGCTCGCTGACCAGTTCACTGTGCAGCACGCGGTTGTCGGCGTCCAGAACCACGACCGCACGGGCACACAGTCCTTCCATGGCGCTATTGCACAGTGCCACGCCCCAGGCTTCCTGGAACTCGCGGTGACGGAAGGTGGAGAGCGTCTCGACTTCATCGAGCCCTTCCGCCCCGCAGAAGCGCTTGGCGGCAAACGGCAGGTCGGCGGACACGACCAGTACCACCGTGTTGTCCAGCTTGGATGCCAACGCGTTGAACTGTCGGGTCGACATGGCACAGGTCGGCGTATCGACGCTGGGGATGATATTGAGCACCTTGCGCTTGCCCTGGTAAGTATCCAGGGTGACATCCTTGAGCTCGGCGTTGGTCAGCGTCATAGCCGGGGCTTGCTGGCCGGGGGCAGGCAGGCTGCCGGCCACATCCATGGGCTCACCTGCGCGGGTTATCTGTTGCATATCAGGCTCCTGAACGTAATATGGGGTCACGGATGCACCTTACATGGGAATCGCCCCGGCAGGCTATTGTTTCTATCGTTCTTGACGACCTTAACCTCCCTCAACGATCCCGCGCGGCGCCAGGATGAGAGCCAGCATGTCTTCTTTAGTGATTATCAAAACCGGTGATGCCTTCCCCGAGGTCGTCGATGCCCACGGCGACTTTGAACAACTTTTTATCCGCCAGCTGCGCGAGGCGCTGCCGGAAACGCTGACGTTAAGCGTCTGGGACGCCCGCGATGCGGTACCCGCTGAGCCCGCCGCGGCGTATGCCGGCGTCATCATCACCGGCTCGCACAGCATGGTCAGCGAAGCGCCGCCGTGGAGCGAGGCGCTCAAGCCCTGGCTGCGCCAGGCGCTGGCGGACGAGGTACCCATGCTCGGCGTGTGCTACGGTCATCAGCTGATGGCCGCGGCATTCGACGGCATCAGCGATTACCACCCCGCCGGCCGCGAGTCGGGCACCCATGCCGTACGTCTCACCCGGGCGGGTCAGGAGGATCCGCTATTTGGCCAGCTACCGGCGTGCTTCCCGGCCCACCTGACCCATGCCCAGTCGGTCATGCAGCTGCCGCCCGACACCACGATTCTGGCGCATAACAGCCACGACGCTCACCAGGCGCTGCGCTATGGAGCACGCCAATGGAGCGTACAGTTTCATCCGGAATTCACCGCGCCCGTCATGCGCGCTTACCTGGAACGGCAGAAGGCCGCGCTGCGCGATCAGGGGGACGACCCCGAGGCGTTGCTACTCGGCGTGGGCGACACCCCGGAGGCATCGAGCCTGCTGCGCCGCTTTTTAGCGTTCGTCTAGCGTGGGCTAGCGGGCAGGCGTGCGCTTTTCGTCGCGCCGTGATGCCAGCCGGTCGGCCAGGCGGGTGGGCTCGGGCAGCTTGGTGGCTCCCAGGCAGCTCATAACCCAGCTTAGCGAGGTATCCAGACACAGTCGGTGGCCGGGAGAAACGAACACCGGCTTGACCTTGGCCCGCGAACGCAGCACCGCGCCGATCACCGCATCCCCGGCGGTCAGCGGCACCCAGTCGCCCCGCGCCTCCCCCACCTCGGTATGGCTGCCCGTCAGCCGTGACTTGGCAATGCCAATGGTGGGCAAGTCCAGCCACAGACCTAAGTGGGCAGCGACGCCAAGATGGCGCGGGTGGGCAATGCCCTGCCCGTCCACCATGACCAGTTCAGGCGTCACGGCGAGTTTTTCGAACGCGCCCAGCGCGGCCGGAAGCTCGCGAAACGATAGCAGACCGGGCACATAGGGCATGCGCGTCGCCTCGCGGTGAACCACCTTCTCGACCACGGCCAGGTGGGAGGCAGCGTTCGGGGCCCAGCGTAGCACCACCACCGCCGCCCGGGTGGTGGCACCCTGGTCTTCGAAGCCAATATCCACCCCGGCGATATGGCGCACCGGGTCGATACGGTCGGTAAGTTCGAGACGCTTGGCCAACTGGCTCTGCAGCGCAATGGCCTGTTTAGGCGCCAGGTTCCATGCGTGTAGCGGTGTCGCCATAAGGCCTCCCTGATTTACCGACATCCAGACGCACAAGGTAGCAAAAAAACGCCCCCGGGCCTGGAAAGGCACGGGGGCGTGGGGATAGCCGTTGCCGCCTGGCGGCAGCCGGTCAATCCTTAGGCGCGTTCGCGGCGACGGACCGGCGCATCGCCATCGTCATTACGACGGCGCGGCGCACGCTCGGGCGCGCTGTCTTCGCTGATTTCCAGCGGACGGCCGGCAACCCGGGCACGCGCCATCTTGGTCAGGATGGTAGACGGCAGACCGCTGGGCAGCTCGACCACCGAGAAGGCGTTACGGATATCGATACGTCCGATACGCGCGCCTTCGATACCCCCTTCGTTGGCAAGAGCGCCTACCAGCTGGCCGGGCTTGACGCCGTCTTTATGGCCAACGGAAACGCGGTAGCGGGTCATGCCTTCGCTCGGTGCGCTGGAACGTTCGCGACGCGCACCCGGCTTGCCACCTGACGCGCCGTCACGCGAGGGCTTTTCCTTGCGCGGTGCCTGGAGGCGACCGATCGGCGCTTCGTCAGCGCGGGCCATGGCCGCAAAGGCACAGGCCAGCTCGACAGGGTCATGGCCTTCCTCGACCAGGCGCTCGACCAGAGCACGCTGTTCCTCGGCTCCCTTGGTGAGCGCAGCCACGACGCGATGATGGAAGACCTCATCACGATGGGCACGAATCGCGCTCTCGTCGGGCAGCGGCATTTCGGACATCTTCTGACCGGTTGCCTGCTCCATCCAGCCCACTTTGCGGCCTTCACGGAAGCCGGCAAAAGTAATCGCGATGCCGCTACGTCCGGCACGACCGGTACGCCCGATGCGGTGGGTATAGGCTTCCGCGTCCTGGGGCAGGTCGTAATTGATCACGTGGGTGATACGCGATACGTCGAGGCCGCGGGCAGCGACGTCGGTGGCGATCAACACGTCGACTTTGCCACGCTTCAGGCGCGTGATGGTGCGCTCGCGCAGGCTCTGATCCAGATCACCGGAGAGGCCGGCGGCGTTGATGCCACGAGCGGTCAGCTGTTCCACCAGGGTGGTGCAGGCGGCACGGGTACGCACAAAGACGATGGCGCCATCGACGGGTTCGACTTCGAGAATACGCGCCAGGGCTTCAAGCTTGGCGCCACCGTCAACGCGAACGATGCGTTGCTCGATGTTTTCACCGGTGGTGGTGCCAGACTCGATCGCCACCTTGACCGGGTCAACCAGATAGCGGTTGACGATGCGCTCGATTTCGGTCGGCAGCGTTGCCGAGAAGAACACACGCTGAGCATCTTTCGGGGTATCGGCAACCACGCGTTTTACGTCGTCGATAAAGCCCATGCGCAACATTTCGTCTGCTTCGTCGAGCACCAGGGCGGACAGGCCGTCAAGCTTAAGGCTGCCGCGATCCAGGTGGTCGATAATCCGGCCGGGGGTGCCGACGATCACCTGGGCGCCGCGCTTCAGCGCGCCCAGCTGTTCACGGTATTCCTGGCCGCCACACAGGATCGCGACTTCGAGACCCTTGAGGTTTTGGCCATACTTGCTGAACGAGGCGGCAACCTGCTGCGCCAGCTCACGGGTCGGTGCCATGACCAGCACCTGAGGTTCGCGGCGCGTCAGATCCAGACGCGTAAGCAATGGCAGTGCAAATGCAGCGGTCTTGCCGGTGCCGGTTTGTGCCTGGCCCAGCATATCGCGGCCTTCCAGCAACGCAGGGATCGTCTGCGCCTGGATCGGCGAGGGAGTTTCATAGCCCTGTGCTTCAACAGCAGACAGAACGGCAGGCAATAGAGCCAGATCGCCGAAGCTCGGCGAGGCGACAGAAGTCGAGGTCATTAATCACACCTTGGTAGGCCGGTTGTGCCGGCAAAAAACATCGTAAGCGTCTCTGACTCGGTCAATGATGCGCATCAAGTAAGCAGCATCAAAGAACATCGATCCGCAGCGCGGATATCGTCATCAGTGGAGTCGGAGACGCCGGTCGCACCTAGCATCCGGATCGCTCACCCTTAAGTGACTCAATCCGCCGTGGCGACCTTACTGCGCCGATTTCACCCGTTTGGTGAAATGCTGGAGGCGCGCCATCTTCACAGCAGCGAACATCTGCCAACAGGGAGATGTTCCAGCAAACGTTTCCGGGTAGCGAGCAATGACTTGACAATGACTCGTGGCTACGCAGGCAAACGCTTATCGTCGTGATGGAGGGGTCAACACATGCGAGGAGCGCGCATCCTAACACTGCAACTGATGGCTGACCAGTGGTTTCAGCGGCTTTTTTGGACGAGCTTCCTTGCACCGCAACGTATTTCAACTAGCCTGATAGTCGCCTATCAATTCAAAGGCACCTCAAAGGAGTGGTTCGATGAACTGGGATCAAGTCGAAGGTCGATGGACTGAAATGAAGGGCAAGGCACGCGCCAGCTGGGGCGAACTTACCGACGATGAGCTGGATCAGATCGGTGGTAAGCGCGAACAGCTGGTGGGCAAGCTTCAGCAAAAATACGGCCTGGTCAGGGAGGAAGCCGAGCGCAAGGCCGACGAGTGGGCAAACGCTTTATAGCCGCGCGTTGCCTCTACACGCCGGTAATTTTATTTATTTCTCTCAATGTCACCTATCGCGACACAGCGATACATGCACATTGAGCATCGTAGCCACAAGGAGAGACGCTATGCGTAAATCAATCATCACCACCGCTGTCAGTGCCGCCCTGCTAAGCAGCGTTGCCTTTCATGCCAACGCTGCCTCGGACGGGCCTCAGGGCATGTATTCCGCCGATGACATCATGGATGCGACCGTGTATCTCGAAGGCGATACCAATGAAGAAATTGGCGACGTCGACGATATTCTGCTGAACGAAGACATGAAAGTCAGCGCGCTGGTCGTGGAAAGCGGCTCCGTGCTGGGCCTGGGCGGACGTGAAATCGTCGTCGATACCGACTACTTCAGCCTGGAAACCGATACCGACGGTGACGACACCGAACATCGGATTCTGGTCAACGCCTCTGAAGATGAAGTCAAATCCTTCCCGACCTATGATCGTGACTGGTGGGAACAGACCAAGGCGAATGCCAGGGATGCCTGGGAAAGCACTGAAGAAGGGGTAGAAAGCGCTTGGCAGTCCACACGCGAGGCCATCAACCCTGACGATGAAGCGATTGAAGAGTAGCGCCTTCATCTTTATATCGCTGATCCCTTAACCGTTAAGGGATAACGACAAGAAGCCACCGCAAGGTGGCTTTTTGGTGTCTGACGGTCGGTTCAGGCTTTGCGACGGATACCCTTGCCTGGCAGTCGCTCGCGATCATGGGAACGACCGAGATCCAGCGCCGGCCCTACCGGCACGATACGCGTGGGGTTGATGGTATCGTGGCTGTAGTAGTAGTGGCGCTTGATGTGATCCATGTTGACCGTTTCCGCCACGCCCGGCCATTGATAAAGCTCGCGCACGTAGTTGGCCAGGTTGGGGAAATCCTCGATGCGCTTCACGTTGCACTTGAAGTGCCCGTAATACACGGCATCGAAGCGTATCAAAGTGGTGAACAGCCGAATATCCGCCTCGGTGAGCCACTCCCCCGCCAGATAGCGATGCTCACCCAGGCGTTTCTCCATACGCTCCAGGGCGTCGAAAAGTGCGCGCACATGCTTTTCGTAGACGTGCTGCTCGGTGGCAAAGCCTGATTTATAAACGCCGTTGTTGATATGGTCATAGACGTCGGCATTGACCTCGTCGATCACATCGCGCAGGTCGGCAGGATAAAAATCCAGATCATTGCCGGTCAGCTCATCGAAGGCATCGTTGAGTATGCGCACCAGATCGGCGGATTCGTTATTGACGATGGCATTGCGATGCTTGTCCCAAAGTACGGGAACGGTGACACGCCCCGTATAGCCGGGATCCGTCATGGTATAGAGCTGATGATGATACTCGACGCCGTTGACGAGATCGCCGCTGGATCCTTCGTCCTGGTGGTAAGTCCACCCCTGATCGAGCATCAGTGGACTAACGTGAGAGGTGCCAATCACCGCATCAAGCCCCTTGAGCGTTCGCATGATCAGAGCACGGTGCGCCCAGGGACAGGCAAGCGATACATAGAGGTGGTAGCGGTCGTGCTCGGCGGGATGGCAGCGGCCTTCGGCGTCAGGGTTGTCACCCACCCAGTCGCGCAGTTGGGCGGATTCGCGGACAAATTCTCCGCCATGCTTCTTCGTGTCGTACCACTGGTCGTGCCATTTTCCTTCAATCAACAAGCCCATATAGCCTCTCCTCAAAGCGTTAGCGTTGGGTAAGCATACGCCAGAGGCCACCCGACTCAAGCGGATGTTTTACCGCTATTCATTCGACACAATCGAATCTTCGGGGGCGCACTCGCGCACCGCCTGGCGGAGCGCCGAGGCCATGGCATGCGCAGCCGGCCCCGCCCGATCCTGATCGCGGAAAATCAACTGGACGGGGACTTCACGGATGCTGCCGGCTGTCAGCGGAAGCGGCTTGAGCCGCCCGTCGCCTAGCTCTTCGGCAATGCGCGTTTCCGGCATCCAGGCAAACCCCAGGCCGCGCTTGAGCATATCGAGGGAGGTATTGAGATGGCTCACCGTCCAGCGCTGCTCGGCTTTGAGCCATCCGGCATTGGTGGATTGACGCTGGGCCGAATCGCGCACCACCAGTTGACGATGCTGGGCAAGGTCGCGCAAATCCAGTGACCGGCCCAGCCGGTGAAGCGCGTGCGACGGGTGAGCAACCGCCACGAATCTGACCATCACCAGCGGCTCACCAAGAAATCCCTGGGCTTCGATGCCGGAGATCACCAGATCGGCGCGGCCATCGTAAAGCATTTCAGTACCGCCATTTAATACGCTTTCAAACAGTTGCACACGCACCTGGGGGTAGGTTTCCGAAAACCGCTCCAACGCTTTTGCCTGGGCCGCGGCGGGAAATACCTGGTCGATCGCCAGCACCACTTCGGCTTCGAGGCCCGCCGCAAGCCGCGAGGCGACGTCTTCAAGGGATTCGGCACTCTCGATCAGCTGACGCGCCCGACGCAGCAGCAGCTCCCCTGCTTCGGTCAAGCGCACCTGACGGCCCACCGGTTCCAGTACCTGAACCCCTAACTGCTCTTCCAGCTTGTGTACCGCGTGGTTCAGCGTTGAGGGGCTTTTATGCACGGCCTCGGCGGCCCGAGCAAACCCTCCATGGTCAACCACGGCGGCAAGCATCTGCCACTGTGCAAGTGTTACCCGAGACATTTCGATTTCCTCGACGCAAAACAGCGAAACAATCCGCTAAACATTCGAAAAACCCCTCTAGAATGCCAGCATTTGTGCTTGATTACCGTACCCCGAACTAACTAATCTGCGCAGTCATTGTGTTGATGGGCAAAGATGACGAACGCCTGCCATTACATTTATTAGCAAACAGTGTTCAAAAATCCGTAACGCCGGTCTGGTGCATGCGTCATTAGGCGTAAGTTCATTTTATGGATGGACATACAGTCTAGGAACCCCCGCTATCATGGGTTATGGTTCATGGGTTTATTCGCTTTAGTTACTTTTAAATCACGAAATTGGCGGCCCATTTACCCATGTTGCGAATCCTTCATTCGCTGCCCCGCACGCACAAATTGTTACTGTTACCCGTAGCCACCATGGTTACCGTGCTGGGCACACAAAAACTAATCACGACATATCACGACCTGAGCCAACCCGATGCGTCAATGGAAAGCGTTCTGGTTCCCCTACCAAGCGATTCCACGCCGGGCGTTCCTTCTCTGAATAAACAACGAACGCCTGTCGCCGATGCCATTGACCGCGCCTCCCGCGCCCTCGACGCTACCCGGGAAAACATCCCCCTTAGCGAGCTCAAGGCAACCGAAATTGTCGACCTCGACGTTATTGACGGCGCTGAAGCCGATATCGAGGTTCAAGCAGCGAGCGTTCTTTCACCTACTCTTGACACCGACACGGTTGAGAACAGCACGTTGAACGACGGCGCTCTGCACATGGCCGTTGTCGTGGGCACCTTGACCAGCGGCATGCTGGACGTCGACCACGCTCCCGCCACGCAGTTGGCCGATGCCACTGCCGACGCCACGTCCTATGAAGATTATGGCGCCGACCTGTTTGGCGATGTGTCCTTCCTCGACCTGGAACTCGCGGCTGAAGAGACGTTCGTGCCCGAGTGGGAAACCCACATCGTCGAGTCCGGCGAAACCTTCGCCGTACTGGCGCAGAATCAGTTGGGTCTGGGATACAGTGAAGCGCTTCGACTGCTCGACGACGTCCCTGATCCCAGGATGCTGACCCACTGGCGCGCCGGGCACAGCTTCGACTATCAGTTGGACAAAGAAGGCCGCCTGCTGTCGCTGCGCATGATGAAGAATACCCGCGAAGGAGTGCTGATCGAGCGCGAGAACGATCAGTTCGCCATTACCGGGATAGAACGCCATGGCGAGCCCGTGCAGCGCATGTACGCCGGCACCGTCAGCGGCAGCTTTGCGCGTTCAGCCCAGTCGACGGGTCTCGACAGTGGCGCCGTCACGGCACTGACCCTCCTGCTCCAGAAAAAACTCGATTTTCGCCGCGATAGCCGTCGCGGCGATCGCTTTCAAGTGCTGGTCGAATCCGATATGATCGACGGCGAAACGCTGGATTCGCGCGTTCTGGCAGTTAAGTACCAAGGCGAACGCATGAACTTGACTGTCGTGCGCAATGCCACCGACGATAAATTTTATACACCGGATGGCAGCAGCCTGGATCCGGCGTTTGCGCGTCGCCCCTTCGAAGGCAACTACCGCTTGAGTTCAGGCTTCAACCCCCGCCGCAAACACCCGGTTACCGGACGCATTAGCCCGCATAACGGCACCGACTTTGCCATGCCGATCGGCTCGCCCGTCACGGCGCCTGCCTCGGGACGGGTCGAAAAGGTTGCCAACCATTACGCCGCCGGACGCTACATCGTCATTCGTCACGATAACGGCTACCGCACGCGCTACCTGCATCTCTCCAAGCCGCTGGTCAGCCAGGGCGAGCGGGTCGAGATGGGTGAGCGTATCGCGCTTTCAGGCAACTCCGGCCGCAGCACCGGCCCCCATCTGCATTACGAAGTCATCGTCAACAACTCCCCGGTGAACGCCATGACCGTGGAGCTGCCCGAAAACACCAGCCTCGACGGTGACACCCTGGTGGCGTTTCAGCGCCAGGCGGCTCCCATGCTGGCCGCACTGGAAAGCGGTGAAACCGGCACCATCAGCCTGGTCGATAACGACGCCGCGGACGCTGACGAGTAACTATCACAGCGCCCTGCGATAACTAGAAAAGCGCCACTTCTTGGAAGTGGCGCTTTTTTATGTCGGCCGCGCGGGTGCCGCTCAACCGGATAGCCGACGCTGACTAAGCGCCGCGTCTACCTTGGCATCGTGGCCGTAGATATCCGGGCGGAATTCGATCTCGCCCTGGGCGTTGGGCCAGGCGGTCAAATAATGCAGCGCAATCGGCACGCGCCGGGGCAAGCTTACCTGGTGGTCATTGCCACGGCTGGCCATCAGGCGCGACAGCTGCGCCGAACTGCCGGTATCCCGGAGCAACAGCTGGGCAAAATGGGTAACACCCTCCACCCTGACACAGCCCGAGCTCAGCGCGCGCCGGTGCCGCTGAAAGAGCCCCTGGGCAGGCGTGTCGTGCAGGTAGATCATGTGGTTGTTGGGGAAGCGCACCACCACGCGCCCCAGCGGGTTGGCACTGCCCGCCACCTGACGCAGCATGATATTCCCCGGCCGCTCCCAGTCGACTGTCTCGGCCGCCACTGGGTTACCCGAAAAATCAACGACCTGGATGTTCTCGTCGGCGAGATAACCGACATCATCGCGCACCCGGGGAAGGACATCCTCGCGCAGAATCGTCGGCGGAATCGTCCAGCTTGGGTTAACGGTCAGATGGGTGATCGCCGAGTGTATCACCGGGGTCGCACGCCGCGGTGTCCCCACGATAACGCGAGTCTGCCAGTGCTCGCCGTTGGGCCTTGTGTAATGCAGCCGGTAGCCCGCCAGGTCGACCCACGCGCTCGGCGCCGCATCCGATTGGGCGCCCATCCAGCGGGCGCGTTCAAGATTGACCCTGAGCTGATCGGCCCGTGAAGACAGCGGCACGTTGAGCGCACGACGTGTCTGCTCGCCGACGACGCCATCCTCCTGGAGCAGATGACGACGCTGGAAACGCTTGACCGCCGCGGCCAGCGGCGCGTCAAACTCACGCTGATCCGGGGCATTGGCGTCGATGTGCGGATAAGCCTCGGGGTTCGCCGCCAGTAGATGCGCTTCGCCCCAGTGCGTCAGCCGGCGACGCAAGGTGAGCACATCGTCATGCCGATCCCCCAGCCGCAACGATTCCTCACGCCGACCCAGGTAGGGCACGCTGGACTGGGAGGCACGCGACTGGAAGTCGGCATAGGCCGCCTTTAGCTGGCGATACGCCGGCGTATCAGGACGCGCCTGATCCAGCGCGGCCGCAATATCCATCTGATTGACCGCCTCGACCACCCGCGCCATCGAGTAGCCACGCGCTGGCCGCTCGCCATCCCACTGACTGCTTAACAGCCGAGGGTTCAATCGCCCGCGGTTCAGGTCATCAAGTGCCTGCAGCAGCGCCCGGCTTGCCCGCAGTTCAAAGGCGACCTGGGCCGATGCTCCGGCTGCCTGGCTACGTTCAAATCCTGCCATCAACGACCCGGCCGCATAGTGATCCGGATGGATCCCGTCCTGCACCAGGTCGTCAAGCCCCGCGACCAGCGCCCCCACGCTTGCCGAGCTCGTCCACACCGGCTGGTAGTCGCGGTGCGCGTAAAAGCGCTCGACGGGCAGGTGTTGATCGCTTTCGGTCACTTGCGCTTCCAGCGCCTCGCGCAGCGGCGCCGAGGTTTCGGTCTCGGCCACGGCACTACCGACCACGCCCGCGCTCAGGCAAAGCGCCACCCCTATCGCCCATTGTCTTAATGGCTGCCGCTCGTTCATTGACCTCTCCTTGCGTTACTATGATCGCCCCGACAATGCGGTGTACTTCCTTTGTGATAATAGCCGGTTGGCGCCGGCCCCACCGCGTGCTAGCTGCAGGATGAACCTATATGATGCCACTTTTTTCGTCGCGTGCATGGCTTGTCTGCCTGCCGGTCACCTTTTTGAGCCTACCGCTTCACGCTGCCAGCTTTTTCAGTCAGGTCAATGCGGCACCGCCTCACGGCGTTCTGCCTCTGCATCATCAGCTGCTTCAGCTTGCCCCCGGGGCCAGCCCGGAGGCACTCCGCCTGGCCGCCCAGGCACTCAGCTGCCGCGATCCCCATGCCGAGCGCCTGGCCGTGATCGATTACTCGCTACCGTCAACCGAGCCGCGCCTCTGGGTATTCGATCTGGCACAGCACGAGCTGATGTTTCAGGAGCTCGTCTCCCACGGACAGGGATCCGGCGATGCCCAGGCGGAGACTTTTTCCAACGTTCCCGACAGCCATCAATCAAGTATCGGGCTATTCAAGACAATGAATAGCTATTACGGCCGCAACGGCTATTCGCTGCGCCTGGAAGGACTCGAAGCCAACGTGAACGATAACGCCTTTGAGCGCGCCATCGTGATTCACGGGGCCGACTACGTCAGCGAGGCCTTCATCGATCAAACCGGCCGGTTAGGGCGCAGCCATGGCTGCCCGGCGGTTCGCGAAGAGGTCACCTACCCGCTGATCGACAGCCTGAAGGGCGACCACTATGTCTTCGCGTACTACCCGGATCAAGAATGGCTGGCGACCTCTCAGGTGATCAACTGCCCGAATGCACCGTCGCTCGCCCAGCACTACCCGATGGCAGACAGGCCTGACGATAGCTGAATGGCTCGGAAGATAACGGTTCCAGCCGCGATGTGCCATGCTGGTAGCCATCTGGCTGTTTGTTGACCGCCAACCGCAAGGAGGCAAGCCAATGGTTCAACCCAAATCGTTAGACCTGGCCTTACAGGGAGGCGGCGCCCACGGTGCCTATACCTGGGGCGTCATTGATCGCTTACTGGCGGATGACCGCGTTGAGATCGAAGGCATCAGCGGCACCAGCGCCGGGGCGATGAACGGCGTAGTGATGGCCGACGCCCTGACCCGCGGTGACAAGGAAACCGCCCGCGAAGCCCTCCACGACTTCTGGCAGGCGGTCAGCCGCGCAGGGATGGCCAGCCCGATTCGTCGCACGCCCCTGGACAAGCTGACCGGCAACTGGAGCCTTGACCACTCGCCGGGCTATATCGCCATGGATCTAATGAGCCGTCTGGTCTCGCCGTATCAGTTCAACCCGCTGAACGTGAACCCGCTGCGCGAGATCCTCGCCGAGCGGATCGACTTTGACCGAGTTCGCCGCTGCGAACAGCTCAAGCTGTTCGTGACGGCCACCAACGTGCGTACCGGCAAGCAACGGGTGTTCCGCCGCCAGGAGATGAGCCTGGAGGCGGTCATGGCATCGGCCTGCCTGCCGTTTGTGTTCCAGGCCGTTGACATCGACGGCGAGGCCTATTGGGACGGCGGGTATATGGGCAATCCGGCGCTGTTCCCGCTGATGGAGGAATGTAGCGCCCGAGATATTCTGCTGGTGCAGATCAACCCGATTCGCCGGGACACCGTCCCGACCACCGCCTCGGGCATCATGAACCGCCTCAACGAAATTACCTTCAACTCGGCGCTGATAAAGGAAATCCGCATGATCGCCATGCTCAAGCAGGTGCTTGACGCCCAGGGCATCGAGAACTGCTATCAGCAGGCACTGTTTCACCGCATCAGCGGCGAAGGCGCGCTGCAAGACCTTTCGGTTTCCAGCAAGCTCAACGCCGAATGGCCCTTCCTGTGCCATCTGTTTGAACAGGGGCGCGCGGCGGCCGACCGCTGGCTGGAAGACAACCTCGACGCGCTGGGCCATCACTCGACGCTGGATATCGAGGATGTCTACCAGGACGACAGCGCGACGCCTGCCGAGGCACCAATATAAGTCAGACCGCGTATGCCAGTGCCCAACCATGCAGCACTGGCCGGGTGGTCACCGCTTACTCAGCCAACCCCCTAAAAGTAATTAGCTGATAAACATATAAAAACTGCGCCATGGCAACCCCTTTGCATAGTATTGGGCAGTGGTGGTAGGCGTGGACCAGGCCCAACCGGGTACGAGTGCGTCGAACCTGACCTTCAATGAAGAAGGCATGTTCTCGTGAACCGATAACGCTGCGCGATTGCTGCGCAGGGTATTGAACTCGTAACAAAACCCGTGAGGCCATCCCATGGATATTCGCAACAAGGCCAACCGCATTCGGTTGCTCAATTTTTCGACGCCGCAAATGCGTGCGTTCCATTTTTCCTGGTTTGCTTTCCACCTGTGCTTTTTCGGCTGGTTCGGCATTGCCCCGCTCATGGCGGTGGTCCGCGAAGACCTGGCCCTGACCCAGACCCAGATTGGCAATACCATCATCGCCTCGGTAGCCATCACCGTCATCGTCCGCCTGGTGATTGGCGTATTGTGCGACCGGCTGGGACCGCGCAAGACCTACTCGGGGCTGCTGCTGCTCGGCTCGATCCCGGTCATGGGTATTGGCCTCGCCGATAGCTTCGAGACCTTCCTCATGGCGCGGCTGGCGATCGGCGCCATCGGCGCGTCGTTCGTGATTACCCAGTACCACACCTCGATCATGTTCGCGCCCAACGTGGTAGGCACGGCCAACGCCACCAGCGCGGGCTGGGGCAACCTGGGCGGGGGCACCACCCAGATCGTGATGCCGCTGATCTTTGCCGGCATGCTGATGCTGGGCGTCAACGAGGCGCTGGGCTGGCGGTTAGCCATGGTCGTGCCGGGCGTCGTGCTGTTCTTTACCGGCATTGCCTATTGGCTGTTTACCCAGGATGCCCCCGATGGCAATTTCGACGAGCTGCGCGCCCGGGGCGAACTGCCCGCCGCCAGCGGCGAGCATGGTGCCGTGCAAAACTTCATGACCGCAGCAAAGGATATTCGCGTCTGGGCGTTGTTTGTGGTGTACGGCCTGTGTTTCGGCGTGGAGCTGACGATCAACAACATTGCCGCCATCTACTTTTTCGATAATTTTGAGCTGACGCTGGCAACCGCCGGTCTGATTGCCGGGCTGTTTGGCTTGATGAACATTTTCGCACGCACCCTCGGCGGCATATTCTCCGACCTGTTTGCCAAACAGGGCGGCCTGAAAGGACGCGTGCGCTGGTTATTGGTGGCGCTGATATGCGAAGGGATCGCACTGGTTGCCTTTTCACAGATGCACGTCCTGAGCCTGGCCATTGGCATCATGCTGGTCTTCAGCCTGTTTGTGCAGATGGCCGAGGGCGCCACCTACGGCGTGGTTCCGTTCATCAATAAAAAGGCCCTGGGGGCGGTGGCCGGTATCGTCGGCGCGGGCGGCAACGTCGGTGCGGTATCCGCTGCTTTCCTGTTCCGCAGCGAAAGCCTGACCTATCAGCAGGGACTGTTCTACCTTGGCCTGGCGGTACTGGCGTTGGCCTCTTGCGTGTTGCTGGTGCGCTTCAGCGATGCCCAGGAAGCCGAGGAAGCCATGGCCTATCGCGATGCAGTGGGCGACGACACCGGGGCCGGTGCCCTATCGTTACGCTAAACAACGCCGACGGCGGACCTCCACGGAGGTGCGCCGTCCTGGCGGTGAGCCACAAGGAAATGCGTTATGTCTTCAGCTCAACAGTTACTGTTAACCGCCAAACGTTGCGATATCGACAACCTGACCCATCTGGCCACGACGTGCGATATCGTTGGCGATATCAGTCACTTCATTCACATGCTGCAGCGTGAACGCGGGGCGTCGACGATTTTCCTGGTCTCCCGGGGCATGCGCTTCAAGGAACGGCGCGCGACATACCAGCAGCATAGCCAGGACGCGGAAGCCTTGTTGCGCCGCCGTCTCGAAGCGTTAAGCCAGGAAGCCCGCCCCCAGGCCGCCGCCCGCCTGCTACGCCGGATCGCCACGGTATGGGCCGCGCTGGACGAGCTTGACGCATTGCGCCACGCCATCGACACCTTTGCCATTACCCCGGACGCGGCCACCCAGGCGTATAACCAGCTGGCCAGTGGCTTGCTGGCGATCGTCTTTGACGCCGCGGATACGGCCGTCGATCCGGACATCACCCGCGCGCTGGTGGCCATTTTTCATTTGATGCAGGGCAAGGAGCTGGCCGGTCAGGAACGCGCCTGCGGTGCCTTCGGCTTTACCCAGGGGTATTTTGACGATGCCCACAGCGCCCTGCTCGCCCAGCTTATCAACGACCAGCAGCGCTGCTTCGATACCTTTGAGGAATTTGCCTCACCGGACGCCCGGCAGTGCTGGCAGCAGGAGCTCTCGCCGCGTACGCTCTCGGGCATCGGCCACCTGCGCGACATTGCCTGCCAGCGGCGCTCGCATCCCGACTCGCCGGACTCGCTTGGCGAGACCTGGTACGAGCTGGCCACCCTGCGTATCGATAGCATCAAGAACGTCGAAGACGCGCTCAATGCCCAGCTTACTGCGCTTTGCCACCGCAAGATCGATCAGGCCAGCGCCGCGCTGGAAAAGGCCAAGGCCGATCCCGCTACGAACACTCCGGCGCCCTGCGCGCAGCTGCTGGCGTTGACCAGCGCCGAGCCGCTGGGCGACCTGACCGCCAATGCGCTCAACTCGCCGCTGGGCCGTTCGCTCATCGAGCTGACCCAGGCACAGTCCCGACGCCTGCAAGGCCTTAGCGACGAGTTGGAAAACACCCGTAAGGCGCTGCGCGAGCGCAAGCTGATCGAGCGCGCCAAGGGTCTGATCATGGCTCACCAGGAAATGACCGAGGAGGAGGCTTATCGTTTCCTGCGCACCACCTCCATGAACCAGAGCAAAAGCATGGCGGACATGGCTCAGTCGATTCTCGACCTTTCCTCCATGCTCAAGCGCAAGGAAGCCAATCACTGAGACACACGCCCCATTCGTTCGCAGGCTTATGATTTGCACAATGGCGCCAAGTTAGCCATCCTAAAAGGATACTTCTGGTTAACTGCGAGGAGCGCAAAGGATGCAAAACGGCGTACTACTGATCACGGGGGCATCAAGCGGCATCGGCGCCGCGACGGCGCGTGCGGCCGCCCGGGAAGGCTATAAACTGGTATTGGCGGCCCGCTCCACGGACAAGCTCAGCGCGCTCGCCCAGGAACTTGGGCCGGAGAACGTGCTGACCTGCGAACTCGACGTCACCCGGATGGACGCCCAGCAGGCGATGGTCGACGAAGCGCTGGAAACCTTCGGCCGTCTTGATGCGGTCTTCGCCAACGCCGGATGCGGCGGGACACCGGGCGGCTTCAGCGGGGCCGATCATGAGCGCTGGAAGGACATGATCCTGACCAACGTCTACGGCGTCGGGCTGACCCTTCAGGCCTGCCTGCCGGCGCTCAAACGCAGCAAAGGCCACGTGCTGCTGACCGGCTCCGCCGCCGGGCGAGCAACCATACCAGGCTCGATGTACAGCGCCACCAAGTGGGCCGTGACGGGCATCGGCTACAACCTGCGCGAGGAACTGCGCGGCACCGGCATGCGAGTCACGCTGATCGAGCCCGGCATGGTCGACACCCCCTTCTTTGATGAACCACCGGAGCACGCGCTGGAAGACCGCGACATTGCCAATGCGGTCATCTACGCGCTGTCGCAGCCCGCCCACGTCGACGTCAATGAAATACTCGTTCGCCCCACCCCGCCGGTGGAGTGAGCGCTTTTGTAGCGCCCCGCCTTGCAATTCAACGGTACCGGCCGCATAACGGGTAGATAACAAGCGTGCTAATGATCAGCCCGACATCACGCCGTCGGGCCATGATCGGTACGCCTTTTTCTATACGGTTCTACAGGTGAAGCATGAGCGGACTCGCGTCTACCGCGCTATCGGTATTGGATCTTGCCCCGATTCGTCAGGGCGGCAGCGCTGCGGAAACGTTTCAGGATAGCGTGTCACTTGCCAAGCTCGCCGAACAGCTGGGCTATGAGCGTTACTGGCTGGCGGAACACCACAACATCGAGGGTATCGCCAGTGCCGCGACAGCGGTGCTGATTGGACATATAGCCGGACACACCTCGCGCATTCGCGTCGGCAGCGGCGGTATCATGCTGCCCAATCATCCGCCCCTGGTAGTGGCCGAGCAGTTTGGCACGCTCGAAACGCTCTACCCCGGGCGCATCGACCTGGGGCTTGGTCGTGCGCCGGGATCCGACGGCGCCACCATGCAGGCGATGCGTCGCCATGCCCGAGCCGGGGTAGACGACTTCCCCGCTCAGCTCGACGAGCTACGCGGCTACCTTGGCGATGCCCCGCCCCAGCAACGTGTCAAGGCCGTGCCCGGCCAGGGCACACACGTGCCTATCTGGCTGCTGGGGTCGAGCGGCTTCAGCGCGCAGCTGGCCGCCAAGCTGGGCCTGCCCTTTGCCTTTGCCGCCCAGTTCGCGCCCGGCTACCTGTTCGAGGCGCTACGCCTGTATCGCGACAACTTCCAGCCGTCGACCCATCTGGACGCCCCCTACGCAACGGTCGGGCTGCCGGTGATTGCCGCCGAGAGCGACGCCATGGCCCATTACCTGGCGACCACGGCCCAGCAGAAATTCCTCAACCTGATCCGCGGCAAGCCCACGGTGTCGATGCCTCCGGTGGAGCAGCTGGACTGGACGCCCATGGAGCGTGCCCAGGTCGAGCAGTTCCTGGGCGCCGCGATCATTGGCGGCCCCGAGACGGTCAAAGCCCGACTGAGCGAATTTCAGGCACGCACGGGGGCTAACGAGCTGATGATCAACAGCGATTTCTACGACCCTCAGGATCGGCTGAAAAGCTACCAGATCGTCGCCGATGCGGCGCGCTGAACGCCACAAAGGCCATGCGCCTGGCCTCTCCATCCTGTCTATCGCTTGCCGGGGATGAAGCCAGTCTTCAAGCGTGATTCCTCAGCCTTGAGGATCGGTGGCGCAGCTGCGCTGCCATTGCTGTTCGACGGCGTCGCTGCCCATGCCGTTGAGCAACGCCACGTTGCGCTCGGGGATCGCCGCCGTATCGCCGTAATAATCGATCGCCCGGGCGACGCTCTCCTCGCGGAGCAAGTGCACCATGGCGTAGGGAGAACGGTTGGTATAGTTGGCAGCGTCGCCCGGATCCGCGTCCGCAAAGCAGTAATCCGGGTGAAAGCTCGCCAGCTGGTAGACGCCTTCATACCCCTGGTCGACCAGGATGCTTTCGGCCAGGTCGATGAAATCCAGGTAGTGATCGAAGCTCTTGAATAGCGTAGGAAACACCAGCAGCGTGGTTTCCGTCTCCGGGTGCTCATCCAGCCACTGCACCTCGACCATCAGTTCCTCGAGTGCCACCTCGATTTTCTTGGAGCGCACCACCTCGACGCGCACCGCTTGCCTCTCCAGCTCGCGCCGCGCAAACGGGCAGATGTCGTGGGCTACAATAAAGCCGTTGACCCAGTTCAGCGTCTGGGCGATGACCGTTTTATCGGCGTCCTGCATGCCTGCTCCTCTTTGTTAGCTTCGCCGATGCCCGGCGCGTCGGGCGACAGTTTACACGTCAGCGCTTGATTAAGCGTGAGCCTCGTAACGTTTTAACGCCACCTGATAGGACTTATGGATATGGTCGTCCATCAGCGCCCGGGCGGCCTTGGTGTCGCGCTGAAGCGCCAGCTCCACGAGCTGGTGGTGCTGATCATCCAGCGTCTGGCGCACCGTTGGCATTTTCGGCCCCAGGCGACGGTAACGGTCAAACTGGTCGTGGAGCTGTTCGATAAAGCGCAGCAGCCAGACAGAGCCGCAGGGCGCCACCAGCGTGCGATGAAACTGGCTGTGCAGCGTTTCCCATTCCTCGTCTTTTTCAAGCGACATGTCGGCGCGCTTCAGGCGATGCGCCGCAGCCAGCAGCTCCGCTTCCCAAACGGCATCGCCGTGCTGGATCGCCCGTTCGAACGCCATGCCTTCCAGCTCAAGCCGCATGCTGGCAATGTCGTCCAGTTCGGCACGGGTCAGGGTGGGCACTCTGAAGCCACGCTGGTTTTCCTGGATCAACAGGCCATAGGCGGCCAGCTTGTTCAGCGCTTCACGTAGCGGGCTCAGGCCGACGTGATAATGCTCCTTGAGGGCATTGATCGCCAGCTTCTCGCCTGCCGCAAAACGCCCGCCGACCAGATCCCGCCGCAGTGTTTCGTAAATCCGGCTCGACGCCGTGCTGATAACCGGTTGAAGGTGTTGATTCATGTCAGATCCTTTTTCATCCTGGCGCCCATGCCCTGAACCACACGGGAGTTGACGCCCTGGGAAGCCCTCGCTTATATTCTATTTTATATCAAATAATCGATTTTTTAACTGACAAACGATCAACAAGGGTCGGCTATGCGCTGTTTCTCATTTTTGGCCTTCCAGGGCCACCACCTGTGATCTCATCGACCCCCACCTGGCAGCTGTTCTGGGCCTTCTTGCGCGTCGGCCTGCTGGGGTTCGGCGGCGGTCCCGCCATGATACCGCTGGTACGCGCCGAGGTTGTCACCCGCCACCGCTGGCTCAGCGATGAAGAGTTCGCCGACGTACTGGCCATCGGCAATACCCTGCCGGGCCCCATTGCCACCAAGATGCCCGGCTACATCGGCTATCGGGTAGCCGGGGTCACCGGTTGCATCGCCGCCGTCGTCGCGATCATCGTCCCCATGATCGTCGCCATGATTATCATGTTAGGCATTTTCAGCCGCTACCGCGATGTCGCCTGGATTCGCGGCATGGGCCAGGCGGTGGTGCCCGTGGTCATGGTCATGATGGCACAGCTTACCTGGGATTTTTTCGATAAATCCCAAGCGGCCCTGGGCTGGCTGGCCAGCGGTCTCATGGCGGTCATTGCGGCGGGGCTTATTTACTGGCTCGGCGTGCATCCAGGCTGGGTGATAGGCGCCATTCTGCTCGCCGCCCTGCTGCGCCCCACGGGCACTAAAAACGCCAAGGAGTCGGCATGATTTACTGGGAGGTGTTTCTCGCGTTTTTTATCCCCAACATCATTGGCTATGGCGGCGGCCCGGCGATCATTCCGCTCATCGAGGCCGAGGTGGTGGGCCGCTATGACTGGATGACCGCGCAGGCCTTTGCGGAAACCCTGGCGCTGGGCAACGCGCTGCCAAGCCCCATCGCTACCAAGATGGCCGGGTATATCGGCTACGAAGTGGCCGGGATCGGCGGTGCTATTGTCGCGGTGGCCGCCACGGTGATCCCTACCCTGCTGCTGATGCTCGGCGCGCTTGGGCTTTTGTATCGCCACCGCGATTCGCCCCGGGTGAAGCGCATGAGCCAATGGGTACGTCCGGTCATCGCCATGATGATGGCCTGGCTGACCCTCGGCTTTTTGCTGGAAAGCGTTGACAGCAGCGGCGCCGTCCACACCCTGATCATCGGCGCCGTCGCCGCCGTTGCGCTGATTCGGTTCAAGACGCACCCGGCCTTTGTGGTCATCGGCGCACTGATTTATGGCGGACTTTTGCTGGGTTGAACTGGCTATCCACGATTAACCATCGCATCATGGCCCTCCGTATCTGCCAGGTCGTTGCCGTTCCATTATGTCACCACCCTCGTCACCCGCCGCTTCTTCGTCATCGCCACTTGGCGGCTTTCTTGGCGTCTTCCGCTATAGCCGCCGGGCACTGGGACTGGTGTGGGAGACCTCACGCTGGATGATGCTTGGCCTGGCGCTGTGTACGCTCGTGGCCGGCGTGCTTCCTGCCGTCGCTGCCTGGGTCGGCCAGTTGATCGTCGATGGCGTGGTCAACGCGATGGACGCGCATCAGGCTGCCACCGCCCCCAACCTGCTGGTGTCCATCACGCCGGTACTTACGCTGGTGGCCTTCGAGGCGCTGATCATTGCACTGATCGCGCTCGCCCAGCGTGGCCTCTCGGCCCAGCAGTCGCTGCTGCGGGCGCTGCTGGGGCAGAAGGTCAATGTGATGATTCTTGAGAAAGCCGGGCAGCTGTCGCTCAGCCAGTTCGAGGATTCAGAACTCTACGACCAGCTGACCCGGGCACGGCGCGAAGCCTCCACGCGCCCGCTGGCGCTGGTCAATAAAACCTTTGGGCTGCTGCAAAATGCCATTTCGCTGGCCAGCTTCGGCGTCTTGCTGGTGCAGTTTTCTCCCTGGGCGCTACTGATCCTGGTAGCCGGCGCGCTGCCGGTGTTTATCTCGGAGGCCAAGTTTTCCGGCGATGCCTTCCGGCTGTTTCGCTGGCGCTCGCCGCAGACTCGCATGCAGATGTACCTTGAAACGGTGCTTGCCCGGGAGGACAGCATCAAGGAGGTCAAGCTGTTTGGCCTTGAGGGGCTGTTCCTCAAGCGCTATCGGGATATTTTCACCCGGCTGTTTGCCGAGGAACGTCGCCTCACGCTGCGCCGCGAAAGCTGGGGGTTTGTCCTTGGCCTGCTGGGCACCCTGACCTTTTACGCGGCTTACGGCTGGGTGGTGATTGAAACCATTGCCGGCGCGCTGACGCTGGGTCAGATGACCATGTACCTGATGGTCTTCAAGCAGGGCCAGGCCGCGCTTTCCGCGAGCCTGACCGCGATTAGCGGCATGTACGAAGATAACCTCTACCTTTCCAACCTGTATGAATACCTGGAGCAGCCGGTGGACGCCGACCAGGGCACCCTGACCCAGGGAACCTTGCCCGGCGACGGCCTGCGCTTCGAGCACGTCAGCTTCGCCTACCCGGGCGGCGCACCGGTCTTGCACGACGTCACGCTGCACCTATCCCCCGGGCAGAGCCTGGCCCTGGTGGGCGAGAATGGCTCCGGCAAGACGACCCTGATCAAGCTGCTGACGCGGCTCTATCACCCCACCGAAGGGCGGATCCTGCTCGATGGCAGCGACTTGCGCGACTGGAGCACCCAGGCGCTGCGCGAGCGCACCGGGGTGATCTTCCAGGACTTTGTGCGCTACCAGCTACAGGTGGGGGAAAACCTTGGGGTCGGCGACACCCATGCCTTTGACGATGAGCAGCGCTGGCAGCAAGCCGCCCGGCACGGCATGGCGGATGACTTCATCAGCGCCATGGCCAGCGGCTACCAGACCCAGCTGGGTCGCTGGTTCAAAAACGGTCAGGAACTCTCCGGCGGCCAGTGGCAGAAGATCGCGCTCTCCCGCGCCTACATGCGCGAGAACGCCGACATCATCGTACTGGATGAACCCACCGCCGCCATGGATGCCGCCGCGGAGGCCGCGGTCTTCGCCCGCTTCCGCGAGCACAGCCGCGACAAGATGGCGATTCTGATCTCCCACCGCTTCTCCACCGTGCGCAGCGCCGATCTCATTCTGGTGATCGACCAGGGCCACATCATCGAGCGCGGCACTCACGATGAACTGCTCGCCGCCAAGGGCCGCTATGCCAAGCTGTTTCAGCTGCAGGCCAAGGGCTATCAATAAACCAGGCCTTGGCCTGGTGATTCCCATACTTAACTGATTAGCAAGTTAATAAAACAATCGTGAACAAAGGTGACGAAGTTCATAAAGGCGTCGACGCTTTTAGTACTTTAGCGGTAGTGTGCGCTCATTAGATTCCATTAAAGGATTATTCAATGCGCCACCTCCATAAAATCAGCGTCAAATACGCCTTAGCCTTTATCAGCGTTGCGATAGCATTATTATTTATTGTCATCGCTGACGCCTTACTCGTTAACATGGTGAAAAGTCGATTGGATACTTTTATCACCAACTATATACCCGCCACCACCGCAACACTTAACGGCGATAGAGACCTTTACCAGGCGCGTGCCGCCGAGATTGAGTATCTGTTGTCAGACCCTTCAGGTGAGCGGGGATCCGCCCTCATTGCCGAGTTTGAAGAAAATGCCCAGCAGGCGTACGACCGCATGGAACGTTATGCCGGGTTAATGAAAAACTATCCGGAACTCATCTCTCAGTTAGCCACTTTTGACACCTCATATCGCAACTGGAAGCAAGAGGCCACGCGTGTTTTCGAACTGCACCAGAATGGCGACACATCAGCCGCCCGCGCCATGCTTTCCGGTTCGTCACTGGAGGCTTTCAATGCATTGCGTGATATCTACGATGTATCCGGGGTCAATATCGAGACGGCCGCCTACCAGGCAGAAGAAGCCGTTATTGATAGAATCCAGGTTCAGCAAACCTCAACGATTGTCTTTGCCGCTATCGCGTTTTTAGCCGCCGTCGCGACTGCCTTGCTAGGCCCGTTGATGATGTCGCGCGCCATTCGTCGCATCACGGGGCGAATCAAGGAAATCACCGACGGGGATGGCGACTTGACCGCCCGTATCGAAAGCAGCCGCCGTGATGAAATCGGCGAACTCGCGCAGCAATTCGATGCTTTCATCAAACGGATCGACGACACGCTTCAGTCGGTGAGCAGCAGCACCGTCAGTCTTCAGCACGCCTCGGGGGAAATTGCCAAAGGCAGCCAGGAACTGGCGGCACGGACGGAACAGGCGGCGTCCAATTTGCAGCAGACCTCGGCCTCCATGGAGGAAATCGCGGCAGTGGTCAATAACGCCTCAGACTCAGCGGAACAGGCCGACCAACTCGCGACGTCGACGCGCAAGTTTGCCCAGCAAGGCCTGCAGGCCATGCACAGCGTCGAACAGACGATGGATAGTATCAGTGAGTCATCCTCCGAGATAAGCAACATCGTCAGCCTCATCGAGAGTATCGCATTCCAGACCAATATACTGGCGTTGAACGCCTCCGTTGAGGCCGCTCGGGCGGGTGAACACGGTCGCGGCTTCGCCGTGGTGGCCCAGGAAGTCCGCACGCTGGCGAGCCGATCCAGCGATGCATCAAAAAATATCAACGAGCTGATCAACACCTCTATGACGAGAACCCAGTCGGGCGTCGATCAGGTCAAGAAAACCGGTGCCACCATGCAGGAAATGGTCAAAAGCATCGAGCGCGTTGCTGACGTCATTGCCGAAATCAGTTCAGGGGCGAAAGAACAGAGCGTAGGCATCGGTCAGGTCAATGACGCCGTCAGCGAGCTGGATAGCATGACCCAACACAATGCTTCAATGGTGGAAGAGTCCAGCGCCGCCGCCGCCGAGTTACGCGCACAAGCCGAACGTCTGGGCGCACTGGTCGGTGCCTTCAAGCTCAGCAATACGCAAAGCGATTCCCAGGCAAACCAGGCGGTGAAGGTCACCAACGATCAACCCTCACCCTCCAGAACGACCACGTCGCCTCTGCTGACCAAATCCCAGCCCTACGAATGGGAGTCTTTCTAGTACCACAAACTTCCTTGGGTTTCTCGTTGAACCCAAGGAAGGCTGCCTGACGGCAGCGTCACTTAATGCTATCTGCGCCTTGATGTGCACAACAATGCCATGCATCGCCGCCACAGGATCCTATATGATTCGCAACGCATTAGTCATCGACGATGATGCCGATATACAGCTATTGGGCACCATGCTGCTTCAGAAGCTCGGGTACAATGTCGCAACGGCGGGATGTCTTGGCGAGCTGGCCCGTCAGCCATCTTTACTCAATACGGAACTGATCTTGCTGGATCTGGGACTTGGCGAATTTACCGGTCTGGACATTATCGATTATCTGCATGATTTACGTCTGAATGCCGCCATCATAGTGACCAGCGGTTGCTCTGAAGAGGCGGCGGCACATACGATCGAGAGTGGCAATCAAAAAGGCCTGTGCATGCTGGGCTTCCTGCCTAAAACCAAACTGATGACAGGCTTGGCGCCATTTATTGATTCACTCAAGCAGTCGTCCAAACCGCCCGTCAAAGCAGAGCTGGAAAAGGCCCTTCGTGACCGTGAGCTCTTTCTGGCGTTTCAGCCCAAGCAGGACCTTCACACGGGCAACATAACGGGCGTTGAGGCATTGGTGCGCTGGCAGGACCCACAACGCGGGGTTCTTTATCCGGACAGCTTTATTCCACTGGCCGAAAAACAAGACCTGATACTGCCCCTCACCTGGCATGTTATCGAACTTGCGCTGGCGCAACAGGCCCGCTGGCAATCCGAAGGGATCGACTTGAATGTTGCGATCAATGTCCCCGCTGCGTTTATCCAGGCAGAAGGGATGCTGGCGACGTTCGATCGCCTGACGCAACGGCATCATATTTCCCTGGACAAGATTACCCTGGAGCTTACCGAGTCAGCCGGCATTGAATGCTTGGGTTACGCCCGACACGTGCTTGAAACGCTGAGGCGGAAGGGATGCCAGCTCGCCCTGGACGATTTTGGAACCGGTTACTCGTCCATGGTTCAGCTCTACCGGCTGCCATTTACCGAGCTCAAGATTGACAAAAGCTTTGTGTCACGGATTGACCATGATGACGATGCCCGGGCCATTACTCTTTCCATTATCGACCTGGGTAAGCGGCTGGGGCTCAAGGTCGTGGCTGAAGGCATCGAGACGTCCTGCCAGCACACCCTTCTGGCGCAGTACGGCTGTACACTTGGCCAGGGCTACTTCATTGCCCGTCCGTTAGCGCGCCATGCACTTGATACCTGGTTAACGAGCGATGGCCCATTAGACGAGACATGCGCCTTGCCCTAAAGCGGGCCACAGATCAATCCCGCGTCCTGCAACGCCCTTTGGGTAGACGCCTTGAGGCTTTTCAAGCGTTCCAGATACATGGCCAACTCGTCGGGTGTTGCAGTGTCCGCGCGACGTTCTATGTGACTAGCCTGCTCGGCAATCGCAAGGCAACCTAACGATAAACCAGCGCCTTTTAGTGAATGGGCTTCTTGGGACAGATGCTCGCGCGCCTCTGATGCATTAAACGCTTCAAGCCGCACATAACGTTCATCAAAACGGGTTATAAAAGCGCTCAGCAATGCATCAAGAGATGCTGCGTCAAAGGTGTCTCTCAACTCATTGCAAAGATGCTCATCCAGCAATGGTGGCTCACCGTCATGCTTGTCTACTGGTGGTGCTGATGAGGTTGGCAAAACGCCTCGTTCAGTGGCGGGGCTTGGCAACTGTTGTGTGGCCAGGTGGCGGTGTATCCCTCTGAAAAGCTCGTCTCTGGTAAAGGGCTTATGGATCATGTCGTCCATGCCGCTTTGCATGCAGCGTTCACGATGCTCGGCCATTACATTGGCGGTCATCGCCAGAATAGGCATGCGAGGTAGCTGATGGCGCGCCTCGAACACCCGCCAACGACGGACGGTTTCCGGCCCATCCATTATCGGCATTTGCATATCCATCAAGACGAGATCGATCTGCCCGTGGTGCGCTTGAAGTTCGTCAAGTGCCTCCTGGCCATTTTCAGAAATGGTCACCTTCGCCCCCAGGTACTCCAGCATTCCTTGTGCAACGGTCTGATTCAATGGGTTATCCTCCACCACCAGAATATGGTGATAGGACGTCAGCACACGGCGTTGTTCGTCAGGGTCGTCGCCCACCATCGGCTCAGCGACATCCATGTTGACCTTGAACCAGAACCGGCTGCCTAATCCTGGCTGACTGCTGACACCGATATTTCCTTGCATGGCTTCCACTAGCCGCTTGCAAATGGCAAGGCCAAGCCCGGTACCCTCATGGCGACGCGCGATGGACGCATCGACTTGTGAGAAGGCCGTAAAGAGCTGTGCTTGATGCTCCTCAGAAATACCGCAGCCGGTATCAAGCACCTCAAATAGAATGTTATTGCCTGTTAGTGACCTTACGTAAAACCGAACGACACCCTCTTCCGTAAACTTCAGCGCATTGTTGATCAAGTTCATTATGATCTGCCGCAGCCGTGCAACATCGCCGATAACATAGCGCGGCAATGCAGGGTCGACCCAGTAATGAAACATGACGTTCGACCTTGGCTGTTGCAGTGCATAGCTTTCACAAAGCTCATCGATGCACTGGTGAAGGTTTAATGTCTGATAATCAAGATCGAAACGCCCCGACTCGATTTTCGTGTAGTCGAGTATATCGTTAATGACGGCGCGCAAACTTTCCGCACTGCGCTTTAAAGCAGCCAGATAGGTGACAGCCTTCGGCGTTTTTACTTCGTCTTTCAATAAATCCGCCATGCCCACCACCCCATTCAACGGGGTGCGAATTTCGTGGCTCATCACCGCCATAAACTCTGACTTCGCAAGGCTTGCTTTTTCTGCTCGGCTGGCCGCCTCGTTCAATTCATGGCCTTTGACTTCTAACGCCTGGGCCTTGCGCATACTGGAACGGCCTTCCAGAATCAGGGCACGCACTAACATACCCCCGGAAAACATCAGAAAAATGATAAGTAACAGTACTAAACCGTATAGGTGAGTTAATACCCGACGCTCATCGCTGCGTGTCTTGGACACGTGGGCGTTGGTCTCGACCAAGATGTTGTTGGTAAGCTGCTGCAGGGCAGTCGCCTGTTGATGAAGAACCGAGCTCAACTGACTGCCGAGTACGGATGGCGTTTCCCATAGAGGGGCAATCAGGGTTTCCATCTTTGCAATATTTGCCTGGGACGCTTGGACATCGCCTTGAATATTTCCCAGCGCTTCAACAGCGGCGCCTATTTCTCCCTGCAAAAAAAGTGTTTGTCGGCTGTACAATATTTCATAACGTACCAGCAGGTCATCAATGGCGGAGTCGCCTGCTTGTGATTCATGCAATGACAGCCGAAATTCGCGCACTTCTCGATCAAACTGGTACGCCGCCCATAGCAGGTTTTCAAGCAGCCGGTTTTCCAGGGCATTTTGCCGACTATAAATCACCCCCCCTACCGTGAGGGCCGAAAGAAAAAAAAGGATCGCTGAGAATGTCGCGATCCTGGTGCGGCGGGAGAAATAAAATTTCAACAAGGCCAGCATGATAACTGCTCAGTAATGTCATTCAACATTGATGCGGTTCACCTGCCATACGGAACGCACCAGGATCTCTTCGTTAAGAAGCTCTGGATGGGTATCAAAAGGGTAAATGACAAATAACGGGCCATGATCGCGTATACGCAGTGTTTTACCGTCGGCCTGCATAGCCAGGATCACGTCGTACGCTTCAAAGTCGCTGACCGGTATCGTCGCCGCGTAATCATTCAGTGCCGAGACACGCACATGCTCTCCATTGGCGCCAGCGGCATCGAGTACCGCCCGACCGAGAGGACCCGAAAAACGCACGACACCATCATACCACGGCGTGCGTGAAGCGGTTTCATGCTGGGCCAGCGCTTCCAGCATGGCTTTGTCAAAATGGGCTTCATCGCCGACATTGGTGTGTTCCACCTTGCCGCTCACTACCAGCAAGACACGCCCCTCAGGTGCATTCAGCGCAAGGGCCTGGACAGGCAACATGACGGCCATTGCAACAACGATAAAACCCAGATATCGGCTCATGGGGAACCCCAGTGTAGTTGTTCAATTTAAAGCGAGTATATAACGACCGTTCGATGACAAACTGTGAACCTTTGTGTCAACGCATCACTATCCACTAAACTTAAGATATGGTTTTTTTGCATCTTCGTGGATGACATTTATAAGTTGATAACTAAGGTAAAACACCATGCATATTGGCGTACTTGAAGACGACCTTGACCAGCAGGCCTTCATCGAACATTGCCTGATTGCCGCAGGTCATTGCGTAGCGCTTTTTGCTCGCGCCAGCGAGCTGACTCGCGCCATCCGCCAGCAAACGTTTGATTTGCTGATTATCGATTGGCGCCTCCCCGACAGCTGCGGCATGGACGTTGTCGGCCACTTGCGGCAGCACGAGAGCTGGAAAGGCCCCATCCTGTTTATCACCGCCAGTCAGGGGGAGGATAACGTCGTCCGCGCTCTGGAGCAGGGCGCGGACGATTTTCTTGCCAAGCCGCTTCGCCCTAAAGAGCTTATTGCCAGGGTCAGCGCGCTGGGTCGACGTGCAGGCTATACGCCCCCACGTCCGGCGGCTGCGTGCCCGGAGGCCTTCACTCTGCACACCGACGAGCATTACATCAGCGTGGCAGGCCAGCCCGTTAATTTGACCGAACGTGAGTATCGGTTGGCTGCCCTCTTTTTTTCCAAGATCGGTGAATTGATCACCCGCCCCCATTTGCTCGAGCTTGTCTGGGGCATCAAGGGAGACGTTTCAACGCGCACTGTCGATACGCACGTAAGCCGCCTGCGCCGAAAATTGGAACTGGATGGTCGTCATGGTCTGCGCCTGCGCAGCGTTTACCAATCCGGGTATCGAATGGAAACCTGCCAAGCCGTCAACACGGAACGAGAAGCTGAGTAGGATGGCGCCGGGTGGCATCAGCATGCTGAGCGTCATGAAAAACGAGAAGAATCACGGCGTTTTACATCTATTGAGGCATGTTGGCCAAAAGCGCCACGATAACGACGCCGAGCAAGGCACATAGCCACTGCCAGAAACGCGCGGGGTCACGCTCGAGAAGCGGCGGCCGCGACTGTTTCAGGGTTCCCGGGCTTGGCGTGCGCAACTCGAAGATGAATTCCGAGAGTGCTGGATAGCGCTGATCCGGATTGGGATGCAGGGCTTTTTTCAGCACCGCGTCCACCCAGGCGGGCAGCGCGCGGTTTTCGCTGACCGCTGACTGATAAGCGAGCTTGCGCTGAGCAGCCCGGGTACGGGTTTTGGCCACCTCGGTGCCGTAGGGCAGCGTGCCGGTTAGCATTTGATAGGCAATCACTGCTAGTGAATAAAGGTCGGACTGCTCAGTGCCGCCCTCGCCCAGAAAATATTCCGGCGCCGTGTACTGGGCGGTTCCGAGTATCGGGTCAACCTCGCCGGCGGAATCCGTTGCTTCTGCAATTCCCGCGATTCGCGTGGCGCCAAAATCAATCAGCCGGACCATACCGTGGCGGTCGATCATGATGTTGTCCGGACGCACGTCCTGATGGAGCATTTCCAGCCGGTGAAAGGCACGCAGCCCCTTGGCCACCTGCTCGATAATATCGCGTACGTCGGCCAGGTCCGGATCGGGATGGTCGCGCATCCACTGGGTCAACGTCTGGCCTTCAATGTATTCCCAGACGGTATACAGGTAGCGCCTTGGGCCGCGCTGCGCGGGCGCGGATAGTACATGGGGATTATGCAAGCGGCGGGCGATCCACTCCTCCCGCACAAAGCGCTCGACGCTGACGGAGTCCTCGGCAAGCTCGGTGGCCAGGGTCTTGACGACCACATGCTGGTCGGCCTGAGGGTCGTGCGCCAGGTAGACGTGACTGCGGGCGCTGGCATGCAGCGGGCGGATGATCTGCAGGCCATCCAGCTCGCTATTCGCACGCAGCTCGGCGGGTGACGGCAGGCGGCCCAAGGACTCGAAAAGCTCGTCGGCCTCGCGGTCGGGTAACGTCTCGATACGCACCAGCTGTGCGGTCAGGTTATCGTCGCTGCCGTTGGCCAGCGCAGCGTCTACCAGGGCTTTTGCGCCGGCCTCGAGGTCGGCCGCGTGGTCCTGGATCAGCGTGACCATCACCTGAGGGGACAGCCATTCGTAAACGCCGTCGCTGGCCAGTAAAAACACATCGCCCTCACTGAGCGAGACGGCACGGTAATCAAGCTCGAGATGCTGGCTTGCCCCCATCGCGCGGCTCAGGTGGCTGACCTCACGCGAGGCCCAGAAACGGTGATCTTCGGTCAAGGGCTCAAGCGTCTTGCCTGCTAACTGATAAATTCGGCAGTCGCCGACGTGGAACAGGTGCGCCGTGGCCGACTTGATCACCATCGCGCTCAGCGTGCAGACGTACCCCCGATCCATGTCGTAGCGATACTGGCTTTGCCGCGTTTGGGCATACAGCCACGCATTGGTGGCCTGAAGCACCCGCTGCGCCGAGCTTTTGACGCTCCACGGGGCGGGGGTGGCGTAGTAATCGGTCAGGAAGCCGCCCACCGCGGCTTCGGCGGCGTCGCGGCTCACGGCGCTGCTGCTGATGCCATCCGCCAGGGCAACGGCAATGCCTTTTTGTTGGCGCTGGGTGTCGTCGGGCAAACAGGCGCCGTAGAAATCCTGATTGCTGGGCTTTTGCCCTTTATCGGACCACTGGCCGAGGGAAATGCTCAGCGTTGACATGCATAGCGCGCTTTATTCTCATGGGTTGCAGGGCTTGCTTCGACGCGTTTGACGACGCTACCCACGACAATCACACAAGGCGACGGCAGAGGCTCGGCGGCCAACCGCCCCGGCATATCGGCCAGGCTGCCGACCAGCGACCGCTGGTCAGGCTGACTGGCATTGGCCACCAGCATGATCGGCCAGTCGTCGGGCAGCCCCGCCTCGCGCAGGCCCGCACAGATCGCCTCGACCTTGGAAAGCCCCATGTAAAACACCAGCGTTTCGTCGCGGCGCGCCAGCGCCGCCCAGTCCGGCGTGCCGTCCTCGCGGCACAGCTGCGCGGTGACAAAGCGCAGTTGCTGGGCATGGCCCCGGTCGGTCAGCGGAATGCCCATGCAGGCCGCCGCCGAGGAGGCCGCGGTAATCCCCGGCACGATGGTGGCCGGCACCTGCGCGATGGCCAAGGCATCAAGCTCTTCGCCCATGCGTCCAAAAACGGCCGGGTCGCCGCCTTTCAGGCGCACTACCGATTTGCCCTGCCGGGCCAGGCGCACCATGAGCGCACCGATCTCGGCCTGGGGAACACTATGATGGCCCTTGGCCTTGCCCACATAGTGGCGCTCGCCGCCGACGGGCAGCAGCGCCAGCACGTCATCGCCCACCAGGCGGTCGTAGACCACGGCATCCGCCTGCTGCAAAAGCCGCGCGGCCTTGAGGGTCAGCAACTCGGCGTCGCCGCTGCCGGCGCCCACCAGGTACACGTGCCCAGGCCGGCAGTCGTCGCCCAGCGGGAGGGACCGCGACGCATCACGGCCACTGCGGGGCAGCTCAAAGCGGCTCGCCAGGCGCGCCAAGGGGTTACACCATTTCAGAAGCTGGGATTTGCTCAGCGCGCGCATGGGGGCGTTCCTCTTCAAGTAATGATTTCAACTCAGGAATGCAGCTACCGCACTGGGTACCGCACGCCAATCGTGCGCCTAACGCCTCGACGCTGGTATCGCCGCGCCGGATGGCCTCGACAATCGACGTCTGGCCGACCTGATGACAGCTGCATACCACCGGGCCACTATCCACCGCGCCGTCGTAGCAGCCCGCCAGCAGACGGCGGCGGTGGGCATCGCTCACCGCGTCGTCGTTGAAGCGCGCTTCCAGCCAGGCAAAGCCCGGCAGTTCGCTGGGCGGCCCCACCATCAGCCACCAGCTGAGGCGACCGTTTTCGATGCCTGCGGCGCGCAGGCGACCGGTAGCGGCATCTTCACACCACAGCGCCGGCGACGCCGACAGCCATTCGCCCATCTGGCGGAACCAGTCGCTGACCGCCCTGCTACCGGCCAGTTGCCAGCGCTGGCAGCCGCGCATCGGGATTCGTGTCCAGTAATCGCTCGCACACCAGCGCGGCGCGTCAGGCAGCGACGCCAGGGCGTGATCAGCAACAAACAGCGTCGCCTGCCAGGCGGTCGGCAGGGCCGCCAGAGCCACGGCACCGTGCTTGGCTTCCGGCTGACCTGAAAGCGGGTCGGTGATGCCATCGATCAAGGCACTGCTGCGCGCGCTGTGGGTAAAGCAGTCGGTCCAGTGAATCGGCACGAACACCTCGCCGCGCCGCTGGCTATGGGCCACCCTCACCCGGGCGCGGTATTCACCGGTGGCGGCGGTCAACACGCCAAGCGCCTGGTCGGTGACGCCCGCCCGGGCGGCATCGTCCGGGTGCACCTCCATGAAAGGCTCGGCGCGGTGGTTCATCAGCCGCGGCGACCGCGCGGTCCGCGTCATGGTATGCCACTGGTCGCGAATCCGTCCGGTATTCAGACGCAGCGGATAGGCGGCACTCAGGGCTTTCTCCGGCCCACGCGGGGTAATCGGCAACAGCTTAGCCCGGCCGTCGGGCGTGGCGAACCGCCCCGCTTCGAACAAGCGCGCGGTACCCTGGGGGGCATCGCGATTCACCGGCCACTGAATCGGCGCGAGCGCATCATAGCCCTCGCGGCCAAGCCCGGCCAGCCCTGAAATATCGAAAAGACGCTGCGAGGCGCCGGTATTGTCCACTCCGGAGAGCCGTGCGTGCTCGTCGAATATCTCGCTTGGGTGAGTGTAAGCAAACGCCTCCCCGAAACCCAACTGCTTAGCCACATCGCAGATAATCTGCCAGTCGTGGCGCGCCTCGCCGGGGAGTGGCAGCATGCCCCGCTGGCGCGAGATGCGCCGCTCGGAATTGGTCACGGTGCCATCTTTCTCGGACCACCCGGACGCGGGCAGCACAATGTCGGCGTAGGGCAGCATATCGGTATCCGCCGTGCATTCCGAGACGATCACCAGCGGGCACTTTTCCAGCGCGGCCCGCACGTGGGCGGCATCAGGCAGGCTAATCGCCGGGTTGGTGGCCATCACCCACAACACCTTGATCTCGCCGCGTTCGATCGCATCAAAGAGATCGACCGCCTTATGGCCGGGGCCTTCCGGCAGGATGGGCACGAGGTTATCAGTGGCCCAGAAGCGGCTGACCCGTTCACGCGCGCCGGGGGTGTCGTAATCCATGTGCGCGGCCAACTGGTTGGCCAGGCCGCCGACTTCACGCCCGCCCATGGCGTTGGGCTGACCGGTGATCGAAAACGGCCCTGCCCCGGGCAGGCCGATCTTGCCGCCGGCCAAATGACAGTTGATGATGGCGTTGCACTTGTCCGTTCCGCTGGACGACTGATTGACCCCCTGGGAGTAAAGCGTTACCACGTGCAGCTGGCTGGCAAACCAGTAGTAGAGGGTTTCCAGGCGCTCGGCATCGACCTCGCAGGCAGCCGCCACCTCAGCGATGGAAACAGCCGACTGCTGGGCGGCGCTTAGCGCATCGTCAATACCTTGGGTATGGCGCTCCAGATACAGCGTGTCCAGCTTGTTCTTGGCCGCCATCCAGGCCAGCAGGCCGTTGAACAACACTGCATCGCTGCCGGGTTTAATACCCAGGTAAAGGTCGGCGATTTCGCAGCTGTCGGTCACGCGGGGGTCAATCACCACCACGCGCATCAACGGGTTACGCTCTTTGGCGACCTTGATGCGCTGATAAAGCACCGGGTGATTCCAGGCCAGGTTGGACCCTACCAGCACGACCAGTTCGGCCTCTTCCAGGTCTTCATAGTTACAGGGCACCGCATCGGCACCGAAGGCGCGCTTGTACCCCGCCACCGCCGAGGCCATGCACAGCCGCGAGTTGGTATCCAGATGCGGCGTGCCCAAAAAACCTTTAAACAGCTTGTTGGCAACGTAATAATCTTCCGTCAGCAGCTGGCCCGAAAGGTACGCCGCCACACTTTGGTTGCCATGCTTGGCCCGCAGGGTGTTTAAGCGTTCGGCGGTGACACTTAAGGCCTGCTCCCACGAAACCTCTTCGCCATCTACACGCGGCTTGATCAGACGCCCCTGCTCGCCCAGCGTTTCGTGCAGCGCTGAGCCTTTGACGCACAGCCGCCCGAAATTGGCGGGGTGTTCACGGTCGCCCTCGACAGCGCTCAGCGTGCCATTCTCCGCCACGGTCGCGTTAACGCCGCAACCAACGCCACAGTAGGGGCAAGTCGTTTTGACTTGGTGCATGATGACTCCTCGGCAAATTGCAAACGCCACCCATAAAAAAACGCCCAGGCCGCTGACCGTGTTGCGCAAAGCGCGAGGCGATCAGCTGGCTGGACGTCGTTGCCGCAGCGGGCACCGCTAAAGGTGCCAAACGTATTGTGTAAAGAAACTTATTTGTCTAACAACGTTATTGGGCTTATTCGCTGCCACTGTTTTTTTGGTGAACGCACTGCAATGCGCGTTTGTTGCTTGTACTCGTAGGGTTGCAAACCCTAAGCCATTATTCGTCATCGCCTAAATTTTTATTTAAAAACAGCCACTTAAATAGAAAACCCTGCCTTCTTCCTATCATCAGCTTACCTCTCTGGCACCTTAAACTTGCGTACTGAAAGTGCAGCTCACCCTCCATGGCGCACCAACAGCGTGCACAAAGCCACAAGGAGCGGCCCCTCTGCATTTCTGATGCACTTACTCAACATGATGAAAGTAAAACAAAAAAAAAGAATACCCCGGAGTTGGCCGCTGACTTGCTACTAGTTAGATATATAACTTGTTGGCAGCCAATGGCGGCGGCCACGCGTTAATCAACGTTACCGGGCAACGACGCCCCTGACCTTGTTCATCCTGCTCGCAGGAAGCGCATGTGTCAGGGGCGTTTTTGTTTGGAGCGAATCACCATCATGCAAGATGAGGAGCCACCCATGGAAACTTTTTCCCGGTGCTCACCCGATGACCACCTGGTCATCATCGGCAACGGCATGGCCAGCCACCGGTTGGTGGAAGCGCTGGTCAATCATCCTCAACGCCCCAGAGCCATTACCGTGATTGGGGAAGAGCCGGTGCCCGCTTACAACCGCATTCTGCTTTCGCCTTTGCTTGCCGGTGACATGCAGCCAGAGGCACTAACGCTGCGCGACGCTGATTGGTATCAGGACAACGGCGTAACGCTCAAGCTGGGCGAACGCGTCGAGCACATCGACCGTGACAGCCGCACACTGGCAACCGACGCAGGCGAAACCCTCTACTATGATCGCCTCGTGCTGGCCACCGGCTCACGCCCGACGCTTCCCAAGGTGCAAGGTATAGCGCTGGATGGCGTCCATGGCTTTCGGGACCTGGACGACGCCGCAACGCTGGAGGCCATTGCCCAACAAGGCGGCCATGCGCTGGTAATTGGCGGCGGCCTGCTGGGCCTGGAAGCCGCTGAAGGGCTACGCAAGCGCGGCCAGGGACTGCAGGTAAGCGTTTTACAACGCAGCGACCGGCTGATGAACCGCCAGTTGGACGCTACCGCCGCCAATTTGCTGAAAGCCTCGCTGGTTGAGCGCGGGCTTAACATCGTCACCCAGGCACAGCTGGCAAAACTCGAAGGCGACCCGACCGGCCGCGTCTGCGCTGCCATCCTGAATGACGGCCGTCGACTGCCCGCCGACAGCGTGGTTATCGCCGCTGGCATTACCCCCAACGCCGAATTGGGCCAGCAGGCTGGGCTTACCACCGACCGTGCCGTCAAGGTCGACCGCCATCTCACCACCTCCGACCCGCATATTTTTGCCTTGGGCGAATGCTGCCAGTTCGAGCAGCATACCTATGGGCTGGTCGAGCCTATCTGGCATCAGGTCGAGGTGCTGGCGGCGGTGCTTTGTGGCGACGCGGGCGACGGTTATCGCGAGGTGCCCACCGCTACCAAGCTGAAAGTCAGCGGCGTCTCGCTTTTCGCGTTTGGCCCTACCGAGGCAGCGCCCGAGCACGACGTCTTGTGCTACCACGACCCACACCGGGGCGATTACCGGCGCGTGTTACTGCGCGACGGCCGCATTGAAGGCGCCGTGCTGTACGGCGACACCCAACAGGGCCCCTGGTATTTCGAGCAGGCGCTGGCGGGGCACGACCTCAGCGGCTTCCGTCAGGCGCTGCTGTTTGGTGCCGCGGATGTCGAGGTGCTGCGTGCAGCGGCAGCCCAACTGCCCCCTGATTCTTTTGAGCTCTCTTCTCAACATTCTTCCAAACACTCTTCTCATTCAACGTCGGAGGCGGCTTAAGCATGTCTACCCAACAGCAGCTCATTATTATTGGTAACGGCATGGTCGGCCACCACCTGGTCGAGCAACTGGTCGATAACGGCGCTCTTGAGCGCTACCAGGTCACCGTGTTTGGCGAAGAGCGTCACCGGGCCTATGATCGCGTCCACCTATCGGAATATTTCAGCGGCCGCGATGCCGAGTCGCTCGCCCTGTGCGACGCCGACTACTACACCACCAGCGGCGTCACGCTGCGCACCGGCGAAGCCGTAACGCACATTGACCGCGACCAGCAGGAAGTGGTGACCGATCAGGGCCGCTACCCCTACGACAAGCTGGTGCTGGCCACCGGCTCCTACCCCTTCGTGCCGCCGATTCCCGGCAACGACCGGGACGGCTGCCTGGTGTATCGCACCCTGGATGATCTGGACGATATTCGCGCGGCGGCGGAAAACGCCACCAACGGCGTGGTGGTCGGCGGCGGGCTGCTGGGCCTGGAGGCCGCCAACGCGCTGCGCGGCTTGAACCTGGATACCGCCGTGGTGGAGTTTGCCGGGCGGCTAATGCCCATGCAGGTTGACAATGAGGGCGGCGAATTACTGCGCGAAAAAATCGAAGCGTTGGGCGTTCAGGTCCTTACCGAGCGCGCCACCCAGCGCATCGAAGACGGCGACGCGAGCCGTCACCGCATGGTCTTCCAGGACGACAAGGTGCTGGAAACCGACCTGATCGTGTTCTCGGCGGGCATTCGCCCCCGCGACCAGCTGGCCCGGGACTGCGACCTTGAGATCGGCGAGCGCGGCGGCGTGGTGGTCGACGACCAGTGCCGCACCAGCGACCCCGCCATCCTGGCGATCGGTGAAGTCGCCCTATGGAACCAGAGCATTTTCGGCCTGGTCGCCCCCGGCTACCAGATGGCCAAGGCGGCGCTCGCCACGCTGACCGACGGCGATACCCGCTTTAGCGGCGCAGACATGAGTACCAAGCTCAAACTGCTCGGCGTGGATGTGGGGTCGATTGGCGACGCCCACGGCAACCAGAACCCGGGGGCACGGATGTTCCGCTACCTCGACCCGCTGACTCAGGTGTACCGCAAGATGGTCGTCTCCAGCGACGGCAAGAAGCTGCTGGGCGCCATGCTGGTGGGCGATAACAGCGCCTACGACACCCTGCTGCAGTACTATTCAAACGGCATCGAGCTGCCTGAAGAACCCGCCTCGCTAATTCTGCCGCAAAGTAGTGGCGCCGCCCCGGCGCTGGGCCCTGGTGCGCTGCCGGAAACCGCCACCATCTGCTCCTGTCATAACGTTTCCAAGGGCGATATTTGCGCCACCATTGACGACGGCGCGGTCGATTTGGCGGGCGTGAAAGGCGCAACCAAGGCCAGCACCGGCTGTGGTGGCTGCACGGCACTGCTCAAAAGTGTCGTGGATCACGAGCTTGAAGCCCGCGGCGTGGAGGTCGACAAATCAATCTGCGAGCACTTCGCCCATACCCGCCAGGGGCTTTACGACATTGTGCGCGTGGAAGGCATCAAGACCTTCAGCGAGCTGATCGACAAGCACGGCAACCCTGAGACCCACCGTCTGGGCTGCGATATCTGCAAACCCGCCGTGGCCTCGATTCTCGCTTCCTGCTTCAACGAGCCGATCACCGACGCCGCCCATGTGCCACTGCAGGACACCAACGACACCTTCATGGCCAATATGCAGAAAAACGGTACCTACTCAGTGGTGCCGCGGGTTGCCGGTGGCGAAATCACCCCGGATAAACTGATCGTGCTTGGCGAAGTCGCCAAGAAATACGGCCTCTACTCCAAAGTTACCGGCGGGCAACGTATCGACCTGTTCGGTGCGCGCCTGGAAGACCTGCCGGATATCTGGGGCGAGCTGATCGAAGCCGGCTTTGAGACCGGCCACGCTTATGGCAAGTCGCTGCGTACGGTGAAGTCCTGCGTGGGCAGCACCTGGTGCCGTTACGGCGTGCAGGACAGCGTCAGCATGGCGATCCAACTGGAGAACCGCTACAAGGGTCTACGCTCGCCCCACAAGATCAAGTTTGGCGTGTCCGGCTGCACCCGCGAGTGCGCCGAGGCCCAAAGCAAAGACATCGGCATCATTGCCACCGAAAACGGCTGGAACCTCTATGTGTGCGGCAACGGCGGCATGCGCCCGCGCCACGCTGAACTGTTCGCCACCGACCTGGACGACGAGCAGCTGTACCGCACCATCGACCGCTTCCTGATGTTCTATGTGCGCACCGCCGATCGCCTGCAGCGCACCTCGGTATGGCGGGAAAACCTCGAAGGCGGCCTGGATTACCTCAAAGAGGTGGTGCTTGAAGACAGCCTGGGCATTGGCGATGAACTCGAACGTCAGATGCAAACCGTCATCGACAACTACCAGTGCGAATGGGCGGATGCCATCAGCGATCCGGAAAAGCTCAAGCGCTTCAGAAGCTTCGTCAACGACGAGCGCCCGGATCCGTCGATCATCATGACCAGCGAGCGCGGCCAGCTACGGCCTGCTTAAGCGACGCTTTTCACTGAATAAACAATGATCAAACGACGAGGCATCCCATGACCGCAACGGCAATGAAAAAAGAGATGGATACCGTGAGTGTTGAAAACAGCAAGACCTGGCAAAAAGTCTGCAACAAGGCCGACCTGGTGGAATTTTCCGGGGTGGCCGCCTGGCTGGATAATGTGGAGCCCCCGGCCCAGGTGGCCATCTTCTATTTACCCGGCCATGGCAACGAGCTTTACGCCCTCGACCACCACGACCCGTTCTCCAACGCCAACGTCATTGCCCGGGGCATTGTCGGCGATTTAAAAGGCGCCCCGGTGGTCGCCTCGCCCATCTACAAACAGCACTTCCGCCTGGAAGATGGCCAGTGTTTGGAAGATGAAGACGTCAAACTGCGGACCTGGAAGGTCGAATTTAAAGGCGATGAGGTGTGGATTGAGGGGTAGCGCCACCCCTCGCTAACATGCGCTGCTGTTATACTGTCGCTTTTATCAAGCTCACAGGGCAGTGGCGCCATGAAAACCGAGTCTCATACCTTAGCTTTTTCCGCCTTCATGGCGTTGCTGATCGGCTGTGCGGGCATTGCCGCCACGCTGGCATCCAATTCCCAGGCGATTCTGCTGGATGGACTCTTCAACCTGATCTATTTCGGTGTTGCGCTGGTCACCATCAAGGTCAGTCGCCTTGCCAGCCGCCCGGATAGCGAATCGTACCCGTTCGGCTACAGTTACTTCGAATCGCTGGTGAACCTGTGCAAGGGACTGTTGATCTTTGGCGTGTCGATATTCGCCCTGGTCGATGCCATTGCGGCATTGCTGACGGGCGGACGCGCCATTGCGGCTGGTATCGCCATCGCCTACGCCCTGTTCGCCACCGCCGCGTGCTCGCTGACGGCCTGGGTCATGCACCGCAGTCTGCGCTCGGTCAGCAGCCCACTGGTAGAAGCCGACAAGGCGAACTGGGTCGTCAACAGCGTGATTTCAGCGGCGGTTCTGGCTGCCTTTTGCCTGGTGCTTGTTTTTGAAAAACTGCAGTGGCAAAGCGTGCTCACCTATATCGACCCGCTGCTGGTCATTGCCGTTGTCGTCTTGTGCCTGGGGGTGCCGGTGCGCATGGCCTCACAGGCATTGAGGGAGTTGCTCAACAAAACGCCAGAAGATGCCCTTGCGGAGCCGGTCCACCAAGCTGTTGGGCGCGCACTGGCAGACATCGACACTCACGAAGTACGCGTTCGCATGGTGCGCCCCGGCCGCCTGCTGTATGTCATCGTGCATGTGGTATTGCCCGCCACTCCTGATGTTTCCATTGCCGACCAGGACAAGCTGCGGGCACAAGTCGATGAAGAGGTAAGACGTTACTATTCGCCCGTGGTCTGCGATGTGGTATTCACCGCCGACACCCGCTGGGCGGCGCCCTCCTGCGGGCTGTTGGTTGAACCCCATCATTAAACAGGGCGGCCTAGCCGCCCTGATGTATGCTGATTGTTTTTCCCTTTTATGGTCAGGACTTTGTCTCTTTCACCGGCCATACATCGTCATCGACCAGCTCAGGGCGTTTGAGAACTGCTGGGTCAAAGCGTGGCTCCTTGATGCCATCCCGGCGCTGGCGCTCATAGTCCTTGAGCACCGACACGGCGATGGGCCCCATGATCAGGATCGCGAAGAGGTTGGTGGTGGCCATCAGTCCCATCGCTAGGTCGGCAAAGTCCCATACCACGCTAAGTTCAGCCACCGACCCGATGAGCACCATGGCGATGATAATGACTTTAAAGACATTGACCGCTTTTTTTGCATGACGGCGGAATAGATACTCGATATTCACCGACGAAAACGAGAAGTTGGCCAGAATCGAGGTGAAGGCGAAGAAGAAGATTGCCAGGGCGATAAAGATTTCCCCAAAGCCGCCCAGGTGATCGACCATGGCGTCTTGGGTCAGCTGAATGCCTTCGATGCTATCCCCCGCTGACTCAGACAGCAGCCGCTCATATACGCCGGAAAGCAATATCACGACCGCCGTACAGCTACAGATCACGATGGTATCCACAAACACCCCGAATGACTGCACCAGTCCCTGAGCGGCCGGGTGTTTAACCGTCGCCTGGGCGGCAGCGTTGGGTGTCGACCCCATACCGGCCTCGTTGGAAAACAGCCCGCGCTTGATGCCGTTTTCCATCGCTGCCTTGATGGCATAGCCAGCGGCACCACCCACGGCTGGCCCCAGCCCGAAGGCGCTCATCACAATCAGCGAAAGCATATCTGGCACGGCGGAGATATTGGCAATTAGAATCCACAGCGCCACCAGCAGGTAGGCAATCGCCATGACGGGGACGATTTTTTCGGCGGTACGCGCAACGGACTTGAGCCCGCCATAAATGACCAAGCCCGCCAGGATGGCAATCACCACACCGGATAGCCAATTGGGAATACCAAAGGCACCGTTCATCCCTTGGGCAATGGTGTTGGATTGCGCAGCGTTAAAGGCCAGGCCGTAAGCAATAATCAGAAACACCGCGAACAACGAGCCCAGCCAGCGCCATCCCAGGCAACGTTCAATGTAGTAGGCAGGCCCGCCGCGAAACACACCGTCTTCATTGCGATGCTTGTAGACCTGGGCCAGCGTGGATTCGATGAAAGCGGTCGCAAAGCCCACCAGCGCCGTCACCCACATCCAGAAAATCGCCCCCGGGCCGCCGATCCAAAGCGCCAGCGCCACCCCCGCCAGGTTACCCGTGCCGACACGGGCAGCCATCGATGTCGCAAATGCCTGGAAGCCGCTAACACCTTCGCCAGCACCGCGGGCCGTTACCGTGACCCGGGCCATGTGACCGAACAGGCGAAACTGCATGCCACGGGTAATAATCGTGAACCACACACCCGCGCCCAGCAGCAGATACACCAGGATATAGCTCCAGATAAAGTCACTGACCGGCATCATGACGGCATAAAGTCCATCACGCAGCGGGCCTAATATCGATTCGAGGATTTCCATGGCCATGCTCTCCAGGTTTCTTGACGACGGCGGGAAGTGCCTTGCCCCGCTGCGTGGGCTGCCTACTTGTGCCCTCACCCGAGTCTAGTCAGTTTTTAGCGCGCCCCCCAAACCAATGACGGGGGATGGAAGGTAAATTCAAAGCTCACGGCTCAGGACCCTAGACGTCGATCACCAGGCTAGGCTCAAACAACGGTGGTACAAATTCCTCGGGGTAGCCGCCGGGGTTTGCCACCACTCGGGTACCTAGGTGATAGTGATCAACCGGCTCATGGACATGACCATGAATCCACAGGTCCATGTGACCCATCAACTGCGGTAAATGCGAGGCAAAGGCGGGCGATAGTGCATCGCCCTTGTACTGATCGGGAATGCAGTCACGCATTGGCGCATGGTGGCTGATCACCACCTTGGGGCCCTCAAACGGTTCGGCAAGCGCCTCCGATAGCCAATGCAAAGCGTCTTGGTGCAGATCGCTACTGGCCTCAGGGGTCAGGGTGATGCCGGGGGAAGATTCGACAATGCGAAAATCCGGCATATAGCGTTTCGCTTTCGTCACAGTTTCTCGCGGGTTGTGAGCTGGGTTATCAGCGTAAAGCGCAAAATCGGTCCACAGCGTGGTGCCATAGAAACGCACCCCAGCAAGGGTTATGTAGCGGTTATCCAGAAGCTCGATGTCGTGCTGATCGGCCTTTGCAGCCAGCGCCTCACGGCACAGCGGCATGCAGGTGCCATAAAATTCATGGTTGCCGGGCACGTAAATGATCCGCGTGGCGGGAAAGCGCTGACGCGCCCAGGCCAGCCCCTCGACCTGACGATGAATATCCCCCGCAAGGATAACGACATCGGCCGCCACGTCCGGTAAATCACGCTCGCCGTTAAAAAACTCCAAATGCAGATCCGATAAAACGCGCAAGCGCATTGGTTTACTCCCTCCTGGACGTTACTGATGAATTAACTACGGAATCATCGGCATGGACAACACGCTTGCGCCATCACGGGTTCATGCTAAAGCTCGCTGACCCACGGTATGCCCTGCGATGCCATTGTGATCCAGTTGCGCCATACAAGGCATTTTGCTGCACTGCAACAAAAACTGCTATACTCATTGCGTAGTCCCACTAGGAGGGCCACGCACATGTCTTCATCCAATGTATCCTCGACACGAAATAGCGAAGTGCTTAACGCCTGGACGCAACAAGCGTACTGGCAGCGCGCCGCGAGCGACGCCCTTGCGGCGTACTGTGAGTCACTGACATATTGCTTATCTCGTTAGACGAAATGATTGTCACCGAAGCCGGGCCGTTGCTCGGCTTTTTCATGGTTAGAAAGCCTCTTTCACTCAGTCACATAGGCGTTTTAACGCCAATTTGTAAGCCTAAGCTTACAAATGTCATCCAAAAGACTACTTCTTAAGCACTAGCTTGATGGTGAAAAACCGCCTAATATCGTTTCCTCGCTAACAATATTGCTTAGCAGCAAAGCGGTTGCCCTATAAAACCCGTTTCCATTCCCCACCAGGAGTTGACGCCATGTCGTTATCATTCAGCCAGGGCCGTGCCGCCGACGTTGACGTGCTCGACGTATGGGCAGCACGCGCCGAGCAACAGCGCGCCGCATTCGACGCCATTGCGGCCTACCTTCGCTAGAAACCGCAAACAGTGCCATAAACGCCTCTTTCGAGGCGTTTTTTTATCGCCCTTTTATAGCCCGGCGAGCTCCGAGTGTTCGGTGTCGGCCAAGGTCGCCAGAAAATTATCCTGCAGGATATACATGCGCTTCACATCGCGGTAACGGCCATTGATGAAAAACTCCTGAACCAGATGCCCCTCCTCCACAAAGCCGCTTTGTTGATATAAATGAATGGCTTTGGCGTTTTCTACCGCCACGATCAAGAATACCTTGTGCAGGTTGAGAATGGTGAACGAGTAGTGCAGTGCCTGGTAGATCAGCGTGCGCGCGAACCCCTTTCCCTGATAGGTCGGCGCGATGATGATCTGAAACTCAGCGCTGCGGTGGATGTAATCTATCTCGATCAGCTCGACCAGGCCAATGGGGTTGGCGCTGGCCCCCTCGGCTACAAAGCGGCGCTCGGCGTTATCGTGAATATGCTTATTGTAAAGCTCTTCCAGCTCATCGAAGGATTCGTAGGGTTCCTCGAACCAGTACGACATGATGCTTTGATTATTGTTGAGCTCGTGCACAAAGCGCAGGTCACTGCGCTCCAGCGCCCGAAGATGCAGCGTGTCTTGCATGTTGGCCGTTCTCCCACGGAGATGTCAGGCAGCGAAGGGGGCTGATTGCCTTTGCCGGGTTGCCCTGGATAGGGTTTATGAACGATAAAAGCATGGAGATAAACATAGAAGCTTATCAAGCATTACTCAGGATTTTTCTCAACAGGACATGTCATGATCGACTTACGTAGCGATACCGTCACACGCCCCACTGATGCAATGCTGGCGGCCATGACCTCGGCACCGCTGGGCGATGACGTTTGGGGCGACGACCCGACGGTGAACGCCTTCCAGCAGCATCTTGCCGAGCAAACCGGCAAGGATGCCGCCTTGCTGTTTCCCAGCGGTACCCAAAGCAATCTAGCGGCACTGATGGCCCACTGCGAGCGAGGCGACGAGTATATCGTAGGACAGTCCGCGCACACCTATCGATGGGAAGGCGGCGGCGCTGCCGTACTGGGCAGCATTCAACCCCAACCCATTGAAAACGCCGCCGACGGCAGCCTGCCCCTGGAGAAAATCGGCGAAGCGATCAAAGCCGATGATTTCCACTTCGCCCGCACTCGCCTGCTGGCACTGGAAAACACTATCGGCGGCAAGGTATTGCCAGCGGATTACGTCTTGAAAGCCACCGAACTGGCCCGGGAGCGTGGCCTGGCCACACACCTGGACGGGGCGCGCCTGTTCAACGCCGTCGTGGCGAGCGACATCCCTCTCAAACAGCTTTGCCTGCCGTTTGATAGCGTCTCGCTGTGCTTCTCCAAGGGGCTTGGCACGCCCATCGGCTCGGCACTGGTCGGTTCACACGCCTTAATCGACCGCGCCCGACGCTGGCGTAAAGTGGTGGGTGGCGGCATGCGCCAATCGGGCATTATCGCCGCGGCCTGTCAGCATGCCCTGGATCATCATGTGACTGACCTGGCCGACGACCACCGTCGCGCGGCACGCCTCGCGGAAGGGCTGGCGAGGTTGCCGGGCGTCGAGATTACCTCCCAGGCAACTAACATGGTATTCGCGCACTTTCCTGACGAACACGTTCAGCCGCTCTCCGCCTGGCTCAAAGAGCACGGCATCTTGATTGAACTACTCTACGCCACGCGGCTCGTCGCGCATCGCGATATCAGCGATGAAGATATCGACAAGGTTATCGCGGTGATGGAGGCGTATTTTAGTCGCCATTGATGACTAGCTGGCATTAAATGCGAGATGCACGGCAATCCCAGCCATCATCAAGCCAATCAGACCATCGATAGTGCGCCACGCGATGGGCTTTGAAAGCCAAGGCGAGAGCGCCGCGCCACCCCAGGCCAGCAGGCTAAACCAGAGTATGGAGGCGGTAGAGGCCCCCGCCACAAACACACCGGCGCTCTTCTGCTGGGCGCCGATGGCGGGTATCAGCAGAAGCGTGTCCAGATACACCTGAGGATTGAGCACGGTCACGGCAAGGGTCGCGAAAATCACTTTGGTTAAACTGCGCGCCTTGCCCGCTTCCGCGTTCAGCCCCTGCCGCCCGCTAACGGCTCTAAACAACGCCTGCGCCGCCAGCCAGCTTAAGAACACCACACCCACCCAGCGCATGACCTCCATAGCGCTGGGCATTGTCAGCAGAAAAGCACTCACCCCAAACATCCCCGCCGTGAGCAGAATGATATCCGCACTCATACATAGACCTGCCGACCACCAGTGGTACTCACGACGAATCGCCAGCCCCAGGATGTAGGCGTTTTGCGCGCCAATCGCCATGATAATGCCGCCGCACACCACCAGCCCGGTGATATAACTTTCCATCATTGCCCAGCTCCCAGCGTCAGAATTAGCGTCGTGTTGATAAATCCTGGCATTAAGGTAACGGGCAGCACTGATAACTAAAAATCATCCTGCTAATGGGGTATTAGTTTTTCTTATAATGAATTCATCAAAAGTAGTGAATAAACGTATATTGACTAAGCGATGCTATTAGTCAGTGGGCTAAGGCACAGCATCCTCGTTCAGTGCCTCAACCAAGGATTCGGCGAAGCGAAGGGCTGAGGGAATCGCGCCAAAAACCCAAAAATTGCCAGGAATGTAACTGATTTCCCCTTCCCGTTGGCTAATCAAAATTTGCCAGATGTCACTGCTTTCTAAGCGCTCACGGATCCATTCTTTGTAAGCAGGACTCTCTATAATAAATAAATGACCGTCTAATCTAGCTAACACATCAATAGTTACGACTGAAAGACCTGTAGCACTTGCTGATGGCTCCCACGCGTTGGTTAACCCTAACTGATTAATAACGCCATGCAAAATATTATTTTCCCCGTAAACCCAGGCATGGCGATCATCTCTGAATTGAGCAATAACAACAGGGGTTTCTTTGTTTTTTATTTGATCTCTCAGGATGGCTAACTGTTTGTTTGCTTGTGCAGTTACAATTCCAGCTTCTGGAAGAAGATCAAGTTGTTCCGCAATTTCACAAGTAAAATCAACAACTGACTCCCATGGGGAGTGCTCAAAAGGATAAAGTGAAGTGTCAATAGTAGGCGCTAATTTTGAGACATGCTGTAGCAAAATTGGATTATCCCCTAGTAAGAAGTCTGGCTCATAATTTGATATTAACTCCAAATTAGGCATAGGCTTTAAACCTATATCAATGCCACTCTCCTCTCTTATAATTTCGTTTCCAGTCCACCCCTGGTAGTTTCGAAACTGAGCAATAGCAATCGGCGTCACTCCTAGCATGCTAAGAGTTTCAGCAGCGGCCCAGTCAGAGGTGACAATTGAAAATCTTTCAGCGCTTTCTGCAAAGATTGAGAAAACAGAAAGAATAAGCATTAATAAAGCCTGTTTTAGCATGACCTTCTTAAAATCCAAAATATTGAATTAAAAGCCCCGAAAGCTAACTTTCGGGGCTTTGTATTACCAAGCGTAAGAGATTGTCCCTATCACATTCCTCCCAACACCATACTTACACGAATCGCCAAAGTAACCACAATTACTTATATACTCTTTGTCGGTAACATTATTTGCATTGACCTGTGCATTCCAACCTTCAAAGCTAGCATCGACTCTTGAAAAGTCATAGTTCAATGATGCGTCAAACAGTGTCGTAGAAGGTAGTGAGTTTTCATTAGCGCTATCGTAGTAGCTAGAACCTATATAGCGCACGCCAGCGCCAAGGCCTAAGCCGTTAAATATACCACTGCTGAAGTTGTAATTAGCCCATAAGTTTGCCATATTTTCAGGCTGGTCGGTTGGTCTCTTACCTAGATCATCCCCATTGCTTTCTGTTACTTCAAGATCCAAGTATGTATAGCTGGCGACTAAGTCTAAGCCAACGGGTAAGCTAGCTCTTGCCTCCAGCTCAAGACCTCTGGAACGCCATTCGCCTGTCTGTTGGTTAAAACCAGGATTGTCTAAATCGGCGGTCGTAACATTCTGACGCGTAAGGTCAAAAATTGAACCTGTAATAGAAAGATTGCCATCATTAGAGAAGTATTTTATACCAGTTTCATATTGCTGGGCTGTTTCTGGCTCAAAAGTTGCGCCATCAGCACCTTGTCCTACCACGGGCAAGAAAGATGTAGAGTAGCCAATATAGGGCGTTAGGCCATTATCTGCAGTGTAAGCGAGCCCTACTCGATGAGTAAATTCGCTGTCAGACGCTTTGTTTTCAGTATGTTCGATCCGATCACGATTAGTTTGACTGCTCCAGTCACGACGACCGGCAAGCGTCAGGGCCCAGCGATCATCCAATTTTATTTGATCCTGCATATAAAGGCCTGTTTGCTCAAGCTCTTGTGAAGCGCTAGCTGACATCGCCTGCGTTGGATTGCTAGTTCCATAAACAGGATCAAAAATATCTAACGGTGTAAGGCCTTGGACAGAGTAGTAAGTCAGGTCATTATTGGCTCTTTGCCAGTCCAAACCAACTAATACTTTATGGTCAATCCCCTGAGTATTGAAATCGAATTGTAGTTGGCTATCGGTCGTAATAGCGTCTATTTTTTCATCACGCCCTAAGCCAAAACGAGGTATCGTACGGAGGTCATCCATTATTTGACCAGCATAGATATTTGTGATGTCTGTTTCTGCTTCTCGATAACGTGTATTTTGTCGAATGGTTACTGTATCGTTGAATTTATGCTCGAATAAGCTTGCCACTGAAAAATAGTCTTGTTCGAAGTTATCAGTATCAGGCTCACCGACATAACGTGAACGTGGAATTTGACCATTAGGGTTGCTGTCTAGTGTGCCAAGCCTAGGAAGCACGATATAAGAACCAATCGTATCTATTTCTTTATATTCTGCTAGTAAAGTGATAGACGTTTTATCACTTGGTGTCCAAGAGAGGCTAGGGGCGAGATAGGTACGATCATTTTTTGTATAGTCGATCTCAGCATTCGCTTCTCTGAGGAGACCTACAAAACGATATTTAAAGTCCCCTTGATCATCTAAATGACCGCTTACATCGGTATTAACCTGGTGGTGATCGTCACTACCGGCAGACACTCGCACTTCGCCTTGAGGTATTTCGGTAGGTTTTTTGCTTACTAAATTGACAATCCCACCTGGGCCGCCTTGTCCATAAAGAACTGAGGAGGGCCCCTTCAAGACTTCAATACGCTCTAGCCCATAGGGCTCTGAGACTGTTCGACCCTGATTATTAAACCCTGTTAGTCTTAAGCCATCGCGATAAAAATATTCTGTTCCGCTAAAACCGCGTATAGAGATGAAGTCGCGCCGAGGATCTAGACCATTAGAGTGGCCTTCTACACCTGCCGTATAGCTCAAGGTGTCACCGATTGATTGTGCGCCCCGAGCTACGACCTCATCATGGGTGATCACAGATATTGATTGTGGCACTTCATTAATGGGAGTGTCAGTTTTTGTGCCTGTGGCAGTGCGCGTTGCTACATAGCCATCTACTGGCCCAGTGGCTGTCTCTTGCACCCAATCCGCTTCAACCCGCATCGTAGAAAGATTCACATCTGCGGGCCGCTCCTCCAGCCGATAACTCCCATCACCCCGGCGCACAGGCGCAAGCCCAGTACCCGCCAGCAAGCGTTGCAACCCTTCATCAACACTGTACTGCCCCTGCAGGCCATTGGTCTGCTTACCGCTGGTTAGCGACGCATCGAAGGCAATCTCTATACCTGCACTGACCGCAAACCGGTTAAGCGCCGTATCGAGTTGCCCTGCTTCGATAGAATAAGTTTGCTGAGCGGTGCTGTCCTGCCCTGTGGCTTGTTGGGCAAGCGCCTTGGCGGGCAATCCAGCTGCCAGGCAACTGGCCAGTAGGCCGTATTGAATGGCTCGCGCCAGAGGCGTACGGATAAAGCGAGAGTGCGCTTGCTGCGTCGTCATGAAGATCCCCGTTGAGTGATGCATTTTTTATGTCTACATCCTCTATTCCGAACGAGAACGAGAATCCCTCAATATTTTATGGAAATTTTCCCACTTTATTTCTGTCCACCGCTGCGCGGCTTAAGAGTCACCCATAGCGGCGTGCGGTAAACCAGTTCCAGCGACAGCGCATCGGCAAGGCTTGCCAGGGCGCGGTCGGTATCTTCGAGGGAGAACACACCGCTCACCCGCCGGTCAGCTACCTCCGGTGCGCAGCGCAACACCCCATGGCGATAGCGCTTCAAGGTATCGAGCACCTCAATCACTCGCATGCTCTCCGCCACCAGTCGCCCATCAAAGCGTGCCAGTTCGGTCGCGTCTAGCGGTTCGGGCGAGGTCACCCGTTCGGCACTCATGGCGGCTTGCTGGCCGGCATCCAACGTCGTCCGCTTAGCGCCTCCCCGCCGTTCCAGGGCCACCTGCCCCTCGAAAACCGCCACTTGGGTGCTATCGCTATGCTGCTGCACGCTGAAGCGGGTGCCCAACGGATAAGAAAGCCCTTCTCGCGTCATCACGCTGAACGTGCGCGCATCTGGGGTTTTAGAGGTGGTAATCAGCACCCCGCCACGCAGAAGGTGGAGTCGCCGTTGGTGGCCATCGAAGCTGACGTCAATGGCGGTATCAGTATCCAGGCGCAGCTGAGTGCCATCGCTCAACGTCACGTCACGCATCTCGCCAATGCCGGTCGCGTAGTCGGCAAACTTGCGCTGCCATTGAGGCGTGCGCGGCAGCCCAAATCCCAGGCCACCTGCGAGCAGCGCAACGCCACCCCACTGCAGCAGATGACGCCTGGAGACCTGCGAGGAGGCCTCGAATAACTCACTGCGCGCCGCATGGCGCGGCAACGTTCCCAGTTGACCGTCGACCGCCTGAAGCTGCTGCCAGGCACGTTCGTGCTCCGGCGCGGCTTGCCGCCATTGCAGGCAAGCCTTGCGCTGGGCGTCGGTGGCGTCGTCGCTCCATAGCCGTGCCATCCACAAGCTGGCCTGCTCCAGAACAGCAGGGGAGATGGTTTCTTGAGAAGGCGTCTCTTGGGAGGCATTGGCGGATGGTCGGCTCATGGCATCGGCTCGCTTAGGGTTGAGATTCATGCATGGCCTGATGGCACACCAGCAACGCCTTGGCGATGTACTTCTCCACCGATGAAACCGACACCTCCAAGGCATCAGCGATTTCCTGGTAGCTCCGGCCATCCAGGCGGCACATCAAAAAAGCCCGGCGAGGTTTATTGGGCAACCCATGCAGCAGCGCATCGATCTCGACCAGCGCTTCGATAGTAAGTGCTTGCTCCTCTGGCGAAGGCGCCATGGTCTCGGGGAGCAGGCTCAGGGCTTCAAGGTAGGCGGTTTCGATCCGCTGACGGCGATAGTGATCGATCACTAACCCCTTGGCGATCTGAGTTAGAAAACGCCGCGACTGTTCCGGCTCGGGTGTGGTGCCCCGCGCCAGTATGCGTAGGTAGGTATCGTGAGTAAGATCCGCAGCGGTATGGGAACAGCCCAGCTTGGCGCTCAACCAGCGCCTCAGCCAACTGTGATGATTATGATAGAGCGCGTCGAAAGGAGCCTCGCGCCTACCCTGCTGCTTTATCGATACCATCGCCCGTTGCCATTGATTGCCTGTGCCCATTGCCCCGAAAAAAGGGGAAAAAACCAGACGCAAACAATAAATGATAATACTTATCATTACAAATCTATGGGTGATATCGAATTATCTTAGTAACAGTTGATATCAGGGTTCTGCGGGCGTTTCCAGTGCCTCGACAAGAGAGCTTGCGAAGCGGAGAGTGGAGGGAATGGCCCCAAAAACCCAGAAGTCGGCATCAAGCAGGGTGGTGTTGCCCGCCCGAACGCTAGGCAGTTGGCCCCATAGCTCGCTGGCCATGACATTCTTCTGAATCGAGTGTCTGCTCGGCAGGTGGGAGGTATCCACTACAACGAAATGAGCCTCCATGTTGAATAGCTCACCAATCCCGATGGTGGAGATTCCCCAGCGGCTGGTGGGCCCTTCCCAGGCGTTGCGCAGGCCGAGTTGCTCGAGAACGATGCCAGGCAGGCTGTTGTGTCCGTAGATCCTGACATGTCTTGTATCGAGGAACTGCACTAGCAATAGTGGCTGCGGAAGCGTTGTAGCAGTATCACGGAGACGGTTCATGTAGTCATCCGCGTCAACAATCAACTGGTTCACATCTCGCTTCCTTTCCGTATGTGTCCCGACTTCTTCGGTAAAGGCGAGCATTTTTTCCCAGCCTGATAAGGGGGATGTGTTATAGGGTGAAAGCAGTGCCACCGGGGCGATGCCTGAAAGGTCATCCTTAAGGTACGCATACTGTAGCGGGATCAAAATAGTGTCGAGGTTGAGCGTGGACAGTAGTTCTTTATTGGGCTGCGGGTTGGAGCCAATGTCCACGAGGTTGGGTGGTAGCGAGTCATCTTCTGTCCAGCTTTGGTAGTTGCTGACGCTGCCCATAGCGACCGGCAGGTCTTGGAACGCGAAGAGTGTTTCGGCGATGGCGAAGTCGAGGGTTGCGACGGTTCCAGCTTCCCTGACCTGCTGACTCCATACGGGGAAGGAGGTCAAAATGGTGGCGATGACCAGGGCAAACCACGAAATGGTATTCCGAAGGGATATTGATCGTCCGTCAAGCATATCAAAGTCTGTGTAGTGGTGTGGGGCGGGAGAAGCCCAGAGACGGAAACCGGCACAGATAGGGCATCTGCACCGGTCTTGGCGCTTAGTATTGATAGCGCATTGTTAGCATGAAGTTACGAGGCTCACCATAATAGTTGTTTCGAGTTCTAGCTCGGACAGTTTCAAAATACTTCTCGTCCGTCAGATTTTCTCCGGTCAGGGCGAAGTCCAGATTACGATTGAGTCGATATCCAATCAGGCCGGATATTGTTGTGTATCCGCCTTGCTCCCAACGCGTATCCCCGGCTTCGGCGAAGACCTCACTTGAATAGTTGAGGCCAGCGCCCACTCTCCAACCTTGATCGGGGTTATCGGAGAATCGATAGCGGGTCCATAGTTTAAGGTCATGCTCCGGCGTGTCGGTGGAAAGCGGTCTACCTTCCTGTTCTGGGTCGTTGACTAGTTCTGTCTGGGTATAGGCATAGCCTGCTGAAATATCCCAGCGAGGCGTCAGGCGGCCGGTGACCTCAAGCTCGAAGCCTTCACTTTCCGCTTCACCCTCGGCAATTGAGAAGCCTGGATTGTCCAGATCAGTAATGCCGCGGTTTTTGTCGGTGATCTTGAAGGTCGAGGCATGCCAGTTAAAGGCTCCGTTCATGTGCTCCCCCTTCAGCCCTAGCTCAACCTGCTGACCAGTTCGGGGGTCTAGGAAGTCGCCGTTCACCTCCTGCGAGCTTTGCGGCTGGAAAATTTCGGTGTAGCTAGCATAAGTCGAGACCTGATCATTGATATCATAAATCAAGCCGACATAAGGAGTGAACTCACTATCGATTTCGAAGTTGTTAGTTGAATCCAGTTGGTCCTCTGATTCCCACCAGCTTACTTGGCCGCCTGCAATGAAAGTGGTGTCAGCAAGAACCGATAGCCTGAGCTGGCTATAGAGACTGGTTTCCTGTGTCTCAAGATCCCGAGTCTGGTTGACATCGAAAGTGGGTTTCGGCGTGTCAGGATTGGGATTGGCCAAGTTGCGTTGAATGAACTGAGGGTCGCCGGAACCGAACAAGGTCTCTTCCTCAGTGATCCTATGGCTTGCGCCGACCATCCAGTTGTGTGTTTGACCCGCTAGCTCGAAGGGTGTTGAAAGCGTGGCATCGACGAACCTATCTTGACGGGGGTTGGCGATGCGCCATTGCCAGATGTCGATATCATCCGTGTTTGAGGTAGGGATACTGTTGCCAGCGGTGCTTTGCTGTGTATCGGTCTCTCGGTCAATATGGTTGGCGATAATACGAAAATTGCCGCCGTTATCAAGCTCATGCTCCAGTTCGGCGAAATAGCGCTCGATGCTTTCATCCTTCACGTCCCAAAGCGAGCCGTGATAGGTGGACCGATCAATGTCCAGCAACTGCCCATTGGCGAGCTGCGGGAGGCCATAATTGGGCCTGGATTCGCCTGATTGATCCATGAGACCGACAGATATGGTGGTGCTCGGAGTGATGTCGTATTCTAACGTGCCATACCCTGTGGTGTTTTCGGTATAGACATGGTCGATGAAATGGTTCCGATCATCATGTACGCCGACAAAGCGACCACGAAGTCTGCCAGATTCATCCAGCGCTCCGGTGACATCGACTTCGCCGCGATAGGCGTCGTGAGAGCCATACGATAGCGCCGTCTGAAAGCCGAACTCTTCCTGGGCGCGTTTGCGCGCCAGATTGACGGTACCACTGGGCTCGCCTGAGCCCTGAATGAGCCCGGCTGGCCCTCGTAAGACTTCCACACGGTCCAGTACCGCAGTATCGAACATGGTGTCGGTTACGCCGATTGCGCTGTCGATGGGGGTGCCGTCGAGCAGCATGGTGTCAATTTCGTAGCCGCGCGAGAGGTAGACCGATGCCGTGGGGCCGAAGTCTCGTTTGGTGATGCCTGTGGTGCGTGTCAGGACGTCATCCAGCGTCGTCATGTTCTGGTCATTCATGCGCTCTCGGGTGATGACACTGACAGATTGGGGCATTTCTTTGAGTGACAGCCCTTGCTTGCCTAGAGTTACTTTGCTGGATGTATAAGAATCATTTCCTTCTGTCACAGCTCCCCTATATTGTTCGGCGGACACTTCCACGACCGACAGCGCCACCTCATTAGGCCGCTCTTCCAACCGATAAGTACCATCCCCCTGCCTTACGGCCCTAAGACTGGTGCCACTCAGCAGCCGTTCCAGCCCTTCACCAACGCTGTACTGGCCCTGCAGCCCAGGACTTTGCCGCCCTTGCCCCAACTCGCCAGCGCCGCTGATAAAAACACCTGATTCAGCAGCGAAGCGGTTGAGCACCGTGCTGACCGGGCCCGCAGGGATATCGTACTGGCGAGTTTGCTGCTGGGTGGTTTGCGCCATGGCGGGCAGCGACAGCAGCGGCGTGGCTAACAAACCGGCGGCGGCGAGGTGTACCGCCAGCGCGAGGGCGCGGCGACGCCGTGGAAACGGACGGGTGGCGGTAGGCGATGGATGTAACGCGGTGCGTTGTTGCGGCATTTCGATTCCCCTTGCAGATGATTTTTGGCTGCTTATATAGGGGAATCGAACCAGCGCGAAAAAGGGGAACCGGAAAAGCGTTTTTTTATTCTTGGCTCGCCTTTATTCAGAGGCTGCCCCAGCCGCCTCGATCTTGATCCACCAGGGCATGACTTTGCGCACCTTCACCGGCAACGTGGTCTCGACCATTTTCAGGGTACGCTCCAGATCGTCAAGCGGGAAAGCGCCAAGCAGGGTGAGATCCGCCACCGCCGGGTCGACCTCTAATCGGCCATGGTGATGCTGGCTCAGCTCTGCGGCAAAGGTTTTTAACGACATATTTTCGGCCAACAACACACCCTTGGCCCAGGCGGCCCGGCTGCCGTCGGCGGGGTTGAGTTCGCCAATGCCGTTAGCGGCGTAGCTGGCCTGCTGCCCGGCGTCGACTACCTGGCGTTGGCCAGCATGGTCGGCATCGCCAAGGGTCTGAATAGCCACCGCGCCTTCGAACACCGCCAGCAGTTCGTCGGCCTGGCGTTGGCGCACGCTGAAGCGAGTGCCCAAGGGGGTCAGCCGGGCGCTTCGGGTATCCAGGTAAAAGGGGCGTTCGGGGTCTTTGCCGGTCTTAATCAGCACTTCACCCGCCACCAGTTGCAGCTGGCGCCGCTCCTGGTCGTAGTCGACGTCCAACGCCGAGGCGCTGCTTAGCCAAACCTGAGTGCCATCCTCCAGTTCGATGCGGGAGATTTCGCCGGTGGCGGAGCGGTAGTCGGCGCCCCAGTAGGCCACCCACTGCGGCAAGGGCGTCCACTGCCAGGAGAGCCCGATCAACACGGCCGCAATCGCCAGGCTAGAGAGCCCACTCAGCAGGTGCCACCGCCCTCGCCGTCGATGCCGCGCCGAGCTGATGACCCTGTCGGCTGTGTCACGCTCCGCCTCATCCAGGTTGGCGGTAAAACGACGGCTGACGACTTCCACTTGCTCCCAGGCCCAGCGGTGGGTATCGCTGTCGTCTAACCACGCTTGCCAGCGTTCAAACTGATCTGAAGAGAGCTCCCCCGCGTGCCACTCAGCAAACCATTCGGCGGCTTCGGCCAAAGCGCGGCGCTTGGCGGCGTCATCAGGGCGAGCAACAGAAACCATGTTAGAGGCTGGCCTCGAAACCGGTTTCGATCAGTGCGCATTGCAGCATGGCTTGAGCCATGTACTTCTTAACCATACGTTCGGAAACGCCCAGCTCTTCAGCAATCTGGCGATAGGGTTTGCCGTGCAGTTGGGAGGCAAGAAAGGGGCTGGCGACTTTCTCGGGTAGCCGCGCCAGCATGCGGTCTATTTCGCACAGTGTTTCGATGACAATTTGCTGGTGTTCGGCAGAGGGCAAATGCGCCTCGGCGCTGGCCGCCAAAGCTTGCTGCCAGGCACGCTCGATATCCTGGCGGCGCCAATGATCCACGCATAGACCTTTAGCCATACGGCTGAGATAGGCTCTGGCACCGTCGAAACTATCCAGATGGCGGGGTGTTTTCATCAAGCGCACAAACGCGTCCTGCGCCAGATCCGCCGCCGATTCACTGCATCCCAACTGCTGGCTGAGCAGCTGCTGCAACCAAGACTGATGGTGGTGATACAGCTGACCGAGGGAGTCTCGACAGCCGGTATGGTAAGCCGCAGGCTCGGCTGATCGGGGTGCCGCCGCCATATAAAAAGTGCCCCACTGCTTCGAAAATGATTCTTATTCTTTTTCAATTTAGAGGCAGTGTCAATGTCCACATTCACTTCAGAGCCTATGGCAGGTCAGCGGAAGTGAAGATAAACGCACTTAGCCCAGCATTGCACACTGTCGCGCGACACACTACAGTAAATAAAACCCAGTTAGGCATAAGCCGGTACGATGGATGATTAAAAGCATCAAGCATAAGGGACTAAAACTGCTTTTTGAAAAAGGCAGCACCAAGTGCGTTCGTGCCGATCATGTCGACCGTCTCCGTGATCGTCTGACCGTACTGGACGCAGCCACGAGTCTAGACGATATAGCAGCTGGCAACTGGGGCCTTCACCCTCTAACTGGAAAACTGGACGGCCAGTATGCCATCAAGGTGTCAGGTAACTGGCGGCTGTTCTTCGAGTTCCGAGACGGTAATGTTTACCTGCTGGACGATGACGATTATCACTGATGGGAGAACAAACCATGGCGATGTATAACCCCTCACATCCGGGCCGCATTATCCGGCAGCGTCTGATCGAGGACGAAGACGGCCACAAGGTTGGCAGCGTGGCATCGGTCGCCGAACAGCTCGGTTGCCACCGTAACACCCTGAACCGGGTAATTAATGGCAGCGCCTCTGTCACCCCTGAAATGGCACTGGCTCTGGAACGGTTAGGCGCTGGAAGCGCCGAGTTCTGGCTGTCCATGCAGGCTAATTATGACCTCTTTCAGCTTCGCCATAGCCAGGGCGCGGCTTAGCCGAGCGGTACCGTGCACCCAGCTAGTACCAATCTTCAACCGCCAGTTTCTTAATGCGTTTAAATTCCCCAGTATTGTGGGTAACCAATGTACCTTGGTTGGCAAGCGCGGTACCGGCTATCAGCGTATCGTAGGGGCCGATGGGGGTTCCCTGCTTTTCCAGGGTCGCGCGAATTTGCGCTGAGGCTTTGGCTTCGGGGGTGGAAAACCCAAGAACCTGTACAGTGTCGATCAGTTTGTCGAGCTGCATCGCTCTCTTTTTGGGAGCAACCGATTTTGCAATACCAAGCTCCAGCTCGTACAACACAATCGCAGGTATGCCGATATCACCGGGCTTTTTTGACAAGAGGTTATCGGCGACATTGCCCATGCCTTTGAAAAAGTAGATGAGCGTATTGGTGTCAAGCACATACATCAGAGTGGTTCTCGCTGATGATCGGTGCCGGTTTCTGCCCGAATCTCCTCCAGCGACGGAAACGCATCCCAAGCCCCCGCCAGTTCGACCACCGCCTGTGGCCATTCATTGGCAACCTCTTCTTTGATCAGATTAGTAATCCATTTGCTCTTGGAGATATTCATCGCCTTGGCCGCCGCCGCCATCTTCTTCTCGGTATCATCATCGATATAAATCGTCACCTGGCCCATGACACACCCCTTGTCAGCAAGTATATGTTGAAATATATGTCCCGGTAATAAAAGCGTCAAGGCTGACGGTACCACGTGCTGGCATCTGGGATCTTTATCCTCTAACTGGAAAACTAGATACTTCGCCATCACCAGGGCGCGGCTTAGCTAAGCGACTCACATCAATGACTACCCATTCACCCTTGCCACCGCATCGCGGCTGGCGGCTTCACGCTGCTCGCCGGTGAGTTCAACTAGCTGCCCACCGCGCATTTCCAGCAGGCGGTCGGCCTGGTCGAAGTAGTGGTCGTCGTGGCTGATGACCACCAGCGTCTTGCCCAGCGCCCTTAGCTGCGGCAATAGCTCGCGGTAAAAGACTCGCCGGAACTGCGGGTCCTGGTCGGCGGCCCACTCGTCAAGCAGTAGTAGATCGCGCTGCTCGGCCACTGCCAGCAGCATTGCCAGGCGCTTTCGCTGGCCCTGGGAGAGGTTGGCGTTGGTGACCCGGTCGCCGTCAAAATCGAGCTTGCTGTGCATGCCAAGGGCTGCCAGCCACTCTTCCATCAGCGCTGGGTCGGGTGATTCACCCGCCGGGCCAATCAAGCGATCAAACAGGTGCAGATCGGTGTAGATAGCCGAGATGTGCTGGCGATAGGTTGTCCAGTCTTCCTCCTGAAGCGGCCTGCCATCGACCCTTATACAGCCGCTCTGGGGTTGGTAGAGCCCGGTCAGAAGCCTTGCCAGGGTCGACTTGCCGCTGCCGTTACCGCCGATCAGAAATAGCACCTCGCCGCGTTGTAACGTCAGGTCAATAGGGCCAATGGCAAAACCCGGCCGCGCTTCTTCTGCGGGATATCGATAGGTGACCTGATCCAGCGCCAGCGTTTGCCACTCATGACGATGGGTAGAATGCTCGAACGGTTCATGGTGTTCGGCCAGATCGAGGGCGCTGATTTTTTCGAACGCCACCCGGGCATTGATCAGCGGCGGAAAGGCGCCAATGGCCTGAATCAGCGGCGCGCGCAAAAACAGCAGCGTAAGCGAGAAGGTGGTGGCCACCTGCGCCGACGACCAGCCGAGGCCATTGGCCAGGAAGAACACCACACCGATAGCGCCCAGCATCATGATATTGAACCAGTTCACCGCGCTGAGATGGTAGGTATCGCCGCGAATGATATGGTGGCGATACGCTTTGGCGTTGGGGGTGTATACGTCACGGTACAGCCACTCGGCACGGTCACGATTGAGCGCCAGTTCTTTGCGCCCCTCGATCACCGACTGGTAGTCCTCATAGAGGCGGTCTTCAGCATCACGCAGCTTGGCCATGTGCCGATAGACCTTCGCTACCAGGCGCATGCCCACCAGAATCGTCAAGATCACCCATAGCGCCGTCACGGCCAGCATGGCAGGGGCGAGCCAGGCCAGGTAAAGGGTCACGCCCGCCGTCAGCACCCCGCCCTGCACCAACTCCGGCAGGCGTACAAAGGCCACAGTAATATAACGCACGTCACTGGATAAGCTGGCCAGCAAGCGCGCACTGCCAATCTGCTCGATACGCTCGATATCGGTATCCAGAAGGCGCTTGATCAGCTGCCCCCGCAGCCGATAGACGAAGTGGTGACCCAGGGTGGTCAAGGCTAATTGTGAGGCCAGGGTGATCGCCAGCAATAACGCCACCAGCGCCAGAAACTCCGGCAGGATGCGCCAGGGATCAGCGAAGGTGCCCAGCATCCGTTCATTGATATAGGCAATGACCCCGATGCCAAGACCAGCGCTGACCAGACTGAGCACCACCACGGCCACAAATGGCCAGCGGTAATCACGCCAGACAATCCTCAACAACTCCACGAATAGGGCTCCTTGGCGATTCAGGGTTAGCGCCGACGCTTGGCCGGCTTGTTTTCAGGTTTCAGCGGGCAGCCGCCGCACAGGGGCTCGCCGGGTAGCCGATATTTGATGCAGCACAGCCGCCGCACCCTGGACGGTGTCTCACCGCCCAGTTCCAGATAACGCACCGGCTGGTAGAGCGGGTTGCGCCGCCCACCGGGAAGCGTCTTGGTGTCGAGATAATCCAACAGCGGCTCACCGGCTCCGCTGAAATCGGGGTGCCGCTCGCAGGTCTTCCCCACAAACTCCACATAGTGACCAAGGTTGCTCCAGAACACCTTTTCAGAAAGCCCGGAGACCACAGCCAGCGTCTCGATAAGCGGTGCACAGTGGTCATCGAATAGGCGACTGAATCGCGCCTGGGGCGCTTTGGACGCCAATGGCACGCCCCCGTGGGGCAGCCAGATACGCGTGGCCTGGCCCTTATCGCCAAACGCCAGTCGCAACTCATTCCCACCCAACGGTAAGTCGTAACCCAATAACAGATTGGCCACCAGCGTCGGGATCGAGACACTGCTGAAATGAAATTTCGACCAGATCGACGCAACGGCTTTGCGGTCAGCATTGTCACCATGGCTGCAGCCATAGCGCGCCAGTTGCTCACTCAAGAAGTTTCGATCCAGCAACGCAGAGGCCGCCAGCGTCGGCTCATCAGGCGGACCAAACGCCGGGGCCTTCATGTTATCCAGCGGTGGCTGGCGGTAAAGCGCCAACAGCGCCTCCGCAGGATCCGCCACTGCCAAAAGCTCACCCGGTTTGATCGCCATGTTATTCATAGCCGCCGCAGCCCCCACATAAAGTAAGCGCCGCCAATCAGTGAAGCGACAAGGCCGGCGGGTATCTCATAGGGGAAGATAATCTGACGACCTACCCAATCCGCCAGCACCATCAATAGCATGCCGATCAGCGCAGCCCCCAGCAGATGCTGCCCTGCCCGGGAGAAGCCGACCAAGCGAGCCATATGCGGCGCCAGCAGACCAATAAATGAAAGTGGCCCCACTACCAGAGTGGCGCAGGCGGTGAGCAGCGCCACCAATACCAGCAGCGCCAAACGGGCGCGGTTGAGGTTGACACCCAATGCCCGAGCGGTGGGTGCCCCCAAAGGCAGGATATCCAGCCAGCGGGTCAACGGCAGCGTCACCAGCGCCAGCGCGGCAGCGATTACGCCGACGATCACCGCATTGGTGATATCCACGTAATAGGTAGACCCCGCCAGCCAGGCAATCACTTGCTGGCCCCGCGGGTCACCACCCGCCAGCATCACACTGCGAACGGCGTCAAACAACGCACTGACCGCCACCCCTGTGAGCAGCAAACGCTCGGGGAGATAGCCGCTCTTGCGGTTGATACCCACCAGCACCAGCAACGTCGCAAAAGCCCCCAGGGTGCCCACGCCAATCAGCATCATATTGGTGGGCGCAGGCAGCAGGAAGATGCCCAGAATCAGCGCAATGGCACAGCCACCGCTGATGCCCAGCACTTCGGGGCTGGCCATGGGGTTGGCGGAAAGACGCTGAAGAATGGTACCCGCTACCGCGAGCATCAACCCGCTGGCCGCCGCCGCCACCACCCGGGGCACGCGCCACTGCATGACGTTCCAGTTATCAGGCGACAGCAAATACCAGCCATCAACTCCCTGTCCAACCAGCAGCCCAAGCAGCGTAGCCCCCAGAAGCGCGAGGATTAAAGCGGTGGCCAAGCGGGAAGGCGCCGGGTGACGGTGGGCGAAAACACCCGCCCCTTTCGGCGGCTGATCGCCCTGGAGTTTCAAGCGCGGAATCAGCCACATTAACAGCGGTGCCCCCAAGGCTCCGGTAATCGCCCCGGTGGGAATAAAGGCCGCCACCATGCCGCCGAACTGCTGCAGCAGCAGGTCCGTCGTCGCCAGCAGTACCGCTCCCAACAGGGTCGACCATAACAGCCGTGGGCCTAAGCGGCGCGCCCCGGCCATACGCACAATGTTGGGCGCGGCCAAACCAATAAAACCGATGATGCCCACCACGCTGACAATACTGCCGGTAATAAATACGGCCAGCCCCATGCCTGCAAAGCGCAGATAGGCAAGCGATACCCCCAGGCTTTTAGCGCTGGCATCGTCAAGCTCCAGCACTGCCAGAGGACGCAGCAGAAACCAGGCGGCCACGCAGCTAATCGCCAGCCGTGGCCAGAGAGTGGCAACGCCGTCCCAGCCGTTTTGCGCCAGCGATCCTGCCCCCCAGATCAATAGCCCCGAGAGCGCTTCATGGTTGAACAGCAGCAGCGCGGTAGAGAGCGCCCCCAGATACAGATTGACCACCAGGCCCGCTAGCACCACCACGATCGGCGCCAGCCCGCGCCGCCAGGAGAGCAGGAAAACCAGCCCCACTGCCAGCGCGCCGCCCAACAAGGCAACCCATTCGCGGCCAGCCACCAGCAGGCCCGGCGCCAGCAAGGTGGCGGTCATCAGCGCCAGGTTAGCGCCCGACGCCACCCCCAGCGTGGTGGGCGACGCCAAGGGGTTGCGCAGCACCTGCTGCATAAGCACGCCTGCCAGCCCCAAGCCGCCCCCGGCGAGCAGTGCGATCGAGAGGCGCGGCCACCAAGCGTAGTAGAGCAGCAGCTCGTCGACCTTCTCGAAAGAGGGAGCCACCAATGCCTGGAGACCCAGGGCGACACCGCCTTGATCCTCTAGGCCCACCCAAAACAGCACCACCATAGGCAGGCTGAGCAACAGGCAGGCTTTCAAGGGCGACATCCCCCCCATCCGTTGAGTAACGTGAGCGGCGCCTAGCATGAGAGGCATCCTTGCAGACTGGCCATGCCGTTCGTCGTCCGGGACTTAACAGGCAGCAGAATCATTGTCTTCGCCCTACCGTTTTTTAGAAGTTGATGATGGAATAACGGATAACGATTCTAAATGATAATAATTAGCACTACAATTGACTCACTGTGTAAAAGGAGATAAACGATGGCAGCCAAACCGAGCTACCGGCTTTTCGATATCGCCCTGGCGCGGCGCACCCAGGTCAGCGACTCATTAGTCAGGTTCACCTTTACTGGCCCAGACGTCGGCCAAATGGCGACCTATGCCCCCGATCAGCGCGTCAAGCTGTTCTTCCCCGAAGGCGGTGGCAGTCTCGACCCGCTGTTTGAGATCGCCAAGCTGGAAGAGCACGACTGGTACGGCGCCTACCGCGCACTGCCGGACGCCCAGCGGCCTTCTGCGCGTACCTACACCATCCGCGCCCTGCGCCCGGAACAGGCTGAGGTGGACGTAGAATTTGTACTCCACGGCGACAATGGCCCCGCCTCGCGCTGGGCAATGCGCGCCCGTCCCGGCGACCGCCTGGCCATGACAGCTCCCGACGCCAATGCGGAAGGCCCAAAGCTGGGCTACGAGTGGAAGCCTCCCCAGGGCGTACGCCGGATCCTGATCATCGCCGATGAAACCGCCCTCCCCGCGGCGGCTGGTATTCTGGAAACCCTCGATGACCTGCCCTTCAAACCCAGGGCCGAAGCACTGTTCGAAGTGCCCCGCAGCGACGATGTGCAGCCGCTGCCCCAGGCCGCCAAACTGCACTGGTTGGCCCGCGATGCCGAACCCAATTGCCAGCACGGGGAGCTATTGATGAGAGCGCTGCGCGATATCGATTTACATAGGGAAATTCAAGCGCTGGGCGGCACGCCTGCTAACGCTACTACCAGCGCCACTGCCAACGACGAAAACGACGATGAGGACGGCCCGCTCTGGGAATCCGCCACCCTGGACGACAACGCGCCCTTCTACGCCTGGATCGCCGCTGAAACCAAGGTCGCCATGAAGCTGCGCCGCTATCTGGTCAACGAGTGCGGGCTCCCCAAACAGTACGTCACCAGCATGGGCTACTGGCGCAAGGACAAGGCCAATGGATAAAGGCGCAACAAACGCCACAGCGTTCAACAGTGATCACACAAGCCAGCCAATTCAAGCGACCATTGGCTGGCGAGACAGCCCCAGCCACTACGGTCGCATAAGCCGTGCGCTGCACTGGCTGACCGCTGCGCTGGTCACGCTGCAATTTACCGTGTTGCTGGCCTGGCGGGGAATGGGCGAAAACGCTATCACGCTCTTTTTGGCGAGCATCGGGCCTCATGGCTCGTTGGGTTTTATGCTCCTGATCGTAACCCTGACGCGACTTGGCTGGGCATGGGTCAACCGCAAGCAGCGTCCTCCGCAGCCGCCTGGATGGGGTGGTCGCATGGCGCGCCTTGTACATATCACCTTTTATGGGCTGCTGATTTGGCTACCCGCTTTTGCCATTCTGCGTCAGTACGGGCGTGGCGGGGCGCTGCGCTTTTACGGTATGGAGCTAGTGCCCGAAGTCGAGCGCGACATCACCTGGATGACCGCCCCCGCCGAGCTCCTTCACGGCCCGCTCGCGTGGCTGCTCTGTGGATTAATTTTCGGCCATATCGCGATGGCGCTGATTCACCGCTTATGGCTTAAAGACCGGGTACTGGCGCGTATGGTGAGGGGAAGTGGCAGGTAAGAGCTTAAGAAGTCACTAGATGAAGGCGCATACTCTGATGAAGAACTCGCTCAGCGTCATAGTGCTAAGGAGAGGTGCTCTTCGCCACTAGCCTGAATGACATGTTTAAGGACTGACAGACATGACGCCTCCGGCAACCCCATTTATCTGACCGGCTCGAATTTTCCAACGTCCAGCGCCAAATGGTGGCCTTTGAGGTGGAGACTCTGGGTTAGCAGTTCGTATGAGCGGCGAGTAGGCGTCAGGGATAATTTTGGCGAGAGTGAACCACTGATATGACCTCAATGCGATCCGTCACTTGATAGACCACGATAAAGTTTGGGTGAGCAACAATTTCTCGTGTACCCGGCAAACGGCCCACTTGGTGTAAGTAGGGGTGTTCAGCCACTGAGGAGAGAGCTGCTTCAATACGAATACGCAGCCGCCGGGCGGCTTGAGGATCGCGCTCGGCGATGTATACGACAAGCTCAAACAAGTCGTTAATCGCCTCGTCATGCCAGTGGATAGGCAGGCTCACGAAACTCCGCCGCTTTGGCGTTGCTCCGCGTCGGCGATGATCGCATCAACCTTGGTCATAACTTGATCATGAGGCATTCCTTGGCCCGGGTTGTCGATGCTGTGCTGAACCTTGGCCTTGAGCCAACGATCATAGCTATCGGCTTGTTCCTGCGTCTCGAATTCAGAAACGATGGGATCTAGCTGGGTATTCATGATCATCTCTCCTCGATTACCTGTACAGCTTAAACGATACTCTCTATTTTGACACCCTCCCTAGCAGTTCTCCCCCCCCCTGATACCGAGGCACCAATACCAAGGCACCATGTCCGATTCAATTGACCACCGAAGACACTACCTTCTCACTACTAGTCAACTTCTCTGGCGCCAACAGCTTGCCGCTCTCCAGCCGCACCAATCGATCCGCGAGGTGGAAATAGCGGTCATCGTGGGTAATCACCAGCACCGCTTTGCCCATGCGTTTTAGCTCTGGCAATACCTCGCAGTAGAACACCTCCTTGAATAACGGATCCTGGTCTGCCGCCCACTCGTCAAACACCAGGAAGGGCCGGTCTTCCAGGTAAGCCACTACCAGTGCCAAGCGCTTGCGCTGGCCCTGGGAGAGCGCCTGGGTGGTGAATGCGCCGTTTTCAACCTGCACCTTGTGCTGCAGGTGCAGCTTGGCCAACAGGCGGTTACCCTCTTCGTCGAGATCTTCCCGCGGCGCCTCCAACAGGCGCTCGAAAAGATGGAAGTCTGAAAAAACGACCGAGAAGAGCTGCCGATAGGCATCCCAGTCATCCGCCTCAACACGTTCGCCATTGAGCAACACCTCGCCACCTTCCGGCGGGTAAAGCCCCACCACCACTTTGGCCAGTGTGGTTTTGCCGCTACCGTTGCCCCCCACCAGAAACACCACTTCCCCCGGCGTAAAGCTAAGATTAATCGGCCCCAGCTCAAAGAAATCATCGCTCTGCTCGTGGTAGTACTGGTGGGTGACGTCGCGCAATTCTAGACGTTGAAAATCAGGCACCTGAGGTGACGCCTGCCGCTCCTGCCCATGGGGCATCTCGCGGGTGATGTCGTCAATTCGGCTAGCGGCTACCCGCGCCATATTGATCCGCGGAATATTGATCAGCAAGCCTTCAAGAGGGGTCACCATATACACAAACACCAGCGCAAAACCGGTCATGACCTGGGTTTGATTAGGCCCATCGCCCGCCAACACAAACAGCACCAGGCCAATGAAGGCGTACATCAGGAACTGCCCCCAACTGGTCGAGATCACGAACAGCGACATGCCATAGGTGCGCAGCCGCCGCACGCTTTCAACCGACTTTCCGAGTATCTGATCCATAAAGACCCGACTCTTGCGCCGGTGCAGGCGTAGCTCTTTCGCCCCATCGGTCAGCGCGCGGAAATGACCAAACAGTCGATCCTGCTCTGACGACGCACTTTGGAGGTAACGAATCGCGCGTAAGTGCACCAAGTGGTAGCCGATAGCCCCCAGCCCAATCACCCCAAGGGCAAACAAGAACACCTGCCATGACAGCATTGCCAGGTAGCCCAAACACCCCACCACGATGACCGTATTGGTCAAAATCACCGGCAAGCTAACGAACAGTACCGCCACGTTGTTGCTGTGCTCGGTGAGCGCCGACTGGATCCGCGCACTGCCCACCCGCTCGAACTGGGCAAAGGGGGTCTCGGCCACGCACCGGGCGACAAAACTGCGCAACTCAGCCAGCGCACGCTGCCCCAACCGCTCAAACAGCGCCGTCGACACCATTCGGCAGACCATTAACGCCACGGCAATCCCCGCGAAGGCCCAGGCAGCGTTGGTATGGGAGGCGGCATCGCCGGTTAACGCCACATTGATTTGAGCTATCAGCAGCACGCTGAAAAGCCCCGAGAGAATACTGGCCAGCGCAGCAGCGGTCATCAACCCGCAGGTTCGACGAATCAGATAGGAAAGCACATTCACCTCGTTGGAAAGCGATTGAAAATCGACAGCTACTTCTAAGACGAACCGCCCACACAAAAAGTTAATCAATATTTATGTAAACAAGCCTCATTCTCATTCGTCTTTAGATAAGGAAGTCAGTAACGCCGCTTCCGGTGGGATGATTTTTTCGCTTTTTTCGTTTCTTTGATTCGTTCTTATTGATAGGAGCTTAGCGGTGTCCAGTTCTGTCCAGGCACAAACAAAGGTACAAATACCTTATGAAAGCCCCACGGTAGCCTCGCTGCTCTCACGACCAGAAGGGGGCACCTATCGCGTTACCTATGAGATCACCACGCAGACACTTTATGTGGAAGGACATCAAGAACGTCTTGAGTGGTTGTTAGTAGATGACAACAGCACCTTGACGCTGCAGTGGTCACAGCGTTCAGCACCTCCTCTCCCGGCGTTACTGGCGGCTATCGAAGGGGCTTTTGCCTTTCACCCTGGGGCTGTAGCGCTTCGTCTACAGCTACCCACTGTTTTGCATGCCAATCTGTGCGCAACTGGCATTGCGGTTAAAGGTCCTCATGGAGATCTCTGGGCCTACGCGGAGCTATTTTGGCAGCTGCCAACCCTCTGGCTGAACTCTCCCGCCATGCGCCCCTACCCACGGCAACCCATCCTGGCGAATGGCAAGCGACACCCACGCCGCCCACCGCGCACCAGTGGCACGGTCTATCAGCGCCATATTCCCTGGCTGGATGCCACCCTGAGCTTTCGCGTCCTTGACCTGGAGCTCGACCTTGAACGCTTCAACCGCTGGATGAACGACCCGGTCGTCGCCCACTTCTGGGAAGAGCAAGGTGATCTGCAACAGCACCGCGAGCGGCTTGAAAGCACGTTGCAAAATCCCAGCGTGGTACCGCTGATCGGCTGTATCGACGGCGAGCCCTTCGGCTATTTCGAGACTTACTGGGCCAAGGAGGATCGCATCGGCGCTTACTACGACGCCGGTGACTTTGATCGCGGCTGGCACGTGTTGATCGGCGAAGCTGCTTTTCGCGGGCGGCCCTATGTGGCGGCCTGGATGCCCTCCATCTCGCACTACCTGTTTCTGGACGACTGTCGCACCCAGCGCCTGGTGATTGAACCCCGCGTGGATAACACCAAGATGCTGCGCAACCTTGCCCAGTGCGGTTATGCCCATGTAAAGGCGTTCGATTTCCCCCATAAGCGGGCCATGCTCGGCATGCAGCTACGCGAACACTTTTTCAACGAGCGCTGCTGGGTTCCGCAGCCCTCGCACCCTGGGTCTGCGCCACGACCCGACCCACGCTTCACCCCATAGACACATCAGCCACGAGGACTCTTATGCATATTCACGACTTGATCGGCATCGGCTTCGGCCCCTCCAATATTGCCCTGGCCATTGCGCTCGACGAACAGCGCCAAGCAGGGCAAGCGAAGGATGCCTTGTTTATTGAGCGTCAGCCCTGCTTTGCCTGGCACCCGCATATGCTGCTGGACAATGCCCATATGCAGATCTCTTTCCTCAAAGACTTGGTCACGCCCCGCAATCCTGGAAGCCGTTTCAGCTTTCTCAATTACCTCCACAGCAAAGGCCGCCTACAGGACTTTATCAACCTGCAGACCTTCTTCCCCAGCCGCCACGAGTTCAATGATTACCTAAGCTGGACTGCCAGCCACTTTGAACACCAGTGCACCTATGGAGAGGATGTGTTTGAAGTGCTGCCCGAAACTGATAACGACGAGGTAGCCTACCTTCGCGTTCGTTCACGGGATGAGAGTGGCGCGGTGCAGGAAAGGCTCACCCGTTCATTGGTAATTAGCGTGGGTGGTGCGCCCAATGTGCCTGAATGCTTCGCCGGGCTAAAAGACGACCCACGGGTCTTCCACTCCAGCCACTACCTCCGGGAGCTGGCCAAGCAAGACGCCCCCAAACGCATCGCGGTGATCGGTGCGGGCCAGAGCGCCGCTGAAATATTCCTTGATCTGCACGGTCGTGAAGGCATTCAAGTGGATCTTATTAGCCGGGCATGGGCCTTTAAACCCTCCGACGATAGCCCCTTCGTCAACGAGATTTTCAATCCCGAATACACCGACTACGTGTTCAACAACCCCACCGGCCAGCGGGAAGCACTGCTGCAGGAGTACAAAAGCACCAACTACTCAGCCCCTGACTTGGCGCTGATTCAGGAGATTTACGATGTGTTCTATCAGCAAAAAGTAACCGGCCAGGCCCGCCACCGCTTCCGTCGCCGCCATGAGGTTACCAGCAGTGAAGCAGGCCCTGAAGGCGTTGAGCTAAACGTGCGTGATTTGGAGACTGGCCATACGGATATCACCCGCTACGACGCAGTAGTGTTAGCCACCGGCTATGTACGCGACACCCATAAACAGCTACTGGCCCCCGTCGCGGACTACCTGCCTGAGTTTGCTGTCAATCGCCACTATCAGCTCTACACCAAGCCTGAGTTCAAACCGGCTATTTTCCTGCAAGGCAGCTGCGAGCCCACCCATGGTTTAAGCGACACCCTGCTGTCGATTTTGGCAGCACGGACAAGTGAAATCTGCGATGCATTAGATCAGACAAACCCCTTGTCTACTTCCTCTCCCTGTAAGCAAGAAGTCCCCACCCCATAGTGGCCAACCCCGGTGTTCACCAGGTGTTGACATCGGGGTATAGCTATTCATAATACAAATAATAACAATTAGTATTTACATAAATATCGACACAAACTCAACGCAAGGAGAACATTCGTGAACCAACCCATTTTCCGCAAGCGGTGGCTAACCACGGCTATTGCTGTGGCTGCGTGCAGCTCTTCGGCGTTTGCTCAGGAAGCAGACCAAGATTCATCTGATTTGCCAGTTGTCAGGGTAGTAGGCGAAGCAATCTCCGAGCCTTCTACCGAAAATACGGGGTCTTATACATCCAATAGAGTAACCATTGGTAAACAAGAGCAATCTCTCAAGGAAATACCTCAATCTGTCAGTGTTATCACTCGTGAGCGAATGAATGATCAGAACATGACGACTCTTGGCGATGTCATGTCACAAACCACAGGCATAACGAAAAGCGGCTTTGGACCTTCAGCTTCAATCTTCAGATCCCGCGGGTTTGATATTGATACTTTGTTACTCGACGGTAGCCCAATAGATACGGCAGCTGGTGTGACGGACACTATATTCGATACTGCTGTACTAGATCGAGTAGAGGTATTACGCGGCCCTTCAGGGCTTCTTCAGGGTTCTGGCGAGCCTAGTGGCACCGTCAACCTAGTTCGCAAGCGCGCAAAGCAAGATTTTGGTTTTCAATCTTCCCTTTCATATGGCTCCTGGGATACTTATCGCGGTGAGGTCGATATCACTGGCGCGCTTGATGAGTCAGGCAGGCTGCGTGGTCGCTTCGTCGGAGTATATGACGATAAAGGTAGTTTTATTGATCATATTTACGACGAACACACCCTAGGATACGGCACCTTGGAGTACGACCTTACTCCGAACACAACTTTATCTGCTGGCATCATGAGTCAATCTGGTGAATCCAGACCTAATTTTGGACTTCCACAACTCTCCAATGGTGAACTATTAAGCATTGACCGATCTACATATCATGGTTCTCTTTGGGATATTAAAGACGAAAACCTTGATAGGTACTTTGTTGAACTAGAGCATCAGTTAGATAATGGCGGCAACTTGCGCCTGATCGCAAATTACATAGAACGAGAAACTGATACTCAACAAAGCTCAGCAGGAGTCAGCTTCCCAGATACTAATACAGACGCTATTGATATTGCACAATGGCGGATTATTACTCCCCGCGAAGACAGCTTTGTGGATGCTACGGTTTCCACCCCGTTTACTTTTCTGGGTGAGACACACAACATCATGGCAGGGGCCAGTTACAAAGTCACCGAAGAACAGGTGAATTGGAGCTACGGAAATCCTCAAAATATACAGCGTAGCTTAGTTAACCCCGATCCTAACACTCCAAAACCAACATTTGACATCAATCAAACCACTAACTCAAAGACAGAAGAAACAGGAGTATACAGTCAACTAAACCTATCCGTTTTAGAAAATACGACACTCGTCGCAGGTGGTCGGGTAAGTTGGTGGGAAGTGAAGGATCGACTAAACTCATCTAACAACTTCGATATTGATGGCGAACTTACTCCTTACGCAGGTTTAATCTATGATATAAATAAGGACATTTCAGCATACGCCAGCTATACTGATATCTTTAAGCCTCAGAGTTCACAAAATATTGATGGTGAGTTTCTTGACCCACGTACTGGTGAGCAATTTGAACTAGGTCTAAAAGGTAATTCACCTAATGGTTTATTAAATTGGCATGCTGCGGCTTTTCGAATTATTGATCAGAACCGTAGCGTTACCGATATAGAAAACCCTGGATTTTCGGTTTCCGATGGGGAAGTTGAAAGTAAAGGGTTGGAATTAGAGATTACTGGGCAGCCTTTGCCTCGCCTAGATATATCAGCAGGCTATGCCTATACACTAACCGAGTACTTAAAGGATCCAGTTCAGCAAGGCAGAGACTTTTCTACCGAGACCCCAGAGCACAACCTTAAGCTGTGGTCACGATATCAATTTTCTGACGATCCTGACACAGGATGGAGAATTGGTGCTGGAGTTAACTATATCAGTAGCATCTATGTTGAGGCAGGTGATCAAAGTTGGGACCAAAGCGGATACACATTGCTTTCAGGATTAATTGGATACCGCTTTAATCGCCATCTCGACTTTTCACTTAAAGGCAACAACCTAACTGATAAAAAGTACTTTGATTCATTGAGGGCCCGTTCGCGAAATAATCATTATGGCGAGCCGCGCAATTTCACGCTAACAATGCGCTATCAGTACTAATCATTAAAACCTGCACAGGCTTGTTCCCTGTGCAGGTTTTTCTTAAAAGGAGCAAGTTTCTTTGTAACTTTTGCCTAACTCTTCGCGTTTTAGCACTAAAAATAGCAAACGTAGCATGAATAATAAAAAATATAGTTAAGGCAAAAAGCTTATTTTATAATCCAAAATAAGAAAAAGCACCTTTATTTGGAGATCACCCCTTTCCGATAAGCGCAAGAAAATTTTCAAAAACCTACCAATAGCAAAACATTTATTTAAAAAGAGCCTTATAAAATGACCTTTTCCAGCCTTCCCATAGTTAAAAACCCGAATATTTTAGTAGTCTTCCATATTTCATTACTTATTCCTTTCGTTAGCCAAGCTTCAGAGCCTCCTTCATCTATAGCACTCAGTTGGACTGTTGCCGAAACATTGGTCGCTCTTGAGGCTCATCCCCAAGGAATGTGGGCACCAAATAAATACGAAGAATGGGGTAGTATCAGGTCGCTTCCAGAAAGTATATTTGACATTGGGCTTCCCGCCCAACCAAATCTTGAGCTTATCACCGAGCTCGCCCCAGACATTATAATGTCAGAAGCCTACTTATCCAAAATCGACGAGAGACTTTCAATAAATTACAACACACAGGTGGTTTCAACTTACGACAGCGACTTGGATACTTGGAAGCAATTAACAGACCTCACTAGAAAACTATCTATTTCGATTAAAAAGCAAGATACTGCTGAAAACTATATAGACACCATAGAAACTGAAATAGAATCTTTAAAAGATATCGTAAAAGACTGGTCAGAGCCACTCCTGATTATTCGAGCTTTAGATGATAGCCATGTCAGAGTTTACGGAGAAAATAGCTTACCCCAAGCCATACTTGATCGTCTTGACCTTCCCAATGCTTGGGAAAAGCCGACAACCCGATGGGGGTTTACCGTTGTTGGTATCGAAGAACTCATAGACATTGAGGCAAGGCTGGTAATTGTCAAAGGCCCCGGCATATCCGATGAAAGAATGAACCAGCTTTCAAATCATGGATTGTGGCAGCATATGCCTAGTATCAAGGAAGGTACTGTAATATCGGTTCCACCGTTCTGGATATTTGGTGCACTACCATCAGGATATCAATTTGCTCGCAACTTGGTCGACGCATTGGTAGCAGACCAATCAATCTCAACCACTCAACGCCAATGAACGTGTAGCCACTTCCGCAGTGGTTAAGGCTGCGAATGTACTCATTAGCGAAATCATCCTACTCCATAACTCTTCTCAGCCGCACAAAACTGACAGCTGAGAAGAGCAACCATAATTTTCAATACCCAAAGATCCTCAAACCATTGAGCTCTCCTCTACATGTCTCGATGGATGAGTCTCCTCTTGCAGCTTTTCCACCACCTGCGGCAACACGGAATCACTGGAGACGATAGAGAAATGCCCCTCGGAAACCTCAATAGTAAGATCTGGCACTTGCCCTACCTGTTGAGCTAACGCTTGTTGTTCTTTTTGCAGACGCTCTTCTGACCACCAGCAACCTATGTTGCAACTCAACTTTGGCAAAGTATCAATTTGGAGGGAGAGCTTTTTCAAGTATCTCGCCACACAGAATATTCGAGCAAGCTCCTCGTTATCCAAAGCTGCGTAGCCCTCACGACCATATGCATCGAATGATTCCATTAGCCTCGACAACTTAATGGCAACCTTCTCCTCACTCGGTTCTTGCACGCTCTCTTCATTACCATCATGCGTTTCAAGGTCAACGCCTGGCAGTATTATCGATGCAAAGTTAACGAAATCTCTCTCCCAGCTATCCTCACTGTGGAGGCCAACGCCAGGTATATAGGGGTCTATCAAAGCCAAATGGCTTACATCTTGCCCTACCCTTTCAAGCCGTGCCGCGATCATCGCCGCCAATGCCCCACCAAGGGACCAACCCAATAGCCGATAGGGCCCCATAGGCTGTATGCGGCGTATTGTCTCAACATAGGCATCCGCCATTGCCTCCAGCGACGAGTCTTGATGCTCAGGATCAGTTAGCATCCGGCACGGCAGTCCATAGACCGTACATATTCCCTGCAGGTGTCGGGCCAACGGTTGATAGTCGTAAACCGTTCCCATCACAGCATGGATGCAGAATAGCGGCGGCTGATCGGGACACTCACCGTTGAGCATGACAGTCCCTTTGGGCAGCGACTCGCTGTTACCCCTCAGTCCCAGCAGATCCGCAATGGTCGGTTTCTGCATTAGGTCGAACAATTTGAAGTTAAGTCTAGGTTTCCGCAGTGCTTGCACGCGCCCCATCACTTTCAAGCTCAGCAGGGAGTCCCCGCCCAACTCGAAGAAGTTGTCGGTCTCACCGACCCGTTCAACACCCAACACTTCTTGCCATATCTCGGCGAGCTGCTGGGCTTCCGAGGTAGAGGGTGCCACATACTCGCGAATTTCCTCTAGATCCGGCTCGGGCAACGCTTTACGATCCACCTTGCCATTGGCATTCAACGGCAGTGCATCCAACGTAATCACGACGCCCGGCACCATATAATCCGGTAGAGTTTGGCCCAGCGCTTCACGTAGTGCGCGGGTATCGAGCCCACCTTCGGCTTGAGGCACCACATAGACCACTAGCCTCGAGCCACTAGGACTTTCCTGTGCAACCACTACCGCTTCGCGAATCTCCGGTTGAGCCAACAGCTCGGCTTCGATCTCACCTAGTTCTATACGCAGGCCGCGGATCTTCACTTGGTGATCAAGACGACCCAGGTACTCAAGCTGGCCATCCTCCCGCCAGCGCACCAGGTCCCCCGTACGGTAGAGGCGCTCGCCCTCCGTGAACGGATCAGCGACAAAACGCTCCGCTGTGAGACCACTGCGATTGAGATAGCCACGGGCCAGGCTTACCCCTCCGATATAGAGCTCTCCCGTGACGCCCTGGGGTACCAGGCTGAGTTCACCATCCAAGACGTAGGTGCGGGTACCGCTAATGGGTCGCCCAATGGGGATCTGACGGTGCGCGTCATCACGGCACCACCAGTGAGTGACATGAATAGTGGTTTCAGTAGGACCATAAAGATCATGCAGATTGGCACCTTCGAGACACTCAGCCACGTCCTGCTGCAGCGTGGCTGGAACGGCCTCACCACCACACATAATATGCTTGAGCCGCGTATTGGTCTTAACATCGGGATAGGCCAGGAAGGCCTTGAGCATTGAGGGCACAAAATTGAGCGTGGTAACGCCGTGCCGCTGGATCAACTCGATGATGCGTTCTGGATCCCGATGATCGCCTGGTTGAGCTACCACGAGGCGAACTCCGGCACTCAATGGCCAGAAAATCTCCCATACGGAGACGTCAAAACCGAAGGGCGCCTTATGCAAGACAGCATCTGACTCATTGAGCTGATAGGTCTCCTGCATCCAGACCATGCAGTTGGTCAAGGCATTATGGCGGATGGCGGCGCCCTTGGGTCGCCCGGTGGAGCCTGAGGTGTAAATCACATAGGCGAGGTGCTCGCCGTGGATCGCCACCGAAGGGTTTGTCGAGGCGTGATGCGTGACATCCAACTGATCCAACTCAATAACGCTCAGACTTTCCGAGACTGGCAAAATCTCGCGAAGAAACTGTTGGGTCAGGAGCAGTTCGATGCCACTGTCTTCGGCAATATAAGCAAGCCGTTCAGTGGGGTAATCAGGATCCAGCGGCACATATGCACCGCCAGCTTTGAGAACAGCCAATAGCCCTACTACCATCTCGATAGAACGCTCAACGGCAATGCCCACCCGGGTTTCAGGGCGCACACCCAAGCCAATCAAATAGTGCGCTAAACGGTTGGCACGAATATTAAGCTCGCCGTAGCTGAGACGGTGCTCTGAGAAGATCAATGCCATTGCCTCTGGCGTCTTCATGGCTTGGCATTCAATCATTCGGTGGACTGGCTGACCACTGGGATGCTGGAGTAAGCTCTCTCCCCACTCGTTCAACAATTGCCTTTCGTCTTTTCCTAGCAGGCTGATATCGCTCAATGATTGCTGAGGCGCCTTTTGAAGACTATTTACAATGCCGACCAGTGCCGCACACATATAATCACACAACCGCTGAGCCCCGAGTTTGTGGCTAACCTGCGCCACCAGCTGGAACCCCTCGCCAAAGTCGTCTACTGACATCACAATTGGGTAGTTAGTACGCCCCCGATTGCCCAGGGCTTTCATCCCCTCCCACGCCCGGCTAGTTGCATTCTCCTCTAGAGCACTATAACGATAGTTCAGTAAGGTTGAGAACAGTGGTGATCCTCCACCTACTCCGCTGCATCGCTGTGCTAGTCCGAGACTAGCATGCTCGTGGTTCAACAATTCGGCCAACTCGCTATGGGTCTGGCGTAAACAGCCGCCCACGCTGTTAGCACCTAGTCTAATACGAATAGGTAACGTGTTAATGAACATTCCAAGTGCTCTTTCGGCGCCCTCACTACCTTGCATACGGCCAAATAGTAGAGTGCCGAACACCACGTCGTCCCGCCCTGTCGTTTTACTCAGCACTTGCGCCCAAGCTAAGTGAAATAGGGTAGCGGTACTGACACCATGTCGCTGTGCTTGCTGTCGAACTTGTTGGGCCAGTTCTGCTGTCAGTGGTAGGCGAATCTCCTCAATGCCACTGCCATCGCCACGTACATCCAGTAATCCGAATGGAGCAGTAGGCTCCTCAACATCGCCCAATTTTTCTCTAAAGAAGGCTTCATGCTCTGTCTGACTCACTCCCAACCTTGCCTGTGCTACGAAGTTTCGGAATGGCAGCGGTTTGGGTAGCTCTCCTTCTCGCCCTTGCTGGATTAAGGCAATCTCGTCCACTAGCAGATCAAGTGTGGTGTGATCGAGCACCAGGTGGTGGCTGGGCAATTGCAGCAGCCATCGCCCTTGCTCAGCATCTTGTGCCGCAATAGCTCGCACCATCGGCGCCTGGCGTACATCGATGCGATAATGCTCAGGATCAACATGGGCGTTTAGTCGTTCGGAAACGCTGCACGAGGTATCGGGTTCTTCCAGCTCTAGCCACTCCACCTCTAGTGAGGCGTGCCGATACACTACTTGTACTGGTTCATGAAGCCCTTCCCAGAGCACTGCAGTGCGCAGAATATCGTGACGGGCAATAAGTTGATTGAAACCAGCAACGAACTGCTCAAGCCGTTCCTGGCTATCAAAACCAAGTAAGCAAGGGAGTACATACGTGTCACCCTCTTGCTGTAATCGGTGATGGAACAGGATACCCTCCTGCAACGGTGCCAGAGGGTAGATGTCCTGGATATTGATCGCTCCGCTTGGCACTGCATCTTCTATGCGACTGATTTCATCAGTATCCAAATCGATCAGTGTCAGCATGTCCGGCTGGATCGACTGACAATGCTCTGGAATCCTGTTGGGCGGTACAACCAGTTTTTTCCTATCAGGCTCTATGGACAGCGCCTTGGCAAAGGCTGCTAGTTCTGGCGACTGGAACAACGTCCGTACTTGAGATTCCAGCCCTCGAACTCGCATACGCTCAAGCACACTCAGTGCCAACAGAGAGTGTCCCCCTAGCTCAAAGAAGTTGTCGTGACGCCCTACCTGCTCGACACCCAGCACCTCGCTCCAAATCGCCGCCAGCGCCTCTTCCGTCTTACCTTGGGGCGGCTCGTATTGCGAACTACTGGTGAAGTCCGGCTCTGGCAATGCCTTGCGATCCACCTTGCCGTTGGGCGTTAGTGGCAAGGCATCGAGCATCATCACCAAACTTGGCACCATATAGTCCGGCAATACCTGCCCCAGACGTTCGCGTAGCTCAGCCGTATCGATCGATTCATGTGGCTGGGCAACGGCATAAGCCACTAACCTGGCTCCTCCTGGCCCTTCCTGAGCCACCACTACCGAATCACGGATTTCTTCGAACTCCACCAACCGGGACTCGATCTCACCGAGTTCGAGACGCTGCCCCCGGATCTTGACCTGTTGATCGGTGCGTCCGATGTATTCAATAGCCCCATCGGTGCGGTAGCGGGCCAGATCGCCTGTCCGGTAGAGCCGCTCCCCAGGCACATCGGCAAACGGGTTGGGCACGAAGCGCTCCGCCGTCAGCTGCGGCTGATTCAGGTAACCCCGCCCAACCCCAACACCGGCGACATATAGCTCGCCACTCACCCCCGTTGGTAACGGATTCAGTTGGTTGTCTAGGACGAATAGCTGGGTGTTATCGGCCGGTTTACCGATTGGCACCACAGCTACATGCTCGTCATTGTCGCTACGCAGCAAGTGCAGGGATACGTCATCGGCACATTCTGCAGGGCCATAGGCATTGACCAATGGGATCGCTGGATAGCGTGCAAACCATTGGCGCACTAGTTCATACGTTGAGGCTTCGCCCGTAGGCAGCAACCAGCGCAGTGCTGGCAGGTCGACTGAGGTAGTATTCAACATTCCCTGTATCACTGCAGGTACGCTTTGCAGTACTGTGACACCGTTATCGCGCACATAAGGAAGCAACGCACTGGGATCGCGTGCAATCTCATCAGGCACGATCTCGATGCTGGCTCCACACAACAGTCCCGTCAGCGTTTGCCAGACGGAGATATCGAAACTCAGCGCTGCAGTCTGGGCGATGACATCGCTGGCCGACAGACCCAGGTAGGGAACCTTGCTCAACTGGTTATTGAGCATGCCACGATGACTAACGACTACGCCCTTGGGTTCACCGGTCGAACCGGAGGTATAGATGACATAGGCAGCCTGATCTGGGTGCACCGGTACGGTGATATCCCCCTCTAGCCCTTCCGCCAGGACGAGATCTTCGAACACAAACATCTGCGGTGGGTTGGGCATGGATGCAAGCACAGCTTCGAGACGCGGTGTTTGCTCAGCAGTGGCAACCAGAACCGATGCCTGGCTAGACAGCATATCGGCGATACGCTGATCAGGAAGCCGTGTATCCAACGCTAGATACGCACCGCCAGCCTTGAACGTACCCAGAATCATGCTCGGTAACGCCAAGCCACGCTCGGCATGCAGAGCCACGACGTCATCCTTCTTCACCCCTACTTCCCGCAGTGACTGGGCAATGCGATTAGAGGTGCCTTCTAGCTGATCATAAGTGAGCAACTCTCCCTCGTGGCGAACGGCAACTTGGCGTGGATGCTGTCGTACCTGCTCACGGAACAGCTCGATATAGCCTCGCTCAAAGGGATAAGCAACCGACGCTCCACTTCTTTGCATTAATTGCGTTTTTACCTCCCCTGCTGGCATCACTTCCAATTCGTGATATGGAGCGTCAGGGCTGTCGATAATTTGCAAAAGAACTTGGCGGAACTCCGAGAGCAAACACTCAACTTCGGCACCTTCGAATTTACGCGCATCGTAGGAGAGCTGCAGTGTTAACTCATCTCCAGGCATGACTACGACAGTCAAAGGATAGTTGGTATGCGTGCGGTTGCCTTTGATTGCTACCTGGAAGTCTTGCCCTTTCCCAGTCAAGCTGGCATCTACCGGAGCGTTCTCAAAAACAAAAAGACTATCGAATAGACTGCGCCCTTGTACCCCCTCTCCCAACGATTGGATTTCTACTAGCGGCAGGTGCTCGTATTGGCGCACCTCCAGGTTTTTCGCCAATAGCCCATGCAGCCACTCAAGGACGGAGGTTTGCGGCAAAGGCGCTGAAACCCGCAGTGGAATCGTGTTGATAAACAACCCAACCGTCTCCTGTATGCCCTCAAGTTCTAGCGGGCGCCCAGCCACTGTCACGCCGAATAGGATGTCATCCACCTGGGAAAGCCGCCCTAACAGCAGTGCCCATGCCCCTTGTACGATCGTATTGACAGTCAATTGATGCTGTCGAGCAACGTTCTGTAGCTCTACACTCTCATCGTGGGAGAGAGAAGAGAATACATCGGCCACCGTGGCAACACTGTCGAGCGAACCGTGCGGTTTAAGATAAGGAATTGGTGTTACCTCATCGAAACCTTCAAGCTCATGTTGCCAATAGTTGCGGAGGACATTGACATCCTGTTGCTGCAACCAAGCGATAAAATCACGATAAGGCCTTGGTTGCGTCAGCTCATGACGCGTACCTAGACGATAGGCATCGTAGTAGTGGAAGAAATCGCTGAGCAACAGGGAGCGGCACCAGGCATCCATCAGAATATGGTGGAAACTCTGTACGACGTAGAACAGGTTCTCCGCCAGTTGAATAAGGCGTACCTTGAGCAGTGGTGGCCTTTCCAGATCGAAGCCATCATCAAGTTCCTGGCGCAATAACTTCGACAAGCGACGATCAGCCTCATCCTCGTCCGTGCCGTGCCAATCGATATATTCCACGGGCGAAGGAACTTGCCGATACACCACTTGCAACTGCATGTCTTCGGTTTGCCAGACGAATCCTGTACGTAAAACCTCATACCGTTCGACGACTCGTTGCCAGGCTTTCTCAAAAGCATTGATATCAATCGGCGAAGCAAACCGGTAGCGATCCTGCATCATGTACATACCCGCGCCTGGATTGAGCAGGGTATGCAATAGTAGCCCTTGCTGCATCGGTGCCAGCGGGTAGATGTCCTCAACATTGGTGGCATCCAATCGCAAATCATCCAACTGCGCCTGACTCAGCCCCGCCAGCGGGAAGTCGGATGGCGTGGCGCCACGAACGCCGCTGTCACAGTGCTCAATCAATGCCTCTAGTTGCGCTTGGAAGCTTGCTTGCAAGGCATGTATCGCTGCCTCGCTGTGAATCTCACGACTGTAATGCCAGTCGAAGCGCAGTTGGCCATCTTGAGCCCAGGCCACCACCTCAATCCAAGTCCGGCGCTCATTTTGCGCCGCGCGGGGCTGCCCGGCGTTCTCTTTGGCGAGTTTCCAGGCCGCATCGCCCTGCAGAGAGCGGTCAAACTGGCCTAGATAATTGAAGGTGACCTGGGGGTAGGCGCCACCGACCAGCGCGGGTTCCTCTTTCAAATAGCGCAGCACGCCGTAACCGAGCCCCTTGTCAGGCACTTGGCGAAGTTGCTCTTTGATTGCTTTTAGCCTCGAACCCGGCTCCGCATTACCCGGTCTCAGGCGAACTGGGTAGAGGGATGTGAACCAGCCCACGCTGCGACTGAGGTCGATACCCTCGAACAGGTCTTCGCGGCCATGACCTTCCAGTTCGATCAGTACGCTGTCTCGCTCCGCCCATTGGCATAGGGCGCTCGAAAGTGCCGTGAGCAACAGGTCATCCACTTGGGTACGGTAGGCCTTATGCACCGGCCCCAGCAGTTGCGTGGTTGCCTCAGTAGACAAGCTGCCTGCAAGTGATGCGGTATCGGCAACGGTGTTGCTGCCCTGGAGATTCTGTGCCGGTAGGCTAGGCTCTGGCTCGTTGACGAGGCTTTCCCAATAGGGGCGTTGCTCAGCCAACGCCTCCGATGTGGCGTAGTCGGCCAGGGTGCGCGCCCACTCATCTAGCGAAGTGGTGGCTGGTGGTAGGTCGAGCGCCTTTGCTGCACTTAACTGCGTGTAGGCCGCTTGCAGGTCGTCGAGAATCACGCGCCACGAGACGCCATCTACCACCAGGTGGTGAGCCACTAGCAGCAGTCGTCCGCCATGCTCGCCTCCCAGTGCCATCCAGATGGCACGGAACGGCCGCGCCAAACTCAGACTGCGTTGCGCAGCATCGGCGGCCTGGGTGATGGCCTGCGTTGGATCCGCATGATCGCTCAAGTCGAGGTGCTCGAAGAGGTCATCGGCTAGCTTGCCATAGGCTTGTTGCCAGCGATCGTCGATGCGCTCAAAGTGCAGCCGCAAGGCGCCATGATGATCGACCACTGCCTCAATGGCACGCCGTAACAGCGTGGCATCCACACCACTGGCCGCTTCCAGCATCAACGACTGATTCCAGTGGTGTGGCTCGGCAAAGTTCTGCTCGAAGAACCAGCGCTGTGTCGGCAGCAGTGCAAAGGGAGCCACCTTATCGGGCGCAACCACTTGTTTAGGTACGGCCGCCGCCAGGGGCGTGGCCATCGCCGCCACGGCAGCGATGGTCTGCCCTTCCATCAACTGTTTGGGCGTTACCTTGTAGCCACGCTTACGAGAGCGCGCGACGATCTGCAGGCTGAGGATGGAGTCGCCACCCAGTTCGAAAAAGTTGTCATTACGCCCCACCTGCTCGCAGCCGATCACGTCAGCCCAAACCGCTGCCAACGCCTCTTCTGCTTCTCCTTGGGGAGCTTCAAAGGCTTTGCCACTACTGGTTTGCACCGGCTCAGGCAGCGCCTTGCGATCCAACTTACCATTGGCGGTTAGCGGCAGAGCCTCCAGCCGTACCATGGCACTGGGTACCATATAGTCCGGCACGCGTTCGCCAAGCTGCGCGAGTAACGCGTCGTCATCGACGTCGCTACCGGCTGCCATCACCACGTAGGCGTACAGTTGTGTGCGGCCTTCTTCGTTTTCCCGTGCAATTACTTCTGCTTCTGCAATATCCAGCTGATCGCGCAGCAGGGCAGCGATCTCGCTCGGTTCCACCCGATAACCGCGAATCTTGACCTGGTCATCCACACGGCCCTGGAACTCCAGGCTACCGTCGGCCAGTTGGCGCACACGGTCACCGCTGCGATAGAGCCGTTCGCCTGCATGGAAGGGGCTGGCGACGAAACGTTCCGCCGTTTGTCCCTGGCGCTGTAGATAGCCTTTAGCCAGTCCTGGGCCACCCAAGTAGAGCTCCCCAGCAACGCCTTTCGGTACCGGATTAAGCCAGGGGTTCAGCACATAGGCCTGAGCATTGGCCAGCGGCGTGCCGACCGGCAGTGTGCTGGCACCTCGATCGGCCATGTCGGCTTGCTGGGTGAGAATACCTACCGTGGTTTCGGTGGGGCCGTAATGATTAAGCACCCGGCAGGTTGGCTTGAGTTCGGCGATACGCTCCAGTAGCGCCCAGTCAGCCGCTTCGCCGCCCAGGATCAGCCGCTCTTGCGGAAATACATCAGCCGGGGTTGCGGCATTCATCAGCGCCCGCAGGTGGCTAGGCACAATTTTGAGCACATCCACTTGCTGTTCTCGCATATAAGCCGCAAAGGCATCCGGGTCGAAAGCGCACTCGGGGGAAATAAGATGCAAGGCGCGCCCGGTGCACAAGGCTCCAAACAGCACCGTATGTCCCAGATCCGCCGCCACCGTCGACACCATCGCCATATTGCGGGCATCCTCTGGTAGCGCCAGCGCCTCCAGAACGCCCTGCACGTAATTGGCCAGAGCACCGTGACTTACCGCCACGCCCTTGGGCTTGCCCGTGGAGCCAGAGGTATAGATCACATAGGCCGTCTGCTGGGGGTGGATGACGGGTAGTTCGTGCTCTAATGAAGCTGGAGTATCATCGGCAAACGCCAGCGCCATTACTGGAACGTCACCATTCCAGTCGCAAGACGTATTGCTCAGCAACAAACAAGCACCACTATCAGCCAGTTGATAGGCCAAACGCTCCGCTGGCAGTTGCGGATCTAGCGGCACAAAGGCGCCCCCCGCTTTGAGTACAGCGAGGATACCGAGTACGTATTCACACGAGCGCTCGGCATGGATGGCAATGCGCACTTCGGGGCCAACGCCTTCTGCGATTAGTGCTTGTGCCAGACGCTGGGCTTGAGCATCCAGGCTGGCATAAGTGACGCCATGATCCGGCTCATCTTGCATCGCAAGTTGTTGGGAGTGCTCTTCGACGGCTTGATCCCAAAGCTGTATGACGTTCTCAGAAGGATATGCGTTTGATTTGCCTTCAAGCACCGAAGTGGGGGCGGGGATATCTAGCGATGCCAACGGCGTATTTGGTTCTTTAAGCACTTGCTCAGCCAGGCTTTGTAGTGCTCCGGCGAGTCTCTTGATTGTCTGTTCGTCAAACAGTGCCGTCGCATAGGCGAAGACGCAGTGAATACCATCGGAGGAATCGGTAAAATCAAAGCTTAGATCGAAGTGAGCATCACCAACGCTGAGTTCTTCAAGATGTACCTTTAAGTCACCTACGGCCTTTTCTCTTTCCAGCTCTTTCTGCTGGGTGCACTTGACCTGAAATAGCGGATGTACGCCAGGCTGGCGCTCAGGCTGCAGCGCCTCTACCAAAGTATCGAAAGGAATGTCCTTGTAGTCCTGTGCATCAAGCACGGTTTCTTTAACTGCATCTAATAAACTGGTAAACCCTTTGCTAGGCTCTAATAAAGTTCTCAGCACTTGAACATTGAGCAGGTAACCAATCAAACCATGTGTTTCAGCTTTGTTCCGATTAGCACTGGGAGAGCCTATCCGTATGTCGCTTTGTCCACTGAAGCGATGTAGCGTCAGCTTTAACAGTGACAGCATCACCATATACAGTGAAGCGCCATGCTCACGGGCTAGCTGGTGAATACCTTGGCTCACCTCACGAGATAATTGAACATGACACTGGCCAGCTTTCGATGTCTCCAGGGAGCCTCTTGGGCGATCAAAAGGAAGATCGATAGGCGTGTGCGAGTCCCCCAAGCGTTGGCGCCAGTGGTCTAGCTGCCGCTCCATTTCGCCAGCCTCAAACCAACTCCGCTGCCATATCGCATAATCACCAAACTGAATGGGTAACGATGGTAGTGCTGCATTACGTTGTTGGATTTGGGCTTCATAAAGCTCGAACAGCTCATCGATGAGCAACTGAATCGACCAACCGTCACAAGCGATATGGTGCAATACAATGGCAACCGCATGATGGTTAGTATTCAACTGGTAGATTGCCATGCGGAATGGCGGTTCAACATCAAGCGCAAACGGGCGCTGAGAGAACTCGCCAATTAGGCGCTGTAGTTCTTTTTCCTGCTCTAAACCGGCATGGTGCTGCAAATCATCGTGTAATACCGGCACCTGCCAGCCACTGAGAATCTCCTGCTGAGGCTCTCCATCCTCGCTCTGAGGATATATTGTGCGGAGTACTTCATGACGCGTCACAAGGTTATTCACACTCGACTCGAATGCCGCAACATCCAGTGGGCCTTGCAAATGAAATACACCGGGCATGTTATAAGCCGGGCTGGTCGGATCAAGCTTCCATGTCAGCCATAAGCTACGCTGCGAATATGACAACGGAAATTGCTCATCCCGGCTAACCGGCACGATAGGAAGCTCACGAAAATCGATGCCACTACTTCTCAGCTTATTCAGGAAACTTCGCTGCGCATCAACCTGTAACTCTGCAAAACGTTGAGCAACCTTTCTTTCGTCCAATTCCATGCTTCACCCTTCCAATTCGTTGAGCAGTTGATCCATAGTGGAGAGCCGCTTCGTGCGACCACCCTCGGCATTTAGCTGTTTTAATGCGACTTGTGTTGCCAGTTTCGCCAGCATTGGATGTTCAAAAATAAGTCTTACTGGCAACGCTTCACCAAAGCGCTGCGTGAAACGAGCCGATATCTGAGTTGCTAAAAGCGAGTGGCCTCCCAACTCGAAGAAGTTGTCGTATCGGCCCACACGTTCGACGCCAATTACCTCTGACCAGATGTCCGCCAGCGCTTCTTCCACTTCGCCCTGGGGCGGCTCGTACTGCGAGTTACTGGCCAAGTCCGGCTCGGGCAATGCCATGCGATCCACCTTGCAATTAGCATTCAGCGGCAGTGCCTCGAGCGTGACCACGACGCCCGGTACCATATAATCCGGTAGCTTTTGACCCAGCGCTTCACGTAGTGAGGTGCTGTCGAGTTCACTGTCGGCCTGGGGCACCACATAAGCGACTAACCTCGAACCACCGGGGCCTTCTTGAGCAACCACTACTGACTCGCGAACCCCCGGCTGAGCTGATAGCTCGGCTTCGATCTCACCCAGTTCGATACGCAGGCCGCGGATCTTCACCTGGTGATCAAGACGGCCCAGGTACTCGAGCTGGCCATCTTCCCGCCAGCGCACCAGATCGCCGGTGCGGTAGAGGCGCTCGCCCTTAACAAACGGATCGGCTATAAAACGTTCTGCGGTAAGGTCAGGGCGGTGTAGGTAGCCCCGCGCCAACCCAATGCCTCCGAGATAGAGTTCCCCCGCGACGCCAAGCGGTGCCAAGTTAAGATCGCAATCCAACACATAGGTACGAATACCAGCGATCGGTTGGCCAATCGGTACCTGGTTGCGCCCATCGTCTTGGCACTTCCAGTGGGTAACGTCGATGGCTGCTTCAGTGGGGCCATAGAGGTTATAGAGCGCCGCGTGAGGCAACCGAGCAAATACTTGGCTCTGCAATTCAGCTGGTAGCGCTTCGCCGCTACACACTATGCGTGTTAGGCTGGTGCAGGTCTCTACCTCGCCATGGGCCAGGAAGGCCTGCAACATTGAAGGTACGAAATGAAGCGTGGTGATCTTGTGAGTACTTATTAATTCGACCAACTGCGTCGGCTCGCGATGAGCACCTGGTGGCGCCATCACCAATCGCGCGCCTTGCATCAGCGGCCAGAAGAACTCCCACACGGAAACATCGAAACTGAATGGTGTTTTTTGTAGCACCACATCGTCGTTCGTTAGCCCATAGGCGTCTTGCATCCACTGTAGGCGATTGGACAGTGCATGGTGGTGGTTGGCCGCGCCTTTGGGGCGCCCGGTGGAACCGGAGGTGTAGATCACATAAGCAAGATTTTCGCCGTGCAGGGCCACATTCGGATTGGTCGGCGCGTGGTGAGCAACCTCCAACCGATCCAAATCAATGACGTTCAGCCCATCGGCCACCGGCAACGCATCGCGAAGATGCTGCTGGGTAAGCAACAACTCGATGCCGCTGTCCTCGACCATATAGGCCAACCGATCACTTGGATAATCGGGATCTAGCGGTACATAAGCACCACCCGCTTTAAGAATGCCCAATAGGCCCGCTACCATATCGATGGAACGCTCCATGGCGATACCCACCCGGGTCTCAGGTTTTACGCCTAGACCGATCAGGTAGTGGGCCAACTGGTTGGCGCAGGCGTTGAGCTCGGTGTAGTTGAGCGACTGATCTTCGAATACGAGTGCCGTAGCCTCTGGGGTTGCCGCAGCTTGGCGCTCTATGACGTGATGGATGGGCTCGACCGAACTATCGGTTGCTGCGCTGCTTCCCCAGTCGAGCAGCAATGCTTTTTCCGTATTCTCAAGTAGTTCGATAGAGGAGAGCTGTGTTTCCGGCTTTTCTAATAAAATTTTCAGTACTTTCTGGTAATAACCTATCAAACGTTGAATGGTCTGTTCTTCGAACAGGTCTGTATTGAATTCTAGAGCACCAACTACTTGCTCCTGTTCAATAAACATATCCAGGGATAGCTCAAACTTTGCACTCGTCTGAGGAAGATCGATCAGTTCGACAGACACCTCATCTAGCTGAAGCTGTTCGTCATCGGATTTGAACTGGAGACCAAACATAACCTGGAATAGGGGCTGCCGAATGGGATTCCGCTTTACTTTCCGTTGTTCGAGCAAGACTTCTAACGGCATATCAGCATAATTGAGCGAGCCCACTGCATCCTTTCTCACCTGCTGACATACGTCACGCAGTGTCATGGCTGGATTCACTCGAACTCGAAAAGGCAGTGTCGTGATGAAAAAGCCCACGACTTCCTGAAACTCCTCTTGCTGGCGACCTGACGACGGTACGCCAATAGCGAAGTCTTGCTGCCCACAGTAGCGGGCCAGCACTACTTGCCAGGCAGCAAAAAGTGGCACAAAAGGAGTAAAGCGTTCTTGGTGGCAAAAGGCTTTTAGGGAACTGGCGAGACTGTTATCCAAAACGAAACGCTTTGCGGAGCCCCGAAACGCTTGCTGTTTGGGATAGACATGGTCAGTAGTGATTTCCAGCGGCGGTACATCATCCCCAAGATGCTCATTCCAATACTTAAGCTCCTTCTCAATATCGCCCGTTGCCACTCTCTTGTGTTGCTGCAGAACATAGTCACCATACTGTACGGGCAAGCTTGGAAGCTGCGTATCACTGTCTTGACCCAACGCCTGTCGATAGGCTTCACTTAGGTCGGATTCGATGATGCGGTTAGACCAGGCATCCGAGACAATATGATGAAGACAAACAACTAATACATAGCTGTTTTCCGCCAGCTTGATTAAATGGGCTACCAGCAACGGCGGCGCGCCTAAATCGAAGACATGCTGCGCGACATTCTGGATTGAACGCGCCAGCCTTTCGTCCTGTTCTGGCGCAGCCAGTTCAGAGAGATCTTCTCTACGAATAGAAAAAGGGACGCTGGGGAGCACAGACTGGTGTGGTACACCGTTGCGTTCGAAGAATCCCGTTCTCAATACGCTATGGCGTTGAACCAATGCTTGAAAGGCGCTTTCTAGGGCCCCTGCATCCACGTTTCCGGTAAGCCGGTAAGCACGCGGCTGATTGTAGGCGGTAAGATCCGGCGAATAACGGTGCAGGAACCAAAGCTGTTGCTGGGAGTATGACAACGGCAATACATCATCTTCACGTATTGCTTCAGACACTCTATCGTGCCCTTCTCTGTCATTACCTTGTGCTGCTGCGTCTTGTGAATGAGCCACTTCCTTCATCACTAAATCCTCTTCCTGTACCGCGTTACAAATGATGTTATTAGGCAAATTTGGCTACTCAGTTGCTATCAAGCTCGGCTAGACCGCTCGTACTAGCCTCAGCACAACTCTCGCGTAGAACGGCACCCAGCTCGACGACGGTGGGATGATCAAATACCACGCCAGGAGCTATCTCGATTCCGAACTGCTTACGGATGCGAGCTACCAGCTTGATCACCAGCAAGGAGTGCCCACCCAGTTCGAAGAAGTCGTCTTCAATGCCTATCTCATCGCGACCAAGTAGCTCGGTCATGGCTTGGCACAGGGTGGCTTCCACGGCATCCCGGGGCTTCACCAGGGTTTTACTTTCTGCGGTTTTTTGGGCCAAGGCTTCCAGCGCGGTGGTATCTACCTTGCCATTACCTAGGCGGGGGAAATGCTCAACAGGGATAAAACGAGAAGGACGCATGGGCTCAGGCAGCAGCACAGTCAGTTGCTCGCGCAGTTGGGCTTGGCCCTCAACGGACGTTACCTCGGCGTCAGCGATCAGGAACGCTACGAGTTCCTGGGTATCACCGCCCCGACCCATCAGGCGAACCAGACTCTGCTTAACCCCTGGTTGTGCTTGCAACACGCTTTCGATTTCTGCTGGTTCAATACGGAAGCCACGCAGCTTGATCTGATCGTCAGCTCGCCCAATAAGGCGTACGCCACCCTCGGGTAGCACGCACGCCAGATCGCCGGTGCGATAGAGCCGTTCACCGTCAATAAAGGGATCTTCGACAAACGCGGAAGCATCGCTATTGAGATACCCCCGCGCCAGTTGAGCGCCGCCCAGATACAGCTCACCCATGGCCCCGGTGGGGGTCGCTTGCAAGTTATCGTCAAGCACTCGGTAGCGGCAGTTCGGTAGCAGTTGGGTTAGCGGCAACGGGCCTTGAATATCTTGCGACAGCGATACCGGGTGCACCATAACGCCCACCGTGGCTTCTGTAGGGCCATAGTGGTTGTATAGCTGGCACTCGGGCGAGATCCGCGCAATGCTCGAAAGCAAGGCAGGTGAAGCGGCCTCGCCGCCTAGAATCAGCGTTTTCGGCAACCGTGGGGCTTCGCACTCCAGCAGGGCCTCCAGATGAGACGGCACTATCTTGAGCGCATCAATATCGGCCGCCGACATAAAGCGCGCAAAGTGGTCGCCATCCTGCATATCGTCAGGTGTGGCGATCACCAGGCGAGCACCATTGAACAAGGCACCGAACAGCGCTGTATTAACTAGGTCGGTGGCCAGCGACCCGGTCAATGTCCAGCGCTGGCATACCGATAGACCCATGACCTTTGTGGCACCGGCTACGTAATTGAGCAGTTGACCATGTTCAATCACCACACCTTTTGGAGTACCGGTGGAGCCAGAGGTATAGAGAAGGTAAGCCACGTCACCGAGTTCTGGCTCTGGAAACGGTAATGCGCCACCTACTTCTTCCACTTCTTGTGGCAGCCCTACACTGTGGATACCAGGAAGGGCCAGTGCTGCAAGTTCCGCCTCGACGTTTTCAGCGCTCACCACGAGCGCGGGCTGGGCATCCTCAAGCACCCGCCGTTTACGGTCTACGGGCCACTCAGTGTCGAGCGGCAGGTAAGCGGCGCCTACACGCCATACTGCTAGCAGTAGCACGACCAAATCGGTGGATCGGGGCAAATTAAGTGCTACATAATCTCCATGCTTAACGCCCTGACCATCCAACCACCGAGCGATATTGTTAACGCGGGCTTCTAGTTGGGCGTAACTCAACGTACGGCCCTGCTCCTCAATGGCAATGGCATCCGGCGTCGAAGCCGCCCAGGCAGCGATATGGGCAGCTACGCTACGTTCGCCCACGTCAAGCACATTGTCTCCAATCGACAGTAATCCCTGCTGTTGCTCAGGAGAGATAAGAGGCACCGAAAATAGCTTTTGCGCTGGGTCGGCTAGGCCCGCCTTTAGCAACGTATGGTACTGATCCAGCAGGCACTCGGCCGCCGCTAGGCTATAGCAAGATGGGTCGGCGTAGAGCGTCGCCACCACGCCGCTCTCACTGCGGCCAACGTGCAAGGCAAGTTCAAATTCTGTCGATGGCCCAGGCACTTCTCGCAAGCGCCACTGCAAACCCGCCGACTTTAGCTCACTCACTTCCTCTGAAAATGCGAACCCCACTGCGAGGTGGCGCTTATCAGGCAGCGCATCAATCGACCAATACTCTTGGGCTTGGGTATGCGCTTCTAACTGCTCTGACAAGCGGGCGATCCAGCCAGAGAAATCGCTATCAGCGACACCTTCAACCAGTACCGGCAGTACCTTGTCGAAGAGCCCGATCGCCCCTTGCATCACCTCGTAATCCTGGCGGCAGTCGTGTTGCCAACCACCTAGCACACGCTCATTGCCACTAATCCTGACGAGTAACGCCCACCAAGCTGCCTGTAAAACTGCCTCGGCGGATACTTGAAGCTCATCTGCCAGGCTATCGATACGCGCTACGAGGTCTGGTTCGAGTTCCAAGTCCACATATTCATGTTCTACCCGCACGCCATGGCGGTTCGCTTGCCTGGCAGGTAAGCGGCATGCGCCTGCCTGCTCGGCATGCTGCTGGTGCCTTTGCCAATACTCACGGCCCGCTTTGGCGTCATCGTCGTTTTCGAGCGAAGCGCGCCACTCGATGAACTGGGAATACTGCAGCGCAGAATCCTCATCGGCTCCTTCGCTCTGATCGTAAGCATCCGCCAACGCTGAGAACAGCGACTGCAGACTGCCGCGATCCGCCACCAACGCCGAAACAGCCAGAACTAATACCCAGGTTGTTTCACCCGTTTGCAGCAGCGCTGGACGCATCAGCTCACCGGATTCTAGGGCAAGGGGCCGGCGCTTCATTGACTCGCGATAGATATTAAGAAAGTCGTTGAGCAGCGCTTCCTTGTCATCGCTGCCGCGTAAGTCCTCATGCTGCCACTCGATAGCAGGAAGGTTTTCAAGCGCTTGGTGACGCAGCCCGCGATACCCGGCCACGCTCTTCAAAGCCGTTGATAGGGCTTCATGCTGTTGCCTAAGGTCGCTCAGTGCACGCTCCAACCGCGAGCTATTAAGAGCACCTTGGATATCGACCACCATGACATCGACTTGCGCCGATGCTGCCTGCTGGGTGTCGCTTTCATTAGCTTCCGCCGCCACCAACACCGCGCGCTGTTCAGGGCTAAGCGGCCAATGGGCAAGGCTCTGCTGTTCCGTTATCGCATTCATTTATTGACTCCCAAACCCCGTGACTTTATTGATCGACCAACTCGGCATCGGCACTTGCCCCTTGGGCCTCTTCCAGCGCCGAACGCTCATAGATGTCTCCCATCGCCACCACGATTTTGCGTGGCCCCTCGTAGGGATCCCGGGCATGGGCCGCTAACATATTGTCGACCATCACCACATCGCCCCGGCGCCAGTCGAAGCGCACCGCACAAGCTTCGTAGGCCTCGCCGACAACCTTCATTATCTCGTCGCTAATCACGGAGCCATCACCGAAATAGACATTGCGCGGCAGGCGCTCCGGGCCAACCATGCCAAGCAGGTCTTCTTTCACATCAGGCTCAAGGCAGCTGACGTGGTGGAGCTGCACCTGATTGAAGAACACTCGGTCACCGGTCACGGGATGGGTAACTACCGCAGGACAGTGCGTACGTGTCTGCAGCTCGTCATCACCCAACCACTGCCATTCGATTCCCGCTTCTTTGAGCCGCGCTTCCACCTCCTCTTTGCTGTCGGTTTTGAAAAAGTCTCGCCAGCTCACGTCCAGGTTGCGGGTGAAGGTGCGCACATAAAGCAGCCCTTTGCGCTCGAACTCCTCCACCACGTCGGCGGGGAGTTGGCGCAGCATCTCGCGGCAGTCAACGATCGGGGTGGCGCCTCCCACAGGAGAAGGATTCTCGCAGAAGAACAGTTGTTTGCGCGGCCAGCGCTCCAAATGCGAACTTTCGTTGTGATAAAGAATCATCTGGCGCTCGGGATAGGGGGTTGAACGGTAGGTATTACGCCCCCCTTCTTTCTTGGGCAGGTCGCCATAATTGCCGTAAAGGCCCGGCTGGATAGCCTCGGCAAAGGCCTCAAACTCTTGCGGCGTGGTAAGGTCAAAGTTACGGAACAGGATGCCTGCGTGCGTGCGTAAGTGCTGTTCGATGAAGTCACGCTGGGACGTTGCCCACGCCACCGCATCAAGATCAGCATCCGTCGCTTCGATCACCAGGGGAAAGACCCTTTTTTCGTCAAACAACGCCGTTCGTACTGGTGAGTCACTGTTGGTCGAGGGGCGCGCACCTGGCTGGGATTTCAGGCTGCCAAGCTTGTTGAGTTTGGAACCTTTTGAAAGCTTGTTTTGCATAGCGTGTTTCTCCATTAGGGGTAAGCGAAACTCCTCAACGGGCGTGCTGGGAGCTTCCACGATTTGCGCTAGTAGCGACTGCCAGGCACCGGTCAAGTACTCGATGGTTTCGTGTCGATACAAGGCAGTTGCGTAGACCCACTCGACTGATAGTCCGGTATCACTTTCATCAACGAATACCGCCATATCGAACTTCGACTCCTGCCGGGGTTGAGGCATTACCTCCACCTCAAGACCCGGAAGTGAGAACCGCTCGGTTGGCGTGTTTTGTAGTACGAAGAGGGTTTGTATCAGGGGGGAGCGATCGCGCTCACGGCTAATTCCCGAAAGTTCGACAATTCTGTCGAAGGGAACGTCTTGATGGTCGAAGGCATCCAGCATGCTGGTCTGTACTTGCTCGAGCCAGTGGCCGAAATCAAGCTGGCCATCAGCCAAACGAGATCGTAGTGGGATGACATTGACGAAAAAGCCAATTAGCGGCTCGACATCGGGATGGCTACGGCCAGCGACATCGGTTCCCACCACCAGGTCTTGTTGACGTGTCTGGCGATGCATCAATAGCTGAAAACTCGCCAATAGAAGGGTAAATAGCGTGGTGCCACGCTGTGCGGCAAGCTTGTTCAACGCTTGTGATAGGTCTGGACTCAGTGTCATGCTGAGGGCACTACCGGCATGGGAGACTTGGCTAGGCCTAGAGAAGTCCGCTGGTAGTGATGAGAGCGGAGGAGCATTCCTTAGATAGCGACGCCAGAAGGTTGCACTTTGCTCGAAGGCGGCTCCTGACAGTGCTTTCTCATGCCAAGCGGCGTAGTCCACGTACTGAATGCCCAGTTCGGGTAACTCGGATTCCTTCCCTTCCAACAACTCCCCGTACAGAGTGGCAAACTCCCGGATGAATACGCTCGTCGACCAACCGTCGAAAACGATGTGGTGAATGACCAGGACCAGGGCATGGTCATGTGCGCTAAAACGCAGTAAACCCGCCTTAATTAGTGGCCCAGTGGCAAGGTCTAACGGTGTGTTCGCATACTCGGCGAAAGTATCTTGCAGATATCGCTGCTGTTCTTGCTCTGAAAGATCGCTGCAATCCAAAACAGGCAGTTCGATGTTTAGCTGATCTTCGATAACCGCAATGGGATCACCACGCTCACTTTCGGGGTAGTGGGTACGCAAGGCTTCATGCCGCGCAACGATGGCATTAACGGTTCGCTCCAGAACCTCTATATTCAACTCCCCTGTCAGGGAAAACAGCGCTGGAAGGTTATAGGCTGCACGCTCACGGTCGCCCGCCTGACTTGCCAAGCGATCAACCAGCCAGAGCCGGCGCTGGACAGGTGCCAAAGGTAGTTCCGAATTCCGGGGAATCGGCATCAGTGGATTCTTGATAGCTCCCTGACGAAAAGCCGAAGGCTTCGCTAACCGGCGCTCTACTTCACCAACCACATCTCTAAAGCGCGGCTTTTCCATGACCGATCTGGTCGGGAAATCAATCGCCCAATGATCGCTAATGCGTGAAGCCAACTGCACCGCCGCCAGCGAATTCCCCCCGCTGGCGAAGAAGTGGGCATTACTCCCCAGTGGCGTTTCCTTGCTGTCTGCCAGCACTTGGCGCCAGAGCGTCGCTAACGTCTGCTCCGTTTCACTCCCTGGTTCCGCACTAGATTGCGATGATTCTCCAGAAGCAGCGTCCTTATCGTCGCCACCGCTGACAAAATGCCCGAAGGCGTGAATGGCGTAGGCATCCAGGCTGCCCGCTTCCCAGCCTTGGCGGCAGGCGCTGCGCTGTAGCTTGCCGCTGGAGGTTTTGGGCAGGCCACCGGGGTTGAGTAGTAGCGCAACAGAAAGCGGCTCATGGCAGGCGGATCCCACCGCCTCCCTTAATGCCTCGATCAACTTCTCAGCGGGTACCAGCTTCTGCATACCACGGGAGACTTCTGCCGCAACGCCGATCCCTTCGGCGCCTTCCGGTGTTGTCACGGCAAAGGCCGCCACGCGCCCTTTGCGCACGGCTTCCACTTCCGCCTCGACAGCGCTCTCGATGTCCTGGGGGTAGACGTTATTGCCGCGTAGAATGATCAGGTCTTTAATACGCCCGGCGATATACAGCTGCCCTTGGTGTAAAAAGCCTAGATCGCCGGTGCGTAGCCAGCGATCGTCTTGGGCGTCGTGGCCCTGTGCATTGGTATCGTGAGCGTCGCTATCGTGAGCCCCGGTACGTTGCCAGCTAACGCCATCACGGGTAACAAAGGTTTTAGCCGTGGCTTCAGGGTTGTGCCAATACCCCTGTGCCACGCTGGGCCCTTGGACCCAGATCTCGCCGACGTCGCCTTCGGGCAGCGAGTGAAGCCCATCGGGATCGACAATATCGATTGCGTGGCCTGGCTCCGGGGTGCCGCAGTCCACCAGTGTATTGCCTTCCACCGCTGAGGCGGCCTTCCCCTCGGCCAGCGACTGTTGCGAAAAAGTCGTGCCCACCACGCCCGTACTGCGCGGATTACAGCTAACCAGCAGCGTGGCTTCAGCTAGACCATAGCAAGGGGCTGCGGTATCAGCAGAGAAGCCCGCCGGGCAGAAGCGTTCAATAAAGCCAGTGAGGGTTGCGTGGCGTACCGGCTCGGCGCCTGAGAAGGCGACCCGCCAGCTGGATAAATCGAGTGTTTCAATCTGTTCGTCGCGAATACGATCAAGGCACAGCCGATAAGCGAAATCGGGGCCACCGCTAATGGTGCCCCGGTGGCGGGAAATCGCTTCCAGCCAACGTACCGGCCGCTGCAAAAAGAAGGTGGGGCTCATCAATACCGCAGGAATACCGCGATAGAGGGGCTGCAGCAGGCCGCCGATCAGCCCCATGTCGTGGTAAAGCGGTAGCCAACTAACGAAGACATCATCAGCACCAATCGAGAAACCTGTCTCGATAGCGCGCTCATTGGCCATTAGGTTGCCATGGCTGACCATAACGCCTTTGGGCGTGGCCGTGGAGCCTGAGGTATATTGCAAAAAGGCGATATCATCGCGCTTAGGGCGATGCTCGACCCAATGGTCAGCGAGGACCTCGTTTACTGCATCTACGGGGATCAATTCAGCGCTACCGAAGTCCTTTCCCGCTGAAGCAACCAGCTCAATAATCGTCGAAGAAGTGAGCACACAGGCAGCCTGAGAATCATCGGCGATGGCAAACAGACGTGCCAGGTGCTGCTGCTTGGCCGACTCCGGTGGGAAGACCGGCACAGCAATCACCCCGGCGTACAGACAGGCAAAGAACGCCACCACGTAGTGTTCATCGTTATCCAGCAGGATCAAGGCACGCTCGCCCACAGGGAACCGTTGTTGTAGCTCGCTGGCCAGGGCACGTGAACGTCGCTCCAGGGTGGCGTAGTCAAGCGTGGTTTCACCCTGAGCATTCACCACAGTCAGCGCCCTGTCGTTGGGCCTTTCCCGGGCCAGGCGACTTAAATGCTCGACATAGCTTCTAAAAGCGTCATTGCGACTAGCATCGTTATGGGACGGGCGGCTGTTCACTGTCTGAGCGTGCCTAATATTCATATACGTACCTGCTGGAGTTCCTGGCCGTGGGGTAAAGTGTTGCGTTCAGTCGTTGGAGAGGTTGCCGTGACCTTCCGCCATGGCGACAACGACTTTGCGCGGCCCTTTAAACGGCGTTCGTGCGTGGGCGACCAACATATTGTCGAGCATCAGCACATCGCCCGCCTGCCAGGGGAACATCACCGTTTCCTCGGCCATTACGCCGCGGATCTCATCGAAAATGGCATCGTCAATGGGGCTGCCATCGGCAAAGAAAACGTTGCGCGGCATGTCTTCGGGGTCGAGCATCTCTTCCAGCGATTCACGTACTTCTGGCTGCAGGTTGGAGACATGGAAAAGGTGGCCCTGGTTGAACCACACCGGCTCACCGGTGACCGGGTGAGTCTCTATGCCTTGGCATAGCTGGGTGGTACGCAGGTCGCCGTCGGGTTTCCATTCGCAGCGAATCCCCGCGCGCTGGCAGAATGCCTCCACTTCAGCGCGGTCTTCGGTGTTAAACACCTTTTGCCAAGGCATATCGAAATCGCCGTAGTTGCGTACGTAGAGAATCCCGGGGGCAAAGCGCTCACGAATCTCTACCGGCATACGGCGGTAAATGGCACGGCTATCGGCTATCGGCGTCTCTCCCCCCTCGGGTGACGCGGTGACACAGTGGAACCAGATTTTCATCGGCCACTCACGGGTATAGGCCTGCTCGTTGTGAAGGGGAATATGTTGATGGGCGGGGTATTCGGTGGAGGTATAAATACCCGATGACACCGCTGAGCGTGGCGTCGAGGCGAACTCGTAGCTCAGCAGCGGATGGCCAAAGGCGGCGGCAAACTGTTGAAAATCATCAACGGCGGGAACGTCAAAGCCTCTCAGTAGCACGCCGCCCACTTTGGTCACTAGTGACTCAATATCCGCACGCAAATCGTCGAAGGCTTCCAGCAGCGGCTGCCCTGGGTAGGCGGGGGAAATCATCATGGGCAGCTCAGAATCAGCTGGCCCCTGACGTTGGGATATGGCGTTGGTTGGGTGCGTTAGTGTTGCGCTTTGGCTGTCCATTATTGATCTCCTAAAAAGTCATTGAGTAGCGTTAACCTTGGGCATAGCCTTGATCGCTATAGCCCGAGTCGAGATAGCTTGTGTCGATATAACCCAGGGCAGCGGCATAGCCACTCGGCGCTGGCAGCGGCCATGCCTGCAGAGGTGATGACACGGGAAGCGAGTGCTCAAGGTGATAGGTGTTCGGCCCTGAAGAGGACGTAATAGAGAGCGACTGCAGATGATCGGTAATCCCAAGGCCCAGGGTTTTGAGCACCGCCTCTTTGACCACCCAGCGCTCCATAAAGGGGAGATTGGCGCCGCTAATGTGATCACGCTGCTCGCTAGGCGATAGCACCAGCCCATGCAACGGCGCCAGTTCGTCCTCGGGTCGGCGACGCTCAATATCGACCCCCACCGCGCCGCCGGGAGCGAGCGCGATCAGGGCGACATGGCCAGAGTGGGAAACATTGAAAGCAGGCCCCTCAGCGTTTTCCAGCTCTGGCTTACCGTAGGCGTTCTGAGTGAACACCAGCTTTTCTGGCGCTATACCGGTGCGCGCGGATAGCAGTCGCCGCAGGGCAGCGCGTGTCGCCATGGCTCGGATGGCATCGGCGTGATGGCGAAACTGCTGGGCACGCTGCCACTCGGCTCGGCTCAGCAGTCGATCGTCGTCGGCCACCGGGGCATTCAGGTCGAGCGCCAGGCACCAGACCTCAAGCCCCTCGGGCACCCCTTCAGCTAACCGCAGGCGCTGCATGGGGCACCTCCTCAAGCCGCCGGGTCAGCGCACGTTCTATGGTCTCCAGCACTTGCGCTTGCTGCTGGCGAATAAAGAAGTGGCCGCCTTTGAACCAGTTTAAAGAGAACGCCCCGCCTGCTTCCCGCCGCCACGCTTCCAGACGCTCTTCCTCGATATCGTCTTCACGCCCAGCGAGTACCTGTAGGGGGTAAGCAAGCGGCGACCCGCCGCGATAGCGGAAACTGCGGCAGAGGCGATAGTCCGCTGCTAACACGTCCAGGGTAAGGCGCAGCAGTTCAGGGCTTTCGAAGACTTCCTCAGGAGTGCCGCCCTGTTGGCGCAGATCCGCGATTAAGGCCTTATCGTTATCAAGCCCCGCCAAGCGTTCTGGGTCGCGCATTGAGGGCGCCGCACTGCCTGAGGCGAATAACATCCGTGGCTGAGGGCGCCCCACATCGCGCAAGCGTGCCGCCATGCCGTAGGCCAGCAGCGCCCCCATGCTGTGGCCGAACAGGGCAAAATCACCGCGCATCCGTGTTGCTTGCTCTTCGCACAGCCGCACCACCTGGGTCTCGAAGTCGTCGATAAGCGGCTCACCCAGGCGCTCGCCACGCCCAGGCAATTCGACGGGATACACCTCGACCCAGGCGGGCAACTGGCGCTTCCAGCGCAGATACATGGTGGCGCTGGCCCCGGCGCAGGGCAGGCAGAGCAGCCTTAAACGTTTAACCGGCATTCACCTGCTCCGCCTCGGCACTGGCTTGCTCATCCATCCACTGGCGCAGTGACAGTGGTCGCATATCGGTCCAGGTCTTTTCGACGTAGTCGAGGCAGGTTGGCTTATCGCCGAGCACACCGGTATCCGTCCAGCCAGCAGGAATCGCTTTCCATTCCGGCCAGAGGGAGTACTGCTCTTCGTGGTTGACTAATACGCGGAAAACAGCATCTTCACGATCAAAACAGCTTGTCATGGGTAGAACCTCACCGTTGCCTAAGGAATGAGAAATAAAACGCAATTGCTTCTCATTACTTAATGACGTGTGAGGAACCAGAAAATTTAATGTCGGGAAGGAAAAAATACAAAGAATGCGGGCGGGGGCTAAACGGCTCTAGCGCTTAAAAACATGAAAGGCGTCAAACCATCAAGGAGGAAAACCAGGGGCACAAAAAAACGGAGTGGTTAAAAAGCAGCGAGTTATCAGTTGCGCTCATCACTGCGCGGAATCATCCCCGTGAGCAGCCAAAGCTGTTCTGCTTCATGAAATACTCGGCGATGCTGGGAAGAGTCTGCCAACCATGCATGCAGCGCTTCGCGATCAGCGTCGCTCAACGTCTCTTCATGCTCTCGCATCAGCCAGTCAATAGCAGTTTGCCAAACGGCATCGTCGCCGCTTTCATTATCCATCGTTACTGTCAAACCTCGCTATTGCTGTCCGCTCAATACTTGCCTGGGGAAGCGTCTAGGCTCTTCGACGCTATAGCCATCTGATGACAGTGTAACAAAGCGACAACAAAGGAGGCATAACTAAAGTGGGCTTACCGCCCTTGCAACGACCGACGGCAATGGGTAAGCGCATCGCGGATCATAAAGTTAACCGATGTGGTGGAAACCTCTAATTGCTGGGCCACTTCCCGCTGGGTATGGCTTCCCGAACGGTAAAGCTCAAAGGCGCGGCGGGTCCGCTCAGGTAGCTCATCCAACGCTTCAACCACCTGGGCCAAGGCCTGGCGATCAATGGCAATCACCTCAGGCGAATGCGAAGCGCAAGAGGTGTTATCTCCCTCCTCTTCTTTTGCAAACAATGCAGACTCAAAAGCGGAACGGCGACAGCGGTCAATGGCGAGGTTACGCACCACCCGTGACACGTAGGATATGGGCTGCTTTACCTCAAAAAGGGTGGTTGCTTCTGAAATTTTAAGATAGGCATCCTGTACAACATCATCGGCTTGATCAGTATTGCCCAATACTTTTGCGGCGACACAGCAGAGCCGGGGTCGCTGATTAACGAAGATATCCTCTAACTCAGCATTCCACGACTGGGTACCCACGGTTTGGCCTCCTGCCTTGATTAACACCACGGAATAAATAGCAATAGTTATTATTTGCGTTAAATGGCAGTAAGTCAATCGGTGAGCGCCAACCCACTTTTGATAAGGATATGCTTGTTGTTACCCAGCGGCACATAGACGCCACCGCCTTGAGAATCGCCAGTAGCCCCCAACCACCATCTCTATGAAATGCTCAACAGCGATGCCTACCCACAGATGACATCTTCCCTGATTTTCAGGGTAACCGCTCCCACGATATTCTCGGTAACCTGAGCTTCCAACTAACCGAAAACCAGACGCTTGACCTCAAGGCCTAGCTGTATGAATCCGGCTATGAAGACGATAAAGGGGTCTATTTTCCCAATCTGACCTCGTCGACGCCCAACTTGCGAGAGGCTGAAATCCATGATGGTTTCTCGGCCGACCGGGAGCCGAAAACCGACCGCCGCATGCTCAACGCCAACTACCATCATGCGGATTTCTTTGGGCAGGACCTGTACCTTCAAGCCTATCATCGTGAAGAGGAATCAAGCTCCCATCCATTCCCCTACCCGGATGATGATGGCAACTATTACTTAACCACCTCCAAGCAGAACACCCCCTCAGCGGGCTCGAGACGCTGATTTCATCGGCCATCTGCGATACCGTCATCCTGGATTGTGGTCTGGATATCGACCGCGAGGAATTCAATGCCAGTGCGCTTTCGCCCCGCTTTCATATGCGGGGCTTTTTAATGGATAGGACGACGACAGCCGACGTTCTCCCCTCTTATCACCCAATAAACAAGAAGTCTCCGCAGCATAGCCTTTCTTCTCCAGGCTCACGCGATATTGACTTCGCCTTGATACTATCCATAATACAAACAAAAATAATTAATATTCGCATAAAAAGACATGTTAATGTTTGGAGATTATTCGTGAATCACCTCACTTCTTGCAAGCGGAGGCTCGCGTTCCTGGGATGCCGAACAAGGCAAACGTCATCCTCAACGTCAATCTCGTTACAGCCTATGCTTACACAAGCCACTTAAACCAGCTCTCGCCATGGGGTGACTATCGCCTCAGTGATGTCGGTCTACCCAGGCTGAAACTGGGTGTTGGTATACGCTCTATCCGTGGTGACGATGGCACTTCTTTATCCGCAAAACACAGGCATGATTTTGGCATATCAAAAAAAGACGTTAGATCGCTCTGTACGTCATAAAAGCATGGCCTTATTGATCGCGTTGCTCATCAGTTTCTTAATGAGTAACGCATCAACGGCCAGCGATGAAAACCACATAGCGCCCTTGGCAACGTTTGATTTCGCCATCGCAGAGACCCTCAATGCGATTGGCCACCCGCCTAAGTTCCTGTCGGGCCTTGAAGGATACGAAACATACTCACGGCAAGAGGGGGTTCTCCCCCATGCCACCAACCTCGGCTATCGCCACCTCCCTAACCTTGAGTTGCTTGCAAGCGACCCACCACAGCATATTCTGATTTCACCGCCTGCTCATGTCAGCTTACTCCCACGGCTCAGGAAAATTGCTGATGTAATGGAGTACCCACTTTACAAGTACGCCGATGCTGATGGCCCCAATAACGACTGGGAAACGATCAAGGAGATGACACGTCAGCTTGGCGATTTGGTGGAAGAGCCTGACGCGGCAGAACACTATATCGAACAAGCCAGCCGCCACTTCACATCTCTCAAGCAAGCGCTTACGGATATCGACTCGCCTTTGTTAGTGGTACGCCTGATGGATGAGCGTCACGCCCGTGTGTACGGCGAAGGAAGCGTTGAAGGCATGATGTTAAATCGCCTTGGCCTCGAGAACGCCTGGCAGGGAGATCTAGGCCGATGGGGAATGACCACCGTCGGCGCGACATCTCTGTTTGATATTGATGCCAAATTGGTGTTTCTGGATAGCCCCTATGGTCCGGACGGCGGTGTGAGACAACTCCTCTCGGATGGCCAGTGGCGACATTTGCCAGCCGTGAAACAGGGACGCTATACGATTATCCCCGTCAATTATTGGTCCTGGGGAGGCTTACCTGCCGCCCGGCGTTTTGGCGACAATCTTGTTAGCCGCCTGACTGAAACCGAAAACATCGATAGTGCTTATGCAGATACAAGTCGGTGATCATCACTAGTAAGGTGTATAGGCTTTCGCATGATGACGTCCTCCGCTGACAGTCTCGTCGCTCGGCAGCGCAAACCCTAGCCATGCTAGACTATTGACCATATTGCTGCTTTGCTCTGGAGACCTACCGTGACGGATGCCCACCGCCGTAAGCTCCCCATCGGGATTCAGACGTTCTCGGATATCCGCGAGGGCAACTATTACTACGTCGATAAAACCCCGCATATCGAGCGCCTGATTAACCAGAACAAATACTACTTCCTCTCGCGACCGCGCCGCTTTGGTAAAAGCCTGTTGCTGGACACCCTGCGTTGCCTGTTTGAAGGTCGCCAGGCGCTGTTCGAAGGGCTGTATATCCACGATAAGTGGGACTGGCAGCAGCGCTACCCGGTAATTCGTATTAGCTTCGCCGATGGCGTGATGCAGAGCCGTGAAGGGCTGGACGAGCGTATCCGTGAGCAGCTAAGGGTTCAACGCGAGCAACTCGGCATTACCCAGCACCATAAAACCGACATACCCGGCGAATTTTCCGCCCTCATCCGCGCCGCCCACCAGCAGTACGGCCAGCGGATAGTTGTGCTCATTGACGAGTATGATAAACCGATTCTGGATAACATCCTCGTACCGGAGCAGGCCCGAGAACTGCGCGAAGGTTTGAAGAACCTCTACAGCGTTATTAAAGATGCCGACCCACACCTGCACTTTGTGCTGCTGACCGGTGTTTCCAAGTTCAGCAAGGTCAGCCTTTTCTCGGGATTGAACAACCTCAACGATATCACCCTGGATGCCCCCTTCAGTACGATTTGCGGCTATACCGACGAGGACATCGATACGGTGTTTACCTCGGAACTCCCCGGCCTTGATCGTGAAGCAATTCGCCAATGGTATAACGGCTACCGCTGGGGTAGCAGCGAGATAGCCTCTGTCTACAACCCATTTGACGTGCTGCTACTGTTTCAGAAACGCGAATTCGGCCCTTATTGGTTTGAGTCTGCGACCCCGACGTTTTTGGTCGACATCCTCAAGCAGCGCGGGGTGTTTACCCCCTCGCTGGATCATTGGGAAACCGAGTACGAGCTGCTCAGCCAGTTTGATGTTGACCAGATCAGCACAGAAGGCCTGCTGTTTCAAACCGGCTACCTGACCATTCAGCAGGTAGAAGAGCCCCTTGTAGGTTATCGACAGTACACACTGGGCTTTCCTAACCGCGAAGTCGAAACCAGTCTCAACCATGCACTGTTGCCATCGTTGGGGGTCGAGAACGCCCCTCGTGAGCGCCGAACGCTGTTTCGGCATTTAAGCCAGCACGACCTTTCCGGGTTAGAAGTTCACCTCAAAGCGCTTTACGCCGGTCTCCCCCACGATTGGTACCGCAACAATCCCATTGCCAAATATGAAGGCCATTACGCCAGCGTCTTCTACAGCCACTTCGCTGCCTTGGGGCTTGACGTAACCGTGGAAGATGCCAGCCACCACGGCAAGGTAGATATGAGCGTGGACTTTGGTGGCCATATATACCTGTTCGAGTTCAAGGTGGTCGAGCAACTGCCAGAAGGCACCGCCCTGGCGCAAATCAAACACAAAGGCTATGCCGATAAACACCACGCCTCTGGCAAACCCATACACCTGATCGGTGTGGAGTTTTCAAGCGCCCAGCGCCAAATTGTGGCGTTTGACGTGGAGACCTTGGCGTAGCCAGCGGCTAATAGCCACTGTCACCGGCGCTTCATGGATAGCGATTTATAGTGAAACTACCAAGCGCCCAGCAAGACACACCAGTTACTCTACTCAGGGTAATAACACTCGAGGCATAGCCTGCTTGCAGCCCACCCCGAGCGACATAGCCAACCGATAGCGCGCTTGGGCAGAGCGCAGTCACGCCCGCGTGATTTTTTTCCATTTCTTTGTTAAAAATGAGAACTATTAGCACTAGAATGGAGCCATGGTCATTAACGCATCGCTAGGAGTGATTCATGTTCGAGGTCAAAGGTGCCACCTTCGAAATCAATGGCAAGCCGATTCTAACGCCCATTGAACATAGCTTTCAGGAAGGCAAGATTTACGGCCTGATCGGCCATAATGGCTCGGGCAAGTCGACCTTGATAAAGCTCATGGCCCAGCAGCAGCCTACCAGCCAGGGAGAGATCTACTTTGACCAGCGCCCGCTGAGTGATTGGGGCAACCGCGAGTTCGCTCGCCAAGTCGCGTATTTACCTCAACACCTGCCCAGCGCTGAGAGTCTTACCGGGCGCGAGCTGGTGGCCTTTGGCCGCTACCCTTGGCACGGCCTGCTGGGGCGCCACACTCAGAAAGACAAGGACGCCATTGATCGCGCCATTGCCCTCACCCACACCGAGGACTTCGCCGACCGCCTGGTCGATACACTCTCTGGCGGCGAGCGCCAGCGGGTCTGGCTGGCGATGCTACTGGCGCAAGGCAGCCGTTTTCTGCTGCTGGATGAACCGCTCGCGGCGCTGGATATCGCCCACCAGATCGAAGTCCTGGCGCTGATTCGCAAGCTGTGCGATGAGCTAAACCTCGGGGTGATTATCGTGCTGCACGATATCAACATGGCCTCGCGCTACTGCGATGAACTGATGGCGCTTCACAGCGGCCGCCTACTGGCCTGCGGCTCCCCCAATGACATGATGTGCGACAGCACCCTGGAAGCGATTTACGGGCTCCCCATGCAGGTCATGAAGCACCCGAACGGGGAGCACAATATCGCCGTGGCGCAGTGACGCGCCAGCCTTTCCAGCCAGTTACATGGCGTTTGTGCAATGCTGAATTTCATCTGCCATCTGGTTGAGCAGCGCGTCGTAAAGCTCGGGGCCAGGCGTTAGATCAACGCCCAGGGGGTCCATGACGCCGATATAGGCATCGGTATCGCCAAAGACTGATTCAACAATTTGCGGATTAAACTGCGGCTCGCTGAAGACGCACTGAATGCCCTCGTCGTTGACCAGCGTTTGAATGGCCTCAATGCGGGCGGGACTGGGTGAGGAGGCATCTCCGATGGAAATAGCCCCCGCTGCCGACACATTAAAGGCCTTCTCAAAATACTGATAGGCATCGTGAAACACGATAAAGCGCGTGCTATCGCTGCTGGCCAGGCGCTCGGCGATGGCTTGCTCGAACGCTTCGAGTTGTTGTTGACTGCTTGTCGCGTTTTTACGGTAGTAATCGGCGTTTTCCGGGTCCAGTTCACCAAGCTGCTGGGCAATGGCGTCGAGCCAACGCCGTGCGTTGTCAGGATCCATCCAACCATGCGGGTCTTGTCCGTCGTGATGGTGGGCATGATCATGACCATGGTCGTGGTCGTGGTCGTGGTCGTGGTCGTGGTCGTGGTCGTGGTCGTGGTCGTGGTCGTGGTCGTGGTCGTGGTCAGCGACATCGAACGTCGCGCCTTCGCGATAGGCAAAGGTGTTGATGTCGGAGACGCGCATCAACTCCAGATGCCTGGCATCGCCGGCCAGATTCTCCACCGGGCCTGATAGCCATGGCGTTAGATCGTTGCTTACCCATACGACCAGATCGGCATTATCCAGGGCGTCTGCTTCCGAGGGCCGTAGTGAATAACCGTGGGGGGATGCGCCGGGCTGGATGAAAAGCTCGGGTGATCCACGATCACCCATCACCTTGGCGACCAACGAATGCACCGGCGGGATGTCTACCGCCACACGGGGAACATCGGCCAAGGCCGTCAAGGGAAGGCCCACCAATAGCGGTAAGGCGTAATGTGCACAGCGATGCTTCATTGCTCTCTCCTAATGATCTACAGCAGGTAAATAAGCGTCGTCCTCTGGGCAGGCGCTTTCGTCCACGCTTAACGCTAGGCGCCCCTTGCCAAATATGTTATAACATAACAATAAATGCGTAAGCCAGAGTTTGCCTGCCGATGCCTCAACCTATTACCCCTAGCGCTCCCCTTTTGCGTGCCTGCCAGCTCAACGTGCGCATCGGGGGAAAACCGATCCTTGAAGATATCCACCTGGCGCTGCACCGTGAAGAGATCGTCACGCTGATCGGCCCCAACGGGTCGGGAAAATCCACGCTGGTCAAAGCGTTGGTGGGCGCCATCAAGCCAACGTCAGGCCGTGTGGAAATCGACGCGGACCTGCGCATCGGCTACGTGCCCCAGCGGCTGCACCTGGACCCAACGCTACCCATCACCGTCTCGCGTTTCATGAACCTGCCCCGCCGCCATCGCCGTGACAATGTGCATCAAGCGTTATCGAACGCGGGCGTCGAGACATTACACAATGCGGCGATGAGCCAGCTGTCCGGCGGGCAACTGCAACGGGTGTTGCTGGCCCGTGCGCTCATCAACAGGCCCGATATCCTGATTCTCGACGAAGCCACGCAGGGGCTTGACCATCGGGGCATCGCTGACTTCTACCAGAAGATAGAAGAGGTACGCCAGTCCTATCGCTGCGCGATCTTGATGGTTAGCCATGACCTGCATGTGGTGATGCGCACCGCCGATCATGTGCTGTGCCTGAACGGCCGGATCTGCTGCGAGGGCAAACCCGAGCGGGTTGCCTCCTCCCCAGACTATCAGGCGTTATTCGGCGAGCAGACAGCCCAAATGTTAGCCCTGTATCGCCACCACCACGAGGAGGCCGCCCATGCTGGATGATTTCATGTGGCGCGCGACCCTGGCGGGCCTTTTCGTTGCCCTTGCCGCCGCGCCCCTCGGTTGCTTTGTGGTCTGGCGTCGCATGGCTTATTTCGGTGATGCCACGGCTCACGCCGCCATTCTTGGCGTTGCGTTGGCGTTGGTGTTCAACCTATCCATGTTTGCAGGGGTATTAATGGTCGCCCTCACCATGGCGAGCTGCGTCACATTACTCAGCGGACGCGGCTACGCCATGGATACCCTGCTGGGGGTCATGGCCCACTCGGCCTTGGCGATAGGCTTGGTCGCGGTCTCATTTATCTCAGGCGTTCGTATCGACCTCAGCGCCTATTTGTTCGGTGATATTCTGGCCGTTGGCAAAAATGACCTGTGGGTCATTGGTGGCGGTACCCTGCTGGTGCTGACGTTACTCTTCTGGCGCTGGTCGGCACTGCTGACCGCCACGCTTAGCGATGAGCTAGCACATGCCAGCGGCATTCAGCCCCGCCGGGAGCAATTGGTGCTCACGCTGTCCCTGGCGGTGGTGGTGGCGGTCGCCCTCAAGGTCGTCGGGGTATTGCTGATTGCCGCGTTGCTGATCATTCCCGCCGCAACGGCACGGCCCTTCTGCCGAACCCCTGAAATGATGGCGCTGGTGGCGGCGGGCATTGCGGCATTGGCAGTCACCTCGGGGCTTAAAGCGGCTTACCTCTTCGACACCCCGACCGGCCCGACCATTGTCACCCTGGCCGCTGGATTTTTCCTGCTATCGACGATCGCCATGCAAGGCGTGCGCTACCTAGGTCAGCGCTAAACAGGTCAGCGCTGATCAGGTCAGATGGTTATCCCAGCGGATCGCCAGGCTGGCAAGCAGTTCAGGCGCTGCCGTGTCAGGCGTTACCCGGTAGAGCCCGCCCTGGCCGGAGGAGACCAGAAAGCCGCCGTTGCCATCACAGCGGGCGCCGGCGGCGTCGGGCAGTTCCAGGCTGGTGGTCAGACGGCCTTGTTCAGCATCCAGCAGCAGCACCCGATTGCCGCGCGGGGCAGTCACCAGAACATTGGTCGAGACGCGGCTGAACGCGACGCTGGCGGTGTAATGGTGCAGGCTGGCGGTGACCTCATCGGGCAGCGCCAACTCTGAAAAGTGTCCGGCGGCATCCAGGCGGCAGATCAGCGGATGGGTCTCCCACTCAGGGCCTTCGAACTGATAACCCGCAATCACCGTGCCGTCCGCGGCCACGTCCAGATGACGGCAGCTTAGCTGGTGGTGTGAAGGCGCGTGGCGGGCCAGGATTTCGCCGCTATGGCGATCCATCAGCACCAGCGCCGGCGCCATGGTGTCCAGGTTGAGCTTTACCCGGCCGTAGTCGGGGTGGGTCTGAATGCCGCCCAAGCCAATGACCAGGGTGTCACCATCCGGCATCAACCGAAGCTCGTGAGGGCCAATGCCCTCCAGCGGCATATCACGCACATGGGCGTAGCCGTTGGCAGCGTCGTAAACCCGCACCAACCCGGCGCTATCCGCCAGGCGATTGGCGGTGACATACAGATATCGCCCACTCAGATCGAACACGCCATGCCCGTAGAAGTGGTAACCCTCCCCGGCGTTGATGGTATGGGCGAGTTGGCGGCTGTCGCCGTCGATCACATGCATCCGCGTGCCGGGGCGGCGGGCGAACAGCACCGCCTGGCGGGAGTCCGGCCGCAAGCAGCCGCCGTGGCAGCGCTCGGGCACCTCGATCATAAACCGGGCCTGGCCATCCAGCGCCACCCCGGCGATGAAATGCCCACCACTGGCGTCATCCACCGCGCTAAACAGCCAATCCACTTCCTCACGAGCGGGCAGCGCCCAGCTCAGCGGGGTCAGCGCCACGGCCATGCTGCCCAAGCCTACCTTGAGTACCTGGCGTCGCTGCATGGCTCAATCCCCGTCGCTGGAATTGAAGCCGCGCACCAGCCCCAGTTCAGCGGCTATCTCGTTGCCCAGCAGGTGGCGTAGCTGGCTGATATCGAGGTAGAGCGACTGCAGGCCGCGAAACGCCGCTTCGTCGTCCAGGGCAGACACCAAGCCCGACGACTGTTCGCTGGCCTGAGCGAGCGTCTTGTCCAGCTGATCACGAAACGCCTCGGCGAGCGGCAGCGCACCAGCCTCACGCAGCTGCGCGGTAAGGCCGGGCAGGAAGCCGGTTCGCAGGCCCTCAAGGCTGCTCTCTACCAAACGAACCGTTTGCCCACTACGCCAGGCTTCCGCCAGGTAGCCGTTGGCGGGGGCGCCTTTAAGGCCCATGGGCTCCCCGAGGCGCTTATCTTCAAGCTGTTCAAGGGTCTGGATGGCGCTTGCCAGGGTGGTTTCGGTGTAGTCAGCGGTCGCAAGATAGTGCTCACCAAAGGCCTGCCAGTCGCGATGCAAGGCACTGGTGGTATCCGCAAGATGGGTCGTGATGGCCTGCATGAGTGCACAGGCATTCGGCTCGCCAAGGGCCTGCTGGTCCATTGCATCGTCATAAAGCAGGTACTCCAGGGCGGGAAAGCCCTGGATCGCTACGCTGTCACCGGCGATATCCTGGGCATCGGGAGCGTCGGGGGCTTTCAGCCAGCCGTTCACCTTGCGGCCCACCAGGTTCTTGCGGTCCGGCCAGAACTGCAGCTGCCAACCCCGGCTGTTCTGCTCCACCGGGCCAAACTGGATAAAGCGCACCGCCTGCCAGGCCTGATAGGCGCTCAGCCAGTCATCTTCCAGCCGCTGCCTGAGTGCTTCGTCGGGGCCCTGACAGAAACGCGCGGCGCTAGTCTCCAGCCGCTCGGAGGCGGCGCTCAGCTCGGCGTACTGCATCTCCACGGCGCTGTGCCACATCTCCCGTGGGGTGGTGTTCTCCGTAGCAAAAGAAAGCGGTGCCGCCAAAAACGCACAGGCCAGCAAACCCAACCGTCGAAACGCAGCCATCATCTAAACTCCTTGGCAATCAAGCCTTTCAAGCATTCAACGCCCGTTACAGGGATTCAAGAAAACGAATGAGTTCAGCGCGCTGGTCTTCGGGCAACGCAAGGTAGCCCTGGGCGGCCTCGTCAGCTTCGCCACCGTGCCAGAGAATCGCTTCTTCAAGGGTGCGCGCACGGCCGTCGTGGAGAAAGCCTGCGCGGGGGTTAACCGTTTTCGCCAAGCCGATGCCCCACAGCGGCGGGGTGCGCCATTCGCGGCCATCGGCCTTGAACTCGCTGCGATGGTCGGCCAGGGCATCGCCCATGTCGTGTAACAACAGGTCGCTATAGGGCCATATGATCTGATCCGCCAGCGCCGGGCGTGGCGCATCCGCCGCGGTGCGATGACGAGGCGTGTGGCAGCTGGCGCAGCCCAGAGCATTGAAGCGCTCGGCCCCCTGCTTCACCGCCGGGTCGTCCATGTCGCGGCGCATCGGCACCGCCAGGCTGGAAGCGTAGAAGGTCACGAAGTCGGCCACGTCATCGCTTACCTCGGGTGTGCCGCCGTTGGGGAAGTTATCGCAGCCCTGGCTCGCCATGCAGTCGGTTTGCGGTACCAGACTGGACGTCAGCCCCATATCGCCCGCAAAGGCGTGCATGCCCTGCTGCTCGATGCTGGGCTCGCCGGCTTTCCAACCAAAACGCCCGACCACCGTGGTCCCTCGACGCACGTCCCACACCCGGTTAGCACGGCCGGAAATGCCGTCGCCATCGGCGTCGTCAGGGTCGGCGGCCGCCAGCAGATCGGCGTCGGGAATCGCCGCCAGCAACCCCAGGCCAATCATCGGCGGTGCCAGCCGTGGCGAGGTCTGCAAATCCCCGGGCAGCTCGCCGTAGGCGGGCTCGGCAATCGAGTAAAGCGGCTCCTGCAGGGTAACGCTGGTGCCATCGGCAAACGTCACCTCCCGAGGACGATACTCGATCAGCATCTTGGCCTCCGGTTCGGCACCGCTGATGGCCGCCGTTTGTAGCTGCAGGCCATAGTTGGGCACGGGGAGCGCGCCGCGCTGCTCCAGAACCTCCGGCTCCGCTTGCTGAGGAGGCAGCGAGAGGCGCAGAAACAGCGCAATGGGACTCTCATCCCCTGTCGGTGGATGTCCCCGGCCATCCTTTATATGGCAGCCCTGGCAGCTATTGGTATTGAAGAGCGGGCCCAGGCCATCACGGGCCTCGGTACTGGCGGGGGCCGCCACCCAGGGGTTGCGGAAGAAGCTATTGCCGACGCTGAAATCCAGCCGCTTGGTCATCGACATATTGCCCAGCGGCAGCGAGTAGGCATTGTGGTCGAACTGTTCCACCGACCCGTCGCCACCGCTCATGGGCGTGGTCTGAAGGGGATAATCCTGGTCAGGTGATTCGGCTGCCTGCGCGGACATGGTCATCAGCACCAGCAGAAGACCGGATAGCGAACACCGGCTTGGCGAGACACGGAATAAGCGGTACATGGGAATACCTTGAGGCGGATGTCGCGTAACACGAAGCGCAAAAGCCGCACGGTGACGAAGCCACCGGCGGCTCATGGGCATCAACAGGTTGAATTAAAACTGATGGCCAGCGTCATCTGGCTGCAGGGACGTCACGCCCAGCTCGCCGGCGGCCTGTTCGATGGAGCCCGTTTGCGCCACCAGGGTGAGAATCGCGTCGTTGATCAATTCGCTGCCCTGCTCGTTACCAGGGGCAATCATCATATCGAAGGCCATTGGCGAGCTTTCCGCCTCAGCCGCCTGCTTGATCGCATCAAGGCGCGCCATGGTGGCGTCGAGCTGCTGACGAAGCTCATCGGCCAACTCGCTGTCTTCCTGCGCCAGCAGGTCTTCGAGGGAAGGCCCCTCGACCACGCTGCCGTCAAGGCGCTGATAGGTGCCGGTGTAGATATTCTGAATACCCTGACCGTTGTAGTAGTGGGAGTTGTGGGTATTGTCACTGAAGCAGTCGTGTTCATCCTCGAATGAGTTGGCTTCCAGCGCTACCTTCAAGCGCTCGCCGGCTAGCTCGCCAAGCGACAGCGACCCCATGCCAAACAGCATGCGCCGCAGGCCTTCCTGATCGCTCTCCGCCAACAGTTCCTGGCGATAGTTGTCTTCGCTGTCCGGTGCCCACTGGGCGACCATCCACTCAAGATCGTCGACCAACAGATCGGATACTGCATCCAGGTAAGTACGGCGGCGGTCGCAGTGACCATGGGTGCAGTCGTCGCCGGTTTGATAATCGCTCACCGGGCGCTCGCCGTTGCCTGCTTCAAAGCCATGCAGATCCTGACCCCAGAGCAGAAACTCGATGGCGTGGTAGCCGCTGGCGACGTTGGCTTCCGAACCGCCAATTTCATTCAGGTCGGCGAGGAGTTCTGGGGTGATCTCGCTGACGTCCAGGCTCTCGCCGCCGACAGTGATTTGCTCGTTGGCAATGATATTGGCGGTGGCGCCTTCGTTACCCAGTTCGTGCTGGTAGTCATCGCCTTCGACGTAATCGATCATGCCCTCATCGAGAGGCCAGGCATTCAACTGTCCTTCCCAGTCGTCCACCACGGCATTGCCGAAGCGAAACACTTCACTCTGCTGATAGGGAATACGCGCTTGCAGCCAGGCTTGCTTGGCGGCCTTCAGGTTGTCGTCGGTAGGGTTGGCGAGCAATTCGTCGATGCGCTCGTTCAACACCTCGGCGGCGTTGAGCGCATCGGCGTAATTGGCATGGGCCAGATCGGCGTAGTGGTGCACCACGGCGTCGGTGGTGACATCGTTGCTGGCAAAAGCGGCGAAAGGCATCAAGGCGCCCAGCGCAACAATGCCGGCGAGAGGCCGACGGGGCATGACGGCGGACATGGCAGTATCCTTTTGTTAGTAGCGTGATAGCGGGTCGTGGAAGGTACCGGCACCTGGCGCGATGCCGCCCCCATAAACTGAATGTAATCGATTAGCTTTTGAGATTCAATCCCACCTACTACTTAACCAGATCAGCCGATTTGTTTCATCGCGTCTTTTTGCTTACCGTCACTGTTTCAGACCCTGGAAACACCGTCATGCTCGACTATAAATTACTCAAAGCGCTGGCCACCGTGGTGGAATGCGGGGGCTTCGAACGTGCCGGCGACGTGCTGGGACTCTCGCAGTCGGCCGTTTCGCAACGGGTCAAAGCTCTCGAAGTCCGTCTGGGGCAGCCGGTGCTGGTACGCCACCCTCACCTGGCGCCCACCCCGGCGGGACAGCGGCTGTTGACACATTACCAACAAGTCCAGCTACTGGAACGCGATCTGCGCGGCTCGCTACCCACCCTGGATGACCCGGCTCCCCGCCTGCGTATTGCGATCAATGCCGATAGCGTCGTGACCTGGTGGGCCGATGCCATCGCCGATATCTGCGAGGCCGAAGGGCTCTTGCTTGACCTGGTGATCGAAGACCAGGACGTCGGCCTCAAGCGCCTGCGCGATGGCGACGTCGCGGCATGCCTGTGTGCGACTCCCCAACCCATCGCCGGCGCTCGCTGCCTGGCATTAGGCGACATGCATTACCACCCGCTTGCTTCCCCGGCCTATGCGGCGCGCTACTTTCCTCACGGCCCTAGCGCGGACGCTTTCCTACAGGCACCCGCCATTGTCTATGGCCCCCATGACCAGTTGCAGCACCAGTTTCTTGCCCAATGCGGCTACCATGGCCGCTTCCCCTATCATTTATGCCCCTCATCGGAGGGCTTTATGCGTCTGGCAGCGGCGGGCATTGGCTACGGCATGATGCCGCAGCTCCAGACCCATGCGCTGATGCAAAGCGGCCAACTGGTCAGCATTGCCCCGGGGCAAACCCTGAGCGTCCCGCTCTACTGGCATTACTGGCGGCATAGCGGCAATCTGGTCGAGCGACTGACCGAACGGCTGGCACAGGTCGCCTTGATTTAGGTCATGAGTTTTTCTGATATCTGCGTCAAACCCTTTCTACACTTGCACTTATCGTCATCTGCGCAAGCCAGGTATTCGTGAACGGCTGAATTACCGTTGACCCATCAAGTGTCTTCAGAACGACGTAGATGCCACAGTAAGCTAGGTAAGCTTTACATTTACCGCACGCTGGCGAAGCCCGTGCGATAGCCAGGTTGACACACCCCGACAGCGGTAATGGCCTTTATAGAAAACGCCACGGGGGAGAAAAACATAACCAAAGCGACCCCTATGCAGGCTTATTGTTTATCCAGAAACACCTTAGCTCGTGTCCTGCTGTTGCTGGTGGGATGCCTGCTTTGCTGGCAGGAAGCCATTGCATCGCTTTCGATTTCGCCGGATAAGTCACGCTACTCGCTTACCCCTCATACCCAGTTCTTGCACAGCGACGAATCGCTGGCGCTTGACGAGCTTCTGGCACGCAACCCGCCGTTCACCCAGGCTGAAGACAAGCGCGACCTGAACTTTGGCTACACGCCCGACGACGTATGGCTGCGTACCCGGATTGAAAACCCTACCCAGCAGTCCAGGGACTGGATCGTTGCGTTCGAGTACCCGTTTCTGGATCACGTCACGCTGCATGTCGTGCGTGAGCATTTCAGCGAACAAATGACCAGCGGCAGCGCCGTGCCAAAATCCCAACGCGCGCTTGCCCATCGCCAACCGGTGTTCCCACTGACCCTCGCGCCCGGTGAAACGGTCACGCTGTACGCCCAAGTCAGCGCCGCAGGCAGCAAAATGCTCAACGTCAACTTGCTGTCCGAACAGGCGTTCTACACGCAAAACGATCGTCACAACTTCTGGCTGGCGACCTATTTCGGCATGCTTCTCGCCCTAGGCCTTTACAACGTCATGCTGTTTTTCGGCCTGAAAGAACGCGTGTTTCTGTATTACTCGCTGTTTGCGCTCGGCTTTACCGTTGCGATCCTGACGTTCAACGGCATCGGCACGCTGATGTTCTGGAGCATCCTCGGCGACAACACCGCGCGACTGGTCGCCATCGGTTTCACCTTTGCCTCCACCATGGGCACCCTGTTCGCCCAGAGCTTTCTCAACACGCAACACTTCACGCCCCGCTGGCATCGCCTGCTGAGTTATTTTCGCGGCTATTGCATCGTCGCGCTATTGGCGACGCTGATACTGCCTATTCAGCCCGCTCTGCGGCTGATGGACATCACCGGCTTCGTGGCTGCGCTGCTGATGCTGATCTGCGGGGTGTACTGCGTGTCACAACGCGTACCCAGTGCCCGGCTGTTCGTGCTGGCATGGTCGCTTTTTCTGGTCGGGGCCTGCGTTTTTGCACTGCGCAACCTGGGCATCTTGCCCGCCAACTTTATTACCCTGCACGGCATACAGATTGGCTCGGCGCTGGAAATGCTGCTGCTGTCGTTTGCCTTGGCCGCGCGTTTCAACAAGCTCAAACACCAGAAGGAGCGCGCTCAGGCGGAAATGTTGATGACGCTCAAACGCCAGGAGGCAGTGCTGGAACAGAAGGTGGCCGACCGCACCCGGGCGCTCGAGCACCTGGCCAGTCGCGATGTACTGACAGGACTACTGAACCGCAATGGCTTGACCGACTGTGCCAAGAAAGCCCTCCGGCGCAGTCAGCGAACCGGCCAGCCGGTAGCGCTATTCATGCTGGATCTGGACCGCTTTAAACCGGTCAACGACCAGTTTGGGCACGAGGCAGGCGACTTTGTGCTGCAACAGGTCGCCAGGCGTATCGGACACCTGGCGCGCGCCCACGACCACGCCGCCCGCTTTGGCGGCGATGAGTTCATTCTGTTGATCGAGGGCATCGACGACCTCAACACGCTCAACGATATCCGCCACCGCCTGAGCGCGGCAATACGCGCGCCCATCAAGCTGCCCTGCGACGAACGGGTCAGCGTCGACGTGAGTATCGGGATGAGCGTCAGCCACGCTGACGGTAAAAGCCTCGAGTGTTTAATGCGTGAAGCCGACGGCCAGATGTACGACGAGAAAGCCCGCCAAACCGATAGCAGTGCGCGCTACGGCTCGGCGCCGTCCTAGGCGCTAATCGAACAGACTCATTCGCGTCATCACGTGGTCACGCTTGATGCGCCAGTGATAAAGCGCCCCCAGCACATGCAGCGTGATCAGTACCACAATCGCCCAGCCAAGCCAGCCGTGCCAGATGAAGAGCCGCTCTGACAGCGCCGGATACTCCCCGATGAGGCCGGGCAGATGCCACTTGAAGAACTCCACGGGGAAACCACCGCTGGCCGTTGCCGCCCAACCTAACAGCGGCATCACCACCAGGGCCGCATAGAGCAGGTGGTGCACGCTGGTACTGACGATGCGCTCGAAAGCGTTGAGGGGCGGGTCATGGTCGGGCACGACAAACGCTATCCGGGTGATAATACGCAGCGTCATCAGCAGCAGTATCGCCACGCCCAGGGTTTTGTGGCTGGTATAGAGCCCATTGGTGAACCCTGTTCCGATCAGCGACACCGTTCGCTCAAAGCCCAGAAAGCCCAGCGTCAAACCGCTCGCCAATGACAGCAGCGCAGCACCTGCCACCAGCCAGTGGAGTACCCGGTGCGGGTAAATATAGTGATCCAACTCGTGCATGCTCTGCTCCTTTCGCCCGCTCAAAAATCGCTTATGTGGGCTTAGTTTAGCCATTTCCAGGCGGCTTCGCCGATAAAGCCGCCCGTCATCGTCAACGCTTGGCGCTAGGGCGCCCAGGCATCGACCGGTGCTGCCAACTGCTCGCGAATCAACTCGCCCAGGCGTCGCGCGGGTTCCGACGGGCGGTGCGGCGCGCGGTGCAGGGCCAGTTCGATCATCGGCAACGACGGCAAGCCGCTGGCTTCATCGAGGGGCCTTAACAGCGGCGTCAGCATGCTCCGTGTGACCACGACCACCGCCAGCCCCGCCGTGACGATCGGCGCCAGGCCGGCCATCGACTGGCTGGTATAGGCCACGCGCCAGTCGCGGCCGGCATTGCGCAATGCCTGTTCGGCAATCTCGCGGAAGACGTCCGCGCCGGGGGAATACAGCGCCAGCGGCAGCGGATCGGTTAACGATGGCTGCTGGTTGACGCCCACCGCCCAGATCAGCGGCTCGCGGCGAATCACCTCGCCGCCCGGGGAGTTACGCTGCCGGGTCACCAGCGCCAGGTCCAGCTCGGCGCGTTTGACGCGCTCCACCAGATCGCCGCTGGTGCCACAGCGAACCTGCAGCCCCACGCCGGGGTAAAGCTGGTGGAAGTAGGCAAACACCGACGGCAATAGCGACGCATAGTCCTCCGGGATACCCAGCGTCAGCTCGCCGCTGACCTGATGCGCCTGCATGTCGCTCCAGGCTTCATCGTTGAGCATCAACAGACGCCGCGCATGATTCAGCAGGCGTTCACCATCGGGGGTAAAGCGCAGCCGCCGTCCTTCGCGTTCGTGAAGCGTCAATGCCAGCTGCGCTTCCAGACGCTGCAGCTGCATGCTCACGGTCGACTGGGTATAGGACAGGCGTTTGGCAGCGGCCGTCACGCTACCGGTATCGGCAATCGTCACTAAGGTGCGCAAAAGCGTCAGGTCCAGCGTAGGCGCTCGCATACATCATATTCCTTGATAATAACGATCAATAAACATCGCTATTGTGATGTGTTTCGAATGAGTATGCTTTGCCGGTCACCTCAAGGCAAGTCACTTCAAGGCAAGGTCAGGAGATCGCTATGCATCATGTCAATCCACTCGTTGTGTTTCCACGAAGCTACAGTGTTGGCGCGGCGCTGGTGGCCGTGATGCTTTGGAGTGTCGCCCCGCTGCTGGCCGATTATGCCCGCGCCACGCCGCCGCTTCAGCTTACGGCTTTGACACTGTTGGCGGGGGCGCTGGCTACCCTGCCATTGAGTCGGCGGGTTAACGTCGCGACCTGCGGCCGCGTTTGGCAGGTGAGTATCTGGCTGGGGGTTCCGCTGCTGATTATCGGTGCCGTCAGCACCTACTTTATCGGCATGCGGCTTGCGCCTGCCGCCGAAGCCGCCTTGATTACCTATACCTGGCCAGTGCTGTTCGTGCTGCTCAGCCAGTGGAGCCGGTTCGGACGTTTACGCATAGGCGGCCTGGTGGGGGCGTTGATTGCCTTTGCCGGCGCCGCTGTGCTGTTGATTCCTCAAGCCTCGGGCGGCGGCACGGATACCGCGCTCACCGGTTATGCGCTGGCGCTTTTAGCGGCCTGCTGCTGGGCGCTTTACTCTTGGCTCAGTCAGGTGGCGCCGGTACCGCTGACACCCCTGCTTCCCCGCTTGCTGTTGATCGCCTGCGTGATGGCCGCAGCGGCCAGCGCCATACTGGAAGGCCAACTGGCGCTGCCCAGCAGCGAAGCCGTCCTGACCGGCATGGCCCTGGGTCTCGGCCCTTACGGCATCGCCATGGTGGCCTGGGACAAGGCGCTACGCTGGGGACACACCAGCCTGGTCGGCAGCCTGGCCTACGGGGTGCCGATACTGGCGGCGCTACTGTTGGTGCTGGCCGGCATGAGCACCCTTGACTGGCGGCTACCGATTGCGGCCCTGCTGGTGGTGGTAGGTTGCCTCAAGGCCAGCCGATAGCCTGCGCAGAGAGACGGCCGCCTGGATAACCAGGCGGCCATCCGGCTTAGAGCTCGGGTTCAACCTCGCTTGGTTCGGTGCGAGCAGTCAGTTCGAACAGGCCACTGGCCGACAGGTTATAGCCACGCGCAGTGACCGTATAAGTCCCGGGCAACAGTTGCTCGCCGATACGCGAATCCGTGCCGCCTGCTCCATCGTCATCGCTCAACGCCACCCCGTTACCTTCAACTTCCAGAAAGGTATCAAAATCGCTGGAGCGCATTTCGAGGGTTACGTCAGATGTTTCGTCGAGGGTGAGTTCGTAGGTCAGTGCCTCGCCGCTGTACCAACCGTTGATGGGCGCATCGGCCGTCAGCTCGCCCGAGTTACGCAGCTCGGTGTCACTCGGCAGCTCGCGTGAGTCAAGCGCCAGGGTAAACACGCCCTCGCCATCGCCGTAAGCAGAACGTGCCGTGAGCTGATACTCACCCGGTGCCAGGAAGTCGGCGATACGCGCATTCAGATTGCCGGCACTATCGTCGTCTTCGCGGTAGTAGCCACTCGGGCCTTCCAGTACCAGAAAGGTATCGAACTCATCGGAACGCATGTCGATGTCGTACATGCCGGCTTCGTCGATGGTGAAGCTGTATTCGCGCTCGTCCTGTTGCAGCCAGCTATCCAGCGGCGATGCAAGTGTGAGGGTGTCGCTGTCGCTAAGCTCGACGCTACGGCTCTCCAGAGAGAAAGGCCCATAGCTTTGCGCGTCCGCGCCGCTCACTACCAGCATGTAATCGCCGCTCTGATCGATGCGTTGGCGCATGATCTCGCCGCTGCTTACCAGTTGAAGCTGATCGTCATAGAGCGAGACGACGCCCTGAAGCGCGCCATCCAGCGTCACCTCGACCAGATCGTCTTCCTCGAGCGCCATGACATAGCGCTCGAACCGGCTACCGTCATTGCCGTTAAGCTCGCTTTCCGAGGTGATTTCACCTTGCAAGCGCTCGCCCAGCGCGACACGCTCAAGACCCGCCAGCCGCTCGGATTGACTACTCTCGCCCTCGGTTTGTGAGGCAGGCGCTGAATCGGGCGGCACGCCGGGCGTTATCGCCTGGGCCGCTAAGAAGCCGATAACGCCACCGCCAACGGCAACGAGCAGATAACTTAAAGGAGAAGATTTAGCCATGCGTGCATCCTTGATTCTGTGGCAAAAACGGACTGATTGAACGCGGCATTATAAGCCCATCTTCGCCATGATGGGGGATTGTCCAACCGGGCTTTGCGTTTTTCTGTGCACACGATGCCAGCACTGCCTTGAACTTGAATAAGCCACTGAATTCAAAGGCCCCCAACAGACGGGTTAACGTTGGCTAATATGCAGCCAACGGCACCGAACGTCTAAAAGCTTGCTCAGCACGTCGGACAGGGTTACTATCGAGCCGCCTGATTGGCACCTCATCGATGAATGCGGAACCCGCGACACGACACACTGAGGTACTCCTTATGGGAGCTATCAAAAACACGTTATTAAATGCTTGCTTTGCCATAGCCGTATTCACCACGGCAGTGAATAGCGCTCTGGCACACGGTACACCGGCCGATACTCAGCGAGGCGTTGCCTCCTTCTACAGCGACCGCTTTCAAGGGGCAACCACCGCCAGTGGCGAAGCCTTTGATCAGAAAGCGCTGACCGCCGCGCACCCCAGCCTGCCCTTCGGCACCAAGGTGTTGGTGTCTCGCCCGGATACCGGGCAAGAGGTAGAAGTACTGATCAACGACCGCGGCCCCTACGTGGAAGGCCGTATCATTGATCTGTCGAAAAGCGCCGCGCGGGAGCTGGGCATTATCAACCGTGGCGTTGCCCCGGTTCTGGTCACGCTGCTCGACTAGCGGCCGCCTCATGTGATCGGCTCGCTCGTTTCACACCATCGTACCTAACCACAACGGGCGCCCAGGCGCCCGTTGTGCGTTTCACCTCCTCCTCGGCACTTCCTTTGGCTTTACGACGCTTGCGTTGACGGCGAACTATCAAGCACGCTAACGGTCTTTACAAAGCACGGATCGTATTCCCAACGCATACGCAGGAGGCCCCATGCAATCACGCTTTTTCACCTTGAGCCGCTATCCGGAAGGACGCCCTGAGCGCGAGCTTTTTGAGCTGGAAACCCAAACTCTGCCCGACCTCGCCCCTGGCGAAGTGCGCATTCGCAACCGCTGGCTCTCGGTCGACCCTTACATGCGCGGCCGGATGACCGGCGTTCATACCTATGTGGCGCCTTTTGAACTGGGCAACCCCATGGAAGGCGGCGCGATAGGCGACGTCATCGCCTCCCACGACGAGCGCTTCAAGGAAGGCGACCTGGTAGGTCATATGGGTGGCTGGCGCGACATCGCGCAGATCCCCGCCGACGGCGTGCAGGCCCTGCCCGACTTCGGTGTCGACGAGCAAGCCTATCTTGGCGTCCTGGGCATGCCCGGCATGACGGCCTGGACCGGCCTCAACCTGATTGCCAACTGCCAACCCGGCGACCACGTCCTGGTCAGCGCCGCCAGCGGTGCAGTGGGATCGCTGGCGGTCCAACTGGCCAAGGCCAAAGGTTGCCATGTTGTCGGCATTGCCGGTGCGGCCAACAAACTGGCCTGGCTGGAATCCCTGGGGGTCGAGCCGGTGAGCTACCGCGATCGAAACGCCCAGGAACTGAGCGATGCGATTCAGCTTGCCAGCCCCAAAGGCATTGATGTGGTGTTTGAAAACGTGGGCGGTATCTGCCTTGAAGCCGCGCTTAGCCAGCTGAATGAAGGCGCGCGAATAGCGGTGTGCGGCATGATCGATAGCTACAACGCCAAAACCCCGGTACCCGGCCCCAGCAACCTGTCTCAACTCGTGGTGCGCAAGGCCAGGATGCAGGGCTTTATCGTCGCCGATCACTGGAAACACTATCAGTTTTTCCTCAACGAAGTAGCGCCCCAGGTCGTGGACGGCAAGATCGACTACAAGGAGACCGTCAAGCAAGGGCTCGAAAGTACGCCTGACGCCTTCCTGGCGTTATTTGAAGGCGGCAATACCGGTAAAATGCTGGTCAAGCTGGACCACTAGGCTCCCCTCTTTCCCCTTTGGTTCTTTACAGCCGCGCTGTTTTAATCAGCGCGGCTTTTTTATGGCCCTCCTGTTTCATAGCGCATCCTGGCTACTACATTGCGTGCCTCTTGAAATCATTAGACCATTGGCGCATTGATATTTAAAATAGTTAGCATGTTAAGCGTTTTATCGACTTACGATAAAGCGCACGGTGGGTCGTGGGTACGTCAAGCCGCGATTCGAGATTATGAAAAGGGGAACCCTCATGGAAGAACAAAAGCGGGCTAAATGGCCTGCGCTACTACTTGGCTTACTACTGATCATCGCGGGCCTCGCCTTGGCCATCGGTGGCGGGAAGCTGCTCAGCCTGGGCGGCAGCGCCTATTACCTGATAGCGGGCGTTGGCGTCATGGCCAGCGGGATATTACTGGCACTGCGCAAAGGCGCCGCCCTCTGGCTCTACGCACTTATCCTCTCGGCCACCCTGGCGTGGGCCTTGTGGGAAGTCGGCCTGGACTGGTGGCAGCTTGTTCCTCGGGTGGCCATCCCCTGCCTGATCGGCATTGTGTTGCTGCTGCCGTGGTGGCGAAAACCCCTCGACTCGCGTGGCGGCAGCCTCGCGTTGGGGCTCAGCGTCCTGGCCGCGATGGGCGTGGCACTGGCCAGCCAGTTTGACGACCCCGCTGCGCTCGACGGCACGCTCGATACCCAACGCAGCGAGCATCAGGAAAGCGTCAACCCCGCCCAGGTAGCCGGTGACGACTGGCCCGCCTACGGCGGCACCAACGCCGGCACCCACTACTCTTCCCTCGACCAGATCACGCCGGAGAATATCGGCGAGCTGGAAGAAGTCTGGCGCATCGAAACCGGCGACGAAGCAGGCCCCAATGCGCCGCCGGAAATCACCAACCAGAACACGCCGCTGAAGGTGAACGACAGCCTGTATATCTGTACGTCCCACAGCCGTGCGATGTCGCTTGACCCGGAAAACGGCGAGACGAACTGGTCCTTCGACCCGGACATCAGCACCATGGGCGCCGACGATTTCTCCGGCTGGGCGCATATGACCTGCCGCGGCCTCGCCTATTACGATGCCGGTAGCTATGCCGATAGCGACGACACCCGCGAGACTGACACCAACAAGACGGATGGCACCCGCCAGACGCCTGAACTCTTCGATCGCGATACCTTTGATATTGACCTGGCGTTTCTACTCTTCATGAACCCAGGCAGTGACGCCGGGGATGACGTCACGCCCCGTATGCCAAGTGCCGCTGACGTGATGTGCCCGCGCAGGCTCTATCTGCCTACCGCTGATGCCCGCCTGATTGCGCTAAATGCGGATAACGGCGAGCGCTGCGCAGCGTTTGGCGATGGCGGCGAAATCGACCTGACACGTAATATCGGCGACTTTGCTCCCGGCGGCTACTATTCCACCTCGCCCCCCACGGTGACCGAGAATCTGATTATTCTGGGCGGCCACGTCACCGATAACCGCTCAACCGATGAACCGTCCGGCGTCATTCGTGCCTTTGACGTGCACACCGGTGAGCTGGTGTGGAACTGGGACAGCGGCAACCCCCACGACACCGAACCGCTTGACGAGGGTGAGACCTATACGCGCAACTCGCCCAACGTATGGGCGCCGATCAGCGTCGATGAAGACCTGGGGATGGTGTATCTGCCCATGGGCAACGCCACGCCCGACCAGTACGGTGCCAACCGCAGCCAGAACGATGAAACCTACAGCGCAGGGCTGGTGGCGCTTGACCTTGCCAGCGGTCAGGTCGAATGGGTCTACCAGTTTGTGCACCACGACCTGTGGGACATGGACACGCCCGCCCAGCCGGTACTGATTGACCTCGCCACCGACGAGGGAACCCAGCCGGCAGTGGTGCAACCCACCAAACAGGGCAGCCTCTATGTACTGAACCGCGAGACCGGCGAGCCCATCGTGCCCATTGAGGAAGTCGCCGCACCGCTAGGCGCCGTTGAAGGCGACTGGACCTCGGAAACGCAGCCGCGCTCGGCACTCAACCTGCTGCCCCCGCCGCTCACCGAAAGCGACATGTGGGGAGCAACGCCGTTCGACCAGATGATGTGCCGCATTCAGTTCAACACCCTGCGCTACGAAGGGCAGTACACACCGCCGTCTCTTGAAGGAAGCATTGTCTACCCGGGCAACGTGGGCGTGATGAACTGGGGCGGGGTCGCGGTTGACCCCGAACGCCAGGCGCTGTTCACCGGCGCCAAGTACCTGGCGTTTGTCTCCACGCTGGTGCCCCGTGAAAACGTCGAGGAAGGCCAGGGCTCAGCCAGCGAGCAAGGGCTGCAAGCCAACGAAGGCGCGCCCTATGCCGTTGAGTTAGGCCCACTGCTTTCCGTGCTCGGCCTGCCCTGCCAAGCGCCCTCCTGGGGTGATGTGGCGGGCATCGACCTGCAGGAAGCCGAGGTTGTTTGGAAGCATCGTAATGGCACCACCCGCGATAGCATGCCCTTCGACCTGCCGATTGGCTTGAACGTGGGCGTGCCAGCACTGGGCGGCCCGCTGACCACCGGCGGCGGCGTGTCATTCCTGAGCGGCACGCTGGATCAGTACCTACGCGGCTACGATATCGCCACCGGCGAAGAGCTGTTCAAGGCACGCCTGCCCGCAGGTGGCCAGGCAACGCCCATGACCTACACCGGGGAAGACGGCCGCCAGTACGTGGTGGTCACGGCGGGCGGACACGGCACCTTTGGCACCAAGATGGGCGATTACGTGATTGGCTACGCGCTGCCGGAGTAACCGGTTAACCAACGCCAGCACTAACACATCGGGCGGCCCAAGGGCCGCCCGATTTCATTGCCTAAAAGGCAAGAGACTAAAAACTCACTTCTACCCCGCCGTACACGCTGCGCCCTGGCGCGGGCTCGTAAAAGCGACCGAAGCTCGCGTTCAGGCGCACGTTGGCGTAGTGCTTTTCATCGAGCAGATTGCGCACGCCGACATAGGCATTGAGGCGCGTCTTGTCCGTCAATCGCCAGCCGTCCCCCGCCCGCAGGTTTACCAGCCAGTAGCTATCGACCTGGGTCTCGTTGGCGTTATCGGCCACCAAGTCACCCACGTACTGGGTTTCCAGCGTGGCGAAGCGCTCGTCGCGCCCTTCCCAGGTCAGCTGGTTGACCCAGGTTTGCTCCGGCAGGCCCGGAATGCGGTTACCGTCAAAGCGCTCGCCGGGCGTGGAGAAACGATCAAACTCATAGCGCGCCAGCGTCAGGGCGCTGTCCAGCCGCCACTTGTCGGCAAACTGCCAGCCCAGTGCCAGCTCGATGCCGTCGCGGTCGGTATCGCCGGCGTTTCGATAAAAGGTACGGCCACCGTCATCGTAAGGCACCAGCTCATCGCGCACGCGCACCGAAAACAGCGTCAGGTCGTAATCCAGCGCCAACGGCGCGAAATAGCCCCGCGCTCCGACCTCGCGGTTCCAGGCCTTCTGCGGCTCGATCGAGGCGTTGAACCCGCCGCCCGCCGGGTTGGCAAACTCGCTGAATGTCGGCGTTTCAAAGGCCGTGCCGGTGTTCGCATAGACCTGATGCTGGGGGCGATAGCGGTAGCTGAGCCCCGCCGAGCCGCTCCATTCGTCAAAACTGCGTTTGCCGCTCTGATCACCGTCCTGCTGATAACGGTCATCCACTTCCAGCTCGACTCGATCGAAACGCGCACCCAGTGAAAGCGTTACCTGTTCGGTCAGTGATAGATCCCCCTGAGCAAAGACGCCGGTGGACGTCGCCGTCTGGGTCTCTTCGGCAAGCTGCTCGCCGACCACGCCCTGCGGGTTTACATCGTTGCGAAAGCGTTCGTCATCCTGCCGGGCGACGTCGACACCCGCGATATAACTCAGCGGCAGGCTGCCCAGGCTTACCTCGTGGTGGTATTCGGCGCTCGCGCCCAGGTAATCACGCTGGTAGCCGATACGGCTATCGCCCACATAGGGCAGTTGCTGCTCAAAATCGCGTTGGGAGATAAACCCCTTGAGGTAAAACTCACCGGGACCCGCAGACAAATCCTCGTACTGCAGACCCAGAAGCTGCTGATCCACGTTCTGCCCCGCGTCCAGCGCTAACGCGTTCGGCGCTGCCTGGTCGCGTCCGTTCGCCACTTCGCTAGCGTTCAGCGCACCGGGGTCTTCCGAGCGCGGGTTGTCCAACAGGTTAACGATGGCGGTCAATGCCCGCTCGCTACCCAGTTCCCGGCGAAGTTTGGCGTTCAACAGGTACTTTTCCGTGGAGCTCTGCTCGCGGTAGCCATTCACGTTAAGCGCCGACAGGCTGACATGGTGCGACCAATCGCCGTTACTGCCGCCGGTCTGCAGCGACGTTTTCCGGTAGCCATCGCTGCCGGCTTCGGCGCGCACCTGCGTGCCCGGGTCGTCACGCCCGTCGGCGGTGGTCACATCGATCACCCCGCCCGCCGCATTGCCGTAAAGCACCGACGACGGCCCGCGAATCACTTCGATACGCTCGGCGCTATCCAGATCAATCGCGTCCAGCTGCGCCTGGCCGTCGGGCAGCGTGTAAGGGATACCGTCGACCATCACGGTAATCCCGCGCACCCCAAAGGGCGCTCGGGCGCCAAAGCCGCGAATCGAGATCCGCTGACCCTGGGCAAAGTTATCGCGATTTTGCAGAAACACGCCCGGCACGCGTACCAACGACTCATCGAGCCGCACGCGCTGCTGGCCCTGGGCGATGGCGTCTCCTTCGAGCGTGGTGACGGCGGCAGGCGTTGCGTACAGCTCGCGGGCCAGCCTTGGAGCGGTCACCTCAAGCGTCGCCATGGTCGGCTCGCTGGATTGCGCCCAGGTGAGGCCTGATAGCGCGCAGCCGGCCAGGCAAATCGAGGTGGTCAGCTTTTTCACGGAGTCCCTCCCAATATATTAAATAATACTTAAATAAAGGCATTGTACAGCACACGGAACGTTTTACTGCGGCTCGCGTCACAGGTATTCACATCGGCCTCGTGAAAAGCGCCGAGCGTGTCTACATTGATGGTGTATCCGCATGGCCGTTGCCGTTAACACTGTTGTTAACACAAGCGTTAAAGGCGTTTTAAAACGGTCGTTACCGTTTTTCCGACATGGTGACTAGCACCCCTACCCTGAAAGCAAAGGAGGCTTCATGGCGTTTACCGCGACTGATCCGATCAAGATGATATTTGCGATCATTTTACCGCCCCTCGGCGTATTCTTTGAGGTCGGTTTTAAAGGACATTTCTGGCTGAACATCCTCCTGACGCTATTCGGTTTTATACCGGGCATCATTCACGCGTTCTACGTGATACTGAAACACTAGCCGGCAATGGCAAGCGATACACCGCCTGAGTCCCACTCAGGCGGTTTTTTTATGCTCGTCGCTCATGCCCCGTGGAGACGCTGGTGCAGCGCATGCACCTTGTCGTCCCAACCGGCTACCGGGCCCTCCACGGGAAGGCCGGGCACGATTTGCTGAATGGGCAGGGTGGCCACCGGCGGCGGCGCCACGCCCAGATCGGCAAGCCAGTGGCTCAACTGCTGTGACGAACTGGCGTAGACAATCCGCCCAAGCCCTACCCAACCATGGGCCGCCGCGCACATCGGGCAGTGCTCGCCGGACGTATAGACGGTCGCCCTGGCCCGGGCCTCGGGCGTCATATGCTGAGCCGCCCAACGCGCCAGAGCAAACTCGGGGTGCTGGGTGGAATCGCCACCGGCAATCCGGTTGCGATCCTCTGCCAGCACCTCGCCGTCACCGCTCACCAGCACGCTACCAAAGGGCTCGTCTCCCGCTTCAAGGGCTTCTTCGGCCAACGCTACAGCGCGGGCGATGTAGGCAGTTTCCTGATCATCCAACATATATCCTCCTGATTGTGGTGGTGCTTCAGCATTCCTCTATTGTGGCATAGCCATGGCGTCGTGCGCCCGCCAACCAGCGACGCCATGCATCCAATCAGGCATCGGGAATCGCCCATTGAAAATCGGCGCGATACCCAGCAATCTCCACCTGACACTTCTCCCAGGTATTTCCCTCGAACCGGAGCCCCCATGCATACGATCAATCCCAGCAAGTTGCACCACAGCAAGTGGACGGCCGTGGCACCGCGCAATAAAGAGAAACACTTCATCGTCACCCAATTACTGCGCGACGAAGAAGACAATGTCGTGGACGTCGTGCTTGAGGCCGTTCACTCCCATCGCGAAACGATACTCCCTTGGCAACGCCTGAAAGATGACAGCGTATGGAAGATGGGTTGGCAGTAACCGAGACCATCCGGCGGCCTGTAGAAAAATAACCGGAAAGGTTTTGACACACCCGGCGATTCATGACATTGTGTGCTCAGTGGTTAGCAAGCAGCATGGTTTCAGAAGTGTACGATCTATTTCGGCAGCCTGACATTGTATTCCTTGTTTCACCCGCTACTTCAATCTGGGTAATACCAGGAACTTAATTAAGGCGCTTTTGCGCGAAAGGATCTACATCATGGCAACTGGCACAGTTAAATGGTTTAACGACACTAAAGGCTTCGGTTTCATCGCTCCTTCTGACGGCGGCGACGACCTCTTTGCCCACTTCTCTGAGATTCAAGCCGACGGCTTCAAATCCCTACAAGAAGGCGCTAGCGTCTCTTTTGACGTTACCCAAGGCAAGAAAGGCCTTCAAGCTTCAAACATCAAGCAAACTTCCTAACATCCGTTAGCAGTTTGCTCGAATCCTCCGGGGTTCGAATAACAAGGCCCGCTCATGCGGGCCTTGTTGCGTTTGTGGCCCCCAAAATTTTGTTCAACGCCACCTAGACGCGCTCCCACCGCACGATACGCACCTCCACCGTTACCGTGATAGCCTTGAGTTGCGCTGCTTCCTCACGCCCCTCTGCGGACGCCCGGTAAAAATGCGGCGTCATCGCCAGCAGATCCGCAACGGCTTCCCCATCGTCCAGCGTCAACGCATAGCGCAAGGTCTCTGTGCCGAGGTGCCTGAAGCCCTCAGGCTGTTCAAGCGGCATGTCACGCTCAGGCTTCAAGCTCGGGTAAATGATATCGCGCAGCTCACGCAGATGATCCGCTCCGGCCTCGACCTGTATCAGCAAGCCGCCCGGCTTGAGCACACGGGCAAATTCTCGATGAACCGGAAAGCCAAACATGCACAGTACGCGGTCAAGCGCCCCACTCGTCACCGGCAGATTGGCATTACTGCCCACCACCCAGCGACTTTGCGGCGATGCTTTATCGTCCTGCTTGGCCGCAGCCTGTATCGCCCACTTGGAAATATCCAGCCCCATTAGCGCAAGCGACGACGCCTCGGGCACCGCCGATGCCAGGCCGCGCAGGTAATAGCCTTCACCGCAGCCAGCATCCAGGCAGCCAAGCGGCGTATCACCTTCATCCTGCAGCGCATGGCTGAAAACCGCCGAGCTGACCGCGTCGGCAACCGGCTGATAATAACCCGCCTCAAGAAAACGCCGCCGCGCCGCCACCATAGCCTTGCTATCGCCGGGATCCGCCGAGCGTTTCTGCTGCACGGGCAGAAGATTGACGTAGCCCTGCTTGGCAACATCGAAGCTGTGCCCGGCGGCACAGCGCCAGACGCGACCGTCCACTTGTAACGGCTCGCCATCCAACGGGCAGGCCAGCGCCTGAAACGGAGAAATACTCATGCTAGTAGTGCCTTTAGCCTAGGTAAGAAGAGCCAACGCAGCGCAGCATGGTACCGCACCAACACGGGAAAGCCAGTCAGGCGTCACAGAAGACCTCAAATGACAACGATTTGCATTAGTTAATACGCCATGTAATCATCGCCCACCGTTCGTTTGGCGTTTTACATACCCGCCGTCTCCCGCCACCTTTGCTTAAAGACAGCGTCCGCCAGGAAGCCGACATGACGACTCGTCCTCTGCCTATCACCAAGTTGCCATTGGCGCTGCTGTTTCTCATGCTTTTCAGCACCGTGACGTTAGCCACCAACAGCACTGAACGCCATCGCCCCCAACCGCAGGATGCTCAGCGCACGCTTGATACCGCATCGCCGCGTGTCGTCACCCTTTATCAAGGGGCGACGGACAGCGCCGTCGCCCTGGGCATCACACCCGTGGGCGTTGTGGAGTCGTGGCTGGAAAAGCCGATGTATCACTACTTGCGCGCCCCCTTGGCCGACGTAGAACAAGTGGGACTGGAAACCCAGCCCAATCTGGAAAAGATCGCCTGGCTTGATCCTGACCTGATTGTGGCCACGCGCTTTCGCCATCAGCGGGTGATGCCCTTGCTGGAAAAGACGGCGGCCACGGTGGTGGCAGGCAAGGTGTATGATTTTAAAGCAAGTCTTATGCTTATCGCTGAAGCGACAGACCGCCGACCCACCGCCCGCGCGTTGCTGGAAAGGTGGGATCGGCGAGTGGCGGACTTCCGCGACAAGATCCGTCACGCATCGGGCTCTCACTGGCCCCAGAAAGCCGCCGTTGTGCGCTTTAAAAGCGACCATGTGCGTATTTACTCGTCGGGGTTTGCGGGCTCCATTCTCGACGAGCTGGGGTTTGAGCAACCCAGTTCCCTCGACGACCAGGGATGGGGAATAAAGCTGACCAGCGAAGAGAATATTCCCGCCATCAACGCCGACGTGATCTTTGTCCTGCTGGAGCCGGACGACCCTGCCATCCGCCAGAATTACCAACGCTGGACTTCGCATCCCTTATGGCAGCAGCTCGATGCGGTCGCCAACGGGCGCGTTTTTGAAGTCGATGCGGTTAACTGGATCATGGGCGGCGGCATTCTGGCCGCCAATGCCATGCTGGATGACCTTTATGCGCATTATGGCCTGGAACCCTCCGCAGACGGCGAGTCGATGGCATGCGCTTCAGGCTCTACGGCCGGCATGGAGTCTGATAAATGCTAAGCGAGCAAGCCCGCAACGGCGCAGGATTGACCCTGGCGGTACTGGTCGCGCTGGGTGCGTTTCTGGCTAACGTGATGCTCGGCACCACCGAGATTTCCTGGGCGACCCTGCTGGCGTCGCTCGCCCACTACGACCCAACCCAGGTGGCGCATATCGTGCTGCGCACCGAACGCTTTCCCCGTGCGGTGATCGCCACCCTGGTAGGATCGAGCCTAGCGATAGCCGGCGCGCTGATGCAGACCATGACCCGTAACCCGCTGGCATCACCGGGCCTGTTGGGTATCAACGCGGGGGCCATGTTTTTCGTTGTCGTCGCCGTTTCGTTATTGCCGCTGCATTCCCCCGCCGACTACATCTGGGCGGCACTATTCGGGGCGCTGGCGGCCGCTTTGCTGGTCGTCGCCCTCAGCCGCGGGCCGCTTGGCGAGTTTGCCCCGCTTCGCGTGGTCCTCGCGGGTGTCGCCGTCACGGCCATGTTTGTATCGCTTAGCCAGGGGCTACTGATCGTTGATCAGCAGAGCTTCGAGAGCGTGCTGTACTGGCTGGCAGGCTCCGTCTCGGGGCGCGAACTGTCGCTGGTGGTTCCCCTGCTGCCCCTTTTTGGTATTGCCCTGGTGCTGTGCGGATTGCTGGTCAAGCACGCCAATGCGCTCATGCTGGGCGACGACATGGCAGCGGGGCTTGGGTTGCGCGCGGGCACGATCAAGCTGCTACTCGGGCTGGCGGTGATTTTGCTGGCAGGGTCATCAGTAGCGCTCGCAGGGATGATCGGCTTTATCGGACTCATCGTGCCGCACATGGCGCGCAGCCTGTTTGGCGTCGACCATCGATGGCTGCTGCCAGCCAGTGCTCTGATGGGCGCAAGCCTCTTGCTGCTGGCGGATGTGCTGTCACGCTTTGTCATGCCGCCCCAGGAGGTGCCTGTGGGCGTGATCACAGCGCTTATCGGCACCCCATGGTTTATCTACCTGGCACGTCGACAACAGGTTTCATCATGACCTCTCTGCCGCTTTCAACGCGCCTCGCGCATCGGCTGAACACAGTCCCATTGGAACGCCACTGGACGGTCATGGGACTGCTGTCGATCTGCTTGATGGCCAGTATCGGGCTTTCGCTCAGCCTTGGCAGTTTCCCCACACCGCCCGGGCAGGTCGTGCACGCGCTGGCCGCCCCGGCAGAAAGCGACATCGCCTTTATTGTCTGGGAGCTACGCCTTCCCCGTATTCTGTTGGCGGTGCTGGTGGGGTCGGCACTGGCGGTTGCCGGTGCCATCCTGCAAGGTATTGTACGCAACCCGCTGGCTTCGCCGGATGTGATCGGTATCACCAGCGGTGCCGCCATGGCATCGGTGATATTTCTGGCGTTGTTAAGCACTCAACTTAGCATTGGCTGGCTTCCCCTCGCCGCCCTCAGCGGCGCGCTTTTTGCAGCCTTGCTGGTGTTCTTGTTCGCCTGGAAAGGCAGCGTTAGCCCTACCCGCATGGTGCTGGTAGGCATTGGCCTTTCCGCCGCGATGGGCGCGGTGACCACGTTACTGATCGTTATCAGCGATGATAGCGCCGCCATGACCGCCTATGTGTGGCTGACCGGCAGCCTTTATGCCGCCCAGTGGCACGACGTCGTGGGCATGCTGCCCTGGTTGGTCCTGGCGCTTCCACTCTGCCTGGGCCACGCACGGCATCTGGATACCCTGGCACTTGGCGACGCGGTGGCCCAGGGGTTAGGGGTAAACCTATTGCGCAGCCGGCTGTTGCTGCTGGCCTGCAGCGTGGCGCTGGCCGGCGCGGCGGTGGCCTTTGCCGGCGGTCTGAGTTTTGTCGGACTGATGGCGCCGCACATGGCCGCCAAGCTGGTGGGACGCCAGTTTGCAAGGCTGGCGCCTGCCTCCGCACTGATTGGCGCACTGATCGTACTTTATGCCGACCTGCTGGGTCGGGTCGCGTTTTTGCCCAGAGATCTACCCGCAGGCATCTTTGTTTCCGGCATCGGTGCGCCCTGTTTTGTTTATTTACTGTATAGAACGCGTCATCGCCGTGATTGATGCCTCCATCCATCAAAAAAAGGCGGCCCCGTCAGGGCCGCCCTCAAGCGAGCGAGCTAGCTAAGCTGAACTGCCTAGAAATCCAGTTGATAACCCACTGAGAAGGTGCGCCCACGGCCGGTGAAGTAGTACTCGTCGCTGATCCGCGCCGACTGGGAGTAATAGGTCAGATAATCTTCGTCGGTGAGGTTTTCGACACCTACGGAGACCCTGCCAACTGGCAGACGATACGCCAACGAGACGTCGACAAGCCCATAGCCTTCGAAATCGAGTTCAGGATTATCGACGCTGCGATCGAAGTAGTAAGTGCTCTGCAAACGGCTGGAGAGGCGATCACTCCAGGTAGCGTTCCAGCCGAGCTTGAGCGTATCCGGCGCGATGTTGATGCCGGTGAGGTCGGTATCCACGCGGCCGTCGCCATCCTGATCGGACTCGCCTTGGGCATGGGTATACGAAAGCGAGACGTCGTGATTGTCCGTCACCTGCATATCGCCGGTAATTTCAACGCCCTGGATCTCGGTCTTCTCGCGGTTGCCCACCCAGGTGCCGTTCTGCTCGGTAAGGCGCTGGCCGAAGTCGGAATTTGACTCGTAGTAGCTCAACTCCAGGCCGTAGCGGTTCCAATCAAAACGGGCGCCGATTTCACGGTTGTCGGTGACGATCGGCTGAAGCTGTAACAGGTTATCGACGTTCTGCCCCGGCGTGCTGATACCGCGCAGCACCCGGCCGACATCCGGCATACCAAAGCCTTCCGAGTAGTTGGCGTAAAGCTGCGCCCACTTGGTGGCTTGATAGGTTAAGCCAGCGTTATACAGCGTCTCATCAAAGCTTGGCTTACCGCCCTCCACGGTCACATTGTCCTGGGTCACATTGCTGCGGTCGATGCTTTGGTAGGTATCCACCTCCAGGTCGGCGTGCTCGTGGCGAACCCCAGCGTGAAGCGTAAGCGGCTCGGCCAGTTCAAACTTACCCTGCAGGAACGGCGCGATATTATCGAACTGGCTTTCCGGCACGTAGGTGCGCCCGGTTTCCACCAGCATTTGACGCGTTTCATCGCGTACTATGTCCAGCCCCGCAGTGAGGCCGAGGCGGTCGTCCAACAACCCGTCACGATTAACGGTGAACTTGGCGCCCACCTTGTCAGACTCGTTACGTGTCTGGTCGTACTGGGTGTTACCGGCACTGTCCAGATAAGGGAAATAAGGCGTGGTGGCAAAACGGGCCCGGAAGCGCTGATGATAGACTTGGGCGTCTATTTCGTTGCCCAGCCAATCGGCGTGTGAGTACGACAACCGCGCCGTGGTGACCTCGTTGAAACCAGGCTCACCATCTCGCGTGCCCCTCTGCGCCGTAGTGGGAACGCCCTCATCACGGTCGCCCGCTACTGGCACATAGCCGTTGCTTTCTTCTAGATCAAAGTGGTTAAGCGACAGCTCGAGGTTCTGGTTATCGTCTATCCAATAACCCAGCTTACCGAATAGATCATAGCTTTTAGCGTTCTGTAGCTCACCTGGATAGGCAATGCCCACACGCGCGTCGTTTCCATCGTAAAACGCGCCGCGCTCCTGGCGCGTAGCGGCGGCCACAAAATCCCAGTCTTCATGCTGACCGCTGATCCGGTAGTCCAGTTTATGGCCGAAGCCGTCGGACTCGAAGTCATCATCCGTGGTCAGGCGGACACCCGCATGCTGGCTGATACCCCCACCCTCGGCACGACGCGTCACAAAATTGATCAGCCCGCCAGTGGCCCCCAGGCCATGCTCAGCGCTGGCCCCATGAATGACCTCGATGCGCTCGACCATGGAAAGATCAATCGTGTAGCTGTCACGCGAACTGTCGCGCAGCGGGTTGGATTGTGGAACCCCGTCGATCAGGAAAGCCGCATCGCGGCCACGAAAGGTTTCCCCGGCGTTGGAGAGCTTTTGGCGGCTGGGCGAATAAGACGGAATCAGGTTACTCAGCACTTGGCCCGGGTCATCGGTAATCGCCATCTGCTGCTCGATCTGCTTACGGTCGATCACGGTCACACGTTGGGGCGTCTCGCCCTCATCGCTACGACTGCGGGTCGCGGTGACCACCATGGTCGAATCGGCATCATCGGCCGCGTTTTGCGACGCGATAGCGGAAGCCTCCTGCCCATAAGCATGACTGACCGTCACCAAGCTCGCGAGTGTCAGCGTGGGCCAGCATACCGCCCGTTTCTTGAAGTGCATCGTTTTCTTATCCCCTTGCGTTTGAATGATCCCGATTAATACAAATGCGCATCTAAATGATAATTATTTTAATAATATAAAACAATAATGCACTGGATGCCATGGATCGCATGCCGCACGACAACGTTAGGTATGCTTGCAAAGGTAACGCTCAAGGCATGGCGATGACGGACGACAAAAAGAAGTGAGTGATCACTTCTAGTTAGAGCTTATTGAAAATGAGAACTTTTTGTCTTACGGTGGCAACTGATTCGATGCTATCCGAGCCCTTTCATGCCTCTCTCTTCAGCCCTTCACGCCCGACTGGCCGCCGAGCACCTCTGCGCTGGTTATGAGTCTCGACGGGTATTGAACGATGTCAGCCTGGCGGTGGCGGAGGGTCAGCTGACCGTACTGCTGGGGCCCAACGGAAGCGGTAAGTCCACGCTGCTAAAAACGCTCGCTCGAACGCTCACTCCAAGCGCCGGGCATGTCTATTTGGACGGCAAGGATATTCATCATCGCAATACCCGCGAAGTCGCCACACAGTTAGGCATTCTTCCCCAGGGGCCTGTCGCGCCCGAGAGCCTGAGCGTCAAGCAACTGGTGAGCATGGGCCGCTTTCCGCACCAGCGATTATGGCGGCGGAATGCGGGTGAAGACGCCGAGGCCGTTCGCGAGGCCATGGCGTTCACCGACGTCACCGACTTTGCCGACCAAAGCGTTGACACACTTTCCGGTGGGCAGCGCCAGCGCTGCTGGATTGCCATGGTGCTGGCCCAGCAGACCGACTTGATGCTGCTCGATGAACCCACCACCTTCCTGGATCTCAAGGTACAGGTTGACCTGCTGGAACTCCTTTCGCGGTTGGCCCATGAACGTGGCCGTACCTTGCTGTTGGTGCTCCATGACCTGAACCTGGCCGCCGCCTACGCCGACCAGCTGGTGATGATGCGCGACGGCCATATCGTGACCAGTGGCACGCCCAACGAGGTGTTTACCGACCACAACCTCAAGCGCGTATTCGAGCTGGACGCGAATGTCATCCTCGATCCCGAAAACAGCCGTCCGCTATGCATACCGCGCACGCGGCCAGCCAGAAACGTCAAGCAACCCGCCAGAGCACCCGCAGCTTTATAAGGTATGGTAAGGCGGCCACCTGGGCGGCAGTGGCGGTGTCACTGGGCATCACCATCGCTTACTACCAGGGCTGGTTTTGGCTGGCGTTTGCCATGACGTTACTGCTGGCGATTCAATCGGCCTTTTACTCTCCGGCCAAATACGGTCTGGTCAAAGGGCTGTTCGGTAAGCCGCGCCTGGCCGAGGCCAACTGGGCGAACTGCGCCGTGGCTTCGAGCGCGCCTGTCAAAAAGCCAACCCAGATGTACGCATCGTGCCCTTCTACCTGCGCGGCCTATGGGGCAGCCAGTTTTCCCGCTCATCCAGCAAGCTGAAAGCACGGCGCAATGCCCCGCTGCACCGCTCGGTGGTGGTCGCCTTTGGCAAGCCGCTACCCAAGGACACCCCGGGCGACGTGCTCAAGCGGCGCATTTTCGAGCAGGCCACCCACTCCTGGCAGCACGCCATCAATGAACTCACGACGCTCCCGGAGGCGTGGATCCGCAGCGTGAAACGCCGCCCCGGCGAGCCCGCCCTGTCGGATTTCTTCAGCCGCCCGCTGAATGCCGGCCAGGCGCTGACCGAAAGCCTGCTGCTGACCAAGCGCATCCGCAAGCTGAACGCCGGGCCAAACGCCGGCTTGCTGCTGCCGAGTACAGCGGGGCATCAAAGCCGGCACGGTGGGCATGCTGCTCCGGCACCAGCGTTAAAATCGTCGACCCAGAAAGTTTTGCGGAGCTGCCCACCGGCGCCGCCGCGATGATTCTTATCAGCGGCCCCAAGTCATGCAGGGCTACCTCAATGACCCCGAAGGCACCGCTGACGCCATTAAAACGCTCGACGGCCAACGCTGGTACGTGACCGGTGATAAAGGGTTTATCGATGAAGACGGCTTCTTGACGCTGATTGACCGTTATACCCGCTTTGCCAACCTGGGGGACGAAGTGATCAGCCTCAGTGCCGTCGAGCAGGCAGTCAAAACCGCGGTGGATGCCCCCAATACTGATCTAATGGCGGTCGCGGTAGCCGATCACGATAAAGGAAAGTAGTTAAGCCTAATGATGACGCAGCACCAGTTGCCGCAACTGCGGTTTGGGGCGGTCGGGGCAGAGCAGTACGCCGAAATGTGTGGCCGAAAGCGGCTTGCTTAACCAGAACCCCTGGGCGCCATCGCAACCCTGCATTTCGAGGTATTTGAGCTGGGCCAATGTTTCCACGCCCTTGGCGTTAACGCGGAAAGATAGACCTTTAAGAAAGTTGATCAGCGCCTTGGTAAAAGCGTCACTTTTCTGGTGATCAAGAATGCAGTTGGAAAAACATGGCGCGAGGTTGATCGTATTGATGGGAAAGCATTGCAGCTGCTTCAGGCTGGCACGCCCATCCCCGAAGTCGTCGATGGTAATACGTATTCCCATACGACTCAGCTCTACCAGGGTCGATATCGAAGCATCGGTATGCAGATGGGTCAGGCTACCTTCAGCCACCTCAATCTCCAGAAACCGCGCTTCTAGCCCGGTCTTGGCCAATATATCTGCCACTCGGGCGGGCAGTAATGAGTCGCGCAGCTGCATCGCCGACATATTCACCGCGATAGGCACGATATGCCCCCCTTCCCGCCGCCAGGCCTGCAACCGCCGGCAGGTCTCGCCCAGTACCCAGTAACCAATAGGCACTATCAACCCGCGGGCTTCCGCAATGGGCAAAAACGCCGAGGGTTGCATGAGTCCCTGGGTCGGGTTGTGCCAACGTACCAGTGCTTCGGCACTCACCATATGGCCGGTGGCGAGATCTATCCGGGGCTGAAAATCGAGAAACAGCGCGTCTGCATTGAGCGCCAGGTTTAGTTGGGATTCCAGACGATTGTTTTGCGTTTTCTGGGCGTTCATCTCGGCACTAAACAGCTGGTACTTGTTACGACCGCTTTTCTTGGCGTGATACATCGCCGTATCGGCATTATTGAGCAAGGTGGGCTCATCACTGCCGTGGTCTGGGTAAATACTGATCCCGACGCTTGCGGTAACATGCAGCTCGTGTTGGCTGATGGAATGCGCCTCGGCGAGCGTTGCGAGGATTTTCTCCGCAATTCTCACCGCATCCTGGGGCTTGTCGATCTCGCTCAGGAGCACCACGAATTCATCGCCTCCCTGGCGACATATCGTATCGGTGCTTCGAACACAATGTGTAAGACGCCCCGCCACCGACTGCAACAGACAGTCACCGATGGCGTGCCCAAGTGAGTCATTGATGGCCTTGAACGCATCAAGATCCATGTACAAGAGCGCAGCTTGGTGATGGTGGCGTTTTGCCAGACCAATAGCGCGCATCAAGCGTTCAGAGAAGAGCGCACGATTAGGTAACTCGGTGAGGGCGTCGTGCTGCGCCTGGTAAGCCAGCTTGGAAGAATGCTCAGTCGAATGGCAGGCATCATGAAAGACGATCACCGCGCCTTGAAGAAAGCCCGCATGGTCATGGATCGGTGCCGCTGAGTCTTCGATCAGCAGCTGACTGCCATCCTTGCGAACCAATACACAATTGACGGCAAGGCCGACAGTGCGGTTCTCGTCCATCGCCCGCCGCGCTGGATTGGCGGCAGGTTCCAGGGTATGACCATCGATAAGCGCCAACACCTGTTCCAAAGGCTTGCCAAGTGCCTCATGGCTTGACCAGCCAGTGAGCGCTTCCGCAACGCGGTTCAGATAGGTAACCTGCGATGCCAGATCCGTGGTGATCACCGCATCGCCGATCGAATTCAAGGTGACCTGGGCCCATTCTGTTGCGGCCTTCAAGGCGGTTTCAGCCTCGCGCAGGCGCGTGTCAATGGGTGTTTCAACGGCGGTGACGGCCCTCCACTGCGAGTGGACAGGGCGACGTTTAACGCGCCGCATCGGCTTGTCTCTTCCTTGCACTTCCAAGTGCGGTTGATATAACAGCGGCTTGCGTGACCGTTTCAAAGATGACATCCACACCCATGGGATACGCTCCTTTTCACCATCGCCCTTACGCCTTGCCCCCTAAAACCGGTACGTTGGCTTGGGCAATATCAGCGTTTTATTTCGACCTTAAGGGAGTCAAGCGACACGCTTCTGTGCGCCACCGAACACAAACGCAATTTTTAATTTGGCAATTTGGGCAGGCTGAGCATGGGTGCAAAACCAGGGCGAGGTAACGACTGCAAGGCAGTGGTGATAATGAAACGTTGAGGGGTGGCGCTGCGTTCCCTGCAGCGCAAAGTGTGACATCCTGTCCAGGCAACTCCGTTGCCACACTCATACGAACACTAGACGGTAAGCCCGCCGCCGACTGTGCGTTAGCACACATGCAAGGCGACTATTTTTCGTATCTACCATCAGGCCGATGACTGTACGGATGGCTTTTTTAATCAGGTCGACCACGCCTATGTGCGCTAGCGTACAGAGCTTGCCTTGCGGCGTTCTATACTAGAAACGTCTACCGCCACGCCTTGGAATACCCGATACAAGCGCCTGACAACATAAGTCAACTGTGAGCATTGCGCTCAGACATTGTGCGTCACACAGGGACAAGGATCGATTTTCAATGCTAGAACCGACAGTTTTACAGCAAAACGCGCTGCTTGGCCTGCTACCGGAAGAAGAGCTTGAAAGGCTGTTACCCTCTTTCGAAAAGGTGACGCTGACCCTAGGCCAGTCGCTGAGCGAATCCGGCCAGCAGATGAGCCATGTCTACTTTCCCATTGATGCCATCGTCTCGCTGCTGTGCGTGATGGAGGATGGCGCCTCGACGGAGATTGCCGTGGTGGGAAACGAAGGTGTCGTCGGCGTATCGCTGTTCATGGGCGGCGAAACCACCCCCAGCCGCGCGATCGTCCAGAGTGCAGGCACGGCCTATCGCCTCAAGGGTCAACTGCTCAAGAACGAATTCTACCGCGCCGGCCCCATGCAGCGATTGCTGTTGCGCTATACCCAAGCCTTGCTGACGCAAATGGCACAGACAGCGGTATGCAACCGCCACCACAGCGTCGACCAGCAGCTATGTCGCTGGCTGCTGCTCAGCCTCGACCGCCTCCCGGGCGACAAACTGATCATGACCCAGGAATTGATTGCAAACATGTTGGGCGTGCGCCGGGAAGGGGTCACCGAGTCGGCGGGTAAACTGCAAAAAGCTGGCTTGATCTCCTACAACCGTGGGCATATCACCGTGACCGACCGGCCCGGGCTCGAAGCCCGCGTCTGCGAATGCTACGCGGTCGTCAAGCGCGAGTACGACCGCCTGCTCAAGCACCCCGAGGTGGTGTGAATAACCTCCCCGCCACCGCCGTCTTAACCAACGCTATTAGGACGGCGTTATGTACGGTAGCGTGCCGACGCGTGATTTACCGGATGTTAATCTGCAGTCGTACCGTCAGATAATCTGATGACGGCGTCTCGATCTGCAGCCGACATCGAAATGATAGGTTCCTCATTGTGCCGTTTGCCAGGTTTTATAACCGGAGAGGCACATGACGTCTATTTTGCACGTTCCCTATGCTAATCAACTGCTAGCGGAGCTCCCGGAAGTCGAACGAAATGCCTTTATGGCCGACTGTGAGACCGTCGAACTGACGTTTGGCGACGTGCTCCTGCAGCCCACCCAGGCCATTACCCACGTCTATTTCCCGATCGACAGCTTCATTTCATTGATTGTGGTGATCGATAGCGACAGCCGACTGGAAGTCGCCATGGCGGGCTGCGAAGGCATGCTGGGGAGCTCCCTGGTGCTGGGCATCGCCGAGGCACCGTTGCTCGCCCTGGTGCAAGGTACGGGCTCGGCGCTCCGAATGAGCGCCGCCAATTTCCATCGCCAGCTACTCGACAGCCCCGTCTTGCATCAGCGGCTGAAGCATTACCTTTACGTCGTCATGAAGCAGCTGGCCCAATCCACCGCCTGCATCCATTTTCATCAGATAGAGGCCCGCCTCGCCCGCTGGCTGCTGATGACGCAGGATCGCGCGGGCACTGATCAACTGAAGTTGACTCATGAGTTTCTCGCCATGATGCTCGGCGTCAGACGGGCAGGCATCACCATGGCAGCGATCGCACTGCAGACGCGTGGCCTGATCGGGTATCACCGGGGTGAAATCAATATACTTGATCGGCCCGGCCTGATCGCCGCCGCCTGCGTGTGCTATAACGAAGACCGTGCGTTGTATGCGAAGATGATGACGCTCCCGCCTGCGTAGTGCTGACTCTCTGAGTCTCGTTCGCCCGCCTGCCGGATGCCATATGGATCACCTGCTCAGGTGTCGTTCTGCACCAGATTTTTCCAAGCATTGATCATATAAACCTGCCTTCAATAGCATCAAATAGACGTTATTTGTGCTGCAACGTTCATGACCGAAAAGTCTGTCACACGGTATCCGTCATGTATCTATTGCCATTGCTGCCACAAGAGTCGACAACTCAGTTGTTTGGATACTCATTATTCCCTGCCCTTCCTGCCAGCAACTTAAGAATCAACAGCGCGAACTGCCTGCCGGTTTCCTCATCCTCCAGTAGCGGCATGGTGAGCTTTTCATGGTCGTTCATGGCATCCATCACGGCGTCCGTTACGCGTTTTGGAAACAGGCCGTGCATTACCTGGTGATCATCGTGATGGTTAATCTGGGCCATTACGGCGTCATCACGTTCGATGCGATCAGCTATCCCGTTGGCGAAGTGCAGCTTGTCTTCATCGCTAATATCACCGCCATACAGGTCGTTAAGCCGTTCGATAATCTCATTGAGCTGCTGGGTTTCTGGATCATGAGGTTTGCCAGAACCAACCTCTGTAATAGGCTTCAGGCCATAGTCGCCTTCTTTTTCGCCTAGATTTAGCTGCTGTTCGGCGCGCTTGGTTAACCGGTAGCTATCCAGCGATAGCTCACTTACGTCGAGAGGATCGCCTTCCAACAACCTATCAGTGCGAAGCAGCGGATGGAGATGCTTGGCAAACACACACAACTGCTCCAGCTCGGCGTCATCAAAGGAAATGATTTGACTGAGGAACTCATAAGTTCGCACGAAGCTTTGCAGGTTCTTGCGGAAGAGATCGAGCTCGTCACGGGTTTTGCCTGCATCCTCCAACTCCTGATCGGCACGCTTACCTCCTTTTTCATCGCCCTTCTGCTGAGCCTGACGGCGTTCCTCTTTCCATATTTCCTGCTGTTCGAGGATCACTTCATAACGCTTTTTGAAACGCTCTTGCGCAGGCTTGCAGTGGTAACTCAGGCGTGACGAGGGTGCTTTGGGATCGAAAAAGGCGGTAGCGAACGCCTCCACCTCGGGCCAGTGATAGATGCCACTGGCGTCCAGGGTGCGCTTGATGTCATACACCACCTGCGGATCTGATACATCGGCCAGCGTTGCCTTGCGGTAATAGGGCGCAAAGGCCTCGAGTATGTCCTTCGGCTCGTTGAAGAAGTCGAGAATAAACGTCTGCTTGCCAGGGAACAGCCGGTTGAGGCGTGAGAGAGTTTGTACGCAATCCACGCCCTGTAGCTTTTTATCTACATACATTGCACATAGCTTGGGCTGATCAAAACCGGTCTGGTACTTGTTGGCGGCAATCATCACATTGAAATCGTCGGTGTCGAAAGCATCCGACAAATTTCGCCCTCGCAATCCCGGGTTGAGTAACTGGCTTGATTCGCTAACCTCTTCAACGATCACTTCATCAGGCAGCACCGTACCCGAAAAAGCGACCAGCGGGTGCACATCGGTATAGCCTTTTGATTCCACATACTGCCGCATAGCGAGCTGATAGCGCACCGCTTCCTGGCGGCTGGCAGTGACCACCATGGCTTTCGCTTGGCCATCCAGCAGATGACGCACGTTGGCGCGATAGTGCTCCACAATGACTTCTACACGCTGGGCAATGTTGTAAGGGTGTAGTCGCACCCACTTGGCCAAGGTGCGCGAGGCCTTTTTGGCGTCCACCTCCTGCGCTTCGCCATCCGGGTGTGCGAGCTTCCAGGCAGTACCGTAGGTAACGTAATTGCGCAGCACATCAAGGATGAAGCCTTCTTCGATTGCCTGACGCATGGAATAGAGGTGGAAAGGCTCAGGCTTGTTTTCCGCGCTCGGCGGCAAGGTCGGGTCCGGCACGCGACCAAACAGCTCCAGTGTTTTGGCTTTGGGTGTCGCCGTGAAAGCATAGTAACTAATGCTTTCGCTTGGGCGGCGCGAGGCCACTGCCGCATCCAGCATCATCTCCGCGCTGATGTCTTCATCATCACCCGCCATTTCACCTGCGGCAGCCAGCAGCGCTTTGAGCTTGGTGGCCGAACTGCCGGTCTGCGAAGAATGGGCTTCATCCGCTATCACCGCATAGTGGCCCTCGGCTAGCTGAGGGCGCTTGTCCAGCGCATCAAACAGCGCCGGAAAGGTCTGGATCGTGACAATGATGATGCGCGTATTATTGGCAAGCGCGTCCGCCAACTGCTCTGATTTGCTCTGGTTACCCACATCACGGGTAATGGGACACACCACTCCATGGGCGTGCTCGAACTGGTAGATAGTGTCTTGGAGCTGACTATCGAGCACTGTGCGGTCGGTCACCACAATGACCGAGTTGAAGCGCTTGTGCTGGCCGCTTTCGTCGTAAAGGTTGGCAAGCTGATGGGCCAACCAGGCGATAGAGTTGGACTTCCCCGAGCCCGCGCTATGCTGCACCAGGTAGCGCTGGCCCGGCGCTTCCTGGTGAGTTGTGTCCACCAGTTGGTTGACGACTTCCCATTGGTGGTAACGCGGAAAAATAAGCGTTTCTTTTGTTTTTCGACGTCCGTAAAAATCTTCACTGGTCTTCTTTTCAAGGTGCAGGAAGCGCCCCAAAATCTTGAGCCAGGCATCCGGTGAAAACACGCGCTCCCACAAATAGGTGGTAGCATAGCGGTTCTCGTCTTCCGACAGTGGGTTGCCCGCGCCGCCACCCTCAGTGCCTTGGTTAAAGGGCAGAAAGAAGGTGTCTTTACCCGCCAGCTTAGTAGCCATCGCCACCTCGGCCTGACTGACGGCAAAATGCACCAGCGCGCCGCGCTTGAACGCCAGCAGCGGCTCGATCTTGCGGGTGACCGGGTCTTTCACCGGGCGGTCGTTACGATACTGACGCTTGGCGTTTTCTACCGACTGCTTGAACTCGCTTTTCAGCTCCAAGGTAGCTGTAGGGATGCCATTGACGAACAGCACTAGATCCAGACGTGGGTTATAGCTTTGGCCGCCCTGGCCTTTATCTCGCGAATGCGGCGAATAAGACACCTCCGGCACCACGCGCAGGCGATTGGCGCGGTAGCGGGCAAGTGCTTCGGGGTTCATGGCGTGGTCAGGTTTGAAGCTGCACAGGTCAAACGTTACTCCCGGCACTTTGAAGCCATGGCGCAGCACCTCAAGCGTGCCCGCCCGTTCAAGCTCACTCACCACCTTTTGCACAAACACAGCTTCAGGCGCTTGCGGGTTGGCCTTGCAGAACTTTTCCCAGCGCTCGGGCCAGGCTTCCTGCACATAGCCCAACAAATCCTCGGTGTAGAGCGCTGACGTGCGGTCAAAGCCATTAGCCATGCCCACCAGCCAGCCATCAGCGGCCATGGCGTCGATGATGTCCTGCTGGAACCGGCCTTCCCTGCTGTCCGCCATTTGAGCCCCTGAGCTTGAAGTAATTATGCATAACAGCCTAGCGCTTCAGGGAGAAGAGGAGAAGTCTCCTTATGCCGTGATGTGTTTTATAAACAAAGACCTAATTCTTGGAGCTGCATCGGCAGAGGCTGGTTTGATGCATGTCTACCGCCCTTTTCCTACACACACTGTTTGGAATCTCAGCATTGATCAATGGCGCGTCTTGGCCTGCTGATTATCGTCGAAGGTTGTGTCGTCAGGATTTTGCGGCGCGTCCTCACCAATGAAAACAGGTTTGCCGTTCTCCCAAAACACCGCGTACTGACCAAGGCGACGCTTGCGTTCCAGCGTTTCAGCCACGGCCGTTTGAAGACTATCGAGCATTTCCTGGGTATCGGGTGAAAGTTGGGTCATACCGCCTCCATCTGAGTGGCCTCACCAGTAGCCAACGCAGAATCCGCTGGCGGCTGCCAGCCGCGAACATCAATCTTGCCGGTAACAGCGGCGGAAATTAGAGCGGAGCGGCGTTCTTGGAGCAATTTAATGGCCACTTCAGCATCTGTTGATAAACCATCAAGGTGGTTAAGCTGAGTATCAATCTGTTGAGCAATTTCGCTTTGCTCGGTTAACGAAGGTAACGTAGTTGGCGCTTCTGCAAGGTTTGTAAGACTAAGCCCTTCTTTTAATCCGTACTGCTCCACATTGAAATAAGTCTGCCCACCAATTGAAGCTAATGAATAACCTAAGAAACGAGAGCAGCATAATGATGCATGAGGGCGAATCAACCCAAGGTGTTGATTAACATAAGCTCTTTCTTTCACCTCATTAATAACTGCTACTCGGCCTGTATTTGCTCCGGTAATACAAACAACTACGTCATTATTTTGTAAGCGTGTTCTAACCCCTTCCGCCCCTTGTGGCGTAGTGATACGTTTTGCCTTGTCAAAAAGTATATTTAAATGATTACCTAGATCTCCGCTTTGCAAGAATATGTCTTCCCCCTCATCGTTTATAAAGTCTGACCATCCACGGGGCCCTGACGTTAAGAAAGACGAAACGTTCTTGATACGGACTACATCCCAATGCGCAGGCACCTCCCCCAACCACTCAACTCCGGAGTCTTTCATCGGCACATCGGGGTCGAGTCCTTTGGTGACAGCATGCGAAATTACCGCCTGGCGCTTTTCCTTGAGCAACTCGATCAGGCGATGCTGCTCTGCTACCAAGGCGTCGATGCGAGCGGTTTCGTGGTCGAGGAAGGCGGCAATGTGAGCTTGTTCGGAAGGCCCAGGAGCAGCCATGTAAATATTGGCTAAATCCTCTTGAGCCATACTTGGGAGAGCAGTATTAGTTGAATACTGGTCAAACTGAAAGCAGGTTGCATAGTAGTAAAGAAAGCGACCAACTACCCTATGGCTAAGCTCTGTATAAAACATGGTATCAACAGTCCAAAAAGGGCCATTGATATACAGGGGCTTATCAATTGTCCCTTTCCTACCTAGTAAGACAGATTCACCGTCATACAAAAAATCGTTAGCACGGGCAAACTCACCCCCTGAACCAATAACAGGGTACCCACCACTTTCAACTTCCACTATTTTGTAATCACGTCCATTACGAATGCGTGCTAGATGTTTTAGTTTTGGAATTCCCCAATGCGCCGGCACTTCTCCCAGCCACTCAACGCAAGAGTCCTTGTATTCGGGGTAGGCTGATTAGCTCATACTTTGCAACCTCCCCAGAAAGAAACAGTATTAACTAGCTGCCTGTCTCCAGGCACAAAAAACCCGCCAAAGTGTGCTTCATTGAGAGGCATGGCGGGTGTATTACTTAGAATATTAGGGCATACCCCTTTCATAGTCAATGACTGTGAAAGACCAGACTGAGCGCCGCCTTTCTTCATGCCGACAGCTCCTCAATCATCTGCTTGATACGATCAGTACAGGCTTTGAGGTCGGCGTCGATTTCTTCTAGCGGGCGCGGGGGCGTGAACTGATAGAAGTGGCGGTTGAAGGGTATCTCGAAGCCGACAATGCCGATGCGGCCATCCAGTTCGTCGCGCTTGTTTTCATCGATCCAGGCGTCGGGGACGTGGGGTTTGACCTCCCGATCGAAGTAATCAAACACTGACTCGTCGTAAGGCACGTTTTCATTATCCCGCAGGCCGGTATCGGGCTCCGGATTGCCTTGCTTGTCTAGGCAAATATCCGCGTCTGAGTCGCGCTCGGATAGGGCATTAAGAACCGCCTTCTGCACCGGGACACCAATCTTCAACCCCTCTGCCTTGAGGGCGTTTTTCAGCGCTTTGGTGAAGACGTCACGGTTGGTATAGCGCTGTTCACCAAGCTGTTTGCAGGCGGCCTTGAGAGCGGCTTGCTCGGCATCATCCAGTTTCAGAATGGCTTTTTCGTCGTCAAGCTTGGCCAGCCGCTCGGCGCTAGCTTCAAAGTTGAGCCGCAGTGGGCGTTCGACAGTGATACGCCGATAGCCAAAGGCCTCCACCGGGAAAACCTTACTTTCGTCGTTTTCTTCAAAGGCGCCGTAGAGCCGGACGATATCGTCAATGTCGCGGTCGGTGATGTACTGGCGCTTGCTGCCCAGCGACTTGCGCATCTTGCTGGCACGGCCGGTGGCGTTAATCAGCTGCACCTTGCCCTTGCGCTCGGCGGGCTTGTTGTTGGAGAGCACCCATATATAGGTGGCAATGCCGGTGTTGTAGAACATATCGGTGGGCAGGCCGATAATGGATTCCACCAGATCATGCTGCAGCAGGTAGCGGCGAATTTCGGACTCCCCACTGCCTGCGCCGCCGGTAAACAGCGGCGAGCCGTTGAGGATGATACCAATCCGCGAGCCGCCGTCCTGCCGAGCGCGCATCTTGGCCACCAGGTGCATCAGAAACAGCAGCGAGCCATCTGATACGCGCGGCAGGCCGGGACCAAAACGGCCATCGTAGCCGCGATGCTTGTGTTCGTCGGTAACCTGCTTTTGTACTTTTTTCCACTCGACGCCAAACGGCGGATTGGAGAGCATGTAGTCAAAGCGCTCCCCCGCCAGTTGGTCGTCGGAGAGCGTGTTGCCCAGCTTGATCCGTTCGACCTCCTGCCCTTTTACCAGCATATCGCCTTTACAGATGGCGTAAGACTCGGGGTTAAGCTCCTGGCCGTGCAGCGAGACGGTCACGTTCTGGCTAACTTGCTGGATGTACTCGTCGCTCTCGGAAAGAAACCCGCCGGTGCCCGCTGTCGGATCATACACGGTGACGATGCTGTTGGGCTTGAGCTTGGCTTCTTGCCCGGTGAGCACCAGAGACGTCGTTAAATGAACGATATCGCGGGGCGTGAAGTGTTCACCGGCGGTTTCGTTGGAGCTTTCGGCAAACTTGCGGATCAACTCCTCGAAAATTCCGCCCATACCGTGGTTGCTCACCCGTGCAGGGCTTAGATCTATCGCCGCGAACTGCCGCACTACTTTGTAGAGCAGATCATTGGCGCTGAGCTGCTGAACAAAGCTTTCGAACTCGAAATGCTCGAAAATCTCCCGCGCGCTCTGGCTGAACGACTGCACATAGCTCATCAGGTCGTCGGCGGTCTGGGTATCGGAGAGCGTGCCCAGGGATAGCGGCGAGGCATTGAAGAAGGGCTGGTCCGCCGCGCGCAACAACAGCTTCTCGCGCACCGCTTCCGGCTTGTTTTGGTGCTGCTCGGCGGCCTGCAATACCTCGGCTTTGGTGGGCGCAAGAACACACTCCAAGCGGCGCAGCAGGGTAAACGGCAGAATAATACGACCATACTGCGATTGCTTGAAATCGCCGCGCAAAAGATCGGCCACCGACCAGATAAAGGCGGCTAACTGGGAGTGACTTTCCGTGTTCAAGGTGCTTCCCCACGCTAAGTAAATATTCGTTAATTGGCGAATATCATACACGCCAACCTGTGCGGTAACAGCCAGGAAGCGCAAGCGAAAATCAAGGAAGTAAGATAGGGGGTCAAACAAGCGGCAGGGAGCCGCCGACCAAGGGACTCATAATCCCCTGCTTTTAGAATAAGCATATAGAATGGTGGGCCCAGTAGGACTTGAACCTACGACCAAGGGATTATGAGTCCCCTGCTCTAACCAACTGAGCTATGGGCCCTAAAGGCGTGCATATCATAGCGAATGTGATGGGACGAGGCCAGCCCCGAGCGAGGCTATATTGCCATGAAAGCGGCACTTTTTGCAGGTGTGGGGGTCTTGAGAGTAGCCCTGGCTTAGGGGCACGTTACAAGGAGATTGGCTTTGAAAGCATTGATCGCATTTTTCACGCTGTTGCTGGCGGTGCCGGCGCAGGCCGATTGGCAGTTGGACCCGGGCCGTTCCACGGTGCAGGCGTCCATCACTCAGCTCGATGGCGAGGAGCCGCAGACCCACCACCACCGGGTACGCGATCTGCAGGGCGATATCTCCGCTGACGGGACGCTGCGCCTGCCGCTCAAGCTCAGCCAGACCGATGTCCTCACCCGGTTTGGCGAGATGCCTACCTGGGCCGAGATGCTGGCCAACACCACCCTGGTGACGCTGGTAGCGCAGATGCCGCCGGAGCGGCTGGACGAGCTGGATATTGGCGAGTCGCTGGTGGACACGCTGACTTTCCGGGTGCAAAGCGACCTGGTCAATCAGGAAGAAAGCGTCCCGCTGCGCTTTACCCGTGAAGGCCTGAACGAAGTGCGCGTTACCCACGCCGAGCCCATGGCAATGGACGGCCGCGCGCTGATGGCCAATGCCACCGTGCGCAGCGTGCTTTCGCTGCTGGGCTACCAGGAGATCGACGAGCACGTGCCGATCACCCTGGATGCGTTATTGGTTAACCGCTAACCGCATCGGCGTCCCCCGCCTGGGCCTCGCCGGTTTGTACCCGCCACTGGGCGGCATAGTGACCGTTGGCGGCGAGCAAGCTCTTGTGCCTACCGCGCTCGGCCACTCGGCCTTTTTCGATCACCACGATTTCATCGGCGTGCACAATGGTGGACAGCCGATGGGCGATCATGATCACCGTACGCCCGTGGGCGATGCGTTTCAGCGAGCGCTGAATGGCCGCTTCGGTTTCGTTGTCTACTGCGCTGGTGGCCTCGTCGAGCACCAGAATCGGCGGGTCTTTCAGCAGCGCTCGGGCCAGCGAAAGCCGCTGACGCTGGCCGCCGGAAAGCCGCACGCCCCGCTCGCCCACCGGCGTATCCAGCCCCTGGGGCAGCGTCTCGATAAAGCTCCAGGCCTCCGCCGTTTGCGCGGCGTCGATAATCTCAGCGTCGTCGGCATCGGGCTTGCCGTAGGCGATGTTGTCGCGAATGCTGCCCTCGAACAGATAGACGTCCTGGCTGACCAGACCGATCGCCTGGCGAAGGGAGTGCATGCTGACCTCGCTCACCGGCTGACCATCCACCAGCACGCGCCCGCTTTCCGGGTCGTAAAAGCGCAGCAGCAGCTTGACCAGGGTGGACTTGCCCGAGCCGGTGGCACCCACCAGCGCCAGCGTATGCCCTGCCGGGGCATGAAGGTCTATGGCATCGACGCCGACATGGCTGGCGGCGTAATGGAAGCTCACCGACTCAAAACTTACCGCGCCTTTAACAGGCTGGGCCAGGGGCGTGGTGCTGTCGTCCTTCACGGTAATCGGCTCTTCCAGCAGATCGAGAATCCGCTTGGTGCTGGCCATAGCGCGTTCGAACAGGTCGATCACCTGGGCGAGGCCGGTCAGCGGCCACAGCAGGCGCTGAGTCAAGAACACCAGCACGCCGTAGGCGCCCACATTGAGCGACCCGTTCAGCGCCATCATGCCGCCGACGGTAAAGGTGGCCAGAAAACCCGCCAGAATCGCCATGCGGATGACGGGAATGAACGCGGAGCTTACCTGGATCGCCCGGCGGTTGGCGTCAACGTAGGCTTCGCTGGCATCGCGCAGGCGCTCGGCTTCGCGGTCTTCGCTGGTAAAGCTCTTGATGGTGGCAATGCCGCTCAGGTTATTGGAGAGCCGGCTGCCCAGGTCCCCCACCTTTTCGCGCACGTCGCTGTAGAGCGGCCCGGCCTTGCGCTGGAAGTAAAACGCGCCCCAGATGATCAGCGGAATAGGCGTGAACGCGAGCAGCGCGATCAGCGGCGAGAGCACGAAAAACACCGCGCCTACGGCCACCACGGTCACGCCCACTTGAATCAGCGCGTTGGCGCCGCCGTCTAAAAACCGCTCCAGCTGGTTGACGTCGTCGTTCATGGTGGCGACCAGCTGGCCGGAGCTTTTCGATTCGAAGAACGCCATGTCCAGCCGCTGGGCATGCTCGTAGGCATCCTGGCGCATATCCGCCTGGAGCCGCTGGGCCAGGTTGCGCCAGAGGATCTGGAACAGGTACTCGAATAGCGACTCCCCCGCCCAGATCACGAAGGTCAACACCGCCAGCATGGTGATCTGCTGCTGGGGCGTTTCAAACCCCAGGCTCGCCACAAAGCTTTGCTCTTGGTTGACCACCACGTCGATGGCCACGCCGATGAGGATTTCGGGGGCGATATCAAACAGCTTGTTGATGATGGAGCACACGCTCGCGGCGATGATCCGCCGCCGGTAACCCTTGGCATAGCGCAGAAGGCGCATCAAGGCCTGAAAACTCTGATTCTGATCGCGGGGCATGGAAGAGGCCACGGGTATTCCTTCCTGAATGATGAGCGTCTAATAACGCGGCCTATGCTAACACTTTCCCCCGTTACGGCTCAGGCATGAGGCCTAGGCACTGGCCCGGCGCACGTTGGCCAGCAGCGGGCTGCCGGTATCAGGGTCGATCATCAACGTGCAGTCGACCTGGTACAGCGTCCGCACCAGCTCAGGCGTCACCACCTCGGCAGGCGCGCCCTGGGCGACGATCTGCCCGTCGCATAGGGCGATTAGATGATCCGCATAGCGACAGGCACTGGCCAGGTCGTGGAGCACCATCACCACGGTACGCCCATGGCAGGCCAGATGGCGCACCAGCTCGAACACCTCGATCTGGTGGCCCAGGTCCAACGCGGACGTCGGCTCGTCAAGCAGTAACAGTGGCGTTTGCTGGGCGATGGTCATGGCGATCCACGCCCGTTGGCGCTGCCCGCCGGAAAGCGCTTCCAGCGGACGCTCGGCCAAGGCGTCAAGCCCGGCGGCGGCGAGGGCATGCTCGACCACGCGCTGATCTTCCGCCGACCACTGGCGCAGCCAGCCCTGGTGAGGCTGGCGACCAAAGCGAATCAGCTCGCTGACGGTGAGCCCTTCCGGCGCCACGGCCTCTTGCGGCAGTAGTGCCAGCTGAGTGGCAAGCGTCCGGGCGGGCAGGCGCTGAATGTCCGCGCCGTCCAGCAGCACCGCGCCGCTTTCCGGCTTGTGCAGCCGGGCAAGGCCCGAGAGCAGCGTAGACTTGCCGCAGCCGTTGGGGCCGACAATCGCCGTAACCTGGCCGCTGGGCAGGCTGATATCCAGCGAGTCAATGACGCGCCGGGCGCCATAGCTCAGGGCGAGCGACTCGGTGGCAAGCGTGGGGGATGGTTCAGCAGGCGTCATGCGTGGCTCCGTTGCGGGCGCATTAGTATCCATAATAACCAGGGACCGCCGATCACCGCGGTCACGATGCCGACGGGAATTTCAATCGGCGCCAGCAAGGTGCGCCCGGCGAGGTCCGCCAGCACCATCACCAGCGCCCCTGCTAGCAGCGACGCCACGAGCGGCACCTGGCGTGAGCTAGCAAGTGAGCGGGCGATTTCCGGGCCGATCAGCCCGACCATGCCCACCGGCCCGGCTACAGCGACCGCCAGCGCGGTCAATACGACAGACAGCATCAGCACCTGAAAGCGGCGCGCCTTGACGTTAACGCCCAGCCCATAGGCGGTGGCGTCTTTAAAGCGCATCAGCGATAGCGGGCGCGCGATAAACCCAGCGGCGATCACGCCCACAGCTAACCCGACGGCAAGCAAGCTTACCGCGTCGCCGGGGCGGGCATTGAGCGACCCGACGGTCCAGGGGTAGGCGGCATTGGCGGTATCGATCGCCACGCGCGCCAGCATCAGCTGGGTGACCGCGCCAAACACCGCGCCCACGCCGATTCCCGCGACGATAAAACGATAGCCCTTTGTGCCGCCGCCCGCCACCAGCCCAAAGGTCAGCGCGGCGGCCGTGGCCGCCCCCGCCAGCGCCATGGCCGGTGGCGCCAGCGAGACCCCCATGCCCACCACCGAGGCCACGGCAAAGGCGGTGGCGCCGTTATCGATACCGATAATCCCGGGTGTGGCGAGCCGATTGCGCGCCAGGGTTTGCATCAGCACCCCGGCAAGCGCAAAGGCGCCGCCGGTCAGGCAGGCCGCCACCAGCCGAGGCAGGCGCAGCTCTTGAACGGTAAACACGCTGATCATCTCGCCTCGGCCAAACAGCGCCGGGAGTACCGCGCTCGGGGCCAGCGCCATGCTGCCCAGGCTCAAATAAAGGACGCAGGCACACAGTAACGCGACACCAAGCCCCGCGCTGACAGCGACGCCACGCCGCTCGATGAGCCGGCTGCAGGCATTACCCCGTGTGGATTGCCAGGCAACACGCCAGTAGCCCGGCGGCGGCGCTACCGGCGGCGAGGGGCGCTCAGCTACAAAGGCCGATGAAGGAAGATCACTTGCGCTCGATTTCATGGAAGTCAACGCCAAAGGTTACAAAGTCGGGAGCCGCCGGGCGCGCACCACCGCGACCAAAACCGGTGCACCGCATAACGCGGTCAGCACGCCAATAGGAAGCTCCGAGGGCGCCACCGCCACGCGGGCAATGACATCCGCCGAGAGCACCATCAAGGGGCCAATCGGCAGGCAGAACCACAGCGTGCGGCGAATGTCCGGCCCCGCCAGCGCCCGGGCGGCAAACGGCACTACCAGCCCGACAAAGGCAATCGGCCCGGCGATCGCCGTGGCAGCGCCCACCAGCAGGGCCACGCAGGCCACCACCAACCAACGGATCAGCCCCGGGTGATGCCCCAGCCCGGAGGCCGCCCGTTCCCCCAATGCCAACGCCGCCAGCGGGCGCGCGATGAACACCACCGCTACGGCCGCGACCAGCATGCTGGGCAGCATCGCCACCACATCGTCGAGGCGGCGTCCGGCGAGGCTGCCAATCACCCAGAAGCGGATGTCATCCGCCGCGCGTTGGTCATACAGCAGCATCAGCGAGGTCAGCGAGCCGAGCAGCCCCGAAAACGCCGCCCCGGCCAATACCAGCCGTACAGGATCACTTCCAACCCCGCGCACCCGCGTCACGCTGAGCACACACAGACAGCCCACCAAGGCCCCCAACTGGGCCACCGAAATACGCAGGGTGGCGGCACTGGCGCCCATGACCAGCGTCAGCGCCACCGCAAAGGCGGCGCCGGCGCTTACCCCCAGCAGGCCGGGCTCGGCGAGCGGGTTACGCGACACCGCCTGCAGCAGCGCCCCCGCCACCCCAAGCGCCATGCCGACAATAATGCCGATCACGGTGCGCGGCGCGCGCAGCTGCCAGACCACGAAACTGGCGTCGCTATCCTGGCTGCCGCCCAGCACCGCCAGGGCACGCAGCGGGCCGACGTTACCAGCGCCAATCAGCAGGCTAACGAGACTCACCGCCACAAGGGCGGTGAGCAGTAACGTCATCTGCGTGCGTTGGTGACCCACGCTCAACGCCATCACGGCAACAGGGCGGCGTCGATATCGTCAAGAATCGCCAGCGCGGCCAGCGGGCCGTTGGCGCTGGTCCATAGCTGGCCGTTCACCGGCACCACCTGCTCGCGCTGAACCACGTCCAGCCGGGTGAAGGCGCTATTCTGCCGGGCCGATGCCAGGGCCTCCTGGCCGTCTTCGTTGAGCGTCGCCAGGAACAGCCAGTCGCCATCCACCCGGGAGAGGTTTTCAAGGCTCAAGATATCGCTGTGCACGCCGCGCTCGCCCACCAGGCCGGCATCTTCCACCGTTAAACTCGCTTGAGCGACCAAACCGGCGGCGAACAGGTTCTTCGACATGACCATCGGCCCGCCCGGCATCCAGCGCACCACAAAGGCCGTGCCGCCTACACCGGCCGCGTCCAGGGCGCTCGCTAATTCTGCGGCGCGCTGGTCAACGGCGCTGATGGCGTCTTCGATGGCGTCCCGGCGATTCAGCGCGTCGCCGTAAAGGCGCGCTTCGGCTTTCCAGTTATCCGGAGCGATCGGCTGAGTGGTCGGTACCACGGTGGGCGCAATGCGTGACAGCAGCTGATAATGCTCCTCAGAGAGCCGAGCGGGCGCCAGAATCACATCCGGGCGCTGTTCAAGCACGGCCTCGATGTTGATTTCGCGCACCACCCCCATGATGGCGGGCCGATCATCACCCAGATGCGCTTCCACGTACTCGGCGACGTTATCGCCACCGCGGGTGGTAACCGCGCCCAGCGGCGTGACGCCCGCGGCCAGCGACGCATCCAGCGCGCCTTCGTAGAGGGTGACCACGCGTTCCGGCGTACCCGTCACCTCCACCTCCCCAAAGGCGGTATCGAGCGTGCGCGCCTGGGCGGCGCTCACCAACAATCCACTGAGTAGTAGTCCCACCACGCCATTGCGTAACGCTGCAGCCCGCATCCGATATCCTCGCTGTTGAACCAGGCGATGATAATAACGATTATCAGAAGCACTTGCACCAGCCTTCCAGCGAATACGCCGTTCCCCCTTGCGCAACACTGGCGAATTCGCGCTGCCAGGCCGCAACTGTTGCCGAATCTGCAACATACCGTTCCGCTTTGTCGCCTCGTATTTGGGAACTTAAGTTTTTAGACTCTGCATCTCATTTGATAATGCATATCATTAAAACCTGAACGGCTTCATCAAGGGGATACCCATGCCACGCTACACCCGTACCGTTTTGAGCGGCGCCGTTGCGCTCGCCATGTCATCCACCGCAGCGGTTGCCCAGCAGAACGACCAGCTGGACAACATCGTGGTGTCGGCCAGCGGTTTCGAACAGGCCATGGTCGACGCGCCGGCCAGCATTTCGGTGGTGTCTCGCGAGGAGCTCGAACGCAAGCGGGTCAGCAGCATTGCCGATGCCCTGCGCGACGTGGAAGGCGTGGACGTAGGCGGCCAGGTAGGCAAGACCGGCGGGCGCAATATCCGCATGCGCGGCATGCCCAGCGACTACACGCTGATCCTGATTGACGGCCGCCGCCAGAATGCGGCGGGCAGCGTGACCCCTAACGGCTTTGGCGAGACCTCCACGAGCTTCTTTCCGCCGGTCGCGAGCATCGAGCGCATCGAAGTGATTCGCGGGCCGATGTCGACGCTTTACGGCTCCGACGCCATGGGCGGCGTGATCAACATCATTACCCGCAAGGTCGACCGCGAGTGGACAAGCGCCATCGGCGTCGAGAACACCTTCAACGAAGACCGCGACTTTGGCGACCGCCGCGAGATCAACCTCTACACCAGCGGCCCGCTGGTGGAAGATACCCTGGGGATTCAATTACGCGGCCGCTTCCAGGAGCGCGACGCGTCCCATCTCCAGTACAGCGATCAAAACGGTGACCCCATCGAGGTCAGCCAGCGGGGGCCAAGCCCGGTGGAAGGCGACACCTACAACCTGGGCGGCAAGCTGACCTGGTCCCCCACCGCCAATCACGACCTGTGGCTCGACGGCGAAGTGAATCGCCAGCGCTACAACAACGACGACTGCCAGTTGGGCACCCTGGACGGGCGTACCCGCAGCTGCGAACCTGCCCCCGGCACCGCCAACGGCTATGCGGATGAGCTGCGCTTCGAGCGCGAGCAGCTGGCCATTGGCCATACCGGGCGGTTTGCCTCGGGCACGTTGGACTCGAGCCTGATGCGCAACACCACCGAAACCACCGGCCGCACGATTCCCGGCACTCAGGGCGAAGCGTACGCGGGCTTCCCCGGCATTGTCGGCGGCGCCCCGCGGGAGCTGGAAACCACCAACACCGTGTTCGACAGCAAATTCACCCTGCCGCTGGGCAATCACATGACCACCCTGGGCGTGCAATGGTGGGACGCCGAACTGGACGATGGCCTGGCCGGCGAAACCTTCGAGCAAACGACCAGCTCGGTGTTTGCCGAAGACGAATGGCTGCTGCGCGATGACCTGGCGCTCACTCTGGGCGGGCGTTACGACCACCACGATGCCTTTGGCAGCCAGTTCAGCCCGCGCGGCTATCTGGTATGGAACACCACGCCCAACTGGACGCTGAAAGGCGGCGTGAGCCGCGGCTACAAGACGCCGTCGCTCAACGACCTGCACGACGGCATCAACGGCGTCACGGGCCAGGGTACCGTACTGACCATCGGCAACCCGGATCTGGAGCCGGAAACCAGCACCAGCAGCGAGATCGGCGCGCATTACGATAACCAGCACGGCTTTACCGCCAGCGCGACGCTTTTCCACAACCGGTTCGACGACAAGATCGCCAGCGGTAACGATATCCTGGTCACCAACGATCCCTTGATCCCCGACGGATCCTACAGCCAACAGGTCAACGTGGACGAGGCGATCACCCAAGGGGTCGAGCTGTCGACAAGCTACCAGTTCACCCCGGACTGGCGCCTGAGCGCGAACTACACCTATACCGACAGCGAACAAAAGAGCGGCGCGAACGAGGGCGAACCGCTCACCGACACGCCCGAACACGCCGTCAACGCGACGCTGCGCTGGCAGGCCACCGCCAGGCTGGATGCCTGGCTCTCGGCGGAGTATCGCAGCGAGCGCTACCGCAACCGTGAACGCGTGCGCGGCGCGCCTTCCTTTGACGACCTGGGCGACTTCAAAGCCTATTCGCTATTCAACCTGGGCGGTAATTACGCAGTCACCGAGCAGCTTGATCTGAGCGCGACGGTTTATAACCTGTTCGACAAGGACTTCGTCGACTACCAACGCTATGCCTCCACCGACCGGGCGGGCAATCCCCAGACCAGCTACGGCAACCGCTACGCTAACAGCGAGGAAGGCCGTCGCCTGTGGCTCTCGGTGCGCTACGCGTTCTAATCGCCATGTGCGCTTCCGATTCCTTTAACTGGCTTCAATGCTGATCTTTACCCCGGCCAGGCGCCGGGGTTTTTTATGGGAGGCATCCGGCTGCGGCCATGGTGGTCGCCCGGCGACATCTGCTATGTTTTCACCCCATCTTTTGAACAGGATGTGAGCGCTGGAACCTTTACTCAATGGACTCTCCCCTGTCTTGGCGGGGCTTTTGATAGGCAGCTCCTTTCTGACTTCGCTGCTTACGGCCTGCCTGGGGGCGGGTGGCGGGGTGATGCTGCTGGGGGTGATGGCGCAAATCATCCCGCCCCAGGTCATCATTCCGCTGCACGGCATGGTGCAGCTGGGGTCGAATGCCAACCGCGCGGCCATGCTCTTCCGTCACATAGATCGCCGTTTGATCCTCGCCTTTTTACCCGGCGCGGCGGTAGGGGCACTGCTGGGCAGCCTCGTGCTGATCTCGCTGCCGCCTACCGTGCTTTATTTGAGCATCGCGAGCTTCATTCTTTATCTTTGCTGGGGGCCGGCCTTGCCAAAGGTCGCCATGGGTCAGCGGGGGACGGTCGTCGTCGGTGCCGTGACTACCTTCTTATCGCTGTTTGTCGGGGCGACCGGGCCGTTGATCGGCGCCTACCTTAAACAGCTTTACACGCACCGCTTCCAGATCATGGCGACGCTGGCGGCGGTGATGAGCCTTCAGCACGTCATCAAGATGGCGGTCTTTCAGCAGGCGGGGGTCAACCTTGGGCCCTGGCTGCCGCTGGCGGGGGCGATGATCCTGAGCGGCGCTATCGGCACCTGGGTTGGCCTGCGCATCCTGAAGCACATGCCGGAACGCCAGTTCGCCCGCCTCTTTAACGCGGTGCTCACCTTGCTGGCGTTACGCCTGGTCTGGCAGGCGCTGGTCGGCTAACGCCCTGTCGCACTTCTGACCGTAAAAAACGCAAGGGTGGACTCAGCTATACGCAATGGCAAATCATAATGATTTTTATTACTTGCAACTAATGGCACAATGCCCGGTTTCCGTAGTGCGGTGCTTACCATGCATGATTTCGACGAACTCAACGCCTTTGCGGAGGTGATGGAGACCGGCAGCCTCACGCTCAGCGCGCGCAAGCTGGGGCTGGCCAAGTCCACGCTCAGCCGCCGGATCAGCCACCTGGAAGCGCGTCTCGAGCAGCCATTGCTGCGCCGCCAGGCCAACCGGCTGTTGCCCACCGAGGCCGGGCTGCTGTTCCACCGCTACTGCCAGGACATGCTGGCCCTGGCGGCGCGCAGCCATGAAGCGCTGGCGGAATTGCGCGAGGATATCAGCGGCACGGTCACCCTTGAGGTGCACTGCGCGCTGGCCCGGGGCTGGATGGGCCAGATCATGGATACGTTCATGGCGCGCTACCCAAGAGTCGAGCTGACCCTGCGCACCCGCGAGGCGCCGCCCACCTCGCTCAACAGCCATTGCGTGCACGTCTGCCTGGGGCAGGTACCGGAAAGCGGCCTGCATCAGGAACCACTAGGCAGGCTCAGCAGAGGCCTGTACGCCAGCCCCGACTACCTTGCCCAGCAGCCGCTACCCGGGCACCCCCGCGACCTGGCCGACCACGCCTGGATCGACCTGCTGGGAACGACCCGGGACGGCCTGCTGCTGCATCACTCAAGCCACGGCAGCTACCATTTCTATCCACCCCGTTCGCGCTTGCGGGTCGACCTGACCGCGCTTCACCTGGATGCCATCGCCCGGGGCAAGGGTATCGGCCTGCTGCCTCACTGGCTCGCCGACAAGCGCGAAGCTCATCATCCCGGCGAACTGACCCCCTGCCTGCCTGACTGGAAACCGTCGCCCCTGCCGATCACGCTGCTGTATGCCTACGGCCATCAACCTCGACGGGTACAGGCGCTGCTCACCTTCCTGCGCGAGCAGATGCCCTGTCAGTGGCGGCAAGACGACGTCGCCGCCTAGGTCAGTCAACCGCGACTTGCCAGTTAGTCCGCTTACTATTCACAATAGTCGGCCATTCATTGCCAAGGACGCCCCATGCTGGCGGAACTCTTTGCGGTAATGGCGCCCGTACTGGCGGGTGCCGGCCTCGGGTTTACCTGGGTGCGCCTGGGCCACCCCTACCCGGTCGATTTCGTGACGCGGCTGGTTTTCAACATTGGTACGCCTTCGCTGGTGCTGGCCTCGCTCGCCGGGGCGGAGATAGACGCCAGCACCTTTGGCCGCACCATGCTCGCCACTGCCCTGGTGATCACCTGCATGGCGGCGGCGACGTTTTTGGTCGCCAAGCTATTACGCCGCGACTGGCGCGTTTTGCTGTCGCCGATGATGTACCCCAACACCGGCAACATGGGGCTGCCGGTAGTGCTGTACGCCTTTGGCAGCGCCGGGTTTGTGTACGGTATTACCGTGATGGTCACGGTGTCGCTGTTTCAATTTACCGTAGGCACCATGCTGGCCAGTCGGGGGAATCCGCTCAAGTCACTGGCCAAGACGCCGACGGTCTACGCAATTGCCATTGCCATGGCACTGCTGCTGACGGACACCGAGCTGCCGCTGTGGATCGCCAACAGCGTGGATCTGATGTCGGGCTTTACCGTGCCGCTGATGCTAATCACCCTCGGCGTATCGCTGGCCAGCATTCAGGTCAGAAGCCTGCGTTCGGGCCTGGGATTCAGCCTGGTGCGCATCCCGCTTGCCGCGACGGCGGCCTGGCTGATTGCCGGATGGCTGGGGCTGCCGCCGCTAGCCCAGGGTATTCTGGTGCTGCAAATGAGCATGCCGGTGGCGGTATTCAACTACCTGTTTGCCCAGCGCGCCCAGCGCGAACCGGCCTATGTGGCCAGCCTGGTGTTCTGCTCTACCCTGCTGGCACTGGTGTACCTGCCCCTGATGCTTGCCTGGTTGATGCCGTAGCACGGGGAACCTCTCGGACTTGAAAGCGTCACTGCTTGGTAAACCTTCTATCGATGACTGCCCGGGAGCGTGCTCTATGCGTCGTTTATCTACCCATGCGCTGCGTCAGCGCTGGCTGACCGCTGCCCTTGTCGGTTCACTTGGCAGCGCCTCGGTCAATGCCGCCGAGATGGTCGAGGAACGTATCGAGAGTGACCAGCTGGCCTTTTCCATCGAAAAAGTCGCCGGGGGCCTTGAAAATCCCTGGGCGGTCGCGTTTCTACCCGACGGCCGCTATCTGGTCAGCGAACGCCCCGGGCGGCTCAACCTGATCGATGATGACGGTGGCGAGCGCCAAGTGCTGGAAGGGCTCCCCGAGGTCAGTCAGCGCGGCCAGGGCGGGCTACTGGATGTTGCCCTGCATCCCGCGTTTGGCGACGGCGAACACGACTGGATCTACTTCACCTGGAGCAAGCCCGAGGGCAGTAACAGCCGCTCGGCGCTTTCCCGGGTAAAATGGCAGGGCGACGCACTGGGTGACGTCGAGCATCTGTTTGAACAGAACCGCGCCTCCTCGCCCGGACGTCACTACGGCTCACGCCTTGCCTGGCTGCCCGACGACACCCTGCTGATGAGTATTGGCGACCGCGGCATTGAACCGCCGCGTGCCCAGGCGGATGACGACCACGCGGGTTCTACCCTGCGGCTTACCGCTACCGGCGGGGTGCCCGACGACAATCCGTTTGTCGGTGACGCCACGCTGGATGACATCTATACCCAGGGCAACCGCAACATTCAGGGCATGGTGGTACGGCAGAACGGCGAGCCCTGGGCCACGGAACACGGCCCCAGAACCGGCGACGAACTGAACCGGCTCACCCCAGGCGACAATTACGGCTGGCCCGAGGTCAGCCGGGGCAATGACTACGCGACCAACGAGCCGATTGGCAAGACGTCCAAGCCCGGCATGGTCGACCCGGTGCATGTCTTTGACGGGCGCTTTGCGCCGTCCGGCCTGGCGGAAGTCACCAGCGACGCCTTTGGCGAATGGCAGGGCCAGCTGCTGGCAGGCGGCCTGGGCAGCCAACGCCTGGTCAGGCTACAGCTGGAAGACAATGACGTGACCCAACGCGAAGTCGTCCTCGACGGCGAGCTTGGCCGTATTCGCGACGTGCGCCAGGGCCCTGACGAGGCCATCTACGTGCTGACCGACGCCGCCGACGGCGCCCTGTATCGCTTACGCCCCGTCGAATAGGGACCGTCCACCATTGATGTTTCATAGCTCCGGTTAGCGCATGCGTTTACGCAATCTGATTATTTTGACGGTCATCGTCCCGCTCTTCGTGATTCTGGTGGTGTTCAGCCTGGTCGCCATCAAGTCGCTGGAGGATAACGTCCGCTCCAAGCTACAAAATGAAGTCGACATGATCACCCATGCGTTAAGCACGACGCTTGGCTACGCCGTTGCCCGGGAAAATGATGCGTCGCTGGAGGAAGCGCTGGAAGGCGCCTTTTCCTTCCACCGTATCTACGGGGCCTATGTGTTCGACACCGACGGCCGCGAAATCCACGGTCTGGGGCTGGGCCGGGAGCTGTTCAGCCGCGAGGATATTCAGCAGGTCATCGAAGACGATGCGCTTTACGGCGACTATCGCCAGTTCGAAGGCTGGACTTACTACTCGGCGCTCAAGCCGTTGCGCACGCCGGATGGTGAGGTCACCGGCGTGCTGCAGGTCAATCGCCTGAATACCGGCATTGAAAACTATACCGGCTTTCTGAGTATCGTCGCGGCTCTGGTGTTTGTAGTCGGCGCCGCCGGCATCGTGCTGAGCATCTGGTGGGGGTTCCGGCACTATATCGAACGGCCGTTGAATCGCCTGCTGACGGTCATGCAGCGCGTCGAGGAAGGTGACCGAGCCCAGCGCGCCAATATCGAAGGGCCTGCGGAATACCGCCGGCTGGCGGCCGGGCTGAACGGCATGCTGGATGCCATGGCAGAGAAGGATCACGACATCGAGGATCGCCAGCTGCGTGAAATCGAGCTTGAAAAGCGGCTGCGCAAGTCCAAGAAACTTGCCGAACTTGGCGTCCTGGCGGCCGGCGTCGCCCATGAGATCGGCGCGCCGCTGACCGTGATCAACGGCCAGGCCCAGCGACTGGCGCGGCGCGACGTGATCGGCGAAGACGAGCGCGCCCGGCTGAGCCGCATTCGCGGTGAAGTGGAGCGTATCGTCGAGATCGTTCGCCAGCTGATGGAACTGGGCCGCCAGCATAACGTCGAGAAAGACGAACAGCCGCTAGACGAGCTGGTGCACAGCGCCAGCGCCCTGGTGGAAGACGAGCTGGAACCGCGCGGGGTGAACCTGGAAACCACGCTACCCAGCCCGGCGCCCACGCTGCTCGCCAACGGCCAGCAAATCGTGCAGGTACTGACCAACCTGCTGCGCAACGCCGCCCAGGCTGACGGTGTCACTCGCATTCGGGTGCACGCCGAGCAGCAGCGCCAGGAACTGCATTTATGGGTCGAGGATGACGGGCCGGGCATTCCCGCCTCGCACCACCAGCAGGTATTTGACCCCTTCTTTACTACCAAGCCCGTCGGTCAGGGCAGCGGGCTTGGCCTGTCAATGGTGCACCGGATCATCAACGATCACGGCGGCACCATCGGCGTTTTCAACAGTCCGCTGGGCGGCGCCGGTTTTGAAATCACCCTGCCCCTCTACGACACCACACCTGCATGAGGATCATGTTTGTGACGCATACGGAACATCTTTTACCTTTGTTGGTAGTGGAAGACGACAGCGCCATACGGGAGCTGCTGGAAGAAGAGCTGCACGATGCCGGCTACACCACGCATGGCGTATCCAGCGCTGAAGACGCGATTGCCCTGCTGAGTCATACGGCGGTATCGCTGATCATCACGGACGTGCGCTTGCCGGGCATCAGCGGCATCCAGTTGCTCCAGCAGCTACGCCACGAAGGCAGCGAGCTTGGCATTATCGTGATTACCGCCTTTGGTACCATCGACCAGGCGGTGGAAGCGCTCAAGCTTGGCGCCGACGACTTCCTGACCAAGCCGCTGGATCTGGACGCCGTGCGCGAATCGGTCTTTCGCGTACTGGAACGCCAGCGCCTGGCGGTGTCACCGGCATCGGAGGTGGGCCACTTTCATGGCATCGTGGGTAAAAGCGATGCCATGCAGGCGCTATTTCATGATGCCTCACGGTTGGCGAAAAGCGATGCGCCCATCCTGCTGCTGGGGGAAAGCGGCACCGGCAAGGAGCTGCTGGCAAGGGCGATTCATCAGGAAAGCCTGCGCCATGACGCTCCCTTTGTGGCGGTCAACTGCGCCAGCATCCCTGCCGACCTGATGGAAAGCGAGTTTTTCGGCCACGTAAAGGGAGCCTTTACCGGCGCCAATGAGGCGCGTCAGGGGCTCTTTCACAGCGCCCAGGGCGGGAGTCTGTTTCTCGACGAAATCGGCGAGATGCCGATCAATCTACAGGCGAAGCTGCTGCGTGCGCTGCAGGAAAAAACCGTGCGCCCGGTGGGCGGCGAGCGCGAGGAAGCCGTTGACGTGCGGATTATCGCCGCCACGCACCGCCATCTGGAAAAGGAAATCGAGCAGGCCAACTTCCGAAGCGACTTGTTCTACCGCCTGGAAACCTTCTCGCTGCGCATCCCCCCGTTGCGCGACCGCGGCCCCGACATCGAACACCTGGTGTTCAGCCTGATCGACAAGCATGCCGAGGGGCAGCACAAACAGATCGAGCATATCGAGCCGGATGCGCTGCATTGCCTGCTGCATTATCCCTATCCCGGCAACGTACGCGAGCTCGAGAACGCCATCATGCGCGCCGTCACCCTCAGCGAGGACGGCACGCTTCGCCACCAGCACCTGCCGGAACGGCTGCGCGAACAGCTCAACCAGGCGTCGGCGCAGACCACGGCCACGCTCACCGGCGAAGTCCTCTCCACGCCGCAGGCTCCCACCGCTGCATCGGCCCCCTGGCCGAGCCTGGAAGAAGTCGAGAAGCGCTATATCCGCAAGGTGCTGGAGGCCACCGGCGGCAACAAGCGCCGCACGGCGGAAGTACTGGGTATCGCCCGGCGCACGCTTTACCGTCGTCTGGAAGACAGCGAAGATACCTGAAACCGAGCGGGCAAAAAAAACCCCCGCGGGTGCGGGGGCTGAAAGGATGATAAGCCGTGTGAACAGCCGCAGGGAACAAACAGCTGAAGCGACTTACCATCGTAGGGACCTACACTATCTACGCTACTCCCATCACTACTGATGGCTTACTCGCTGCGATCTTCGCTTTCTTCGCTAGCCTCTTCGTCCTGGCTAGCCTCTTCATCTTGACCATCGGCGATGTCGGCATCTTCACTGCCTTCATCGCTGCTGTCTGCCAGGTCGCTGGCATCTTCACCGTCACCTGGCATGGGGTCGGTACCCTCGCCAAAGCCGGGATCTTCATTGGCCTCGCCGTTAAGCGGCGCCTCTTCCGGCGCGGTGGCGGTATTGCTGGACTCGCCGTCCATTTCCGCATCCGCGCTGACCGATTCTTCTTCGGAAACGAACTGATCATCCTGCGTCGCTACGTCTTCAGCCACGCCAGCATCCTGTTGATCTTGGGTGCTCTGCTCCTGAGTCGGCGCGTCTTCTGGCACGCCTGATCCATCAGCGTCGTCTTCCTGTCCGCAACCGGCCAATAAGACACTGCTGAACAGCAACGCTGCCCAGACACCTTTCGATACGTTACAACCCGATAACTTCACTCGTTTTGCTCCTTTCATGACGAAAACAGTGCCGACCCATGGCATGGCCGCTTGGCTACGTTCACCGTTGAGGCGGCTCATTCACTCGGACGAGAAAATGGTAATCGCTTATTGCTAATGCGTTTGTACTGAGTTTAACTTGCTGCACTTGATTTATTTGCTTGAACCGAGACGCGTCAAGGCACTATGGCTAAATAACTGTTTACACATATTATGCCAACACCGCGCATTACTTAATAAAAAACATAAAAATCATGACTTTACTCGCTGAAAAGCATCCCTCTTACTGCTTGCCTCACCGCGTGGGAGTGGGTGAAAAATGACACATGAGACGCCATGCCACCGCTCACCGCGGGGCGTTGTGACACACCTCGGGCACTTATGTATAATAATTGATAATCCTTTTAGCACTTCATTATCTCTTTTTTTTATGAGCGGTGGTGTTCGCTGGCCCCGCAGGCAGCTTTCTCATGTGCCAACGGGTCGCGGCGCGCCGCTCAGCTGACAAAAGGCAACGCCGATGGACGAGACACGCAACGTCAAAATTCAGGTGCGAGGGGTAAGCAAGGTCTTTGGCAAGAACCCCAAAAGCGCCCTTGAGCTTCGCGACCAGGGCTTGAGTCGCTCTGAAATTCTTGAGAAAACCGGGCAAACGCTGGGGCTTTCCAACATTTCTTTCGATGTCTATGAAGGTGAGCTGCTGGTGATCATGGGGCTATCGGGGTCGGGTAAATCCACCCTGATCCGCTGCCTCAACCGGCTGATCGACACCAGCGAAGGGGATATACTCATCGACGATGAGCATATCCCTTCGCTGAGCGAGAAAGCCCTGCTCGAGTGTCGCCGCCGGCACTTTTCGATGGTCTTCCAGAATTTCGCCCTCTTCCCCCACAAGACGGTTCTGCAAAACGCCCAGTTCGGCCTGGAGATTCGCGGTATCTCCCCCGCCGAACGTGACAAGACGGCGCGGGAGTCGCTGACCCAGGTCGGCCTGGATGGTTGGGAAGACGCCTACCCCAACCAGCTGTCCGGCGGTATGCAGCAGCGGGTGGGCCTTGCCAGGGCGTTGGCCAATGACGCCAGCGTCCTGCTGATGGATGAAGCCTTCTCGGCGCTTGACCCGCTGATCCGCAAGGACATGCAGCAGGAACTCCTGCAGTTGCAATCCCGGATGCAGAAAACCACCGTCTTCATTACCCACGATCTGGACGAGGCGCTGAATATCGGTGACCGCATCGTGCTGCTCAAGGACGGCGCCGTTGTGCAAATCGGCACCCCCGAGGAAATCCTCACTAAACCCGCTGATGACTATGTGCGTCGCTTTATCGAGGGGGTCGACCGCTCGCGCATCCTGACCGCCGAGAGCGCCATGCGCCCGCTGCGTTCCACCGCTCGGGACAGCGACGGACCGCGCACCGCGCTTCGCCGCATGCGTGACCACAGCATCGACTCCATTTACGTCACCGACCGCGACCGCAAGCTGCTCGGGCTTCTCGAAGCCGACGCGGCCAGCCGCGCCATCGAGGCCGGCGCGGAGACGATCCAGGATTACATGACCCAGGATTTTCGCAAGGTTACCACCGACGAGGCGCTTCACGACCTGTTCGCCATGTTCAGCGAAAAGAGCTTCCCGATCGCCGTTGTTGATGACGAGCAGCGGCTACTCGGTGTCGTGGTCAAAGGGGCAGTACTCGACGAACTAGCGCGAGCGGGAGAATAAGCATGGAAATTCCTAGTATTCCATTAGGTCATTGGATTGAAAGCGGCCTGACCTGGCTGACCAGCGAATATTCGGTAGTGACGCGCGCCATCTCGCGGGTCACCCAGACCGGTATCGAAGCACTCAACGACGGTCTGATGTGGCTGCCCGCATGGGCCTTGCTAGCCATTGTGGCGCTTCTCTGCTGGAAAGCGGCTTCCGTGCGTCTGGCGATCGGCGCGGCCGCCGGCATGGCCCTGATCTGGAACCTGGGCCTCTGGGATCCGATGATCGAGACCCTGACCCTCGTGGTTATCGCCACCCTGGTGGCCGTGGTCATGGCCATACCGGTGGGCATTGCTGCTGCGCTATCCGAACGACTGTACCGTGTGATCATGCCGGTGCTTGACTTCATGCAGACCATGCCGGCCTTCGTGTACCTGATCCCGGCGATTCCGTTCTTCGGTATCGGCTCGGTATCGGCGATCTTTGCCACGGTGATTTTCTCCATGCCCCCTGCCATTCGCTTCACCACCCTGGGGATTCGCCAGGTACCGGTGGAGCTGATCGAAGCCGCTGACGCCTACGGGGCAACCCGCGGCCAGAAGCTTTTCAAGGTTCAGCTTCCCCTGTCGCTGCCGACGGTCATGGCCGGGATCAACCAGACCATCATGCTCGCGCTTTCCATGGTGGTGATCGCCGCCATGATCGGCGCCGACGGCCTGGGTAGCGAGGTATGGCGTGCCATTCAGCGCCTGCGTCCCGGTGACGGTTTTGAGGCCGGTATCGCCGTTGTGATTCTTGCCATGGTGCTTGACCGTTTGACGCAATCATTCAGCAAGTCACGGCGCTAGCCCCTGTTTGCGCCCCATGGGCGTTAAAGGGTAAAACTTGCACAGCATGCGATACATGCGCATGCTGTGAACGACACAAGAAAGCACGATTTTGTTCGAGGCGGCCGTTGTCGCCTCTCCATCAAAGGGAGCAAGTGAATGAAAACTCGTATGCTGAATAAACGTATCCGTCTCGCCTCGTTGGCACTCGTCTCAAGCGCCGGCCTCGCCGCTGGCGGCATGGTTCAGGCGCAAGACAAAGGCACGGTCAACCTGGCCTACGTGGAGTGGGCGTCCGAAGTGGCATCCACCAACGTGGTGCGTGCCGTGCTTGAGCAGGCCGGCTACGAAGTCGACATGACCTCGCTGTCCGCCGCTGCCATGTTCCAGGCGCTGTCAACCGGCGATGCCGACGCCATCGTTGCGGCCTGGCTGCCTTCGACCCACGAAAACTACATGGAGCGGGTGGGCGATAACGTCGAAGATCTCGGCCCGAACCTGGACGGCACCAAGCTGGGCCTCGTGGTACCCGAGTATACCGATGTCGACTCTATCGCCGAGCTGAACGACAACGCCGACGCCTTTGACGGCGAGATTATCGGTATTGATCCTGGTGCGGGCCTGATGTCCCTCACCGAAGAGGTCGTCGATACCTATGATCTTGATCTTCAACTACGCAGCGGCAGCGGCGCTACCATGACTGCGGCGCTCTCGAGCGCCATTTCCAACGAAGAAGACGTCGTGGTCACCGGCTGGACCCCGCACTGGATGTTTGCCCGCTTTGACGTGAAGTATCTGGAAGACCCGGAGAACGTCTATGGCGGTGCCGAGCAGATCCATACCGTGGTTCGCAACGGCCTGGAAGATGACATGCCTGAAGCCTACGCCATTCTTGATGCGTTTGAATGGACGCCTGAGCAAATGGGCGAAGTCATGCTCATGAACCAGGAAGATGACAGCGACCCCTATGAAAACGCCAAGCAGTGGGTCGAAGACAACCAGGACGTCGTTGAGGAATGGCTCGAGAGCTAATTCTCACACCCGGAGATAGTCATGAGCTGGTACGTTTTTACGTGCCAGCTCACTTGTATCTATCTCACCTCAACCATAACGATGATCGGCATATCGTTTGATAGTGTCGATCATTACGCAAGTATAGTGAGGAGCCTGCCATGTTTAACAATATTATGGTGCCCGTAGACCTTGCCCATCTCGAAACGTTGGAGCCCGCTCTGGACGTGGTGGCCGACATGGGCAAACGCTACGACGCGCGCATCACCTACGTCGGCATCACGGCCAACACGCCGACCAGCGTGGCCCGTACGCCTCAGGAGTATGAGCAGAAACTCGACGCTTTCGCCCAGGAGCGTCACCAAGTGCATGGCCAACCCGTCAGCATCAAGGTTTACAGCTCCACCGACCCCGTTGCCAACGTCGACGACCTGCTGGTGAAAGCCATCAAAGAGATCGGTACCGACCTGGTCATGATGGCAACACACCTGCCCCGTCACCTGGATATTGTCATGCCGTCCCACGGCGGCAAGGTGGCCACCCACACCGACGCCTCGGTTTTTCTCATTCGTCCAGCCAAGTAAAACGGCGTAATGTCCCAACAGCAAAGGGAGCATCTTTGTGGATAACAAATCGCAAGACAAATCGCCTGATGACAAGGCGCCATCGGAAGGCATTCCTGCCCCGGAAGGCCCGGCCAACCTGATTGATACCGACTACGTGATCGGCCAGGACAACATCACCACCACCACGATGGGCGTGAACCTCGACCTGCATGGCAAGGTGTTCACCATTTCGTCCATCGTGGTGCTGCTGTTTGTCATACTGACGCTGGCCCTGCAGGACGAAATCGCCCCGGTGTACGATGCGGTTTTCGGTTTCTTGACCGGCAATCTGGCATGGTTCTTTATCCTGGCCGCGAACATCTTCGTGATTCTGTGTATCGGCCTGATTTTCTCCCCGCTAGGTAAAATCCGTATTGGCGGCGCCGATGCCAAGCCTGATTTTACCTATATGGGCTGGTTCTCGATGCTGTTTGCCGCCGGCATGGGCATCGGCCTGATGTTCTACGGCGTCAACGAGCCGCTGACCCACTTTGGCACGTCTTTTGACGGTGGCAGCTGGGCACCGCTGGGCGGTGCCGAAGGCGACGAAGCTGGCGCCGCCGCGCTGGGTATGGCCGCCACGATCTTCCATTGGGGCCTGCATCCCTGGGCGATCTACGCCGTCGTTGCGCTGTCCCTGGCGCTGTTTGCCTTCAATAAGGGCCTTCCGCTGTCCATGCGTTCGGTGTTCTACCCCATCCTTGGGGAGCGCGTGTGGGGCTGGCCTGGCCACCTTATCGATATCCTGGCCGTATTTGCCACGCTGTTTGGCCTGACCACCTCGCTCGGCCTGGGCGCGACGCAGGCCGCCGCCGGCATGACCTATCTTTTCGGCGCGCCGGAAACCGACGTCACCATGATCCTGCTGATCATCGGCATCACGATCATCGCCATCTGTTCGATCCTGGCGGGGGTGGATAAAGGCGTCCAGCTGCTATCCAAGATCAATATCGCCATGGCCGCGGCCCTGCTGTTCTTCGTGATTGCGGTGGGCCCGACGCTGCTGATCGCCACCGGGTTCTTCGAAAACCTGCTCAACTACGTGGTTCACCTGCCCGCGCTGTCCAACCCGTTCGGCCGCGAAGACGCCAACTTCAGTCAGGGCTGGACCGCCTTCTACTGGGCATGGTGGATTTCCTGGTCTCCGTACGTCGGCATGTTCATCGCCCGCGTTTCGCGCGGCCGTACCGTGCGTGAGTTCATGGTATCGGTTCTCCTCGTGCCTTCCATCGTCTCGGTGCTGTGGATGACCACCTTTGGCGGCACGGCGATTGATCAGTACCTCAGCCAGGGCATCGAGGCCGTACGCGACGCCGGCATCGACCTTCAGCTGTTCGTCATGCTGGAGCAGCTGCCGCTGTCGCAGATCACGTCGTTCGTCGCCATTGTGCTGGTTATCGTGTTCTTCGTGACCTCGTCGGACTCCGGTTCGCTGGTTATCGACTCGATCACCGCCGGTGGCAAGGTCGACGCACCGAAGCCCCAGCGCGTATTCTGGGCGATCATCGAAGGCGCGCTCGCCATTGCGCTCCTGCTGGGCGGCGGTCTGACCGCGCTGCAAACCATGGCCGTCTCGACCGGCTTCCCGTTCACCATCATCCTGCTGGTGGCCTGCTATGCCATCATCAAGGGCTTGATGAGCGAGCCAAAAGCGGTCTAACCATCGTAGATGGCAGTAAAAACGGGCAGCCACCTGGCTGCCCGTTTTTTTATGCCTGGACCTTGATCACATCAGCTCCACAGCGCCCCCAGTGGCGTACTAGGCTCGTAGTGCGTGGCGATCTGCGCCTGGAGTAGCTCGGCCGTTGCCAGGGCATCGACCAGCGCATGGTGGCCCTGGTAGCTGGGCAACCCATAGCGACGCCGGCTGGCATCCAGGCGAATGGATACCGGCGGCCGACCCAGCCAGCGCCGGAACCGCGCCCACAGCTTCTGCCGGTGCAGTCGCGCCTCAAGCGACATGGTGTCGATCATCGGAAACATCACCCCCTCACCACGCCGCGCCTTGATCGCCGCGTTCAGAAACGGGCGCTCGATATGGCGAAAATGCACGACGACGATCTTGCCCGCCAATTCCGCCAGCAAGGAATCGATGATGGCCTCGAGATCCGGGGCATGGGCAATCTCGGAGTGGGTAATATGGTGAAAGGTGATCGAGGCTTCATCCAGCGGGCGCGGCGGCTTGACCACCCAGTAGCGCCGTTCGGCCATCTTGATACGGTTCAGCGTAAAGGGCACCAGGCCGACGCTGACGATGGCATGGCGGCGCTCATCGAGTCCGGTGGTTTCCATGTCCAGGGCGACCATCGGCACCTCGCCGATCGGCGTATCGAGGCTGGGGGGCGGCGTGGCGAAAAAGCGCTGAATGGCCGGATCCTTGGCCAGCGGCTCGCGCTTTTGCATGTACGCGGCCCAGTCCGCCTGGCTGATTTTTCTACGCGGGCGAATAAGCGTCATGTCAGCGCCCCGCCCGATTGCTGGGTATCGGGTAGCGGAACTTCAGGAACTTTTGCGCATTGCTGAGCACCTGGAAGGCGTCCTTGAGCGTATGACGCTCGCTGTCGGCGACGTTCTCCGGCTCGATGTTATTATCCGGCAGCCGGTCTTCCTGAAGGTCGATCATCTGATGGCGCAACCGCGACATGCACATGAACTCGAAGGCATAGCTAAGCTTGTCGCTCATGCCGGTCGCCAGCAGTTGGGTATCGGCAATCGCTTCCAGCCGCTGGAAGGTATTCTGCGCCTTGGACCCGCATGCCAAGGCGTGCACGCGAATCAAGTCGACCATGGGGGCGGTACCGCGACGCTTCAGGTTGATGGAATTATTATGCTTGCCGTCCTTTTCCATCACGAAGGTGCGGAAAAAGCCCAGCGGGGGCGTGCGATTAAGGGCGTTGCGGGCCATGGCCGCCAGGAAGAGCGGCGACTTGGGTGCCTGCTCGGCGATCAGGTCCTGAAGCGCTTCCACGAACAGGTCTTCGCCGTAAAGGCTATCCAGATCAAAGAAGATCGAGCTGTGCAGCAGCCTCTCGGGCGTCGGATTGGCAATCCAGTCGGTAAAATAGCTTTTCCACACGCTCAGCGGCTGCCGCCACTGGGTGTTGGTCGCCATGACGTCGCCTTTGCAGTAGGTGTAGCCGCAGGCATCCAGGCCGTCGCTGACAAAGGTCGCCAGCGCCTTGAAGTAGGCGTCATGCGCTTCGGGGATAAAGTCATCCGAGAGTATCAGTGCGTTGTCCTGGTCGGTGACGATGCTCTGCTCGTTGCGCGCCATCGAGCCGTTGACCATGAAACAGTAGTCCACCGGCGGCGGGCCAAGCGTCTCCTCGGCAAGCTCCAAAAGGCGCCGGGTGAAGCTGCGTCCGATGGTCGAGAGCGCACTGCCCACCATCTGCGAGTTGGCGCCTTCCTGAACCATCCTGACAAAGGCAGCGCGGACATCCGGGGCGAGACGCGACAGCCCCTCGACGTTCGACTGGTGAAAGATATTGCTCACCAGATACAGTCCGCTGTGGGTTTCGTAGCGGATAATATCGGAGAGATGCACCACGCCCACCGGTCGCTGACGGTAGAGTACCGGCAGGTGGTGAACGTTATTGCGCAGCATGGTGAGCATGGCCTCATAGATGGAGGCGTCCGACTGGATCGTGATCAGCCGAGGCGACACGACGTCTCCTGCCGGGGTTTGCGGTGACAGCCCTTCGGCCACGACCCGGGTGCGGAAATCGCTGTCAGTCAGAATGCCGCATACCTGCCAGGTGCGCCCTTCGCTGTCCTGAAAGCTGTAGCGGGGATGGGTGCTACCCTCCTTGAGTACCAGCACCGCCGATGCCTGGGACTGGCTGACCTGCTGCGCCGCTTGCTGCACCGTGGTGGACTCCTCCACCATGACCGGATAGCGCGTCACCAGCTTGCGAATCCGGGTAACCATCATGTCGTTGGCTTTCTTCTGCTGCTCGGCGGCGGTTTCCAGGCGCGGCCGTTCCAGCTCGACGAAGTCGGCAAAGTGATCGTCTTCTTCGCACAGCTTCTGGAAGACATCCAAGGGAATGAAATACAGCAGGGTATCCTCGATGGCCTTGGCGGGAAAACGCACCTTCTGATTGCGCAGCAGATTGAAGTGGCCAAAGATATCGCCCTCGCCCAGCCGGTTGTAGAGCTCCCCCTGACGCCGGTACACCTCCACCGCGCCGCTGCGGATATAGCACAGGTCGGTCATGGTTTCGTTGAGCGTGAGGATGTCCGCGCCGGTCTTGAAGTAGCTGACCTCGACCCTGCTGGCGATTTCATCCAGCAATTCATCTGACAGCCCATCGAAGGGCGGGAACTGCCCCATGTGCTGGCGTATTTCTAACAGCTCGACATCCATGCGTTCTCCTCAGGCCGTGTTGGCCAACCGTCACACCTTGCCCCGCGACCCTTTCGGCACAGGTATCATTCAGGAAGTGTGGCGCGAAGCGTTAAACGCGTAAACCCCAGACAAAAAAAACCCGGCGCGCTGCGCCGGGCTTTGGGGATCGTCCCATGCTTCAACGATGAGGTTGCATCACTCATCGTGCAACATTGAATAACTGCTTACGATTCCGCCATTTCCTGAACACGCTGCATCATTTCAGGATCCTGCTGGATGGTTTGACCGATAGCGTTGAACGTATCAACATCCAGGCCGCTGTCTTCGACCACTTCGATCATGCGGTCATTGGCTTCGGTGCGAACTTCCTGCTGGGCAGATTCATCATCGGCTTCTTGCAAGCGCTGGGTATACTCTTGAGAGATAACCGCGATTTCTTGGGACGCATCGGCGAACTGCTGAAGCTGCTCGTCAGAGAAATCTTGAGAAGGCGCTGTTTCAGTTGCCATGGAGCCCTGAGTGGACGCTTCATCCTGCTGGGCGTGAGCCGTCGCGGTCATCAGACCGGTGGCAAGCAGGGCAGCAGAAAACAGAGCAGTCATACGTTGCATATAAGAAACCTCAATTGGCGCATTATGAATGTCCCTACTGTGACGCGGGGCGATTCGTGAGGTTCAAATTTTAATGTAAAAGTAAGTAACATAAAGAACGTTACGTAAACACCACCGACTACATCGAGAGCGATATGCGCATAGTGCCATCATGGGTAGGCCAACGAGACGCCACAGCATGGGGATTGACCGCCATGCCCGTGGTTTTCGTCTTGCTTTGGAGCACGGGGTTCATCGGAGCCAAGTTTGGCCTGCCCTACGCCGAGCCGTTCACATTCTTGTTCATTCGCTTTGCGCTCACGGTGGCGCTGTTAACGCCGCTGGTGTGGATGCTGAAAATAGCCTGGCCTTCATCACCTGTGTTATGGACGCACATCGCCGTTTCGGGTCTGCTGGTACACGGCACTTATCTGGGAGGCGTTTTCTACGGCATCTCGCTGGGCATGCCGGCAGGGCTCGCTGCCTTGCTGGTCGGTCTTCAACCGCTGCTCACCGCGGCCTGCGCGGGCCCGCTATTGGGTGAACGGCTGGCGGCGCAGCAGTGGCTGGGACTGGTACTTGGCCTGGTCGGCATCAGCGCCGTGCTCGGCAGCCAGTTGGAGCTGGGGGAATCGCTGTTCAGCGGCTTTGGCATCGGTGCCTTGGTGAGCGTGATGGCGGCCCTGGTGGGCATTTCGCTGGGCACGCTGTATCAAAAGCGTTTCTGCACGCAGATGCCGCTGCTCTCCGGCGCCGTGATTCAATACCTGGCCGCCGGCGGGGTTTTGGGCATTGGCGCGCTGCTGTTCGAAACCCGCGAGGTGACCTGGACGCTCACCTTTGTCTTGACGCTGGGTTGGTTAGTGCTGATTCTATCGATAGCCGCTATCCTTCTATTGATGGCGCTGATCAAGCGAGGCGAAGCGTCGCGGGTGGCGAGCCTGTTTTATCTGGTGCCTCCCGTCACGGCACTTCAGGCGTGGTGGTTATTCGGCGAGCGGCTTTCCTGGATAGGGTTGGGCGGGATGGCCGTGGCCATTGCCGGTGTCGTATTGACGGTGCGCAAACCCGCTGTCCACACATCAGCTACATAACGAGATAGGGAACACCCAGGGCTTGTATGAAGACGTCTGAACATCACCACTGCGCGCGGGTAAACGGCCGCTGCAACCGTTGCGATACTCCGGTTCCCTTTGCCTTCACCATGGCCTTCCAGCCCATTGTCGATGTGGCGGCCCGGCAGGTGGTGTATTACGAAGCGCTGGTACGCGGCCCGGATGGGGAATCGGCGGGCACAATACTCGGACAGGTCACCGACGACCTGCTGTACCAGTTTGATCAGGCATGCCGGATCAAGGCCATCGAGCTAGCCAGCGCCCTGGATATGCAGGCACGTCTGTCGATCAATTTCCTGCCTAACGCCGTCTATGAACCCGAAGCGTGCATTCAGGCAACCCTGGAAACGTCCCAGCGGGTCGGCTGGCCCACCGAACGACTCAACTTCGAGATTACCGAAACCGAGCGGGTTCAGGACCGGCAACACATGCGCAATATCATCGAAAGTTACCGCGCCATGGGGTTCACCACCTCGCTCGATGACTTTGGTAACGGCTACGCCAACCTGGATCTGCTCACCGACCTGCGCCCGGACACCCTGAAGATAGACCGCGATATCGTCATGCACTGCAACCGCAACCCTCGCCGCCAGGCGATCCTGCGCAGTATCGTGGCGCTTGCCAACACGCTGGAGATCCAACTGGTAGCGGAAGGCGTCGAAACCCGCGAGGAGTCACGCTGCCTGCTGAACATCGGTATTCCCGTGCAACAGGGTTTCTACTTTGCCCGCCCGCAGCTTGAAGCACTTCCGGTAATCGACAAGGCGCTATTCGACTGACACGACAGGCGGCGTCGAAGGTTCCTATGCAATCCGTACGGCTTCATCGATCAGCGGCAATCTGCTGCAGATAATTGGCCCCGCCCAGATTGCGCATCTGCTGGCGTATCCACAGGCTGCGCTGCTCTACCTGGGGATCGGGCCGTGAGGCGCTGCGGGTCAGCGGACTAGGCAGAATTGCCGCTAGCAGGCTGGCCTGACGCTCATTCAATGCGCTTGCCGACACCCCGAAATAGTGCTGGGCAGCGGCTTCCAGGCCGAACACCCCAGCGTCCCACTCGGCCACGTTGAGGTAGACCTCCAGAATGCGCTGCTTGCCCCATATCAGCTCGATGAGCACGGTAAACCACGCCTCCAACCCCTTGCGCGCCCAGTTCCGGCCGGTCCACAAAAAGACGTTCTTGGCGGTTTGCTGGCTGAGGGTGCTCGCCCCGCGCAGACGGCCGCCATCAAGGCGGGCCTGCAGGGCGCGGCGAAGCTCGACAAGGTCGAAACCATGATGGTCTGGAAACCGCTGGTCTTCGGCCGCCATGACCGCGACCTTCGCTGAGTCAGCGAGTTGCGACCAGTCACGCCATTCCCGCTGCAGCTGCACGGGTTCGCTGTGCACCCAACTCTGTATCTTGCGCTCGACCATGACCATCGAGCCTGGTGGCGGCACCACGCGGAACAGCATCACCAGGCTCAGGGACACCACCACAAACAGAAACACGCCACGCCAGACCCACCACCACAGCAGGCTTGCCATGCGACGTAGCGCGCCTTTCAACATGGAGGTCCCCTTAGCGCTTCAACAGATGATCCGCATGATAGCGCAGGTGGTCGTCGATGAAGGACGCAATGAAAAAGTAGCTGTGATCATACCCCGGCTGCCGACGCAGCGTCAGCGGATGGTCGTGGGTGTCGCACACCGCTTCCAGCTGTTCAGGCTTGAGCTGCTCTTCCAGGAACTGGTCGGCTTCCCCCTGGTCGATGAACAGCCGCTGGCGCGAGGCGCCGTTGGCCACCAGCTCGCAGGCATCGTACTGACGCCAGTGCGCCGGGTCGTCTCCCAGGTAGCTGGACAACGCCTTTTGTCCCCATGGGCAGTTCATGGGGTTCACCACCGGCGCAAACGCCGACACCGAACGGAAGCGCCCGGGATGGCGCAGCGCTAGAATCAACGCACCGTGGCCTCCCATCGAGTGGCCGCTGATCGATTCACGACCGTTGACCGGGAAGTGCTGGCGTACCACCGACGGCAGCTCCTCGATCACGTAATCGTACATGCGGTAGTGCGACTTCCAGGGCGCCTGGGTAGCATTGACGTAGAAGCCAGCCCCTGACCCCAGGTCATAGCTGTCATGCTCGCCGGGCACCTCGGTACCGCGCGGACTGGTGTCCGGGCATACAATGGCAATGCCCAGCTCGGCCGCCAGGCGGTGCGCGCCGGCTTTCTGCATGAAGTTCTCGTCCGTGCAGGTCAGCCCCGACAGCCACCACAAAAGCGGCACGCGTTCCTCTTCGGCCTGGGGGGGCAGATAAACGGCAAACACCATGTCGCAGTCCAGCGCACGCGAGTAGTGCCGGTAGCGTTTATGCCAGCCGCCGAAGCTGCGGTTGGCCGAGACGAGCTCGAGGGTTTCACTCATGCTCATGGGCAAGCTCCTTTAAAGCAGCAAGCGCGGCGGGTATCCCCGCCGCGCCCTTGGTATACATCACCATCATACTCAGTAATGCAGAACGGTACGAATGCTCTTGCCCGCATGCAGCAGGTCAAAGGCCTCATTGATCTTCTCGAACGGCATGTCGTGGGTAATGAAGTCGTCGATATTGATTTCGCCGTTCATGTAGCGCTCAACGTAGCCGGGCAGCTCAGTACGACCTTTCACGCCGCCAAACGCCGACCCTTTCCAGACCCGACCGGTCACCAGCTGGAACGGCCGCGTGGAGATCTCTTCACCAGCGCCGGCGACGCCGATGATGATCGACTCCCCCCAGCCCTTGTGGCAGCACTCCAGCGCCGACCGCATGACATTGACGTTGCCGATGCACTCGAACGAGTAATCCACGCCGCCGTCGGTCATGTCGACGATCACTTGCTGAATCGGATCGCTGTATTCCTTGGGATTGACGAAGTCCGTGGCGCCGAACTGCTTGGCCAGCTCGAATTTGTCAGGATTGACGTCAATCGCGATGATTTTCGACGCCTTGGCCATGGCGGCCCCCTGGATGACCGCCAGGCCAATCGCCCCCAGACCGAAGACGGCAATCGTCGAGCCGGGTTCTACCTTGGCGGTATTGAGCACCGCGCCAATACCGGTGGTCACCCCGCAGCCCAGCAGGCAGATCTTGTCCATCGGCGCTTCCTTGGAGACCGCCGCCAGGGAAACCTCGGGCAGCACGGTATACTCGCTGAACGTGGAGGTGCCCATATAGTGATGGAGCATCTTGCCGTCCAGCGAGAAACGCGAGGTGCCATCCGGCATCACGCCTTTGCCCTGGGTGGCGCGTACGCTGCCGCACAGGTTGGTCTTGCCCGACAGGCAGAATTTACACTGGCCGCATTCAGCGGTGTAAAGCGGAATCACATGGTCGCCGGGCTTGAGGCTGGTGACGCCCTCACCCACTTCCTGGACGATGCCGGCGCCTTCGTGGCCCAGCACGGCGGGAAAGTTGCCTTCCGGGTCGGCGCCGGAAAGCGTGTAGGCGTCAGTGTGACAAACGCTGGTAGCGGCCATCTTGACCAATACCTCACCCGCCTTGGGGCCCTCGACGTCAATCTCGACCAGTTCCAGGGGCTTGCCTGCTTCCAGTGCTACCGCAGCACGTGACTTCATTCTATTGCTCCTTTACTGCCTGTCGGCTCCGCGCCTTTCAGCGCGGGCGTATGGTTTACTCTTCGTCGGACGTGACCGGTTGATACTCAATGGGTAGCCACTGATAACCGTCGCCGTCCTCGATAATATGCCCGATCCCCGGGAACGGCATATGTGCGCCAGCGACCCAATGCTTGTCGTTGACCGCCGCTTTGAACACGGCCTCCCGGGCGTCAATCGCCTGGGCCGGGTCGGAATCAAACTCGATAGCGACCGTGGGATCGTCGAACTGAACGCCGTAACTATGTACGACGTCACCCCATACCAGCATGGCGTCGTCGTCACCGCTCAGCATGAAGCTGGTATGGCCAGGCGTATGGCCGTGGGTGTCCTGGGCCTCAATGCCCATCAGCATCTCGTCACCCGGCTCGAAGGGCGTAACGCGGTCGTCTTCCTGATAGGGCGCAACGGCGTCCTGGGCCATCTCGAAAAACGCCTTCTGGCCTTCCTCAGCCTCTTCCGCGCGCGATTCGCTCAGCCAGAAATCGGCATCCTGCTGGCTGACGCGCAGCTCGGCGTTGGGATACACCGCCTTACCATCGCGGGTCAGCCCGCACACATGATCCGGGTGAAGATGGGTCATCAGAATGGTATCCACGTCTTCGGGCTGGTAGCCGGAGGCGCGCAGATTATCTTCGACATTTCCGAGCGTGGGGCCGAAACAGGCGGCCGAACCAGCATCCACCAGGACGAGGTTGTCACCGGTGTTGATCAAAAAGGCGTTAACCGCGGTCTGCACGCCGTCGTCGGTGTCGATGAACAGCGCGTTAAGGTGTTCACGAATGTCGTCTTGCCCCATGCCCTTGAGCAGTTGGGTGTCAATCGCCGTATAGCCGTCGTAAAGGGCCGTGACCTCGTGGTTGTCGACCATCATGCGGAACCAGCCCGACACCTGCTCGGGCCGTTGATCGGGCGCCGCCACGGCGCTGAGGGAGACCCCCATGGTCAGCAGCAGCGCTGCCTTGCCTGCGTTTGGAATCCATAAATGCTGAGACACGCATCACCTCCTGGATGGAAAAAGACGGGCTCGCCCGCTGGATCGAGGTTGTCCGCGATACCTAGCCACTCGCTCTACAAAGCCAGTACACAACGCTCAATACATCACAGTGTAGGTCAGGTAGGCGACCGGGATAAAGCGGGATACACTCACAAGATTATTGCTACTGAGCAACAATCCATTCAACCAGGGTGATGACATGCAGCGCTGGGACCGTATCGAAGCCTTTGTCGAAGTGGTGCGCCTTGAGAGTTTCTCGGCGGCAGCACGCCACCTCAAGGTGTCGACCTCGCACGTTAGCCGGCTGGTCAGCCAGCTGGAAAACCAGTTGGGCGTTCAGTTGCTGTATCGCACTACCCGGCAAATCCGCCTGACCGACGCCGGAGAGATTTACGTCGACCACTGCCGACACTTGTTTGACGGCCTGCGCGATGCCGAACAGGCGCTCAGTGAGCAGCAGGCCAAGCCCCACGGCGTCTTGAAGCTGACCTCGGCCACGACCTTTGGAGAGCGCTACATCGCCCCGCTGGTCAACGACTTTCAATGCCTGCATCCACAGCTCGACGTGCACATGCATTTCACCAACCGCCCGGTCGAACTGATCGACGAGGGCTTCGATATTGCGATCCGCATGGGGGTACTCAGAGATTCAAGCCTGATCGCGCGACGACTGTGCAATCGCCGCGAATACATTGTCGGCTCCCGGGCCTACTTTCGCCAGGCAACGCGCCCGCACACTCTGAGCGAACTGAGCCAGCACCGCTGCCTGGTGGGATCACGCCCCAACTGGCTATTTGAGGAGAATGGGCAGCGCCGCGAAGTAAAAATCGCCGGATGCTGGCAATCCAACTCAGGTCCGGCGCTGCTCGACGCAACGCTCAAGGGACTCGGTATCGCCCAGCTGCCCGACTACTATGTGACGCCCTACCTTGCCAGCGGCGAGCTGGTGGCGGTGCTGGAGCCCTTCCAGCATCACGATACCGGGGTCTGGGCCGTCTATCCCCGCCACCGCCATCTATCGCCCAAGATACGCCAGCTGGTCGATCATCTCGTTACCCATATAGGCTCGGTACTCCCCAACACGCCATGAACCCAGCCGGCCATGGTTAACGCCTTGACAACGGCTTCCCAAGCAATCGTGGCGTGCCAACACAGAACGGTGACGATATAATGACACCTGTTAAACGCCTGTTTACCTGCCTCACCTGCCGTTGGACGTTATAAGGATGTTGTATGTCTGATACCCCCCGTGCCTGGCCGCTTGGGTTCCGCACTACCTTGATCAAGGCCATTCTTTACGTGCTGGGGATTGGCGCCATTGCCCAAGGCGCCTTCCTGGAAGCGCTCTACCTCCCCGACGTGCGTTTCAGCGAGCTGGGCTTTACCGAGCTGACGCAAACCCTGACGCTTGCCGTGAGCTGCGGCCTGTTGCTGTACGTTCGCCATATCCTCAAGGTGTGGCCAACGGTGACGCTGCTGCTGCTGGCGTTTATCGGCGCCTCGCTGGTTCGCGAGCAGGATGCCTTTCTTGATCAGTATATCGCTGACGACACCTGGCAAATCATTGTCGCCCTCATCGTGGTGCCCTCGCTGGCCTGGGTCGTCATGCAGCGCCGCCGCTTTCTGGACGAGTTCGCGCACTACAGCAACTCGTTTTCGTTCGGCCTGTTTACCGCCGGGGTACTGACCACCTATATCTTTTCGCGGCTTTACGGTCGTCAGGACTTCTGGAGAGCCGTGCTACAGGATCATTTCGTGCGGGAATTCAAAGACGTCGCCGAGGAGGTGGTCGAACTGCTGGGCTATTCCCTGATCCTTGTCGCCATGATCGAGCTGATGCTGCTTGCCCGCCGCGTGCACAAGGCGCGCCTCGCACACGCCTAGTTCTACGGCTGCATGAAGGGCCAAAAAAAGCCCGCCGTTGGCAAACGGCGGGCTTTTTTGATGCAGGGCGCCGGGCGCCTATTCGTCGAGGAAGGAACGCAGCGGCTCGGAGCGGCTGGGATGACGCAGCTTGCGCAGCGCCTTCGCTTCAATCTGACGGATTCGCTCGCGCGTCACGTCAAACTGCTTGCCGACTTCTTCCAGCGTGTGATCGGTGTTCATGTCAATACCGAAACGCATGCGCAGCACCTTGGCCTCACGCGCCGTCAAGCCGCCCAGCACGTTGCGAGTTGCCTCGATCAGGCCTTCACCGGTGGCCATATCGATCGGCAGCAGCATGGTGCCGTCTTCGATGAAATCGCCCAGATGGGAGTCATCGTCGTCACCGATCGGCGTCTCCATGGAGATCGGTTCCTTGGCGATCTTGAGCACCTTGCGCACCTTGTCTTCGGGCATTTCCAAACGCTCGCCCAGCTCTTCCGGCGTCGGCTCGCGGCCCATTTCCTGGAGCATCTGGCGCGATACGCGGTTGAGCTTGTTGATCGTTTCGATCATGTGCACCGGAATCCGGATGGTGCGTGCCTGGTCGGCGATGGAGCGGGTGATCGCCTGACGAATCCACCAGGTGGCGTAGGTCGAAAACTTGTAGCCGCGGCGATATTCGAACTTGTCCACCGCCTTCATCAAGCCGATGTTGCCTTCCTGAATCAGGTCGAGGAACTGCAGGCCACGGTTGGTGTACTTCTTGGCAATCGAGATCACCAGGCGCAGGTTGGCCTCGACCATTTCTTTCTTGGCGCGACGGGCTTTGGCTTCACCAATCGACAGCTTGCGGTTGACCTCTTTCAGGTCGGCCACCCTGAGCTGCACCATGTCCTCTTCGAACGCGATCTTGCGCTGAGAGCGGGCGATATCGGCGCGCAGCGGCTCCAGCCGGTCCGCGTACTTGGGCTGCTCGGACTGGAAAGCATCCAGCCACTTGGGGTTCGACTCGCTGCCCGGGAACGACTTGATGAACGTCTTGCGCGGCACCTTGGCTTTTTTCACGCACAGTTGCATGATCGCCTTTTCCTGGGCGCGAACCTGCTCGACGCTGATGCGTACCTGCCCCACCAGCCGTTCGAAATGCTTGGGAACCAGCTTGATGGGCGAGAACAGCTCGGCCAGGCGCGCCTGCTCGGCTTTCAGCTCGGCACTGCCACGGCCATGCTTGGCAAAGGCAGCGTCCACCAGGGCATTCTGCTCGCGGATCTGCTCGAAACGCGCGCGCGCCTCTTCAGGATCCGGGCCGCCTTCGCTGGCCGAGGCGTCATCGTCTTCTTCGTCGACGTCAACGTCGTCGTCAACCTCTGACACCGGCTCGGGCTCGGGCACTTCGGCTTCGGCCACGCCGGGAATACCTTCGTCCGGGTCGATGAAGCCGGAGAACAGGTCGGACAGCCGACCTGGCGCCTCTTCGTCCTGGGTCGCGTCATAGGCGTCAAGGATCGACGCTACGGCACCGGGCAGATAAGCCAGCGCCGACATGACTTCGCGGGTTCCCTCTTCGATCCGCTTGGCGATCTCGATTTCGCCTTCCCGGGTCAGGAGCTCGACCGTGCCCATTTCGCGCATGTACATGCGCACCGGGTCGGTGGTGCGACCGACGTCGCTTTCCACGGCGGCAAGGGCCGCAACGGCCTCTTCCGCAGCGGACTCGTCCGTGGAGTGATCCGACATCATCAAAGTGTCTTCATCTGGCGCTTCTTCAACGACACTGATACCCATGTCGTTGATCATGCCAATGATGTCTTCCACTTGATCCGGGTCGGCGATATCCTCGGGTAGATGGTCGTTGACCTCGGCATAGGTCAGGTAGCCCTGTTCCTTGCCGCGCGCGATCAACTCCTTCAGACGTGACTGCTGCTGCGCATTTCCAGCCATAGAAACCCTATCTCGACGAAGAAGAATGAAGCACCTGAAGCGCTGATGAAAAAAAACCTATCAAGCCGAACAGTATAGCGCGTTTAGCCCGAGTTTTTCCAGTTTGTGTATTTGCGCTGTCATTCAGGTGTGTTAGGTTGATTGGTTTGCCATTTTTTGCTCGTGGCACTTATCTTGAGGCGGCGCAGGGGCTTTTCAACCCGTACCCGCCGTGTAACGTCACTGCTGGCGTTGAGACAGCTCCATGACCAGACTCGCCAGGCGCTGGCGTTGGCGCTTGTCGAGCTTCTGCCCATCGCGCTCCAGCGCAAGCAACGCCTCATATTCCTCGCGCGGCGATTGCTGCTGTTGAACGTGGCTCAAATGAGCCACCAAGCCAGTTAGCTCGGTCTCCCGCGCCGCCCTGGGAATCAACAGCTCCCGCTGGGCAAAGGCCGCCAACTGAACCCCTTCGGCACTGCCCTGAAAGTGCGCCAGAATCACCTGGGGGCTGCGATAACGCCCGGCTCGCAGGAGCGCCAGCAATTCCTGGCAGAGGCGCACTTCGTCGCCTTGCGGCCCTTCGCTGTCCGGCAGCCAGGCGTCCTTTTCCGGCAGGCTTGCCACCAGACCGGGCTCGTGGAGTAACAGCTGGATGATTCGCTCCACCGGCGAAAGCGCCTGCCCACGCCCGGCTTTCCGCGTGGAAGCGGGCGCCGCCGACTGCTGCGACACCGTCGCGTCAGCCGTTTCGGCCGGCTCGCCACGGGCCTGCTGCTGGCGAGCCTGCGCCGCGACGCGTTTTTCCAGCAGCCCCTTGAGCTGCTCCTGGGCCAGGCCGCTACGCTTGGCCAGGGCTTCCAGCATTAACGACCTGAGCATGCCCTCGGGCACTTTGTTCAATGCTTCGAGCACCTGACTGGCAAACCGCTCGCGACCTTCCACGGTATTCAGGTCACGCCCCTGGGCGGCCTGCTCAAACAGAAACTCGGAGAGCGGCATTGCGCAGGTGACACGATCCTGGAAAGCCTCGGTGCCCTCGCGGCGCACCAGGCTATCCGGATCATCGCCTTCCGGCAGAAACAGAAAGCGGGCCTCGCGGCCGTCGATCATCATCGGCAGCGCGGTTTCCAGCGCCCGGCTTGCCGCCTGGCGCCCGGCACGGTCACCGTCAAAACAAAACACCACGCGACTCACCAGGCGGAACAGGCGGCTCAAATGATCTTCGGTGGTGGCCGTCCCCAGAGTGGCAACGGCATTATGGATGCCATACTGCGCCAACGCCACGACGTCCATGTAACCCTCCACCATCACCAACTGCTCCAGCTTGCTGGACGCCTGGCGGGCTTCGTAGAGGCCGTAAAGCTCACGCCCCTTGTGAAACACCGGTGTCTCGGGGGAGTTGAGGTACTTGGGCTGATCATCGCCCATCACCCGACCGCCGAAGGCAATCGTGCGCCCGCGCAGGTCTCGAATCGGAAACATCACCCGGTCACGAAAGCGGTCGTAGGTACGCCCGGTATCTTCGCGGTGAATCAGCAGGCCGTATTCCGTCTGCACCGGCTCGCTGATACCCCGCTCGCTCAAGTGATGCTTGAGCGCCTCCCACCCCCCAGGGGCATAGCCAATGCCATAGGCGTCGATCACGTCGCTGGTAAGGCCACGCGTGTGCAAATACTGCTTGGCGCCCTGCCCTTCCTGCATTTTCAGCCGCTCGCGGTAGAAACTCGCGGCCAGCTCAAGCAGGTTGACCCCCTCTTTACGCTTTTTCTCGCGCTGCTGGGCGCGGGGATCGTCCGCGCCCTCTCGGGGCACGTCGATGCCGAGACGACCGGCCAACTGGTCGACCGCCTCGGGAAACGGCAGCTTGTCGTACTCCATCAGAAAACGCAGCGCGTTACCGTGGGCCCCGCAACCAAAGCAGTGATAAAACTGCTTGTCGGCACTAACCGTAAACGACGGCGTTTTTTCCTGATGAAAGGGGCACAGGCCCGAATAGTTGCGACCTGCCTTTTTGAGCTGTACGCGCTCACCGACCACTTCGACCACATCAACGCGGCCCAGTAGATCGTCGATAAAACGCTGTGGAATCTGGCCAGCCATGGACGCGGGCATCCTCGCGCGGGGCGCTGATTCGCGAACCTAACGTCATCGGGCCCTGCGCCCGATCACCTTAGACACGCTTTGGTAAAACGCAAAACAAGCGGCCACCTAAGTGGCGGCCGCTTGGCATCCCTCTTGAAACACGCTAAGCGTTAAACAGCGTGTTCCGGTACGGATCAATAGAGCCGTTCGAAACGCTTTTGCTCACGCTGAATCTTCTTGGCGTGACGTTTTACGGCTGCGGCCGCTTTGCGCTTGCGCTCAGCAGTCGGCTTCTCGTAGTGCTCGCGACGGCGTACTTCAGAGAGAACACCGGCTTTTTCGCAAGAACGCTTGAAGCGACGCAGGGCGACGTCAAACGGCTCGTTATCACGTACTTTTACAGAAGGCATTAAGCACTCACCTACCTTAAGGAGTCTTGAGTTCGGATAGTACGCGCACCGTTAAAGCATGTTTGCGAGTACAGTGCACGACCCAGTTTTACAGCGCACAACAGTCTAATCCTGCACGCCTGGCTTTGCAAATGCTAACGCCCACCCGGCGCCGGGGATGCTAAACTAACGCGACTATTTTTTACGGGGTTATTGTCCTATGCGCGTACTGGGCATTGAAACGTCCTGCGATGAAACCGGCGTCGCCATTTACGATACGTCGCTGAGCGGCGGCCAGGGCCTGCTGGCCGATGCGCTCTACAGCCAGATCGCCATGCACACCGACTACGGTGGCGTGGTGCCCGAACTCGCGTCGCGGGATCACACCCGCAAGCTGTTGCCGCTGATCGAACAGGTGCTCGGCGACGCCAGGCTGACGCGCCAGGATCTGGATGGCATCGCCTATACCGCCGGCCCCGGGCTGGTCGGCGCGCTCATGGTGGGGGCCAGCACCGCCCATGGCATGGCGCGAGGCCTGGGCATCCCGGTGCTTGGCGTTCACCACATGGAAGGTCATTTACTGGCGCCCATGCTGGAAGACAACGCCCCGGCGTTTCCGTTTGCGGCACTGCTGGTATCCGGCGGGCACACCCAACTGGTCGACGTCCAGCGCCTCGGGCACTACCAGCTGCTGGGCGAATCGGTGGACGACGCCGCCGGCGAGGCCTTCGACAAGGCCGCCAAGATGCTCGGCCTTGCCTACCCGGGCGGGCCACACGTGGCCGCACTGGCCGAACGGGGGAACCCTGAGCGCTTCCGTTTCCCCCGTCCGATGACCGACCGGCCAGGACTGGATTTCAGCTTTTCCGGCCTGAAGACCCATACCCTGACGGCCATTCGCCAACTGGAAGCGGCGGGCGAGCTCGACGATCAGGCCCGCGCCGACGTGGCCCGCGCGTTTGAAGAAGCGGTGGTCGATACCCTGGTCATCAAGTGCCGCCGCGCGCTGGATCAAACCGGCCTCAAGCGTCTGGTGGTCGCAGGGGGCGTGAGCGCCAATCATCGGCTGCGCGAACGGCTTGCCCAGGCCTGCGAAAAGCGCCAGGCAACGGCGTATTATCCACGCGGACGTTTTTGCACCGACAACGGCGCCATGATTGCCTACGTGGGCGCCCAGCGACTCGCCGCCGGCGAGCACGACGCAAGCGGCATCATGCAGGCCACGCCGCGCTGGCCGCTCGCCGATCTGGCGGCACCGGTCACGCCCTAGCCGCTGCTCAGGAGCCGCCCAACGGCGGCTCCTCGCCACGCCGGAGCCGACGGATATTGAGCGCATGGCGAGCCAGCACCAGCAGACTGAACCCGCCGACCACGACCACATACGACGGCGCAAGCCAGGCGCACAGCAGCGGCGCCGCCAGCGCGCTGATCAGCGAGGCCAGCGCGGCGGTTCTCAGCCGCCACGCCAGAAGCGCCCAGACCAGCGCGCTGATAAGCGCCACCTCGGGCACCAACACCAGCAGCACGCCGAACGCACTGGCAACGGCCTTGCCGCCGCGAAAGCCATACCATAGCGGGTAGCTGTGCCCCAGCAGCACGGCCAGCCCGACCAACCCCTGCAGCCATACCGGCAACCCCGACAGCTTGGCCGCGAGCACCGCCGGCATGCCTTTCAGCGCATCCAGCAGCAGGGTCATCGCGGCCAGACGCGGGCCGTACAGGCGCAGCACGTTGGAAACGCCGGGATTACGCGAGCCATGCCGGCGCGGATCGGGCACGCCCGACCACCGGCAGACGCTTAGCGCCGCCAGCCAGCTGCCGCTGACATACCCCACCACTATCCATATCATGCCATTGTGCTCACTTTGCCCCCGCAGCGACTGTTGCTCGGCGCTTTGCTCACGTACAATCGCTCGCTCGTTGGCGTTTGGGGAAGGCCCATGGACCGCATTTTCATCGAAGCCCTTGAGGTCGACACCATCATCGGTGTCTACGATTGGGAGCGCACCATTCATCAGTCACTGCGGCTCGATTTGATCCTGGCCACCGACATACGCTCGGCGGCGGCCACCGATGACCTGCGCCTGACGCTGGATTACGCGGCCATTTGCCAACGGATCCAGCAGTTCGCCGATACCCATGACTTTGCCCTGGTAGAAACCTTTGCCGAACGGCTGACCGACTGCCTGCGCAACGACTTCCCCATCAGCTGGCTACGCCTCACCGTACGCAAGCCCGGCGCGGTGCCCAGCGCCGCCAGCGTCGGCCTTGAAATCACCCGTGGCACGCTACCCGAGACCCATGGAGCGCCGCAACCATGAGCTTAGTGACCGTTAGCCTGGGCAGCAATATCGAACCTGCCCGACATATTCGCCTGTGCCTCGATGCGCTGGCCGAGACCTTTGGCCGCCTGGCCATCTCGCGGGTATTCGAAAGCGAACCCGTCGGCTTCGACGACCAGCGTAATTTCTATAATCTGGTGGTGGCGTTTCACAGCGACTGGACGCCGGGCGCGCTTCAGGCGTGGGCCAAACAGCTGGAAATCGACCATGGCCGAACCCCGGCCATGACCAAGTATAGCCCCCGCGCGCTGGACATCGATCTGCTGACTGTGGGCGACGCCTGCGGCGTTATCGACAACATTTCCCTGCCCCGCGCCGAAATCAACTATAACGCCTTTGTGTTGCAGCCGCTGGCTGAACTGCTACCGACGACACCGCATCCCCGCTGCCAGACGCCCTACGCTACGCTGTGGGCGGGCTTTTCGCTGGGCAGCCAGCGCCTGTGGGCAATTGATTTTGTCTGGCAGGATCGCTGGGTGTCCCAGGCCGACCCGCTACCACGCCAGGCGATGGCCCGCTAGGGCGCCTTACCCCAGCGCCTCGGCGATCGCCAACCGTCGGCGCTCCTTGAGCGCCGCGCCCAGCGCAGCCCCCCGATAGCCTTCCGCCATCAGCGTTTGCGGGCTTACCTGACGTGCGGCCTGCCAGGCCGCCTGCAGCGTTTCTAGCTGCGCGGGGGCCAGTTCCCCGACCAGCATCAACTGCGCGTCCACCTGCCCGGGCTTGCGCCAGGCATCGAGACGTTCTAGCCAATCCGCGACCGCCGACGGCGCCCGACTCCCCGCCAGCATGGTCTGGGTAAGCGCCACATGGCGGGCCAACGCTGCAACGGCATTGGGCAGACGCAACCGCTGGGCGAGCGAGTCACGCTGGGCCTCGCTCAAGGGCGACGCCATCAGCGCGTAACGCCAGTCGCCATGGGCCAGGGCGTCCCTTTCCAGCGCTGGCGTCATGGCGGCGATGCCTGTACGCAAAGCGTCACCGGATAGCTCCGGCCACCACGTGGTCGAGGCGCCGCAGTCTTCGAGCGCCACAAAGTAGCTCGCCGGCGCCGCCTCGCCCAGCGCCTTGGCGGTTTCCTGCCAGACCCGCTCAGCGGCCAGGAAGGCCATCTCGCCGCTTGTGCTGACCTCCGCCATCAGCGCCAGCGTCTCCGGGGCAATGGCAAAATCCAGCGGCTGGTAACGGGCCAGAAAGCGCGCGGTGCGCAGCACTCGGAGCGGATCTTCGCTGAAGGCGGGCGAGACATGCCGCAGCCGCCGCGCCTGTATATCCTGCTGTCCGTGAAAGGGGTCGATCAGGGTGCCGTCGGGCGCTTCGGCAATCGCATTGATGGTCAGGTCGCGGCGCAGCAGGTCGTCTTCCAGCGTCACCTCGGGGCTGGCAATCACCTGAAACCCGGCGTAGCCATGCCCGGCTTTACGCTCGGTGCGCGCCAGGGCGTACTCTTCGGCGCTGTCGGGATGAAGAAATACCGGAAAGTCTCGGCCTACCGGCTTGAACCCTCGCTGCAGCATGACCTCGGGCGTCGCGCCCACGACCACCCAGTCGTTGTCGTAAACTGGCCAGCCCAGCAGCCGGTCGCGCACGGCGCCGCCCACCCGGTAGACCTCGAGCCCGGCGATCCGCGGGTCGTTTTGCACTGTTGTCATCGCGCCACGCCCGCCGATGCACGGCCGGGCACCCGGATCCGCTCGCCGGTCGCCAGGTCTAGCGCGGTCAGCGCGCCTCCCCAGGCGCAGCCGGTATCCAGGGCGTTGACACGCACCCGGGCATCGGGCGTACGTCCCTCAAGGGCCGCCCAGTGGCCGAACAGCAGCTGTGGGTCATCGTCACGCGGGAACTGAAACCAGGGCGCAAACCCCGCAGGAGCGCTATCCATTCCCTTATTGGCAGTGAAATCCAGGCGCCCTTCAGCGTCGATAAAACGCATGCGGGTCAGCACGTTGACCACACAGCGCAGCCGCTCCATGCCGTCAAGCGCATCGTCCCAGCGGTCGGGGTGGTTACCATACAGCTGGCGCAAAAAGTCACCCGACTGCTCGCCGGTTAACGCGGCCTGCACCTCTTGCGACAGCGTTTCCACCTGATCAAGCCCCCATTGGGGTAACAGCCCCGCATGGGTCATCAGCCAGGCGTCATGGCGAACCGCTAAAGGACGGCTCTGCAACCAGTCGAGCAGTCGCTCACGGTCGGGTGCCTCAAGCACCGCCTTGAGGCTGTCGTTCTTCTTGAGCTTGCCGCCGCCCCGCGCGGCCACCAGCAAATGAAAGTCGTGGTTACCCAGCACGCACTGCACGGCACTGCCCAGGCGTTCGGCTTCGCGTAGACAGGCGAGCGAATCGGGCCCGCGGTTGACCAGGTCACCGACCAGCCAGAGCGTATCGCGTCTGGGGTCGAAGCTAAGCTGCTCCAGCAGCGTCACAAATTCGGCGTGGCAGCCGTGCACATCACCGATGGCGTAAGTACTCATGCAGGGAGCCTATAAAAAATGAATGCATCAAATACGCGTATTTCAACGCCTTATCATGCCTGGCGTTGGTGTCTCCTAATGCAGCTGCAGGGGCACCGCCAGCCTGAAGGGGGCAATCGCCACTTCAAAGACGCGCTGGGTTGAGGTATCCAGCAGGGTGTAGACGCCCTCCATGACCCCCACCGGCGTCTGCAGCATGGCACGACTGGTGTAGCGGAACTGCTGGCCCGGACCGATCAGCGGCTGCTGGCCCACCACGCCTTTGCCACGCACCTCCTGATACTCCCCACCGCCCTGGGTGATCTTCCAGTAACGCGCCATCAACTGAACGCTGTGGGGGCTGTTGTTGCGGACGCTCACGGCGTAGCTGAATACGTAGCGTGATTCCGCCTCGCTGGACTCGTCGGCACGGTATTCGGGCGTCACCGTCACCTCAATCGCCAGGTCACTCACGGGGTTGCTCCTCCTTCATCGGCTGCCAAGCGGTTGGCGATCGCCACATACTCGGCGACGGTGAGCGTTTGCGGGCGACGCGCGGGGTCGATGCCCAGCGCTTCCAGCACCTCGGCGCTGACGCGCCCTTTCAGGTTGTTGCGCAGGGTCTTGCGGCGCTGACCGAAAGCCAGCTTGACGAGCTCGAACAAAAGCGCGGGATCGTCGGCGGGATGCGGCAGCGCGGCGTGGGGGGTCAGGCGCACGATGGCCGAATCCACACTGGGGCGGGGCACAAAGGCCTCAGGCGGCACAATGAACAGCTGCTCGACCTGACAGTAATACTGCGCCATGATCGACAAGCGCCCCCAGTCAGCTCCCCCCGGCGCGGCCGCCAGCCGCTCGACGACTTCCTTTTGCAGCATGAAGTGCATATCGGCAATGGCATCGCCCATGGTCAGCAGATGCACGATCAAGGGCGTCGAGATGTTGTAGGGCAGATTGCCTACCACGCGTAACCCAGGCCCTTCGCCTTTCAGCGCGGTGAAGTCGAACGTCAGCGCATCGCCTTCGTGGATGACGAAATCCGGGTAGTTGAAGAACTGTACCCTAAGCCCCGGGATCAGATCGCGATCGAGCTCGATGACCTCCAGCGACCCGGCCGCTTCGAGCAGCGGCTCGGTCAAGGCGCCCTGGCCGGGGCCAATCTCGACCAGCCGGTCGCCTTCACGCGGGCCGATGGCGCGAACGATGCGCGAAATGATCCCCAGGTCACGGAGAAAGTTCTGACCGAAGCGTTTGCGAGCGCGGTGCTGCTGGGGCGCGTGAGACATCAAGCACGTTTCCTTGGGGGCTATCGTTGGGCAAAAGGGTTGAACCATCAATTCGGCACGTCGCCGGGTCAGCGACGCGACGCGGTGCGCTGGTCGGCAAGCCGCCTGGCGAGCGAGAGGGCCACCTGCAGACTCCCGGCGTCGGCCACGCCCTTGCCCGCCAGCGCCAGCGCCGTACCGTGATCCACGGACGTGCGCACCAGCGGCAGACCCAGGGTGATATTGGCGGCCTGACCGAAGCCGGCGTATTTTAACACCGCCAAGCCCTGGTCATGATACATGGCAAGCACCGCATCGACGTCGGCCAGATGGCGCGGGGTAAACAGGGTATCGGCGGGGAAAGGCCCGCTGATCGCCATGCCCTCCTGACGCAGCGCATCAAGGGCGGGCATGATGATATCCAGCTCCTCGCGCCCGAGGTGGCCGTCTTCCCCGGCATGGGGATTCAGCCCGCACACCGCAATGCGCGGCGACACCAGGCCGAACTGGTGGCGCAGATCGGCCTCCAGCAGGCGGCTGATACGCATCACGCGCTCATGGGTGATGGCCTCGGCCACTTCGCGCAGCGGCAAATGGGTCGTCACCAGCGCCACACGCAGGTCGCCGCTGCCCTGCCAGCCTGGGGCTTGTGCATGCAAGGCATTGTCGGTCGCCAGCATCATGACCACCTCGTCAACGCCGCAGGCATCGCGCAGCCACTCGGTATGCCCGGTGAACCCGGCGATGCCAGCCTCGATGATCACCCCTTTGTGCAGCGGCGCGGTAACCATGGCCGCTGCCTGCCCCGATCGACAGGCAGCCACCGCGAGCGCCAGGGTATCGAGTACATAATGGCTGTTCGCCGGATTGAGCGTACCGGGCACCGCGGGTTCCTTCAGCGCCACCGGCCAGACCGGCAGCGTCGGCGCCTGGGGTGCCGGCAGCACCTGGCCCGGCGACGCTTCGACAACTGCCACCTCGAGCGACAGGGCATCGGCGCGCTGACGCAGCATGCGCGGGTCGCCAATCGCCACGGTGCCTGCAGGCAAGACGCCCCGGGCGGCCAGCATCAGCACAAGCTCGGGCCCGATACCGGCGGGTTCACCGGTGGTGATCACCATCGGTGACGCATGGTCAGGGCTCATTACAGGCGGACATCGACGAAGGCTTGCGAGCGGATTTGCTGCTGCCAGGTTTCCAGCTCCTGGTTGGCGCGGCGCTGGAAGATAGCCTGGCGAATCTCTTCACGCTGGGCTTCCTGGGTCACGTCCTGCTGGCGGCGCTCCAAGACTTCGATAACGTGATAGCCGAACGGCGAGCGAACCGGCTCGGACACCTGATTCACCGAGAGCTCGCGCATGGCCTCTTCAAAGGCGGGGACGGTCTGCCCGGGGCGTACCCAGCCAAGGTCACCGCCATTGAGCGCGCTGCCGTCATCATCGCTCATTTCACGGGCCACAGTGGCAAAGTCATCGCCCTGCGCCAGCCGCTCGCGAGCCTCTTCAGCCATGGCGCGTGCCTGCTCATCGTCGCGGGTCGGGGTCAGCTCGATGAGGATGTGGCGCGCACGGGTTTCGGGGATCACGGCCTGCTCCCCCGACCGGCCGGTCTGCTGGCTCAGCAGGCGGTCAACTTCGCTGTCGCTGATATTGACCCGGCTGCCGACCTGGCGCTGCTGTACCTGGCGCATGAGCATTTCGCGACGCACGTTGTCCCGCACGCTGGCCAGCGTCATGCCGTCGGCTTCCACCGCATCGGCAAACTCGTCCAGGGTAATGTCGTTCGACTCGGCGATCGAGCGCACCTGCCGGTTAAGCTCGGTGTCGTCGACGGTGATATTGGCATCGCGCGCCATCTGCAGCTGGATTTCTTCCAGGATCATGCGCTCAAGCACCTGCCGCTCGATCTGATCACCGACGGGAAGCGACTCGCCACGGGATTTGGCCTGGCGCTCGACCTGGGCCATGCGGTCGTTCAGCTCGCTGCGCATGATCACGCCATCGTTGACCACCGCGACCACCCGGTCGAGGGTCTGGCGCTCGGCAGGCGCCGAGGTTTGCGCCTGGGCACTCAGCGGAACGGCAGCCGCCATGCACAGGGCCAGGACGCCGCCTACCGATAGCAGGGTCGCGCGGACACGCAGGGTCTTTCTCATCGTCATAACATCGTCTCTGTCAGTCGCCATTCAAAAGGCTCATTTATAAAGGCGTCGGGCGGTAACCCGGAATAGCTTGCTCAAAGAATCCATCGGCATTCTGACCAACGCCGCCTAAACCGCGGAATACGAAGCGCAGGAAAATACCGCGATCGTTGAAGTCGTCGTCGATACGCGCGCTGTCGTTGTCGTCGATCCATTCGCGCCATACCACCTGCAGGCCATAGCAACAGTCGCTCCATTGGACACCCGCCAGCTGTTCCAGCGCGCGGCCATTGGTTTGATCGTGAAGGTAACGGCCGATCAGATCAATCTGCGGGCTGGCTTTCCACGCAAAGGACAGATCCCACTCTTCGCGATCGTAGTTGCGGAAGCTGTCATCGCTCGGCTCTACCCCAGGGTCGAAGTCTTCGATTTCCCAACGGTAGCCAAGGTTCACGACGTGGCCCTGCGGATGACGGTAGCGCAGGTCGGCGGTGGCGCTTTCGGTACGCTCGCGCTTGTCGTCATAAAGCCACTCGTAGCCGGTGCTCCAACGGTCGCTGATCTGCCAGTCGATCCGCGTGACCAGCGGCGAACGATCCCGAGTGGCTTGATAATATTCCTCGTCATTCGTGCGCGGCGGCAGCGTATCAGCATCGCCCTCGATATCGATCCGTCGCTCGTCGAAGTAGACGCTTTGACCAACGCCCACGGAGAGTCGGTCGCGGCCGGTCTCGTCCTCGAGCAGCCGCGATTCGACACCAAACGACAGTCGGTTCAGATCACCCACCCGGTCGGCGCCGGAAAAGCGATTGGGAGACCAGAGCTGGTTCCATGAAAAAGCTCGCTCGCTGCTGTCAAAATCCGGCAGTTCGCTCTGGTCGGTGCGCGGCACGAAGGCGTAGTTCAAGCGCGGCTCCAGGGTTTGGCGGTAGTCGCGGCCGCCCAGCGCCAGCTCACGCTCGAACACCAGGCCGCTGTCCACCGAGGTTATCGCCACGGTGCGGCTTGGCGACTCGCTGTTGGTCGTCGCGCGATCGCCGTAATCCAGCTGGTAGTCGGTGTGCCAGAGTTCCGTGCGCGGCTCGATATAGCCCCAAGGCCGGTCAAATCGCCAGCCCAGCGCCGGTGTCAGGTGCACCCGGCTACCCGTGGCGGCTTCGCGCTCGATGATCCGCTGCTCGTTGACGTCCCGCCAGAAGTAAGTGGCGTTGGATCGCCACTGGCTGTAGACGCCGCTGCCCAGCTGCCAATCGGCATTGGCGGTCAGGCTCGGCAGGCGATAGAACGGCTTGTCGCGGTCATTGAGCGGATCGTCCAGGCGCTGGAAGCCCTGGGCCCGGGCATCCAGCTGCCAGCGCTCGCCGCGATAGTCCACCTGCGCGAGGCGTTCCATGCTGACGCGGTCGCTGCTGCCAAACTCGCCACCAAAATCATCGAAGTATCGCCCGTCGCTGGCGGCGCCGTAATTCAAGCGATAGCGGCTGCGCGGATTGATACGCCCGGCGTTTTGGGTCTCAAAATACCAGCGATCCTGCCCCGCGTAGCGCCCTTCTGCGCCGCCCGAGCCGCCGTCATCGCTGTTTAGATAGCCCGCCTCCACCGTGCCGGCAACATTATCTTCCAGATAGCGGAACTCGCCGTTGAGCAGCAGGCCGTGGTCGGTCATCCAGCGCGGGGTGATGGTCGCATCGCGGTTGGGCGCAATGTTCCAGTAGAACGGCTGGGTATAGTCGACCCCGTCACCGGACACTGCAATCGCCGGCGTCAACAAGCCGGTATGGCGACGGTCATCGATCGGGAAGCGCACCCAGGGCACGTACATCACGGGCACGTCCTTTATTTCCAGCCGCGCATGACGCGCGGTGCCGAAACCCGCCGCCTGATCCAGGCGAATATCGCTGCTCACCAGTTGCCAGGTGTTTTCGCCGGGATCGCAGGTGGTGAAGCTGGCATCCTTGAGGCGGTACTGATCCTTTTCCAGCTGTTCCAGTTGGACGGCCTGACCGCGCAGATGCTGGTCGTAAAGCACGAACTGGCTGTTATCCAGTTGGGTGCGGTCTTCGTTGAGCATGATGTCGGCCGTATCGCCACGCACCAGGGCGGTGCCGTCGCGCAGGGCGATATTGCCCTCGGCGTGTACACGCTCGCGGTCGGCGGGCATGGTGATCTGCTCCGCCTCAACCTCTTCGTTGGCTCGCCGCAATACCACGTCGCCACGCAGAATCGTTTTTCCGTCGGTGGCGTAGTCCGCTTCGGTGGCCTCGGCCGCCAGCGTGTCGGGATTTTCCTGCTCTGCCAAGCGGTAACCGGGCATGACGTAACGGCCACGACAGAGCTGCGTCGCCGCCTCCTCCTTCCCCCAGGGTTCCCAGTCCAGCGCGTCGGCCGAGAGCGGCTCACTTTGCGCCACGGCTGAAAACGAGGCACCTGCCAGCAAACTGCCCATCAATGTTTGCGCCATTGGCGCCGCGCGCGAAAATCGCTTGCCCATCGTCGTTATCCTTGGCATCGAGAATCGGTATTATACAGTCCGCATCATGCCCGACCAGCCAGGAGCTTGCATGTCTTCATCGCGGATTAACGCCCTTACTACCTGGGCCGCACACCAACACGGGCTTGGCGTAGACGCCATTGCCATCGCCCCCGCCGGCGGCGACGCCAGTTTTCGGCGCTATTTCCGGCTGACGCTCCCCGACGGCACCACCCGGGTGGTCATGGATGCCCCACCCCAACAGGAGGATAGCCAGCCGTTTGTGACCATTGCCCGACGCTGGCATGGCGCGGGTCTGCCGGTACCCCAGGTGCATGCTGCCGATCTCGAGCAGGGCTTTTTACTGCTCGACGACCTGGGTAGCACGCCCATGCAGCAGCTGTTTACCGATGATGCGGCTGTTCGAGGCTACCATAATCAGGCCCTCACGCTGATCGCCGATTTACAAAATCGCGTGTCGCCAACGTCACTGCCAGCCTACGACGCGACGCTGCTGGGTCGCGAACTCGACCTGTTTCCCACGTGGTGCCTGAACGCATGGCTGGGCCTTTCAGCGCCCGACAGCTGGACGGCGCTGCGCGCCGAGCTGATCGACCAGGCCCTTGACCAACCCGTGGTCTGCGTCCACCGCGATTTTGACGCCATGAATTTAATGGTTCATCACCAGCAGCTGTTCATGATCGACTTCCAGGACGCGGTGGCAGGCCCCATCAGCTACGATGTCATTTCACTGCTGCGCGGGCGCTACCGGCGCTTCAGCGATGAACAGTTTGCCGCCTTCGTGGCGGCGTTTCACCACGCGGCCCGGCGCGATGGTCGCCTGTCGCCACGCCACGACGCCGCCACCTTTCTCCAACAGTGCCAGGCGATGGCCGCCCAGCGAACCCTCAAGGTGTTGGGCATTTTCTGCCGCTTGACCCTGCGCGACCAAAAAACGGGATATCTGGCGCGACTACCCCACTTTCTCGATCATCTCGACGACAGCCTGGCCGGACTGCCGGCGCACGGCGACTTTGCCCGCTGGGCCAGGGATACGCTGCGCCCGGCAGTGATGGCGCGCCTGAACGAGGCAGAGGTATGAAAGCCATGATCCTGGCCGCCGGCCTCGGCAAGCGAATGCGCCCGCTCACCGACCACTGCCCCAAGCCCTTGCTGCCGGTCGCCGGCAAGCCGCTCATCGTACACCACCTGGAGCGACTCAAGCGTGCCGGCATTGATCAAGTAGTGATCAATGTCAGCTACCGGGCGGAGCAGATCATTCAGGCGCTCGGCGACGGCCGGGCTTACGGCGTCTCCATCCAGTGGAGCCGAGAAGCCACCCCGCTGGAGACCGGCGGCGGCATCCATCAGGCGCTACCGCTACTCGGCGAGGCGCCCTTTCTGCTGCTCAACGGCGATATCTGGTGCGACGCGCTGCCCGGCGAGCATGCATTGGCCACAGAGGATCTGGCTCACCTGATATTGGTCGACAACCCCGACCACCATCGCGACGGGGATTTCGCCCTGCGCGATGGCCGGGTGTATCAGCATCCTGCCCCGCGTTTGACCTATTCAGGCATCAGCCTGATTCGACCGGCGCTTCTGGCAAACCAGGCGGCAGGCGCCTTTGCCCTGGCGCCGCTGCTGAGAGAGGCGATAGACGCCGGCCGGGTGAGCGGTGAGCACACGCTTCACCACTGGGTCGACGTCGGCACGCCCGAGCGGCTGGCCGAGCTTGATGACCACCTGCAACGCCAGGGAGTTTAAGGATGAGCGCCGACGATTTGAACGCCGCCATTGCCACCACGCCGCTGGTGGCGGTATACGGCACGCTGAAGAAAGGCCTGAACAACGCCCACTGGCTGTCGGCGGCGACCTGGCTGGGGGCCGACACCAGCACCGACCTGACCCTCTACGACATCGGCCCCTACCCCGGCGCCAAATGGCAAAGGTCGCGCGGTATCACGCTTGAAGTCTATCGCGTGACGGCAAACCAGCTCGCCGATCTCGACGTCCTGGAAGATCACCGCCCGCAGGCGCCGGCCCAGGGCGAGTACCAGCGGCGGCTGCTTGCCACGCGCTTCGGCACCGCCTGGGTCTACGTTTACAACCCAAGCGTGGCAGGACGCCGGATGATTGCCCAGGGCGGCTGGCTGCCACAATGAGGCAGTGCGCCTCGGGCAAGAGATGTTATGCTGCGCAACTTAGTGGAGTCGCCAGGACGAGGAGAGCAACGTGAAAGCACGGGTACAATGGACAGACGGTCGCCAGTTCGTCGCCGAGTCGGGCAGCGGTCACAGCGTCGTGATCGACGGCCCACCGGATCATGGCGGTCGCAACACCGGCCCTCGGCCGATGGAAATGCTGCTGATGGGCATGGGCAGCTGCACAGCCTTCGATATCCTTAATATTCTCGACAAGGCCCGGGCCGACGTGACCGATTGCGTGGCCGAACTGGAGGCCGAACGCGCCGATAGCGTGCCGTCGGTGTTTACCCGCATCCACGTGCACTTTGTAGTGACCGGCCGCGCCCTGAAAGAGAAACAGGTTCAGCGCGCCGTCGAGCTGTCGGCGGAGAAGTACTGCAGCGCCTCGATCATGCTGACCAACGGCGGCGTTGAAATCACTCATTCGTTCGAGATAGTCGAGGCGTAACCGGCGCACCAGGCAGGCGTTCAGGCCGGGCAAGTCGCGAAAAAACTTGCCTGGCCGTATGCATCACGGGATCGAGGCGGGCATAATACGTCCGCTTTTCTATGGCGCCTTGTGTCAAAAGGCGCTGGAATGCGTGCTCCTCACCATGGGACGTCGGTGCCTCCCCGGCCGGCACTGTGCCCATGATCGGTTCCGGCGTTGGCTCGTCGGGGTGTTTTCATCTGCCATAGGGAGGTTCGGACGTGTCAGATAATCTCCGACTCCACGGGTTTAACAACCTGACCAGTTCGCTAAGCTTCAACATTTACGACATCTGTTACGCCAAGACGGAAGAGCAGCGTGGGGCTTATATCGATTATATCGATGAGCTTTACAACGCCGAACGGTTGACGCAGATCCTCAAGGACGTGACCAACATCATCGGCGCGCACGTACTGAATATCTCGCGCCAGGATTACGAGCCCCACGGCGCCAGCGTGACCATTCTGATTGCCGAACACGAGCTGGACGAGACCGACCCCGAGCAAACGGAACCGGGCCCCGGCCCGCTGCCGGAGACCGTGGTCGCCCACCTGGACAAGAGCCACGTCACCGTCCACAGCTACCCCGAGTCACACCCGGACAACGGCATCAGCACCTTCCGACTGGACATTGACGTGTCGACCTGTGGCCATATCAGCCCCCTCAAGGCGCTGAACTACCTGATCCACAGCTTTGACTCCGACATCGTGACCATGGACTACCGGGTGCGCGGCTTTACCCGCGACGTCGACGGCAAGAAGCTGTTCATCGACCATGACATCACCTCGATCCAGGATTATCTGGCCGAGGATACCAAGCATTCCTATCAGATGATCGACGTGAACGTGTATCAGGAAAACATGTTCCACACCAAGATGCTGCTCAAGAACTTCGAGCTGGATAACTACCTGTTCGGCACCACGCAGAAAGATATCAGCTTCGAAGAAGCGCGCGATATTGAAAGCCGCCTGCGCAAGGAAATGCTGGAAATTTTCTACTCGCGCAATCTCGACTGACCGGGTGACACGCAAACCAAAAGCCGACGTCATGCGTCGGCTTTTTGGTGGCGGTACGCTTTTGTTGGCGGTAATAGGGTCAAGCTGGCTAGTAAACGCCCGGCTCACCTTCCGGTCGCGTCTTGAAGCGTCGATGCAGCCATAAGTACTGCTCGGGATGGCGACGAATGGCCTGCTCGATAAAGGCATTGACCCGCGTGGCATCGGCAACTTCATCGCGGCTTGGATAGTTCTCCAGCGCAGGGAGCCACTCGTAGGTGTAGGTACGGTTATCCGGGTTGCGGTAGAAAATCAGCGGCACCACCTCAGCGCCGGTCATCCGCGCAATCTTGGCGGTCAGCCGCACCGTCGCCGCCTGCTGGCCGAAAAACGGCGCGAACACGCTGGCGTCGCGACCAAAGTCCTGGTCGGGGGAATACCACACCGAATAGCCCGCTTTCAGCCGTCGCACAACGCTTCTCAGGTCATGGCGGTGAATCATTTGATCAAACACTCGCAAGCGGGCCCGGGTCATGAAGCGGTCGAACAGTGGGTTGTTGTGTGGCCGGTAGACGGCGTCCGAGGTAAAAAACAGTGAGTGTAATGCACCGCCCAAATCCAACGGCGAAAAGTGCACGCCGATAATCAGCACCCCTTTCCCCTGCGCCTGGGCCCTGGCGAGGTTTTCTTCACCGACACAGGCGACGCGATGGCGAAAGTCCTCGGGACTGCGGCACCACGCCACGGCGGTTTCCAGTAGGCCAATGCCATTGGCGATGAACGTCTGCTTGACCAGCCGACGCTGTTCCGCAGGGCTTTTGTCGGGAAAGCAGAGCTTGATGTTGACGTCGGTAATGTGCCGACGGCGCTTGGCAAAGCGCCAGGCTAGTCGGCCGATTGCCGAGCCAATGGCTATGTTCAGACGCCAGGGGAACCAGGCCACCACGTACATGGAGGCAATGCCCAGCCAGGTCAGCCAGAAGCGCGGGTGCGCAAAAGAGCGTGGATAGGTGGATCGTGACATGCGGTTCGCCCTTTTAACCAAAAGCGCCATGATAGCGGCGCGGCACCCGAGGCAACACCCCCGTCAGCAGGGTGTAGCTGATGGTGTCGCAGCCGCGGGCCACCTCGTCGACCGACAGCACCGCGCCATTGGCGGCGCACCCCCACAGCACCACCTCACTGCCGATGGTCGCATCAGCCACGTCACTCACATCCACCGTGAGCATATCCATGGACACCTTGCCCGCCAGCGGACAGCGCTGCCCGTTCACCAGTACCGGGGTGCCGTCCTGCGCGTGGCGGTCGTAGCCGTCGCCGTAGCCCGCCGCAACCACCGCGATTCTTGAGCGACGCGGTGCCCGCCATCGGCCGCCATAGCCCACCGGCTCACCGGCCTCTACATCGCGCAGGGCGATGATCTCGGATCGCAGCGTCATGACCGGGCGCAACGTGTCAGCAGCCGTTGTGGTGGTTTCCAGCGGATTGCTGCCGTAGAGCATGATGCCCGGCCGGTTCCAGGCGCCGTGAGCCACCGGCCAGGCCAGGGTGGCGGGGGAGTTGGCCAGGCATAGCGGTGCGTCCAGGCGATCGCCAAGCGCCTGCAAGCATTCCATCTGCTGGTGGAAATAGCGGCTCTCCGCTGCGTCGGCGGTGGCAAAGTGGCTCATCAGGTGCAGCGCGGTGGCCTGGGGCGCCTCGCTGAGCCGCTGCCAGACGGCGCTGACGGTGTCGGGAGCAAATCCCAGGCGATGCATGCCCGAATCGACCTTGACCCAGACGGGAATCGGCGCGCGCGGCGAGAAAGCCAGCAGCGCGTCTACCTGCCAGGCGCTGTGCACCGCCATCCACAGCCGATGCTGATCGACCTGCGCCAACTCATCCGCGTTGAAGATACCCTCCAGTAAGACAATCGGCACGGTGATGCCGCCTTCACGCAGCGCCAGGGCTTCGTCCAGGCTGGCGACGGCGAATGCCGACGCATCGGCTGCCAGGGCCCGGGCACAGTCGAGCGCGCCGTGCCCGTAGGCGTCGGCCTTGATGACCGCCACTGAATGGCTGTGTGGCGCGCACTGACACGCCAGCCGATAGTTATGACGCAACGCGTCCAGATCGATATGGGCCACCAGCGGGCGCATGAGGGTGTCTCGCTTGTTGCTGAACGGTCAGGTTGGAGGCTATGCCCGATTATGCCCAATAAAGTCACCGGGCGCTTGGCCCGGTGTCTGCTGGGTACCACAATGGTGAACGAGCGCTCGCTAGCTCTCGAAGATCGACGACAGCGACAGGCCCTGCTTCTCGAGGGATCGGCGCAGTTTCTTGAGCGCTTCCACCTGGATCTGACGAACGCGCTCGCGGGTAAGGCCAATCTCGGCGCCGACTTCCTCCAGGGTGGCCGCCTCGTGGCCGCGCAACCCGAAACGGCGCACCACCACTTCGCGCTGCTTCTCATTGAGCTCATCGAGCCAGTAATCGACGTGCTCCTTGACGTCACCGTCGACCAGGCTCGCCTCGGGGCCGTGGTCATCATCGTCGCTGAGCGTATCGATAAGCGGCTTGTCGCTTTCGCCGCCCATCGGATAGTCGACCGATGAGACACGCTCGTTGAGCCCGAGCATCTTTTTCACCGTTTCTACCGGCTTGTCGAGGTGGTCGGCGATTTCCTCGGCCGTGGCCTCGTGATCCAGCTTCTGGGTCAGCTCGCGGGCCGCGCGCAGATAGATGTTGAGCTCCTTGACCACGTGGATGGGCAGTCGAATGGTGCGCGTCTGGTTCATCAGCGCCCGTTCGATGGTTTGCCTAATCCACCAGGTGGCATAGGTCGAGAAGCGGAACCCCCGCTCGGGATCAAACTTCTCAACGGCGCGAATCAGACCGAGATTGCCCTCCTCGATCAGATCCAGCAGGGTCAGCCCGCGGTTCAGGTAGCGGCGGGCAATCTTGACCACCAGACGCAGGTTGGACTCGATCATCCGCGAGCGCCCGAGGGGATCACCCTTGCGCGCCAGCCGGCCGTAATATACTTCCTCTTCGGGCGTCAGCAGCGGCGAAAAGCCGATTTCGTTGAGGTAGATCTGCGTGGCATCAAGGCTTTGATGCTGCTGACGGTCCTCGCGTCCTAACGCCTTCTCAAAAGCGTCTTCGGCGGCGGCCACCTCCTCGCCGCCGTCAAGCGCCTCTTCCACTGCGTTGAGGTCTACTTCCTGTAGATCTTTTTCCAGCATACTCATGCGTCTTACCCCCGTTATATCGCCTATCCGCCCGTTAAAAAATCCGGAACGAGACACCCAGGTCCGATTCCCATCGTTATTATTATCTAAAGCGTTGACGCCGTTACCTATCGCAATGGTCTGGGTAACGGACATTACACATGGCTGATATCGGTTAGCGTGACGGCAGAAACTCCAGGGGATCTTGCGGCTGGCCTTCCCGGCGAACCTCGAAATGCAGTCTCACGTCTTCCGCGTCACTATCGCCCATGGCGGCAATCACTTCACCGGCTTCCACAACGTCGTTCTCGCTGACATTCAGGCTGTCGTTATGCGCGTACGCGCTGAGAAATTGATCGTTGTGCTTGAGCAGAATGAGGTTACCGTAACCACGTACGCCGCTGCCTGCATATACCACGATGCCAGGGCCGGCCGCTCTTACAGGTTGCCCCTTTTCACCCGCGATATCAATCCCGGCGGTGATGCTGTCGCCCTGGCCGAACTCGCCTACCACATCACCGTCGCTGGGCCACTGCCAGTCAATCGTCTCGGCGGGCGTATAGGTTCGCTCTTCGCGTTCGGAGGACGAGTCCTCGCTCGCAGCAGCGGTTTGCTCGGCGGACTCGGGTGCCGACTCGGTATCCGCCTGCACCTGCTCGGTCTGACGGGGTTCGCTTTCCGGCTCGGGCTCAGATTCTGGCGCGTTTTCGGCAGCCACGACGTCCTCACGCGGTGCCTCGGTCGCGGCGTCATCTGCCGCATCAACGGCCTCGCGCTCGGCGCTGAGTCGTTGATTACGCTCGATGGCGGACTCATCAGGCAACAGCCAGTCCATCTGCTGGCCGTCGCTGGACGCCGACGCATCGGGGGCCAGGCCTCGGGCCACGGCGCCGCTCGAGCCCGACGCGGCCGAAGCGCTCGCCGACGACATCTCCGCCCCCTCGCGCAGGGCAATCGTCTGCCCGGGATAGATACGATACGGGGGATCAATGTCATTGATCGCCGCCAGGTCACGGTAATCGAGATTATGTTGCCAGGCGATGCCGTACAGCGTGTCGCCTTCTTTCACCTGGTACTCGGGGGAGCGCTCCACCGCGTTACTGGCATCGCTCAGATCGCGCACCAAGGGGCCGCCCCCCTGCTGATTGGCACAGCCGGCCACGGCCAGCGCCAGTGCGGACATCATTACTATCTTACGCATGCAAAGCCTACTCCTTCTCAACGGCGGAGGCGGTCTGGGGTGACGTTGGCGTCGTGCGCGCAAGCCCACGCCGGTGCAACATGACAACCAGTAACGCGCCAAACGCCATCAACGCGATCACACCGATTAACTGTGCGGATTCACCCGTCAATTGTGCATAGTCACCGGGCAATAAATAGCGATAGTCCAGCGGAATCATTTCACCTTCGCCACCCAACTGGTAGCGTAACAGCTCACGCCACGGCCAGAGCACGGGCAGTGAACCGATAATAAAACCTAACAATAATTGGAGCGTTGAACCACGGTGATGTGTAAGCAACCACGACAGCAACCGTGAAAACAGCGCCAGGCCGATCAGGCACCCCCCGCCGAACAACGCCATGGTGGTCACATCAAGGCCACGAATCGCTTCCATTACCGTACTGTAAAGCCCCATGGTCAACAGTAAAAAACTGCCTGATACGCCCGGCAGCAGCATGGCGCTGATGGCAATGCTCCCGGCCACTACCAATATCAGTGATTCATTACCCAATGTTGACACCAGCGGCATCAAGCCAGGCAACCATTGGGCCAACAACAAGCCGACGCCCAGCGGGAATAGGTAGCGCAACTTGAAGCGGGTGCCCGAGTCGCTCACGACAATCGCCGAGGCGGCGACCAGCCCGAAAAAGAAGCCATCCAGTAACAGCGGGTGCGCGTCCATCAGCCAGAGCGCCAGATGCGCCACGCTGAAGAGGCTGACCACGATGCCAGCGAAAAGCGGCACCAGAAACGCCAGGTTAAGGTGCTCGACAAGCCCGCTCCATCCCCCCTGGCGCCAGGCACCAAAAGCGCCGGGGCCAAACTGCTTGATGGTCAGGATCAGCTCTTCGTAGATGCCGCTGATAAAGGCAATGGTTCCCCCGGACACGCCCGGCACCGCGTCGGCGGCGCCCATCCCGGCACCGGTTAATAACAATCGTACGGGTTGACGCTTCAATCGACCACTCCTTGCAATAGGGGGACAAACCGCACCGGCTCCAGGCGGCGTTTCTCAAACGCATTGCCGATGCGCTTTATCTGGGTGAGCCACTGGCTGCCGTCGGGCGACTCGAGCGGCGCAATCAGGACGCCGTCGGGGCTCAACTGTTCGAGCAGCGCCTCGGGCAGCGTTTGCGCGCAGGCGGTGAGCAGAATGACGTCGAAAGGTGCCGCGCCGGGCCAGCCTTCGCCACCGTCGGCAACGGCCAGCGAGGCCCGCGCGCCCAGGCGGCTCAGGCGAAAAGCTGCACGCCGATGCAGCGCCTCGATCCGCTCGAGAGAAAACAGCCTGTCCACCAGCCGCGCCAGAATAAGCGTCTGATACCCGGAGCCGGTGCCAAGTTCCAATACCCGACGAGGTTCAGCGCGCAGTACCAGCTCGGTCATGCGGGCCACGATGAGCGGCTGGGACAGAGTCTGACCAAAGCCGATGGGTAAGGCGGTATCTTCGTAGGCGCGATGGGCCAACGCTTCATCCACGAACAGATGACGCGGCTCACCGGCCATGACCTCCAGCACCCGTGCATCGCGAATCCCTTGCTGCATCAGGCGCTTGACCATGCGATCCCGGGTACGCTGCGAGGTCATTCCCGTACCGCGCAGCTCCTCCGGCGACAGTTCAGGCAAACGCATCCAACCAGTCTCGAACGTCGTTGAGCGCCTGATGGCGCGTTAAATCGGTCTGCAGCGGAGTAATCGACACATAGCCGGCTTCCACCGCAGCAAAGTCGGTATCATCACCGTCGTCAGCGTTGGCCGAGACCGGGGCAATCCAGTAGCGGGTGCGTCCGCGCGGGTCCTTGACGGCCAACGGCTGCTCCGCCGGGCCCCGATAGCCAAGCCGGGTCACCTTGACGCCCTTGACTTCATCCCAGGGAAGGTCGGGCACGTTGACGTTGAGCAGCGTACGCGGCGGCAGCGACAGCTGATCCACGGCGCCGACGAGGCTCGCGGCCACATGGCCGGCAGTGGCAAAGTGATGCTGGCCGCATAGCGACATGGCAATCGCCGACATGCCCAGGTTACGGCCTTCCATGGCGGCGGCGACGGTGCCCGAATAGAGCACGTCATCACCCAGGTTGCCGCCATGGTTGATGCCGGAAATCACCAGGTCGGGCTTTTCGTCCCATACGCCGTTGACGCCCAGGTAGACGCAGTCCGCAGGCGTGCCATCCACGCTGTAGAAACCGCTCTCCAGAGCCGTCATTGCCAGCGGGCGCGACAGCGTCAGCGAGTTGCTCGCCCCGCTACGGTCGCGATCCGGCGCCACCACTCGCAAGTTGGCATGCTGGGTGAGCGCATCGTAAAGCGCCTTGAGTCCCGGCGCATGAACACCATCGTCGTTGGATAGCAGCAAACGCCGCATGGAAGTCTCCTTAATGGATTGCGTCCGCGCCGACGCGTTCGCCACCCGAGTCAGCGGTGGTCAGCAGCTCGCTGACCACCGCCGTGGCGAAGCTGCCGCGCGGCAGGCCGAATGAGAGTACCACGCCCTGCGCGTCCCGGGTCAGCGACGGCTCGCTCAGGCACATGCGCAATGCCCTCTGGCTGCGCTTGACGCCGCTGTGCAGCAGGCCCTCGCAGAGGGCCGGATAACGGCTGTGCAGCGCGGCCTCGAACTCGCCCGCCGCCTGCTGACTGGTGCGACCGACGCCCCACAGCGGGCCGGTCGGATGCAGATCGAGCGCGGCGGCGCGAGCGCGCAGCGTGTCGTCCACCTGGTCGACGCTGAACACGCTATGGGTGCCCTCGAGCATCAGCGTATCGCCGTCAAGGGGCTGATGCCATTGCTTTTGCTTGACCCTGTCGCTGAGCAGCTCGTTGAACAGAAAGCTGCGCGCCGTGGACAACAGGATGCCGTGGCGATCATCGCGCTTGCGCCAGCCGCGCGCCAGCAGCGCTTCGGCACGCTGCAGGTTCCGCCCCGACGGCCCGAAGCGCTGTGGCCCCACGTAGTTGGGCACCCCCGCTTGGCAGAGCGCCTGCCAGCGCGTCTCAAAGTCATCGGCGGCCACCGCCTCGCCGCCGAGCCGCAGCTGAAAACGGTTAAAGCGATGCACGCCGCGCTTCAGCTTTCGCGGGTGGCGGGCATGCGCCAGTACCTTCACGCCGCCCTCGGCGAGGCCCCTCATCAGGCCCTCGGGGGCTTCCTTGCCCGGCAGGTGTACGCTCAGCCACTGGCGGGTCACGGCGATGCGGTCCTTCATCCCCGAATAGCCCACGTCGCGGGGCGACACGCCGCAGCGCTGGCTGAGCAGTTTGACGACCTCGAGGGTTGTCAGGTTGCGCTTTTCAATGTTCAGCCAAAGGTGTTCGCCGTGGCCTTCCGGGGCAAAATCCAGTGCCTCGTCGACCAGGAAGTCGTCGGGCGTGAGACGAAAATGACCGGGCCTGGGCGGCCCCAGGTCGGCATCCAGGCCGCGCTGCCAGTGGGGAAGCTCAAGCATGGGGCGCCTCGAGCGAGCCAAGCAATACAACGGCCTCGGCGGCAATGCCCTCTCCGCGACCGGTGAAACCGAGCCGTTCCGTGGTGGTCGCCTTGACGTTCACCTGGCCTGTTGACAGCGCCAGATCCGCCGCGATGGCCTCGCGCATGGCGCCCACAAAGGGCGCCAGCTTGGGCACCTGGGCCATGACCGTCGCGTCGATATTGACGACGGTATACCCTTCCCCTCGCACCAACGCCATCACCTGACGCAGGAGGTCACGGCTATCCGCGCCCTTCCAGGCCGGGTCGGTGTCGGGGAAGTGATGGCCGATATCCCCCAGCGCGCAGGCCCCCAGCAGTGCATCGCTTACCGCGTGGAGCAGCACATCGCCGTCGGAGTGGGCAACGAATCCTTGTTCAAACGCTACCTTGACCCCGCCAAGCATCAGGTGGTCGCCGGGGCCAAACCGATGTACGTCAAATCCGTGGCCAATTCGCATTACAGGCTCCTTTCGAGGGTATCCCGCTGGGCAGTGAGAATCGCGGCCGCCAGCGCCAGGTCATCAGGGTGGGTCACTTTCAGGTTATCGCGCCGGCCGGGCACCAGTTTTGGGGCTTCGCCAAGTGCTTCCACCGCTGAGGCCTCGTCAGTCAGCAATGTCCCGCGCCTACGCGCCTCATCCAGCGCCCGATAAAGCTGACGATAGCGGAAGCCCTGGGGGGTCAGCGCATGCCATAGGGCTTCCCGGGGCTCGGTATGCAGGCTGGTACCGGCGGCACTGGCACGCTTCATGGTATCCGCCACCGGCATCGCCAGCAGCGCGCCCGAGGCGTGTTGCTGCGTCGCCTGATGGAGCGCCAGCAGGTCGTCGCAGGTGACGCAGGGTCTCGCGACATCGTGAACCAGCACCAGGTCGTCGTCGCACGCGTCGATGGCACCGAGCGCATTGAACACGCTCTCCATGCGTTCAGCGCCGCCCGTCACGCGCTGCCAGTCGGTAAACGGCACCCACTCGGGTGAGAACCAACGGTCATCGTCATCCAGGCAGAGCACCAGCCGCGCATCGGGGAAGGCACTGTGTAAGCGGGCAAGCGTGTGCGCAAGAATCGGGCGGTCCAGCAGCGACAGGTACTGCTTGGGCCTGTCCGCTGCCATGCGGCGCCCCTGCCCAGCGGCGGGCACGACCAGCCATAAGCGGTTATTCATCGGCCGACTCCGGCGAGGTCACCATGCGAGCGTTGATGCCGATTAGCGCGTGCTCGATAGCCACGCCCGGCACCCAGAAGAACTGCTCGTCGGTACGCACCATGCCCATATCGCTGCGCGCACGCTCTTCGATCGCATTAAGGCCGTTTTTCAGGTCGGTCACTTCAGCCGCCATCCGGGCGTTGCGCTCGCGCAGGGGCACGTTATGAGCTTCCTGTGCAGCGACGCGCTGCTCAAGCTGCTGGAGGTCGCGCCAGCCGCCCTCGCCCAGCCACAGCTGGTATTGCAGTACGCCCAACACCAGCAGCAGCGCGAGTAATAGCCATCTGCGCATGACCGCTCTCCTTTCCTTGACAATTGCCTGGGCTTTTTCAAAAAACCGATGCGCCTAAAGTGGCGCGCATTATGCCATCATGCCGCCCACCCAGCGAGTGGCTTTCATTTATACGGCAAGGCGCTGGAGGCGGCCTCACGATAGGCCGCCACCTGACGCCCCTCATCCTGGCAAAAGGTCGCCACCGCATTGGCCAGGCCCGGATGAGCAAGGTAGTGCAGGGAGCGTACGCGCTGCGGCGCAAACCCGCGCAGCAGCTTGTGCTCGCCCTGAGTGCCGGGGTCAAACAGCGTCAGTCCCTGCGCGAGGCACACCTCTATGCCCTGGTAATAGCACGCCTCAAAATGCAGGCAGTCGGCCATGACCTCGCTACCCCAGTAGCGCCCGTAAAGCGTACGGGTACCCTTAAAATACAGCGCCGCCGCCACCGGTCGCCCGTCGAGATGCGCCTGGACGAGCAGCAGCGAGTCGGGCATGTCGCGGTAGAGGCGCTCAAAAAAGTCCTTGTTCAGATAGGGCGGCCGACCGCGCTCCTGATAGGTAATCGCGTAGCAGCGGTAGAAATGCGCAAGGGCGTCGGGGGTGATCTGCTCGCCGGACAAGCGCACCATGTCAAGGCCCTGTTCGGCGACCAGGCGGCGCTCGCGCTTGATCATCTTGCGACGCTTGGAGGTCAGCGCGGCAAGAAAGCCGTCGAAATCACCGAAGCCTGTATCACGCCACTGAAACTGTACGCCCTCTCGGCTGATCAGCGCCGGGCATTGCGCCTGCCACGCCTCGACCTCGGGCGTCTCGGCAAACAGCAGATGCCAGCTCGACAACCCCTGGCGCTGGCACTGCGCTTGCCAGCCCTCGGCCAGCGCGGCGTAAATCGCTTGCGTATCGTTGCCCGGCCCCACCAGCGCGCGCGAGCCGGGCACCGGGGTAAACGGTATCGCGCTGAGCGCCTTGGGATAATAGTCGCCCCCGGCGCGCTCAAAGGCATCGGCCCACCCCCAGTCAAACACATACTCGCCGTAGGAATGAGACTTTTCATAGAGGGGCATGGCGCCGACCAGCTGCGCGCCTTGCCATACGGTCAGATGGCACGGCTGCCAGCCAGTCGCCGGGCTAACCGACCCGCTCGCCTCCAGCGCATGAAGAAAAGCGTGACGCAAAAAAGGCTGGTCCGGATCCACCAGCGCGTCCCACTGGCTGGCCGATACGGCCTCCATGGTGGATATCACCGCCACCGATAGCGAAGCTGGCATGGCATCTCCCGTACATTGGGTTAATTGAACGACTCTACACTATGCTGGCCGGTTGCCCTTCTACGCTAGGGGAAACGCTGCCCACAAGCGCCTATCACGGGGGCACGCCATGCCACGTCTTTTAACGCCGGCTCTACCGTTTCAGTTACTTACGCCGTTTTTTCCATCCGCCAAAGCGCTCGCCGATCACGCGGCTAGTCCCCGCAACGACACTGTTCACTGAAAATGCGCTCTCTGGCTTAAGCAATGCTAATCTCGGCCGATATAACTAACACATACGTTTAATCGCGGAGCGGCCATGCCAGCATCAGCACCCCCTGACAACGAGCCGCAGCGACTGGCCGCGGTGCACGCCTTGCATGTGCTGGACACGCCCGCCGAGGAGGCCTTCGACCGGCTGGCTCAGCTTGCCCGGGAGCTGTTTGACGTCCCCGTTGCGCTGATTACTCTGCTCGACGAACAACGCCAGTGGTTCAAGTCGCACCCCGGCTTCGACATCTGCCAGACCCCGCGCGACATCGCGTTTTGTGACCATACCATCACCGCCGATGCGCCGCTGGTCGTGCCCGATACACATCGTGACGTTCGCTTCATGGACAACCGGCTGGTCGTTGAGCCACCCCACATTCGCTTTTACGCCGGCTACCCGCTGCGCCCTCACGACCAGCTGGCCGTGGGTAGCCTGTGCCTGCTCGACCACCAGCCCCGCGAATTCAGCGAGCGCGACATGGGGCTGTTGAAAAGCCTGGCAGGCCAGGTAGAAGAGCTACTGCGACAGCACCAGATGCGCTATACCCTGGCGCAAACCACCCGCCGCTATGAAGCGTTGTTCAACGAAAGCGCCACCGGCATCGTGCGGATCAACCGCGACGGCACGGTGCTCGGCATCAACCCCTTTGCCCTGAAGCTGCTCGGCTACACCCGGGATGAAGTGCTCGGCCGCAACGTGGCAATGCTGACCCCTCCCGACCTGCACGACCGGCACGACAGCTTCATCGCCCGGTTTTTGGCCGGCGGGCGTCCCCAGGTGGTGGGGCGCGGCCGCGAAGTCGAGGCGCAACACAAGGCCGGCCACCGCGTGCCTGTCCATCTGGCGGTCAACGCCATCGACGATGAGCATCATCAGGTAGCGGAGTTTATCGGCATTCTGACCGACCTGCGTCAGATCCACGCCGCCAACCAGCGCATCCAAAAGGAACAGAGCCTGCTCAAGGTATTGCACCAGGGGATTACCGACTATCCAGCGCTGATGTCGGGCAAACGGCTGTGGATATTTCTCATGGAAGCCCTGCGCGAGCTGACCGACAGCGACTACGCCTTGATTGGCGAGGTCATTCAGGGAGACACCGGTAATGCGCTGAAACTGCATGCCATTACCGACCTGTCGTGGAGCAGCGAGTCGCAACAGGTGATGGAGCAACTGGCCAGCGGCGACATGGTGCTCAAGAACCCTAACTCTTTGTTGGGCCGCGTCTTTTCCCGGGGTAAAGTGGTCATCGACAACAATGTGAATGCGTCGACCCAGCGCAGCGAGTTCCCACTGGGACAAGTGCAGTTTGATAACTACCTGGGCGTGCCGATTTTCAGCCACGGTCAGCTGATCGGCATGTACGCCATCGCCAACAGCCGCCAGCCGCTGAACCGGGGCCTCCTGGACTGGCTACAGCCTTTCACCGACACCTGCGTGCTGCTGATCAACCTGTACCGCCAGATGGCTGAGCGCGAACAGGTCATGCAGGACCTGGCAGCGGCTCGCGATCAGGCGGAACAGGCCAACCAGGCCAAGAGCGACTTTCTGTCGTCGATGAGCCACGAGCTGCGCACCCCGCTCAACGCCATCCTGGGCTTTGCCCAGCTGCTCGCCAGCAACACGCGAACGCCGCTCAACGCCAAACAGCAGCGACAGGTTCGCCAGATCGAGAAGAGCGGCCAGCACCTGCTCAGCCTGATCAACGACGTGCTGGATCTGGCCAAGATCGAGGCCCGCCAGCTATCGCTGTCCATTGAAACCATCTCGCTTGCCGGCGTGTTCGACGACGCCTGCAGCACCCTGGAAGCGAGCACTAAGAACGCAGGCATTGCCCTGAGCTGCACATTGCCCGACGCCGCCTGGCGTGTGCATGCCGACTACACGCGCACCAAGCAGATCCTGCTCAACCTGCTGTCCAACGCCATGAAATATAACGTCGCCCATGGACGTATCGAGCTCAGTGCCGAGCACCAGCAGGAGCAGATCAAGATTCGCGTGCGTGATACGGGGCCTGGCGTCGACCCCGCGCGCCTTGATGAGCTGTTTGAGCCGTTTAACCGGCTCGACGCCGAGGATAGCACCGTGGAAGGAACCGGCATTGGCCTGTCCATCACCCGCGAGCTGGTCGAACAGATGCACGGCCGGATCGGGGTCGACAGTCAGCCGGGCCAGGGTGCCACCTTCTGGTTCACGCTGCCGGTGGCGACACCGGCCGCTGCATCATCGCCACGCGAACCTCAGCCCGACGCGTCATCAGCGCCACTATCGTCGCCCACGCTGCTGTATATCGAGGACAACCCCGCCAATCAGCGCCTGATGGAAGACATCGTCGACGCGATGGAGGGCATTACCCTGCGCACCGCGTCAAGCGCCGAGTTGGGGCTGGACATGCTGCAGGCAGAGAGGCCCGCCGTGGTGTTGATGGATCTCCACCTGCCGGGCATGGGCGGCTATGAGGCGCTGGCCCATCTGCGTCGGGATCCGCGCTACCGGCATCTACCGGTGATCGCCCTTTCGGCCAACGCACTGCCCCGCGACGTAAGACAGGGCCTCAACGCCGGGTTTGATGACTACCTGAAAAAACCCATCGATATTGCACAGCTTTCCGACACCCTTCACCATTTGCTGGGAGCGCCCACCAGGCAGGAGCCATGACATCTCACGATAAACACATACTGGTTGTTGACGACAACCCGATCAATATCGAGCTGATGCTCGACTTGCTCGATGACCACGGCTTTGACAATAGCCATGGCATCAGCGACCCCCGGGAGGTGGTAGGCTACTGCCAGCAGCAGTTGCCCGACCTGCTGTTGCTGGACATCCGCATGCCGCACCTGGACGGCTACGCGGTCATCGAACGGCTGCATCACGCCTTCGAGCGTCAGGCGCCGCCGGTGATCGTGTTGACGGCGCAAATCGATAACGACACCAAGCAGCGCGCGCTGGCCCTGGGCGTGCGCGACTTCGTCACCAAGCCGTTTCAGCACGACGAGGTAATACAGCGCATTCACAACGTGCTGAGCGTCGAGCAGCGCTTCCGTATTCGCGACCAGCAGGCCGACTCCCTCGAACGCTTGGTGGGCAAGCGAACCCGGGCGCTCAACCGTCAATCGCGCACCGACCCGATCACCCTGTTGCCCAATCGGCGCGGGCTGACCCAGACGCTCAACGAGGCGGCCGCGCTGCGCAAGGCCACGGGGCTTCTGTTCATCGCCCTGGATCGCCTGGACGACGTTATCCGGCTGCATGGCTACCGGATTGCCGAGCGACTCCTCCGGCACATTGCCCAGCGCCTGAACGAACGCCTGAGCGACACCGACACCCTGGGTTTGTGGGGCGGCAGCGAACTGCTGGTGATCCGCAATAGCGATGACGACGGTGAGCTGCTGACGCTGGCCCACCATTTGCTGGCCGTCTTCGAGCACGACCAGCAGCTTGACGGCATGCTGCTGCCCCTGGCGGCGCGGATCGGCATCAGCAGCGCCCGGGACGCGTTTGATACCGAGCGCCTGGTACACATGGCCGCCCTGGCGCTACCGGGCCGTCAGAGCGTTGAGGTACAGTGTTACAATGAAGACCTTGAGGCCCGGCAACGCCATCGCCTGCACGTCCAGCAGGCCCTGCGCGGCGCTATCGAACGGGGTGAAATGTCGCTCGCCTTTCAGCCCAAACTATCGCTGATGGATCAGCGTGTCGTCGGCGCCGAGGCACTGCTGCGCTGGCACCACCCCGAGCTTGGGCAGATTTCCCCGGGCATGTTCATACCACTGGCTGAAGCCAGCGGGGATATTTTCGCCATTGGCGAGTGGGTGATGGAAGAAGCCATGCGCACCATCACCCGCTGGCGCGAACAGCAGGTGATGGGCAATGACTTCCATGTAGCCGTTAACGTGGCGGCTCGCCAGCTGGCTCGCCGGGATTTCGCCGATGGCCTGCTGCACCAGCTGGCAGCGCGGCAGATTCCCCCTCATTTCTTCGCCATCGAAGTCACCGAGTCCGGCCTGATGAGCGACATGCAGAATGCCCGTCAGCAACTGGCGCAGCTCAGCCAGGCGAGTATTGCCGTCGCCATTGACGATTTTGGCACCGGCCATTCGTCGCTGGCATACATCAAGACGCTGCCGTTTTCGACGTTGAAGATCGATCGTGCCTTCGTGATGGACCTGGAAGAAAGCGATGTGGATCGCCAACTGGCGCGCACCATTACCCAGCTCGCCCATAGTGTCGGCTGTGACGTGGTGGCCGAAGGCATTGAAACCTCTGGCCAGGCCCAGTACTTACGCCATATTGGCTGTGAAATCGCCCAGGGCTACTATTACTCACGCCCGCTAGCGGCCGACGACTTTATTGATTGGTGCGATCATTGGCAGTCGCACCTGCCACCTACTGCCACGGAGACCGTTTAATGGCTCACGATTTGCTAGCCCGGATACGCGAACGCCTGGAAGACCTCAACCGCTCGGAGCGTAAAGTCGCCAACGTGATTATCGACGATCCGGCCGCCGCCACCAGCCTGAGCATCGCCAGCCTGGCTCAAGCGGCAAGCGTCAGCGAGCCTACGGTCAACCGTTTTTGCCGTAACTTCGGTGCTAAAGGTTACCCGGATTTCAAGATCAAGCTGGCCCAGAGCCTGGCCGGCGGCACCCCCTACGTGACGCGCGCGGTGGAGCCTGGCGATACCGCTACCCAGTACACCCACAAGATCTTCGGCGCCACCATTGCCGCCCTGGACGAGGCCCAGCGCGAGGTCGACATGGGCGCCGTGGAGCGCATGGTGGACTACCTGACCCAGGCCAAGCAGATCCACTTCTTCGGCCTTGGGGCCTCCGGTGCGGTGGCCCAGGACGCCCAGCACAAGTTCTTCCGTTTCAACCTGCCGGTCATGGTGCATATCGATGTGCTGATGCAACGCATGGTGGCGGCGGCCTGCCACACTGGCGATGTGGTGGTGATCATTTCCTATACCGGGCGCACCCGCGAGCTGGTCGACATTGCTCGCGTCGCCCGCGAAGCGGGCGCGGTGGTGCTGGGCATTACCGCGCCGGATTCACCGCTTTCCCAGGAATGTACCGCCACTCTGGAGGTCGCCACGCCGGAAGACACTGACCATTACATGCCGATGACCTCGCGGGTAATCCAGTTGACGCTGATCGACGCCCTGGCCACCGGCGTGACGCTCAGGCGCGGCGAGGATTTTCTGCCGCACCTCAAGAAAATCAAGGACAGCCTGCGCGAAACGCGCTTCCCCGTGAACAAGATCACCTGACGGGTCAAGGCGTGGTCGCCGGCCTCAGCCTCCGCCAGGTCGGCACTATTCGGCGCAGTCGATACACTTGAGTACCAGCGGATCGCTTTCCAGGCGCTTGACGTTGATCCACTCGCCGCACTCGATACATTCGCCGAACCCCCCTTGCTCGAGACGTTGCAGTGCACCGGCGATGCGCGTGACGTTCAACTGGCGGCGCTCCTCTTCGGCCTTGGCCATCGCCTGACCCTGCAGGGCGTCCATCCGGGACAGGCGGCCTACCGAGGTTTGGTCGAGGGTTACGGTATCCCGGGCTCCGGCACTGTCAGCGCTCTCGTCAAGAAGTGTTTCACGCAGGGTCAACAACCGCGTCTTCATGGCCGCCGCGTCGATGTCTGGATGGTTCATCACCGTCGTCTCCTTATGATCTGCTGTTACACTTAGCAGGATTACTACCTTTTGGGCGTTTTCTCCGCCTGCTTGTTTCGCAAAGGATAAGCCATCATGGGCTACCGCACCCTGCTGCGCGACCACCGCAGCGTATTGAGTATCGCGTTCTTGGCGATGTTCAGTTCAAGCCTGGGACAAAGTTTTTTTGTGGGGTTGTTTCAGGCACCGCTGGCCGCGCATTGGCAGCTGAGTGCCGGGCAATTTGGTACCGCCTACACCGTGGTAACACTGGCAGCGGGATGTGTCATGCTGCGCGTGGGCCCCTCCATCGACTGGGTTGCCCCACGCCGGTTTGCGATAACGATACTGCTTGCCCTGCTCGCCGGCGTAGCGCTGATGACGCTGTCACCCTGGTGGGGGCTGGGCGTGCTGGGTCTCGGGCTGGTGCGTTTATGCGGGCAGGGCATGCTGACGCACCTCGGCAACACCCTTGCCGCCCGTGAATTCACCACGCTGCGCGGCCGGGCCATGGGACTGGCCAGCCTGGGAATCCCGCTCGGCGAAGCGCTGCTGCCACCGCTGGTCGCCGCGACGCTGGTGTGGCTCAGCTGGCAGTCCTTCTGGTGGCTGCTGTGTGCGCTACTCGCCCTGCCGTGGCTGTTGCTGCTGATAAGCGCGCCGTGGTCCATCGCGCCGGGTAACAAACCCGCCGACCACGATCTGCAGGGGCCGAGACCTTTTCGCGAGCCACGCTTCTGGGCCCTGTTGCCACTACTCATGTCGCTGCCGATTACCATGACGGGGCTGTTCATCTACCAGGCCCAACTGACCGAGTCCCTGGACAGCTCGCTTGGCGTCTACGCGCTGGCGCTTGCCGGCATGGGCGTCGCCAAGCTGCCGGGAGCGCTGCTCGGCGGCCGCTGGATCGACAAGATCGGCCCGGTACGCCTGGCCCGCGTCTACCTGCTGCCTTACGCAAGTGCCATGCTGTTTGCCGCCTTTGTCGGCGGAGACGCCAGCGTCTGGGCGCTGATGGTCGGCGGCGGACTGGCCATGGGCGCCCAGGAGCTGATTGCATCGGGGCTGTTGATCAAGCTGTGGGGCATCGAGCACCTGGGGCGCGTACGCTCGGCGCTCAGCGCCGCCATGGTATTTTCCACGGGCATCGCCCCCGCCGCTATCGGGCTCGCGCTCAGCGCGGGCATGGCGTTTCAGGCCATCCTTGCCACGATGCTGGCGTTTATCATCGCCGCCTGGTGCCTGGCCCAGCGCGTGCTGCAGGTGGCTAGCCGAGCGCCACGCCGCTAGCGCAGGATCAGCACCGGCAGTTGGGCTCTGCGTAACATCGCGGTCGTGGTGCTGCCCACCAGCAGGTGACGGATACGCGAATGGCCGTAGGCCCCCATCACTAGCATATCGATGGCGCGTTCTTCCTTGTAGGCGCGTAGCGTTTCTTCGACGTCACCCGCCCGAATCGCGCCTTCGGCGGCATGGCCCGCCGTTTCAAGGGTGCTCAGCGCCCATTCCAGCTGCGAGCGATGCTCGGCGGTTTCCGCACCGACAATCACCACATGGCAGGTCACGCCGTTGAATAACGGGCTCTTGGCCAGCATCTCGATGCCTTTACGCGCCGTCTTGCTGCCGTCGAAGGCCATCATCACCGCCCTGGGCGCCGTAAAGGCCTTGGGCACCATGAGAATCGGGCGATGCATTTCACGCACCACGCGCTCGAGGTTCGAGCCCAGATGCCCGCTGGCCTGGTGCGCTGTTTCACCGCGCTTGCCGACCACCAGCAGCCGCACGTCATTTTCCTGCTCCACCAGCGTTTCCACCAGCGTGCCGTTGCGCTGCATGGTTGCCGGCGCCTCGATACCCGCGTGCAGGGCGCGCTGCTTGGCGTCGTCAAGCAACAGCCGACCTTGCTCGCGGGCCAGCTTGGCATGCTGCTCCTCGATGTCGGACAGCTTCTCGAGCAGATGCTCGCGGGTGCCAAGGCCCAGGTTGCCGGTCAGGTCAGGCTCCGAGATCTGCGGGTGGTTATCGATGACATGGATAAACGCCAGTGGGGCATCAAGGCGCTGGGCGGCCCATTCCGCATAGTCACAGACGCCGGTGGAAAACTGTGAGCTATCAACGGCCGCTAATACATGGTCAGTCATGGCGTGCGTCTCCTTGAACGGCGAGTCGAGGGATTGTTGTTATTCGCCTTCCTTTCTACACGAAGTCGTTCACCGACAACAGCGCCCCAACGGCGGCCCATGATAAGCTTGGTAACCAACAGGTTGCGCTGGCAAGGGAGGTAAATCCGTGGGCATGGGCTTGGCAAGCATTACGCTGGTAGCCGTGGGCGGGGCCATTGGGGGCATGGCACGCGTCGGCGTTTCCCAGCTCGCCGCCCGATGGCTGGGCAGCGCCTTTCCCTGGGGCACCCTGGCCGTCAACCTGCTAGGGGCCTTGGCGCTTGGCTGGCTGGCGGCCACCCTCACAACCGATAGCGTCGCGCCCACGGGCGGCCCCTGGCTAATGCTCGCCGTGGGGCTGCTCGGTGGTTTTACCACCGTTTCGTCATTCAGCCTGCAGACGTTGGGCCTGTGGGAAAGCGGCCAGGGCGGCAAGGCGCTAGCCAATATCATTACCACCGTCACCTTGGGGGTTGTCGCCCTCGCCGTCGGCGCCTGGCTGGGGGGCGGGCTGTGAAAACCTTAACCACCTACGCCGCGATAGGCATCGGCAGTGGGCTCGGCAGCGCGCTGCGCTATGTGATCTCGTTAATGATGATCGACGCCTTCGCCAGCGACTTTCCCTGGGGCACTTTGCTGGTCAACGTGGCGGGTTGCTGGCTGATCGGCTGGCTGGCGGCGCAAATTGCCAAGGCCCCGGAAGCGCGCCTGGCAGGCTGGCAGCCGTTTCTGATCGCCGGGGTTTGCGGTGGCTTCACCACCTTCTCCCTGTTCAGCCTGGAAGTCGCTCTGCTTGCGCAGAGCGACCTGGCGTTGGCCTTGGTATATACCCTCGGCAGCCTGCCGCTGTGGCTTGCGGCGGTATGGCTGGGTCAGCGCTGTGCCATCGGGCGTTAAGCCTGTCGCCTGTGCGCCACGCTCCACGGTTACCGGGTCGGCGGCGACTTGATCAGCCGCGGCACCCAGGTCAGGTAAACCACCATGCCCAGTAGCTCGATGAGCGACTGCATGACAATGACCACCACTGCCGCGGCCCAGATATCCGGCAGCGCCATTGCCAGCGGTAGCACCACAAAAGAGTTACGGGTGCCCAGGCTGAAGGCCAGTGTCCGGCCGGCGGCCACGGGTAGCTTGGCCAGTCGGTAAAGCACCCTGGCGACCACGGCGGCAACAAGCAGGTAAAGGACAAAGATCGCCGCTACCCGCCACAGGGTTTCGCGCGCTTCCATGATGACGTGTACCTGCGAGGCGGCAATCAGGAATACCACCGCCGTCAACAGCGGCACGGGCAACCAGCCCATGACGCTGACGCCTTTCTTTAGCACCGCGTAACGCTCAGCGCCTTTTTCCGTCAGCCAGGCAAGCAACAGCGGGGTCACAATGAGCCCGGCAAAGGCGGGCAATAATTCGCTGAACAGCTGGGACGCGACCAGCTGTTCGCCCATTATCAGCGTGACATACAGCGGCAGCAGCAGGATCTGCAGCAACAGCAAGACCGGCGTGGCGGCAATCGCCCGGGCGCTATCGCCCTGCCCCAGGTGCGTAAAGCTGATAAACCAGTCGGTGCAGGGCACCAGCAACACCAGCAGGACGCCGAGCATCAGGCTGGTTTCCAGCGCAAACAGCGTGACCAGTCCCCACACGACCAGCGGCATCACCACGAAGTTGCCTGCGATCAGTGCGGCGATGAATCGCCGGTCGTTGAGCGCCTTACAGATAGGCAACAACGGCACCTGGGTGAAGGTCGCATACAGCAGGGCGCCGAGTAACGGCCAGAGTGCTGTCTCCCAGGCGTGTAACGCTTCCCAACGCGCCCCCGTGCCGATGCCGGCCACAATAGCCACCAGATAGCAGCCAACCTGATACTTCTCCAGCGTTTCTCGCATGCCGCCATCCGCTCGTGCTAGATAAAAAAGTTAGTGCCTAAGCTAACACGGCGGAAACGGGTGATGGCTCAGCTCACGCGTTCATAGCCATCTACCACGCCTTTCTTGCTCAGCACGAACTGCCAGAGCTGAATTTCCCGGGCGCGGAAGGCACCGGCACAGCTGAGCAGATAGTAACGCCACATGCGGTAAAAGGTATCATCGAAGCGGTCGCGGAAGTTTGGCCAGTTGGCGTCGAAGTTGGCATGCCAGGCCATCAGGGTCTTGTCGTAATCGGCCCCAAAGTTGTGCACATCTTCCACCACGAAGAGCGACTCGGAAGCCTCGATGACCTGGCCGAGGGTCGGCAATTCGCCGTTGGGGAAAATGTACTTGTCAATCCATGGGTCAGAAGCCGTGGCGGAAAGGTTCTTGCCGATGGTGTGGAGCAGAAACAGCCCGTCGTCTTTCAGACAGCGGCTTGCCACCTCCATGTACTGGCGATAGTTTTTATGCCCGACGTGCTCGAACATGCCGATGCTGACGATGCGATCAAACTGCTCGGTTTCGTCGCGATAGTCCCGCAGGCGAAACTCGACGGGCAGCCCGCTTCTCATCAGCCGCTGGCCAAACTCTGCCTGTTCTCTGGAGATGGTCAGGCCAACGCATTCGACGCCATAATGCTCGGCGGCGTAGGCCATGAAACTGCCCCAACCGCAGCCGATATCCAGCACTCGCATACCGGGCTGCAAGCCCAGTTTACGGCAGATGAGATCGAGCTTGGCTTCTTGGGCGTCGTCCAGACTGTCAACGTCTTTCCAGTACCCGCAGGTATAGGTCATACGCTTGTCGAGCATGGCAGCGTAGAACTCATTGCCCAGATCATAGTGTTTTTCGCCCACTTCCCAGGCGCGCTTGGCGCTTTGGCGGTTGAGCAGCCGGGCGCGTAGCGAATGATAGACAAGCTGCGTCGGCCGGATCCGCTGGTGGAGCTGGGCGCGCATCAGGCGATAAAAGAACTGATCCAGCGACTTGGCGTCCCAGTCGCCATTCATGTAACTTTCGCCAAGCCCCAGATTGCCTCGCGAAAGGGCGCTATCGATAACGCCTGGCGCTTTCAGTTGAATATCCCATGGCCGGTGGCCGTTGATCACAATATCCGCCTGTTTCAATAAATCAGCGACGAAGCGATGGGATGATGAGCGTTCGTCAAAGACGGCTCGTTGCCTGTCGAGGGTTGATAAATTCAAGGTAACACCCCGCCTATGCTAGTGAGTGAATAGGTAACACCTTTCCACTAAGCATAGAATCAACGTCGCCGTTTGGTGAAATCGACCGCCCTATTTATATCAAGGCAAAAAAAAGCCAGCCACTCGCGAAGAAGGCCGGCTTGAGCTGCGCTTAGCGCAATATGAGCACGGGAATCGTGCTCTTGCGCAGCATGTCGGTGGTGGTACTGCCTACCAGCAGATGGCGAATGCGCGAATGGCCGTAGGCGCCCATCACCATCATGTCGATGTCGTTATCTTCTGCATACGCATGCAGCGTGGCTTCCACTTCACCGGCGCGAATAGCCCCTTCGGCCTCGTGGCCGGCCTCGCGCAGGGTGGAAAGCGCCCACTCGAGCTGCGAGCTGTTCTCGCCGGTATCGGCGCCGACGATGACCACATGGCAGGCAATACCGCTGAACAGCGGGCTCTTGGCGAGCATTTCAATGCCCTTGCGCGCCGTCTTGCTGCCATCGAACGCCATCATGGCCTTTGCCGGGGCTTTGAAGCCACCTCGTGGCACCATCAGAATCGGCCGGTGCATTTCGCGCACCACGCGCTCAAGGTTTGAACCCAGGTGGCCGCTGGCCTGGTCGGCGGTTTCACCGCGCTTGCCCACGACCAGCAGACGCACGTCGTTTTCAAGCTCCACCAGGGTTTCCACCAGGGTGCCGTTACGCTGGCGGGTGGCCGGGTCAGCGATGCCGTCTTCAACGGCACGCGCCTTGGCCGCCTCGAGCATCAGTTTGCCCTGCTCGCGGTTGACCCTGGCCCGCTGCTCGTCAAGGTCGGAAAGCTCTTCCATGAGCTTTTCCCGCGCACCGAGGCGCAGGCTCCCCGACAGGTTAGCGTCCTCGCTGGTTTGCGGATGGTTATCCACCACGTGGACGAACACCAGCGGCGCGTTCAGCGCCTGGCTAGCCCAGGCAGCGTAATCGCAGACGCTTTCGGAAAACGACGAGCCGTCGATCGCGGCTAGTACTTGACCGGACATCGTGAATTGATCAGACATTGTGCACTCCTTGCCTCGTTAGTGGCCGCCCATGAGTTTTTCCACCGCCACGGGGTCGTCGTGTACGGCGTAGCGATCCACCACGGTAGCACTTGCTTCGTTGAGGCCGATCATTTCAACCTCGGTGCCTTCGCGGCGGAACTTGATCACCACCCGATCCAGCGCTTGCACGGCGGTGATATCCCAGAAGTGGGCCCGCGAAAGATTGATGGTGACCTTGTCGATGCTTTCCTTGAAATCAAATGCTTCGATAAAGCGCTCGGAGGAGGCAAAGAACACCTGGCCTACGACCTGATATTCGCGCTCGCTGCCCGGCGTGACTTCCTTCGAGCCAATGTACATGATGTTGCCGACCTTGTTGGCGAAGAACATCGCTGCCAGCAGCACGCCCACGAAAACGCCAATCGCCAGGTTGTGGGTGCCCACGGTCACCGCCACGGTCGCCACCATCACGATATTGGTGCTCATCGGGTGTTTCTTGAGGTCGCGGATCGACTCCCAACTGAAGGTACCCACCGACACCATGATCATGACCGCGACCAGCGCCGCCATGGGAATCTGCGAGACCCAGTCGGCGAGGAAAACGACCATAAACAAGAGCGCAATACCGGCAATTAACGTTGACGTGCGGCGACGGCCGCCGGATTTCACGTTGATCACCGACTGGCCGATCATCGCACAGCCCGCCATGCCGCCGATCAGGCCCGAGCCGATATTGGCAATGCCCTGGCCTTTACACTCGCGATTTTTATCGCTCTTGGTATCGGTCAAATCATCGATGATCGTCGCGGTCATCATGGATTCCAGCAGCCCCACCACGGTCAGCATCAGCGAGTACGGCAGGATGATCATCAGGGTTTCAAGGTTCAGCGGCACGTCCGGCCACAGGAAGATCGGCAGGCTGTCGGGGAGTTCGCCCATATCGCCCACGCTGCGAATCTCCATGCCGGTGATCATGTACACCGCCGTCAGCACGACGATACACACCAGCGGGGAGGGAATCGTCCTACCCAGCACCGGCATATAGGGGAAGCCGTAGATGATTGCCAGACCCGCCGCCGTCATGGCGTAAACGTGCCAGGTAACATCGGTCAGTTCAGGCAGCTGGGCCATGAAAATCAGAATCGCCAGGGCGTTGACAAACCCCGTGACCACCGAGCGCGAGACAAAGCGCATCAGGTCGGCAAGCCTCAGATAGCCGGCAATAATCTGGAATACGCCGGTCAGCAGCGTGGCGGCCAGCAGATACTCGAGGCCGTGCTCCTTGACCAGGGTGATCATCAGCAGCGCCATGGCCCCCGTGGCGGCCGAGATCATGCCCGAGCGGCCGCCGGTAAAGGCGATAATCACACAGATCGCAAAGGAGGCGTAAAGGCCAACCTTGGGGTCGACCCCCGCAATGATGGAGAAGGCGATGGCCTCGGGAATCAGGGCGAGCGCCACCACGATACCCGCCAGGGTGTCGCCCTTGAGGTTCGAGAGCCAAGACTGTTTAAATTTTTCGTACATGCGGGGATCCATAGTTAAGGGTTAACGACAGGCCGCAAGCGTGGGGCGTAAAACGCCCGACAGCGGCACGTGAAGCGCTTGGGTAGTACAAACGATGTTTGAGAGATCGACGTACGGCAACGTCAGGACATAGCAAAGGCGGTATGCAAGGATACCGTCAGGCGATGACAGCCGGGTGAAGGCGTCATGCACAGCAATAGGAAGGGAAGCCTAGGGTGGAGTCATCAGCCCTTGGGTGGCAAATGCCGGTAACGTCATAAAAAAGGCCACTGTGTCATCTACACGAATACGTCGATGTGCCTGCTCTTAACGATAAGGGCAGCAGAAGGCGCGAGATTCTAACAGTAATTTTACCACGCTGCACCCGCCCATCGCCGTTGGCGTTCCTTGACGGCCGTCAGGCAGGCGCCATGTACGACGACCGCAGGGTGCCCAAGCCCACCACTTTGGCGTACCATTACAGCGCATATATCGACTGATCGAGTCCCAACTTTCCACGTTGAAGCGGCACCCCCGCCGAGAGAAGAGGAGCAGTAGATGAGCCATTCCATAGCAGTGATCAAAGGCGACGGTATCGGCCCCGAAATCATGGACGCCACGCTACGCGTGCTGGACGCCCTGGATTGCGGTTTGGAGTACGAATTTATCGATGCAGGTCTTGGCGCGCTGGAAAAACACGGCACGCTGATTCCCCAGGCATCGCTGGACGCCATCGAAAAGCACGGTATCGCGCTCAAGGGCCCGCTCACCACGCCGATCGGCAAAGGCTTCTCTTCCATCAACGTGCAGCTTCGCCGTCATTTTGATCTCTACGCCAACGTGCGCCCGGCCATCAGCTTCCCCGGCACGCGTTCGCGCTACGACGACATCGACATGATCACCGTGCGCGAAAACACCGAAGGGGCCTACCTCGCCGATGGCCAGGAATATACCGACGATGGCAATACCGCACTGTCGGTCATCAAGGTGACGCGCAAGGGCTCCGAGCGCATCGTGCGCTACGCCTTTGAACTGGCGCGCAGCCAGGGCCGCAAGAAGGTCACGGCGGTGCACAAGGCCAACATCATCAAGACCAGCTCGGGGCTGTTTCTGGACATCGCCCGGGAAATCGCCGAGGAATATCCGGAAATCGAATTCCAGGAAATGATCGTCGATAACGCCTGCATGCAGTTGGTGATGAACCCGCACCAGTTCGACGTGGTGGTCACCACCAACCTGTTCGGCGATATCCTGTCAGACCTGTGTGCGGGCCTGGTGGGCGGCCTTGGCCTGGCACCGGGCGCCAACATCGGCGAGAAAGCGGCGATTTTTGAAGCGGTACACGGCTCGGCGCCGGACATTGCCGGCAAGAAAATCGCCAACCCCTGCGCCCTGCTGCTCGCCGCGGCGCAAATGCTCGACCACCTTGGCATGCCCGAGAAAGGCACCGCCATCCGTCAGGGAATTCGTACCGTACTGGAAACCCGCAGCGACATGGTCACCCCGGACATGGGCGGCACCGGTAACACCGATTCCTTCGCAGAGGCGCTGGTCGAGTACGTCGGCCGGTAACCCACCATACCTCTCGATCACGACCTGGCTACCTGGCCGCTCTTGAGCGGCCAGTACTTTACGCCATGATCCGCTTGATTAACGGAACCGGTAGCCGAGCAGACGCATCGCATTGAGAGTCACCAGCACGGTGGCACCGGTATCCGCCATGACCGCCACCCACATCCCGGTCACGCCTGCAAGCGTCGACACCAGAAATATCGCCTTGAAGCCCAGCGCCAGCACCACATTGGTCTTGACGTTGCGTAGCGTGGCTCGCGATAGCCCGATCAGCTCGGCGACGCCCATCACGCGATTCTTGAGCAGCGCCGCATCGGCGGTTTCCAGCGCCACGTCGGTACCGCCGCCCATGGCAACCCCCACGTCGGCGGCCGCCAGCGCCGGGGCATCGTTGATACCGTCACCCACTTTACCCACGGGCCCCAGACCCTGGGCCTGCCAGTCCCGCACCCGCTGGGCCTTGTCCTCGGGCATCAGCTCGCCTTCGGCCTCAATACCCAACTGCTTACCCATGGCGGCCACCGTGCGCGCGTTGTCGCCGCTGAGCATCACCACGCTGACGCCCAGGCGGTTGAGCGCGTCGATTGCTGCAGGGGTATCCTCACGGGGTTCGTCGCGCAGCGCCAGCACGCCAAGCGCGCTTCCTTCAGCCAGCAACAGAACCACCGTTTTACCCTCTGCTTCAAGCGCGGCAATTCGCGCTGACTGGGTCTCGGTCCCCTGCCAATGGCGCGGGCTTGTGAGGGTTAACTGCCGGCCCTCGAACCGACCGCTGACACCCTGCCCGGCCTGAGCCTGCCCCTCGGATGCCCTGCCCAGCGACAGCCCCAACTGCTCTGCATGCTGCACAATGGCCTGCGCCACCGGGTGGCTCGAGTCCTGCTCCAGCGCGGCGGCCAACCTGACCACCTCGTCCTCGCTCGACTCGGTCCATGCTTCAACATCGGTCACGCTGGGCGCACCAGCGGTCAGGGTCCCGGTTTTATCCACCGCCACGCGCTGGAGCTTGCCCAGCTGTTCAAGCACGGCACCGCCCTTGATCAAAAGACCACGCCGCGCGGCGGTTGAAAGCCCCGCGGCAATGGCCGCCGGCGTCGAGATGACCAGCGCGCACGGGCAGGCAATCAACAGAAGTGCCAGCGCCCGGTAGACCGACTCGGACCAGGCCAGGTCGGTCAGCCAGGGCGGCACCACCGCCACCAGCACGGCCACACCGACGACAAATGGCATGTACCAGCGGGCAAACCGGTCGATAAAGCGCGCCACTGGGGCTTTGGCGGCCTGTGCTTCTTCGACCAGGTGAATAATCCGGGCAATGGTATTGTCAGCAGCCCCCCGAGTGACTTCCACCTCTAACGCCGCGTCGAGATTGACCGTGCCCGCCCAGATATCCTCGCCGGTGGCACGCTGCCGGGGCACCGACTCACCGTTGATAGGCGACTCATCGAGGTGCGAGGTCCCCGAGACGATCCGCCCGTCGCAGGGCACGCGATCGCCCGGCCGCACCAGGACCCGCTGGCCGGGCGTTAACCAGTCCGCCGGCACGTCACGGATGGCGTCGCCCTCAAGCAGCCGCGCCATGGCCGGGGCCAGATTGGCAAGGGCAGCAATGCGCCGACGCGCCTGCCCGGCGGCCACGCCCTCGAGCAACTCACCCACGGCAAACAGAAACACCACCACGGCCGCCTCGGCCGCCGCGCCGATAATCAGGGCGCCAAGTGCTGCAATCGTCATCAGCATTTCAATGGTCAGCGGATTACCCATGCGCAGCGCGCGCCAGGCGGCCTGGCCAATCGGCACCCAGCCCACCAGCGTCGCCACGACAAACGGCCAGCTACCCACCAGCGGGAAGCTCATCGTCAGCAGCCCTGCGATCGCCAGCAGCGCCCCGCTAAACACTACCAGTTGCCCTTTGGGCGTGCGCCACCAAGGTGGCGTCGATGACGCCTCTGGCGAGGCGTCCACCACGGGGTAGCCCAGCTTTGCCAGCGTTTGCGACAGGGTGTCGTGGTCCAGCGCATGACCGGTAACGCTCACCGTGCCGTTCATGCTTGAAGCGCTGACTTGCTCCACCTGGGGCAGGCGGTTAAGCGCCGTTTCGACGTTGCGTTCGCAGCCACCGCAGTCCATGCCCTGAACGTTCAGGCGCAGCGTATCGCGGGGGGTATCCTGGCGGGTCGTCATGGCATCATCCTTTCCAGTCGGCTATCTTGGGATTAGCCTAATACCTGTAGTCACTAGAGGTTCAAGCCATGACCAGCACGTCCAGCCATGCCGCCATTGGCATCGGCGAACTCGCCAGCCGGACCCACTGCAAGCCGGAGACCGTGCGCTATTACGAGAAGATCGGCCTGCTGCCCGCCGCCCTGCGTAATGAGGGCAATCAGCGGCGTTACAGCGAGGCAACGGTGCAGCGCTTGATGTTCATTCGTCATGCGCGGGATTTCGGCTTCTCGGTGGAGGCCGTGCGGGAGCTACTCGACATGGCCGACCACCCAAGCCAGCCGTGCGACCAGGTCGATCAGCTGGCACGTCGGCACCTGGCGGAGGTGGAGTCGCGCCTCCAGCGGCTGACCGTGCTACGCGACGAACTGCAGCGGACGGTCGCCCAGTGCGACGGCGACAGCGTCGCCCAGTGCCGGATTATTGAAGTGTTGAGCGATCACCGGCTGTGCGGCCACGATACCGCCCACGGCGGTGCGGAGGCGCTACGTTAATGCGGCGGCGCGTCATGCCCCCAGCCATACGTCGAGGAACAGCATGATCACCAGGCCAATGGCCAGACCAAAGGTCGCCTTCTTCTGGTGGCCACAGCGGTGCGTCTCGGGAATGATTTCATGGCTGATCACATAGAGCATCGCCCCGGCGGCAAAGGCCATGCCCCAGGGCAGCAATATCTGCGAGACGCTGATAATGCTGGCGCCGAACAGGCCGCCGATGGGCTCGATCAGTCCAGTGAGCGCGGCAATCGACCACGACCGCCATCGGGAATAGCCCTCCCCCATTAGCGCAATCGCCACGGCCAGCCCTTCCGGCATGTTTTGCAGGCCAATGCCGATCGCCAACGGCATGCCGCCTTCGAGACCGTTGGCACCGAACCCCACGCCCACCGCCATGCCCTCGGGCAGGTTGTGAATGGCAATGGCAAAGACGAACAGCCATACCCGCCGCAGCGAGGCGGCTTCGGGGCCTTCGCGGCCCTGCTGGAAATGCTCGTGGGGCAGGCGTTCATTGAGCAGCGCTATCGCCCCCATGCCCAGCAGGATCGCCGCACAGACAATGGCAGCGGGCACCGGCCCACCAGCGTAATAGATTTCGGCGGCGTCCAGCGCCGGGATGATCAGCGAAAAGAACGACGCCGCCAGCATGACGCCGGCGGCAAACCCCAGCGCCAGATCACGAAAGCCACGGTCAGGGGTTTTGCCCAGCAGTACCGGTAGCGCGCCGACGGCCGTCAACGACCCGGCGGCAAGGCTGCCCAGGAAACCGAGTAAAAATGTATTTTCCATGCGCCAAGTGGGCCTTGTTTCAATAGGGTCAGCGCGCTGGGGTAATGCCTAGCCCAGCCCGCGCAGAATGAAGTCTACCGTTTGCTGCGCCTGATGCTGCGAGGCGCCGTTTTTCATCAACAGCCGCAGGCCGGACATGGACAGCGTCAAAAACTGCGCGGCGCTGTCGGGGTCGCGGGTATCGGCAATGCTGCCTTCCTGCTGGGCACGCTTGATGACGTCCGAGAAGAACGCATTGATGCTGGCCACGCTGTCCCGGGCGGTCTGCGCCGGCGGCGAATCTTCACCGCCCAGCTCAGTGGCGGAATTGAACAGCAGGCAGCCAAGCGATGCCTGCTGGCTATCGGTCTCGGCGGCTGAATATAGAAGCTGCTCAATAAACGACCAGGCGCTGTCGGCGGCGTCCAGCTGCTCGGACAGCGTCGCCAGCAGTTCGTCACGATAATTCTGCAGGGCTAACAGGAACAGCGCCTCTTTATTGCCGAACGACTGGTACAGGCTGCTGCGCGACAGCGCCATGGCGTCAAGCAGGTCACGCATGGACGTATGATAGTAGCCGGAGCGCCAGAAGGTATTAATCGCCGCCTTTAGCGCTTCCTCTGGCTGATGCTGTAGGGGTCTGCCAATGGCCATCGTCACCACTCTTGGAAGCTGTCGCCCGCCCATAGGCGGGACAATCACTATCTAAAGAATCAATTTAACATGCCGCAGGGGCATTAGGGGAGCCAGCGTCCCTATCGATCGCAGGGCAAGGAAAAAGCGACACGGGGAAGCCCGTTAAGGACACAGCAACGCTTGTCCCTGGCGTAGCCGAACCACACCAGGGATGAGACGCATGAAGAAAAGCTTGAGGCTTAGTTCAGCAGTTCTCTCACCTGCTTGATGCCTTCGCGGGCAAGCTGCACCGGGCGGGAATCGCTGAGGGTCCAGGCGGCCATCGAGCCGTCATACATGGCGATGTTGTCGAACTCGGCGACTTCGCTGAGCACGAACCAGTCGGTCGCGGCCCAATGACCGGTGTTGCAGAAGGCAATCGTGCGCTCGCTGCTATCCAGCTCCACGGCATTGATGCGCGACTGCAGACCCTCGACGTCCAGATAGTAAGCGCCGTTCTGGTCGTTCAGGTGCGACTGGTGGGGCAGGCTCCGCGCGCCCGGAATCGTACCGGCGACCCGTGCCGCGGAGGATTGGTTGTCACCGGCAAAATAGTCGGCGGGCCGGGCGTCGACCAGCTGCGCCTGACTTTCCCGGGCGGCTTCCACGTCCTCGGTTGACGCGATCAGTTCCTCGCGAAGCGTGGCGTCGAATTCTGCGGCATCGTATGGCTCAGGCTCGCCGCTTGCCACGTCAAAGCCCTGCTGCTCCCAGCCCGCAAAGCCGCCGTTGAGGATGGCAACCTCGTCGTGGCCGAGGATTTTAAGCGTCCAATACACCCGCGCTGCACTGCCGAAGTCGGTGGCGCCGGTACCGGCGGGCACAATCACCACCGCGCTGTCGTTATCGATCCCCAGGTCGCCGACCAGCGCTTCAAGATCGCCCACCTCGGGCATCAAGCCCGCTACGCTGTCGCGGGTTTCGCGCCAGCCGTCATCGGTGTAGCTTGAATAGCGGCTGCCCGGAATGCGGGCCTCGGCAAAGCTCTCGGCATCGCCGCCATCGTCGATGGACGAGCGCACGTCCAACACCACCAATTCCTCTTCATCGAGATGCTCGTTTAGCCACTGGGCATCCACCAGCGGCGTCATTTCAAACGGCGTTTCTTCAAGTGCTAGGGCCTGGGCGGAAAACCCCAGGGCGCCGATCAGGCCCAATAGTAAGCGGGACATAAAACCTCCATTGCGGTCGCGAGCAACGCTCATCGACCTGAGTAAAACAGGAAAAAGAACGATTGGTACATTAATATGATAATGGGTGATATAAAACCATTATTAAAATGCTTTTTTGGCATAAACGTATAGATAAACGCCCCAATGGTCGTGGCATCGGTGCGAGGCTTGCTTTTGGCAATTGCTGAAAATCATGTGTAAGCAATCGCGCTGATCCACCACTCACTGGTAATGACCCGACAAGGAGCCCGGTATGAGCGCGCACACTACTCCCCCACCACGCTTCTGGCTGAGCGGCAAACGCCATGCCGAGCAGGATGTTTTTTTCCGCCAGACGCTGGAAGCCAAGGGCTGGCAGCAAGGCGACGACGCGCAGTGGCAGGCAGCCTGGGTGACCGGCATGCCGCCCAGGGCGGCATTCCAGGCGACGTCTCCCAGCCGCGTGATGAACCACATTCCCGGCAACGCCGCGCTCACGGTCAAAAGCCGCCTGCATGCGGGGTTGAGTGGGCTGCGCGAACGCACCCGGCGCCACTTTGGGGAGGCGCATCCCAACACGGAACGGCTGAATTTCTTCCCGCGCGCCTATGAAATGCCCCACGACTACCCGGCGCTGGTCGAAGACGCCGCCGCGCATCCCGATAAGCGCTGGATCTTGAAGCCGACCAATGCGTCCAAGGGCCAAGGGGTTCAGGTGTTGCGCGACCCGGTCCGTGCCCCGCTGGAACCCAACTGGCTGGTGCAGGAATACGTTGCCAACCCGCATACCATCCGCGGCCACAAGTACGTGCTGCGCCTGTATATGCTGATCGCCAGCATCGACCCGCTACGCGTGTATCTCTACGACCAGGGCTTTGCCAAGCTGGCCTCGGCGCCGTGGAGCCCGGATGACATCGACAACCCCTTTAGCCAGTTGACCAACCCCGACATCAACGCGCTCAACCTGGACGCCGAGATTCCGGTGGAGTTTATCGACCTTGACCGCTATCGCCACTGGCTTCGCGAACAGGGCCACGACGACCAGGCGTTGTTTAGCCAGCTGCAGGATCTGGCCACGCTGACCGCGCTCTCCGGCGTCGAGGCGATGCGCGCCCGCTCCCGGGAAGACGGCGCCGACCCGCGGGGCTGCTACGAGCTGATCGGCCTGGACTGTCTGGTCGACGACCAGCTAAAGCCATGGATTCTGGAGTGCAACCTGAGCCCTTCGCTTGGCACCTGCGCCAAGCCCGAGCACGGCGGCGTAGTCGAAGAGGCCGTCAAAACCGGCCTGGTGCAGGACATGATCGCCCTGACCGGGCTTGATCAGCCGCCCCGCGACGAGGCCACCTTCGATGCCGCGGCGCTGGCGGCCGAGCGTGAACGGGCGGGTGGCTTTGTACCGCTCTACCCGACCCGGGACGGCCATCGCTACCTGCCCTTCGTCGGGCTACCCAGCCTTGCCGATTACCGGCTGGCGACCGAGCTCGCTCCGCTGAGCCTGTCTTTCCACGGCCAGGGCGTCAGCGAGCTGATCGACGACGATCGTCTGGCGCTTTATCACCACCCCAGCGGGCACTATTTTCAGCTCAACGACAGCGCAGCGCTGATCTGGCTGCTGGTCAGCGACGGCGCGCCGATCAAAAGCGTAATTGAACAGCTCCAAGAGGCAAGCGGCGGGCAGGCCGATACCGACACCCTGTCCAGCGATCTGTGGGCGACGCTCTCGCTATGGTGGCAACATGGGCTGCTGGCGCCCGGGGATCGCGACATTTCAGTGCCCGACACGACATCTTCCGCTCGCGAGCGTCCCGCCACCTGGCGCGGTACGCTGTTCTTCGATCAGCGCCGCTGGTCGATCAGCGCGCCCGAGGGCCCCGTGTCAGCCATGATTACCGAGACACTGACGCCGCTGCTGGACACCGACGGCAACACCGCCGACACATCACTGCATGTCCTGGAAAGCGCCAACGGTTATTGCCTGACCAGCGACAGCCGGGTGATTCGCTCGCGCCTGCGCCTCGACGACATCGTCCCCGCCATCACCCAGTTCTGCCTGTCCCACGCTGCCAGTAACGGCCAGTTGGTGCTCGATGTCGCCCTGCTGAGTCGGCCGGAGGGGCATGTCGTCTGCGTGGTGCCCGCCCAGCAGTCTACCCAGGCGACGGACACGCTGAAGGCGGTGGCGGCACAGAACGGCCTTGCCCTGACGCGTGGGGCACGCCTGTCGCTGGCCGCACCGGACACCCTGGAGCCGCTTAATCTACCGCTTGGGGATGCCGGGTTCCTGTTTCAGGAGCGCGGCCCTTGCGTTGGGCTTTTATGGCTTGATGACGCCCCGAGCGACAGCTCCGAAGCACCGTCGTCGCTCGAGTTGCTCGGCGCCCTGCTGACCAGGGCCCAGGAAACAGCAGATCAACCGCAAGGGTTAAGCCCTGACGCCTTGGCCGCGCTGCAGCACATGGCCCAGGGCGCGCACGGCGCGCGGCTGGCCAGCACGTCAGTTGATGCTGTTAACCAGTGGCTTAAACAGACACCACTTTTACCCTCTTCCCAGGCCGCGGTATAGCGGCAGGAAGTCGCGCCATCTGGCGCATTTGCTTATGACACTATTAAGGAGAAGCCTCATGTCTCAACACGAAGCGAAACGTCGTTTACTGAGCCGCCTTGGCCGCCGGTTCGGCTATACCGCCCCTGCCCTGGCGCTGGTCGCGGGTGGTCTGGCCTTTCAGGCCCAGGCCGACGAGCCCACCGAAGGATTCACCTCGATGCAGGAAGCGCCCATGATGCTGGCCGAAGGTGGCTCTGAGGGCGAAGCTGAAGCGGAAGGCGAAGGTGAAGGCGAGGGAGAAGCAGAAGGCGAAGGCGGTGCCGAAGCCGGCTAACACCGGCCCTGCCCGTCAAACTAACTGCTTCTGTGCCGGTGTACGCACCGGCACACTTCACCGGGAGGCTAATGACCATGTCGACATCATCACTGTCGCCACTGATAGACGAAAACGTGCAAACGCTCGCGCAACTCGCCCAATTGCTTGGCCGCGTCTCGGCACACGACTACCAGCGCCCGCTTGGCGCCAAGGGTACTCAGTCGCTGGGCAAACACATCCGACATATTCTTGAGCACTACCAGACGCTGCTGGATGCCTGCGCGACGGCACCCACCCAGGCGGTATTGGACTATGAAGAACGCCTGCGGGAAGCGGCGCTGGAAACCCGGCCCGGTTACGCGGGTGAGCGCGTCGAAGCGTTGCAGGCGGAGCTCGAGGCACTGGCAGACAGGCCCCACGACGCCGCCCTGACGCTGAGCTACCCTGTTGAGGTGGATGGCGCCGACGATTCGGTGGCCCTGCCCACCAGCCTGGGCCGGGAACTGGCGTTTTTAACCAGCCACAGCATTCACCACATGGCGCTGCTGGGCCTGCTCTGCGAACAGCTGGGCATCGCGCTACCCGAGCACTTCGGCGTTCACCCATCGACGTTGCGTTACTGGGAGCTACAGCATTCAGGCTCTTGAGAATCTACGCGCCACCCCACTTCCAAGCACGTTTCCATCCGCCACATCACCTACTCGATCCCTGTTCAATTCCAGTGGAACACCACACGATTGCCTTTGCGTGGTAACAAAGATTCCGGCCACCAACGCTCAACGAAAGATACATGACAGAACCCTCATCGCGCCTGTTGTCAATTCTGAACCAATTGTTCCATAATCAATGAGTACAATGCAGCGATACTGCAGCAACCGTTTTTTATCAACCCAAAGAGAGCGACATGGCCGATTTCCCCTTACACACCGCCGATAGCGCACCCGAAGCCGCGCAGGCAAACCTGAAAGCCGCCGAAAAGAAAATGGGCTTCCTGCCGAATATCTTTGCCAAGATGGCCGAAGCACCGACGCTTCTCGAAGCCTATATGACCCTTGACGGCATCTATGCCAAGACCAGCCTGAGCCCGGTGGAACAGCAGGCGGCCTTGCTTGCCATCAGTGCCGATAACCACTGTGCGTTCTGCGTCGCTGCCCATACCGGTGGCATTAAACAAGCCGGTGCCGACGACGAGACCGTCAAGGATCTGCGCGAACGCAAGACACCTAACGATGCCAAGCTGGCGGCCGTGACGCGTTTTGCACGCCACTTGAACGCTCAGCGTGGCTGGGCTGAGCAAGCCGAGCTGGATGCCTTCCTTGAAGCAGGTTTCACCCATCAGCAGGTGCTGGAGCTGGTCATTGCCTGCGCGCTGAAAACACTCTCGAACTACACCAACCACCTTGCCGGCACACCGCTCAACGAAGCGCTCAAGCCGCTTGCGTGGGAAGCACCCGCGTCATAAGGGATCAGAGGCGAGTATGAGCATGAACACTTTTCTGCTATCAGACCTTGTCGTTGAGGACTAACGTGACAACTGCCACGCACTCACCCGATGAACATATTGCGGCGCTGCGACCCAAGCTCGTCGCCTTTGCTCGCCTACAGCTTCGCGATAATGCGGCGGCCGAGGATACCGTGCAGGACACGCTGGTCACCGCACTGGAAAAGCACGATACCTTTGGCGGACGTTCCGCGTTTGAAACCTGGGTCTTTGGTATTCTCAAGAACAAGATGCTCGAGAGGCTTCGCCAGCAGGGTCGTTACGTGGCATGGCAGAGCGACGACCAGAGCGACGAAGACGCGCTGGACAGCCTGTTTCAGGACAATGGACGCTGGCAGGCGACGACGCGACCCAAGCCCTGGGGCGAGCCCGACCAGGTGCTCGAAAACAAGGCCTTCTGGAAAGTGCTGGATACCTGCCTGATCGCACTACCGGACAACACCGCCCGCGTGTTCACGATGCGTGAGCTGATGGGGCTTTCAACACCGGAGATCTGTGAGGTTCTCGAGATCACCGAGGCCAACTGCTGGGTCATCCTGCACCGCGCGCGACTGAAGCTGCGCCACTGTATCGAAAAAGGCTGGTTGGCCTGAAAGGAACCTGGCCTGGAGCGCACTGAACATGAGACAGCCATCAGCAATGCGTAACGATCCATCATGTCTGGTGCCATGCCTGCCGATATTCGCGAGAGGGTTATTGTATGATCATGTGCCGTGAAGCGACGCGCCTGATGTCGTTAAAACAGGACAGAGCGTTGACACTTCGCGAGAGAGCGTCGCTCCGTTTTCATCTATCCATGTGCGGTGCCTGCCGCGCCTGTGCGCGTCAGTTCGATCTTCTGCATGCCGTTGGCGACCACCATCCTGCGGCGTTAAAAACCCCGCCGACGTCCGATGATAAGCAGACGCGTGAGGAGTAACGCCGTGCGCCCATTCCATCACGCGATAGCGATCGCAGGCCTGGTGCTCGCCAGCGACACAGCCATGGCCGAGATCCGCCTGACGCCCAACCAGATCATGACCTGGCCCACCCGCAGCTTTGACGGCGAGACGCGCTACGCCATCGTCGACAAAGACGGGACGCAGGTCATCGAAGCCCAGTCCCGGGGGCAGGCATCTGCGCGCTACCTGGAGCGCGAGATCGACCTGGACGAAACCCCTTACTTGCACTGGTGCTGGCAGGTGGATTCCACCTACCCGGGACTCGATGAGACCACCAAGGCGGGCGACGACTACCCTGCCCGCGTCTACGTGGCCCGCAAAACGGGGCTGCTCCCCTGGCAGGTACAGTCTGTCAACTACGTATGGTCGTCCACACAAGACGCCGGCAGCACCTGGACCAATGCGTTTACCGACCGCGCCGAACTCATGGCCCTGCAAGGCGGCCCATCGAAAGTCGGCGAATGGGTCGCTGAAGTACGCAACGTGCGTGACGACTTTGCCACCTTGTTCGGTGACGCCGTGACCGCCGTCGACGGGGTCGCCTTGATGAGCGACGGCGACAACTCAGGCAATGATGCCACCGCTTGGTTCGCCCAACTGGGCTTTTCCTCCAGCAACACCCCTCCCCCCTGCCCCTGACCTCCTCTGGCAAGCGTTGAATGTTCAGGCAGGCTACAGGCAAATGAAGGCGTAAATTCTTTAGCTTTTAACCATAGACATATTTACTATAAAGAAGACTCATGCTGTACAAAAAAGAAACACTTGTTATTATTTATACAACTACTGTATCAGGAAGCACTATTCAACTATAAAAGAGTGCCGACTGAGATCTGTTTAGTCATGTTTTGGGAGCCAATGAATGAAGTTGACGTCACGCATGTCACCCACTCGCCAGGCGCTGATGGCGCATACGGCCTGTATCGAGTTCACCCCAACGGGCATTATTAAAACGGCGAGTCAACGCTTCCTGGACGTCATGGGCTACCGGCTTGACGAGATCGAAGGCCAGCACCACCGTATGTTCTGTCGCCATGAAGACGCCAGCAGCTCGGCTTATACGGCTTTCTGGCAAACGCTTGCCGGTGGCGAAAGCGTGCAGGGCAAATTCAAGCGCGTGACTGCAGAAGGGAAGAACGTTTGGCTCGAGGCCAGCTACTTCCCTATCCGCAACCGTAATGGACGCGTGACGAAGGTCTTCAAGGTCGCCAACGATATTACCGAGGCCCATCAGGAAGCGTGGCGTAAAGATGCTGTCCTCCAGGCCCTTGACAGCTCCATGGCGGTGATCGAATTCACGCCAACGGGCGAGATCCTCAATGCCAACGCCAATTTCGAGCGGGCCATGGGGTATCGTAACGAGCAACTGGTAGGCACCCATCACCGCCGGTTCTGCACGGACGCTTTCGAACAGCAGCACCCGCACTTTTGGCAAGAGCTCGCCAACGGAGAGTTCAAGCAGGGCAAGTTCGAACGACTGGATGCCAAGGGCAACAGTATCTGGCTGGAGGCGACCTATAACCCGATTGTCGATGCCGAAGGTCAGGTCTACAAGGTGGTCAAGTTTGCCACCGACATTACCACCGCCGTGCAGGAAGCCAATCAGGCGAAGGAAGCCGTCCTGGCCGCACAGCAGACGTCGTCGCAAACCGAACAAATCGCCCAGAACGGACTATCGCACCTGCAGCACGTACTGGACGACGCCCAACAATCGGCTCAGGCGCTCAAAGAAGCTCAGCAATTGGTTGAATCGCTTAACGAACAGGCCAAAAGCATCAACATGATTACCGATGCCATCGCCAAGATTGCCAATCAAACCAATCTGCTGTCGCTGAATGCCGCCGTCGAGGCGGCGCGCGCCGGCGAGCAGGGGCGCGGCTTTGCCGTGGTCGCCAACGAAGTCCGACAACTGGCCAAAGGATCCAACGATGCCGTGGCCGAGATTACCCGTGTGCTCAAGGATAATAGCGAGCTGGTCGACCGCACCACCGAGACCATGAAGCAGGTGATCGACCGCAGCCAGTCCAGTCAGACAAGTATCGGGGAAATTGAAACGATCGTGAACGAGATACTAACGGGCTCGCGCAATGTCTCGACGTCCATTGATCAGTTAGCGCTCGAGGCCGCAAGTTAGGTTGCCTTTCCCCCAGCCTTCGCTCGATAACACCTCTCTCGCAAACCAAAACGCCAGCGCATCATGCGCTGGCGTTGACGTGCCGCGTGTAAAGACGACGCCTGAAGCGATTAACGCAGCGTTGTTTTGCGCAGGTACGGCAGTACCGCCTCAAAGTCACCGAATTTCTGCCTGGCGTCTTCGTCCGAGACGCTGGGCGGAATGATGACGTCCTGGCCGACCGTCCAGTCAGCCGGGGTCGCCACGCCGTGCTGGGTGGTCGCCTGAAGAGCGTCAAGCGCGCGCAGGATTTCGGCGAAATTACGCCCGACGGTCATGGGATAGGTCATGGACAGCTTGAGCTGCTTGTCCGGGCCGATGATAAATACCGAGCGAACCGTGGCGCTGTCGGCGGGTGTCCGGCCGTCCGGCAGGTAGGCGTCTTCGGGCAGCATGTCGTAGAGCTTGGAGACCTTGAGTCCGTCGTCGGCGATGATCGGAAAGTCGACATCGCTGCCGCTGACGGTCTTGATATCGTCGCCCCAGCGTTTGTGATCTTCGACACCGTCTACCGAGACACCAATCACCTTGGTGCCGCGCTTCTTCCACTCGTCGCTGAGCGTGGCAACGGCGCCGAACTCGGTCGTGCAGACTGGGGTGAAATCTTTCGGGTGAGAGAACAGGATCGCCCAGCTATCGCCAATCCAGTCATGGAAGTGGATAGTGCCGTGGCTGGTTTCAGCCTCGAAATCGGGAACCACTGCATTGATACGTAGTGACATGCCTTCCTCCTGTGGGTTGAAATACCCTAATGCTTTATGCGTCTTTCAGACCCTTCACTATAGAACATAAAGTGCTAAGCAAGCCAATTCCAAACCGGCTAATCAGCATATAAACATGCCCACCGCCGAACATAGCAGGGGCAACGGTTCGCTGGGTCGATGAATCGACTAGGCGCTGTCCGACCTCGCCGGTTTTGGATCACCTTTATTTTCACGCTTGACCCGCTTGAGCCACACCTGTTTGGCGTAGCTGCGCAGGTTATCGACGTTGTCAGTTTCGTCGACAATGTCCTGCCCCAGAATCGTTTCGATGATGTCTTCCAGGGTAATCAGGCCGACAAAGGTACCGTGCTCATCGTAGATTACCCGCATGTGCAGCCGGTCATGCAGCATGGAGGCGAATACCTGCTCCACGTTATGCGACACATCCACGCTGGCAATCGGGTGCATCATGTCCTTCATGGTCTTGTCGGCGTCGGCGTGATACATGTCAGCCTTGTGCACGTACCCGAAAGCCTGCTCGCCGTTGTCCATCACCGGGAAGCGGGTGAACGGCGTATCGCTGTAGGCGGCTTCAAACTCGGCCACGGTGAGGTGCGGCAGTACCGTCTGGCAGACGGTGCGCGGCGTCATGGCCTTGCCCACCGGTATATCGTGCAGGTTGAGCATATTGACGATGGTGCGCGTTTCGTCGGCATCGAGCACCTTCTCTTCCAGCCCTACCCGCGCCAGCACCTTGATCTCGTCGCGCAGGTCGACATCGTGCTCGGACTTGCCCAGACGGCGGGTAATTTGCTCGGACATCCAGATGAACGGCAGCAGAATGACGATCAGCGGCTTGAGCAGGCGCGGCAGCAGTGGCGACAGCCCGCGCCAATAGGTCGCCCCGATGGTTTTCGGAATGATCTCGGAAAGCACCAGGATCAACATGGTCATGACCGCCGACACGATGCCGATCGACGACTCCCCGAACACCACGGCGGCCTGGGCACCGACGGCGGTCGCCCCCACTGTGTGGGCAATGGTATTGAGGGTAAGAATGGCCGCCAGCGGGCGATCGATGTTGTCTTTCAGCTGCGACAGCGAGGCGTGCAGCTTGGGTCTATCTTCTTTTTGCTTGGCGATATAGCTCGGCGTGATCGAAAGCAGCGCTGCCTCCATGATGGAACACAGGAATGAGAACCCGATAGACAGGACGGCGATCGTAATAAGAAGGACCATGTGAACCCGAGGTGATGAATGATCACGCGTTTATAGGGACATGACACGCCGATGTCAATGCGTGGCAAGCGCTTCCCGACGGGGCGTAAGCGGGCACTCGCTTGGGCCGAGCTTGGCAGGCCATGGTCGCGTGTATTTTGCCGTCCTGCCCCACACCCTATACTATAGCCTCCATAAGACATCCAACTGGCCCTGCCTACCACAGGACAACATGCGATCGACTTCGCCGCGCCTTTATCTCCGCTTGTTATTGGCGGCCACCCTGCCATTGATCCTGGTAACGTCCACGTTATTTCCTGTGTTGGATATGCACATGGAAACACGCCTGGACGGGGTACGGGATGAAGCCAAGGGTATTTTGCGCGTGGGCGAAGAGGCGCTGGTTCGCGAGATCAACGAAACGCTCAACTATGCGCTCGCCATTGCGGAAATGCCGACCCTTCAACAGCGGTTGGAGGGCAATCTCCCGGTTGGTGAGGGTGCCGTGTCGTCCAGGGATCCGACGCAACTCAGCGTTTTTTTGAATGCCTTCATTAATCATACGCCTCGCTACAGCAAACTCGTCCTCATCGATAATGAGGGCAATGAAATGCTTCGCGCTCCACAGGACACCGACGCCGAACCACACTTGGGCAGGCATAATCACGCCCACACGGATTACTTCAAAGGCGCCTCCAAGCTGTTCCCGCGAGATATCTATCTATCGCCGCCGGGGCGCAATCTGCAATATGAGATGGCAAGCGGCGAAGCCATTCCCGTCGTCAATGTCGCCACCCCTATCTTCAATAGCCAGCGAGAACGCAAGGGGGTCGTGCTGCTCAGCCTCAACTGGCAGCATTTAACCCAGTCTCTTTACCAATCCATGCAGGTAAACCCCCAGGCCAAGGTCTTGCTTGTCGATGCACAGGGTGGCTGGCTATTGACCCGAGGCACCCACCAGCTTCCTGACTTATCATTCGGCGATGATTACGCCAACGCCGCCCCGGATCCATGGAGCCTGCTATCGGGCACGCTTGAAGGCGACATCCGCCTTGACGACCGCATGCTCTACTTTCAGACGGAAGACGTTCGCACCAAGTTCTACAACAGCCTGGCGGGACGGATCTTCAGTACCGGCGATACGCTCCCCTGGGTCATGGGCGTGACCTTGCCGACGCCCAGTTGGCGATCGTTGCTGAAAGAAGAAACGTCGGTGCTCTGGTTCCTGGGACTCCTTTATGTCACCGCCGTTGCGTTTGGCGTCTATTGGGCTTTTAGCAGCCACCAGCAGCATAAGCTGCGCCAAAATGCCCAGCAGCAAGCCGCCGAAGTGCGCAGCCTGTATGAAGGCGCCCCCTGCGGCTATCACTCGTTGAACGCTGACGGGATCGTCATCAAGATGAACCGCACCGAGCGCCGCTGGCTGGGATTTGACGCTGACGAGGTAGTGGGCCAGTTGCGCTACCGCGACGTGATATCCCCCGACACCCAGGACGCCTTCGATGTAGCCTTTGCACAGGTCGTCGCCGGCCAGCCGGGCGAGGCGGAATGCACCCTGCTGACGCGTCACGGCGACCAGCGACATGTGGTCATCCAGGCTTCCGGCTACCGTCGGCACGGGCGTTTCATCTATTCGCGCGCAACCGTGTTCGATCTCACCGAACGCAAGCAGCTTGAAGAAAAGCTGCTCGCCCAGGCGATGACCGACCCGCTCACCGGGGTGTTCAACCGCCGCTATCTGCAGTCCCAGGCCACCAATGAAATATCGCGAGGCCTCAGGAGCAACACACCGCTTTCATTGATTACCATTGATATCGACCACTTCAAGCGGATCAACGACGAGTACGGGCACGATGCCGGCGATGAAGTCCTGAAACGCTTGACGACGGTGGTCAGCGGACTGCTGCGTCAGGAAGACCTGCTGTGTCGGGTAGGCGGTGAGGAGTTTGCCATTCTGCTGCCCAACACGGCCATCTCCCAGGCAGAGCAGATCGCGGAGCGCATTCGCACTACCATCGACACCCATGAGGTGACGATCGAACACGAGGGTGATCATCAGACGCTGCATATTACCGCGTCTTTCGGCGTTACCCATGTAGAGCTGAACGAAACCACCTTGAAAGCCGCGCTCAAGCGTGCCGACAAGGGCCTTTATGAAGCCAAGGAAACTGGGCGAAATCGTATTGTGGTGAGCCATTGAAACACCAACGCCCCCTGACCAAGGGGGCGTTGGAAGACATGCAATCAAAGCGTTACGTCATGGTCACGCAAACACCTGCGTCCACTCATTACGCTTGTCCAGCAAGGCCTTGGCAAGCTCCTGGGCGCCTTCAAGGCTGTGACTGGCCGCCCAGCCGCACTGCATTTCATTGCAGGCAGGCACTTCGGTGGCATCGAGAATATCTTTGAGGGTTTTCTCGAGGATCTCGATCACGCCGTCGTAATCGTCGTGGTTGATCATCGCGATGTAAAAGCCGGTCTGGCAGCCCATGGGGCTGATATCGACCACTTTATCGGTATGATTGCGCGACATCTCAGCCATCAGGTGCTCCAACGAATGGAGCGCCGGCATATCCATGTGGCCTTTGTTCGGCTGGCAAATGCGCAAATCGTATTTATGAATCCGGTCGCCGTTCTGGCCTTCCTTGATATCGGCCAAACGGACGTAGGGTGCTTTTACCTTGGTGTGATCCAGGTTAAAGCTCTCGACGTTCATCTTTTGCTCGGTCATCTTGGCTCCTTTCCGCTGTACGTAGCTGACTTGGCCCTATTGTACACCTTTGAATTACACCTTGGGCGCGTCGAAATTCCAGGGTTCATCGGTGTAGACACAGACGTTGGCGTCTTCGATATCGCCATCGGGCGCCTCAACCTGCTGGGCGAAGAAATCCTGGATTTCCTTGCGCTGACAATGGGCTTCGAACTCTTCGCGGCTGGCCCAGATTTCATGGAAGACAATCGGGTAGCTGGTGCCCTGGGCGAAGGGGTTATCGATCTGACGCGTCACGGTATAGTGAATACAGGCATCTTCACGATGCGCGTTGGGCTCCAGTGCCTGAAGCGCCTTGAAGACGGCTTCTTCTTTTCCGGGCTTGGGTTTGAAACCGGCAATACAATAGATCTTTTCTGACATGATGGCATCCTAAGTCGTTGAGCGCTCACTATTATGCGCTTACCTGGTGCGTCTGGACAACGCGACCTGGTGAACGTTCAGCGCCTTCACTGAGCCGCACGCTCGGCGACATCGTTCAGTACGCCCGCAATGTTGTCGAGTGGGAGATCACACCCCTCAAGCCCATGGCGCTCGGCCAGGTAGTGAGGGTCGTTCCACTCCAGGCGCACGCCGTCATCGGTTTCACGCACCACCATTTTCTGCGGCAAATCCAGCGCAACGCTGCCCTGACACTGCATCATCGGCGTACCGGCCTTAGGATTGCCGAAGATGAAGGTCATGGTCGGGGCGAGCTCAAGGTCGTTGTTCGCCGCATTTTGACCATGGTTCACGGTGGCCATCAGGCTCAGGCCGTTGTCATCCAGGGCGTCGTTAAGCTGCCTGACGACCGTGGAAAAATTGGTCTCGCTGGTCAGGTGTTCAATGCCGTTATCGCCTTCGGCCAGCGCCGGCTGACTGAGCAACCCACCCACCGTCGCCAATAAAGGTAAAAAGCGCATATTGTTTCCTTGTCTATACGTTGAGTAAGCGGTCGGCCAATGACTCGAGATCCGTGACCGTCATATCGGGCTCTACCCCCCAGGGGTCGAAGGGCGCATCCGAGTGGCGGCGTACCCAGGCACTGCGCAAGCCGGCGTGGGTGGCACCAATCACATCGAAGGGGTTGCTGGAAATCAGCCAGGTCTGCTCGGGGCGGGTTTCCAGGCGGTTGCGTAAAAATGCATAAACCGACGGGTCGGGTTTGAAGCGTTTGATATCGTCGACGCTTACCACGTCGTCCATGTGCTGATCGACCCCCGCGCGCTTCAGCAAGGCAGAGACCGCATCGGCGGTGCCGTTGGAAAACGCCACGCAGCGCATTCCCGCGTCGCGTAGTTGATCAAGCGCAGGCACCACATCGGGGAAGGCGGGAAGCTCGGCATACACGGCCATCAGGTGATCCTGGTCGTTATCCGAAAGCCCAGTCTGCAGGGCGCGGTCGGTGAACACCAGGGCTTCCCGTGTGCACTGCGAGAACGGCACATAGGCCCCCATCAGACCGTGACGAAAGCTGTACTCCAGCTGCTTATCGCGCCAGCGGCGGGCAAATTCAGCGGCTTTATCCGGCTCGGTCAGGCGTCGTTCAAGCTCAACCTTGACCCCTTGGGTATCAATCAGCGTGCCATACACATCAAATGCCAGTACGGGCTGCATGGAAACTCCTCGGATTAATAGTGAAACGTGGGGCTATTAAGCATAGTCGAGGCGTTGAAAAACAAAAACGCCGCTGCACAGGCAGCGGCGTTAATCCGGCAAAGGCTCTCTTTACACTGTGAACGCGGCTTCTTTGTCGCCGGTTTTCAGATCGCCCGCGCGTACCAGTTCGTCGGTGACCCGGTCGATGGCGCGCTTGGCACGACCAATCATGTCGTCGATTTCGTCACGGTTGATGGTCAGCGGCGGCGCAAAGCCGAGGATGTCACCCTGCGGCATGGCGCGGGCAATCAGGTTCTCTTCCATGGCCGCGGCGGCCACGCGGGGGCCGACCTTGAGCGCCGGGTCGAAGTGCAGGCGCTGCTTGGCATCCGGCGAGAATTCGAGCGCGGCCATCAGGCCAACGCCGCGCACGTCGCCCAGCAGCGGGTGGCCTTCGAACGTGGCCTTGAGCTGCTGCTGAAAGTAGCCGCCGGTTTCCGCCGCGTTGCCCACCAGGTTTTCACGCTCGATGATGTCCAGGTTGGCAAGGCCGGCCGCACAGCCAAGGGCGTGGCCGGAGTAGGTCCAGCCGTGGCCGATGGGGCCGTATTCACCGGTGCCCTGCTCGAGCACCTGCCAGACTTTCTCGCCGACAATCACGCCGGACAAGGGCTGGTAGGCGCTGGTTAACCCCTTGGCGATGGTGATCAGGTCGGGCTTCATTTGATAGTGATGGCTGCCGAAGTCCGAGCCGGTACGCCCAAAGCCGCACACCACTTCATCGGCAATCAACAGCACGTCGTACTTGGCCAGCACCGCCTGGATGGCTGCCCAGTAACCCTCGGGGGGCGGTACGATGCCGCCGGTGCCGAGTACCGGCTCGCCGATGAAGGCCGCCACGGTATCCGGGCCTTCTTCCAGAATCATCGCTTCCAGCTTGTCCGCACAGTAGGCAGAGAACTCGAGCTCGGTCATGCCGTGCTGCTCGGCAGCCCGCAGGTAATAGTGCGGCGCTTCGGTATGCCGAATAGTATCGATCGGCAGGTCGAAATGATCGTGAAAGGCTTTCAGGCCGGTCAGCGATCCCGACGCAATGCCGGAACCGTGATAGCCGCGCATCCGCGAGATGACCTTTTTCTTCTGCGGCCGCCCCAGGACGTTATTGTAGTAACGCACGATCTTGAGCTGGGTTTCGTTGGCATCCGACCCGGACATGCCGTAGTACACCTTGGACATGTTCATGCCGGCGATTTTCAGAATGCGCTCGGAAAGCTCGATCTGCGGCTCGTTCGAGTGGCCCACATAGGTGTGGTAGTAAGAGAGCTCCAGGGCCTGCTTGTAGATGGCCTCGGCCACTTCGGTGCGCCCATAGCCGATGTTGACGCAGTAGAGTCCGGCAAAGCCATCGATAAATTCACGGCCGTCCTTGTCCACGATATTGATGCCCTGACCACCGGTAATCACCCGACCCGGCGCATCGCCATGGGCGAAGTCACGCAGGTGGGTAGAGGCGTGGAAGGTGACGTTACGATCACGTTCGATCAGATCCTGATGCAAGCTCATGGCGTTCTCTCTAGACGGTAAACCTCCCCACAGAGCGGGGAGGGTATTTAAATAGTGACTGACGGCTGGGTACCCAGGCGCTCCTAGCTGCCGGAGACGGAACCCAGCGCGCCCAGGCAGTAATACTTGGTTTCCAGGTACTCATCGATACCCGTGGCGCCGCCCTCACGGCCGAGGCCGGATTGTTTCACGCCGCCAAAGGGCACCGGCGGGCCGGTCATCTTAACCGAGTTGACGCTGACCATGCCGTATTCCAGAGCGCGCATCAGCTTCCAGATACGCCGAATATCGTGGGTGTAGATATACGCCGCCAGGCCATACTCGGTATCGTTGGCCATTTCGATCACTTCATCGTCGCTGGAATACTTGGTAATCCCGGCAACCGGCGCGAAGTTTTCCTCCCGCCATACTTTCATGTTCGCGGTGACGTTGGTGAGCAGCACCGGCATGAAGAAGTTCTCGCCGGGGGCCTGGCTCTGGTCACCCGCCACCATGGTGGCGCCTTTCGACACTGCGTCGTCGACGATGGAGGCGGCTTTATCGACCGCCTGGCGGTGAATCAGCGGCCCCAGATCGATTTCACTCTCCAGCCCGTTACCCACGGTCAGCGCGGACATGCGCTCGGCAAACTGCTCGACGAATTCATCGTGGATGGATTCGTGCACCAGAATACGGTTGGCCGCCAGACAGTCCTGCCCGGCGGTCTGGAACTTGGCCGCCACCGCTGCATAGGCGGCTTCCTTGGGATCCATATCCGGGCCTACGATAAACGGCGCGTTCCCGCCCAGCTCCAACGCGAGCCGCTTGACGGTGTTGGCGCTCTGCTCGATCAGGATGCGCCCGACGCGGGTGGAGCCGGTGAACGACAGCGCGCGGATACGCGGCTCGGAGCACAGAATCTTGGACACCTCGGGCGGGTCACCCAGCACAACGTTGAAGATGCCTTCCGGAATGCCGGCCCGCTCGGCGAGTTCTGCCAGCGCCAGCGCCGAAAACGGCGTTTCGTTGGCCGGCTTGATGATCACCGGGCAGCCGGCTGCCAGCGCCGCTGCGGCCTTGCGGGTAATCATCGCCAGCGGAAAGTTCCAAGGCGTGATCATGGCCGAAATACCCACCGGCTCCTTGAGGGTGCCGAGCGAGGCATTGGGAATCGGGCTGGGGATGGTGTCGCCGTAGGTACGCTTGCCTTCTTCGGCGAACCAACGCACGAAGCTGGCACCGTATTGCACCTCGCCGCGGGAATCAGGCAGCGGTTTTCCCTGCTCAAGCGTCATGATGGTGGCGAGGTCTTCACGGTTGGCCTGAATCAGGTCATACCAGGCCAGCAGGCGCTCGCAGCGTTCGTCAGCGCGCAGCGCCCGCCACTGTCCAAAGGCGTCTTCAGCCGCATCCACGGCGGCAGTAATCTGATTGGCTTCCAGCAGCGGGATATGGCCGATGGCTTCATTGGTTGCGGGGTCGTAGACCGCTTCTTCACGACCGCCCTCGCCATGCGTCCATTTACCGTTCACGTAGGCGTACTGACGGAACAGACGCGGATCTTCCAGGCGTTTGGCAAGCGTCGTCGATAGTGTGGTCATGGGCACCTCCCCGGGTTGCACGCCTTGGCAGGCGACAAGCCATTGAACATTGAAAATGACGGCTGAGCCGTCGTGTTTCGATGTGTCTAGCCTAGAGGAGATGGCGCACGAAGTGTTTTTGAAAGCGCCAGGCAATCGCGGAACTTTTTTTGTCAAAACCGCTTTAGCAGCGGTTTTTTTTGGCGGGTAAACGGCATCAGGGCATTACACGTCGCCGATATCGATACCGATGGGCTCGCGCTTGACGGTCTTGGTCACGATATAGGTGAAATAGCGCTCGATACCTGCATCCGAGACCAGCCACTTGTCCATCAGGCGCTGGTAGCTGTCGATGGTGCGGGCTTCAAACTTGACCAGATAGTCCACGCCGCCGCCCACCGCCACGCACTCGGTCACCTCCGGCGTCTGCATCACCAGCGCCTCAAAGCGTGCAAAGCTGTCGGCGTTGTGCTGTTTGAGCTCGATTTGCACCCAGACGGGATTGCGCGGCACCAGCACCTCGGCATCGATGCGCGCGCTGTAACCCTGGATGACGCCGGCGTTTTCCAGCCGCTTGACCCGCTCCCAGCAAGGGCTGACCGAGAGGTTGATGGCGTCGGCCAGCTTCGACTTGGTGATTCGCCCGTCGCGGGACAAAATGTCGAGAATTTTCAGGTCGTAACGATCAAGTTTCATCACGGCAGGGGTTACGCCTCCAGACGCTCAACCACATCGGCAATCACCGCCAGGGTGTCGCCCATGTTGATTAACGACGGTGCGCGACGGGCCATCAGAATGCCGTCGCGTTCGGCGTGATACGCCACCGGTTCGGTGCCGCTGCGGGTCATGTCGTAGACGTAGGCAATGGTTTGGCCCTTTTTTACCTCGTCACCCAGCGCCACCAGCAGTTCGAGCACGCCTGAATGCTGGCTTTGCACGTAGCAACTGGCGTCGGGCATATCCAGATACATCTGCCCACCGGCAGGCATTTCCACCTCGCCTGCTACCAGACCGTAATGGATCAGGAAATTACGTACGCCACGTTCGGCAATCGCGATGCTCTCGGGCGTCGAGGTGCCGCCCCCACCAAGCTCGGTGGCCACAAACACCTTGCCCTGGCGCTCGCAGGCGGTGTCGAAGAGTTTCTCTGCATCCAGCTCGAACATCACCATGGCGTAGGGCGCGCCAAAGGCTTTGGCCCCCTCCAGGGCGGCCTGCTGCTGGGCTTTGTCGTCCAGCACGTGGGAGGCGCCGAACGGCAGGATATCCAGCGTGCGGCCGCCGGAATGCAGGTCGAGCACGACGTCGCTCATCGGCACCAGCACGCGGGTGAAGTAGTCGGCAATCTGCGGCGTGACGCTGCCGTTGGGGTCGCCCGGAAAGCTGCGGTTGAGGTTGCCCTTGTCCATCGGCGAGGTGCGTTTCCCGGCCATCACCGCCGGGGTGTTCATGCACGGCACGATAATCACCCGCCCGGTGACGTCCTCTGCCTTGAGCGTTGACGACAGTTTGAGCAGCGAAGTGATGCCCTCGTATTCATCGCCGTGGTTGCCGCCGGTCAAAAGCGCCGTGGGGCCGTCGCCATTCTTCACCACGGTGACGGGTATCATCACCGCGCCCCAGGCGGATTCATCGGTGGAAATCGGCAGCTTCAAGAAGCCGTGCTGGACGCCGTCGGCATCAAAGTCCACGGTAGCCGAAATCGGGCTGGGCCGCTGTTGGCGGGAGGGTATCGTCATGGTGTCGTCCTTTTACTTAACAAACAGCTGACGCGGAAAGTTGGCCAGCGTTTCGCAGCCGTCTTCGGTGATCAAGATGCTTTCAGTGATTTCCAGGCCCCAGTCTTCAACCCACAGGCCGGGCATGAAGTGAAACGTCATGCCCGGCTGCAGGATGGTGTCATCCGAGGGGCGCAGGCTCATGGTGCGCTCGCCCCAGTCCGGCGGGTAGGAAATACCGATCGAATAGCCACAGCGGGCGCCGCCGCGGTCAAAGCCGTATTTATCCATGGCAGCGCCCAGCGCCATGGCAATATCGGCAGTACCATTGCCGGGCTTGGCCACCGCCAGGCCGTTTTCGATGCCTTCCAGCAGCGCCGACTCCGCCCGAATAAAATCCGCCGGCGGCTTGCCTAAGAATACCGTCCGCGACATCGGCGCGTGGTAGCGCTTGAATACCCCGGCAATCTCGAAAAACGTGCCCTCGCCTTCGCGAAACGGCGTATCGTCCCAGGTCAGGTGGGGAGCCGCAGCGTCCTTGCCGGTGGGCAGCATAGGCACGATCGCCGGATAGTCGCCGCCAAATACCTTGCCGTTTTCATCCACAAAGCCTTCGATACCGACGCGGTAAATCTCCGAGACCAGCTTGCTCTTGGGCAGGCCTGGCTCGATGACTTCCAGTATACGCGTGTGCATACCTTCCACGATCTTGGCGGCCGTGCGCATATAGCTGATTTCCTGGGGCGACTTGATCGACCGGCACCAGTTTACCAGGGCGTTGGCATCCATGAAGCGCGCATGGGGCAGTTCACGCAGCAAGCTCTGATAAGCCTTGGCGGAAAAGTAGTAGTTGTCCATTTCCATGCCCACCACGCCCAGGTGCCAGCCTCGGTCGGGCATGATCGACTGGGCCAGGTATTCCATCGGGTGCATATCCGGATTCTGCACGTAATAATCCGGGTAATAGGTGATGTTGTCGGGATCAATCCAGCAGGTACGCAACGCGCCGTTAGCATCCATGCGCCGGCCAAACCAGACAGGCTCACCCTCGAGGCCCACCAGCACGCACTGATGGACATAGAACGACCAACCGTCGTAGCCGGTCAGCCAGGCCATGTTAGAGGGGTCACTGACGATCAAGACGTCAATGCCGCGACCGGCCATTTCAGCACGCACCTTCCAGAGGCGGTTTGCATACTCTTCACGAGTGAAAGGCAGGGACACCTGAGTCATCGGGCAACTCGCCATTAAGGATCACCAAGAACCAGCGCCATTACAGGTCGCTGGGCCACAGGATCGACCTGGTCACCGCCACAGTAGGCCCGCCAACGTCGTCTTGAGCCGATACTAGCACCCACCCTTGGTTGCCGGTCAAAGCCTTTATGACAAAATATGCATAGGGCATCATGATTTACGCTAAGCAAGTCTGCTGCGGCGTTTATCGCCTACCATGATAGCCTTGCGTAATGACCCGCCTGCGACAGGAGCCGCCATGAAAATCATTGTGCATATCGACGAGGCCGAGCAGTGGCAGGAAGCGCTGGCCGAGGCGTTTCCCGATGCCCAGGTGCTGACCAGTGACGCACCGGCGGACGATCGCCAGAACGCCGATTACCTCGCCGTCTGGAAAGCCCCTGCGCATTTGCTCGAGGAGCAAACCCGGCTCAAGGGCATCATTAACCTAGGCGCGGGGGTCGACCACCTGCTCAAGACCCCCGGCCTGCCCCGTCAGGTGCCCATCGTCAAGCTACGCGATGCGGGCATGGGCGAGCTGATGGCGGATTATGTGCTTTACGGCGTGCTGCATTTCTACCGCAGCATGGATCGCTATGCGGCCCAGCAACAAAGCGCCACCTGGCAACCCCAGGGCGTCGTCGAAAAATCCCGGTGGCCGGTCGGCATACTCGGACTGGGCGCGATCGGCCGCTTTGTGGCAAACGAACTCAACCAGGCGGGCTTTCCGGTACTCGGCTGGAGCCGCTCACCCAAGCAGATCGAGGGTATTCACTGCCTGCACGGCGAGGCAGGCCTCAACGAGTTACTCGGTCAGGTGCAGACGGTCATCACTATCCTGCCCGACACCGCCGCAACGCGACATATTCTTGACGCCGAGCGGCTTGCCCAACTACCTGAAGGGGCCAGCATCATCAACCCTGGCCGGGGCAGCTTGATCGATCAGACAGCGCTGCTTGAGGCGCTGGGCCCGGGCAATGACCCCGGCCATCTGCGCGGCGCCTTGCTCGACGTCTTCGAGGAAGAGCCGCTATCCGCCGATCATCCGTTGTGGCAACATCCCAGGGTCATCGTCACGCCGCACATGGCCGCCCCGACGCCGCTCAGTGACGCCATCGACCAGGTCATTGCCTATGTGAAGGCCTTTGAAGCCGGCGAGCCAGTCACGACCATCGATCCTGAAGCAGGCTACTGATGCCCGAAACACTCGAACGGGTAACTTGTCCATACCGGTAGCAAATAATTAACCCGTTGGAAATAAAGGAGAAACGCACCATGACGTCGGCCCTCCATTATCAACCCCATGACGCCCTGTTGGTCGTGGACATGCAGCGCGACTTCTGCGAAGGCGGTGCCCTGGCGATTGACGGCGGTAGCGCCCTGGTGCCCGGCATCAATGCCGAAATCGACGCGGCCCTCGCCGCCGGGGCGACCGTCGTGGCCTCCCGGGACTGGCACCCTGTGGATCATGTCAGCTTCAGCCACCGAGGCGGTCCCTGGCCGATTCACTGCGTGCAGGATACGCCGGGCGCCGCCTTTCACCCGGATCTCGTGCTCCCCGACGAGGTGATCCGCGTGAGCAAGGCCACGGCCTTTGATGCCGACGCCTATTCGGCCTTCGATGGCACGGGCCTGGGCGACTACCTGCGCGAACGCAATATCCAGCGCGTTGTGGTGTGCGGCCTGGCGCTCGACGTATGCGTCCACGCCACGGTACTTGAAGCCTGCCGCGAAGGCTTTACCACGCTGTTTCTGGAAACCTTATCCGCCGCGGCCGACCCCGACGCCATCCCGCGCTGCCGTCGTGAGATGCAGAATGCCGGGGCCGAGGTAAGTGAATGAGTGAACCCGTGACGCTGAGCGTGGCAGACGACGAGCTGGCACTTTTGACCGATCTTTACCAGCTGACCATGATCCAGGCCTACTGGAAAGAGGGAATGCACCAGACGCCCGCGACGTTCAGCCTGTTTTTCCGCGAGCTCCCCCCGTCGCGCCGGTTTATCCTCGCCTGCGGCCAGCAGCACGCGGCGGCCACGCTCAGCCAGCTGCATTTCAACGCCGTTGCCATTAAAAAACTCGCCTCGACCGGGCGCTTTGACGACGATTTTCTGGACTGGCTGTCGAACTGGCGGTTTTCCGGGGATATCTGGGCCGTGCCCGAAGGCACCGTGCTCTTCCCCCATCAGCCGCTGCTTGAAGTGGACGCCCCGATCGCCGAGGCCCAACTGCTCGAAAGCCTGATCATGAACCTTGTCCAGCTGGAAACGGTGCTGGCGTCCAAGGCGGCGCGTATCGTCTGGGCGGCGGGCGACCGCCCGGTAGTGGATTTTGGCATGCGCCGCGTGCACGGCATCGATGCGGCGGTACGCGGGGTGCGCGCTTACAAGACGGCAGGCATCAGCGGCACCAGTAATGTACTCGGCGGGCTGCGCCATGATCTGCCGCTCAGCGGCACCATGGCGCACAGCTATATTCTCGCGCACGATGACGAGCCCTCGGCCTTCCGCGCATTTGCCCGCCACTACCCCGACACCACCTTGCTGGTCGATACCTACGACACCCTGCAAGGCGTTCAGCACGTGATCGACGTGCTGCGTGACATGCCCAGCCTTACGGTCAGTGCCGTTCGCCTCGACTCGGGCGACCTGAGCAAGCTCGCCAAGCGCGCGCGGGCGTTACTGGACGACGCCGGCTTTCAGTCAATCAGGATCATTGCCAGTAGCGGCCTGGACGAGCACAGCATCGCCGAGCTGATTGCTCAGGATGCACCGATCGACGCCTTTGGCGTCGGCACCCAGATGGGCGTTTCGGCGGATGCCCCGGTGATCGACCTGTCGTACAAGCTGGTTGAATACGCCGGCACACCGCGGGCCAAGCATTCTCCCAGCAAGACCAACCTGCCAACCCGCAAACAAATCTATCGCCGGCGGGATACCCAAGGACGCTACCTTGGCGATATCATCGCCCGTCGCGATGAAACAGGTATCGAAGGCGAGGCGTTACTCGTGCCGGTGGTGACCGGCGGCGTCATCAACACCACGGCGATGGCCGACACCCAGCACGCCAGCACCCGGGTGGCCGATGCCCTGCCGCGCTTTCCAGCCTCCGTGACGGCGCTGGCCGACGGAGAAAGCGATTACCCGGTGGCACTGAGTGACGCCCTGGCGCATCTATCGTCCACGGTATAAGCATGCCACACCGCCCAAACGATTGGGCGACCGCTCGTCAGGGAGACTTACTTATGCGCTGTGCGCTATCACGCTATTTTCACCACCTGCGGCGCCTCGCCGCGACGGCGGCCCTTATCCTCTGTGGCGCCCTGGTGGCCGACGCCAGCGCCGCCACCAAAGCGCCACAGGCGTTTGAAGCCAGCTACCGTCTCAAGGTCAGCGGCTGGCCCAGCGCGACCATTACCCATCACCTGAGCCAGGAAGGTAATCACTGGCGCAGCGACATGCGCTTCTCCATCGCGGTGGTAAGCGGCGAGGAAAGAAGCCGCTTCAGCGTGGCCGACAACACCACCCGTGCGTTGCTCTACAACAGTAGCTATTCACTGTTCGGCATCGGCAACGACTACCAGCTCAAGGAAGGCGAGCTGACCACACTTGACCGCCAAACCGCCCTGTTCGACCTGTCGCGCCGCGCCGGCAACGAGCACTGCACCGAGGCGGCACCCTGCGATGTGCGCTTTCTGGATCACGAGGGCGACGAAGAGCACTACCGGTATTACCTGGATAGCCAACAGCCCATCAGCGTCCCCGCCGGCAAGTTCGACGCGCGGAACGTGGTGTTGTTGAACGCCGAAAAACGCGATCGCGAGCTTCACCTGAGTTTCCACCCCGACTGGCCCGGGCTGGTGCTGTCCGCCGAGTACATCAAGAACGGGGAGCGAGAAACGCAGATCGCCTTGACCGAGTTCAAGCCAGACGGGGGCACCACGCCGTAAATGTTTTCCGGATTACTGATCGTCCTACTCCCGCTGCTGCTGGGCTACCTGGTGCGCGTTCCTTCGTTGCGCTGGCAGCAAGCGATCAACCACGCCGTCAACAGCGCCGTTTACATCATTTTGCTGCTGATGGGCATCAGCCTGACCGGGCTTGAAAACCTCTCGAGCCAGCTTTCCCGGCTCGGCGGCAACGCTCTGCTGCTGTTCAGCATTACCACGCTGTTCAATCTGGCGGCGCTGTGGTGGCTATCGCGCAGGGTGGCGCTGAAAGCCGGCCAGTCGCCGGTGGTCAAGGATGCGCCGACCAGCAAGCTGGCGGCGATGCAGGGCTCGCTGTTGTTAGTGGCGGTGGTGGCTGGCGGTGTTACCGCCGGCCTGCTGGCCGGCCCCCATCTCGGGGAAAAGCTATTTACCACGGCGGATTTACTGGCCGAATGGGTGCTCTACCTGCTGCTGGCGCTCATCGGCTGCCAGTTGCGTAATTCGGGCATGCCGCTCAAGCAGATATTGCTCAACCGGCTGGGGCTGGCAATTGCCGTCACCCTGGCGCTCAGCTCGCTGCTGGCTGGCTTGGTGGCCGCCCCGCTGCTGGCGCTAAGCTGGAACGAAGGCCTCGCCATGGCCGCGGGCTTTGGCTGGTACTCGCTCTCGGCCATTCTGATCGGCGACCAGCTGGGCCCGCTGATGGGCGGGGTGGCGTTTTTCAACGACCTGACCCGCGAACTGCTGGCGTTCATCCTGATACCGCTGGTCATTCACCGCCACACCGCGCTGGCGATTGGCTACGGCGGCGCGACGTCCATGGATTTCACGCTGCCGGTCATTCAGCAACACGGGGGCGTGGCCTGCGTGCCCATCGCCGTGGTCAGCGGGTTTATTCTCTCGTTGCTTTCGCCACCGCTGATCTTGTTTTTTCTCTCGCTATCGGGGTGAAGTAGCCGGCTTCACCCCGCAAGCCTGGCGAGTTACCCGGCCGCCCTAGCCGCACGGGCGGCATGCAGCTTCTGGTAACTTTCGATCAGGCGCTGGTGGCGCTCCAGGCCGTCGAGCTGCATGTTGGTGGGCGTCAGGCCGTGGAAGCGCACGTCGCCACTCACCGAGCCGACGACCGCCGCCATGGTCGCTTCGCCGAACATGCGCTGGAAGTTGTGCAGGTAATCTTCCAATTCGAGTTCATCATCCAGGACAATTTCCAGCACCGCGTTCACCGCCTGGTAGAACAGGCCGCGCTCGACGGTGTTGTCGTTGTACTGCAGGAACATCTGCACGCAATCCAGCGCCTCTTCGTGGCGCTGCAGCGCCAGATAGACCAGCAGCTTCAGCTCCAGAATGGTCAGTTGTCCCCATTCCGTGTTCTCGTCGAACTCGATACCAATCAGGGTGATGATATCGGTGTGGTCGTCCATCTGGCTGTCTTCCAGCCGCTCGACCAGATCCGTCAGTTGATCGTCAGCAAGACGATGCAGGTTGAGAATATCTTCGCGGTAATCCAGCGCCTTGTTGGTGTTGTCCCAGATCAGATCCTCGATCGGGTAGACCTCGGAATAGCCGGGCACCAGAATACGGCATACGGGCGCCCCAAGGTCTTCGTGAATCGCCACATACACTTCGGCCCCTAGCTCCTCAAAAATGCCAAACAGCGTTTCGGCCTCTTCCTGATTGCTGCCGGAGAAGTCCCATTCACTGAACTCAAAGTCAGGCTTGGCGCTAAAGAAGCGCCAGGAGACCACGCCCACCGAGTCGATAAAGTGCTCGACGAAGTTATTGGGCTCCGCGACGGTTTGCGAGTTGAAGGTCGGCAGCGGCAGGTCGTTCAGGCCCTCGAAGCTGCGGCCCTGCAATAGCTCGGTCAGGCTGCGCTCCAGCGCCACTTCGAAGCTTGGGTGGGCGCCGAAGGAGGCAAACACGCCGCCGGTGCGCGGGTTCATCAAGGTGACGCACATGACCGGGAACTGCCCGCCCATGGAGGCATCTTTGACCAGCACCGGAAAGCCCTGGGCTTCCAGCGCGGCAATGCCTTCGACGATACTCGGGTATTTCGCCAGTACCTCCTGCGGCACGTCGGGCAGGGCTAGCTCCTGCTCGAGGATTTCACGCTTTACCGCCCGCTCGAAAATTTCCGAGAGGCACTGTACCTGGGCTTCCACCAGGGTGTTGCCGGCGCTCATGCCGTTGCTCAGGAACAGGTTTTCAATCAGGTTCGACGGGAAATACACCGTCTCACCATCCGACTGGCGCACAAACGGTAGCGACACGATGCCACGATCAACACGACCCGAGTTGGTATCGAAAAGGTGGGAGCCATTGAGCTCGCCTTCCGGGTTATAGATCGCTAGGCAGTGCTCGTCGAGAATTTCCTCGGGTAGCTCATCCTTGGGGCCAGGCTGAAACCACTGTTCGTCGGGGTAGTGAACAAATTCGCTATTGGCGATTGCTTCGCCAAAGAACTGGTCGTTATAGAAGAAGTTGCAGCTCAGCCGCTCGATAAACTCGCCCAGAGCAGAACACAGCGCGCTCTCCTTGGTGGCGCCCTTGCCGTTGGTAAAGCACATCGGCGAGGCCGCGTCGCGGATATGCAGCGACCAGACGTGGGGCACGATATTGCGCCACGAGGCGATTTCGATCTTCATGCCGAGGTCGGCGAGTATCGCGCTCATGTTGGCGATGGTCTGCTCAAGCGGCAGATCCTTGCCCTCAATATAGGTGCGGCTGCCTTCCGGCGCGCCCATCAGCAGCGCCTGGGCGTCCTCGTCGATGTTCTCGACCACCTCGATCTGGAACTCGGGGCCGGTCTGCACCACCTTCTTCACCGTGCAGCGATCGATGGAGCGCAGCATGCCTGCGCGATCTTTTTCCGAGATATCATCCGGCAGCTCGACCTGGATCTTGAAGATCTGCTTGTAGCGATTTTCCGGGTCGACGATGTTGTTCTGCGACAGGCGGATGTTCTCGGTGGGAATATTGCGCGCGTTGCAATACACCTTGACGAAGTAGGCGGCGCACATGGCCGAAGACGCGAGGAAGTAATCGAACGGGCCAGGCGCCGAACCGTCACCCTTGTAACGAATCGGCTGGTCGGAGATGACATTGAAGTCGTCGAACTTGGCCTCGAGCCGGAGATTGTCGAGGTAATTGACTTTGATTTCCATGAGCGGGCATCCGGAGCAATGAGTTTGCCTAGCCGTTTAAACCACCAGGGCGTAGGCGAATGGCGGCCATTATCCAGTTTTTAACCCGGTTCGTCTTGGAAAGTCGTATTAATCAGGCGCTGCCGACATTACTCTCGGGCGGCACCAGCACCTGCTGGAACAGAATCGCCTCGAACTGCTCCATCGGCACCACGGACTTGAGCGTTTTGGCACGCAGGATCGCGCCTTCCCAGCCCGAGAGAATAAAGCTGGCGAGGGTATCGGCGGGTAGCGCGGCGCTTAACTCACCGGCTTCCTGAGCCCCCTTTAGACAACCTACCAGACGGTGCTCCCAGCGCTGGAAAACCCGATCCAGGGCATCACGGAAGGTATCGCTCTGCCCGGAAAGCTCCTGGCCCAGATTGCCGATTAAACAGCCCGTGGCATGGTTGCAGCTGTGCATGTGCTCGCGCCCGGCAGCAAAGTAACGCCGCAACCGCTCGAGCGGTGGGGTCATCGTGTCTTCCAGCAGCTCGGCCAGCTGCGCATCGTAGGCAGCCGCAAACTGATCGATCACCGCCAGGCCAAACTCCTCCTTGCTCGAGAAGTAGTGGTAAAACGAGCCCTTGGGAACGCCGCAGGTTTTCAATACGGCATTGATCCCCGTGGCATTATAGCCGTGCTGGCCGATCAGTTCGGCACCGGTCTCGATGAGCTTTTCGCGCGTAGCGGTGTTTTTCATATCGTTAAAAATAGACCAGTCAGTCTAGTATGAGCAAGTGAAGCGTCAGTCAAGACGATCATCATGCCACGTGGCAGCGCTGTCGGCACTGTGCGGGGTGAGTTCCACGTAATTTACACATTGCTTACCTAATCGCTGCGTGGCGTTGGGTGATGCTAGCATGATACGCCCTTATAGCTCTAAGTTTTGCCTTCAGCCAACGGATGACCCGCGACCATGACACTTCACAGCGCTTCCTCCCCTTCTTTGCAGCAGGGCCGCATTCGGCTGAGCGTCGTGGTCGCGTTGCTGGTGCTGGTCGGTGGCGCAGCGCTGGCGTGGTGGCTGGTGACCCAGCCGCCGCGCATCGAACGAAAGCCGCCGCCCGAGCCCACTCCGCCGCTGGTCGATGTCGTCAGGGTATCCGCCGCTGCCCGGTCGCCCGACCTGCAGAGCTTTGGGCGCGTTGAGGCCGAGCAGGAAACCATGCTCGCCAGTCGTGTTGCCGGGCAACTGGAACGGTTTGCCGAGGACGTGGTGCCTGGCCAGGTCGTCGAGCAAAACGCACCGGTCGTCTATATCGACCAGGCGGATCTACAGCTGACACTGGAAGATGCCCAGGCCCAGCTCGCCGACGCCCAGGCCCAGCTTGCCCTGGAGCAGGCGGAGCAGCAGCGCGCGCGCAGCGAGTATGAATCCTTCGGTCGCCAGCTATCGGCCGAACGCCGGGCGTTGGTGCTGCGCGAACCCCAACTGCGCCAGGCCCAGGCCGGGGTCACCCAGGCGCGGGTGGCGCGCGACCAGGCCGCGCTCAACCTGGAGCGCGCCACGCTGCGCGCCCCCTGGCGGGCCATGGTGCAAGAGCGCCTGGTGGGTGCTGGCAGTCTGCTTAGCCTGGGCACCGAGGTACTACACCTGGTGGGCGTCGAGCAGTTCTGGGTACGCACCTCGCTACCCGGCGAATGGCTGCACTGGCTGAGTGAAGGCAGCCGCGTCACGCTGACCAGCAGTGGCTGGCCCGCTGATGAGCAACGCGAAGGCACACTGGTGTCCATACTGCCGGCGCTTGAGGAAAACGGCCTTCAGGCGCAGCTGCTGATTGCCGTCGATGACCCGCTCGCGCTTGACCGCGATGGCCCCGCGCTGCGCCTGGGCGACGTACTGCGGGCATCGTTTGCCACCAGCGCCAGACCCGACCTCATCGCCCTGCCCGCCGCCGCGCTGCGCCCCGGCGAACAGGTATGGTGGGTCGACGCGGATAATCGCCTTCAGCGCAGCCAGGTTTCTCTCGCCTATCGAGGCCAGGACGTCGCCCTGGTCAGCAGCGGGCTCGAAGACGGTCGCCGGGTGGTAACTGCCGGCCTCGCCCAGCCCCGCGAAGGCCAGCGCGTACGACTTCGCCAGGGCGATGACACTCCTGCCGACGACGCCGGTGATGCCCAATGATGCGCAAAGGCCCCCTAGCGTGGATGGTGGATCACGGCGTTGCGCCCAACCTGATGATGGTGCTGTTCATTGTCGGCGGGCTGATGGCGTCGCTGGCGATCAAGAAAGAGATCTTCCCGGACTTCGAGACCGAAGTGGTACAGGTCAGCGTCAGCTACCCAGGCGCTACCCCCGAAGACATCGAGCAAAGCCTGCTGCTACCCGTCGAGGCGGCCATTTCCGATGTGGAAGGCATCGATGAGCTGACCGCCAGCGCCAGCGAGGGGGCCGCCAACGTCAGCGCCACCCTGGTGGACGGTATCGACGTGATGCGCGCCTACCAGGATATTCAGCAGGCGGTCAACGCCATCACCACGCTGCCGAGCGCCGCTGACCCGCCGCGCTTCACCCTCTCGGGCCGCGCGCGCAGCGTTCTGAGCCTGCAGGTCTACGGCCAGACCGACCTGGGGACGCTCCACGATGTGGCCGAAAACGTGCGCGCCGAACTGCAGGCCACCGACGGCCTGTCCCGTGTGGAGCTGTCGGGGAATCGCGCCCGGGAAATCCAGGTGCTGCTGGATGACGAAGCCATCGAACGCTACGGTCTCGATCACCGGGCGCTGGCCGAGGTGATTGGCCAGGAAGCCCTGGATCTGGCCAGCGGCCAGCTGACCACCGACGAAGGCGAATGGCTGATCCGCTACCAGGGACGCCGCAACAGCGCCGCGGCCTTCGCCGAGCTGCCGGTGCTCACCAGCACCCAGGGCGCGCCGATTCACCTCGGCGATATCGCCGAGGTCCGCGAGGGGTTCGCCGACACCGACCGCGAGGAATTTTATAACGGCCAGCCCGGTCTTTCCGTCGACGTCTACCAGATTGGCGACCAGACACCCACCAGCATCTCGGAAGCGGTCCATGGTGAGCTCGAGCGCCTGCGCGCAGGGCTGCCAGAAGGCGTCAGCCTGGACATCTCCCGCGACAGCTCCGAGGTGTATGAAGACCGGCTGGGGCTGCTGCTGAAAAACGCCTGGATGGGCCTGGCGTTGGTGCTGGTGCTGATGGCGCTGTTTCTGGAAGCCCGGCTGGCGTTCTGGGTCACCCTGGGCATTCCCACGGCGTTTCTGGGTGCCATGCTGTTTCTGCCCTGGATCGGCGTGTCGCTGAACCTGATGTCGATGTTTGCGTTCATTATCGCGCTGGGGATCGTGGTCGACGATGCGATCATGGTGGGTGAAAACATCTACAGCTATCGCGAAGAAGGCTATTCGCTGCGCGATGCGGCGGTTAAGGGCGCCGGCGAAATCGCCACGCCGCTGACCTTTGCGATTCTCTCCAATATCGTCGCCTTTCTGCCGCTGCTGTTCCTGCCCGGTTTTCTGGGGCTGATTTTCGCCACCGTGCCCGTGGTGGTGATCACGGTGTTCCTGATTTCCTGGGCCGAAGCGCTGTTTATTCTGCCCGCGCACCTGGCCCACAGCCGCAAACCCCGCCAGACGCCCAAGTGGCAGCGCCCCCTCGAAGCGCTGCGCCAGCGCCTGCAGGGCGGGCTGCATCATTTCACCTACCACCAGTTCGAGCCCTTTTTGCAGCGCGCGCTCAATGCGCGGTTGCTTACCGTGGCGCTGGGTATCGTCATCCTCCTGGTGACGCTTGCCTGGAGCATGAGCGGGCGACTCGGCTTCTCGCTGATGCCACGGGTCGAGTCGGACCAGGTTCAGGCCTCGGTTACGCTGCCGATCGGCAGCCATATCAGCGTCAGCCGTGAGCTGAGCGACCAGCTGCTGGACGCGGCCGACGCCCTGAGCGAGCGCGAGCCGTCGCTTACGTTCTCGAGCACGCGTAGCCGGCTTGACGGCGAAAGCCTCGACGTCCGTCTGGATATCGCCCAGGACAGCCTGGCCGAGTGGCCGCCGTCGCGCATCGCCCGGGAATGGCGCACGCTTTCCGGCGACCTGCTCGGTGCCCAGTCGGTACGTTTCGAATCCGACGTGGGCGGCCCGGGCAGCGGTGCGGCACTCAGTCTGCGCCTCTCCCACCCGGACACCCAGGTGCTTGAAGGCGCCGCCGGCCAGCTGGCCGCGTCGCTGGGCAGCTACGGCTTGACCGATATCGACAGCGGCCTGGGCGACGGCAAGCCGCAGCTGGAAATGCGCCTGTCCGCCGAGGGCCGCTCGCTAGGCCTCACCGGCAACGACCTGGCTCAGGCCCTGCGTGGCCCGCTGCAAGGCGCCACCGCGCTGGAGCAGTTCGTGGGGCGCAGCGAAGTCAGTGTCGAAGTCAAGCTGCCCAGCGACAGCCGCAACAGCCTGAACGACCTTTACCAACTCCCCGTGCGCACCCCCGACGGGCTGAGCGTACCGCTGTCGCGGGTTGCCGACATCTCGCTGAGCCAGGCCTCGAGCGGGCTCGAGCGGATCAACGGCCGGCGCGTTATTACCGTCACCGCCGATGCCGAGGAGGGGCTGCCGATCAATCAGGTGCTTTCCACGCTACAAGACGACGTCTTTCCCACGCTGGAAAACCGCTGGCCGGGGCTCGAGGTCAGCATGGGCGGGCGCCAGCAGGATACCGCCGACAACCTGGCCACGCTGCGCACCGCCATGTGGCTGATGATCGCCGCTCTCTATGCGCTGCTGGCGATTCCGTTTAGAAGCTACCTGCAGCCCCTGCTGGTGATGGCGGCCATCCCCTTTGGTATCGTCGGGGCGATTGGCGGGCATATGCTGATGGGCTTCGGCCTGTCGATCATCAGCCTGCTGGGCATGCTGGCGCTTTCGGGCGTGGTGATCAACGATGCGCTGGTACTGATCGACTACGCCAACCGCAAGCGCCGCGACGGCATGACCGCCCGCGAAGCCATTGTCGCAGCGGCCACCCGGCGCCTGCGGCCGATCATGATGACTACCTTGACCACCTTTCTGGGGCTCGCGCCGATGATTCTGGAGACTTCCCGTCAGGCACGTTTCATGATCCCCATGGCCATTTCGCTGGGCTTTGGCATGCTCTTCGCAACGCTGATCCTGCTTGTCCTGGTGCCGTGTCTCTACCTGAGCCTCGAGCATCTGCGTGAGCGGTTACGCACGCCGCCGCAGCCCCACTCATCAGGAGCCCGCTAATGCCGCCGCCCTCGTCACGCTCGACACTCGGCCGTTTCAGCTGGCGCTTCTCGCGGCTGGGGCTGAAGCTGTTCATGATCATCCTGAGCGTCAACGTGGCGATTTCCGCCGGGGTCTTTCTGGCGGTCTCGTTCAGTATCGACCGGGGGTTTCTTGAATACCTCAACCAGGCCCAGGAACGCCGCGCGACGCTGCTGGCCGACAGCCTGATCAACCGCTGGGAGCCACGGGAAAGCTGGGCATGGCTCGAGCGTTCGCCAAAGCGCTGGCCGATGGTGGTTCGCCATGCCCTGGGGCAGGAACACCGCGACCGCCCAAGCCCACTGGGCGAGGCACAGGACTTCGTGCTGCGCGATACCCAAGAGCGATTCATCGTACCGCCCCATAACGGACGGGAAAGCAACTGGCACTGGCTGCCCCTGCGCAGCGACGGCGAGGTCATCGGCGAGCTGGGATTTCGTCCACCGATGCAGGTCATGGAACGCATGGAAAACCGCTTTCTCGAACGCCAGCAGCGTAACCTCATGATCATCGTCATCTCGCTGGGCGTGGCGTCGCTGCTACTGGCCGGCGGGCTGTCGTGGTGGCTGGGCAGACGAACCCGAGCCCTGGCCATGGCCACCCGGCGCCTGACAGAGGGCAATTATCACAGCCGCCTGCCCGAGCGCGGGCGCGATGAGCTATCCCGGCTGGCGAAGGACTTCAACGTGCTGGCCGCTACCCTGGAGGCCAGCCGCAATGCCCGGGCGCGCTGGGTGTCGGACACCGCCCACGAACTGCGCACGCCGCTTGCCGTGCTGCGCGGTGAAATCGAAGCCATGCAGGACGGCATTCGCCCGCTGAACCACGAAAGCCTGGCGTCCCTCGGCCAGGAAGTCGATCAGTTGGAACGCCTGGTCACCGACCTGCGCCTGCTCTCACAAAGCGATGCCGGCGCACTGGACATTCAGCTGGCGCCGCTGAACCTGAGCGACACCCTGGCTGGCCGCCTGGAGGACGCCGAACGCTGGCTTAACGACAGCAACCTGAGCCTGACCCGGCACATCGCCCCGGGCGTGATGATCCGCGGCGACGCCCAACGCTTGCGCCAGCTGTGGGATAACCTGCTGGATAACAGCTGCGCCTACACCGACGCCCCGGGAAGGCTTGAGGTCGCCCTGCGCTGCGAGGGCGACGAGGCCGTGGTCACCTGGCAGGACAGCGCCCCCGGGGTGCCCGACAGCGAGCTTGTGCGCCTCACCGAACGGCTGTACCGGGTGGAGGGCTCGCGCAATCGCGCCAGCGGCGGCAGCGGGCTGGGGCTATCCATCGCCAGCGCCTTGGCCCACGCCCATGACGGCAGCCTGTCGGCCTCTCACTCGACGCTGGGTGGGTTATGCTGGACGCTGCGGTTTCCGCTGCTAAACAATCAATAACGCCGGTCCTTTTCTTCAAGCGAGCTTGCCCTATGGATAACGCCTCTTTACTGGTGGTGGAAGATGAACCCAAAATCGCCCGCCTGATGGCCGACTACCTGACCACTCACGGGTTCGAGGTCACCACCCTCGACCACGGCGATGAGGTAATGCCGTGGCTCGTGGCGCAGACACCCAACCTCATCCTGCTGGACCTGATGCTGCCCGGCAAGGACGGCCTGACGCTATGCCGCGAGATTCGCCAGCAATGGCCGCATATCGCCATCATCATGGTGACCGCCAAGGTCGAAGAGGTGGATCGCCTGCTGGGGCTAGAGTTGGGGGCCGACGATTATATCTGCAAACCCTTCAGCCCCCGGGAGGTCGTGGCGCGGGTCAAGGCGGTCCTGCGGCGCAGCCAGGCGGCGGCCGAGACAGCCCAACCAACCACCGACAGCGCGCCGGTGACGCTCGACGAAGACGGCTGGCAAGCCCTCGCCAAGGGCCACGACCTGGGCCTCACGGCGGTGGAGTTCCAGCTGCTGCGGGTGATGATGCAGGCGCCGGGGCGGATTTTCAGCCGCGAGCAGCTGATGGATCACATGTACCGCGACAACCGCATCGTCTCGGAGCGCACCGTGGACAGCCATATCAAGAAGCTGCGCAAGAAGATCCACGAAGCGCTCCCCGAGCAGGAGATCATCCGCTCGGTGTATGGCGTCGGCTACAAGTACCAGCCCGAAGGCTAGGATCTTCTGCGGTTATTCAAGGGGTTACCTGCTGATTGAGAAACGCAATGCCCGCCTCGATCGCGCCGCCGCGCAGCAGAAAACTGGCGAAATGACCGCGGCCGTGCAGCAGATAAAGCTCGCTCTCGACGTCGTTGTCGATCAGCGTCTGGTAGAAATCCCGCGCATGATCAACGGGCACCAGTTGGTCCCAGGTGCCGTGGAAGATAAAGAACGGCGGCGCGTCAGGCGTTACCTGGCGCTCGGGGGACGCCAGGCGATACGCTTCTGGCTTTTCAGCGCGGGTACCGCCGATAAAATCCACCACCAGGCGCCCATCGTCGAATTTCAGCAGGTCGCTGGGCAGCCCACCCGCCAACACCGCCGCCAACCGGCTCTCCTCGCCGCCGTAGGGGTCAGCCAGCGGGCCTTCTACGCCAGCCACCGCCAGCAGGCTGACCAGGTGCGCGCCGGATGAAAACCCGACGCCCACGATACGCTGGGTATCCACCCGCCAGGCGTCGGCATTGTCATGCAGCCAGGCCATGGCCTGCTGTAAATCGTGCAGTTGGCTCGGGAACCGATGCGCCGGTGCAAAGCGATGCTCGATGTTGACCGCCACATAGCCTTGTTCGGCCAGCTGCTCGGCAATGCCCTGCATGTCCTCGAGGCCACGGTTGCGCCAGCCACCGCCGTGAACGATCAGCGCCGCCGGGCGGCGCGCCCGGGTCGGCGTATCGGGCAGGTAGACCTGCGCATTGAGCGTTTCGGGCCACTCGTCGGGGGTATACGCCATTGGCGGGAGACGCCTATAAGTCAGCGCCTCCTGGGGGGCGGCTTCATCAACCGCGTTGGCGGGTGCCCCCTGGCTTGCCAGGTGAGTGACGCCACAGCCGCTGAGCAGCAACGTCAAGACACTGATACCGCCAACGCCCTGCAGGCGCTTCCAACGAGGTCTCTTCCACATAGCCATTCGCCTCATGGGCTTTCTCCTCTCACATTCCCCGCCCCCCAGCGAGCTTACTAAGATCACGATTGTTGCACACTCTCTGCATTTGTTTTGCACCCGGACGGGGGATACTGACACCGTCAACTTACCAGGAGATACGTCATGACCATGTCACTTCGCCAACTCATCGCATCGGGGCTGCTGGCCACCGCCCTGTTGCCGCTTGCCGTCACCGCCCAGGCGGGCAATCACGGCGATGAACACCACGCGCCGGATCGCGAACGCATGGAAGAGCGCATGCAAGAGCACCGTCAAGATGTCTACGAGCGTGCCGGACTGAGCGACGAAAAGCAGCAGGCCCTGAACGAAGCCCACGATACGTTTCGCGAGGAAATGACCGACGTTCGTGAAGCCCATCGGGCGCGCATGGCCGATATTCTCGACGAGGACGAGCAGCAGGCATTGCGCGACGCCATGCATGAAGCCCGTGAAGCCTACCGTGAAGGTCATGGCAAACGTCACCATGGCGAGGCCATGAACGACGAATAAGCACCGTCAATAAACGCGTTTATTTAGCGTCCAACCCCTGCTCAATGCCCGGCTCTGCCGGGCATTTTTTGTTTCTATACTGGGAAAACAGCGGGTGTCTCACCGTCAGCGATGCCTATCCATCTGGATGACGAACCAACGATACGTGCCGAGCACAGACTTGAAGCCCCACGCTAAAGCGCGTATTTTATTTGAACGTTCATTCAAAATAAAATTGAGCGAAACATGTCGTTTGGTATCTGTCTCTAACAATAGGAGTCCGCCTCCATGGCGAAAGACAATCCCGTCCTTCCCTCCCGCGACCGACTCAACCCCGTGGTGTTCCACGGCAGCGTGGCCGGTATCGTGGTCTTCCTGGTGCTTACCATGCTCTTCACCGAGCAGGCAGGCGCTTTCTTTGATGCCGGCCTTGCCTGGGTAAGCGCTACCTTCGGCTGGTATTACATGCTGGCCATTGTGGCGTACCTGGTATTCGTGGCGCTGATTGGCATGTCGCGCTACGGCAGTATTCGGCTGGGGCCCGACCACTCGCGCCCCGAGTTTTCGCTGTTATCCTGGTCGGCGATGCTGTTTGCCGCCGGTATCGGGATCGACCTGCTGTTCTTCAGCGTCGCCGAGCCGGTGGCCCACTACCTGGCACCCCCCGACCTGGCACCTGAAAGCCAGGCGGCGATGCGTAATGCCGTCGTCCAAACCTATCTGCACTGGGGGCTCTCTGGCTGGGGTCTGTACGTGTTGATGGGTATGGCGCTGGCCTATTTCAGCTACCGCCACCGTTTGCCCCTTGCCATTCGCAGCGCGCTTTATCCGCTGCTGGGCAAGCGTATCCACGGCCCAATCGGCAATGCGGTGGACATCACTGCGGTGATATCGACGGTGTTCGGCATCGCGACGAGCCTGGGCATCGGCGTCATGCAGCTCAACTACGGCCTGAACTACATGTTCGACGTGCCGGAATCACTGACTGTCCAGGTGATCCTGATCGTGCTGGTCGTGATACTGGCGACCATCTCCGTGGTGACCGGCGTCGAGAAAGGCATTCGCAGGCTCTCGGAATTCAACATGCTGTTGGCCCTGGCGCTGATGCTGTTCGTGCTGTTCTCCGGCAATACCCTGGTGCTGCTGGATAAAGTGGTCAACAACGCCGGCGACTACCTGTCGGGCTTCGTGGCGGCCAGCTTCGACACCTACGCCTTTGACGGCGAAGGCGCCCAGCAATGGAAAATGTGGTGGACGATCTTCTTCTGGGGCTGGTGGATCGCCTGGACACCCTTCGTCGGTCTGTTCCTGGCGCGCATTTCCCGTGGCCGCACCATCCGTGAATTCGTCGCAGGCGCGCTGTTTATCCCACTGGCGTTCATGATGGTATGGATGTCGATCTTCGGTAACAGCGGTATCGAGCTGGTCGCCAACCAGGGCGTCACCGAACTCGGTGAGCAGGCGCTGAACACCCCGCAGACCACGCTTTACACGCTGCTTGAATATTATCCCTACGTGGGCATTACTGCGGCCGTGGTCACCGTGCTGGGTATCGTGTTCTTCATTACCTCAGCGGACTCAGGGGCGCTGGTACTGGCCAACTTCACCTCTATCCTGAGCGACGTGAACCACGATGCGCCGGTGAAGCTGCGTATTTTCTGGTCGGCGATTATCGGCTTGATCACCATTGCGCTGCTGATGGCGGGCGGCTTGAACGCCCTGCAAAGTGCCGTGGTGATTACCGCCTTGCCGTTCTCGGTGGTGATTTTCGCCATCATGGTAGGCATGTACAAAGCGCTCAAGCTTGAAGGCCGCAAGGCCGATGCACGGCGCCTGGTCACCGGCACCGCCCATGGGGGCGACTGGAAGGAACGCCTCGATCGCGCGCTGGACACCTCGAACCGCGCCGGCGCCGCCGCCACCATCGAGCATGCCATTCGCCCGGCGATGACTCAGTTTGCCCAGGAGCTCGAAAGCCGGGGGCAGACCGCCAACGTGAGCGAAGAGCATATTGAGGGCGAGTCGCTGCCCAACCTGATGCTGCAGGTCGATTTCGGCGACGCGACCAGCTTCGTCTATCAGGTATGCCCGCACCGCTTACGCACGCCGAGCTTCATCCCCGCAGATGACGATTTCTACGTGCGGCTGGACGTCTTCCTCGCCGAAGGCGGGCAGGACAAGGATCTCAACGGCTTCACCCGCAGTCAGGTCATTGGCGACCTGGTGAGCGAGTACGAGCGTCATCTGCACTTCCTGGCACTGGCCGGCCATCAGCAGGCCATGCCGGGCACCATCGGCGAACCGCCAGAGGACGCTACTCAGCCTTCCTGATAAGGCATGAGCACCGTCAACGACATCCCGGCCAAATGGCCGGGATGTTTTTATAGATCGCCCACCCAGCAACACAGGTCTCGTTGTGCAAATTACACGGCAGGAGTAGCGTAAAGGACTGATTTCGCTATCGCCAAGGAGATTGATCCCATGTCCCGCCGCCATCGCGCCAAAGAATACGTCTTTCCCCTGCCGGGCAGCGCCATCGTCAGCGCCTGGCGCGAGGGTTACTCGCTTGGCAAATTGAAGCGCGATGTCCTGGCAGGGCTAACGATTGGCGTGGTGGCGGTGCCCCTGTCGATGGCACTGGCCATCGCCACCGGCGTGCCGCCCCAGCACGGGCTTTATACCGCCATCGTCGCGGGCGCGGTGATCGCCCTGACCGGTGGCTCGCGGTTTAACATCTCCGGCCCCACCGCTGCCTTTGTGGTCATTCTGTTTCCTATTGTGGCCAACCATGGCCTGGGTGGGCTACTGATCGCCACGCTGATGGCGGGGGCCATCCTGGTGGCGCTGGGACTGTCACGCCTGGGCAGCCTGATCCAGTACGTCCCCTACCCGGTCGTTCTCGGCTTTACCGCAGGTATCGGCGTGGTGATTGCGCTATTGCAACTGCCGGACTTTCTGGGTCTGTCTGGCGTCGAGCTTGGCGATAGCACCCTGCATAACCTGATGCTGATCGGCCAGGCACTGCCCAGCCTTTCGCTGGCTGAGGCAGGCGTCGGGCTTGTCACCTTGGCAACGCTGTTAATCTGGCCGCGTCTGAATACGCCCGTCCCGGCGCCGCTGGTTGGCTTGGCGGTGGGCACCCTGGCCGCCGCGCTGCTTTTGATAATGGGCGTCGAAGTCGACACCATCGCCTCGCGGTTTAGCTGGGAGTTCGAGGGCAAGAGCGGCAACGGCATTCCGCCCTTTGCGCCTGGCTTTACCGCCCCTTGGCATTTTCCTGGCGCTGATGGAAATCCGCTTGAAATCAACTTTGCACTGATACAGGCACTACTTGGCCCGGCGCTGGCCATTGCGCTACTGGCGGCCATTGAGTCGCTCCTATGCGCCGTGGTGGCAGATGGCTTAACCCGCACACGTCATGATCCTAACGCCGAGCTGATTGGCCAGGGGCTGGGCAATATGGTGGTGCCCTTCTTCGGCGGTATTACCGCCACAGCAGCGCTTGCGCGTACGGCAACCAATATTAAAAGCGGGGCTTTTTCGCCTGTTTCCGCCGTGGTGCATTCGGTCGTGGTGCTGCTTGCCGTGGTGGCACTGGCGGGAGTGCTGGGGTATGTGCCCATGGCCGCACTGGCGGCGCTGCTGCTGGTCATCGCCTGGAACATGAGTGAAGCGCGCCATTTCGTGCATACGCTGAAAAGCGCCCCCGCCAGCGATGTCGCCGTGCTGGTGATCTGCTTCGCATTGACGGTGATCTTCGACATGGTTATCGCAGTGGCAGTCGGCATTGGCTTGGCAGCGGCGTTATTTATTCGCCGTATGGCCCAGTTGACCCATACCCGGCGCTTGACCGCACCCGACACCGCTGAATACTTCCCGTCGGAAGTGGCGCTTTATAAGATCAGTGGCCCGATGTTTTTTGGCGCGGCCGAAAAGGCCATTGCCACGCTAAGAGCCATTGATCACAGCATTCGGATTGTCGTGCTGGATATGCGCGATGTGCCGAGCCTGGATACCACCGCCATGGTGGCGCTGGACAGCCTGCGACGGGAACTGGGTGAGCAAGACGTAGGCGTTATATTCGTTGGGCTGCCGCCGCGTATGGCGCTGAAAATCAAACGTGCAGGCATTAAGCGTGAAGCGGGTAAGTTAGCGGTCGTCAGCAACCTTGCCCACGCCGAGCGCATGGCGCGCCGTTGGTTGGGCTGGCGTGATAGCAGTTCGGTAACGGCGGGGAATTAATCGCATCGGTGCCATGACAACGTTAGCGATAAAAAGGGGGAGTTAGCCTCCCCCGTCTGCTCACATACCCCTTCAGCTCGCCATATCGAGCACGATGCGGCCCTCTATCTTGCCGTCGATCATACGCTGGAAGACATCGTTGATATTATCCAGCGTGTCGGTGGCCACCGTGGCCTTAACCTTGCCTTCGGCGGCGAAGTCCAGCGCTTCTTGCAAGTCGCTGCGCGTGCCGACAATGGAGCCGCGAATGGTAATACCGTTGAGCACCGTGCTAAAGATCGGCAGCGGGAAGTCACCGGGTGGAAGGCCATTAAGTACCAGCGTGCCGCCGCGACGCAGCATGTTTTGCGCTTGATCGAACGCCTTCGGCGATACCGCGGTGACCAGTGCGCCGTGAGCACCGCCAATGGTCTTCTTCAGATAGGCCGCCGGGTCGGTTTGCATGGCGTTGACGGTTACCGTAGCGCCCAAGCGCTCGGCCAGAGCCAGTTTGCCGTCGTCGATATCTACCGCCGCTACGTTAAGTCCCATGGCTTTGGCGTACTGCACCGCCATATGGCCTAAGCCACCAATACCCGAAATCACCACCCACTGGCCAGGGCGGGTATCGGTCATTTTCAAGCCTTTATAGACCGTCACCCCTGCGCACAGTACCGGGGCTATTTCAACAAAATCAACGGCGTCCGGCAGGCGACCGACATAGCCCGCATCCGCCAGGGTATAGTCGGCAAACCCACCGTTAACGCTGTAACCGGTATTTTGCTGGGACTCGCACAGGGTTTCCCAACCGCCCAAGCAGTGCTCGCAGTAACCGCAGGCCGAATAGAGCCAGGGGACACCAATACGATCGCCCTCTTTGACATTGGAGACCCCTTCCCCCACCGCCACGATATGACCCACGCCTTCATGGCCGGGAATGAACGGCGGTGAGGGCTTCACCGGCCAATCGCCGTGAGCGGCGTGTAAATCGGTATGGCAAACCCCAGAGGCCGCCACTTTCATCAATACTTCACCCTGCTTGGGGCGGGGTACGTCAACTTCTTCTAACGCCAATGGCTGACCAAACTCACGAACCACCGCCGCGCGCATTGTGCTATCCATGATGCAACTCCTAATAGTTTTCGACACGGCCATTGTAAGAATGGCCATTATCGGAAAATTCAGCGTCAGGGAGAGTGAGACACCGTCCGGCTTATGCCGGACGGTGTGACTTACGGAGCTGGTTAGAAGAAGCCCAGCGGATTGATGTCATAGCTGACCAGCAGGTTTTTGGTCTGCTGATAGTGTTCCAGTGCCATCTTGTGGGTTTCGCGGCCAACGCCGGATTTCTTGTAGCCACCGAAGGCCGCGTGGGCGGGGTACTGGTGGTAGCAGTTGGTCCAGACACGCCCGGCCTGAATCCCACGGCCCATGCGGAAAGCGACGTTCATGTCGCGGCTCCACACGCCGGCGCCCAAACCAAACTCGGTGTCGTTGGCAATCGCCAGCGCCTCTTCTTCGTCCTTGAAGGTGGTGACCGCTACCACCGGGCCAAAGATCTCTTCCTGGAAGACACGCATCTGGTTATTACCCTTCAGCAGCGTGGGCTGAATGTAGTAACCGCTGTTGATGCTGTCGTCCAGGGTCTCTTTGTTACCACCCGTGAGGAACTCGGCGCCTTCGTCGCGGGCAATATCCATGTACGACATGATCTTGTCGAACTGTTCCTGAGACGCCTGCGCGCCTACCTGTACGTCGGTATCCAGCGGGTTACCACGCTTGATGGTCTGCGTACGCTCGATGACCTTGGCCATGAACTCGTCGTACATGCTTTCCTGGATCAGCGCCCGAGAGGGGCAGGTACACACCTCGCCCTGGTTAAAGAACGCCAGCACCAGGCCTTCGACCGCTTTATCAATGAACGTCGGCTCGGCGTTCATGATATCGGCGAAGTAAATGTTGGGGGACTTGCCGCCCAGCTCCACGGTGGAGGGAATGATGTTCTCCGCTGCGCACTTCAGAATATGCGAGCCCACCGGGGTGGAGCCGGTAAAGGCGATCTTGGCGATGCGCTTGCTGCTGGCCAGCGCCTGGCCTGCCTCGGCGCCAAAACCGTTGACGATGTTCAGCACGCCCGGGGGCAGCAGGTCACCGATCAGCTCTGCCACCTTAAGGATGGACGCCGGTGTCTGCTCAGCAGGCTTGAGTACCACGCAGTTGCCCGCCGCCAAGGCCGGCGCCAGCTTCCAGGTGGCCATCAGAATCGGGAAGTTCCAGGGAATGATCTGCCCTACCACACCCAGCGGCTCGTGGAAGTGATACGACACGGTATTGGCGTCGATATCGGCCGCAGTGCCCTCCTGCGAGCGCAGGCAGCCGGCAAAATAACGGAAGTGATCAACGGCTAGCGGAAGGTCGGCGTTGAGCGTTTCGCGTACCGCCTTGCCGTTGTCCCAGGTTTCAGCGACGGCCAGCATCTCCAGGTTCTGTTCGATGCGGTCGGCGATTTTCAACAGGATATTGCTGCGCTCCTGAACCGAGGTTTTCCCCCAGGCCGGTGCGGCTAGATGGGCGGCGTCCAGCGCCTTGTCGACGTCTTCCGCCGTTGAACGGGGAATTTCGCAGAATACCTGGCCATTGACCGGGCTGACGTTGTCAAAGTATTGGCCTTTTACCGGGGCAACAAATTCGCCGCCGATGTAATTGCCGTAGCGGTTTTCGAATGACACCACTGAACCAGTGTCACCGGGATTGGCGTAGATCATTATCGAGCTCCTGCGTATTATGATTATTAAAGAGTGCTCATGCAGTGTTGGTCAGTCGGGCGCGGCACGGTATCGCCCAATGGCAGGATGCGCCCTCATCCCTTGGTAGGAGACGCCATGTATTCGTTATTGGTGGCAGATGATCATCCGCTGTTTCGCGACGCGCTGCAGGTCGTGATCAGCAGCGGCCTGCCGCATAGCCAACTGCTGGAAGCCGACAGCCTTGCCGCCGCCATGCCGCTGATCGCCCAGCACGACGGTCTGGATTTGCTGCTGCTCGATTTGAGCCTGCCGGATGCGGAAGGCCTTGACGGCCTGGCCCGGCTGCGCGACGCCTACCCCTGGCTGCCGGTGGCGATTGTCTCGGCGCATCAGGAGCGCCAGCTGGTACTCGATGCCATCAGCCTGGGGGCGGTCGGCTACATTCCCAAATCGACGCCCCGGGAGGCCCTGCTCAATGCGCTGACCCAGATACTCGACGGCCAGCTCTACCTGCCCCCGGATGTGATGCGCCGCCCGCCGGCAACGCCCTCCCCCCAGGCCAATACCCTCGCTGCCGGGCCATTGTCCGATGATCGGCTAGCCCAGTTGACCGGCAAGCAGCTCAGCGTCCTGCACTGCATGACGCAGGGCATGTCGAACAAGCAGATCGCCCGCGAGCTGAGCATTGCCGAGACCACCGTCAAGACCCACGTCTCGGCCATCCTGCGTAAGCTGGGCGCCACCAGCCGCGTGCATGCCATCGTCATGGCAGGCGACGCCGACCTGCCGCTCGTGATGGCCAGCCGCACGGCGCGTTAATCCTGCGCGGTCAGCAAGCTCACCAGCAGCATGCGCAGGCGCATGGGCTTCAACGGCTTCAGCAGGCAATGCATCCCAGCCTCGCGGGCGGCGCGGCTCAGCGCGGCATCGTGATTGGCGGTAATCACTACCGCCGCCAGCCCGGGGTAGCGCCGCCGCAGGCGTGCCGCCAGGTCCAGGCCCGTTTCGCGGTGGTCGCCCAGATGGTAATCCACCAGCAGCACGTTGGGCGGCTCGCCGTCGCTTGCGGCCTCCAGCGCGCTTGCCGTGGCGGCCGCTCGCACCCGGCAGCCCCAGCTGCCAAGCAGCGCCTGCATGCCGTCGATGATGGCGGCATCGTCGTCGATGACCCACACCACACTCTCGGCAAGCGGTGAATCGGGGATGTCTTGGGAAAGCTCAGCCGCCTGAGAAGACGCCCCCTGTGCATTGGACGACGGCGCATAGGGCACGGTGATCGAAAACAGCGCCCCGCGGCCGGGCGTTGAGGCCAGCGTCACCGGCTGTTCGAGCATGGCGCTGATGCGATCCACGATTGCCAACCCCAGTCCCAAACCACGGCTATGGTGATGCTTGGCATCGGGGGCGCGCTGAAACTCCAGAAAAATCGCCTCGCGCTGCTGCTCGGCAATCCCCGGGCCGGTGTCCCCCACCATGATCTCGACGCCCTCGCGGCGGCGGCGACAGCCAAGCAGCAGGTGGCCGTGCTCGGTATAGCGCACCGCGTTACTCAAGAAGTTGCGAATCACCCGCGCGAGCAGCGCCAGATCCGACTCCACCACCACGCTCGACGGCACGTAATGCAGGCTCAAGCCTCGCACGGCCGCCACCTGGCGGTACTCCTCCGCCAAGGCATCCAGCAGAGTGCTGACCGCAAAGGGTGCCTTGTCGGCGTGCAGCACCCCCGCATCCAGACGCGAAATATCCACCAGGGTGCCAAGCAGCCCCTCGACATCCTTGAGCGAGCGGCCCGCGTGGCCGACCAGCGCCTGCGAGGCCGAGGGCAAGGGGTGCGTTTCCAGGGCGCTGACAAACAGGCGTGCCGCGTTCAGCGGCTGCAGCAGGTCGTGGCTGACCGCAGCGAGAAACTTGGTCTTGGACAGATTGGCCGCCTCGGCCTCGGCCTTGGCGGCCTGCAAGCGAGCATTGGCCTGCCCCAGCTCGTCCAGGGCACGATGCAATGCATCGGTGCGTTCCCGGACCTGCTCGGCCAGCAGCACGGAACGCTCGAAGGCGGCATAGGGCGCGCCATCGGCGTCGCTACCTGATTCCACACGGCTCATCAGCGCCTGGCACACCTTGCGCAGGCGACGGTTTTCTTCGCGTAAGGCCGCGGGGCTGAGCGAGGTATCGTCACTCGCCGAGAGTTGGAAGAGTGCCAAGCGCCACTCCTGTAAAGGTCTGGTTGACATGCATGCCGTGGTGCTGCTCGCCATAGGTGTTGAAGCCGACCACCCGGGAGCGCCGCAGCAGCGCCGACGCCTGGTCGAGGTGCCGCACGGCCTCCAGCTCCATACGCCGCAGGAAGCAGTCGCAGCCAATCATCAGCGACGGCCCCCCCACCCGGGCGGTCACGCCCTCCAGCATGCGGTTGAGGTCATCAAGCAGCGGGGCGGGTTGCATGGCCGTCAGCACGATGCCGTTTTCCACCGCACAGTAGAAGCTCAGACTCCCGTCGTCATTGACGCGCTGAATCGAGCGCACATAGTGCTGCCCGCCCAGTTGAACCGCGAGGGGGTGGCGCGCGAAGACACCGGGGTCGAGGGCGTCAGGCGCAACGCCGACCAGGTCGGCATAGACGCCAGCAGCCGGCAGGCCGTTGAGCTCCACCACCCGGCGGCGCTCGCGGTCGGCCTCGGTCACCACCAGCTTGTGGCTGAGCGGTGTCAAGTGGTGGGTAGAAAACACTTCGAACGGCAGACGGGTATTGATCATCACCACCACGGCGGCACGGCTGTGAAAGCGGCCATGGGCGTACACATGGGTGTGCGCCAGATGGTTATCGTCACCGGCGGAGCCGCCGAAGCTGGGAATGCGGCCCAGGGCGGCGTCCAGCGTGGCCAGCACCTGCTCTTCACGGCTGGAAAGCCCGTCCAGCAGCGTCAGCGCAAAGCTGTGCGCGTTGACCGGTGCCAGCGCCTGGCGACGGCACCGCGCTATCAGGTCATCGACCAGCGGTTGGGCATCGCTCAGCGCGAAACGATCCAGGTCGTCGACCAGCGCCGACTCGATGGCAAACACCCGCCGATCAAAGCCGATGGCCACGATGCTACCGCGATCGTAGCCTTCGGGGGTGATTTCGCCCGCTGTGGTGCAGCCGCTGACCGGCACCGCTGGAAAGGCATTTGTAAGCGCGGCCGCCAGGCGACCCAGATCATACTCGGCGCTGCAGAAAAAGATAATCCCCCCAAGATAGGCATGGCGCAACCCCTCAGCGAGCGCCTGAACCGCTTCCTCGGCATCCACCAGGCGGCTGGCCACCACCACGGTACCCTGATCAGGTGTCGATATGGTCACGTTGCCATTGCTCCAGGTCGGTTGCGGTACCCTCGGCGGTCTGGCGCAGCGCGTCCAGCGCCTCGCGCATGGCGGTGCAGGGCAGGGGAGCCTGGTTGGCCAGCGATTCAAGCGCTCGCGCCTGTTCCGCCACCTGCCGGGCACCGATGCTCAAGGCTTCACCGCGCAGCTGATGGGCCAGGCGGGCAACCTGCCGGGCGTTATCGGCAGAGAGCGTGTCTGAGACAAGGTAGGTCGACAGCTGTGCCAGGTAATCGTCGACCTGCTGATAATAGAGGGCGATAAGCTGGCGCAGATGGTCTTCACCCAACGCCTGGTAAAGGCCGCTCAAGGTCTCGAGGTCGAGCCTTGATGCGTTGCTCGCCGACTCGGTGGGCACGGCCGCGTCGGCTGATGGGTCGCTCAGCTGCAAGGCCAGCATGTCGTTCAGCGCGCCGATGGATAGCGGCTTGGTGATGTAATCGTCCATGCCCGCCTGGAGGCAGCGTTGGCGGTCATCTTCAGCGCCGCCTGCCGTCATTGCGACGATGGGTACGTCAGCCAGCCAGCCCCCCTGAGCACGCAGCTGGCGGGTGACCTCTAGCCCATCAATGTCGGGCAGTTGAATATCCATGAAGATCAGGTGAACACGCTGAGCCGCAGCCATGTCCAGGGCATCGTGGCCGTTTTCGGCGCACACCACATCGCAGCCCAGGCGTGCCAACAGCTCGATGGCAACCTTGCGATTGATGGCGTTGTCTTCCACCAGCAGCAATGAGGTGCCAGCAAAGTGCTGCTGGGTGGGCAAGGAAGGACGCGGCGCGCGATGCTCAGGCGCGGCCTCCACCAGCGGCAATTGACAGCGAAAGGTGCTGCCCTTGCCTGGCTGGCTGTCAACGCTCAGTTGCCCCTGCATGGCCTCGCTCAGCCGCTTGCAAATGGCCAGCCCCAGGCCGGTTCCCCCGTACCGGCGGGCGACCGACGCGTCCGCCTGATGGAAAGGTTCGAACAGATGCTGCTGCTGCGCGTCGCTTAGGCCACAGCCGGTATCGATGACCTCAAAGAATAGCTGGTCCTCCGTGGCAGAGACGCGCACGGCCACCGCGCCCTCATCGGTGAATTTGATCGCATTGGCGATCATGTTGAGCAATATTTGTCGCAGCCGCCCGGCATCGACCATTATCCAGGCCGGTACCCGTTCATCCACATGGTGGGTCAACGCCAGCCCTTTTGCCTCGGCACGAGGCTTGAACAGGGCCACTACGCTTGACACCGTTTCCTCGACCGCCGTCGGCACGGTTTCCAGGCTGAGGTGGCCCGCTTCGATCTTGGAAAAATCCAGAATCTCATTGATCATCGCCAACAGCTGGTTGGCACTGTCGTGAATCGTGCTGGCGTAATCTTCCACTTGCGCTCGATTGGTGGGCTCGCGCAACAGTTCGCTCATCCCGATAACGCCATTCAGGGGGGTACGAATTTCGTGGCTGACCATGGCGAGAAAGTCCGACTTGGCATGGTTGGCCGCCTGGGCCTGCTCGGCGGTGACTTCCAACTGGCGGCTGAGCTGTTCCTGCTCGCGGCGAGCCGCGGCGCTCTCGCGCATCTCTCGAACCAGAAAGATGACGATCAACAGGGCCGCCACGCTCATTGCCACAATCAGGCTCATCAACAGCTTGTAAAGCAGGCTCAGCTGGGCACGCTCTTCGGTGGCGGATTCCGCCAGGTAGCCATTGATCGTGATGACCAGCCGCTCCGTCAGGCGGGTCAGTGTCTGCAGCTCGGTTTCCAGCGCGATAACCGGCATGCGTTCCAGGTGTTCGTGGGGTTCAAGCATCAGATCGATGACATCCAGTTGCTGCTGGATCTCGTCGAGCAGCTCGCGGGCAGGCTCGATGCGGTTCAGCAGGGTGCTGACCTCGCCTTCATTGAGCAGGGTGATGCGGCTGTACAGCAGTTCGAAGCGCAGGTTCAGGTCGTCCTGGGCAGCGGGTGCTATCGGCCCACGCGTGGCGCTAAGCAGCTGATTGAGGAGCTGCACCGCATCACGATCCAGCTTGTAAATCACCCAGGAGGTGTCTTCCCGCAGGGTCTGGGTAAGATTATCCTGCCGCCATGCCGCAATGGTCGCCACCACAATCGCCGCGGCGAACAGCACCACAGCGATCATGGCGACCAGCTTGAAACGCCAGGGATAGCGCAGCAGGCGCGCATAGTGCGTTGCCGAACCGCTAGCGGACATTGATCTTCATCACTTGCCAGACGGCGCGAAAACGCATCTTTTCGCTTAGCAAGGCGGCGTCATGATCAAACGGGTACAGCACCCACAGCGGGCCGTATTCGCGGATGGGAATCGCCTCGCCGTCGCGCTTGAGTGCCAGGATGACATCGTAGTCGTAAAAGTCGCTGACCGGTATCTCCGCCTCGTAGCCGTTCAACGCCAGTACATTGACGCGGCCATCCGTCACGCCAAGGTGCGCGAGCAGGTCGCGCATCAACGGGCCTTCATAGTGATCCTGGCTGTCCGTCCACGGCGTGGTCGTCTCGACGCCATGCTGCGGCAACTGCTGCAGCATCCGGCGATCAAAATGGGCCTCACCGTCGACATTCGTCTTGTCGATATCGCCCACCACCCTGAGTATCACCGGCCCTGCCGGCGCTTTGTGGCCGTCCGCATCAGCCGCGAGCCCCGCCAGGGGAATGCTGAACGCCAGCATGATGCACCCCAACAACAACGCTTTCACTGCGATATCCTCTTGCCGCGTTAACCGGAAGGTAACCTTTTCAGTATTCAAGGTTACGCCATCGCATGGACAGGGTCAGTTTAAACACGTTTTATTTGCTAACGTCATGACGAGCTGACTCACCCTGCCAAACCAGTGATCATAATAAAAAAGCTCCAAGCCAGGCCTGGAGCTTTCATTTCCCATACAGGGATCAGCGCACGATCATGACCGACATCTTGGCATGATGAACCACATGCTCGGCGTTGGGGCCCAGCACATAGTCGACGAACTTGCGCTTGGTATGCGAGGCCATGACGATCAGGTCGATATCCAGTCGCTTGCCCACCTTGATGATCGCTTCCCACGGCGAGCCGTCGACAATCACGCTCTGGGTACTGATGGTTTCCGGCACATGCTTTTGGATGAAGTCATGCTGCGCCTCCTTCACCGCCTCGTGGGCCTTTTGGGAAAAGTCCTTGGGAAAATACGCGCCCACCATGGGCATCTTAAAATCCGGCATCACCGTCACCACGTGCAGCGACGCATCAAACGTCTGGCATAGCTTGATAGCCGTGGGTAATGCCTTGGCCCATGAGCTCTCTTCGTTGAGATCAACGGGTAACAGGATCTTGTGGTACATGAGACAGCCCCTCCTTACGCGGTATTGGCCTTGGGCGCACGCCCTTCGGCGGCCCGACGACGGCGCTGCAGCATGACGATCAGCGCAAACACCCCTAATGCGGGTATCCAGATCCACTCCTTCGTCCAGCGATCCACCGGTGCCAGTACTTCGACGATTTCCTGATCGAAATCAAAGCCCAGATCCGCCGCGTCACTGCCGTAGGTGACCATATCGACAATCGCTTCATCGTCCTCGGTCAGCAACGTCAAGCCGAGATTATCCAACCGCGCCTGACCGCTATCGCCCTCGGGCACCGGCACCAGAATATAGGTGGTCATGGGGTCGCCATAATCATCCAGGCCGCTGATCTGTACGCGCAAGGACGATCCCTCATCCACCTCGCCCAGGGTCTCGGCAAATTCTTCAGGCGGCGTCGACCGGTAAGGGTCGTGAAGCATGTCCATGAAGAAGCCAGGGCGGAACAGGGCAAACGCCACCACGAGCAGCAGAATCGACTCGTACCAGCGGTTACGCGTCACCATGAACCCCTGAGTGGCGGCGGCAAAGATAAGCATCGCCACGGTCGCCACCACGAAGATCAATATTCCCTGCAGCGGCGTCACGTCGATCAACAGCAGATCGGTGTTGAAGATAAACAGGAACGGAAGCGCGGCGGTGCGCAGGCTGTAGTAAAACGCCTGGAAACCGGTACGGATCGGATCCCCCCCGGAAACCGCCGCCGCCGCGAACGAGGCCAGCCCCACCGGCGGCGTCACGTCGGCCATGATGCCAAAATAGAAAACGAACAGGTGCACAGCGATCAGCGGCACCAGCAGGCCATTCTGTGCCCCCAACTGAATGATCACCGGCGCCAGCAGTGCCGACACCACGATGTAGTTGGCGGTAGTCGGCAGCCCCATGCCCAGAATCAGGCTGAGTACGGCGGTAAACAGCAGGATCAGCATCAGGTTGCCCATGGCGAGGGTCTCGACGACATCCGCCAATACCAGCCCGACCCCTGTCTGGGAAACGGCGCCGACGATAATCCCCGCCGTGGCCGTCGCGATGCCGATGCCGATCATGTTGCGGGCACCGGTGACCAGGCCATTCCACAGGTCAAGGCCGCCTTCGCGCAGATCCGCCTTGAAATCGCTGTGACCGCGGAAGTAGGCAGTGATCGGCCGCTGGGTCAGCATGATGAAGATCATGAACACCGTGGCCCAGAATGCCGATAGCCCGGGGGAAAGGCGTTCAACCATCAGGCACCACACCAGCACGATCACCGGCAGAATGTACTGCAGGCCGACCAGCACCGTGGGCCGCGTCTGGGGCAGCGTGACGACCGGCTCATTGGGATCATCAATTTCAAGTTCAGGGTAGTTCGAGGCGAGCTTCAGCAGCGCGACATAAACCGCCGCCAGCGCCAGACCGATCACCCAGGGAGCCGCCGGGCCCAGTACGGGTTGCATCCACCCAAGCCCGTAATACACCGCCAGGGCGGTGACCATCATCAGCAACAGACCTGCCAAAAAACCGGTGACCTTGCGCACCAGCGGCTTGGGTGGGTTGCTGCTTTCAAGCCCCTGCATGTTAGCTTTCAAGGCTTCCAGGTGAACGATATAGATCAGTGCTATATAGGAAATCAGCGCTGGCAGAAACGCGTGCTTGATCACCTCGACGTAGGAAATACCGACGTACTCGACCATCAGGAAGGCGGCGGCGCCCATGACGGGCGGCATGATCTGGCCGTTCACCGACGAGGCCACTTCTACCGCGCCGGCTTTTTCAGAGGAAAAGCCCACCCGTTTCATCATCGGGATGGTAAAGGTACCGGTGGTCACGGTATTGGCAATCGAGGAGCCCGAAATCAGACCGGTCATGCCCGACGCCACTACCGCCGCTTTGGCAGGGCCGCCTTTGTAATGGCCCAGCAGGGAAAACGCGACTTTAATAAAATAGTTACCGGCACCGGCTTTATCGAGCAGCGCGCCAAACAGCACGAAAAGGAACACAAAGCTGGTGGAGACCCCAAGGGCAATACCGAATACGCCCTGGGTCGTCAGCCACTGATGGTTTACCAGCCCGTAAAGACTTACGCCCCCATGGGCCAGCATGCCGGGCATCCAGGGGCCGGCCAGCGAATAGAACAGGAAGACGCTGGCCACGATCATCAAGGGCGGCCCCAGGGCGCGCCGGGTGGCTTCGAGCAGCAACAGGATGCCTGTCACACCGACGACCACATCGGTCAACAGCGGCGCACCAGGGCGTTCCGACAGGCCCTCGTAAAAAATGAACATGTAGGCGCCGCAGAACGCGGCAACCGCCGCCAACACCCAGTCCTGGAGAGGAATACGATCGCGCGGCGACCGCTTCAGCGCAGGGTATGCCATGTAGGCCAAAAACAGCGCAAAGGCCAAGTGGATCGAGCGGGACTGGGTGGCATTGAAAACCCCAAAGCCGACCAGATACGGCAGCGGCGATGCGATCCACAGCTGAAAGAGTGACCACACCGCTGCAATACCCACCAGCAGCTTGCCCGGCATCCCCGCTGGTTTGCGGGAGCCCGAGTCCGTCGAGGCGACAAGATCTTCAAGATCAACATTCGACCCGCCGGTCTTGGTGTTGTCCGTTGTCATAAGCATGCCCTGCTAAAATATGGATGGCACTGTGAGATGCCCGCTTGATGCCTAGCGGCATCCCAAACACAGCGCGCGGCCCCATGAGAGACCGCGCGCCACTTTCACTGGGTGATGAACACCCTTATCCGAAGAGCTTACTCTTCGATCCAACCCTGCTCGACGTAGTACCGCTTGGCACCGTCATGCAGCGGCGCGGACAGGCCCTGGGTGACCATATCCTGGGCATCCAGGTTTTCGAAGGCAGGATGCAGGCGCTTGAAGCGGTCAAAATCATCGAATACCGCTTTAACGGTTTCGTAGACCACGTCATCATCAGCATCAGCAGAGGTAACGAACGTCGCCGCCACACCGAAGGTCTCGACGTCATCGGGGTTGTTCTTGTACAGGCCACCCGGAATCACAGACGTCGAGTAGTAGGGGTACTCGTCAACGATGCCCTGGACGTCCTCGTCGTTCATCGGGATCAGGTGCGAGTCGACGGTGGTGGTTGCCTCCTGAATCGAGCCGTTCGGGTGGCCGACCACGTAAACCATGGCGTCGATGTTGTTATCCGACAGGGCGGCGGCCTGCTCGGCGGCGTCCAGCTCAGAGACCAGGGAGAAAGTGTCTTCGTCCCAGCCCTTGGCGTCCATCACCACTTCCATGGTGTTACGCTGACCCGAGCCCGGGTTGCCGATATTAACGCGCTTGCCTTCGAGATCATCAAGCGTTTCGATACCCGAGTCCGCGCGGGCCAGCAACGTCAACGGCTCGCCGTGAATACGGAAGACAGCACGCAGATCCTCAAAGGCATCCCCCTCGAAATTCCCGGTACCGTTATAGGCTTGGTACTGAACGTCGGACTGGGCAACCCCCATATCCAGCTCGCCGGACTTGATACCGTTGATGTTGGCAACGGAGCCGCCGGTGGACGGCGCATTACAGCGGATGTTGTGGTCGTCGCTGCCGCGGTTGACCAGTCGGCAGACCGACTGACCGACGACGTAGTAAACGCCGGTCTGGCCACCGGTACCGATGGTGATGAATTGCTGGTCTTCTTGCGCCATGGCCGGTGCGGCAAAGGCCGTGGCGGCGAGTAACGCACCGGAGAAGGCGGCGGTAGAAAATGCGTGGCGTTTCATGAATACACCTCTTTATCTTGATGTTATGAGCATTGTGCGTCTTGGCCCCACCTGCATCATGTTTCCACAGGTGGGCTGATCCAAAACGTTTTCAAGACAATCTGTTATCAGCATCGACAGGGTCTGTCGGCGTTGACTACTTTAGCGAAAAAAAACGTAATTAGCGAAACGCGATACGTCAGCCGACAAACATCGTTTCTTAACGTCATGCACTGAGTGTAGTGATGTTCACCGTTTAGGGAGCGTTAACCGGTATACCGCTTTTGCATAGGCCAAGCGGTATCAGTCCACGTTGTAGCCCAAAATGCGCGGTAGCCAGAGCGCAATGCTCGGGAACACCGCGACAAGCGCCAGCGCGCCGGCCATGGCCACGACGAACATCAGCGCCCAACCCAGCGTCTGTTCCAGGCGGATCTTGGCCACTTCCGTGGTAACCATCAAATTCACCGCCACCGGCGGGGTGAACTGCCCGATAGCAATGTTCATGGCCAGCAAAATACCGAACCATACCGGGTTCCACTCAAAATGCTGCATGACCGGTATCAAAATCGGCATCATGATCAGGTAGATGGAAATGGCATCCAGCAGCATTCCGGCTATCAGCACCGCCAGCATGACCAGCATCAGCAGCAGCACGCCGTTGTCGGTGAGACCGATAATCCACTCTGCCAGATGACGGAAAGTGCCCAGCATGGTGCCCGCCCAGGCAAAAATGCCCGCCAGCGCAATAATCAGCATCACCACGCCGGAGATAATCGCCGCTTCGCCGAACAGTTCCCACAGATCACGCCAGGACAGCTCGCGGGTCAGAAAAAGCCCGACGATGGCACCGTAGGCAACCGCCACCACGGCGGCTTCCGTCGGGGTAAATAGCCCCGAGCGCAGCCCCCCGAGGATCAGCACCGGGGCAAACAGCGCGGGCAGAGCCTGCTTGAAGGTGTCGCGCACGCTCAGCCGCTCGGCCCCTTCCGCCGGCGCCCCGCCTTCCCATCCATAGCGCCTGGACACCAGCAATGCCGGCAGCAACAGTGCCAGACCGGCCAGTATCCCGGGGAACAAGCCCGCGGCAAACAGGGCACGCAGATCCACCCCCGGCACCACGATCGAGTAGAGGATCAGCGCGACGGAAGGGGGAATGAGAATCGCCGTGGAAGCCGACGCCGCGATCAGCGTGGCGGAAAACGGCTTGGGGTAGCCGGCCTTGGTCATGCTCGGCAGCATCACCATGGCGACCGCTGCGGCATCGGCGGGGCCGGAGCCACTCATGCCGCCCATGATCATGCACACCAGCACCGCCACCAGCGCCAGACCGCCATGGCGCGGGCCAATCAACGCCTGAGCGAAGCGCACCAGGCGCAGCGCGACACCGGCACGCTCGAAAATCAGCCCGGTCAAGATGAACAGCGGAATCGCGATCAGCGGATACTTGGCAATGCTGTTGTAGGTATTGGTGCCCAGGGTCGCCAGCATGTCCGGCGACAGCCCGATCACGATGCCCACTGCGCCCGACAACGCCAGCGAAAACGCCACCGGCACGCCCGCGATGAGAAACCCAGCGAAGGCCAGAATCATCCATACATCAGGCGTCATCGGCGTGTCTCCCGGCCAGACGGTCGCGGGTCTGCTGCAACAGACGCCACAGCATGGCAGCGGACAGCACCGGCAACCAGACGATATACCACCACTGCGGCAGGCCAAGACCGGGCGAAAGCGACTGCCAATGATATTCCTGCCAGGCCAGCTTGGCGCCATACCAGGTGATCAACCCCAGCACCACGGCCCCACACAGCGCCTGAAAGCCTATCAATAGCCGACGCGGGCCAGGGGGCAGCGCGCGCTCCAGAAAACTGATGCGAATATGGCGTTGACGACGCAGCGCCACGGACGCCCCGGCGAAAGTCAGCACCACCAGCAGGAACACGGAAAATTCTTCGGTGAAGGAAAATGAGCCGCCGGTCAGATAGCGCGTGATCACGTTTCCCAGGCTGATCAGCGAAATGATGATCAGTGCCAGCGCCGCCAGCCAGCGTTCGGGGCGCGCATCCGGAATGCCTTTCATGACAGCCTCACAGCTAAAGCTACCGGCCCTAAAGGCCGGTAGGAAAACAATAAAAATGAATAGGCTGTGCCTAGCGAGCGTCGATAGCCGTCTGTGCGGCCTCTACGAGATCTTCACCAATCCGCGGTGCCCACTCATCGTATACAGCGTGTGTGGCGTCAACAAAGGCTTGGTACTGCGCATCGGTCAGCTCCGTCACCGTGACGCCGCGCTCCCGAATAGCCGCGAGGCGATCGCTCTCTTCTTCACGCGTCATAGCGATTTCCCACTCGCCTGCCTCGACGGCGGTGTCGCGCAGCAGGGTACGGTGTTCTTCGCTAAGCGACTGCCATACCTGCTGGTTAACAGCGAAAATCAGCGGGTCGTTCATATAGTTCCACAGCGTCAAGTGCTCTTGACCGACCTGGTCAATGCGCGCCACATCAAATACCGAAAGCGGGTTTTCCTGACCGTCTACCGCCCCGGTAGTAAGCGCAGGCTTGGCATCCGCCCAGCTCATTTGCGTGGGGTCGGCATTCAGCGCCGAGAACGTATCCTGGAACAGCGGCGACCCGACGACGCGAATCTTCAGGCCTTCCAGATCCTCGGGCTCGCTGATGGGGCCCTGGGAGTTGGAGACCTGACGGAAGCCATTTTCGCCCCAGGCAAGCGGTATCACGCCGCGCGACTCGATCGCCTCGAACACCATGTCACCGGCTTCCCCACCGGTGACCGCGTCGACGGCCGCTTCATCGGGAATGAAGAACGGCAGCGAGAAGAGATTGAGCTCGGGCACCTGCGGCGACCAGTTGATGGTCGAACCGACCGCCGCATCGATGAGCCCCGAGCGCATGGCCGAAAATTCGCGTGTCTGGTCACCGGATACCAGCTGAGAATTGGGATATACCCGCATCGTCAGCTCACCGTCGCTGCGTTCCTCGACCAATTCTGCCCACTTTTCCGCCGCCTGGCCCCAGGGAAAGGCATCGGGCAATACCGTTGAAACGGACAGTTCGCGCGCCTGCGCCGAGAACGAAAAAGACAGCAGCAGCGCACCGGCGAGACCGGTGGAAACGCAAGCCATTGAGCGTGTCAGCGTCATAACAGATCCTTTTTTATCGATTTTTATGGTGGTGTATGCAACGGCACAACGCCGTTGGTGGAGCTCCATTTCATTGTAAGCACTTCACTCACAAAAAGAAGCCACCCAAGTTCGGCATGAACGACAGCGTCATCCTGCCTTACGGGTCGTCGCGTTCACCCGTCAGATGATGGGAAGGCAGCTACTTGTCACCCGATCATTCTGGCACTTAACCAAGCTGATACAATGGCAATAATTTACACCTATCAACGGACATCAACGTGCCCCTACGCGACCTGCTGCTCGGCTTATTCGTTATCGCCATTTGGGCGTTGAATATTATTGTTATCAAGGTCGGCGTCGCAGAACTCCCGCCGCTGTTGATGACCACGCTGCGCTTTACGCTGGTCGCCGTGCTGCTGGTGCCCTTCTATCCGGTAGCCCGAGCCCAGTTGCCTTTTTTGCTATTACTTTCCTTCACCTTCGGCAGCCTGCATTTCGGCCTGCTGTTTATTGGCTTACAGCAGGCCGAGGCGGGTACCGGTGCGCTTTTAGTGCAGATGGGCACGCCCTTTGCCACGCTGCTGGCGGTGATCTTTCTGAAAGAGAAGCTAGGCCCCAAACGTGTTGTCGGGCTGCTGCTCTCGTTTGCGGGCATTATCGTATTAGCGGGGGGCCCCACCTTACCGACGCCCCTTCCCCTGGCGATTCTTTTGTGTAGCGCCATGGGCTGGGCGGTATCGCAGCTATTGATCAAGCGTGGCCCGCCGATTGCGCCGATGGCGCTGGCAGGCTGGGTCGCGCTGTTTGCCGTACCCCAGGTCGCGCTGGGTTCGTGGCTGTTCGAGAGTGGCCAGTGGCAGGCAGTACAGCAAGCGAGCTGGTTGGGCTGGGGGGCAATGGTCTATACCGCCGTGATGTCGTCGATTGTCGCTTATGGCATCTGGTACGCGCTGCTGCGCCGCCACCCCGTCAACCGTGTGGTGCCCATGACGCTGCTCGTACCGGTATTGGCGGTAGGCCTGGGCGCACTGTTGATGGGCGACAGCCTAGGCGTGCACAAGCTAATGGGCGGCGGCCTGGTGATCGCGGGCATTGCCCTGATTGTGATCAAATTTCGCCGTCGCCCGGTCTAGGGCTGGCAGAAACCGGCTTCATCCGGGACGGAAACACAATCACCCACGTTGATGCCACGCTCGGCAAAATAGCCGGCGTTGACTTCCAGCGCCGCATGGTAGGCGGCGCCCGCTGGGTAAGAGGGGCAGTCGCGGGGCGACGACGACTCACAGGGCTGCATGGTATCAATCGCGACGATGCGGCCGTCGTCATCGATGAAGGCGATGTCCAAAGGGATCAGGGTACGGTACATCCAGAAGCCTTTGCCGGGCGCCTGTTCGCGCTCGAAGACAAACAGCATGCCGCGCTTTTCGCCGAGCGTCTCACGCCCCATCAGGCCTTGCTGACGCTGGGCCAGCGACTTGGCCACTTCCACCGTCAAACGATGCGGGCCCTGCTCGGTATGAATCGCCAGCGCCAGGGTATCGGCGTCGCTTGCCGCCTCCTGGGCCCACAGGGAGCCGCCGGGCAGCATCAGCGACAACGGCAACATGAGTGACGTCTTGAGCAGCGTCCGCCGGTTCATGGTCATATCGGTGTCCTTTTCTCGTTGGGCGTCATGTCGTCGCCCTGTCCTGGCATTAAATGGATGCCCCCCGCCAGCAGGGACACATGGACGGCGGCGCCGGGCGTCAAGTCATTACGCCGTGCGGCGTGGGTGGCGATATCGAAACGTAGCACATCGCCATGTGGAACGCGCAACGCCACCGACGTCATGCTGCCAAGCACCAGCATATCGTCAACGCTCGCCGCCACCGGGTTTTCGCGTTCACCGTGGGAAGGTCGTCCGCGACGATGCAGCACGATGTCAGACGGCGGCAGATACCATGCCACCTGCGTGCCTGGCGCAAGCCCTTCAAGCCCCGTCGCGACGTCCAGCTCCACGTTTCCCCAGCGCAGGCGGTGCGTTCCCGCCGACTCAACCACCTGCCCCTGATAGACGTTGTGCCGATCCAGCAAGCGCGCCACGCTGGGCGAGGCCGGGGTTCGAAACAGCGTCTCGGGAGACGCCTGCTGGAGGCTATTGCCGTTATGCAGCACGCAGATCTGATCCGCCAGCGCCGAAGCTTCTTCAAGGTCGTGGGTGACCAGCACAATGGGTATCGAGATGTGCTGGCGAAGCCTGGCCAGCTCGCGCTGGAGGCGCCGCCTGGTGACCTGATCCACCGCCGAAAACGGCTCATCGAGCAGCAGCACCTGGGGGTCGCGGGCCAATGCCCGGGCGAGCGCCACGCGCTGGCGCTGGCCGCCGGAAAGCTCGCTCGGATAGCGGTTCTCCAACCCCTTCAAGCGCACGGTTTCAAGCCACGCTGCGGCTTTCAGGCGGCGCTGCGGTTGCGGCAAATGGCGCAGCGGAAGCGCAATATTGGCAAGCGCAGTCAGATGGGGAAACAGCGCGTAATCCTGAAACACCATGCCTACCCGGCGCCGCTGGGGCGATAGTGAATGCTGATGCCGGGTATCCAGCCAGGTATCACCGGCGCATTCAATATGCCCATGCTGAGGGCGATAGAGCCCCGCAATCGCGCGCAGCAAGGTGGTTTTACCGCTGCCCGAAGGGCCCACCAGCGCCAGCAGCTCACCGGGCAAGCAGCCGAACCGGGCATCGAGGGGGATCGGCCCCGCCTGCTGCACATTAACCTGAAGCCTAGCCACGCGCCCACCTCCGGCGGCCCGCCAGGCCGTAGACCACGCCCAGGGTAGTAAAGGAGACGACCAGCAATAGCGCCGCCATCTGCGCCGCGCCCTGCTCGTCAAAAGCCTGCACTCGGTCGTAGATGGCAATCGCCAGGGTACGCGTTTCGCCATCGATCGCCCCGCCGACCATCAGGATGACGCCAAACTCCCCCAGGGTGTGGGCGAAGGTCAGCGCAGACGCAGACAGGATACCCGGCCATACCAACGGAAGCTCAATGCGCAGCAGGGTTTGCCAGGGGCCAAGCCCGCTGCACCATGCCGCCTCGCGCAGGTTGTGGGGCACGTGCTCAAAGGCACGCTGGATCGGCTGGACGGCAAACGGCAGGTTGGCCACCAGCGACGCCAGCAGGATACCGCTGAAGGTGAAGTTGAGCCCGCCGCCGGTCAGCGTCATCCACAGCTGGCCGACCGGCGCTTCGCGGCCAAAGCTTTGCAGCAGATAAAAGCCGAGCACCGTCGGCGGCAGCACCAGCGGCAGCGCCACCAGCGCTTCGCACAGCCCTTTGCCACGAAACCGGGCAACCGCCAGCCAGCGGCCGAGCAAGATGCCGAGGGGCAGCAAAAACACGCACGTCAGCGCCGCCAGGCGCAGTGACACCGAGAGCGCCGACCAATCCATCAGTCTGTACTGAACCCGTATTGTTGAAAGATAGCGCGAGCCTCGTCCTGCTGCAGCCAGGCATAAAACGCGCGGGCGGTGTCACCGGCCTGGCGGGTAAGCACCATGCGCTGGCGCAGCGGCTGGTGCCAACCCTCAGGGATAAGTACGTACTCACTTCGTTCGGCTAACGCGGGGGCCAGCGCCAATGAATAGGCCACCAGCCCGCCCTGGGCGTCGTCAGTGAGCGCAAACTGCGCGGCCTGAGAGACGTTTTCGCCCAGCACGTGAAGCGCGCGACTTGCCTCCCAAAAGCCCGCATGAGTAAGGACTTGCTGCGCGGCAACGCCATACGGTGCATGGTCGGGGTTGGCCAGCGCAATGCGCGGCCGCTCTCCCTTGGCCTGACGCACCAGCGCCTGTTCAACGCCCGCTAGCGGGGCGCTTGCATCCGGGACGTTGCCCTGCGTCGCTGACTGTAGCCACACTAGGCGCCCACGGGCGTAAATCACCCCGGCGTCGAGCGTATAGCCGTCTTCATGCAGCGCTGCCACATAACGCTCGTCGGCTGACAGAAACAGTTCGAAGGGCGCTCCCTGGGCGATCTGGCGGCGAAAATTACCCGAGGAGCCAAAGTTGAGCCGCAGCGTGTGGCCGCTCTCTTGCTCAAAGCGTGTGGCGGCCTCAGTGAGCGCGAACTGCAGCGAAGAGGCCGCCGCTACCGTTGCCGTCCCCGCCGAGGCGGGCAGTGCAATAAGCATCAGCCATACCATCAGCCATAACCTGCGCATCGTTCAGCCCGCCTGCGGGTCGAGGTGCTGTTCGGTAATGGTCATGACCTTCATGGTGTTGGTACCGCCGTGGGCGTTCATGTGGTCGCCACGGGTCAGAATCACGTAATCGCCGACCTTCGCCACGCCCTGTTTGACCAGCACCTGGAGGGCGCGGTCATTGAGCTCAGTGGCGGTCATGGCAGACGTATCGAACGGCAGCGAGACCACGCCGCGATACAGCGCCATGCGACGCTGAGCGATGGGGTTATGCGCCAGGCCGACAATCGGCAGCCCCGAGCGAATGCGTGAGGCGATCAGCGGGGTATAGCCCGACGAGGTCATGCAGGCAATCGCCGTGACGCCTTCCATATGGTTCGCCGCGTACATCGCGGAAAGCGCAATGGTCTCGTCAGGCCGGGTAAAGCCTTCGTGAATGCGGTGGCCCGATTCCTGGGCCGTTTTTTCCCGTTCAGCCCCCAGACAGACCCGCGCCATGGCATCGACGGTTTCTACCGGGTAGTCCCCCGCCGCCGTCTCGGCCGACAGCATGACCGCATCGCTGCCATCCAGCACCGCATTGGCCACATCGAACACTTCGGCGCGGGTGGGCAGCGGCGCCGCAATCATGCTTTCCATCATTTGCGTGGCGGTGATCACCGCGCGGTTGAGCGTGCGGGCGCGCTTGATCATGCGCTTTTGCACCCCGACCAGTTGGGCATCGCCAATCTCGACGCCCAGGTCACCGCGGGCGACCATCACCGCCTCGGAAGCTGCGATAATGCCGTCCAGGGTGGCGTCATCGGCCACCGCTTCGGCACGTTCCACCTTGGCGACCAGGCCAATCTCAGCCCCCGCCTCGCCCAGCAGGCGGCGTGCTTCAAGCATGTCTTGCGCATGACGAGGGAAGGATATCGCCAGATAATCAACGCCGATCTCGACGGCGGTTTTCAGGTCGGCTTTGTCTTTCTCGGTCAGTGCGGGGGCCGACAGACCACCGCCCTGCTTGTTGATGCCCTTGTTGTTGGAGAGCTTACCGCCCACCACCACCGTGGTATGCACCTGGGTGCCTTGCACCTCGGTGACATCCAGCACGACGCGGCCGTCGTCGAGCAGTAAACGGTCGCCTGACGTCACGTCGTCGGCGAGGGTCTTGTAATCGCAGCCGACCTGAGTGGCATCGCCCGCGTTACCGTCCATCGCCATATCGAGAATAAACGGCTGACCTTCTTCCAGCATCACCGCGCCTTCTTTAAAGCGCGCGACGCGAATCTTGGGGCCTTGAAGATCGCCGAGCACCGCCACGCTGCGGCCCAGCTTGGCGGCGGCTTCGCGCACCTGCTGCAGGCGGCGACGGTGATCGTCGGCGGTGCCGTGGGAGAAATTCAGCCGTACCACATCTACCCCCGCCGCAAGCATGGCATCCAGCACGCCCTCGCGATCACTGGCAGGTCCTAGCGTGGCGACAATTTTGGTACGGCGAATAGAGGAATGATGCAGTGCGTTCATAAAGCTCCCGGGCGCTTAACGTTGATAATCACTAGCCTATCAGTATAAAGCGCTAAACATGACCGCTATGCAACACCCTGCGCTATTCGTTTAGATGAACCCGCAACGTCAATGGGTGCTCGTCGCAGTTATTGCCATCGCCACCTCGATCCACGACCAAAAACTCACCCTCGCGCTCCAGCACCGACTGAATGGCGTGCCAGGTCCCCGCGTGATAATTCACGCCCTGGCCGCCATCGGTCACGAACGCGCGCACATCCTCAGCATTAATCTGCTCGCCGGGCGGGGCCACCACGACAATAAAACGCTCCTGATGCAGCGGCATAAACGCCTGGCTACCCAGCGGGTGGCGCTCAAGAAACGTAAGATCCAGCGGAAGCGTCACCGGCTGGCTGACGAAGATATTGATCAAGGTGCGGGCGTTATCGCCCAGTGTTTCGACCGTCGCCAGATCGTGATGGCGTTGGGTGCGCCCGGCATTGATGGGAAATGAATCTGACGTGCGAGCATCGATCACCTCGCCAAAGGGCGTAAAGGCGTCTGCGGTCAGCGGCTCGGCGGTTAGTTCCAGCATAGCGTTGTCCTTGAACGTTATCGCAGACGAAGAGCGGGGTGACGGTTAACGTCTTTATACAATAAATAGCGGAACGGCCCGGGGCCACCGGCGTAACACGCCTGAGGGCAGAACGCGCGCAGCCACATGAAGTCCCCCGCCTCGACTTCCACCCAGTTCTGATTGAGGTGATAGACCGCCTTGCCCTCCAGCACGTACAGGCCGTGCTCCATGACATGGGTTTCATCAAACGGAATTACCCCGCCCGGCTGGAAGGTGACGATATTGACGTGCATGTCGTGACGCACATCATCGGGTTCAACAAAGCGCGTGGTAGCCCAGCGGCCCTCGGTACCCGGCATCTCGATCGGGGCGATAGCCTGCTCGTTGGTCACGAACGCCTTGGGCACCTCCAGCCCTTCGACAAACTCATACGCCTTGCGCACCCAGTGAAAGCGCACGGGCGCGGCGGATTCATTGCGCACCTGCCAATGACTCCCCGGCGGAATGAACGCATAGCCACCCGGCGTCATCGTATGACGCTCGCCGGAGAGGGTAAGCGTTAACTCACCCTCGACGATAAACAGCACGCCTTCCGCCTGGGTATCCAGCTCGGGCTTGTCGCTACCACCGTCCGGCTGCACTTCCATGATGTACTGGGAAAACGTTTCGGCAAACCCCGACAGCGGTCGCGCCAGCACCCAAAGCCGCGTGGCTTCCCAAAACGGCAGGTGGCTGGTCACGATATCGCGCATCACGCCCTTGGGGATCAGCGCGTAGGCCTCGGTAAATACCGCGCGGTCGGCGGTTAACTGGCTCTGCGGCGGATGCCCGCCGGTCGGAGCGTAATAGGTAGGTGTGTTCATTGTGTATCGGCCTATCAGCGGGTAGCTACGGGATGGTGCTCGGCCCAATGGCGGGCGATATCCACCCGGCGCGCTATCCATACGCGGTCATGGGTTTCGATGTAATCCAAAAAGCGCTGCAAGGCACGAAAACGCCCTGGACGCCCCAATAAACGGCAATGCATGCCTACCGAAAGCATCTTGGGCGCCTCCTCCCCTTCCGCGTAGAGCACATCGAACGCATCGCGCAGGTAGGTAAAGAAGTGATCCGCAGTGTTAAACCCCTGGGGCGCGGCAAAGCGCATGTCGTTGCTGTCCAGCGTGTAGGGCACGATCAAATGGTTGTGATCGCTGCCCTGGCTATCGGTTACCTGGGTCCAGAACGGCAGGTCGTCGCCGTAATAGTCGCTATCGTAAAGGAAACCGCCCTCGTCCAACACCAGTCGACGGGTATTGGGGCTGTCGCGCCCGGTGTACCAGCCCAGCGGTTTCTCGCCGTACAGCCGCTGGAAAATCTCCATGGCGTTTTGCAGGTGTTCGCGCTCGATATGTTCGGGGACTTCCTGATAGTGAATCCAGCGATAGCCGTGGCAGGCAATTTCATGGCCCAACTCCTTGAAGGCCAGGGCGGCCTCGGGGTTGCGCTCCAGCGCCATCGCCACGCCAAACACCGTGAGTGGCAAATCGCGCTTCTCGAACTCGCGCAGAATCCGCCACACCCCGGCGCGGGCGCCGTATTCATAGATCGACTCCATGCTCAGGTGACGATCGGGGAAGGCCGGCGCACCGATAATTTCCGACAAGAACTGTTCCGAGCCGGCATCACCGTGCAGCACGCAGTTCTCGGCGCCTTCTTCGTAATTCAAGACAAACTGCACGGCAATCTTGGCGTTACCCGGCCAGTTGGCGTGGGGCGGTGTACGCCCGTAACCGATCAAGTCACGGGGGTAATCGCGGGGCGTCATGGGCGGCTCCTCAAGCAGATTCAGTCGTGCATGGACTCTGGTGTGGCCGCGGGTAATGCAACCACTCACTTGTATACAAAATAGCCCGATCAAACGCTGACAGCAACGCCGGGCGCCGCTAGCCGCTTGAGACAGCGGCATTTTCCTGGCCATAGACCCGCGCGGCGGCCCAAAAGCTGATCGATCGGTCAACTAACGACTTGAAATGCGACGTAATTTCAGGCTTGCGGTTGAGAAAAAACCGCCCTATTTTGTATACAAGAACGAGAAAATTGTTTACCTAACACCGGTGCCTTACCACCGAAAGGAGAACTGGGTGGCCCACATACGCATCATCAACCCCAACACCACGGCCTCGATGACCGCCGCGATTTATCGTGCCGCCAATGACTACGCCGCCGTGGGTACCGAGGTCAGCGCCTGTCAGCCGGCGTCCGGGCCGGTGTCGATCGAAAGCCATTTCGATGAGGCGGTCAGCGCCGTGGGCGTTGCCCAGGAAGTCCTCAAAGGTGAACGCGAAGGCAACATCGACGCCTACGTGGTGGCCTGCTTTGGCGACCCGGGCTTGCTCGCCGCCCGCGAGCTTACCCGCGCCCCGGTGGTCGGCATTGCCGAGGCCGCTTTTCACATGGCGACGCTGGTCAGCACGCGTTTTTCGATCGTCACCACCCTCGGCCGCACCGGCATCATCGCCGAACACCTGCTGGAGCAGTACGGCTTTCGCCACCACTGCCGCCGCATTCGGGCGGCGGAAATTCCGGTGCTCGACCTTGAGCATCATCCGGAGGTGGCCTACCGGCGCATTGTCGAGGAATGCTGCCGCGCCCGTGACGAGGATGGCATCGGCGCAATTGTGCTGGGCTGCGGGGGCATGGCCAACCTCACCCAGGAAATCAGCCGCGAGGTCGGGCTGCCGGTGATCGAGGGTGTCACGGCGGGGCTCAAGCTTGCCGAGTCGCTGGTGGGGCTGGGCCTTTACACCAGCAAGCACGGCGATTTGGACTACCCTCGCGCCAAGCCGTTTACCGGTCAGTTCGCTGACTTCTCGAACCTGACGCTGCCGCCGGACGGCTAACCCAGAGAACATCACGACGATGCCGCCCAATAACAATAAGGCATCGACAACCCACGCCAGCCGCAAGCATCCCCACACCGATCGGGATCAATAAAACTGATAATCTTGCGAGGACGACACCATGAGTGCATCACCATCGGGTCTGACGTCGGACGACCCAGCGACCGTCACACCCAGCGACGGCCGGAAAAGCATAGGCGACGAGTCGCTCGCGCCGCAAAGTACGCGAATAATGGGGCGCGCCTCTTATTTTCTTGCCTGGTTTGGCGGCTGCGTGTCCATCGGCACTTTCGCGATGGGATCAAGCGTTGTCGGCACGCTCAACCTGATTCAGGCCACCCTGGCGATTGCCATTGGCTGCTTTGTGATCGGCATCGCCTTGGCCCTGAATGGGGCGGCGGGCTATAAATACGGCATTCCTTTCATGGTCCAGGCGCGCAGCGCCTTTGGCTTTGCGGGCACGCGGCTGCCGGGGCTGGTGCGCGCGGTACCGGCGATCGTGTGGTACGGCTTTCAAAGCTGGATCGGCGCCGGTGCGCTGAACATGGTATCGGCTACGTTGTTCGGCTTTGATAACGTGGTGTTCTTTTTCATCGCCTTCCAACTGCTGCAGATCGCCCTGTCGGTCACCGGCTTTCAGGGCATCAAGTGGCTGGAGAACCTGGGTAGCGGGTTTATTCTGCTCTCGCTGGTCTACATGTTCGTCGCCACAATCCAGCGTTACGGGGATGAGCTTTCCGCGAACCTGCTGACCATGGAAGGCTCCTGGGGCATGCCGTTCTGGGGCGCCACCATGCTGTTTCTGGGCATCTACAGCACCATGATGCTTAACGTCAGCGACTACTCGCGGGAGCATAAGACCGGCTCCGGACCCGGTTTGCTGACCACCCTCTATGCCATGTCGATTCTGCCCTGCACGCTGTTCATGGGGCTGATTGGTTTCATGGTTTCGGAAGCCACCGGCACCGCCGACCCCATTCAGGTGTTTGCCAACGCCGTGGATAACACCCCGCTGCTGATGACGACGCTGCTGTTCATCGCCTTTGCCCAGGTCACCACCAACGTACTCAACAACGTGGTGCCGCCTACCTACGTGCTGATGGACGTGTTCAAGCTCAAGTTTCCAATCGCCACCGTGATCGTCGGTCTACTGGCCTTCGCGACCTTTCCCTGGAAGCTGGTGCAGCCAGGCTCAGCCGAGGGCCTGCAGCTCTTCGTGCAGACCTATTCCGCCTTTCTCGGGCCGATCTTTGCCATTCTGGTGGTCGATTATTACCTGATTCGCCGCCGCACCCTGGACCTCGACAAGCTCTACGACCCCAGCGGCCCCTATCAGGGCGTCAACGCCGCCGCCCTGATCGCCACCGCAGTGGGCATCGCGGCGGCACTCATGTTCTCAGCGATTTCCTGGTACGCCAGCCTGATCCCCGCTGGGCTGACCTACTTCCTGTTGATGAAGCACTGGCCCGCCTGCCAGCGCTTTACCCAATAACCGTTGCGCGCCGCCAGCCGCTGGCGGCCTTGCACATCCAACAGAGTAAACGCTATGAACGAGACACCCAGTCAGGATTCGATGACCATCAAGCGCATCGACCCGTCGCTCTACAATGCCGACCTCGCCCCGCTGAAACCCGAAGACCGCACCTGGGGGGCGTTTGAAATTTTCAACGTCTGGTCCAACGACATCCAGAGCCTGTTTGGCTATACCCTTGCCGCCTCGCTGTTTCTGACCTACGGCCTGAACGGCTGGGCGGTCATGGCGGCGATTATCCTTGCCGGGGTGATCGTCATGTTTCTGGTCAACCTTACGGGTAAGCCAAGCGTCAAATATGGCATTCCCTTTCCGGTGATGGTACGCGCCAGCATGGGCGTGCGTGGGGCCAACCTGCCCGCGATGCTGCGGGCGATTGTGGGGATTTTCTGGTACGGCGTGCAGACCTACTTTGCCTCGACCGCCATGACGCTGCTGCTAGCAGCGCTGTTCGGTGGCGGTGACGGCGCCACTTTCCTGGGATTATCCAGCTTAGCGTGGATATCGTTCATCATCGTCTGGCTGTTCCAGATCGCGATCTTCTGGGCGGGTATCGAGCGCATCAAGCACTTTCTCAACTGGGCGGGGCCGCTGGTGTATCTGGTCATGATCGCGCTCATGGTCATCGTCTGGGTCAAGGCTGGCAGCGAATTATTGCCTGCGATTGACACGATTTTCAGCGGCGGCGAAGCCGATACCACCACGCATCCAGTTGGTGCCTTCATGGCCATTGTGGGCACCATGGTGGCCTACTTCGCGGCAGTGGTGATCAACTTCGGCGACTTTACCCGCTTTGTGAAAACCGAGCGCCAGATGAAACTGGGTAACCTGCTGGGGCTACCGCTCAACGTGGCGTTTTTCTCGTTCATCGCGCTGATCATCACCGCCGGCACCCTGGTGCTGTTCGGCGAGGCGTTGACCAACCCCTCCGATATCGTCGAGCGCGTGGACGCGTTACCGCTGACCATCGTGGCCGCCCTGACCTTCTTCGCGGCCACCGTGGGCATCAACCTGGTGGCGAACTTCATACCGCCCGCCTACGACCTCGCCAACCTGTTCCCCGGCAAGATCAGCTTCAAGATGGGCGGCCTGATTACCGCCATCATCGCCTTCTTTGTCGGCGCGCTGTGGGTGTCGGTGATCAGTCAAATCGGCGTGCCGGGCTTCGTGAATGCGCTTGGCGCCATCGTGGCCCCGTTCTACGGCATCATCGTGGTCGACTACTACCTGATCAAGCGCCAGCACCTGAACATGCAGGCGCTGTTTTCCGCCGAGCCCGACGCCGCCTACTACTACACCCAGGGCTGGAACACCCGGGCGCTGATGGCCTTCGGCGGCGCGGCGATATTTTCGCTATCCACCGTCCTGGTACCGGCGCTGGCAAGCCTCAACGGCTACGGCTGGCTCATGGGCGCAGGCCTTGGCGGGCTGTTCTACTTCATCTTGATGCGCCCCTTTAAAGCAGCCCCCAGGTACGCTGGGCAAAAGGCCAGCTGAGGCCAGTCAGCCGCCACTGATGGCGTAACAATCAAGGCCTGGTACGCGCGCCATCGACCCTGTGTCGATGGCGCTTTTTATTCAATTCGCCTGCCCCCTTCAGGGAGGCATACAAGCGATGCGCGATGGGTCTATCAGGTGCGTCGCGGGTCAGCATGGTTCACGCCACCGCTCCCAAGGTGGAAGCGGGTCCAGCGACTCGAACAAATAGTCAAGAAAAATACGCACCTTGCGTGAGCGCAGGCGTCGTTCGGTGGTCAGTACATGAATATCCCGCCGCCCCGGCACGACCTCGCAGCGCCAGGGTTCGAGCAGGGCAACCAGCGCGCCGGTTTTGAGTTCGTCGGCAATCAGCCAGGTCGGAAACATTACCAGCCCCTGGCCCAGCAGTGCTGCATGCACCAGGCTGATGGCATCGTTGCTGTAGAGGTTGCCCGTCACCTCGAAAGGCGTGGCGCTGCCCTGTTCCTGTGCCTGAAAGTACCACCGCTGCCGGCCCATCTCGCCCTGATAGAGCAAGCAATTGTGATCGACGAGCGCCTCGGGTGATTCGGGCGCCCCATGCGCTTGAAGATAGCTCGGCGACGCCGCGATCACGTAATTCATCGGCGCCAGGCGGCGGGCAATCAGCGACGAATCCGCAAGCTTGCCCACGCGAAAGGTGACGTCGTGCCCCTCGCGAACCGGGTCGACCACATGGTCGTCAAGCTGCAGCTCAGCCCTGAGGGAAGGATAGCGATCCTGAAAGCGATGCAGCAGGGGCACGATCTGACGTTGGCCGAACGCCACCGGCGCATTGATACGCAGCATGCCGCTGAGTTCCGCGTCCGGATGTGCCAATGCCTCTGTGGCGCTGTCGAGCCGCTCCAGAATGTCGCGCACCTCCTCGTAGTAGCGCCAACCCGCCTCGGTGAGTGTCACCGCCCGGGTATGCCGGTACAGCAACGGCTGACCCACGGCCTCTTCCAACCCCTGGATCTGCCGAGAGATGGAAGAAACGGCTCGATGGAAGTGTCGAGCGGCGGCGGTGAAGCTTCCCGTCGCCGCGACACGCTCGAAGACACGCAGGGCATTGAGGTCCATCGTTTTGAAACTCCTTGAGTTGCGCTCTACGCAATAAAGATTTGCAGTGCTTTTGATTGTAGCAATGAACGCTCACTACCAGAATGCAGGCATCGGCTGCCCCCCTGGCGGCCAGACATCATTCACGAAAGGAGACTTCCCATGCGTAAAGGCATTGCACTCGTGGTCGGTGCCACGGGCATTACCGGTGGCAATTTGGCATCCTACCTGGTGGCAAGCGGCTGGACGGTTTACGGGCTGTCGCGTCACCCAAGTGAACACAGCGGCGTCATTCCGGTGACTACCGACTTGCTTGACGCCTCGGCTACCCAGGAGGCACTGGCCGGCCTGCCGATTACCCACGTCTTCTACTGCACATGGGTGGGGCGCGAGAACGAGAAGGCCAACGTCGAGGCCAATAGCGCCATGATGCGCAACCTGTTCGCGGCGCTTGATGACGCTAATCTCGAGCACGCTTCGCTGGTCACGGGCACCAAGCAATATCTCGGGTCATTTGAAGCCTACGGCAGCGGCCGAATTGAAACGCCGTTTCGCGAATCCGAGCCGCGCGTTCCCGGTGATAACTTCTACTATGCCCTGGAGGACGTTCTGTTCGAAAACGCGGAGCGCAAAGGCTTCGCCTGGAACGTACACCGCCCGCACACGGTGATCGGCTATGCGCGTGGCAATGCCATGAACATGGGGACCACGCTCGCCGTCTATGCCTCGATCTGCAAGGCGACCGGCAAGCCCTTCGTGTTTCCCGGCTCACAGACCCAGTGGAACGCGCTGACGGATATGACCGACGCGCTGGTGCTGGCACGCCAGATGGAGTGGGCCGCAACGACGCCAGGCGCCGCGAATCAGGCCTTCAACACCGTCAACGGTGACGTTTTTCGCTGGCGCCGCATGTGGCGCGAGATCGGCGAGTACTTCGGCCTCGACGTTGCAGACTGCCCCGAGACACCGCAGCCGCTGGACACCCAGATGGCGGGGATTGACGCGACCTGGCGCGACATTGCCGAGCAGCATGACCTGATCGAGCCCGATGTCACGAAGCTTGCTTCCTGGTGGCACACGGATGCCGACCTGGGTCGCGACCAGGAGTGCGTCAACGATACCGCCAAGTCACGGGATTTCGGCTTCGACCATTTCCGCGAAACCCGGGGCGCATTCTTCGACCTGTTCGACCGCCTTCGCGCAGAAAAAATCATCCCTTGAGCACCAACGCTCAGCAAGGCAACCGCTAAGCAGCGCCTTCACCCCCCGAATATCTGCTGCAAATCGGGCGCGCTGTCTTCTTCCTCGACCATGGAGAGCGAGGCTTCGATGGCTTTCAGGTGGCGGCTCATGAATGCCTTGGCGCGCTCGCCGTTGCCGGCTTCCAGGTAGCCGATAAGGTCGTCGTGGTCGTGGGATTCGCAGCCCAGGTGGCCGCGATGACCGTAAACGGCGAGTATCAGCGACGAGCGTGAACACAGGGTTTCCACAAAGGCCGCCAAGGTAGCGTTGCCGGAAAGCTGAGCCAGGCGTACGTGGAAGTCTGCCGACAGGCGAATGGCGACGCTCTGTTGACCGCTGCGCAGCGCCTGGCGTTCGCGCTGGGCCATGTCGCGCAGCTCCGCCGCTTCTTTTTCATTCATGCGCCGTGCCACGTCGGGCATCAGCCCGCATTCGATCAGCTGACGGGCGTCGAACACGTCCTTGGCTTCGTCGGCGGTGGGCCGGGTGACGCTGGCCCCGCGGCGCGGGGTCAGGGTAACCAGCTGCTCCAGCGCCAGCCGCTGCAAGATTTTGCGAATGCCGGTGCGACTGATGCCGAACACCTCGGCCAGGGCATCTTCGCGCAGCCGCGCCCCGGGCTTGAGCCGCTGCTCCACAATCGCGTCGCTTACCGCGCGATAAATCGCCTCGTGACGCTCATCGCCTTCCGCTTTTGATGCGGATCGCTTAGCCACCGCCTGCGCATCGCTCATTGACGCTCCTCGTTGATCATTCTTCCCAGACCGCTATGGTAGCGCGTTCTTCATCGGTCATCTTGGTCACGTTGCCTAACGGCATGTAACGGCTTTCAACAACCTGCTGAATGACGGCTTTGTGGCCCAGGATGTCGTCCCAGTCGTCGAACGCATAGTTCGCCGGCGGCGCAGAAAAACCGGCATGTTCCGGGTCGCTTGCGTGACACTGCACGCAGTGTTCCTCTATCAGGCCGCTTATCTGGTTCTCGGGGGCGTCGCTTGCCTGGGTGTCGCTCATCTGGTCTGAGCTGGCCGCGTCGGCGGTGCGGGCATCCGGGGCGGCCACCCAAAACGCCAGCACAATGAGCGCCACCCCGGCGGCCGGGTAACCCCATTGCCACTTCCCGGCATGCATGAGCACGAAGAACTGACGAATCAGCGCACCCGCGAAGATAAACAGGGACATCACCACCCAAGCCAGCTCATGGGAATACAGGAACGAGTAGTGATTGCTGATCATCAGCAGCACGACGGGCAGCGTGAAGTAGGTGTTGTGCACCGAGCGCTGCTTGCCGCGCTTGCCATCCAGCGGGTTGGGCGCCTCGCCGGCTTTCATGGCGTTGACCATGCGCCGCTGGCCGGGAATGATCCAGAAGAATACGTTCGCCGACATGGCGGTGGCCATCACTGCACCGGTCAGCAGGAACGCGGCTCGCCCACCAAACAGCTGGGTGCTCAGGTAGGCCACGACCACCATCATCACCGCCACGGCCACGCTTAACAGGCCATCGCGCTGCATGGAGGGGCTGATGCGCTTGCACAGCTGGTTATAAACCATCCAGCCGCCGAACAGGAACAGCAGCGCCAGCAGGTTCGCCTGCCAGCCCGCCAGGCTGGCGGCCCACTGCCAGGCGCTATCCGGGTTCACCAGATAAAAGTCGGGATTGACCATGTAAAGAATAACGAACAGGGCAAAGCCGGACAGCCAGGTGGTATAGGCTTTCCAGAACGACCAGTGCAGGTCAGTGGGTAATTTGTCAGGCGCCGTGGTGTATTTCTGATTGTGGTAGAAACCGCCGCCGTGGACGGCCCACATCTCGCCAAAGATACCCTTCTGGCGGTCTGATTCCGCCTTGGGGGTGCGCAGGCTGTTATCCAGCATCACGAAATAGATCGATTCGCCGATCCAGGCGATGGCGGCAATCACATGCAGCCACCGCAGCAGCAGGTTAACGGCTTCTATCAAATACGCTTGCATCACCGGCCTCCGCCATCAGCTACCACGGTAGGTGGAATAGCCATAGGGTGAGAGCAGCAGCGGCACATGGTAATGCTGCTCGGCATCCGCCACGCCGAAGCGGATGGGAATGATGTCCAGAAATCGCGGCTCGGTCGCCTCGACCCCGCTGGCGCGCAGGTAATCACCGGCATGAAAGCACAGTTCATATTCGCCCGGCGTCAGCCCATCGCCTTCGAGCAGCGGCGCATCGCAACGGCCGTCCTGGTTGGTCGTCACCGTGCGCAGGTGCTGGCGTTCGCTGCCGTTCAGCCGCAGCACGTCGATGGCGATGCCCTGGCCGGGGCGGCCGAGCGCGGTATCCAGCACGTGGGTAGTCAGGCGTCCCATGATGGCTCCTTGTTGCTGTTGTTGGGTGATGGCGAAGGGCGAACCGTGTCGCGTGTCGCTGGCTTTAGCGTACCGTCAGCCTGTTATATTGTATACATTACGCCCAATCACCCTGCAGCTTAGCCCGGAGCCACCATGCCGTCACATGACGCTACGTTATGCCTCTTCCCCTGCCCAAGCACCTTATCGCTGGACGCTTTTATCGCGCACTACGGGGATATTTACGAGCATTCGCCCTGGGTCGCCAGGGCCGCCTGGGAAAGCGGGCTCACGTCCGCCCATGACCATCCCGATGCCCTGGCAGAATTGATGGGCCTTCAGCTTCAGCAGGCAAGCAGCGATCAGCAAATTCGCGTGATCCAGGCCCACCCGGACCTTGCCGGCAAAGCCGCCCTGGCAGGCGAGCTGACCCAGGATTCTTCCCGCGAGCAGGCCGGCGCCGGGCTTGACCAGTGCTCGCCGGAAGAGTTGGCACGTTTCGAAGCCCTGAACGCCGCCTACAAGAAGGCCTTCGGCTTTCCCTTCGTGATCGCCGTCCAGGGCCTAGACCGCCACGCCATCCTGCAGGCATTTGCCGAGCGCCTCGAGAACGACGCGGCCACGGAGCGGGAAACCGCCATTCAGCAAATCATTCGCATTGCCCGGCTGCGCCTGCGCGCCCGGGCAGAGGACAGTGTTTCAGCGCGATAGCCGCCCTGTCTGACGCCCAGACACGCAAAAAAACTGCGCTCTAAAAAGAGCGCAGTGATTTATCCAGCGGACTAACGCAGCGCGTTAGCTTCCCCGCTTACTGCTTGGCCGTCTCTACCACTTTCTTGGTGGTGTCTTCGGCTGCTTGCTGGCTGTCTTTCATGAAGCTTTGGCTAATGGCGGTCACTTTTTCACCATCACCTTTCATGCGCTCCATCAGGTCGCTGGCAGTTTTCTGCTGGCTTTCCATTGCTTTCTTGAAGCTGTCGGCATCCTTGACGTCCAGCCATGTGCGGGCCTGGGCAATGCTCAGATCCGAATAGGCACGAACGGCATCAAGCTGTGCGCTGACGATCTGGTCGTAGTAGTCCAGCGCCGTGAGCGTGTAAGAACGCATCGGCGATACAAAGATTGACTCGACTTGCTGGCTGGTTTTTTCGGCGGCTTTGTTCATTGCGCTATCTCCTCAGGAGTAAGTAATGACATAGGCGCGCCTTGAAAAGGGAACATCCGTAAGGTCGGCGCCTCTGCTACACCACACGTTAGCAGTCACTTTTGTGCAGTGCAACATGTATTTCGTCACTCGCCCAGGTCGCGCACCGTGATGGCCTTGGCGGCAATCCCGCCGTGTACCTCCAGCATGCGTTTAAACCACTGATCCACCTCATCATCCGTTGAGACCAGCGACTCCAGCGACACGGTATAGGCCCACATCATGCTGCCAAATAAAAGATAGTCGGCGCCGCTTGGCGCATCACCGTCGATAAACAGGCTGTCTTTCAACTGGGCATAAACCGGCGCCAACGCCTGCTTGAGCTGCGCGCGCCCTTGCTCGGGCTGGTGGAGCGCTTCCAGCGTGCAGCCAAAGCGGGCCTCACGGGTGTCGCGAAAATAGTCGCGATCGTCTGGGTGGATTGCCGCCAGCAAGTCCAGCGCGACAATCTTGAACAGCGCGGGGGTCACGCTGCGCTCGACGTAATGCTTGAAGAACAGCACCCGCTGGTGGCTCGCGCCCTCGCCCAGCAGCGGCGCCTGGGGATAGCGGTCATCCAGGTAGCGCATGATGTCGAAGCTGTCGGTCACCACCTGGTCGCCGTCCACCAGCACCGGCACCTTGTCGTGGTTGGCGAAGGCCAGGGCTTCCTTGTCCAGAAACCGCCAGGGCCGCGTGGTAAAGTCGAGGCCTTTGTGGGCCAGGGCCATGCGCACGCGCCAACAGAAAGGCGAGAAACGTAGGCGCTCGTCGCGGCCGCATAAATCATAGAGCTCTCGTGACATGATCAATCTCCCTTGGTGCAAAGAATCAGCGTGATTTTCCAGGCTAGGCTTGGCGTTCGCCAGGATGACCCCGGTTGACTATGCTATGGCATTGACATCCGTTCGTGGGCGCGACCCAGAGCTGTCTATTAGTCTAATGACTGACGCTTGTTCGGCGCACTCCGCCAGCCCATAAAACCAAATAAAAACAGAAATTTACTCTTTAACCATCTAAGCAGGATGAGCCATTTATGCCGCCCCTTATTGGTCTTACCAATTTTCCAATAGTGGTCATCTTATCGACGGCGCCGTATCTTTCACCGTGACGCCAAAGCCGCCATGCGGCTTGTCATCATTGTGGAGCAAACGATCAATAACAAGGGGTAATGTTCTTCCCATGAATGAATCAATCCTTGCACTTCTAGCGTTTACGCCGCTGCTGTTGGCGGGGGTGCTGCTGATTGGCTTTAAGATACCAGCCAAGATAGCCATGCCCATCGTGTTTCTTGCGGCGGCGATCATCGGCCTGACCGCCTGGGATATGTCCTTTTCGCGCATTGCCGCCTCGACTATCCAGGGACTTATCCAGACGGCCGGCCTGCTGTGGATTATTTTCGGCGCGATCCTGCTCCTGAATACGCTCAAGCACTCGGGCGGCATTACCGCCATTCGTAACGGGTTTTCGGGCATCAGCCCCGACCGTCGCGTCCAGGCGCTGATCGTTGCCTGGCTCTTTGGCTGCTTCATTGAAGGCGCCTCCGGCTTTGGTACCCCTGCCGCCGTTGCCGCCCCGCTGATGGTCGCGCTGGGCTTCCCGGCGCTGGCGGCGGTTGTCGTCGGCATGATGATTCAGTCGACGCCGGTGTCGTTCGGTGCCGTGGGCACGCCGATCGTAGTGGGCGTGGGTAGCGGCCTTGATCGCGCGGGCATCACCTCCGAGCTTGACGCCGTCGGCTCGACCTGGGACATCTTCTTCCAGCAGATCACCAGCGGTGTGGCCATCACCCACGGCATTGTGGGCATCCTGATGCCGCTGATTCTGGTGACCATCATGGTGCGCTTCTTTGGCGCCAACAAGTCATGGAAAGAAGGCCTGTCGATTGTCCCCTTTGCCCTCTTTACCGGCGTTTCCTTCGTGGTGCCGTACATGCTGGTAGGCGTCTTCCTGGGGCCGGAATTCCCGTCCATGATCGGCGCCATGGTGGGCCTGGCGATTGTCGTGCCGGCCGCGCGTAAAGGCTTCCTGCTACCCAAGGACACCTGGGACTTCCCCGAGTCGACCTCCTGGCCCGACGAGTGGATCGGCAACCTGCAGATCAAGCTCGAAGACGTGGTCGGGCAAGCCCCGATGTCGACCTTCAAGGGCTGGATTCCCTATGTGCTGCTGGCGATTTTCCTGGTCGCTTCACGCACCATTGAACCGCTGAAAGCGGCGCTGACCTCCATCAGCATGAGCTGGTCGAACATTCTCGGCGAAGAAGGCATCAGCGGCAGCATTCAGCCGCTTTACCTGCCCGGCGGCATCATCATCGCCGTGGTTGCCGTTACCTTCTTCCTGCACCGGATGAGCACACGCAACATGAGCGCGGCGCTCTCGGAGTCGACCAAGACCATCTTTGGCGCAGGCTTCGTGCTGATCTTTACCGTGCCGATGGTACGTATCCTGATCAACTCCGGGGTCAACGACGCCGATATCGCCTCCATGCCGGTGATGATGGCCCAGGCGGTTGCCAACGGCGTGGGCGATATCTATCCGTTCTTCGCGCCGGCCGTAGGCGCCATGGGGGCCTTTATTGCCGGCTCGAACACCGTCTCTAACCTGATGCTCGCGGAGTTCCAGTTCAGCGTGGCCGAAACCCTTGGTCTGTCCACTGCCATGATGGTGGCTCTGCAGGCCGTGGGGGCGGCTGCGGGTAACATGATCGCGATCCACAACGTCGTCGCTGCCTCCGCGACGGTGGGTCTGCTGGGCCGTGAGGGCGCCACCATCCGTAAAACCATCCTGCCGACCATCTACTATCTGGTCGCTGCCGGGCTGATCGGTCTGATTGCCTTTTACGTACTCGGGGTCACCGACCCGCTGGTCGGATAGCACCACCCGCCCCGTTAGCGTCGCCGGGGGTAACCCCGGCGACATTATGCAAAAGCTTTCCAGCGTCCCGCCATCAACGGGATGGATTTATGGAAATCTTTTCCATAATATGAGTCTAATGATTTCCCCACGCTCTCCTCATCTTCAGGAGCTATCATGAATATCCTCTTTGATGAGCGCCTCGACGGCGAACTGGTTCGCCGCGATAAAACCGAGGTGTTGACCGACCTGCAGCACGCCGTGCCGTCGCTTACCTTGCTTCACCGTGAAGAAGACCTGCATCCGTTTGAGTGCGACGGCCTCGCGGCCTACCGCATCCTGCCCATGCTGGTGGCGCTGCCCGAGACCCTTGACGAAGTAGAGGGGTTGCTCAAACGCTGCCACGCCCTCGGCGTGCCGGTGGTCACGCGCGGCGCGGGCACAGGGCTTTCCGGGGGCGCGCTGCCGCTGGAGCGCGGCGTGCTGCTGGTCATGTCCCGCTTCAATCAGATTCTCAAGGTCGACCCCGACGCGCGTCTGGCGCGGGTGCAACCCGGCGTGCGCAACCTGGCTATTTCCGAAGCCGCCGCGCCTTTCGGGCTTTACTACGCGCCGGACCCGTCGTCGCAGATCGCCTGTTCGATCGGCGGCAATGTGGCCGAGAACGCCGGCGGCGTGCACTGTCTGAAATACGGCCTGACGGTGCACAACGTCATGCGCGTCGATATCCTCACCATCGAAGGCGAGCGCATGACGCTCGGCGCCGAGGCGCTGGACGCCCCCGGCTTCGACCTGCTCGCCCTGATGAACGGCTCCGAGGGGATGCTCGGCGTGGTGACCGAGATCACCGTCAAGCTGCTGCCCAAGCCCGAAACCGCCAAGGTGCTGATGGCCAGCTTCGACGACGTTGAAAAAGCCGGCCGCGCGGTGGGCGATATCATCGCTGCGGGCATTATCCCGGGCGGCCTGGAGATGATGGACAAGTTGGCCATCAAGGCCGCTGAAGATTTCGTCAAGGCCGGCTATCCGCTGGACGCCGAGGCCATTCTGCTGTGCGAGCTCGACGGGGTGGAAGCCGACGTGGACGACGACTGCGACACCGTCCGCCGCGTGCTCACCGACGCCGGCGCCACCGACATTCAGCAGGCCCGCGACGAAGTCGAACGCGCCAAATTCTGGGCCGGCCGTAAAAATGCCTTCCCCGCCGTCGGGCGGATGTCGCCGGATTATTACTGCATGGACGGCACGATCCCGCGCCGTGAGCTGCCCCGCGTACTCAAGGGCATCGCCGCGCTTTCCGAAGAAAGCGGCTTGCTGGTGGCCAACGTGTTCCACGCCGGTGACGGCAACATGCACCCGCTGATCCTGTTCGATGCCAACAAGGAGGGCGAACTGGCGCTGGCGGAAGACGTCGGCGGCAAGATACTGGAGCTGTGCGTGGCCGCCGGCGGGTCGATCACCGGCGAGCACGGCGTAGGCCGGGAAAAGATCAACCAGATGTGCAGCCAGTTCCAGCCGGATGAACTGACCGTTTTCCATGCGCTGAAAGCGGCGTTTGATCCGCAGCGGCTGCTCAATCCGGGTAAAAACATTCCTACTCTGGCGCGCTGCGCTGAGTTCGGCGCGATGCATGTCCATAACAACGAATTACCGCATCCTGAACTGCCACGTTTCTAATGCGCCAGGCAAAGACCCTGACTAGGAAAGACCATGACTAACACCGTGACTCAGACTGCAGATGGCGACATCGCCGAGGCGCTGTGCGACCAGGTCCGCGAGGCCCATGCTTCCCGCACCCCGCTGCGCATTGTCGGCGGCGACACACGGGCCTTTTATGGCCGCCCGGTGGAAGGCCAGGCGCTCAACCTTGCCGATCACGCCGGCATCGTGGACTACGACCCGGTCGAGCTGGTGGTCACCGTGCGCGCCGGTACCCGACTGAGCGACCTGGAGGCAGTGCTTGCCGACCACCATCAGATGCTCGCCTTCGAGCCGCCTGCGTTCGGTGCTGCCAGCACCATCGGCGGCGCCGTGGCCACCGGCCTTTCCGGGCCCCGCCGCCCATGGGCGGGCGCGGCGCGCGACTTCGTGCTCGGCACGCGCCTCATCACCCAGGAAGGCAAGCTGTTGCGCTTCGGCGGCGAAGTGATGAAAAACGTCGCCGGCTACGACCTGTCGCGCATGATGACCGGCGCCCAGGGCACGCTTGGGGTGCTGGCCGATATATCGTTCAAGGTATTGCCGTTGCCCAGCGCCAGCCACAGCCTGCGCCTCTCCATGGGGATCGACGACGCGCTCAAGAAGCTCGCCGAACTGGGCCGCCAGCCGCTGCCCATCACCGCGGCCGCCTGGCATCAGAATGCGCTTTTCATTCGCCTGGAAGGTGGCGTGAGCTCGGTGAAGGCCACGCGCGAGCGACTGGGCGGCGACGACCTCGACGCCCAGTTCTGGCCGGCCCTGCGCGACCACCAGCATGACTTTTTCACCCCTGACGAAGGTCAGGCGTTATGGCGCCTGTCACTGCCGCCCAACACGCCGCCACTGGCGCTGGATATCCCGGAAGCGGATATCTTCTACGACTGGGGCGGCAGCCAGCGCTGGGTCAAGACCTCGCTGGATGCCGACACGCTGCGCGACGCGTGCCGGGCCGCCGGTGGCCACGCCACCTGCTATACGCCTCATTCGCAAGGGGGCGCCGAGAGCCCCTTTACGCCGCTGCCCAGCGTCGTGGAAAAATACCACCGCAATTTGAAGGCAGAGCTGGATGTCCACGGCATTTTTAATCCCGGACGTCTCTATGCGGCGTTTTAATCAGGAGAGCTGACATGCAGACGCACTTTACCGATGCAGACCGTCAAAAGCCGCATATCCAGGAAGCCGAGCGCGTCCTGCGCACCTGCGTGCACTGCGGTTTCTGCAACGCCACCTGCCCGACCTATCAGCTACTCGGCGATGAGCGCGACGGCCCCCGGGGGCGCATCTACTTGATGAAGGAGCTGCTCGAGAGCCGTGACGACGACGACCAGGTGACCGAAGAAACGCGCCTGCACCTGGATCGCTGCCTTACCTGCCTGAACTGTGAGACGACCTGCCCGTCGGGCGTGGAGTATCACAAGCTGCTCAACATTGGCCGGGCCGAAATCGAACGCCGCGTGCCCCGCCCCGCCGCAGAACGTGCCCAGCGCTATGCGCTGCGCAAGATGCTGGTCGAGCCGCAGCGTTTCAAGGCCTTGCTGGCGCTCGGTCAAACCTTCAAGCCGCTGGTGCCCGGCAAGCTGCGCAGCAAGATGCCCCCCAAGCCGGTCGACGCGGGTCAGCGGCCCAGCAATCAGCACAGCCGCCAGGTACTGATGCTGGAAGGCTGCGTGCAGCCCGGGCTGTCACCCAACACCAACGCTGCCACCGCGCGGGTGCTGGATCGCCTGGGTATCAGCGTCACGCCGGTGAGCGAGGCGGGCTGCTGCGGTGCGGTTGACTTCCACCTCAACGCCCAGCAAGACGGACTCGCCCGGGCGCGCGCCAATATCGACGCCTGGTGGCCCCACGTTGAACAGGGCGCGGAAGCCATCGTGCAAACCGCCAGCGGCTGCGGGGCCTTCGTCAAGGAGTATGGCGAAATGCTCAAGGACGACCCGGACTATGCCGACAAGGCCGAAAAAGTCAGCGCCCTGGCCAAGGACATTGTCGAAGTGCTGCGCGACGAGCCGCTGGATACTCTGGACGTTCATTCCAACCAGCGACTGGCGTTTCACTGCCCCTGCACGCTGCAGCACGCCCAGAAGCTCAACGGCGTGGTGGAAGGCGTGCTCACCAAGCTCGGCTTTGCGCTGACGCCGGTGCAGGACGCCCACCTGTGCTGCGGCTCCGCGGGCACCTACTCGATCACTCAGCCGGAACTTGCCACTCAACTGCGCGACAACAAACTCAACGCGCTGGAAGCGGGCAACCCCGAAATGATCGTCACCGCGAACATTGGCTGCCAGACTCACCTTGCCGGTGCCAACCGCACGCCGGTTCGCCACTGGATGGAAATCGTCGACGCTGCGCTACACTAGGCACCGTTAACCCGGCCCATAGTCGCCCGGTGCGGCATGGGCTTTCTTACGTTAGAACCGCAAAAAAGGACCCCTTGATGCAAACCAAAGCGATCTTGTCCCAAGCCGACGTGATGAACGTCCTTGATGCCGCCCAGAAAGAAGCCGACAGCAACGGCTGGGCGGTGACCATCGCCGTCGCCGACGATGGCGGTCATCTGCTGGCGCTGCGCCGCCTGGACGGCGCTGCCCCCTTCAGCGCCGACGTCGCCACCCAGAAGGCACGTAGCGCCGCTGTCGGCCGCAAGGAGACCCAGGTCTTTGAAGAGATGATCAACGGTGGCCGCACGGCGTTCGTTTCCGCGCCGCTGCAGGGGCTGCTCTCCGGCGGCGTGCCAATCATTGTCGATGGCCATGTGGTAGGCTCGGTCGGCATTTCCGGCGTCAAGCCAGACCAGGACGTTCAGGTCGCCAAGGCCGGCGTCAGCGCGATTGGCTGAGCTGGTAAACGCTACGCATACGAAAAACCCCGGATCATTGATCCGGGGTTTTGAATTCGTTCGGTATAAAACCGATGACTTTCTATGATGCTGATGAAAACTTGATGTCAGGATGAAACATGCTAGATGGCGGACCGGACGAGACTCGAACTCGCGACCTCCGGCGTGACAGGCCGGCATTCTAACCAACTGAACTACCGGTCCACGGTATAGCACTTCATTTATCAAAGTATTGCATCATTTCCATTCAATCACGACCGAGTCGCTTTTAAATGGTGGGTGGTACTGGGTTCGAACCAGTGACCCCCAGCTTGTAAGGCTGGTGCTCTCCCAACTGAGCTAACCACCC
>NZ_JAJLLW010000021.1 GCF_020991005.1 Halomonas sp. CUBES01 | reverse complement strand
ATGGCGTCCCATAGGGGGTTCGAACCCCTGTTACCGCCGTGAAAGGGCGGTGTCCTGGACCACTAGACGAATGGGACACTGTGCAAGCATAAAATTAACTGGAGCGGGAAAGGAGATTCGACCGGGCTGGCGTTCCAGCTCACGACCCTCGTCTGCTTTACCACACACCTAATTGGAGCGGGAAAGGAGATTCGAACTCCCGACCCTCGCCTTGGCAAGGCGATGCTCTACCACTGAGCTATTCCCG
>NZ_JAJLLW010000020.1 GCF_020991005.1 Halomonas sp. CUBES01 | reverse complement strand
CTCGGCAGACGTAGGCGTCTCGAAGGTCAGGGATATTCATATGCTTGAGCTTGCCGCTGATCTGTTCGGGAGACAAGGCCGACGTAGCATGTGCTGAATCAGGGCGAAACGAGGGCTGCCAGGAAGCAGTTTGCGCCTTGGTCGACAACCGTCTCGACGGTGATCACGGCATTGTTGCGCATGTGGCGCACGATAGCTGCCATCGGATGATCTATTGCGCCGTATTTCTCGGCTGATCGTTGCCGGGGACCGCTCGAGCAGGGCCGCTACCTTCCTGATGCTCAAGCCTTGCGCGAGGCTGACATGGATCGTGGCACGTTCTTCAGTGCAGAGTTCAGAATATGACATGGATACAACACCCTACCGGTTTGGTCAGGTGTTGCACTCAGAATTTGCGGCCGAG
>NZ_JAJLLW010000019.1 GCF_020991005.1 Halomonas sp. CUBES01 | reverse complement strand
CTGCCGCCAGCGTTCAATCTGAGCCATGATCAAACTCTTCAGTTTAAGATCTATGCGGTTCTTACCTGCCACCCGAAGGCGACAGAAGCGAACCAAACTTGGCTCAAGGTTCAAACGAATTCATTCAACTGTCGTTTAAAAACTTTCGTTTAAAAACTGTCGTTTACATGACCGCTTGCCTTGATATTCGGTGATTTATCACCCTCATCGGCAAGCGCCCACATGAATTACCTGATCAAATTATTAAAGAGCTGTCGCTTGCGGGCCTCAAAACCTGACGTGGCCGCTGCTAAGCGAGGAAGGCGTATTCTACGCACTTCTCAGTGTTTGTCAATGGCTGTTTGGCAGAAGCGAAGGAAATGTTTGATGCGATTTTCCTTCCCGCTATTTGCCTAACCTACTGACAAAC
>NZ_JAJLLW010000001.1 GCF_020991005.1 Halomonas sp. CUBES01 | reverse complement strand
AATGGCTGTTTGGCAGAAGCGAAGGAAATGTTTGATGCGATTTTCCTTCCCGCTATTTGCCTAACCTACTGACAAACTGAGGTTTTTACACCTCATCCACCGCTGGCAACGCCTGGCGTTCCCGGCAGCGGATGCGTACTTTACGGTGTTGCTGCCGGGTTGGCAAGGGGTGGAACGACAAAAAGTTAACTTTCCGGTTTCGCCTTGCGCATGACGGCCAGTACAGGCCCAGAAAGCACATAGGTACCAAACAGCAGCAGCAGCATCACCGACGGCTCCACAGAAATCATCACGAACCCCAGAACCACCGCCAGCAGTACCACGAAGGGAACCGGCTTTTTAAAGTCCAGATCCTTGAAGCTGTAATAGCGAATATTGCTGACCATCAGGACACCCGCCGCTGCCACAACGACCAGCATCAACAGCTTGAAGACGAACGCATCGGCGTCGAAACTGTGAAACGTCCATACGCTGGCAGCCACAAGGGCGGCCGCCGAAGGGCTTGGCAAGCCGATGAACCATTTCTTGTCCACGCTACCGATCTGCACGTTGAAACGAGCCAGGCGCAGCGCCGCGCAGGCAACATAGAGAAACGCCACCACCCACCCCGTCTTGCCGATATCCTGCAAGATCCAGGTGAAGGCGACTAACGCCGGCGCCATGCCAAATGAGATCATATCGGCCAGACTGTCGTATTCGGCGCCGAAAGCACTTTGCGTATTGGTCATACGGGCGACACGGCCATCCAGCCCGTCGAGCACCATGGCGATAAAGATGGCCACCGCCGCGGAGGTGAATTCGCCGTTGATGCCGGCCACCACCGCGAAAAACCCCGAAAACAGCGCCGACGTCGTGAACAGGTTCGGCAGCAGGTAAATGCCTTTGCGGCGAATCTTCTTGCCGTCCTCGACCGCCTCCTCTACCACTTCGGTTTCACGCAGAAAGGCAGCGGCAAGGTCTTCGTTACTGGCTCTGTCCTCGTTAGCGTTGCCAGCACCTGCCGTATCACCGCCTTGTGCTTTTGCGTCCTCATGAGCCGCTGAATGCGGCCTTTGTTCGTGCTCTTGATCGCGAGCATCCTGGGTCATAGGTGTCATCCGGTTGAAGTGAAGTCACATGATCAGTGGTCTATCTCCATTCTACACGGTGAGCTCCAGGCAGCCAGCCAATTGCCGCCACCAAGAAAAACGCCCCGAGGCGCGAAGCGCTCGGGGCGTCACCATCAGCGGGTCGGTTAGTTCTTGGACTTGTCGACCAGCTGGTTAGCGGCAATCCACGGCATCATGCCGCGTAGCTTGGCACCCACCTGCTCGATTTCGTGCTCAGCGGTGAGGCGGCGACGCGCGGTCATCGACGGGTAGTTGCTGTTACCCTCGTTGATGAACATCTTGGCGTACTCGCCGGTCTGGATGCGCTTCAAGGCATTGCGCATGGCCGCACGCGACTGCTCGTTGATAACCTCGGTGCCGGTCACGTACTCGCCATACTCCGCATTGTTGGAAATGGAGTAGTTCATGTTGGCGATGCCGCCTTCGTACATCAGGTCGACGATCAGCTTGAGTTCGTGCAGACACTCGAAGTAGGCCATTTCCGGCGCGTAACCTGCTTCGGTCAGCGTTTCGAAACCGGCTTTCACCAGCTCGACCGCACCACCACACAGCACGGCTTGCTCGCCAAACAGGTCGGTTTCAGTCTCATCCTTGAAGGTCGTCTCGATGATCCCGCTGCGGCCACCGCCAACGCCGGCCGCGTAGGAGAGCGCCAGCTCTTTGGCGTTGCCAGAGGCATCCTGATGAATCGCGATCAGATCAGGAATGCCACCGCCCTTGACGAACTCGGAACGAACCGTGTGGCCCGGCGCCTTGGGGGCGATCATGATCACGTCGAGATCTTTGCGCGGCTCGACCTGGTTATAGTGGATGTTAAAGCCGTGGGCGAACGCCAGCGTGGCGCCTTCTTTGAGGTTCGGCTCAACTTCCTGCTCGTAGATGGCTTTTTGGTTTTCATCCGGCGCCAGGATCATTACCACATCAGCGGTCTGACAGGCCTCGGGGACGCTTGCCACTTTCAGGCCGGCGCTTTCGGCTTTTGCGGCGGATGAAGAGCCTTTGCGCAGCGCCACCGTCACGTCAACGCCCGATTCTTTCAGGTTGTTGGCGTGGGCATGGCCTTGCGAGCCGTAACCGACGATAGTGACTTTTTTGGCTTGAATGAGGGAAAGATCGCAGTCTTTATCGTAATAAACGTGCATGGCAAAACTCCAAAACATCAGGTTAGTTGATCAGCGTTGATGGCCACCCGCGCCGTCTCATGCGGCGCTGGGCTTGGCAATGATTCAACTCTACGGCACCGGCACTGTTGCGTAAAACGCTATATTTGCAACATACTATTTCTTTTTATGAAATATTTGCCGTTATCGCCAGGTTGCCATGGATTTTCGCTTACTCAAGCATGTCGTCACGCTGGCTGAAACGCTGCACTTCGGGCGCGCCAGCGAGCTGTGCCATATCAGCCCCTCGACCCTGAGCCGCTCGATTCAACAGGTCGAAAGCGAACTGGGCACTCCGCTGTTTGAACGTGATAATCGCCACGTCACGCTCACCCCCCAAGGCGCCGCGTTTCAGCACTATGCAAAAGACACGCTGGAACAGTGGGAAACCCAGAAGCGCACGCTGGCCGCTACCACGGCGCAGCTACGCGGCGAAATCAGCATCTACTGCTCAGTGACCGCCAGCTACAGTTTTCTCTACGAGCTGTTGAGCGACGTGCGCATCCGCCACCCCGGTATCGAGCTCAAGCTGCATACCGGCGATCCTGCGGAGGCCATGACCCGGGTGCTGGACGGCGCCGACGACATGGCGATCACGCCGCGCCCGCGCATCCCGCCGCGCGCGCTGGCCTTCAAATCGCTCACCCGTTCGCCGCTTGTCTTCATCGCCCCTACCGACGCGCATCCCTGGCTGCCCCAACGGCCGGAAAGCTCGACCGCAGCGCAATGGCAGCAAGTCCCGATGATTCTCTCGGAGGCCGGGCTTTCCCGGGAGTACGCCAACACCTGGTTCAAGGCCATGGGGATCACGCCACGCATCTATGCCCAGGTGGCCGGGCACGAAGCAATCGTCAGTATGGTGGGGCTAGGATTTGGCGTGGGCGTGGTTCCCAAGATCGTGCTGAATAACAGCCCGCTGGCTGAACGGGTGCAGGTGCTCAACGTCAAGCCTGAACTGCCCCACTACGATGTCGGGCTGTGCGTGCTTAATCGGCGGCTGAAGAATCCCATGATTGACGCTTTCTGGGCCACCGTCAGCGTCCGCTAGCCCAGCGCCACTCATAAAAAAGCCGCCCCAACGCGGGGCGGCCTAATTGCATACAAACAACCGGTTTAGAGCGACAGTACCTTGTCACCACGGGCAATGCCCGATACCCCGGTACGCGCCACTTCCAGAATACCCACCGGCGCCATGGCCTGAAGGAAGGCATCCAGCTTGGCGGCGTCGCCGGTGATCTGCACCGTGTAGAGGCTTGGCGTCACGTCGACGATCTGCGCGCGGAAAATATCCACGGTGCGCTTCACTTCGTCGCGGGCAGCGCCTAGCGCCTTGACCTTCACCAGCATCAGCTCGCGCTCAATATGGTTGCCTTCGGTGAGGTCGACCAGCTTCACCACGTCGATCAACTTGTTGAGATGCTTGGTGATCTGCTCGATCACACGGTCATCACCCACCGTGGTGACCGTCAGCCGCGAGAGCGACGGATCTTCCGTGGGCGCCACGTTAAGCGTTTCGATGTTGAAGTTTCGCTGGGAAAACAGCCCGACCACACGTGACAGCGCACCCGGTTCGTTTTCCATCAGAATCGAGATGATATGACGCATCAGGTACGCTCCGTTTTAGACAGCAGCATGTCGCGCATGGCACCCAACGGCACCTGCATCGGATAGACGTGCTCAAAGGGGTCGACCTTCACGTCAAGAAACACCAGCTCATGCTTGTCGGCAAACGCCCGCTCCAGCGCCGGCTCCAGCTCATCCAGCGTGGTCACGGTGATCGCGGTAAACCCGTACGCCTCGATCAGCATATGAAAGTCAGGCAGCGACTCCATATAGGAATGCGCATGGCGTGACTTGTAGTTCAAGTCCTGCCACTGGCGCACCATGCCCAGCGAGGCGTTGTTGAGATTGACGATCTTGACGCCTACGCCGTACTGCTTACAGGTCGAGAGCTCCTGCATCATCATCTGAAAACTGCCCTCGCCGGTGACGCATACCACGTCATCATCCGGGAAGTTCTGCTTGATGCCCATGGCCGCAGGAAAACCAAAGCCCATGGTGCCGAGTCCGCCCGAGGTAATCAGCCGGTTGGGCTTATCAAACTTGTAGTACTGCGCCGCAAACATCTGGTGCTGGCCGACGTCGGTAGTCACGTAAGCCTCGCCGCGCGTCACACGGCACAGCGCCTCGATCACTTCCTGGGGCTTGAGCGCCTCGCCTGCCTTGGAAGGCTCATACAGCTTGCCTTCACGGTCGGCGCGCCAGCCGTCAATGGTCTGCCACCACTCGGTCAGCGCCTCGGGGTTCGCAATGCTTTGCCCTTGCACCAGACTGATCATTTCGTTGATCACGCTGGCGGCCGGCCCGACAATCGGCACGTCGGCGCGTACGGTCTTGGACACCGAACTTGGGTCAACGTCGACGTGGATAATTTTTGCCGTGGGGCAGAACTTGGAGGTGTTGTTGGTAACGCGGTCGTCGAACCGTGCGCCAACGGCAATGATCAAGTCCGCGTGGTGCATGGCCATGTTGGACTCGTACGAGCCGTGCATCCCCAGCCAGCCCAGGCATTGCCGGTCACTCTGAGGGTAGGCGCCAATGCCCATCAGCGTGGTGGTAATCGGGAAGCCCAGTTGCTTGACCAGATCGGTCAGGCCTTCGCTGGCCTTGCCCGTCACCACGCCGCCACCGGTATAAAACACCGGCCGCTTGGCCTTGAGCATCATCTCGACGGCCTTCTTGATCTGGCCGGTATGCCCCCGGGTAACCGGATTGTACGAGCGCATCTTGACCTTTTTCGGGTAGACGTACTCGTAGCGTTCGGTGGGCGCGGTCATGTCCTTCGGGATATCGACCACCACCGGGCCAGGACGACCGGTCGCCGCCAAATAGAAGGCTTTCTTGAGCACTTCGGGGATTTCCGACGGGTGACGAATCGAGAAGCTGTGCTTCACGATTGGGCGGGTCACGCCGACGATATCGGTTTCCTGGAAGGCGTCATCGCCGATCAGATGGCTCATTACCTGACCACATAGCACCACCATGGGAATCGAGTCCATGTAGGCGGTGGCAATGCCGGTCACGGCATTGGTGGCCCCGGGGCCCGAGGTGACCAGCACGCAGCCGGGCTTGCCCGAGGCCCGGGCATAACCGTCGGCAGCATGGGTGGCCGCCTGTTCGTGACGCACCAGAATGTGCTTCACCTTGTCCTGGCGGAAGAGCGCGTCGTAGATGTGCAGCGCCGCACCGCCTGGATAACCATAAATGTACTCAACGCCCTCGTCTTGCAAGAAGCGGGCGATCATATCTGCGCCGGAAAGCAGTTCCACAGTGTTTCTCCCCTGGAGGTCTCGAGTGCGATCCGCAGACAATGCTACGGTGTCGAGTGCGGCGGTATGCCGCTGCCGGCCCATGCCGGCACCTGATGCCAAACCCTGGCATACGGCCCGGTTAGGGCCTGCACTCTCGTCGGGAACAGCGATGCATGGCGAACCAGATCAGCCATTCCCTGTCACGGCGGTTTGCCGTGTCGGGGCGTTGGCCAGGTCAGGCGGTTAGCCCAAGCCCGGAAGTCCTTCGGCGGGTAAAGGCCTTAGCCTACCCTTCGCGCGGGGAGTGGGGGTTGCCCGTTGGTTCCGCGCCCGCAAATCAGGAACCCACAAGATTCCATTAGCATGCTCAGCCTGTCAACCTTCGATCCCGCTAAAGCCGACAATTGCCCGGTTCTGGACAAAAAAAGGCCCCGCCGGCAACGCCAGGCGAGGCTTTCGGGTAGCGCAGCGACGGTTAGCCAAAGACCAGCTTGCCATCTTGCGTGCTGATATGGATGGTATCCCCCGGCGAGAACTTGCCGGCCAGCAGATCCTGGGACAGAGGGTTTTCAATGCGGCTCTGAATAGCCCGCTTGAGCGGCCTTGCCCCATAGACCGGGTCGAAGCCCACCACGGCCAACTGTGCCAAGGCATCGTCGCTGATCTCGAGGCTTAGCTCGTGCTCAGCCAGGCGCGCCTTCAGGCGCTCAAGCTGAATGCCGGCAATCGCCTGAATCTGCTCCTGGCCCAGCGCGTGGAAGACCACTACTTCATCGATACGGTTGATCAGCTCGGGGCGGAAGTGGTTGCCGACCACGTCCATCACCATGTTTTTCATCGACTCATAGTCGTTGTGTTTATCAGCACTGACGTCACCGCCCATACGCTGAATGATGTCCGATCCCAGGTTGGAGGTCATCACGATCACGGTATTGCGGAAATCTACCGTGCGGCCCTGCCCGTCGGTCAAGCGGCCGTCCTCCAGCACCTGGAGTAGGATATTGAAGACGTCCGGGTGGGCTTTCTCTACCTCATCCAGCAGCATCACCGAATAAGGCTTGCGGCGTACCGCTTCTGTCAGGTAGCCGCCTTCTTCGTAGCCTACATAGCCGGGCGGCGCACCGATCAGGCGAGCCACGGAGTGTTTCTCCATGAACTCCGACATATCGATGCGCACCATGGCCTCCTCGGTATCGAAGAGGTAGTTGGCCAGCGATTTGCACAGCTCGGTCTTGCCCACCCCAGTGGGGCCGAGAAACAGGAAGGAACCGTTGGGGCGGTTGGGATCAGCAAGACCGGCCCGTGAGCGACGCACAGCGTTGGCCACCGCCTCGACTGCTTCATCCTGGCCGATCACGCGCTCGTGCAGCGCCTCTTCCATGCGCAGCAGCTTGTCGCGCTCACCTTCCAGCATCTTGGCCACCGGAATGCCCGTCCAGCGGGACACCACCTCGGCAATTTCTTCTTCCGTTACGTTGGAGCGCAGCAGCTGATGGCTTGCGGTATCCGCCTCGCCTTCGCCACTTTCGGCAATTTTCTTCTCGAGCTCGGGAATCTTGCCGTACTGGATTTCCGACATGCGGCCCAGGTCACCCTGGCGGCGGGCCTGTTCAAGATCGATGCGGGCCTGCTCCAGGTCGGCCTTGAACTGAGCCGCGCCCTGAATACTGGCCTTTTCAGCCTTCCAGATTTCATCGAGATCGGCGTATTCGCGCTCCAGCTCATGAATCTGGGTATTGAGCGCTTCCAGGCGCTTCTTGGTGGCCTCATCCGTCTCTTTCTTGAGCGCCTCGCGCTCCATCTTGAGCTGAATCAAGCGGCGATCGAGCTTGTCCATCTCCTCGGGCTTGGAGTCAAGCTCCATGCGGATACGCGAGGCAGCCTCGTCGATCAGGTCGATGGCCTTGTCGGGCAACTGGCGGTCGGTGATATAGCGCGTGGAGAGTTTCGCCGCAGCGATAATCGCCGAGTCGGTGATATCCACGCCGTGGTGGACTTCGTAACGCTCTTTCAAGCCACGTAGGATGGCCACGGTATCTTCTTCGGTAGGCTCGTCGACCAGCACCTTCTGGAAACGGCGCTCGAGTGCCGCGTCTTTCTCGATGTACTTGCGATACTCATCCAGCGTGGTCGCCCCGACGCAGTGCAGCTCGCCCCGCGCCAGTGCCGGCTTGAGCATGTTACCCGCGTCCATGGCGCCGTCGGCTTTGCCGGCACCGACCATGGTGTGCAGCTCATCGATGAACAGGATGACCCGGCCTTCTTCCTGGGAAAGCTCCTTGAGCACCGCCTTGAGGCGCTCCTCGAACTCGCCGCGGAACTTGGCGCCCGCCAGCAGCGAGCCCATATCCAGCGAGAGAACGCGCTTGTCCTTGAGGCCCTCCGGCACTTCGCCGTCGACAATGCGCTGCGCCAGGCCTTCGACGATCGCGGTTTTACCCACGCCCGGTTCACCAATCAACACCGGGTTGTTCTTGGTGCGCCGCTGCAGCACCTGAACGGTGCGACGTATTTCGTCGTCGCGGCCGATCACCGGGTCCAGCTTGCCGTCCAAGGCGCGCTGGGTAAGGTCCAGCGTGTACTTGTTCAGCGCCTCACGCTGATCTTCCGCGTTGGGATCGTCCACCTTGGCCCCGCCGCGCAGGCTATCAATCGCCGACTCCAGCGCCTTACGGGCCAACCCGGCCTCCTTCATCAGCTTAGTGATGGCGCTGTTCATTTCCAGCGCGGCCAATATCACCAGCTCGCTAGCAATGAACTGATCGCCACGCTTTTGCGCTTCGCGGTCGGTCAGGTTGAATAGCTTGATAAGCTCCCGCGACGGCTGCACTTCGCCGTCGAACTGGCCCACCTTAGGTAAATCATCCAGTTGCTGGGTCAGCCCATCGCGCAGCCGCGAGCTGCTGCCCTCGGCTTTCTCGATGAGCGCCTTGATACCGGTATCCCGGGTATCCAGCAGCGCTAGCACCAGGTGGGCAGGCTCGAGCTGGTTGTGCCCACGGCCTACCGCCAGCGATTGCGCTTCGGCAATGGCGGCCTGGAGCTTGGCAGTAAATTTATCGAATCTCATGCAGTTCCTCCTGGGGGTGGCCGCGCGTTTGGACGCGCGGCGTATCCCGATAACCTGTCGTTAGACGTGCTAATCACGGTTAGCTTGACAAGTTAAATGGCGTCGGTTCCATGAGGTTTCAAGGGGAGACTTGCCTGTCTGCGGATTTACTTGATCCAGATCACGGTTGCCATTCTTCCTGTTTGTCCGCCGTCGCGCCGGTAAGAATAAAAGCGTGACTCGCAGGCGGTACAGAAATGGCCGCCGCTGATGTGGTGAATACCCAGCGCCTCGAGGCGAAAGCGCGCCAGACGGTAAAGATCCGCCATGTGGTGGCCCAGGCGATAAGGGCTGTGATCAAAAGCGTCGGCGGTTTCCGGCTGAACGGCCGCAAAGGCACCGTATACCTCTGGGCCGACCTCAAACTGGGCGTTGGAGATCGCCGGGCCCAGCCACACCATGATGTCATCCGGCGCGCTGTTCATGGCCGCCACGGTGGCTTCCAGCACGCCGGTCGCCAGCCCCCGCCAGCCCGCATGGGCAACGGCCACCTGGGTGCCGTCACGGTTACAAAACAGCACCGGCAGGCAGTCGGCGGAGAGTACCACGCAGGCATAGTCATTAGCGGTGGCAATCGAGGCGTCGGCGTCGGGCGCCTCGGTCTGATAGCCCTGCTGGACGCGCGCTCCGTGAACCTGATTGAGCCACAGCAGCGGGCGCTCGTCACCGATCTCTTTCTGCAATAGGCGTCGGCACAGCGCCACATGGTCGGGGTTATCGCCCACGTGCGATGCCGGGTTAAAGGCCGCGAACGCATCCTGGCTGGGCCCCGTCTCCCGGGTGGTCACAAACGCTCCCACATTGGCAGGCGCCGGCCAATCGGGTATCAACAGCGTTGGCTTTAGATCAATGGCATCGCTCATTGCATGGTCTCGCTATCGTCGCGCAGGTAATCCAGCAACAATAGTAAATCATCGGGCAGGCCCGCGTGGAAAGTCAGCGTTTCACCGCTGACAGGGTGGACGAAACTCAGCTTGCGGGCATGCAGTGCCTGCCGTGGAAATTCGCGCAGGATCTCTTTCAGCGGCCCTGCCGCGCCGGGGGGCAGCTTGGCGCGGCCACCATAGAGCGGATCGCCGATCAGCGGGTAGCGGGCATGCGCCATGTGCACACGAATCTGGTGGGTACGGCCGGTTTCGAGCTGGCAGCGAACGTGGGTATGCGCCCGGAAACGCTCGACTACCCGGAAATGCGTCACGGCCGGTTTGCCCGACGCATTGACGGCTTGTCGCTTGCGGTCCTTGGGGTGACGACCAATCGGTGCATCGATCGTGCTGCCGGCGATCGGCTTGCCAATCACCACCGCGTCGTACTGGCGAGAAACACTGCGCGCCTGCAGCTGCTCGACCAGGGTGGTTTGTGCCGGCAGCGTCTTGGCGACCATCATCAGGCCGGTCGTATCTTTGTCCAGCCGGTGCACGATGCCCGCGCGAGGTATTTCAGCCAATGCCGGATGATGATGCAGCAAGGCATTCAGCAGCGTCCCATCCGGGTTTCCCGCTGCCGGGTGAACCACCATGCCGGTGGGCTTGTTGACCACCATGACCGCGTCGTCCTCGAAGACGATATCCAGCGGTATGTCCTGGGGCTCGAAGCGGGTGTCTTCCTCGAGCGTTGCCCGTAATGCCAGCGTCTCGTGACCGTGGAGCTTGGCTTTCGGCTTGGCCTGCGCGCCGTCCACCGTCAACTCACCGGAATGAATCCAGGCTTTCAAGCGCTCCCGGGAGTAATCGCTGAACAACTCGGCAGCCGCCTGATCCAATCGGGCGCCTGCCAATGACGTGGGCACGCGCTGCGTCGCTTCAACACTGCGAGGCATGGGATAATTTCCTTTGACGACACCCCGACAACGTCATCCGACGCCTGCGTTTTGCGTCGAGGTGATTTATAGTGGGCGAACTGAGACCTATCCTACCATTTCTACTTATGGCCATCGTCGCTTTTCGGTGATTGAGGCTTGTTTGCAACGAGGATGATGATGCGCGTTTTTTCCGCTGCCAATCGCTTTGGCGTACTCGCGTTAAGCTTTGCCTTATTGGCGGGCTGCGCCAGCAATGACACGACCTCCGACGAGGACCAATACGCCGGCGTGGCCGAGCGCGAGCTGTATGACCGAGCCCGTGACGCCCTGGATAGCAACCGTTTCAACATCGCGGTCGAACGCCTGGAAGCGCTGGACACCCGTTACCCGTTCGGTGAACACGCTGAACAGGCCCAACTGGAGCTGGTCTACGCCTACTACAAGAATGACGACTGGGAAGAGGCCCGCGCCGCCGCCAGCCGTTTTATCCGCCTTCACCCTGACCACCCCCAGATCGATTACGCCTATTACCTGCGCGGCCTGGCCGCCTGGCAGGCCGGTCGTTTCAGCCTGGAGCGCCTGCGCCTGATCGATATTTCCAAGCGTGACCTGGGCGCCACCCGCGACGCCTACGGCGACTTCCGCGAACTCATTCAGCGCTATCCGCAAAGCGAGTACGCCCCGGATGCAAAGCAGCGCATCGTCTATCTGCGCGAGCTGCTCGCACGACATGAGCTACATGTCGCTGACTACTACCTGCGGCGTGGTGCCTACCTGGCCGCCGTCGAGCGGGGACGCTGGGTGGTCGAACACTATCCAGAGTCCAACGCCACCCACGACGCCCTGGCCACCATGGTAGAAGGCTACCAGGGACTGGACATGGACGACCGGGCCGATGAAGTGCTGGCCGTACTGCGTGAAAACGCCCCTGACCATGACCAGCTTGACGGCAATCGCTTCGCCCCGAAGTATCTCGACTGACCTTACCACTGGCACCTGAACGCTAACGACCAGGGTGGTGCCAGCGTCGTATAAGTTTCTCATCAAAAAGCCATTTAAAAGCCTCGCCGATGCGTGGCTTTTTTTATCTCCGATCATTAATGATCAATATCAACTAGTTAGCTAAAGATGACTGTGCAGACGATAAATCATAATTGTACAAAAGCTATACTTAGGCTTAGTATTCCAGTACCAACATGATCAAGCATCTTCACGGTGCCTAAGGAGAAACGTAATGCGCCTGTTCACCGCCCGCTTCAGCGGAACCAAAGTAAGCACCCGCCTGGCGCTGGGCTTTTCGGCCATCCTGGCCCTTCTCGTGTTGCTGACAGGTATCGGCATTTACCAGGTCAACCAGATCGATCGCGATCTCACGATCATCAACGACGTCAACGGCGAAAAACAGCGCCACGCCATCGATTGGCGCGGCAGCGTCCATGATCGCGCCATTGCCCTGCGCGACATCGTGCTCACCCGTTCGGGCGACATCAGCGCGCTCCAGAACACCATGCAGCGCTTGCAGGACAACTACACAAGCGCTTCCCAGGGTATGGAAGACGTCATCGCTGACAACGCCGACAGCGGCGAAGAACAGCGTATTCTGGCAAGTATCGAGGAGCAGGCGCAGGCCACTCGCGCGTTGACCGAGCAGGTATTGGACGCCCACGGCGAAGGAGATTTCGAGACGGCCGAGCAAATACTGCTGGAACAGGCTGGCCCTGCCTACGCCGAGTGGCTTGACCGTATCAACCAGTTCATCGACCTTCAGGGACAGCTCAACGACGCGACTACCGCATCCGCCCGTGATACCGCGTCCGGTTTTCAGATGCAGATGCTCGGTTTAACGCTGTTTGCCCTGTTGGTAGGTAGCTTGATTGCCGTATTCCTGACCCGTCAGCTGCTCCGCGAGCTAGGTGCAGAGCCCCACGACGTAAAAGCCTTTGCCGAAGCGATCGGCCGCGGCGAACTGGACAGCCAGGGACGCTTGAAGCAGGGGGACACCCGCAGCATCATGGCCTCGCAGGTTGACATGGCGCGTCAGCTGCAGAACATCGTTGCCGAAGTGCGCGCCTCGGCGGAAGCCGTGGCCAGCAACAGCGAGCAGATTGCCGAGGGCAATAACGACCTGTCGTCGCGTACCGAGCAGCAGGCCAGCGCGCTGGCGGAAACCGCCTCGGCCATGGAGCAGCTCAACAGCACGGTAAAACTCAACGCCGAGAACTCCGAGCAAGCGAGCCAGGAAGCATCCAGCGCGTCGCAGACCGCCACTCAGGGGGGCGACGCCGTCCACCAGGTGGTCGACACCATGAACGACCTCAACAAGAGCTCGCAGGAAATTGCCGGGATTATCTCGACCATCGACTCCATTGCCTTCCAGACCAACATTCTGGCTCTGAACGCCTCGGTCGAAGCCGCCCGCGCCGGCGAGCATGGTCGCGGTTTCGCGGTGGTGGCCGAAGAGGTTCGCAAGCTTGCCCAGCGAAGTGCTGACGCTGCCCGCGAAATCAACGACCTGATTTCCAGCAACCTGGAACGCGTCAAGCACGGCAACGAACGCGCCGCCGACGCCAGCAGGTCAACCGAAGAAATCGTGGCCGCCATCGGTCGCGTCACCGACATCATGAAAGAAATCAGCCATGCCAGCGCCGAACAGAGCGCCGGGGTTCAAGAGGTCGGCCAGGCGGTGACCGAAATGGATCAGGTTACTCAGCAGAATGCCGCTCTGGTTCAGGAAAGCGCCCGTTCGGCAGGCAATCTGCGCGAAAACGCCCACAAGCTGATCGACTCAATGTCGATTTTCAAGCTGCCTGGCAGCGGCGAAGACCACACCCGAGCGCTGGCGAACGCTCCCCGCACCACCAGCGCACCGACCAACACCCCGCGCCCTGCTCTGCGCCAGCAGAAATCCCAGCCCGAGTGGGAAAGCTTCTAAGCGTTAACAATGTGTGACTGTCTGCCAGTGCCTGGCACCTACCTCAATGAAAGGCTCCCCTCCCGGGGGAGCCTATGTGATAGACCCTCTGTAGCGAGGCGAATATGAAACCCACCCAACGCCTTCTCATGGTGTTTTTGCTACCGATTCTGATGATCATCCTGCCCGCTTTCGTTCTGATCGGTCTGGCACTAAACATCGCGCGAGAGCAACCCAGCTCGTTGAGCCAATCACTGGGGCTGCTCTTCTGGCTTGGCGCAGGCCTCCTGGCACTTTTGATCGGTGCGGCAGTGCTCGCCGCCTGGCGAATCAACCGCCGGCTGCTCACCATCGGTGATGCCATCCTGGCGATTTCAAACCGTGATCAGGCGCTGCCTGATTTTGCAACGATACAGCAGCTCAGCCAGCATCACAGCGGCCCACTCAAGCGTATTGCCTCGGCGCTGCTGAACGTACGTGAGATCGAACAACAGCGACGCGAAGCCGAATGCCAGGTTCATCGACTCGCTCACTACGACACCCTGACCGGGTTGGCCAATTGGCGACTGATGAAAGAGCACCTCCAGCATTCCCTGGACACCCACCAGCTGACAAACACCTACGGCGCCCTGATCTACCTGGACGTTGACGACTTCAAGCGCATCAACGACAGCAGCGGCCACCGGGTTGGCGACAGTCTCCTTCGCCAGATCGCCGAGCGGCTCGGCGCGCTGGACACCGATAGTGCCAGCATCGGCCGCCTGGGCGGCGATGAATTCATGGTGATCGTCGACGGACTGGCCGAGCAACAGCTGCAGGCAGCCGAGAAGGCCGAGGCCTTCGCCGAACGACTGCAGCAGGCACTCAGCCCCTCCTACCAGGTAGCCGACCGCGAGTATTTCCTGAGCGTGAGCATGGGCATCACCCTATTCAACGGCGACGGGGAGACCACGGATAACCTGTTCCAGTACTCCAATGCCGCCGCCCACCTCGCCAAGCAATCGCGCCCCAGCGGTATGCGCTTTTACGACCCCGCGGTTCAGGCGGAACTGGAAGCTAAAACCGAACTGGAACACGACCTGCGCCTGGCCATCGAACGCCAGGAATTCGTACTGGTGTATCAGACACAGGTAGGTAGCGAGGGACAGGCTATCGGGGCGGAAGCCTTGATCCGCTGGCGGCACCCGTGTCGCGGCTCTGTCTCGCCGGGTGAGTTTATTCCCCTGGCCGAGGAAACCGGACTGATCGTACCGATCGGCGACTGGGTGCTGGAAGCCGCCTGCCAGCAACTCGTTGCCTGGGCCAACGACGAGAGCACCCGGCACTTGACGCTGGCGGTAAACGTCAGCGCCAAGCAGTTTCAGCAGCCTGACTTCGTGGTCACGGTTAGCAACATCCTGAGCCAAACCGGGGCGCCGGCGCAGCGTTTGAAGCTGGAACTCACCGAGAGTACGGTCATCGGCAAGGTGGACGACACCATTGCCCGCATGCACCAACTCAAGGCGCTGGGCCTCAGCTTCGCGATGGATGACTTCGGCACCGGCTATTCGTCGCTGCAGTACCTCAAGCGGCTGCCGCTGGATCAGATCAAGATCGATCAGTCATTCGTCCGCGACCTGCATCACGACCCGGACGACATGGCCATCGTGCAGACCATCATCGCCATGGGGCACTCGCTGGGACTGAACGTGATCGCCGAGGGCGTGGAAACCCTGGCGCACTGGCGCTACCTGCATGACCACCAGTGCCATGCCTATCAGGGGTACTACTTCTGCAAGCCGGTGTCGGCCAGCGACATGGTCAGACAAAGCCTGGTTCCGCCGCGCATGCCGATCTGCTAGGTCGGCAGCGCGACGCCCGACTATTCGCCGGGCTGCCAGCCGTTGACAATCGGGTAGCGCCGATCACGCCCGAACCCACGTGGCGTTACCCGCACGCCCACCGGCGCCTGGCGGCGCTTGTATTCGCAGCGATCGACCAGCTTGACGACCTGGTAGACGTCTTCGCGGGCAAAGCCGGCGTCAATGATCGCCTCGGCACTCATATCGCCTTCGATGTAGCGTGCCAGAATAGCGTCCAGTACGTCATAGTCGGGCAGTGAGTCGCTATCCTGCTGATCCGGCGCCAGCTCGGCGCTGGGCGGGCGTTCAATGACACGTTCAGGAATCGCCGGTGACTGGGTATTCCGCCAGCGAGCCAGCCGGTAAACCCAGGTTTTGTACACGTCCTTGATGGCGTTGTAGCCCCCCACCATATCGCCGTACAGTGTCGCGTAACCCACCGCCATTTCGCTCTTGTTGCCGGTGGTCAGCACCATCAGGCCTTTCTTGTTGGAGATGGCCATCAGCAGCACACCGCGACAGCGTGACTGGAGGTTTTCTTCAGTGGTATCGCGCTCGGTGCCGGCAAAGCTTTCCGCCAGTGTGGTCATGAACGCCTCGACCATCGATTCGATGGGCATGATGTCGTAGTGCACCCCCAGCAGCTCGGCCTGCTCGGCGGCGTCCTGCTTGGAGATATCGGCGGTGTAGTGATAGGGCATCATCACCGCCTGCACCCGCTGAGGCCCCAGCGCGTCAACGGCAATGGCCAACGAGAGGGCCGAATCGATACCACCGGAAAGGCCCAGCACCACACCATCAAACCCGCTTTTATTGACGTAATCGCGCACGCCGGTCACCAGGGCGCAGTAAAGACTCTCTTCCGTTTCGACCTCGGGCTCGACCTCCCCGGCCTGGGGCACCCAGGAAACGGCGGCGGTCTGCAGTAGCTGAACGGGCATCAGACCCACCTGCCAGTAAGGCGCCAGCACCTGTATCTGCCCTTGGGCATCGACGCAGCAGGAGCCGCCGTCGAACACCAGCTCATCCTGGCCGCCAATGGTGTTGACGTAGAAGATGGGGCGTTGGACGTCTTGCGCGCGCTGTTCCAGCAGGCGCAGACGCTCGCTGGGCTTGTCCTGATGATAGGGTGAGGCATTCAGGCTGATCAGCACCTCGGCCCCCGCTGCGGCTGCCGCCTGCACCGGCGCGCCATCCCACAGATCCTCGCAGATCAGCAGGCCAAGCTTGGCCCCCTTGTGCTCATAGACCAGCGGCTCGGTGCCCGGCGTGAAGTAGCGCTGCTCGTCGAACACCTGGTAATTGGGCAGCGCCTGCTTGGCATACTCGGCGTCCCACTGGCCGTTGTACAACACGCCGGCCAGGTTATAGCAGCGGCCTTCGCGCATACCGGGGTAGCCAATGATCACCAGCACGTCCGGGGACATTTTCTCGGCCATGCTGGCGCGCGCCTCACGCAGCCGGGTTTCCATCGACGGGCGCAGCAAGAGATCTTCCGGTGGGTAGCCCGACAGAAACAGCTCGGGAAACACCACGATGTCGGCGCCATGCTCGATGCGCGCTTCGCGTACGGCCTCGATGGCGCGCGCGGCATTGCCGGGAATATCCCCCACCAGGGGATCGAGTTGGGCCATGACCAGCGTTAAGTCTTGCATGGGCGATCAAATCTCTTGAGAATCTTTTAGGATAGGTACTCACCACCAATACGCATTGTCCCGCAAGGGCCGCCCGCAGGCAAAGGCCGCGCTTGCGAATTGCATGAGGGCGACGACAGGATGAACCTTTTGATTATTCGGCTACTCATTTTCGCGGTGCTGTTCTACGCCGGGTTAAAGCTGCTGGGCATGTATCGGCAATGGCAGCGCGACCGGCTGACCCAGGAACGCCAGGATCAGCAGCAGGACGGCGGCCACATGGTGCGCTGCCGCTGGTGCGAGGTGCACCTGCCGGAAAACGAAGCGCTACGCGACGAGGGACAATGGTTTTGCTCCAGCGCCCACCGCGACCGTTTCCTTCAGGAGCAGAAACAAGCCCCGCGCGACAACGATACCGACACCTAGCCCAGCCGCGCCGGTGTCAGCTGATAGGGCGCCGGATCGATCAGCGGCTGACGCCCCAGCACCAGATCCGCCACCAGATGCGTCGACGCCGGGGCCAGCACCAGCCCGTTACGGTAGTGTCCCGCGTTGACCGATATGTGCTGCCAGCCCGGCAGTTCGCCGATAAACGGCACGCCGTCCGGCGAGCCTGGCCTCAGCCCGGCCCAGTGATACGCCACCGGGTAATCGGCAAGCGCCGGGACGATGTTCTCGGCACTCTGACGCAGTGAGGCCAGCGCGTCCTCGTCGGTGGTCTTGTCGAAACCGCTCTCCTCCAGCGTCGAGCCCACCAGCAGCAGCCCGTCGGCGCGCGGAATCACGTAGCGACCGTCCTTGAGCACCACCCGGCGCACAAGCCCGGGCGGGGCCTGATAGGCAATCATCTGGCCTTTCACCGGCCGCACCGGCAGCGAGACGCCAAGCCTTTCCAGCAACTTTCCTGCCCATGCGCCACCGCATACGATCGTATGCCCGGCGGTGATGACCCGCTGAACGGTACGCACCCCCTCGATGCGCTCCCCATGGCGCACAAAGTCCGTCACCTCACACTGCTCGTGGAGCGTCACGTTGGGCATGGCCGACAGCCGAGCGCGCAGCGACTTGCCAAGGCGCGGATTACGCACGCTGCCCAGGGTCGGCATCCATAGCGTGCCTTCGGTGGCGGGCAGGGAATTCTCCTTGGCACGCACCATGTCCGCACTCACGCGCTCCAGCGGCTTACCCATCTCCCGCGCCCAGGCCAGCGCGGTCTCGGGGTCATCAACGTTCAGGTACAGAAGCCCCTTTTGGCGATATTCCGGGTCGATGCCGGTCTCTTCGCACAGGCGCAGCGCCAGACTCGGGTAGGCGCCCTCCGACCAGCGCGACAGCCGGGAAATCGCCGGCGCATAGCGCCAGGGATACAGCGGGGACACAATGCCGCCGCCCGCCCAGGACGCTTCCTGGCCGCATATGCCGCGCTCCACCAGACTGACCTGCTGACCCGCGTCGGCTAGCTGCAGCGCTGTCATCATGCCGATGACACCGCCGCCTACAATTAAGAAATCGCTCACACGCTCTGTCCATAATGGCTTACATCAAAAAGCATCATCAGCGCCTAGGATAAGAGACTCATACCCGTCACACATGCCATGAGCATAACGCCGGGAATAAAGGGGTCAAGCGCAGGGAGGTATCATGTCAACGTCGGGACGCCGAGTCGGCGGCAACCACGCACAGGGATTCACGCTTCTGGAGCTATTGGTGACGCTGCTGATCATGGCCATTGTCGCCGCCTGGGGACTTCCCGGCTTCCAGGCAATGGGTAAACGTCATGCGCGCCTGGAGGCGGCCAACCGGCTGCAGACGGCGCTGGGCTTCGCGCGCCAGACGGCCATCAGCCAGCGCCAGCCGGTCACGCTGTGCCCCAGCAGCGTCGAATCTGCTCACAAGCGGCGCTGTGACGACAACTGGAGTCGGGACTTGATGGCGGTGCGGGGCGACCAGACAGAAAATATCTCCCCCGCCGACGTGCTGCGCACCTTCCCGGCCACCCCGGGAGTCGACGTAGAGTACAGCCGAGGCTGGCGACGCATCCGTTACGATGCGCTAGGCCATAGCAGCGGGTATAACGGGCGTTTCACCCTCTGCCCCCAGCGCGGTAGGCAACGCGTTGAGGGCAGCACGCTGGTGCTCAGCCAGCTTGGTCGCTGGCGGATGGCGCAGGTGCCCACCGACTGTGGGCACTGAGCAAGGCGGTGTCAGCCGGCAATGCCGTCCAGGTAGCGCTCGGCGTCCAAGGCCGCCATGCAGCCGCTGCCCGCCGAGGTAATGGCCTGACGATAGACATGATCCATGACATCGCCGCAGGCAAAGACGCCAGGCACGCTGGTAGCCGTGGCATTGCCCTGCAGGCCAGACGTCACCTTGATGTAGCCGCCGTTCATGTCCAGCTGGCCGTCAAAGATGCCGGTATTCGGGCTGTGCCCGATGGCCACGAACAGCCCCGGGGCCTGGATATCCTTGTGGGAGCCGTCCCTGGTCGACTTGAGACGCACGCCGGTCACACCGGTGTTGTCACCCAATACTTCTTCCACCTCCTGGAACCATTCGAGCTCGATCTTGCCTGCCTCGACTTTTTCGAACAGCTTGTCCTGGAGGATTTTTTCGGCACGCAGAGTGTCGCGACGGTGCACCAGGGTCACCTTGGCAGCGATATTCGACAGGTAAAGGGCTTCCTCGACGGCGGTGTTGCCACCGCCCACCACGACGACGTCCTGATTGCGGTAGAAAAAACCGTCGCAGGTAGCGCAGGCGGAAACCCCTTGCCCCATGAACTGCTGTTCGCTGGGCAGCCCCAGATAACGCGCGCTGGCACCGGTGGCAACAATCAGGGCATCGCAGGTATATACACCATTGTCGCCTTTCAAGGTGAAGGGTTTATCGCCTACGCTAACCTCGTGAATATGGTCGAAAAGTACTTCGGTATTGAAACGCTCGGCGTGTTGCTTCATGCGTTCCATCAGTTCGGGACCCTGCACGCCCTGCGCATCACCCGGCCAGTTATCCACATCGGTCGTGGTGGTTAACTGTCCTCCCGCTTGCATCCCGGTGATCAGCAGCGGCTTCAAGTTGGCGCGCGCCGCATAAACGGCCGCCGTGTAGCCCGCAGGACCGGATCCCAGGATGATTAAGCGCTCGTGACGTGTTTGCATGACACCACCTTGTAAAGAGTCGGCTGATAATTTTGCACAGAGTCTGCCTGAAATGGCGTCAAGTACAAGGGATTGCAAGGCCGACATGGCTCAAAAACGCCCACCCAGCTTGAAACAAGGCGCTCGCACACCCACCTAAACCGTTAGGCGTGGTGATGAACGACAGGTGTAACGACCAGGATGAGCCATACTAGAGGAAGACAGTGACCGGCGCGCACCGCGCAATGCCAAGCAATAGAGGAGAATCGCATGAGCAAGCTGCCCGACACGGAAAGAACATTAACGGTTGGCAATTCGCAGTATCAGTATTTCAGCCTGCCAGACGCTGCCAAGACACTCGGTTCCATTGACCGACTGCCCAAGACGCTCAAAATTCTGCTCGAAAACCAGCTGCGTTTTGCCAGCGACGAAAGCGTTTCCCAGGACGATATGCAGGCCCTGGTCGACTGGCAAAAGGAAGGCAAGTCCAGCCGCGAGATCGGCTATCGCCCTGCCCGCGTACTGATGCAGGATTTTACCGGCGTGCCGGGGGTGGTCGACCTTGCCTCCATGCGCGCCGCCGTCGCGACACTCGGCGAAGACCCCGCCAAGATCAACCCGCTTACCCCGGTTGACCTGGTGATCGACCACTCGGTCATGGTCGACAAGTTCGGCAACGCCGCCGCATTCCAGGAAAACGTCGACATCGAGATGCAGCGCAACCGCGAGCGCTACGAGTTTCTGCGCTGGGGTCAGCAGGCGTTCGACAACTTCCGCGTGGTGCCGCCGGGCACCGGCATCTGTCACCAGGTCAACCTGGAATACCTGGGCAAGGCCGTGTGGACCAAGGAAGAAGACGGCCGCAACCTGGCCTACCCCGACACTCTGGTCGGCACGGACTCCCACACCACCATGATCAACGGCCTGGGCGTACTCGGCTGGGGCGTGGGCGGCATCGAGGCGGAAGCGGCCATGCTGGGTCAGCCGGTCTCTATGCTGATTCCCGAGGTCATCGGCTTCAAGCTCACCGGCAAGCTGCGCGAAGGCATCACGGCCACCGACCTGGTGCTTACCGTGACGGAAATGCTGCGCAAGAAAGGCGTCGTGGGTAAATTTGTCGAATTCTATGGCGACGGCCTGAAAGACCTGCCGCTGGCCGACCGGGCGACCATTGCCAACATGGCGCCCGAGTACGGCGCCACCTGCGGCTTCTTCCCGGTCGACGACGAAACGCTTACCTACATGCGCCTCACCGGTCGGGAAGACGAGCAAATCGACCTTGTCGAGACGTATGCGAAGACTCAGGGCCTGTGGCGCGAGCCGGGCGACGAGCCGGTCTTTACCGACACGCTGCACCTGGACATGACCGAGGTGGAAGCCAGCCTGGCAGGGCCCAAGCGTCCCCAGGATCGTGTCGCCCTCAAGGATATGGCCGCCGCTTTTGACAAGTTCCTGCAGGAAGACACCAATGCGGAACCCACCGCCAATGGGAAATTGTCGTCCGAGGGCGGCCAGACCGCCGTGGGGGTCGAGCGCAGTTTTGAACACGACACCAGCCAGGCCGTGAAGCTCGATGATCAGGACTTCAACCTCGACCCCGGCGCGGTGGTGATTGCGGCGATTACCTCGTGCACCAACACGTCCAACCCCAGCGTGATGATGGCCGCCGGCTTGCTTGCCCAGAAAGCCCGCGAAAAAGGCCTCACAACCAAGCCTTGGGTCAAGACATCCCTCGCCCCGGGCTCCAAGGTGGTCACCGACTACCTGGCCGCCGCCAATTTAGACGATGATCTGAACGCCCTCGGCTTCAACCTGGTCGGCTACGGCTGCACCACCTGTATCGGTAACTCCGGTCCACTGCCCGATGAGATTGAAAAGGCCATTGCCGACGGCGATATGGCCGTCGCCTCGGTGCTCTCGGGCAACCGTAACTTCGAAGGGCGCGTGCATCCGCTGGTGAAGACCAACTGGCTGGCCTCGCCGCCCCTGGTCGTCGCCTACGCCCTGGCCGGCAACGTGCAGTGTGACCTGAGCAACGACCCGCTCGGCAAGGACGGCAACGGCAATCCGGTCTATCTCAAGGATATCTGGCCCAGCCAGGCGGAAATCGCCACCGCCGTCGAGCGGGTCAACACCGCGATGTTCCACAAGGAATACGGCGCCGTCTTTGAAGGCGACGATGTCTGGAAAGCCATCAAGGTGCCGGAAAGCAAGGTCTACCAATGGCCCGAGTCGACCTACATCCAGCACCCGCCGTTTTTCGAGGGCATGGGCCGCGAGCCTGACGCCATCGAGGATGTGCACAACGCCCGCGTGCTGGCCATGCTGGGTGACTCGGTGACCACCGACCACATCTCGCCAGCCGGCGCCATCAAGCCCGACAGCCCCGCCGGACGCTACCTTCAGGAGAAAGGCGTCAAGCCAGTGGACTTCAACTCCTACGGCTCGCGCCGCGGCAACCACGAAGTCATGATGCGCGGCACCTTTGCCAACGTGCGGATCAAGAACGAAATGCTCGACGGCGTGGTCGGCGGCGAAACCCGTCACGTGCCCAGCGGCGAGCAGATGGCGATCTACGACGCGGCGATGAAGTACAAGGAGGAAGGCAAGCCGCTGGTCGTGATCGCCGGTAAAGAGTACGGCACCGGCTCCTCGCGGGACTGGGCCGCCAAGGGCACGCGCCTTCTGGGCGTGCGCGCGGTGCTCGCCGAGTCCTTCGAGCGTATTCACCGCTCCAACCTGATCGGCATGGGCGTGGTACCGCTGCAGTTCCCCGAAGGCGAAAGCCGGATCAGCCTTGGGCTCACCGGCGATGAAGAAGTCTCGATTGCCGGGCTCAGCGACTTGACACCGGGCGGTAGCGTCAAGGTCACCATCAAGAATGCCGATAGCGAAAGAACCGTTGATGCCAAGTGCCGCATCGATACCGAGAATGAACTGGCGTACTTCCGTCATGGTGGTATCCTTCATTACGTGCTGCGCAACATGATTGGCGCAGCCTAATCGGGAAACCGACCAATGCTTGCTGGCCCCCACTTGGTGGGGGCTTTTTTTTGCGCGGAACCTGGCTGTCTATTTAGAAGGCACGGCGCCGATAGACACGGTACTCGGGCGACCAACTGGCGCGCTCGATGGCTGCACGCAGCTCGGTACCGCCGGTCTTGAGCGCCACACCGTTCTGCTGTGCCTGGGCCGCTACCTCGAAGGCGATCGACTGGCTGATATCGCGAATACGCGACAGCGGCGGCAGCAAGGCGCCTTTGCCGTTCTTGACCAGCGGTGCCTCCCGCGCCAGCGCTCGCGAGGCACTCATCAGCATTTCATCGGTCACCCGGGACGCCCTGGCCGCCACCACGCCAAGCCCGATACCGGGGAAGATATAGGCGTTGTTGCACTGGGCAATGGGGTAAGTGCGGCCGTTGAAGACCACCGGCGGGAACGGACTGCCGGTGGCCACCAGCGCCTGGCCGTCGGTCCAGCGAATGACGTCTTCCGGCACGGCTTCCGCCTGGGAAGTGGGGTTGGAGAGCGGCATGATCACCGGGTGCTCGCAGCCCGCGTGCATGGTGCGCACCACCTGCTCGGTGAAAATGCCCCGCTGGCCGCATACGCCAATCAGCACCGTCGGTTTGATCTGCGCAATGGTCTCCTCAAGCCCTTGCCCGTTCCATTCGGCGACCAGACTGGCATCGTGGGCCAGGCGCCGCTGGAAGTCGCGCTGCCACGGCTGGTCGTTGGTCATCAGCCCTTCACGATCCACCATGTAGATGCGCTTGCGAGCCTCGCTCTCGCTCAATCCCTCAGTCTGCATCGCCACCACGACCTGCTCGGCGATGCCGCAGCCGGCAGAACCTCCGCCCACGAACACCACCCGCTGGTCGGCGATAGTCTGCTCGCGGGCCTGGCAGCCCGCCATGAGCGTGCCCACGACCACCGAGGCGGTACCCTGCACGTCGTCGTTGAAGCAGCACAGCTCGTCACGGTACTTCTCGAGCAGCGGCATCGCATTGGCCTGGGCGAAGTCCTCGAACTGCAGCAGCACATTGGGCCAGCGACGTTTGACGGCGGCGATGAAGGTCGCCATGAACTCGTCATATTCTTCCTGGCTGACCCGCTCATGCCGCCAGCCCATGTACATCGGATCGTCAAGCAGCGCTTTGTTGTTCGTCCCTACATCGAGCATGATCGGCAGGGTATACGCCGGGCTGATGCCCCCACAGGCGGTATATAGCGCCAGCTTGCCGATGGGGATACCCATCCCACCGATGCCCTGATCACCGAGGCCCAGAATCCGCTCGCCGTCGGTCACCACGATTACCTTGACGTTATCCTTGGTGGCGCTGCGCAGGATGTCGTCCATGTGCTCGCGATCCGGGTAGCTGATAAACAGCCCCCGGTGGTTACGATAGATATTGGAAAATTCCTGGCACGCCTTGCCGACCGTCGGCGTGTAGATGATCGGCAGCATTTCCTCGAGGTGCTCGGAGACCAGCCGAAAATACAGCGTTTCGTTATCGTCCTGAATGGCGCGCAAATGAATATGTCGCTCCAGGTCGCTGTGGCACTGCTGGTACTGACGATAGACGCGCTCTAGCTGGTCATCAATGGTTTCGACCTTCTGGGGCAGCAGGCCGATCAGGTTGAATGCCAGCCGCTCCTGCTGAGTAAACGCACTGCCTTTGTTCAATAGCGGCATTTCAAGTAGGGAAGGACCGGCGTAAGGAAGGTACAGGGGGCGTTTGCTCGCGGTGGTCATAAGCACTCTCTTTTTGTCGCAAATTTCTATTGCAATGCAGCAACATAGCGCGTCTGCAGTCTTTGAGCGTAATGTAACATGCCCTTTCGACAAAGGTAGCAAGCAGGCGCATTAAAGCGACAAAAACGCCCCAACCGAGGTTGGGGCGCAAAGAGAGATACATACTGAAAATCGCGCTGACGAAGCGCGCCCTAACAGGTTTTGGCAGCCGGCCGCCGGGCGGCTTCACCGGTGAAGAATAATGGCCGCAGCTTGACGCCCAGCATGTTGCCCGCGAAGGCAGCCACCAGCCATACCCAGCCATGGAGGCTGCCGGACGCAATGCCGCTGAAGTAAGCGCCGATATTGCAGCCAAACGCCAGGCGCGCGCCATAACCCAGCAGCAACCCGCCGATGATCGCGGCGAGCACCGAACGCAGGGGAATCCTGAAATTCGGCGCAAAGCGACCCGCCAGGCTGGCGGCGGCAAGTGCGCCGAGCATGATGCCGACATTCATCACCGTCGTCACATCACTCCATACGCTGGAAGTGAGCGCGGCGGCATTGCCCGACGACTGCCAATAGCCCCACTGGGACACATCGCCACCGACCAGTTCAAAGCCTTTCGCCCCCCATAGCGCAAACGCCGAGGTAATCCCCCAGGGCCGCCCGGCCAGCGCCAGGGTGACAAAATTCAATACCGCGAGGGCCACCGCCCCGGCCACCAGCGGCCACGGGCCGGTCAGCCAGCGCTGGTAGCCGTGCTTGTCGACCTGCGGGGCTTTCTCCAACTGGCCATGGCGGCCCTTTTCCATCACCAGGGTAAACGCGGCAATGGCGGCAAACAGCACCAGGCTGATGGCCATGCCCCCGCCGGAGCCCGCCACGTTAACCAGCGATACCGGCTGAAACGCGGGCAGGCTCTGCCACCAGGCAAAGTGCGCGCTGCCGATCACCGAGCCGACGATGAAAAACAGCAGCGTGATCACCATGCGCGCATTGCCGCCGCCGGCGGTAAACAAGGTCCCCGACGCGCAGCCGCCGCCGAGCTGCATACCCAAGCCGAAGAGAAACGCGCCCACCAGCACCGAAACGCCAATCGGCGCGACAAAACCGTAGACCTCGCGGCCAAACAGCGTACCCGCCCCCAGTGCGGGGAAAAACAGCACCACGGCCAGCGCCAGCATCACCATCTGCGCGCGCAGGCCGCGCCCACGGCGCTCCTTGATAAACACCCGCCAGGCCGACGTGAAGCCAAAGGCCGCGTGATACAGCACCAGGCCAAACAGGCCGCCGACAATCATCAGCAGGCCGGTATTGGCGTCAAACACCACGCCGATCATCAGCGCCCCCAGCACGATCGCCGCCGCCACGATAAGTGGCACGCGATACGTGGCCGAAGGCGTTCGAGTCGCTGTAGTCATAGGATCACCTTGAGCAACGCCAAAAGCGCCTGCTGAACAACAGGCGCTTTTGATCGAGATGGATAGTGCGCTAAGCCTACCGGGGCAGAAAGTTAGCGTGAAATGTTTTATTCGACGTGATCTATACCATTCTGGAATATACAAACAACTCGCCGGCCCGATCGCTTTTTTAGCCGGCTCGCCTTGAATCCGCGGGGATTCGGCTGCATATCTATAGCTAAATTTCCCCATTCGCGAGCATGTTTATGTCGTCCATCATTGATCCACGTACCGGTGAAGCGCTGACCAGCCCTGACGCAGGCAACGACGGGCAAGCTCAGGCCGGCCAGTCAGCGGTTCGCCCAGAGGACGTTATCATCGACCTCAACGCGGGTAACATCCAGCAGGTACTGGAAGCCTCTTCGCAGGTGCCGGTGCTCATGGACTGCCGGTCGCCGGACGCTGAGGCCTGCAACCAGCTGACGCCGATACTCGAAAAGCTGGCGCTCGAATACGCTGGCGCCTTCCTGCTGGCCAAGCTGGATACCCAGGCCAACCCGCAAATCGCCAGCCAGTTGGGTGTCCAGTCGGTTCCCGATGTCAAACTGATCAGCCAGGGCGGCCTGGTCGACGGCTTCCAAGGCGCACTGCCCGAAAAACAGGTTCGCGAGTGGCTCAACCGCTACTTCCCCGCTCCCGAAGATGCGCCCCCCAGCCCCGAAGAGCAGGCTGAAGCGGCGCTCGAAGCGGGCGATGTCGCCGGCGCGCGGGATACCTATCAGTCCCTGGTCAGCCAGTACCCTGACCACTATCCCTATCAGGTTGCCCTCGCCAGGACGCTGGTGGCCGAGGGGCGTCGTGACGAAGCGCGTAACCTGCTGGACAACCTGCCGCCGGAAGAGCGCGATGCGCCATCCGCACGCGGCGTGCGAGCCAGCATCGAATTTGGCGAGCAGGCGCTGTCCAGCGAGGAGATCGCCGCGCTGGGCGACCGCACCGACAGCGACGCCCAGTACCAGCGTGCACTGCGTCAGGTAGCGGACGGTCACTACGAGGCCGGGCTGGATGCGCTGCTCACGTTGATGAAGCAGGATCGCGCCTACAATGACGACGCCGCCCGCAAAACGCTATTGCAGGTGTTCGACGCCCTGGGCGCCGACCATCCACTGACCGTCGCCTATCGCCGCAAACTCTTTGCCCTGCTGTATTGATTGCTCAGCGGGCCAGCAACGCATCCATTCGGGTGAGCGCCGCCTCCAGCTGCGAGGCGGTGGTGCCGAAATTGAGCCGCACATAGCCCGGATGGCCGAAGGCCGCGCCGTCGGACAAGGCGACCCCGGCCTGCTCGAGGAGCGTCGCCTGGGGTGATTCACCAAGGTTCGCGTCGCGCATGTCCAGCCAGGCGAGATAGGTCGAGGCGGGCGAACTCATTTCGACCCCGGGCCAAGTCGCCACACGCGCCTTGAGCGTGGCGCGATGTTCACGCAGCACCTGCAGCAGGGCTTGGCGCCACGGCTCGCCATCGCGATAGGCGGCCTCTGCCGCCACCAGGCCGAGCACGTTGCCATCGGGCAGCAGGCCTTTGGTCGCCTGGGCAAAGCGCTTGCGCAGGTCAGGATCGGGGATCACCGCGCAGGCCGTGGTCAGCCCCGCCAGATTGAAGGTCTTCGACGGCGCCCACAGCGTGATGGTGCGCTTGGCGAGCGCAGGAAAGGCCGCCACCAGCGGTTGATGACGCGCGCCTTCGTCAAGCAGCAGATCGCAATGCAGTTCATCGGATACCACCCAGAGGTCATGCCGTTCGACAAACGCGGCCAGCGCCGCCAGCTCCCCGTACGACCACACCCGGCCGGTCGGATTATGCGGATGGCACCACAGCAGCAGGCGGGTCTCGGGCGTCACCGCCGCCTCGAGCGCGCCGATATCCAGCCGCCAGCTATCGTCACGGCTCACCGGGGTCGCCAGCGCCGCCTGCTGGGGCAGCCGGCCGGTTCGCTCGGCCACCGCCAGAAATGGCGGGTAAATCGGCGTAACCGTCAATACGCCGTCGCCCGGTGCGGTCAGCGTCTGGGCGGCCAGATGCAGCGCCGGCACCACGCCCGGCAGCCACTGCTGCCAATCAGCGCTGATGAGCCAGTCGTAGTGGTGGGCGCTCCACTGGCACAGGGTTTCTGTTAACGTGGCAGGCACTTCGCCGTAGCCGTAAACGCCGTGTGCCACCCGCGCGTGCAAGGCGTCGATCACCGCAGGCGGCGAGCGAAAGTCCATATCCGCCACCCACAGGGGCAGCACGTCGTCAGCGTAGCGGTGCCATTTCTGCGATGCCCAGCCCTCAGCGGGGTGGCGCCGCTCAACGGGCGTGGCAAAATCAAACGCCATTATTCGTCTCACTTTTGTTAACCGGGGGTGCAGCTGAGCATGCCGCAAGATGACTTTTATACCAAGGTGCGCGCCGGATTGCCCGCGCTGTTGCGCCAGTGGCGCGCGCTGGGTCAGGCCGACGCCGACCGGCTGGCGCTGATTTTGGCCGAAACGGCGCGGGTCGCCAAGTTGGGCGAGCCCAGCGAAACGCCAGACGGCGCCACCCTGGATGCATGGAGCCAGTCACAGGACGGTGACATTCCGCTATGGGCACCGCGTACGGCGGTTTTCCTGCTCAACCAGATGCCCGCCCGGCCGCTACCGGACAGCGAGGCCGAAGCCTGCGCCTGGGCCTACTGCTGGCTGCGCAACCGAACGTTCGACCATCTGGAAGACGCGCAACGGGCGCTGCCCGCGCATCTGCAAACGCCACTGGAAAGGGCCCTGGCGGCCGCCTGGCGCGACCAGCAAGGGCTTCGCCTGGTGTAGCGTCATCCCCCCAGGCCTTGACCAAGCGTTTGCTTGGGGCAATCCTGACGCTTCAACCGGCCTCTGGGCTTGTCCCCCACGCTGCTCATAAGATGACAAGGATGGCGTTATGTTCACCCGCACCATTGAACCGGCGTTTTACGACACCGATGCCCTCGGGCATATCAATAACACCCGTCTTCCCGCCTGGTTCGAGCTGGCGCGCAACGACCTGTTCAGATTGTTCACCCCCGACCTGAACCCCCAGGCGTGGCGCTTGATCATGGCGCGGATGGAGGTCGACTACCGCGCTGAACTGTTTTACGGTCATGATATCGAATTACGTACCTACCTGACGCGCCTGGGCAAAAGCTCCTTTACCGTCACCCAGGAGGCGCGTCAGCACGGCAAGTTAACCAACGTCGGGCATACCGTTCTAGTGCAATATGACCATCAGGCCAAATGCACCGTGCCCATTGAAGGCGAGTTGCGGCAAGCGCTCGAGGCCCATATGCAAGACGCGCCCGCCCCCGCCTGAACCGCTAACGCCCCGGCAACGGGGCGGCCAGGAGTGCCCCATGGCGATCCGCTATAATCTTTGGCTAGACCCGGACAACACCGCCCAGCACCGCGCCGTCGAGGCGGACCTCGAGCGCTACTTCATGGAGCGCTTTGCTGACTATCCGCATATTCGCTTGTTCGGTGCCGACCCCTACGATTATGATGCGCCGTTCAACCGACTTTACGATGTGCTGATGGCCCGCGCCGCCGAATACTGCGAGCGCACCTGGCACTACGTGGCATCGCCGGAACAGCTCAACCGCTGTTTTTTCCGCGCCGTCGGCCGCTCCACCAAGTTTGTCCAGGAATAACCCTGCACACGACGACCGCCCGCAAGAGATACGCCCCATGGTGATTCGCACCGATCAAGCCCCCGACGAACGCCAGCTGGCGATCATTACCCAACAGCTCGGCCGCCCGCCCAAGGGCATTGAGGCCGTGGCCGCGGTGGACGGCGACGGCACCCCGCTGGTGCTGCGCATGGCGCCGATTGTGGATGGCAAGCCCTTTCCGACGCTCTACTGGCTGTGCTCCGACGTGCTCAAGGTGGAGATTTCGCGCATTGAAGCCGTGGGCGTTATCAAGTCGCTGGAGCAGCAGCTACAGGACGACCCCGACTTCCTGGTGGCCTACCAGCAAAGTCACCGCGACTACGTCGAGACACGCTGGTCGCTGATGAGCGACGCGCAGCGCGTCGAGGTGGATAAGCTCGGCTACCGCGACGTGCTCACCGAGCGCGGCATTGGCGGCATCAGCAACTGGCAGCAGATACGCTGCCTGCATACCCAGTACGCTCACCATCTGTGCGGCCACAATGTCATCGGCCAGTGGCTGGACGCCCACTATCAGGTCGATGCATTCCTGCCCTGACCGGCACACCACTGCCGAGTCAACGGCCCACCTAGTTATCTCTATCTTGTACGTTAAGGAACCGGTGTCATGTCCCGAATCTGCGTTTATCTTGGCTCTAGGGAAGGCAATAGTCCTGCCTTTCGTCACGCCGCCCAGGCGCTTGGCCACAGCCTGGCGGCCCATGGTCACACGCTGGTCTACGGCGGCGCCCGGGTCGGGCTGATGGGCGTGCTGGCCAATGCGGCACTTGACGCGGGCGGCGAAGTGATCGGCGTGATGCCGGATCATCTGGTCGAGCGCGAGCAGGCCCATTTCGGCCTGACCGAGCTGATCCGCGTGCCCAACATGCACGAGCGCAAAGCCAGCATGGCCGCCAATGCGGATGCCTTCATCGCCCTGCCCGGCGGCATCGGCACCTTTGAAGAGCTGTTCGAAATCTGGACCTGGGGGTATCTGGGGCTGCACGACAAGCCACTCGGGCTGCTCAACGTTGACGGTTTTTACGCGCCCCTGCTGACGTTTTTAAACAGCACCGTGGAACAGGGCTTCATGGCGCAGGCCACCCGGGACATGTTGCTCGACGCCGACACCCCCGCCGCCCTGCTTGATGCGATTATCGCCAAGCGCTAGCTGGCAAGGGGCCATGCAAACGGGTATGCAGTTGAGGCATCGGGATAGGAGGATTGCCCGGCTACTCGCAGAGCCGGAGGGTTCGCTGATAGGTCAGTTGGAGTAGCAGGGCGTCTTCACCGGCGCGATGGCGGTGGATGCCACGCTCCGCGATGACCGACTCCTTGGTATCACTCCACGCGGCCTGCTGCGCTTCGCTGAGCAGGATGCGCAGCGCTTCAAGGCGAAAGCGCGCCAGCATGCCGGCGTGGTGAAACAGCAACGAGAGCCAGGTGTTATCGTATCCCCAGCTGTCACTGTAAGCCTTGCCGATCTCGCCAAGCTCGTCGTTAAGCCAGTGCGCCACCTGGCGCACCGGGTAGCCTTCGCGGATCAGGCGCTCGCGGGAAATCCCGTGCAGCAACTCGGCCTTGGGATCCCAGTGCGTCCACTCGTCGAGCGGCTGGATCAGAAACGCGCAGCTGGTGCCGTCGGCACGGGCGATCCCCACCTCGATCGGGTAGCTACCGCGCCCGAAACCGGACGCTTCAATATCCAACACAGTCGGGAGCGTCTCGGACACAGACGGCCTCACTTACTCAAATAGGGCGCCCGTCAGGCCGCCACGTGTTCAGAGGGCTGATCCACCAAGGCCTGCCAATAGGCGGCTTGATCGGCATCGGCCGTTAACCCCAGCTCGCCCACCCGATAGGCAAGCGCCAGACGCTCAGCCGCTAGCACATGGCCGGATTGCGCCGCGCGCGCATACCAGGTAACCGCATAGTCATCACGGCGTGGGTACTGTGCACAACCGTTCTCATAGATGGTCGCGGCCTGATACTGCGATTTCACATCGCCGGCATGGGCCGCTTCCATCACATAGCGCGCGCCGCGAGCTTTATCGTGGGGCGACAGGCTGCGCTTCAGCAACATATGGCCGTACACGGAAAGCGCGTCGGGATGGCCCGCCTCGGCGCAACGCTTGAACAAGCGCAGCGTAAGCCGCTGAGTACGCGGCGAGCGTGGCAACAGCCAACGATTCTGAAACAGTCGTTCGGCGAGCCGAAACTCCAGCCGAGTAAACAAAGATGATGCCTGTGGCATGGCAAACCACCCTGTCTGTCTGTTGAAACCTTGGGCCAGCCGTCACTCCCTATGAGACAACCAACCACGCGATAAACCGCAGCAGCCTGTCGGGCTTGACCGATCGTCACGAGAAGATTCGCAGTCGATCAGCGTTAAGTCCGACAGGCTGCCAGCCGGTCGATGGGCTGGCAAGCATACGCCTGCCTTGGCGGGGACTCAACCCCTCTGATTTGCTGCCTGGCGAAGGCCTCGCTAACATGCCCCACACCCCACGACGCGATGCGCTATATTAGCCGTGCATCCGCTCGTTATCGTGCTCAACCAAGGAGAAAGCCATGCAAACGCGACCATTGGGCAGAACCGGGCTGGACGTCAGCCGACTTTGCCTGGGCACCATGACGTTTGGCGAACAAAACAGCGAAGCCGAGGCCCACGAGCAGCTCGACCGCGCCGTGGCCTTTGGCATCAATTTTATCGATACCGCTGAAATGTATCCCGTCCCGCCCAAAGCGGAGACCCAAGGGCTGACCGAGCGCTATGTAGGCAGCTGGCTCAAGCAGCGCCGCGAACGCGACGACGTGGTTATCGCCACCAAAGCCGCTGGCCCCGGGCTTGATCATATTCGTGGAGGACCACGCCTGACGCGCGAGCACCTTTTCCAGGCGGTCGATACCAGCCTCGAGCGCCTGCAAACCGATTACATTGACCTTTATCAACTGCACTGGCCTGACCGCAGCACCAACTTCTTCGGCAAGCTGGGCTACGTGCATAACCAGGAAGAAGACGCCACGCCACTGGAAGAGACCCTGAGCGCGCTCAAGGAGCTGGTCGACGCGGGTAAAATTCGTGCCATCGGGCTTTCAAACGACACGCCCTGGGGCACCATGCGCGCCCTGCAACTCGCCGATCAGCTCGACGTGCCACGGGTGGCCTCGATCCAGAACCCCTATAACCTGCTCAACCGTTCCTTCGAGGTGGGCCTGGCTGAAATCGCCCACCGCGAAGATGTCGGGTTGCTCGCCTACTCGCCGCTGGGCTTTGGCGTGCTCTCGGGCAAATACCTGGATGGTGCGCAGCCGCCGACCGGTCGCCTCACCCTATTCGAGCGTTTCAAGCGCTATACCTCGCCGGAGGCCGAAGCGGCCACCAAGGCCTATGTGTCGCTGGCACGCGACTACGGCCTCGACCCCGCGCAAATGGCCTTGGCGTTCGTCAACTCGCGCAGCTTCCTGACCAGCAACATCATCGGCGCCACCACCATGGCGCAGCTGGAAAGCAACCTGGCCAGCGAAAGCCTCAAGCTGGACGACGAGGTGCTGGACGCCATCGACGATATCCATCGCCGCATGCCCAACCCCTGCCCCTGATCGCGCCTCGCGCGCGAAAGACGCTATCGGGCCTATAGCCTCGGCCATCGCCGAGGCTTGATATAATGCCCTTATTACTTCTAGGACGTGCCAAGGAATCTGCCATGTTGAGCGTCATTTCACCGGCCAAAACGCTGGATTTTGAAACCCCGCCGACCACCCAGGACGTCACCCAGCCGGACTTTCTGGACGACAGCCAGGCGCTGATCGACATCCTGCGTGACTACTCGCCCCAGCAGATCAGCGACCTGATGGGGATCAGCGATAAGCTCGCGGGCCTGAACGCCGCGCGATTCGCCGAATGGCAGCCGCCGTTTTCGCTGGAAAACGCCAAGCCCGCCGCGCAGGCCTTCCAGGGAGATGTCTACACGGGGCTTGAAGCCGATACCTTCAGCGACGACGAAAACCGCTATGCCCAGCAGCATCTGCGTATTTTGTCTGGGCTTTATGGCCTGCTACGCCCGCTGGATCTGATTCAGCCTTATCGGCTTGAGATGGGCACCAAGCTCCCCAACCCGGCGGGCAAGGATCTATATGCCTACTGGAAGCCCACGCTGACCTCGGCGCTCAATGACGCCATTGCCGCCAGCGGGTCAAAGGTGCTGGTCAACCTGGCGTCCAATGAATACTTCAAGGCCGTCGACGCCAAGCAACTCGATGCCCGGATCATCACGCCGGTGTTCAAAGACGAGAAAAACGGCACCTTCAAGATCATCAGCTTCTACGCTAAAAAGGCACGCGGATTGATGAGCGCCTGGATCATTCGCCAGCAGGCCAACGACCCCGAGGCGCTGAAGGCCTTTGATGTCGCCGGCTACCGGTTTGACCCAGCAGCCTCCCAGGGCGACACCTTTGTGTTTACCCGCCGCGAGGCTGACCGCTAAGGGCTCAGCTAGCCGTCAAAAAAACCGCACCGCCTTTGCCGCGCGAGGCTTCAGGAACTGGCGGTGCACATTGCCAAACGACGTTGTGTCGCAGCGATGCAGCCACTCGTAGGCCACCATATCCGCCGAAACCGCCTGCGCCCCCAGCGCACAGGCCCGTTCGCGAGCCAGCGCCGCTTCACCGGCACGCCGGCTGGCGGTGGCCTCGCTCAGCCAGTACACCGCATAGCCATCGGCTAACAGCCCGAGCGCGGTTTGCAGCACGCAAATATGCGCCTCGGTACCGCATAGCACGACCTGCTGTCGGCCGGTGGCGCGCAACGCCTCCCGAAACGCGGCGTCTTCGGTGACAGCAAAGTGCTGCTTTTGCCATATCGTCGGCGCGGTTCGATCCGCCAATAATGCTGCAGCGGTGCCACCGAGCTTCTCCGGCATCTGCTCGGTCAGCCACACGGGCACCTCCAGCGCCTCTGCGACGCCGTACAGCCAATGGGCCTCAGCAATAGCCTCGTCACCGCCGTCGATCACCGGCAGCAACCCCGCCTGGAAATCGACCATCAATAGCACACTTTTATCGCGTTCCAAACGCACGTTATCACCTCATTATTGTCTTTATGGTTATCCGCTAGAAACAGACGACGCCCGCGATCAATAGGCGGTAAACTAGCGACCGTTTTTAACCACTTTATACTCCCCATTGTATCCCCTTTGCGCTCAGAGGCGCTTGATAACCTGGAGAAACACCATGCTGCGACAGATTTTTGTCATGTTACTGGTAAGCGTGATGGGCGTTGGTCTGGCGGTTGAATCCGCCGATGCCCGCCGCCTGGGCGGCGGCGCTAGCAGCGGCAGCTTTTCGCGCTCGGCCGACCGTCCCGCCGCCACCCAACAACAGGCCCAGACCAATCGCGATCAGGGCCAGCCCGGTGCGGCGGCCCGTCGTGGGGGCATGGGCGGCATGTTCGGCGGCTTGCTGGCCGGCGGGCTGCTGGCGGCGCTGTTCTTTGGTGGCGCCTTCGACGAACTTCGCCTGATGGATCTACTGGTCATGGCCGGCGTCGCCTTACTGGCGGTCATGGCGTTCCGCGCCATGCGCCAACCCGCGACGGGGCATGCGCGCTCAACGGGCGCTTCCGCAGCGTCTTTCCAGGGGCAAGGCGGCGTTGCCTCAAGCGGCCCCACCGCCTCCGCCACACCGGCATGGTTCGACAAGGAGCGTTTCCTGAGCGGCGCCAAGGAGCATTTCATGACCCTGCAGCGCGCCTGGGATAATAACGACTTCAGCCGCCTGCAGGAATACGTCACGCCCGAGTACTACAACGTGCTGCGCGCCGAGCGGGCCCAGCAGCCGGCCAATAACCAGACCGAAATCGTGCGCCTGTTTGCCGAACTGGGCAATGTAACGGAAATGGGCGACCATGCCGAAGCGACGGTGATTTTCCATGGTCTGCTGGAAGAAAACGGCGAGCAGACCGAGTTCAACGAAACCTGGCACCTGACCCGCGCCATGCGCGAGGATGCCCCCTGGTACCTGCAAGGCATCGAGCAGAACCCGGGCGCTTAGCCACACAAAACATCGTGAACAGCGTTAATAACAAACGCCCCGCTTTTTGCGGGGCGTTGGCGTTCAAGGGCGTCGACAATACGATGTCGCACTGAGAATCAGCTAAAGCGCCCAAGGCCGACCGTGGCGCGTAGCTTGTCCATGGTCACGGCGGTTTCTTCACGGGCGCGCTCGGCGCCGCGCTGAAGCACCGCTTCGATGTGGCCCGGGTCTTCCATCAGCGCGTTGTAGCGCTCACGGGGCTCTGCCAGGTGGGCGTTGAGGTACTCGAACACCTGGTTTTTCGCGTCGCCCCAGCCGATCCCCTCGGCGTACTGCCGACGCATGGCAGCGGTTTCCTCGTCGGAGGCAAAGGCCGCATAAATCTGGAACAGCGTGCAGGTATCCGGGTCTTTCGGCTCGCCGGGCTCCAGCGAGTTGGTCTTGATCTTGCGCACCAGCTTTTGCAGCTTTTTCTCGCCCACAAATAGCGGAATCGTATTGTTGTAGCTTTTGGACATCTTGCGGCCATCCAGCCCGCCCAGCACCTGGCTTTTCTCGTCCACCACCGCGTTGGGCAGGGTGAAGTACTCACCTTTGTACAGATGGTTGAAGCGCCCGGCGATATCCCGCGCCATCTCGATGTGCTGGATTTGATCGCGCCCTACCGGCACCTTGTGGGCGTTGAACATCAGGATATCGGCGGCCATCAGCACGGGGTAGCCAAACAGCCCCATCGTGATGCCTTTGTCCGGATCCTGGTTGCCCGCTTCCTCGTTTTCCGCCACGGCGGCCTTGTAGGCGTGGGCCCGGTTCATCAGCCCCTTGGCGCACACACAGGACAGCATCCAGGTCAGCTCGGGGATTTCCGGAATATCCGACTGGCGATAGAAAATAGCGTTATCGGTGTCCAGCCCCAGCGCCAGCCAGGTGGCGGCAATTTCCAGCCGCGACTGCTGCACCCGCTTGGGATCCTGACACTTGATCAGCGCGTGATAATCGGCCAGAAAGTAGAACGACTGAACGCTGGGATCCTGGCTCGCCTCGATGGCGGGTTTGATCGCCCCCACGTAGTTGCCCAGATGGGGCGTACCAGACGTGGTGATACCGGTTAGAACGCGGGTTTTGGAGAACTGATTCATGATTTTCAGGCTCTTAAGCAAATGTCACTATCATAACGCGAGCTCGGCCAAGTGGCGAATAACGTCACTTCCAATCAACTAATGACCACGACAACGAGCCGTCATCCGGTTTTATGGGCAAAGCACAATCTGCCCAGCTTTTCTGTTCACTCTCGTCAAGTAAGCCAAAGGCAGCGCGCAATGCCCCCTCATCATAATTAAAATCACGATTACCCCCACCAATAAATTCAATGTTAGCCGGGGTAAACTGTAAGCTGCTACGGCTATATGGAGCGATCAACAAGGCACCATTCAAGTCCCGACCACCGCCGCCTTTCTGAGTATAGTCACCCAACACAATCATCAGTCCTTCAAAGGAAGCGTTGCCTCCTCCATTGTAGTCTCCGTTGACTACTAAAATACCTGCACCAGATATGTTATTAGCATCAATATCACCATTTACAAAGGTAATTTTTTCATCACCCACCCCCCCGAAGGAAGTATTATTCTTGTACACACCATTGAGCACTCTGTCCGCCTTATTCCTTAACACATCTATGAATAAAGAAAACTTTTCAGCATTCTCTTCGCGGTCAAACAAAGCACTCGTAATCCCTTCCCTTACATTACCATTAGCAGTCGATGCACTAGAAACCTTCTCCGCATTGCCGCTGGAAACTGTAATATCAGGTACTATACCGGCACCATCAAATGTTGCACGAGAAGAAGGCAACCTCAAACGATCAATTGGACTCGCGATAGCGAGAGGAGATATATCAGCAAAGGTACACCACTGAGGCTCAGAAGTACCCACCGACATATCTATATCATCATACGCACGATCATAGTGCATTGAACCACCACCATTTAAACCAATCGTGTGCGAAAAGACCCTCCCCATCAAACGAGCTGAACCCGTAATATTCACATTTCCGAACGGGGCTAATAACTCACCATAAAAATCACCATCAGATGCCATACTGATAGCAGTATCGCTTCCTTCGTACAGCGTATTAAAAGAAAATGCAGGAACCAACTTGCCTTCCACATCAACAACCGGAGAAAAACCATTCATATCAAAAACATTAGACCCACTTAAAAAAATCCTCCCCTTTGACACAATACGCAGAGTTGCACCATCTTTTAGTGAAATCACATTATCATTACCCCATAGCTCTACACTCACATCTGAATCTGCAACAATAACTGTCGGCTCCTCCACAACTAGGCCATTTCCACCTATCCTTAGCCGATTAACATGAAAAGTTTCAAAACCACCGACCACATTAGGCTTACCAAGCATATTGGTACCCACAGGACCGACATTACTAACCACATCAACATCTCTTGGGTTGCTTTTGAAACTAAACTCTTCGTAAACTTTCTCGACACCGTAATCAGAACATTCATCATTGTCTCTGACGACACTTAGCCCTTCGCTTAAAAAATCTTCAAAACGCACTTCTGGGTTTTCACTAGTCAGGGAACCTTCAATTCTATTATCTATTTGCGTATAAATGTCTGGAGATATAGCGTCACCACCAATTGCATAGGTCGTACCGGATCTTGTACTGCCATTTGGTTGCAGGGCACGCACCTCTCCCCAGTTACCTAATACTTGTATACTATTATTTGCAGAAACATTCCCATCTACTCGAGTCCCCACCTTGAAAAGAACACTATCTTCAGAGAACAAATCACCTGTTATCAAGGCGCTATTCCCATCCAATGATATATTTCCCGCCGTATAAACACTACCCACAATGGGCATTGTGTTTGTTACCTCAATGCCACCTGCAGAAAAAACATCTCCAGTCATTCCTGGCGTGGAACCCATATTAAATACTATATCGCTATTTTCATGAAGAGCTATGAGAGAAGCTTTCCCACCGCTATTCCCCCCAACACCGTAGGCACCTTTTCGTGAATCAAAACTATCAATAGCGACTCCCCCCCCACCATTTAACTCAGCACCATAACAGGTAATAAAGCCATCACTAAAAAAACCTGCACCGCTTGCCTCATCTACATTATAGCGATAGACAACAGACGAATCGCGGAATGCATCATTGCGCAGCCCTCGATCCGAAGAAGTAATAGTAATAGTGTTATTTTGACCATCAACTTCAAACTCAAGCTCTAAATTAGCTTGAAGCTCTTCAACCAAAGCCTTCTTTTCTTCTTCCTCCAAATCTTCATAATTGGCGGGTAGCAGCCCATCAACCAACTCGTCAAGCGTACCATTTTTTATAAGCTCAGCTATCTCAGAACCTTTTAATACACCACTTCCTTTTTCCAGGCGCTCTTCAAGATAGTTTTCACGGGTAGCTTTGTTTTCATCACTTGCCAAAGCAGCCAATACATTTTCCGACGTCATTTGAGCCTGGGTTGAAGCCCGGTAATTACTCGCCAAACGCTCATCCACCAAGGCGGTTTGCATCCCAGAGAGCCCAAGGGTCATGGCGCCAGCGAGCAGCGCCATAACGATGACTAACGCAGCCCCTTGTTGGTTTTTCATCGCATGCACCTATTTGTAGTGATACCAAGATTCTTGTCGCCTATGCCGCCTATCTTCAAATAACCAACTTGCTCTTAGCAACTCACTCTTCAGGGCTCTCAAAGAGCATGGCGCGATGAACGACATGAAAAACAATTGCCTCGCCGTTATTTTCCAATGGCAGCGCGACTCGATAAAGCGCAGATTCGTTCTCCACACGTTCTCCCAAAACGTGCTCTTCCTCGACACACTGGCTTTCTAAGTTATCGTCTGACAAGTCTTTCAAAAAGCTCACTAATGGCTGTCCGTTCTCATTTTGATCTGCCACTGTGCAATTACAGCTATCTTTTACTAGTTCACACCGCAGGGTATATCGCCCTGGTCCATTCTGGCGAATCTCGCTGGCAACTCTATGAGCGGTAAAAACCAAGTTTTCTTGTTTACGGCTTACCTTATCAACAGCCTGGAAAGTTTGAAAGGTGGTTAGGAAGAGCTGACCAGCCCCCAAAATAACAATCGTGCCGATGACCATCGCCACCATCAACTCTACCAGGGTAAAACCTTGTTGGCGCTGTCTCATGACGAGTTCCCTATTAGAGGGAGACGAAAGGAATAGTCGAACTGATCAGCATCTTCGTCACTTAAGGCTACATTTATCGAGATGCGACAACCATCAGTGGCCTCATCTGTCCCGATACTACTCAAAGAAGGTAAAGCGCCACGCAAGGGCGAATGATCATCCTCTTGAAACCAATGATTTTTCCAGGCAGTTTCTACCGCTTCAATATTAATATTTTTGCAGGTCTCATCGGGATCCAGTGTCGCCAGCTGCGCCCAAAGACGCTCCTGGGCATCCACCGCCGCGACGCTCGCTACCGAACGCTGATAACCAACGGAAGCGCTTTGCAATGCCTTGAGCTGCATGGCTGCCACGCCCACCAAGCCAAGCGACAGCACCAGCAGCGCAATCAGCGCTTCGATAAGGCTGAACCCCCGCTGCGACGTCATGAGGTCACCTTGCGCAGGCTGCCGGTTTCGCGCACCCGGATCGTCACCGGGTCGAGAGCGTCTTCCGCGCCGGAGGGCGCGAGCGTAATCTCGCACTGGCCGGCGTCGGCGCAATCGCTGACATCGGCATCGCCGAGGCTTTTAAACACCAGCGAGAAAGGGTCGTCGGGTTGACGAATGCTGGCCGCTTGCCCCACCCGCATGAGAGCGCCTTCACCGTCATTCCCCGGGCTTTCTGCCCAGTAGCACCAGGTCGAATAAACGTAGCGCGGGCCGTCATCGCCGCTATCGTCTATCTGCTCGTCGTCGCGGCATTCATCGGGGCGACGCGTCGAAATTGACGTGTCGGGCGGCGAGAAGCTGACGGTGATGGGCTGACGCTGCTTGATGGCTTCGCTACGCGCGAACGTCATCACCGAGAGAAGCTGATTAACGTCACCGGCGAGTTGCTGTCGCGCCATAAAGGTAGAAAAGGAGGGAACGGCAACCATCGTCAGCAGAGACGCGATGGTGAGTGTCAGCATCAACTCAATAAGCGTAAAGCCTCGTTGCTGTACCGGGTCACCAACAGTCACGGGGCATCCTTTCACCGATCGCATTGAGGGTGATATTGCCAGGACAGCCATCGTCGCGCTCGGTCTTGGCCGTCAGCTTATAGCCTCCGCCATCGCTGGTCGACACGTCGATGGTGTAGTGACCCTCGGGTGAGTTGGTCGGCACATCATCGCAATTAGCGTAGGAGTAGGATTGCGTATTGCAGCGCTCAAGCGCCGATGCCGCCTGCATCAGCGCGGCGTGGGCATCGGTGCGCAGGGATTTCTGGGCGTACCGGGTGTAGCTGGGATAGGCAATGGCCGCCACGATGCCGACGATCGCCAGCACGATCATCAGCTCGATCAGCGTAAAGCCGTGCTGACCCACCGGGATGGAACGGTCAGACGAGGGCTGAGAAACATAGGGCACGCGGCTTGGCTCCTGTATCAGTTTGCTCATACAAAATCAGTATGTCGCAAACCTCCACACATTGCATTAGCCGCTGGCAATCACCTGCTCGCGCAGCTCCCGAGGCATGGAGAAAGTGATCGTCTCCTCGCGGCCGAGCAGTTCCTGGGGAGCGGTCGCGCCCATGCTTTGCAGACGTTCGATTACGCCCTTGACCAGCACTTCCGGGGCACTGGCACCGGCGGTGACGCCCACGCGGCTGACGTTGTCGAGCCATTCGGGGACGATCTGGTCAGCGTTATCGATCAGATATGCGGGCGTGCCCATGCGCTCGGAAAGCTCGCGCAAGCGGTTCGAGTTGGAACTGTTGGGGCTGCCAACCACCAGCAACAGATCGCTATCGGCGGCCAGCTCACGAACCGCATCCTGGCGATTCTGCGTGGCGTAGCAGATATCGTCCTTGCGTGGCCCCTGAATCTCGGGGAATTTATCGCGCAGTGCGTCGATCACCTTGGCGGTGTCATCCATCGACAGGGTGGTTTGCGTCACAAAGGCCAGCTGAGTCGGGTCTTTAACGTCCAGGTTAGCCACATCGTGCTCGTCTTCCACCAAGTAAATGTGCCCACCGCTGGCCGTATCGTAACGTCCCATGGTGCCCTCGACTTCCGGGTGACCCTGGTGGCCGATCAGGATGCATTCCTGGCCGCGCTTGGCGTAGCGCAGCACTTCAAGATGCACTTTGGTGACCAACGGGCAGGTGGCGTCAAAGACTTTCAAGCCGCGCTCTTCGGCTTCCTGCTGTACCGCACGGGACACCCCGTGGGCCGAGAAAATCACAATCACGTCGTCGGGCACTTCGTGAAGCTCTTCGACGAACACCGCGCCGCGTTCGCGCAGGGTTTCCACCACAAAGCGGTTGTGCACCACTTCATGGCGGACGTAGATCGGCGGGCCAAACACATCCAGCGCCCGGTTGACGATATCGATCGCCCGATCCACCCCTGCGCAGAAACCACGCGGATTGGCCAGCTTGATCTCGATAGGGTGTGTGTGCTGCTGTGATTGCGATTCTGACAACATGAGTAGCGCCTTGATGCAGAGCACCGTTGGATGAATTCAGCCGCCGCAACGAACGTCGTTACTTATCGTTTCCTAGTGCGTTGTGACCGGTTTGACGTCCAGCACTTCAACATCGAATGTCAGGGTACGCCCCGCCAGCGGATGATTGAAGTCGACCTCGATCCGGTCACCCTCGATGGTTTTGACCACGCCAGGCAATTCCGTTCCCGCTTTATCCGCAAACGACATCACCATGCCGATTTCGGGTGTTTCGTCACCGAAGTCGTCGCGCTTCAGCGTCTGGATATTTTGCGGGTTGTGCTGGCCGAAGGCGTGCTCCGGGGTAATCTCGAAGCTGCCCTGCTGGCCCATTTTCAGCCCCTTGATCGGGTGCTCAAAGCCCGGCGGCAGGTTGCCGTCGCCGTATTGGAAAGTGGCCGGCGTTTTTTCCTTGGTGGAGTCCACCACCGTGCCGTCTTCCAGCTTGAGCGTGAAGTGCAGGGTCACTTCCATGCCGTCGTCGATCAGATAGTCGCTCATTGCGTTACTCACTGTTGGAGGGAGACGAGGTGTCTTGAGCTTTCTTGCGTCGCCGCTCGCCCATCACCGACTCCCAGATTAGCGCGGCAGCCCCTAGGGTAATGCCTATATCCGCCACGTTAAATGCCGGGTAGTACCAGCCCGCTGCGTGAAAGGACAGAAAATCGACCACATAGCCGTGCACCAGGCGGTCGTAGAGATTGCCCAGGGCGCCACCAATGATCAGCGGCAGCGCCACGGCCAGCAGTTTTTCATCGGCCTTGATGCGCGATAGCCAGATGCTCAGGCCAATGCTTGCACCGATCGCGACCATCGCAAAGAACCAGCGCTGCCAGCCGGGATGGTCGGCCAGAAAGCTGAACGCCGCGCCGGTATTGTGCAAAAGCGTCAGGTTGAAAAACGGCAGCACCTCGACGGGCTGTGCGTAGTTCAGCAGGTGGCTGGCCAGATACTTGGTGGCCAGGTCCAGCACGATCACCGCCGCCGCCAGCCACAGCCAGCGCAGCGGCCGGTGCATCGGCGGCCGCGCGTGTTGATCGTTTGCGGTGGCAGCGGACTTAGGCATAGTGACGCGTCTCACCGGGGCCATCGGGTAGATTGCTCACGCAGCGACCACACAGATCATCGTGCCCGGCGTGCTGGCCAACGTCCGGACGGTGGTGCCAGCAGCGCTCGCACTTCTGATACTCGCTGGCGAATACTGCTACTTTAAGGCCGTCAAGCTCGGTGCTTTCAGCGTTGGCGGCGTCCGCCAGCGGCTGCAGGTGCACCTCGCTGGTCAACATCACAAAGCGTAGCTCATCGCCGAGCTTTTCGAGCGTAGTGCGCAGCGCATCGCTGACGTAAAGCGTGACTTCCGCCGCCAGACTGCCCTTGATCACCTTGGCGTTGCGCGCGTCTTCCAGGCACTTGTTGACCGCGTGCTTGACCTCCAGCACCTGCTCCCAGAAGTCGCGACCCATGCTGGCCCCGTCGTCCAGCGTCTCGAGCCCGGTGTAGTAGGTTTCAAGCAAAATGCTGTCGCCGCGCTCACCGGGGATGTGCTCGTAGATCTCCTCAGCGGTGAACGACAGAATCGGCGCGACCCAGCGGGATAGCGCTTCCACCACGTGGTACAGCGCGGTTTGCGCGCTGCGCCGGGCCAGCGAATCCGCCTGGGTGGTGTACTGACGATCCTTGATCACATCCAGGTAGAAACCACCCAGCTCGCGGGCACAGAAGCCGTGCACCTGCTGGTAGACATCCAGAAAGCGATATTCGTCGTAGGCTTTTTCGATGCGCCCTTGCAGCTGTGCGGCGCGATCGACCACCCACTGATCCAGCGCCAGCATGTCGCCAAACGCTACCCGGTCTTTCTCGGGATCGAAGCCGTTGAGGTTGGAGAGCAGGAAGCGCGCAGTGTTGCGGATACGCCGATACACATCCGCAGTACGCTTGAGGATCTCGTCCGACACCGCCATTTCACCGGAGTAGTCGGTCGAGGCCACCCACAGGCGCAGAATATCGGCGCCCAGCTTGTTCATCACTTCATGCGGGGCGATCACGTTGCCCAGCGACTTGGACTGCTTGCGGCCCTTCTCGTCCACGGTGAAGCCGTGGGTCAGCAGCTGACGATACGGCGCGTGACCGTCGATGGCCGAGCCGGTCAGCAGCGACGAGTGGAACCAGCCACGGTGCTGGTCGGAGCCTTCCAGATACAGGTCCGCCCGCGGGCCGCTTTCATGGCCATGCGGGTGCGAACCGCGCAGCACGTGGCGGTGGGTGGTGCCGGAGTCGAACCACACGTCCAGCGTGTCGGTGACCTTGTCGTAATCCGCTGCTTCCGCGCCCAGCAGTTCCGCCGGGTCGAGCTTGAACCAGGCGTCGATGCCTTCCTGCTCGACGCGCTTGGCAGCTTCTTCCATCAGCGCAACCGTGTTCGGGTGCAGCTCGCCGGTCTGCTTGTGCAGGAAGAACGGGATGGGCACGCCCCAGTTACGCTGGCGGGAAATACACCAGTCCGGGCGGTTGGCGATCATGCTGTGCAGGCGCGCCTGCCCCCAGGCGGGGGTGAACTGGGTGGCCTCGATGCCTTCCAGCGCCCGCTCGCGCAGCGTCTTGCCGTCTTTGCCCTGCACATCCATGCCCACGAACCACTGGGCGGTAGCACGGTAGATCACCGGCGTCTTATGCCGCCAGCAGTGCATGTAGCTGTGCTTGATGGGCGTGTGGGCCATCAGCGCGTCCACCTCGCGCAGCTTCTCAACGATGTTCGGGTTGGCCTTCCAGATCATCTGCCCACCGAAGAACGGCAGGTCGTCGGCGTATACGCCGTTGCCCTGCACCGGGTTGAGCATGTCGTCGAAGCTCATGCCATGTTCGCGGCAGGTAATAAAGTCATCCATGCCGTAGGACGGCGCCGAGTGCACGATACCGGTGCTGCCCACCTCGGACTCGACGTAGTCGGCCAGGTACACCGGCGACAGGCGGTCGTAGAACGGGTGACGGAAGTTGATGAGATCCAGCGCCTCGCCCTTTGCAGTGGCGATGATGTCGCCGGTCAGCTCATAGCGCTCCAGGCAGCTTTCGACCAGCTCTTCGGCCACCAGCAGCAGCCGCTCGCCGGTATCGACCAACGCGTAGGTGAACTCGGGATGGACGTTGAGCGCCTGGTTGGCGGGGATGGTCCAGGGCGTGGTGGTCCAGATCACCACGGCGGTGGGCTTGGGCAGCTCGCTTAAGCCAAAGGCGGCGGCGAGCTTGCCTGAGTCTTCCACCGGGAAGGCGACGTCGATGGCATCGGACTTCTTGTCGGCGTACTCGACCTCGGCTTCAGCCAGCGCCGAGCCGCAGTCGAAACACCAGTTCACCGGCTTCAGGCCCTTGAACACGTAGCCCGCGTCGACCATCTCGGCCAGCGCGCGCATCTCGCCCGCTTCGTTGGCAAAATCCATCGAGCGGTAGGGATGATCCCAGTCGCCCACCACGCCCAGCCGGACAAAATCGGTCAGCTGGGTTTCAATCTGCGCGGCGGCATACTCGCGGCACAGCTCACGGGCGGTATCCGGCGCCAGGTGCTTGCCGTGGGTGGTTTCCACCTTGTGTTCGATGGGCAGACCGTGGCAGTCCCAACCCGGCACGTAAGGCGCGTCAAAGCCCGCCAGGTTCTTGGACTTGACGATAATATCTTTAAGGATCTTGTTGACGGCGTGACCGATATGAATACTGCCGTTGGCGTAGGGAGGGCCATCGTGCAGGACAAACAGCGGCGCGCCCGCACGCGCGTCGCGCAGGCGCTGGTAGAGGTTCATATCCTGCCAGGTCGACACCCGCCCCGGCTCCTGCTTGGGCAGCATGCCGCGCATGGGGAAGTCGGTTTCTGGCAAATTGAGCGTGTGCTTGTAATCCATAGTCCGGTCAGCCGTCGTTATCATCGGCGGAATGGCCCGCCGAGGAAGAATCAGAAGAAGCGGTCTCTCGCCCGAGCGGGGCCGAGGCCAGCGGAAATGCTGCGTTTTTGCCAGCGGCGGCGGTCGCAAAGTAGCGCCGCGCCTGACGCTGATCGCGCGCTATCTGCGCTTTCAGTGCCTCGATATCGTCAAACTTGACCTCGCCCCGCAGCCGCGCACTGGGCACCACCGTCATGCGTTGGCCATAAAGGTCACCTGAAAAATCGAACAGGTGCACCTCCAGGGTCGGCCGCGTGGCACCGACCGTTGGCCGAAAACCGACGTTGGCCACGCCCAAGTGGCGCTCGCCGTTTTCCAGCTCGACCACCGCCGCGTAGACACCGCGCAGCGTAAGCGGCTGGGGCAGCATGGGCAGGTTGGCGGTGGGCACACCGATGGTGCGCCCTAGCTGCTGGTCGCGTACCACCCGGCCATCCACCGAATAAGGCCTCCCCAACAAGCGCGCGGCGGCGGAAAAATTGCCGCTGGCCAGCAAGGTGCGCACCCGCGAGCTGGAAACCCGTTCGTCGTCCACGGTAAAGGTACGCGTGTGCTCCACGCTGAAGCCCTCTTCGCGGCCCACCGCTTCCAGCAGGGTAAAATCGCCGCGCCGGTCGCAGCCGAAGCGGAAATCGTCACCTACCACCAGATGCCTGACGCCCAGACCGTCGATCAGCACTTGATCGATGAACTCGCGGCCGGTCAGGCTGCGCAGCGCATCGTTAAACGGCAGGCACAGCACCTGCTCGGCGCCGTGCTGGCCCAGCAGGCGCACTTTTTCGCGTAGCCGGGTGAGCCGCGGCGGTGCCTGGTCACCGGCAAAAAATTCACGCGGTTGGGGTTCAAACACCACCACGGTGACCGGCCCACCCAGGCGTGCGGCATGCTCCCGGCACTGCTGCAGGATCGCCTGATGGCCGCGGTGCACGCCATCAAAATTACCGATGGTGGCAACGCAGCCCTGCGAAGACGTGGTTAAATTGTGCAAACCTCGAATAACCCGCATGGCACCTCAGCCGTTTAGCCCGCTCGCCGCTCTACACGCGGTCGGCAAAGCCCATGATTATAACGAACCTGGCCGCCGCAGTGCAGCGTCAGGCGCGCATTTTCAAATGCCGCACCCGCAACCCGAATACGCCCAGCCAGGCAAAATACAGCCCCGCGCCCAGCGCTACCAGCCCCGACACCCACGCGACCCGGTGCCACAGGCCCATGGCCAGCCACTGGGTCCATTCGGGCGCGATGACGTAAAGCGCAGCACACATCAGCGCGCTGCCGCCCAGCAGCTGCACCGCAAAGCGCCCCCAGCCGGGCTGAAACACCAGCACGCCTTCCCTGCGCAACAGGTAGCCCAGCAGGCCGGCATTCAAAAACGCCGACAGCGCCGTGGCCAATGCAAGCCCGGCGTGGGCCAGCGGCCACACCAACATCAGGTTGAACACCATATTGGCGACCATGGCAACGACAGCCACTTTAACCGGCGTCTTGGTGTTCTGGCGGGCGAAAAAGCCTGGCGCCAGCACCTTGATCAACATAAAGGCCACCAACCCCACCGCATAGGCGCGCAGGCTCATCGCCGCCATCTGGATATCGGTGTCGGTCATCGCGCCGTAGTGGAACAGCGTGATCAACAGCGGCTCGGCGAGCAACACCAGCGCCAGGGCCGCCGGTAAACCAAGCAACAGCACCATGCGAATCGCCCAGTCGAGCATGACCGAAAAGTGCGCGCTGGACTGGTCAGCGTGGCGCTTGGAAAGCGCCGGCAGGATCACCGTACCAATCGCCACGCCAAACACACCCAGCGGCAGCTCCACCAGCCTGTCCGAGTAATACAGCCACGACACGCTGCCCGCCGCCAGCAGTGAGGCCAGCACGGTATCCAGCAGCAGGTTGATCTGCGACACCGAGACGCCAAACAGCGCCGGGCCCATCAGCTTGAGAATCCGCCTCACACCCTCGTGGGCCAGGTTCGGCCAAGGCGTGGGCATCAACCCCAGGCGCAGCAAGAACGGCACCTGGAACACCAACTGCGCCACACCGGCAATCAACACGCCCCAGGCAAGCGCCATGGCGGGCGCTTCCATCAGCGGGGTGAGCAGCAAGGCCGCGCCGATCAGCGACAGGTTGAGCAGCACTGGCGTAAACGCCGGGACTGCAAAACGGTTCCAGGTGTTCAGCACGCTGCCGGCAAAGGCGGTAAGCGAAATCAGCAGCAAATACGGAAAGGTCAACCGTAGCATGTCGGCGGTCATTGCCAACTTTTCAGGATCGCGACCAAACCCCGGCGCAAACAGCCAGATCAGCCAGGGCGCGCCGAGCATGGCAAGCGCGGTGATCAGTGCCAGAATCGCGGTTAAACTGCCCGCTACGGCATTGAGCAGCTCGCGAATTTCCTGCTTGTTGCGCTGGGTCGAGTACTCGGAAAGCACCGGCACAAAGGCCTGGTTGAACGCGCCTTCGGCAAATAGCCGACGCAGAAAGTTGGGGATCTTGAAGGCCACGAAAAACGCATCGGCCCCGTCGCCCGCGCCCAGCAGCGCCGCCACCACCACATCGCGCGCAAGCCCCATCACCCGCGACAGCATGGTCATGGCGCTGACAATCAGCCCCGAGCGCATCAACCCGCTACGCGGGATCTGCTCGCGGTCTTCCGGCTGCGAATTCGTGGTCATCGCCTTATGTCATCCTTGCCCAAATCCCGTCGACACCGCCTACAACCTCGCGCCATAGGCACAAAAAAACCGGCCGGAGCCGGTTTTTTTCAAGGCGCCTGCCGGCTTACGCCGCCAGTGCTTTGATGCGCTTGTTCAAGCGGCTTTTCAGGCGTGCGGCTTTCCGCTTGGAAAGCACGTCCTTGTCAGCGATGCGATCGATGACCGGCTGCGCTGTTTTGAACTCTTGCATCGCCTGGCCATGGTCACCGGTGTTGATCGCTTTGATCACACGCTTGATGTAGGTGCGGACCATGCTGCGTTGGCTAGCTTTCAGGACGCGACGGTTCTCGGCCTGACGGGCGCGCTTGCGAGCTTGCTTGCTGTTCGCCACTGGTATCTCCTTGGAGAATAAAGGTTGCCGCAATGGGCAACGAATTAACTATGTGTTCGTCGCGAGCCACCCTGGGCAATACGACGCTTCCGTAACAACCAATTGATTTGGCGGCTATTTTCGCGCAATAGGCCAACCAAAATAGTGCAACAGGCAGTTAAGTTCAGCTGCCCGTCCACGGGTCTTGTCTGAGAGGATGGCATAGTCTATCACGCAGAATGCGGGCTTGCCAGCAGTAGTCAATACACAAAATGACGTCGGCCACCTTACGGCACCGCCTGCCCCATGGGCGCCAAAATCTTTCGCAAAAAGTGGCGCGTGCGCTCATCCTTGGGTGCCGTGAACAGCTCCTCGGGCGGGGCCTGCTCGACGATGCCGCCTTCGTCCATGAAGACAACCCGGTCGGCCACGTCCCGGGCGAACTGCATTTCATGGGTGACCACGATCATCGTCTGGCGCTCCACCGCCAGCTGCTTCATCAGGCTCAACACCTCCTCGACCCATTGAGGATCAAGCGACGACGTAGGTTCATCAAACAGGATCACGTCGGCGTTGGCAGCCATCGCGCGGCCGATGCCCACGCGCTGCTGCTGGCCGCCCGAAAGCGATGCCGGGTAGGCGTCCGCTTTATCGGCCAGGCCAATGCGCTCAAGAATCTCTCTGGCCCGCGCATGCGCCCTGGCTTTCGGCAGCTTGTCCACCACGATCATCCCTTCGCTGATATTATCCAGCGCGGTCTTGTTGGCGAACAGGCCATAGTTCTGAAACACGAACGCCGTGCGCCGACGCAGCGCCAGGATATCGGCCTTGCTGGCACGCTGGGTGTCGACCTTCAAATCGCCCACCTGCAAGTGCCCGGCATCCGGTTTTTCAAGGAAGTTGATACAGCGCAGCAGCGTCGACTTGCCCGTACCGGAAGGCCCAATGATCACGATGATCTCGCCCTGGGCGAGGCTCAAATCAATGTCGTTGAATACCGTATGCGCGCCGAAGCGCTTGGTAATGCCCTGCAGCGAAATCATCGTTGATAGGCCTTGTTAAGATACGTTTCCAGACGGCGCTGCCCCCAGGACAGCATTTCCACGATGACCCAGTAGATGAGCGCCACCAGCAGGAAGGCTTCCAGATAGAGAAAGCTGCCCGCCGCTTCCTTCTGCGTCGCGCCCATCAGTTCGGTAACCCCCAGCGTAAAGGCCAGCGAGGTCGCCTTGATCATGTCGATAAAGTAATTCATCAGAGTCGGCGTCGCCACGCGGGTCGCCTGGGGCAAAATAATCCGGCGCATCAGCTGCGACTGGGTCATGCCGATGGAAAGCGCGGCCTCGGTCTGACTACGGTCGATCCCGACAATGGCCGCTCTGATCGACTCCGCCATGTAGGCCGAAAAATGCAGCGTCAGCCCCAGCACGGCGGCGGTAACGCCGGTAATCGAGATCAACGACTCAATCAGCTGCGGCAAGCCATAGTAGAAAAGAAACAGCTGAACCAGCAGCGGTGTGCCGCGGAAAAACGAGATGAACAGCAGCGCAAGCCCGTTTAACCCTGGCACCCGAGACACGCGCACCACCGCCAGCAGGCACGCCAACACCAGCGCCAAGACCATAGCGATGGTCGCCATTTGGAGCGTGAGCGGCAGATAGCGCAGCAGAACCGGCAACAGCCCCCACATATAATCAAGATTGAGCATAGCAGCATCGCTTATAAGCAAACGGCCGTGGCATTGCCACGGCCGCAATCAACAGATGGAGCCGCGATTATGGCTGGGTGATATCGGTATCGAACCACTTTTCCGATATCTCGCGCAGCTCGCCGCTCTCGCGTAGCTCAGCCAGGGCATCGTCTACCCGGTCGCGCTGCGCACGGCCGTCTTCGTCATCACGAAACGGCAGCGCGTTTTCAATGGTCGAGAACGGCTGACCCGCCAGCTCTAATGGCAGGCCTTTCTCCTTGATGACCTGGGTCGCACTTACGCGGTCCATGACAAAGGCCTCTACCCGACCCAAGGCCACATCCTGTTCGATGTTGGACTCGTAGGTGCGAATATCGATTTCATCGGCATTGGGCTGTTCACGCAGCAGCCGCTCGTAGTTGGACCCCAGGTTCACCGCGACGCTTTTGCCGGATAAATCGTCGACACCCTCGATCGTGTCATTCCCCGCCTTGACCACCACCTGCGCGCCGTCGTACACGTAGGGTTCCGTAAAGGCATACTTGTCTTCACGCTCCGGCGTAATGGTGATCTGGTTGGCAATGGTGTCGATACGCCCTGATTCGAGCATGCCCGCCAGCCCCGAGAAGCTCGCCGTAACGAACTCGATGTCATCACCGGTGATCTCGCCAACGGCGTTCATGACATCCACCTCGAAGCCTTTCAGCTCATCCTGTTCTACAAAGGTAAAGGGAAAATAGCCGCCCGACATGCCCACGCGGAGCGTCTCGGCATGGGCTGCAGCGGCAAACGCCACGCTGGCAGTGCTCAAGGCAAGTGCGCCCAGGGTCAATGTGAGTTGGCGTGTTAGTGGCATGAGCTTATTTCCTCGCTAGTCGAAATACCGACGATTCGGGTCGCCGCACGAAACGTCATGGGGCGTAATGGGCGATATTTTACTCTCTCCGCAAAAGCGAATAAAAGAATATTGAAATTATTTTTTATTCTTTTAATGAATATAACGGCAGGCAACGCCACAGGTTACGCTTGCCCAGGCTGCCTTAGGCGCCCTTTTCGTTGGATGCCGCTACCGCCCTGCTAGCCAGTCCTCCCATCGCATGGCTCACCGGGCGCCGGGGCACTTCACCACGCGTCTTTCAATCAATAGCTGGATCACCCGCTCGGCCGCTTCTTCTGGCGTGATGGCCGCCGTATCCAGGGTAAGCTCAGGGGCTTGGGGCGCTTCATAAGCCGAGTCGATGCCGGTAAAGTTTTTCAGATCGCCACGGCGGGCTTTCTTGTAGAGCCCCTTGGGGTCGCGTTTTTCGGCCACTTCCAGGGGCGTGTCGACAAATACCTCAATAAACTCTCCGTCTACGAACAGGTCTCGGGCAAGTTGGCGCTCACTGCGAAACGGCGAGATAAACGCCGACATGACGATCAACCCCGCATCGAGCATCAGCCTGGCCACTTCCGCAACGCGGCGAATATTTTCCACCCTGTCGGCATCGGTGAAGCCAAGATCGCGGTTCAATCCATGGCGCACATTATCGCCATCCAGCAAGTAGGTGTGCTGGCCGTGGGCAAACAGCTTTTTCTCGACGAGATTAGCGATAGTCGATTTGCCCGCACCGGATAGCCCGGTGAACCATAACACCGCTGGTTTTTGGTTTTTCGCCAGGGCACGCGCTTGCTTATCGATATCCACGTGCTGGCGATGGATGTTCTGACTCCGACGCAGCGCAAAGTTGAGCATCCCCGTTCCCACGATGTGGCCCGTAATGCGGTCAAGCAACACAAAACTGCCGGTTTGCGGGGATTCGTGGAACGGATCAAAGGCCACTTCATGGCTCAAGCTCAGGTTGCATACCCCTATTTCTCCACCCGGCAGCTGCCTTGCCGCCACATGCTCCAGGGTATCGGTGTTGATTTGATACTTGATGCTGGTCACCGTAGCGACCGCTGATTGCGAGCCCAACCTTATCTCATAGGGACGCCCAGGCAATAGAGGCTCATTGCTGTTCCATATCAAACCTGCTTCAAACTGATCCGCCGTTTGAGCTGGCTGGTCGGCACTGGAAATAATGTCGCCACAGGCAATAGCCAAGTCGCCTTCCAGCAACAGCGTAACCAACTGCCCAGCAGCGGCCTTATCGACTCTACCCTCATCAGCCACTACTACCTGACTCACCTTGTCGATACGACCAGAGGGCTGCACGCGAATATCATCGCCAGGATATATCGCCCCGCTTGCCACGCTTCCTTCGGCCGCTTGCAAGCCTGAAGCATCCTGATGAACTTTTTCCACAGACAGGCGAAACGGCTGGCATAACAGACGCTCGCTATCTACCGTCAACGTTTCCATAAAGCCGAGTATGGAGGTCCCGGCATACCACGGCGTGTTATCACTGGGTGCGAACATGTTATCGCCATACAGCGAAGAAACCGGGATGAACGTAATGTCAGGCAAAGGCAGCGACGACACGAAAATCTGAAGCTCTGCAACGATGCTCTCAAAACGTGCCTGGGAATACGCCACCGCGTCCATCTTGTTGACAGCCACAGCGATATGACGCAACCCCATTAACGACATCAACACACAATGACGGCGAGTAACCGCCGTAACGCCCTGCTGAACATCGACAACCAGCATTGCTGCAGGCATCGAGGCCAATGGCCTCTCATCCGCCAATGCTTGCAGGCTCGATTCAGACAGCAACCGATTCATCAGAGTGCTTTTGCCAGCTCCTTGGCCGCCATCGACGATGAGCTGGAGTGGTTTATCATTTTGCTGAGCGACTAGATAATTCTCGATCTCATCAGCATCCCAGAAGAGAGCATAAGTCATGTAAAGGCACCTCGCTGACAAACGCAAATATAACTTATGTATTAGCAACTAACCTAACAGCGAAAATACCGACTTAGACCTCATCTTCCTACAAAACACTATTTCCCTACACATAGAGAAATATATAAGCACCCTGATAGCGCTATTGCGGAGATTTTGCATACTGTTCCCACAAAGCGGCCACTTTATTTCTATCCACATTTTTAGCTACCCTGAAAAGCCCAGCAGACTCAACCTTTTCTACTGTTTCTAAGCATGCCAACACAACGTGGTAGTGAGGGCGATTCCAAAAATCATGTATAAAGATACGGGTCTCCTGAGGATCTTCTGAATATTCCAGGACATGTTGAATAGCCGCCATAGTACAAGCAACACGAAAGCGGCCATCGATGAGAATCAAGTCAAATGATTGCTTATGACTGTGAATTGCCTTGCTATAGGCTGGAAATTTTTCCGAATCCTCCAAAGTGACGGGGAAACCCCACTCTTTAGTGGGGCCAATATCCACAGCATCAACCTGACACTTTCCTCCTAACTTATCCTTCAGCGCGGTGACCCATGTAGCGTCACTTTCGACCCCTTTTACTGTCAAGCCTTGGTCGACAGCCCATACAGTCGAGCCACCAGAACCAAACTCGAAATATTTATCTGCTTTTTTAAGTGATTTTTTAAACAACTTACGCTCCGCAGGAGACATATGAGGAGCCTTAGGCAAACTAAAGGAAGTTTGCTTCTGCTTATTTTCATTGGCCACACCCCACCACGCAAGTTGAACACCTAACTTCTGGCCGATTTTATTTGGGGCATCTTCGTTATTGATATCGACTTCAATGAAGTTTTCACTTCCTTCAAAGTAATCCCTCACTTTATCGAAATGGCTCTCAATCCAGACTCTCAGGTTCTCTGCATCATCACCTTCAGAAAAATAAAGCCCTGGAACATAGCTCACTTTAAGGCGATCCAACAAATCCCCCCACCTTTCTATGCTTGAAACTATTTTTTCAGGATCACGATAATTGAGTATAAACAAACAATCAGGGTGCTTTTCCTGGATTTTGGCAATAGTTTCAAAATCCAAGTTTGGCCAATAGTTCAGGTCCCGGGCAGGTATACAAACATCACCTTGTGTGATGGCATCATAGCCTTGTAAGTAGTGCCACGGGTCATCATGATCCTGCAGCCCTTGATACATGAGCTGCCCTACAAAACCTTCCTTAACTTTCCAGTGTGCCGACGTATAGCCCGTTTCTTCGAGTGCTTTCTGAATAGTCGATGTACCTGACTTTGGAAAACCAACAAGGAAAATTTTGCGCTTTGGCAGTTGATGTTGTCTTTCTACATTGGCCTGTGGTGTCTCAACCGAAAGCAGCTTTTCTTCTATAAGATATTTCTTTGCCTTCTCCTCATCTACTTTTGCCAACAGCAAATAAGCCATATCCCTGATGCCATATACCGTATGTAACAGGAATGCCAGCTTGATGCGTTGGTTGTCAGTAAGCTCGGCCATTCGCTCGTGGCTGGGTAGGAAAAGCACATCCGCACTTTGCAGCTCAGTGGCCTGACGTTTTTCTTCGGGCACTGTTTCCGGTAAGTAGCTGGCATGTTGCTCGTTATTGAAGCGATAAAAGCGGAAGCCGTTACGGCTTGCCCAGTGTTGCAACTCGGCGAGGCTTGGCTGCCTTTCATGCGTTGGTTGAAAAGCCACACTGACCTGAATCAGCAAGGTGTCTTTCAGCGCATTTTTGCCGTTCTCTAGAATGGTGGCGGCATCGCTGAGCTCATCCAGGATTAGCCAATCCAGGCTTGAAAGTCCATCGATGCTATCCAGCGTGATGGTATTGATAGGTAGCTGGGCCAACACCATTGTACGATTTAAATTGGCTTCACGCTGATGCTCGGATGACATCGGCTTCAGCGTGCTGCTGAGAGTGGGGTCCAAGCAGGCATACAATGTCGCGGGTTGCCCATCACCAAGAGAGGCATGCGAAAACACTTGCACATCCTCGCTGCCGTCAAACTGAGCAGGATTGTCAATTCGGCTCCCAGGGTCAAAACCCACAAAGCCAAACGCCTGAACCTGCCGTAAACGGTTAAAGCGATTTTGCCTGATCAGCTTACTGCCATTATCAATAACAATAACTTTACCAGCTAGCTCCCAACTAAAGCCCTCCTGCTCATGCTGCAGAATGGGTTCTGCACACGCAACCTCAACAGGCCTTGAGTCACCTTCAAAATAAGCCTGACCACTTTGATCAAATGACAACGCTGCTGGCGCATTGCCTTCACAATAGCGTTGCCAGGCAGCACGTAACGCTGTATTCAGGTGTTTTGCAAAGCTTCTTGCGTTGCAGACAGGTGAGTCTAGCAACTGCTGCCGCAGCCCTTTGCGTATCGTGCCAAGACTTTCCAGGTCAGACGCCAACCCGACGGCACGCTGCCGGTACTCTTCCCATGTTCCCACGACCAGCTCTGCCAAGCCTGCATTAACAAGGTGACTGGCACTATGACGCCCAGCAAAGGTAGGTCCTGGCATGGTAATCACAGGCACACCCATTAAAAGCGCCTCACAGGTTGTTAACCCACCCGAATAAGGCCATGGGTCCAGTGCGATATCGACCCTATTGTAGCTCTCTAACAGCTGTTGATGAGCCGAAGGCCCTTCGATGATCAGCCGCTCTTCCGGCACGCCACACTCTTCAAAAAGCTTGATCACCCTCTTTTTCAAATCGTCACTGCTAAACTGCATTCCCTTAAGAAACATGTGGGAATTTGGAACGGAAAGAAGGATCTCAGACCATACAGCAACAATCTCTGGGTTAATCTTGGTCGGATTGTTAAAACAACCAAATGTGATATAACCATTTTTCAATGCAGGGAGCACACGAACATCGGGCTCATAACCGGGTAGTTCATAGCAAACATAGTCGCCAGGCAAGCGAATAAGGTTTTCCACATAATGCTGATCAATACCTTCTGGCGTTTCAATATGGTCACTGATCAGATAATCGATTGCCTTGACACCCGTTGTATTGATCAACCCACCTACCCATTTCATGATAATTGGAGCAGGCTCTTTGGCAATGGCTAACATGCGGTTGCCCGAATTATGGCCTGCCAGGTCAATCAGAATATCAATCTCGTCTTCCCGAATCAGTTGTTCAGTTTGCTCGACACCTAATGGCTTGATCTCTTGCCATTTAGCGGCCGTTTTCTGAAGACGCGTCGTTAAGGCATCATAGTCGTAATTGGTTGAATAAAAGTAAAGCTCATAGTTGTAGCTGACCAGTTTTTCAATAGCCGACGTAATCATATAGCCAACCGGATGGCGACGAAAACCATCTGAAATCATGCCGATACGCAGTTTTTTTTCAACGTCTTTATTAGAGGGCTCTGCCCTGACAGGCGTTTTCTTATTAAAATAACTATCCCACGCCCTGCATTCTTTAGCTATTTCTTCAAGCGAAAATCCTGGTATATAATGAAGCGTCGTTATCTTATTTGAGTAGGCAATATCTGAACCAGGATTAACCTTGAATGCCTGGTCATAATAGCGAAGCGCATCCTCCATTCTACCAAGCTGCTTGTAGATATTGCCCAGGTTATTCCATGCGTAGTACTTATCGGACTCCAGTTCTAAAGATTTTTTAAACTTCTCTGCCGCTTCTTCATAGCGATGCAGAGCTTCTAGAATATTACCATAACTTATCAAGTAGCCAGCATTTCTTGGCTGATTTTTACAGGCTTCTTCTATATACTCCAACGCCTCTTTGGGCTTATTGCTATTGTAAAGCAGATAAGCCAAATAATGCGCTGACTTATGAAAGCCGGGCTTGATGGAAAGAGACTTTTTAAGGCAATCGATCGCAGCGTTATAATCACCAAGGTTATACAGCACCTTACCCAGTACGGAATAAGATTCGAAGTCACTGCTTTCTAGACTAATCGCTTTTTCCAGCTCGACTTTTGCCTTCTCAAGCTCTCCCTTGTCTGTGAGCAGAACGCCAAGACTTCTTCGATATCGAGCGCTTTGAGGCTGCTTGGCCACCAGCTTCTGAGCCTCTTTAATCTGCTTCTCGAAGCGTTTTGCCGCTTGTTTGCTCATAGACCTATCACCCACTCAAATCTCAACCAGTAAAAAGGCTGCCAATCGGCAGCCTTATATAGTCTAGCACTCTTACGATGTGGCTACATTTAGCCCAGCAGCGACAGTACGTTCTGCGGCAGCTGATTAGCCTGGGCCAGTACGGATGTACCTGCCTGCTGGAGGATCTGATTCTTGGTCATGTCCGCCACTTCTGTTGCGTAATCAGCATCTTCGATGCGTGAGCGCGCAGCAGACAGGTTGGTCTCATTCGTACTGAGGTTGGTGATGGCAGACTCAAAGCGGTTCTGAATCGCACCAAGGTCAGAGCGCAGGTTATCCACCTGTGACAGCGCGGAATCAAGCTCGCCAAGCGGGTTGTTGGTAGCACCCGTCAGCAGGCTTGCAGCGGTGAGCTCAGTACCGTCAACCGTAAATGAAGCTGTGGTGTTGGTTGTTACATCGGCATCTTGCGGATCAAGCGCAACATTGAAGGTTACCGAAGCACCACTGGCAATGTTGATGCCCTGCGCAGCGAGAGTACGAGACTCGGCTTCAGATGCGGCACTAACCTGAACCTGTGCGTACCAGTTACCACCCTCATCAACGAAAGCATCAGCAGTAGTTGCAGTAACAGAGCCAGCGGCAACGCCCAAATTAGTCGCGAGATCAGCACCAAAATCGCTAACCTCAGAGTCAACAATACCAGTGGAATCGCCGTAAGCATCTTCAAAATTAGAAGCTGTCGCAGCGGCTACCGTACCCTGAGCGCCGTTAACATTAAAGCTATCAAGGCCCAGTGTTTCGGCGTTGATTTCTTCCAGGTTGACGCTGATGGTTTGACCGTCCTCAGAACCTACTTGGATGGAAACTTGCTGATCTTCAGAGAGCACCAGCGTGCCATTGAAATCAGTCTCGTCAGAAATACGGTTAATCTCTGTCAGGCGCTGATCAATTTCTGCCTGGATAGAGTTCAAGTCGTCCTGGCTGTTGGTGCCGTTAGCGGCCTGGACGGTCAGCTCACGTACACGCTGCAGGTTATCGTTAACCTGGTTCAAACCACCCTCAGCGGTTTGTGCGATGGAGATACCATCGTTGGCGTTACGCTGAGCCTGGCCCAAACCGGTGATTTGCGCGCTCATACGGTTGGCAATAGCCTGACCAGCCGCATCGTCCTTGGCACTGTTGATACGCAGGCCAGAACTCAAACGCTCCATGGAAGTCTGCAGAGCATTCGAAGATTGGTTCAGGTTCTGCTGACCGATCATCGAGGTAATGTTGGTATTGATCACTGACATGGTGTGATTCTCCTTGCTTTGGACACTGGCCCTGAGGCCTGCTTTCGGCCACCTTGTGTGCCGTTATATTTACTAACGGCTCGGCGAGGAAAACCTTTAGGGCTGGATGCTAAAAAATTGCAAAAGAGAGGTAGAAATATGCTGATGCACTGAAAAGGTTGCGTAGAAGCCAACACAGGGCCAAAAGGCCCTGTGATTAACTACTCGTTTTCTACTGACTTACGGTGGTTAATCGCGGCCTAGCTGAGCATCCATGGCCTCAAACTGCTTGGTGAGGTAGGAGCTTGTGCTGTTCATCTGCGCGATCATGGCATCCAACTGGCCGAACTGGGTGCGGTAGCGGGAGATGGTGCGTTCGATGGTGTTTTCCATGCGCTCATAGCGCTCACCGAGGCTATCGATGCGGTTTTCCGCACCGCTGATGGCGTTGCCCAGAGTACCGTTTTTGCTCATCAGCTGTTCAAGCGTGGTACTAAGGCTGCTCGCCAGCCCCACCGAGTTTTCATCACCCTCCACGCCGGTGAAAAAGTCGCTCAGCGCATCGGGGCTATTCTTGGCCAAGCCGCTGATGGTGTCATCGTCCATTTCCAGCGTGCCGTCGCGCTGCAGGGTGATGCCGAGCTGGGTTAACGTGGAGAACTCGCCGCCTGCCACACCGCCGCTAAGTACAGAGCGCAGCCGGTTTTCAATGGTACGCACGGAGCTGTCGCCGACCAGTTCAGCCGCCTCGCCCGTCTCGCTATCGAATTTTGTCACGGTGCCAATGGTGTTCTTTACATCGTTAAAGGCCTCGACAAAATCACCAATGGCTTCGCGTACTTTTAAAGTGTTACGTTCGACGTTCACTGTGCTGCTGGCAGTTTCACCTGTACCCAGGTTTAGCTCACCCAGATCCAGGGTCACTCCCTGGATGGCGTCTTCTATCGTGTTGCTGGCACTAGTAATAGCGATGCCATTGACGGTCAGCGCGGCATCTTGACCACTTACCTGGGTGTCGCTGGCAAAGGGAGGCGTGGCCACGGCTGCGCCAGCAGCATCCACAAAGCTGAATCCGGTAACCGACGCATCAAGTCCGGTTTCTTTTGAGCTAAGCGCCAGGCGGTAGCCCTCGCCATCGAAAATAACGCTGGCGCTGACACCTGCAGCGTCGTTGGCATTGATCGCGTCGCGAATATCTTCCAGGCTGCTGTCCGCCGCCACGTCGATATTAACGCTATCCAAGCCAGCAAAGTCGAGCCGTAACTGGGTGGCGCCGCCCATGTCGAGGGCAGCATCGCTTTCTGTGCCCACCAAGCGCTGTGAAGCCAGAGTACCCGCCGTCGCCAGGTCAGTCACCTCAACCCGGTAACTGCCAGGTAACGCATCGGCATCAGTTGTTGCGGAAATCTCATCGCCGCGCACGTTGGCCGACAGGCTTTGATAAAGCTTGGGGTCGCTAAGCGCGCCTACCGCATCCTGCAGCGCGTCCATCGACGTCTGAATTTTGCCGTAAGCAGAGATTTTGGCTTCCTGCTGCGCTTGCTGACGGGTAATCGGTGCAAGCTTGCCGCGTTCGGCATCTTTCAACTGATCCAACAAGCCGTTCAGGTCAAGGCCGGAGCCAATCCCAAGAGAGGTAATCGTCGCCATACCAGGTTCCTCGATTGTAAGGCTAAACCCACTGGGCTGGGAGCGGACATCGGCCCACCTCAGCACCTTTCTATCTTTGATGGTTAGAGTAATCGGCCAAAAAGGCGCTAGCTTTAACGCTTTTTTATTAGTTCATTTGGTTAGCTTACCCTGTTCAGGCGATGTGAGCACAAAAATGCCTGCGCAAGGGCAGGCATTTTTAAGTGGGCTGGGCGAATTAACGTATGCTAGCGGCCAAGCTGGGCATCCAAGGATGCAAACTGCTGGGTGAGGTAGCTGCTGGTCTGGTTCATCTCGGCGATCATGCCGTCTAGCTGGCCAAACTGGGTGCGGTAGCGCTCAATGGTTCGGCCGATGTCTTGCTCCATACGGGTATAGCGATCACCTAGAGAGTCGACGATATTTTCACTGCTGGTGATAGCCCCCTGAACGGCACCGCTGCTGCCAAGTAACTGCTCAACGCGGGTGTCTACTTGGCTTGCCATTCCAGGATTATTTTCAGTTCCCACGAAGAAGTCAGCTAGCGCCTGCTGGTCGTTGGCGACCACGTCACTTAACTTATCTTCATCAAGGGAAAGCGTGCCATCAACCTCCAGCGAGATACCCACTTGACTGAGCATTGAAATGCCATCGCCACCTGACGCGACGCCACCGCTCAACACGCTGCGCAAACTCGATTCTGCCGTGCGCACGGCGCTGTCACCATTTAATGGACCAGCTTCGCCGGTCTCTGGGTCAAAGTTGGTAAGCTCGCTTGTTGTCTCTTTCAGCGCGTTATACGAATCGACAAACGACGTGACGGCTTCACGAACGGCCCGGGTATCCTGCTCTACAGCTACCGTGCCGGTACCTTCACTTTGTAGGTTGAGGGTAACGCCCTGGATCGCGCCTTCGACCTGATTGGTTGGACTGGTGATATCAATGCCGTTGACGTTAAGCGCGGCGTCGGTACCCGCCTGCAAGGTATTGTCGGTATCCGCAGCAAACGGCGCATCACCATCAAAGGTAAAGTTGCTGATGGAAGCATCGGCACCACTTTCACGCGAGCTGACCGCTAGGCGATCCTGAGTGCCATCGTTAATGATGGTGGCATTAACGCCGGCGTTTTCATCTGCATTGATGGCATCTCGAATGTCTTCGAGCGAACTGTCGGCCGCAATGGCGACAGTGGTTTCACTACTATCACCAAAGGTAAACGTCATGTTTTGGTCGGCGGTGGTAAGCGTGCCTTCCGCCACCCCGTCAGAGGCCAGCGTCCCTCGCGTGGCTAGCGTATCGACCGTAATATTGTAGCTGCCGGGCATGGCGGTTTCGTCAGCGGACGCACTCACGGCTTCGCCGCTTGTGTTGGTCGACAGGCTTTCGAAGAGCGATCCATCGCTTAGTGCACTGGCAGCATCTTGGAACGTTGAAAGGTCGCTCTCCAACTGACCGTAGGCCGATATTTTAGTTTGCTCGGCTTCCGCTTGCCGCTCAATCGGGGCGAGTTTCTCCCGCTCAGCGCTTTCAAGCTGATCGAGCAAGCCATTCAGGTCTAACCCTGACCCGATACCGAGAGATGATATAGAACCCATACGCTAACCGCCTTTTTTGAAACGAATGAAGCAACCTTATTCCTTTTTCAACGGCGCCTGATCGCTAAATATTGCTAGCCAGACCGCCGGGTTGCCAACGTCAAATTTGTTTATAAAGTTACTGATTATTTAATATTTCGACTTACAGCCAACAACCTTGAACATTCTAGCCAACTTTCCTGTTTTAAAATGTAAGCGATGGTGAATCGCTACACGCTAGCGCCCTACCCCAAGATACATCAGCCCCGCTTCCCGCACGGCCTCGGGGGCATACAGGTTGCGGCCGTCGACGACCACACGGTCATTGAGCTGATCGGCAAGCCAGGCCAGGTCGACGCTGCGAAATGCCTTCCATTCGGTGCAGATCACCAGGGCATCCGCCCCTTTTACCGCTTGAATGCGGTCGCCGGCGAGCATCAGGTCGTCGCGCTCACCATAAATCCGGCGGCATTCGGCCATGGCTTCGGGGTCGAAGGCCTGCACCTTAGCGCCTGCCTGCCATAGCGCTTCCATCAGTGTACGGCTGGGTGCTTCGCGCATGTCGTCGGTGTTGGGCTTGAACGCCAGCCCCCATACTGCAATGGTCTTGTTTTCAAGATTACCCAGCGCTGTTTGCAGTTTGGTGAACAAGGTTTGTTTTTGCTGCAGGTTCACGGTTTCCACCGCGCTCAACAACGCAGGCGTGTAGCCGAGCTGGCGGGCGGTGCGTTCGAGCGCCTGCACATCCTTGGGAAAGCAAGAGCCGCCATAGCCGCAGCCGGGGTAAATAAAATGGTAGCCAATGCGCGGATCGCTGCCGATGCCGCGTCGCACGTCTTCGATGTCCACATCGAGGCGTTCGGCCAGGTTGGCCATTTCGTTCATGAAGCTGATCTTGGTGGCCAGCATGGCGTTGGCGGCGTACTTGGTGAGCTCCGCCGCGCGGATGCTCATGAACATCAGCTTGTCGTGGTTGCGGTTGTACGGCGCGTAGCATTCGTGCATGCGCGCTTTTACATGCTCGCTGTCGGTGCCGACGATAATCCGCGCGCCTCGTGTGAAGTCCTCGATCGCCGCGCCTTCCTTCATGAATTCCGGGTTGGAACACACGTCGAAGGGGATATCGGCGCCGCGCGCGGCCAGCGTTTCCGCCATGGCGGCGTGGACTTTTTCGGCGGTACCCACCGGCACGGTGGACTTGTCGATCACCAGTTTATAATCGTTCATGTGCTCGGCAATGGTGCGAGCGACCTCCAGCACGTAGCGCAAATCGGCGCTGCCGTCTTCATCAGGCGGCGTCCCCACGGCAATGAACAGCAATTCTCCATCGTGGACGGCTTGCTTGGCGTCGGTGGTGAAGCTCAGCCGCCCGGCGTCGACGTTGTGGGCGACGATCGTGCTAAGCCCCGGCTCGAAGATGGGCACTTCACCGGCGTTAAGTCGGTCGATCCGCTCGGCGTTGACGTCCATACAGGTGACTTGATGGCCTACGTCGGCCAGGCAGGCGCCTGCGACCAACCCTACGTAACCGGTACCAAAAACACTGATATGCATGCCGCGTTAACTCACTCATCAATACGGGTGGCGAAAGTAAAAGCGAGCTTATCACGTCGCACGGCGTTTGATGACGAGCCGCCTGGGGAAAATAAAGCCTAGACGTTGGTCTAATATCGACTTTCGTTTATAATGCACTGCAATACAGGCGCTGAATAAACGGTTTCAACCGCCAGAGCGTGCCGAGCTAACGTATCAGGAGAAGGAAATGCCCAGCGACATGTCCACTGCCAATCACGTTCAGCGCAGCTTACGCCAGTGTTTGGCCGTGGTGGCCGAACTGCTATACGAGAATGGCCATGTGCTGGAGACGATTACGCTGGCGCGTCGTGGCCTCAGCCGCAGGGAATTGCAGTCGCTCAGCCAGAATGCCCCTGCCTGGGTAACCTGCCAGCAGGTGCTGGAAACCAGCCAAGCCGCCACCCGGAATGAGCAGGGACGACTGATCCTCACGGCCATGGGCCGCGAGCTGATGTTTGATATGTTTGGGGAAGGTGCAGCGGACTGCGCCTGAGATCCAGCCTGAAACGGATCAACGCAGGCCGAGAATCGACAGGATAAACAGCACCACCACGACCAGCCCGATGATGTAGATAATATTGTTCATGACAGCGCTCCTTGCGCGTTGTGCGATTGGCAGGCAATTGCCTGGTTGCGTTTAAAGCCTAGCAGCCCTTGACGGGCTTTGCGTATTCGGCATGCCCCGTTGTCCTGCGATGCCCCCGCGCCAGGAACCCCAGCCGTCCAGTGGGCTCAAAGAGGTTCCTATCCGCTGAGGGTTTGCCATGCGCTCGCTGTTTTCCGTCGCCTGCATTAGTGTTCTCGCCGCCACGCCGTTCTCTTCCTCCCTGTTTGCCCAGGCAACACCCGACGCCCCCAGCGCTGCCGCGCTGCAGACGCTGAGCGATGATGCGCTAGGCCATCCGCGCCTGCATAGCATCGTGGTTGCCCACCAGGGCGAGATAGTGCACGAGCACCACCAGGGCGGGCCCGGCGTTGATGCACCGGCCAATATCAAGTCGCTATCCAAGACCGTGCTCGCTGCGCTGGTGGGTGCCGCTATCGAGGCGGATATTGTCGCGTCCACCGATCAAACGCTGGTCTCTCTACTGGGGGATCGCGTGCCCCAGGCGGCAGACCCCGAGGTGGCCGAGATTACCGTGAGTCACCTGCTGTCGCTGCAAGCGGGGCTCGAGCGCACCTCCGGGCAGAACTACGGCGCCTGGGTGGCAAGCCCTAACTGGATCGAATACGCCCTGACGCGACCCTTCGTCGATGAACCAGGCGGACGCATGCTGTATTCCACCGGTTCGAGCCATCTGCTTTCCGCTGCGCTGACCGAGGCCAGCGGTGAATCGACCTATGTCCTGGCCCAGCGCCTGCTGGCCGAGCCACTGGATATTGCGATCCCCCCTTGGCTACAGGACCCTCAGGGCATCTATTTCGGCGGCAACGACATGCAGCTATCCCCGCGAGGGCTAGTGGAAATAGGCGAGCTGTACCGCAACGGTGGCGTCGTGGAAGATAGTAACGGCAACGTTGAGCGGGTGTTGCCGGAGGGCTGGGTCGAGCAATCCTGGACGCCGCGGGGAACGTCGCGCTGGACCGGCGACGGTTACGGCTACGGCTGGTTCATCACCCGGCTGGGCGGTGAGGATGCCTATTATGGGCGGGGATACGGTGGTCAGGCGCTATTCGTGGTGCCTAAGCGCGCGTTGACCGTGGTGATCACCGCAAATCCCAGACCGCCCTCGCCCGGCGGGCAGTTTCAGGAGCGTTTGAATGCGATGGTAGCAAAGCTGATCACGCATGATTCACCCTAGCGTTCATGACGCCCGCCAGGGCTATTCTTTTTTGTGCCCAAGGCTCATCAAGTAAAGCGCGGCGGCCAGCGCGAGCACCGACAGCGCCAGGTAGATCGCCTCGAGCGGCGTGGCAAAGCGGATATCCACCACCGCGCGGAAGAACTCGATAATCACCGCCAGAATCACCACCCGGGCGATTTTATCCTTGAGCTGATCCAGCGAGGCGACGTTGAACGGATGGTGCGGGTACCGCGCTTCGGCCTGGTCGATACGCGACACAAACAGCCGGTAGATGCCCAGCCCGAAAATCATCAGCACAATGGCGATCAGGTAGATATCCACGGCGATGATGATGTCGGGCACCAGGCTTTCGTGAATGTCGACGCGGCTATCCACGAAGTAGTAATGCAGCGTGCGTAACACGACCTTGGCGATATCCACCGTCCCCACCAGGAACAGCAGCACCGAGCCTATCAGGCTCGGCACCACGGCCAGCATGACCAGAAACCGTGAGTTCCAGAGCGCGGTTTCCACCCGGCGCTCCCAGCGGCCCTGCTCTTCGGGTGGTTTGGGCGGTATATCAGTCATGTCAGGCTCCTTATCAACACTGGCGTCAAAGCACGTTCACGAGAATCAGCGCGCAGGTCGCGCCCAGTAGCGCAAAGCCGAGCAGCAGCACGAGCCCGTCCCTCGCGACAAGACCCAGGCCCAACAGCGCCAGCGCCAGCCCGGCTCCGTTGGCCGAGAAAGGAATGAACTCCATCGGCGGCATGGCCAAGGCAATCAGCAGGCACACTACCGCCGTAACGCGGATGCCAATATAGCCGGTCAGCCACGGCAAGCGTACCCGCAATAGCCCATCCACCCAGCGGGCGGGCTTTTTCAAATAATAAATGCCTTTATCGAACTTGTTACGGGAAATGGAGCGCTTGAGCATCCAGCCGGGCAGCCAGAAGGTTTCCCGCCCGGCCAGCAGCTGCACCGAGACCAGCAACACCAGGGCGGCCATCAGCGTGGGCATGCCGGGGATATCGCCGATGATCGGCGCCAGGGTGATCAGCCCGGCGACCAACAGCAGCGGGCCAAATGAGCGCCGCCCGATGGCATGGACGACATCGTCAACGCTGACTCGCTGAGCTTCCTGCTCCATGCGCTCCAATGACGCAATCAAATCCATCAACGTCGAGCCTTTGTTGGAATCATCCATCCTGGTTAACGCGCTCCTCGGTGATGAGTTTGGTGCGAATAAAGTCACTGTGGCTGACGTGCAGCAGGTCGGCCAGGCGGCGAATGCGATGCTCTTCAAGCGCATCGACGCTACCGTCCGCCCAGGCCAGCTGCCACATCAGCGCGACCAATTCGCAGCGCTGATCGTAACCATAGTGCTCTTTGATCAGACTGACGAACTGGTAATGGTCGACCGCGTCTTCCACTTCGTCCCGCGCCAGCGTCATCAGCTCGTCAACGTCGCTTTCGCTGAGCTGGTAGCGCTTAAGCAGCATGCGGCGCAGGGCCTCGAGCTCGGCGTCGCTGGTGTCGTGGTCGGCGCGGGCGATTTCAAACAGCAACGCCGCCGAGGCCAGCTCAAGCGTCAGGGTCTGGTTGTCGCGCTGCTCGGGTTGCGCAAGCGTGCTCTGGAAGAATTGGCTAATCGCCTGCAGCATGGCGGCTCTCCTGATGTTGGATGACGGATATGAACACGGGGTTACGCATCCCGGGTTAACTGGTCTTTGAGCTGCTTGGGCACCTGCTTGATGATCAGGCGGTCCTGGGTGGCGTCGTACTCGATGCTGGACCCCAGCAGGTGCGAGTCGAAGCTGATCGAGACGCCCCCGGCACGTCCGGTAAAGCGCCGGAATTGATTCAGGGTGCGCTTGTCCGGGGGAATCTCCGGCGCCAGGCCGTAATCGGCGTTGCGAATATGCTCGTAAAACGCCTTGGGCTGCTGCTCGTCGACCAGTTCTGAGAGTGCCTCGAGGGTCATGGGTTCCCCACGGCGCAGTTGGTCGTTGGCGTAATCCACCAGGCTGTCGGTTTTTTCACGGCTCGCGTCGTCGTCAAAATCTTCTTTTTCGACGTAGTCGCTGAATGCCTTGAGCAGCGTGCGGGTTTCCGTCGGCGCGTCGATGCCTTCTTCCATGCCCAGCAGCTGCACCATGCCTTCGCCGAGCTTCTTGCCGCCACGGTCCTTGAGGAACGACAGGTACTGGGCGGTGGGCGCATCAGCCTGCCACTGGGTAAGGTTGATGCGTGCGGCAAGGGTCAGCTGGCGAGTGTTGAGCTGAGCGGCAGGCACGGCCTGATGGTCGACATTGATGCCGATGCCCTCGCGTTGATGGACCAGCGCCATGAAAAGCGTTTCGGTATCCCCCTGACGCTGGTGGCTGATCACTAAGTAACCACTCACTGACAGCTGTTCCTGCAGCTGGCTGACAAGCCGTTCGGCCAGGGCAGTGGACAGCTCGGCAAAGCTCTGCTCACCGGCCAGATAGTCGCGCAGCCACACCGACAGGGGCCCGGCCTGAACGCCCTCGGCGGCAAACCGGCCCCAGCCCTTGGGCTTGGTGTTGTAGGTGTCGCTTAAGGCGCTGACGAGTGATTCCATCGACGGCTCGCCGCTGTCGGCCTCGGCCGGGGCGGCGGTCAGCGTAAGGCGCTCGCCGTCGAGGGTCGGCGCCAGATGGTGAACGATGCTGTGCAGTAGCGGCATAAAACGTGCGGCGCTCCGTAATCAAGGTTTAAGGCGGTAACCGGTGCGGAAGATCCAACCGATGGTCGCCAGGCAGGCGGCGAGGAACAGGCAGATCATGGCGACGCTGGCCCCCAGGCTGACGTCGCTGATGCCGTAGAAGCTCCAGCGGAAGCCGCTGACCAGGTACACCACCGGGTTGAGCAGCGTAACGCCCTGCCAAAACGGCGGTAGCATATCGATGGAATAGAAACTGCCGCCGAGGAAGGTCAGCGGGGTAATCACCAGCAGCGGCACCAGCTGCAGCCGGTCAAAGCCCTCCGCCCAGATGCCGATGATAAAGCCCAGCAGGCTGAAGGTTATCGCGGTCAGCACCAGAAAGGTCAGCATCCAGAACGGATGCGCGACTTCCAGGGGCACAAAAAACCCGGAGGTGGCGAGGATGATCAGCCCCAGCAGTATCGACTTGGACGCCGCCGCTCCCACGTAGCCCAGAACAATTTCCAGATACGAGATGGGCGCCGAGAGCAATTCGTAAATGCTACCGGAGAACTTGGGAAAGAAAATCCCGAACGAGGCGTTCGACACGCTCTGGGTGAGCAGCATCAGCATGATCAGGCCAGGCACGATAAAGGCACCGTAGCTGACGCCGTCCACTTCGCTGATGCGCGAGCCAATCGCCGCGCCGAACACGACAAAATAGAGCGACGTGGATATCACCGGCGAGACGATGCTTTGCAGCAAAGTGCGGCGGGTGCGCGCCATTTCGGCCATGTAAATGGCGCGAACAGGATAAAGGTTCATGTGCGTTCCTTGACTAGGTCGACAAAAATATCCTCGAGCGAACTTTGCCGGGTGTGCAGATCCTTGAAGGTAATGCCTTCACGCTCGAGGGCGGTAAGCAGCGCGGGGATACCGTGCCCGTCTTCCTCCTGGTGGCCGTCGTAGGTGTAGACCAGCGCGTCGCCATCCGTGGATAGATTCAGCGCATGGTGGTCAAGCGAGGACGGCAAGCTGTCCAGCGGCTCGTTGAGGTACAGCGTCAGCTGCTTGCTGCCCAGCTTGCTCATCAGCGCATCCTTGTCTTCCACCAGCACGATTTCACCGTTGTTGATGACCCCGATGCGGTCGGCCATTTCTTCGGCTTCTTCAATATAATGGGTGGTCAAAATGATGGTCACACCGTTATCGCGCAGCTCGCGCACCACCTGCCACATCTCGCGGCGCAGCTCGACGTCGACACCAGCTGTCGGCTCGTCGAGGAACAGGATACGTGGCTCATGGGACAGCGCCTTGGCGATCAGCACGCGGCGTTTCATGCCGCCGGACAGCGTGATGAGGCGGTTATTGCGCTTATCCCACAGCGCCAGCGACTTGAGCACGCTTTCGATATGCGCCGGGTTAGGCGCCTTGCCGAACAGGCCACGGCTGAAGCTGACCGTGTTCCAGACGGTTTCAAACGCCTCGTTGGTGAGCTCCTGGGGGACCAGGCCAATGCGCTCGCGGGCCTGGCGGTAGTCGGCGACGTTGTCGAAGCCGTCCACCAGCACCTGGCCTTCGCTGGGGTTGACCAGGCCACATACCACACTGATCAGCGTGGTTTTGCCTGCCCCATTGGGGCCCAGCAGGGCAAAAATCTCGCCGCGCTGGATCTGTAAATCGACACGGCTGAGCGCTTGAAAACCGCCCCGGTAGGTTTTGTTCAGACCTCGGATTTCGATAATGGCATCGTTCAAGGCAGGCTCCTGACAAAGCGGCTGAAGTGAGCCGCTGATAGCGAATGGCGCGGGCGATAGTTTAGCACGGGCAGTAAACAAACGGCTGGCTACCAGGGTGTGCCCAATGCACCGCTGCGTCGCAGGGCTAATCCGACGCCTGCCAGCGCGCGCTCGTGTTCACTGACCGCGTCGGGCCCCTGGGTGCAGGCAACCACTGCCCAGGCGGCATTGGGCATGTCATCTCTCTCCACCAGCCCGGCATCGCAGCTGCGCCGGTCCTGGGTGCCGGTTTTATGCGCAAAGCTCACCCAGTCACCCAACCCTTGCTTTAACCGCGCTTCCCCGGAGGTAGTGTTGGCCATCAGGGCAAGCAACTCATCACGAGGCGTACCCTGGAGGTCGGGCATGGTGCCAAGGTACAGCGTTGCCAGTACGTCGCCAACGGCGCGCAAGGTGCCGACGTTTTCGCCGCTGGCGTGGTAGGCGTCAAAGGCGTGATGGTAGTCAGGCTGATTGAGGGCATGAGGCTCTACGCCAAGTCGCTGCGCCAGGGCGCGAGGGCGCTGACTCACGGGTGACTGACGGAGGTTTATAAAATCCATGCCGCCAAGCTCACGCGCCCCGGGATGGAGCTCACCGTAGACACCCTGACGCACGCTCACCAGCTTGGAGATTGGCCCCAGCGCGTCGGGGTCACCACCGTTGGCCGCCACCATGGACTGGGCGCGATGATTGACGTTATCCAGGCCAACGCGGTCAATCAGCATGTCCGTGGCGGTATTATCGCTCACGGTAATCATGTGCTCTAGCAAGTACCCCACCGAAATGGGCGTGCCGGGGTCGTGCCAGTTGGTGGGCCCAGCGCCATCCACGTAATCGCTTTGGTTCAGTGTGAGGCGTTCGCGGGTCGATATCCGCTCACCCAAGACTTCCGCCGCGACCGGCACCTTGATCAGCGACGCGAGGTACCAGGGCTGATCAGCCTGCCAGCTGTAGGCCTCACCGCTGGCAAGGTCTTGCACGTAGACACCAATATCACCGGCGAAACGTTCTTCCAATACGCTCATGCGCGCATCAAGGTCGCTTTGCCAGCCGCTACGTTTATCCACCTCATGGTACCAATGCGCGTCGTATGTTGCCGCTTGAGCGGGTTGTACAAACAGCAGCGCTACCGCCACAAGTCCGTGCTGCATCCAGTGTCGCAAACCATTTCTCCCCGTTTTCTTGGCGTTTAACGATGCTGAGCCATCCAGCGGGTCAGCCAAATCCACGCCGCCGTGCCAAGAATTAATAGCCCGCCAATCCCAAGCGCCTGTGGATAGCTGTAGTCGCCCTCGCCCTCCAACAGGAAACGCAGCACCAGGAAAATCATCACGATATGGAAAATAAACGACTTGAGCGCATCTGAGCCGACCAGGGTAAGGGGCTTAAGCGCCCGGGCCGCCTTGGCGCCACCTGCCAGGGCCAGGGCGAATATCACCAGCGCGCCGCCCAGGCTAAACAGCATAAAGGCTAAGCCAGGAGGATGTTTACCCTCGTTATTGGCGACCGCCAACATGGCAGCGTAAACGTCACCACCAGCCAGCGCCAGGCCATAAAATCCGGCGATCATGACCGCGCCCATACCCAGCAAGGTGAGCGTGAGGCGACGTTTCAGCAATTGGTCGCCCGAACAGCGCAGCAGCGCTTCGCCCAATAGCAGCCCTAGTAGAATCAGCGGCGCGCGGCTGAGCTGGCCCCAGGCGTAATGGTCTTCATGATCCACCAGCAGTGCCTTGAGGATGTCATTGCCACCGAATGAAACCCCTTGCAGCCAGGCGGCCAGGGCGGCGAGCAGCGCGATGACAGCCAGCCGACCCCACAACGGGGCGCGCGCCCACAGCGGCAGGATCAACGGCACCCAAAGCAGGGCGATGGCATAGAAGCCGAGAATTTCCACCCAGATACCAAAGCGACCGTAGAGCAGCGCATCGACGATCTCGCTCGGCGTGTTGAACGGCAGCATTTCCACGATCAGCAGCGCCTTGTACCAGAACCAGACCTCCACCGCACGCAGCCAGAGTTTCAGGCGGCGTTTGGGCCAGTCTTCCCGATTAACATGGGAGAGAAACGCCACGGCCAGGGCAACGCCAAACACCAGAATAAACAGCGACGAGGAAAACTTGGTGAGAAAGTGAATCGGCACCATGCCCCATTCAGGCACATTGCGGATGCCCACTAATCCACTGACGGTGTGACTGACGATCATCAGTCCGATCGCGATACCACGGGCTAGATCAATCGCGTCAATGCGGCCGTCCGCTTTGGGTAGATGGGGCATTTCGTTCCAGGCAATCGCCATCGGCATGTCCTTATTTCCTGTGTTGATCCTTTTCAGTCAATAAGTTAATACCGCATTTGGGGGCGATTATGAACCCAGTGCTTACTTGCAGGTTCAACGCTTTCGGATGCAGTGTGCCCGGCGCGATGACTCATCGCACATGCGAAATGCCCCACCAGAGGCGGGGCACTTGAAACTCAGCATTGAATTTGAGGCATTAAGCAACTGGCATAAAGGGATTACCAGTCAGAATCTTCTTCAGAATCGGAACCAGCGTCCTCCTCTTCTGTTGTTTCCCAATCTTCCTGCTCTTCTTCCTCTTCCTCATAAGTGGTGGTGTCTTGACCTTCCTCTTCAGAATCGAAGGAGTTCATTGAACCTTGGCCTTCATCCTCCATCGTTTCTTCCTGCGGGGCAGGGTTTTGCTCGTCTTCTTCATGCATGTCAGCAAAGGCTAGCGGGCTGGCCATCAGACCGAAAGATACACCGAGGATGCCTAGCTTCTTGAGAGATTCCGTTTTCATCATGATACTGCCTCCTGTTTGGCTTCACTTTCTGGGTAAGAACGTTAGGTCGTCTTACCTGTCCGTTCTTACCCTGTAAGTGCAGCTGACATGCCAGGATTTTTTCAAAAAACATTCAACCAATTAAAATCAATAACTTATAATAAAAGTGCCGCACCCATCCCGCGCGGCACTGTCCCGCCAGAGGCCCTATTAGCTGTTTATCGGTGGCACATGCGTCCGATTGCCCATGTTGCTAGCGATAAACTGTGTCCAACAGGTGTCGCTTGCGGGGGTTAACAAAAGGCACGCCCACCTTCGCGAACGCTAACGATAGCAAGGCCAAGGCCGGTGGCCGCGACCGTCACTAAAATGTGCTTAGCGGCCAGCCTGGTGATCATCACCTTTCGTTTTAGTTAATCAATGCGAATGACGCGGCACCTCAGCCCCCCGGCAGCCGACCAGGAAGTCGAAGTCGCAGCCTTCGTCGGCCTGGAGCACCCGCTCGATATACAGCTGGCGGTAGCCGCCCTGCCTGGCGATGAGCGTCGAGGCGGCGGTGGGGTCGCTTTCGGCCAGGCGCGCGGCCAGCGCTTCGTCGCTGATGTCCAGGTGCAGTCGGCCACTGGCGCAGTCGAGTTCGATCCAGTCGCCGTTGCGCACGGCAGCCAGCGGGCCGCCCGCCGCGGCTTCCGGAGCAACGTGCAGCACCACGGTGCCGTAGGCGGTGCCGCTCATGCGGGCGTCGGAGATGCGCACCATATCGGTAATCCCCTGGGCGAGGATCTTGGGCGGCAGGCCCATATTGCCTACCTCGGCCATGCCGTGGTAGCCCCGCGGGCCGCAGTGCTTCATGACCAGGATGTCGTTGGCTTCGACGTCCAGGTCCGGGTCGTTGATGCGCGCCTTGTAGTCGTCGAAGTCTTCGAAAACCACCGCGCGGCCGCGGTGCTGCATGAGTTCGGCTTTCGCCGCCGAGGGCTTGAGCACCGCGCCGTTGGGCGCGAGGTTACCGCGCACGACGCAGATACCGCCGTCTGCGGTAAGCGGGTTGTCCAGCGGGCGGATGACCTCGTCGTTATACAGCGGGGCATCCTGGACGTTCTCCCACAAGGTTTTGCCGCTGACGGTGAGGGCGTCCTTGAAGGGCAGGCGGTCGGCCTCGCCCAGACGTCTGAGCACCGCAGGTAGGCCACCGGCGTAGTAGAACTCCTCCATCAGAAAGCGCCCCGAGGGCTGCAGGTCGACCACCGTGGGCGTGCCGCGCCCCACCCGGCTCCAGTCGTCCATGGTGAGATCCACGCCAATGCGCCCGGCAATCGCCTTGAGGTGGATTACCGCATTGGTAGATCCGCCGATGGCGGCGTTGGTGCGAATGGCGTTGTCGAAGGCTTCTTTGGTGAGGATCTTGGAGAGTTTGAGGTCTTCGTTGACCATCTCGACGATGCGATTACCCGAAAGGTGGGCGAGCACGTAGCGGCGGGAGTCCACTGCCGGGATCGCGGCGTTATGAGGCAGCGAGGTGCCCAGCGACTCGGCCATGCAGGCCATGGTGGAGGCGGTGCCCATGGTGTTGCAGGTGCCCGCCGAGCGCGACATGCCGGCTTCCGCGGCCATAAAGTCGTGCATCGATATGTCACCGGCCTTGACCTGCTCGGAGAGCTGCCACACCACGGTGCCCGAGCCAATATCCTTGCCCTTGTGCTTGCCGTTGAGCATCGGCCCGCCGGTAACCACGATGGTGGGAATATCGCAGCTCGCTGCGCCCATCAACAGCGCCGGGGTGGTCTTGTCGCAGCCCACCAGCAGCACCACGCCGTCCATGGGGTTGCCGCGAATGGCTTCTTCCACGTCCATGCTGGCCAGGTTGCGGGTGAACATGGCCGTGGGGCGCAGGTTGGACTCACCGTTGGAGAACACCGGAAACTCCACCGGGTAGCCGCCCGCTTCCAGGATGCCCTGCTTGACGTGCTCCGCCAGCTTGCGGAAGTGAGCGTTGCACGGCGTCAGCTCCGACCAGGTGTTGCAGATCCCGATAATCGGCTTGCCCTGAAATTCATGGTCGGGAATGCCCTGGTTCTTCATCCAACTGCGGTACATGAAGCCGTTCTTGTCGGCGGTGCCGAACCACTCGGCGGAACGTAAGGGGCGCTGGCGCTGGGACATAATAAGTCTCCGTAAAACCGGGAAAAATGTGAATAAAATAAGGCTTGAGCGTCAGCCCCGCTGACGGCGGGTCTGTTTCCAGCGGTCGAACATCACCGCCAGCAGCAGGATCGCGCCGCGCACCAGGTACTGGTAAAAGGTGGGAACGTTGAGCAGGCCCATAGCGTTCTGAACGCAGCCCATGATCAGCACGCCGACCACCACGCCGGTAATCGTCGCCACGCCGCCCGACAGCGCCACGCCGCCCAGCACACAGGCGGAGATCACCGCCAGCTCGAGCCCCATGGAGGTATTGGGATCGCCCAGCCCCATGCGCGATGCCAGCAGCACGCCGACAACGCCTGCCACCACGCCCTGGAGACCGAAGACAATAATCTTGAGTCGACGCACGTTAACCCCGGCAAGCGCGGCGGCTTCCGAGTTACCGCCGGTGGCCAGCACGTTACGCCCAAAGCTGGTCATATTGAGTACCACGCCGAAGATCACGAAGCAGGCTAGCATGGTCCACACCGGGAGTGTCAGGCCGAGAAACGAGGCACTGCCCAGGTCAAAAAAGGCCGGCACGGTAATCATCACCGCGTCGCCGCCGGAGGTGATGTAGGCCAGGCCACGCACAAACTCCATCGCCGCCAGGGTGGCAATCAAGGAGTTGATGCCAAACTTGGCAATCACCAGCCCGTTAAACGCGCCTACCGCGCCCCCGGCAACAACGCCCCCGATCACGCCCATGAAAACGCTACCGGTACTGGAGGTCACGACCGCCGCCACGACCCCCGCGAAGGCCACGGTGGAGGCCACCGAAAGGTCCACCTCGCCCAGCGCCAAGACCAGCATCATGGTGGTTGCCAAACTGCCGATCAGGGTGATCGAGAGGAGTAGCCCGACCATGTTGCGGCCGGTGAGAAAGTCGGGGATGAGCACCGCCAGCGCTACAAACAGCAGCAGGAAAATGGCGATCAGCCCCGAGGTATCCAGCAGCGTGCGTAGCGGCTTGATCAACCCCTGGCGACCTGCTGGACGCGCGGGGGACGCCTCTTGGGTTACATTGTCGGTTGTCATGGTTGTTGTCCTGAACGTGTGTTCTGAAAAATCGATGGCTGTGAAAGCACCGGCGTCTTTAAAAACCGCTTAGGCGGGGAGCGCCAGCCCCAACAGGCGCTCCGGCGTGGCCGATTCCCGCGGCACGATGTCCACCAGTTCGCCGTCGCGCATCACGGCGATGCGGTCGCAAATCGAGCTGACTTCCGCCAGGTCACTGGAGATCACCACCACGCTTTTGCCCTGTTCGGCCAGGTCGTAGAGCAGCGAATAAATCTCTCGCCGCGCGCCGACGTCGATCCCTCGGGTTGGCTCGTCCATCACGAACAGATCGATCTCTTCGGCGAGCCAGCGGGCAAGAATCACCTTTTGCTGGTTGCCGCCTGATAGTTTGCCGATAGGCGTACGCGGCCCCGGCGTCTTGACGCTGAGTTGCTGGATGTACGACTCGGCATTACGCCGCTCACGGCCGGGGTGTCGGAACATGCCCCAGCGTTTGAAAAAGCGCCGACAGCTGATATTGAGGTTGTCGGCCACGCTCGCCACCGGGAAGATACCCTGGGATTTACGGTCTTCCGGGCACATGGCAATACCGGCCCGAATGGCATCTTGCGGGCTTTTGAAACGTCGCGATTCGCCGTTGAACTGCACGCTGCCGGCCTTGGGAGCTTCGACCCCGCAGACCAGCCGCAGCAATTCACTACGCCCGGCGCCGACCAGGCCAAACAGCCCGAACACTTCACCGCGCTTGACGGAAAAGCTCACCGGCGCATTGAGGCCGCGTCCCTGTATTTCCTCGACGTTCAGGATCAAGTCACCATGCTCACGGGGACGATAGCCGTATACGTCGTTGATATCCCGGCCCACCATCTCACTCACCAGGATGTCGTGGTTGAGCGTCGACATATCTTCATGGGTGCGAATATGCTGACCGTCACGGAAGATGGTGACCGCGTCGCACATCTCGAACACTTCTTCCATGCGGTGGGTCACGTAGAGCACCACGCGGCCCTCGTCGCGCAAGCGTTTGACGATGCGCTTAAGCTGGCGCGTTTCCTGAATGGAGAGACTGCTGGTCGGCTCATCGAAAGCGATGACCTTGGCGTCGCGCAGCAAGGCGCGGCCAATTTCGATCATCTGCTGCTGGCCGATGGAGAGATCGCGCACCTTGGTCGAGGGGTGAATATCCCCCTCACCGAGGTCGGCCAGGATTGCCAACGCCTTCTCGCGCAGTTGGCGGCGGTTAATAAATCCCCGTTGCGTGGGCAGTTGCCCCAGCAGCAGGTTTTCCGCCACCGACATATTGGGCGAGAGCGTCAGCTCCTGGTAAATGATGGCGATCCCTTCGCGCAGCGCTTCCCGGGCGTTGCTGAACACGTGGCGTTGGCCTTCGATCCACAGCGCACCTTCCGCCACGCGGTTGACGCCGCTAAGTACCTTGAGCAGAGTGGATTTGCCCGCGCCGTTCTCGCCCATGAGGGCATGCACCTGGCCGGCGTGGGCGTTAAAGCTCACCCCATCCAGCGCGCGCACCCCAGGGAAGACGACGCTGATGGCGTCGAAACGTAGATATGGATCAGGCATGCGAGAGCACTCCGCAGATAGTTCGTAACAAGCAGTTCGTGATCGCTGGCCCGCGACAGGCCAGCTGTTTTGCAAGCCAGCGGCTTTACAGCCCCAGGTCTTCGCGCACTTCCTGCCAGTTGTCCCGCGTCATCAGCGTGCCGGAGGTTTCGGTATTGGCCGGGGGCTCTTTGTCTTCGGTAATCCAGCGGTAGAGGTCTTCGGCGGTCTGACGACCGTGCATGGTGGAACTCACCGCCACCGTGCCGTGAAAGCCGGTGGGGTTATCGCGGGAGAACTCGGCAAAGGCGGCGCCGGAGCCGTTGATACCCACGCCAATGACATCGTCGGCTTCCAGGCCGTACTGCTCGGTAGCCCGGACGCCCCCCAGCACGCTCTCCTCGTTGAGGGCGTAGATCACCCAGTGCTCATAATCACCGTGCTGGGAAAGCACTGGCGATGCGGCCGAGAAGGCGCTGGCGGTGTCGCTGTTCTGCTGGGGCGCATCGAAGATGTTGTCCTCGGGGAAGCCAGCGTCAAGCAGGGCAGCGGTCGCACCGTCGGTACGCTCAACGGCGGTCGGCAGCTCATTGTTGGTAATGCGCAGCGCGGCCACCTCTTCCGGGTCCCAGCCGCGGGCTTCCATTTCGTCGGCAATGGCATCGCCTACCTGCTGGCCGATCTTGTAGCCGGACATACCGAGGTGCGGGACGCCTTCCATGGGCTCACCGCTTGAGTCCACGAACTGATCGTCCACGGTGACCACTTTCATGCCGTACTGCTCGGCGCGATTCATGATCGCGGGGCCCAGGCGCACGTCAGGCGGGCAAATCACAAACCCTTCTGCCCCCTGTGAATACAGGTTATCGATGGCGCTGAGCACTTGCTGGCCGTCTTCGCCACCTAGCCGCACGACATCGAAGCCAAGCTCCTCGCCCACCTCGGTCGCCGCTTTTTGCTCATTGATAAACCACGCCTGCTCGGGTTTTTTGACGATAAAGCCAATCTTGACCTCGTCTTCCTGCGCCTGGGCGGATCCCAATGACGCCAGCATGATGGCGCTACCGAGGGCTAAACGATTGAAAGTCGCTGTGAGTTGCATGGTTGTACTCCTGCCGTGTTGGCGGTTGTTGTTGTTACGAAGTGTTTTTACCCGTTTTGCTATAAATCCAACGCTTTCTGAGCGGAAAAGCGGTAGACGGTGCGTGAGCGATAGGTGTCGCCCGGCTCAAGAATAGTGCTGGGAAACGCCTCCTGATTGGGGGAGTCGGGAAAGTGCTGGGTTTCCAGGGCAAAGCCGGAGCGGTGTTCGTAGGCCTCGCCCTGCTTGCCGGTCAGGTCGCCGTTGAGAAAATTGCCCGAATAGAACTGAATGCCCGGCTCGGTGGTGGCAATTTCCACCATGCGACCGCTTTGCGGCTCCCACACCCTGGCGGCCACCACAAGCTCATCCGCCTCGGCGCTATCGCGGGCCAGCACAAAGTTGTGGTCGTAGCCGCCGCCGAATTCGAGCTGCTCATTGTTCTGCTCGATCCGTTCACCGATAGGCGTCGCCTGAGTGAAGTCGAACGGTGTGCCTTCCACGGCGCGACGCTCGCCGGTGGGAATCAGCGAATCGTTCACCGGGGTAAATTTGGGGGCGTTGATCATCAACTGGTGGTCGAGAATGGTGTCGCTACCCTCCCCCTTGAGGTTGAAGTAGCTGTGCTGGGTCAGGTTGACGGGCGTGGCCTTGTCGGTCACCGCTCGATAATCGACCATCAGCTCGTCATCATCGGTCAACGTGTAGGTGACTTGAGTCTCAAGCCTGCCGGGGTAGCCTTCTTCACCATCCGCACTGGTGTAGCGCAGCACGAGCCCGATACCCGCCTCATTCTCGAATGGTTCAGCCTGCCACAGCACCTTATCGAAGCCTTTATCGCCGCCGTGTAGATGATTGTTGCCATCGTTGGTGGCCAGTGAGTAGGTGTCTCCATTGAGCGAGAACTGCCCCCCCGCGATGCGGTTGCCGTAACGCCCAATGATGGCGCCGAAATAGGGATTGGCCTGGCGGTAAGTGTCGGAGAGATAGGCATCAAGCGAGTCGAAACCCAGCGCGATATCATCGAACTCACCGTCTACATCGGGCGTCTTCAATGACAGGATGATGCCGCCGTAGTTGGTCACCTGCAGCTCGATGCCGTTGGCATTGATCAACCGATAGACGTCGACCTGGCGGCCATCCGGCAAGCGGCCAAACGTCGACGCCTCGACGCTTCCATTGCTGCTCGCGCTGGCTGCAGCGTCGTCCTGGGCGTGCACCGGGGTCATCAGCATCATCGCGGCAAGCGTACTTAACAGCATTGGCGACGCATGCGTTAATCGTTGGCTGGACATGAGTGGCATAGGCTTCCTCCTTGAGGACATCATTGTTGTTATTAAGTGGCTCTGCGTTCGGCACTACCGTCGCCGATACAGTGACTACAGTAGCCATATCTCTCATAACCATCCAATACACAAAACCGCCAATCTTGATATGCTTATGGTTATTAATAACACTGCGAGGCTTATCCCATGGGCGTTCTCGACGACAACTGGTTTCTCGACGCACGACTAAAGTTGCGTCATTTTCAGTTATTCTTGGCACTGGACGAGCAACGCAACCTGCACCGAGCCGCTGAACAGCTCAATATGAGCCAGCCTGCGGCCTCAAAACTGCTTGGTGACCTGGAAGCCAATCTGGGGATTCGACTGTTTGACCGCCACCCTCGCGGGCTTACCCCCAACTGGTACGGCGAAGTCGTCATTCGCCACGCGCACAGCGTCCTCTCGGCGCTGCACCACACGGGCGAAGAGTTGAATGCGTTACGCGAAGGCAACGCGGGCACTGTAGCAGTTGGCACGGTAATGGCGCCGGCGGTCACGATACTCACCAGTGCGATCGAGCAGGTGCATCGCGATCAGCCAGGGCTGAAGATCAGCGTGGACGTGGACGTCAGCAAGGTGCTGGTACCGCGCTTGCTCGAAGGTGAGCTGGATTTTGCGATTACCCGCATCCCGGCAGGCGTGGATGCCGAATGGTTTGTGTTCGAGGAGATTGGCGAGGAGGAGCTATGTTTCGTGTGCCGCAAAGGCCATCCGCTAGCCGACAAGACACCGCTGAGCCTTTCGGATATGTCGGCCTATCCGTGGTCGCTGCAGCCTACCGGCGCCCTGATGCGCCAGCGTGTGGACAGCCTGTTTCTGCATCATCAAGTCACGCCGCCCCGCCAGATTGTCGATACTGCGGATCTGCTGCTTTCGCTGGCCCTGGTCGATAAATCCGACACCATCACGGTGACCACTCGCGAAGCGGCCGATTTGCTTTGCTCGCCGCAACGCTTTCACCTGTTGCCGTTCAGCGAAACCCTCAGCGTGCAGCCCTACGGGTTAGTCAGCTTACGCCACCAGCGGCTGTCACCCGGCGCCGCCACCTTGATGAGCGCCTTGCGCGACATTATCGCGCAAGGCCGCTAACCGCCTCAGGCCTTCAGTCCCTCCCTATTCGCACGCATTAATAAACCATACAAAAGTATATGTTGAACAATTGCTGCCAATGTTCAACATTAGCTACCCTATGGACGTCCCTTAACGCTTTGTTCACCACGCTTTTCATAACAAATATCTCTAGGAATAGCCCATGCGCCTGATTCAATGTACCCATCAAGGCCAGGTTCGCGCCGCCCTGGTCGAGAGCGAAGAGCAGGTCAGACTGCTCGACTGCGATACCTATACTCTGGCCAACCGAGCCATTAGCGCCGGAACCCCCCTCGGCGACATGCTGACGGACGCGCTAACCGACACGCGTCTCGATTATCAACAGTTGGTGGACGACAAGCGCTTGCTGCCTCCATTGACCCACACCGATCCGGCCCACTGCCTGGTGACGGGCACTGGCCTGACGCATTTAGGCAGTGCCGACACCCGCTCGGCCATGCATGCCAAAGCCCAGGCCGCAGAGGAGGACATGACCGATTCCATGCGCATGTTCAAGCTGGGCGTGGAAGGTGGCAAACCTGATGCTGGCAAGGTAGGCGCGCAGCCCGAGTGGTTCTACAAGGGCGATGGCGAGTGCGTGGTCGCACCGGAAGCAGACATCCCCTCGCCCGCCTTTGCCGAAGATGCGGGCGAGGAGCCCGAGCTCGCTGGCCTGTACGTGATTGGCGACGACGGCCAGCCCTGGCGCGTCGGCTACGCCCTGGGCAACGAGTTTTCTGACCACGTCACTGAGCGCTTCAACTACCTGTGGCTTGCCCACTCCAAGCTGCGCGCCTGCAGTTTTGGGCCCGAACTGTTGATTGGCGAACTGCCGGCGCATTTAGAGGGGATCAGCGCCATTCAGCGCGGCGGCGAAACGCTATGGAAGAAGCCGTTTCTCACCGGCGAGGCCAACATGGCTCACAGCCTGGCCAACCTGGAATATCACCACTTTAAATACCCGGGCTTCCGTCGCCCCGGCGACGTGCATGTGCATTTTTTCGGCACCGCAACGCTGAGCTTTGCCGACAGCATCAAGATCCGCGAAGGGGATTGCTTTGAGATCCGTATCAACGAGTTTGGCCGCGCGCTGCGCAACCCGCTAAGGGTGGAAGCAAACGAGCCGGCTATCAGCGTCAAAACGCTTTAACGTAATCGCACCCACCCAGCAGGAGGATGTATGACTCTGGAAGGTAAACTACTGATTGGTCAGCAGGCCGTCAGCGGTCAACAGGCTGACATTCAAGCCGTCAACCCCGCCACCGGCGAAACCCTCGACCCCATCTACACCGGCGGCGGCAAGGCCGAGGTAGAGCGCGCCTGCGAACTCGCCGAAGCGGCTTACGCCAGCTACCGCGAAACCTCGCTCGAAGAGCGGGCCGTGTTCCTCGAAACCATCGCCAGCGAGATTGATGGGATTGGCGATGAGCTGACCGCGCGCGGCGTTGCCGAAACCGGCCTGCCCGAAGCTCGCCTGCAGGGCGAGCGGGGGCGCACCTGCGGCCAGCTTCGGCTGTTCGCCAACGTGGTACGGGCTGGCGAGTGGCTCGATGTGCGCATTGACCCCGCGCTACCCGACCGCGAACCGATGCCGCGTGTCGACCTGCGCCAACGGCATATCGCCCTGGGCCCGGTGGCGGTGTTTGGCGCCAGCAACTTCCCACTGGCCTTTAGCGTGGCCGGTGGCGATACCGCTTCAGCGCTGGCCGCTGGCTGCCCGGTGGTCGTCAAGGGACACTCCGCCCATCCCGGCACCTCTGAGCTGGTGGGTCGCGCTATTCAGCGTGCCGTCGCCAAGTGCAAGCTGCCCGAAGGGGTCTTTTCGCTGCTGTTTGGTTCCGGCAAGGAAATCGGCCAGGCGCTGGTCGCCGACCCGCGCATCCAGGCGGTGGGCTTCACCGGCTCGCGCAGCGGCGGTACGGCGCTCATGGCCACCGCCCAGGCGCGGCCGCAGCCGATCCCGGTGTATGCCGAGATGAGCTCCATCAACCCGGTGTTTCTGCTGCCGGAAGCCCTCAAGGCACGCGGCAAGGCGATCGCCGAGGGATTTGTCGGCTCGCTCAACATGGGGGCCGGCCAGTTTTGCACCAATCCCGGCTTGGTCATTGGGCTGAAGGGCGCCGAACTGGATGCCTTTGTTGAAGCAGCCGGTGAAGGGGTCAAGGGCAGCGCTGCCCAGACCATGCTCACCCCGGGCATTCACGACGCCTACCAGCAGGGCGTTGATCGGCTGGCCAGCCATGCCAAGGTCACCGAGGTCGCGCGCGGCCAGACAGGTGAGTCGGCCAACCCTTGCCAAGCGGGGCTGTTCGTCGCAAGCGCGGCCGACTTCCTGGCCGATGAGGCCCTGCAAGCTGAAGTGTTCGGCGCCAGCTCGCTGGTCATCGAATGCGCCGATGTCGACGAGATGCAGCGTGTCGCCGCCCAGACCGAAGGCCAGCTAACCATTACCCTGCAGATGGACGACGGTGACTTGGCGGCGGCCAAACAGCTGCTGCCCACGCTGGAACGCAAGGCGGGGCGAATTCTGGCTAACGGCTGGCCCACCGGCGTGGAAGTCTGCCATGCCATGGTGCATGGCGGCCCCTACCCGGCGACGTCGGATTCGCGCACGACCTCGGTGGGCAGCGCGGCGATTTTCCGCTTCCTGCGCCCGGTGTGCTACCAGGCGCTGCCGGAAGGGCTGCTGCCCGAGGCCATTCGCGACGGCAACCCTTGTGGCGTATCACGCCTGGTCGATGGCAAGCGCGAGTAAACCCGCGCTACTCGATAAAGGCGTCGGTGGTTTCGCGATGACCGTATAGAAACGCATCGGCGACCTGGCGCAGCGGGGCAACATCCACCTCGCTGCGCTGGTTTGCGATCAACTCGGCAAAGCGCGCATACAACCCTTGATATTCGCGCTCTTCCTCTTCAATGATCAGGTCGTCATCGATCATCAAACGACAGCCACCCTGAGTGAGACGCAGACGGCTGCCATCGCTGTCGATATACATATCCCAGGTGGGCGGCCCGCTCTGACGAAAGTCGAAATCAGCCTCGATCGCCGCGCCCTCGGGATCGGTGAACGATAGCTCGGCGGCAATCGGCGTTTGCGCATTGCTTGGCACCAACAGCCGCGCCTGTTGCAGGAAAAACGGCTGCGGCAGAATGGCGGTCGCAATCGACAGCGCGTTAATACCCGGATCGAAAACGCCCATCCCACCGGGCTGCCAGATCCACGCCTGCCCTGGATGCCATACCCGCACGTCCTCTTTCCATTCAATCTCTACCCGCTGAACCTGCCGCTCGGCTAGCCACTGCTGGGCCTTGGCCACGCCGGGAGCAAACCGCGAGTGCCAGGCGGCAAACAGGCTGACGCCCTGCTCGTTGGCACAGGCAATCAAGTCCTCCACTTCGCTCAGCGTCGCCCCCGGCGGCTTTTCCAGCAGCACGTGCTTGCCGCGCAGCAGTGCCGCCCGCGCCTGGGCGTAACGCAGGTGCGTCGGCGTGCAGATCGATACCGCAGTGATCTCAGGGTAGGCATCAAGCATCGCCTCCAGGCCCTGATAAGCGGGCAGGTCCGGCAGCGAGGCGAAGGGATCCGCCGTGGCGGTAAGCGCGCAGCTCGGTGTGGCGGCGATGGCCGGGAGGTGCTGGTCGCGGACAATCTTGCCCACGCCTACCAGGCCAAGGTTGAAGTCAGACATACGCTTGCCTTTGTTATTTGCCATTGAAAACAGGGTTCAGAGGTCGCTGTGGGGCAGTTCGACGCCGCGCCCTAGTGAACTGACGCTGTGCTCAAGCCCCAACGCGGCGGCGGTGCCCGCCAAAACCGCTTGGGACGCTAAAAACGCCTCCCGAGGGCGACGTAGCCGAATGCTCTCCATCAGCTGGCGGTGGCGCTCAAGGCTCTCTTCAGGATCCGGGGCGTTCTCGTTGGACATGGAGATCAGCATATAGATGGAGGGCCGCAGGATATGCGATAGCTGCGCCCAGACAATATTGTGGGTTGCCTTGAAAATCGCTTCGTGAAAGGCGACATCGCACTCGCTGTGCAGCCGCCGTTCCTCTTCGCAGGTGGCATTGCGCAGATTCTGTCCTAGCCCTTCGAACGCCTCTTCGATAGCAACCAAATCCCGCGCCTTGGCGCGCTTGGCGGCGGTCATCGCCACATAGGGCTCGACGTCCAGGCGAAAGGCAAGAATTTCGCGTTGAATATCCGGGTTGGGCGCCGCATAACGGGTCAACCAGTCGGTCACCTGGGCGTCGAGAATATGCCATTCGGAGTATTCACGCACCTTGGAACCATGGCCGGAAATCCGCTCGATAATCCCGGCATCGACCAACTGGCGCAGGTCGCTGCGCACCGCAGAGCGATTGATGGCAAAGCGTTCGCATAGATCCATTTCACGGGGCACGAGATCGCCGGGATGATAACGCCCGCCGAAGATTTCCTCGGCGAGATGTTCGGCGATACTGGGGCGAGCTACTGGCTTGCTGGGAGATGACGTCACTGCGAGAAGACCCTATGTCGATTCCTGTCAATCATAACGTATTTGACCGGTCTACTGTTACCGGCGGCGGCGCGCCGAGCAGTGCCCGCTGCCGCAGCTCCAGGCGCCGTTCATAAAGCCCCTTGGCCAGCAGCGTGCCCAGCACCAGGCCACCGCCCAGCAAGGCCACGGGCGCGGGCTGTTCACCAAGAATCCACCAGGCCAGCAGCGTGCCCACCACCACTTCCAGCAGCATCAGCAGCCCCACCTCAGCGGACGGCAGGTATAGCGGCCCACGCTGCAGCAGCGTCACGCCACAGGGCACGATGATCAGGCAGAGCACCACCACCACGGCAAGCTGATTGATGGCGGGCAGGGACGGCTCGCTCCCCGCCAGCCAGAAAAGCCCGGCGACGCTGCCCACCACCAGGCCGTTAAACACCAGCATGGGGCTCATATCCACGCCGGGGCGCGTACGGCAGAGGGTAAAATTAATCGCCAGTGTGGTCGCCGCCATCAAGGCAAAGGCGTTACCCAACCAGGAGCCTTCGCCTGCATCGTCTAGCGCGACCATCGCAATGCCCGCCATACACAGACAGATCGCCAGCCAGGTGCGCCTGGGCAAACGCTCCTTGAGGATGATCCAGGAGAGCACGGCAGCGATCAGCGGTGAGCTGGCGAGTATCATCAACACGTTGCCTGCCTTGGTGTACTGATTGCCCAGCACGAAACCACAGGTGGTCAGGCTGAACAGCAGCGCCACGGCGATGCCCGTCCAGCCGCAGCGACGATAGGCCGCCAGGGTGCCGCGTCCATAGCGCAGCAGGGCGATGAGCAGAAAACCCAAGCCGGATAGATAACCACGCCACATCAGGATTTCCGCATCGGGCAGATCGGCCACCTTGATCAACAGGGCATCCGGCGCCATGATCAGCGCGCCGCCGGCGGTCAACAGCAGCCCCTGCTGACGATGCGACAAGGCGTGCCATCGACTCATTTAATGGTTATCCCTGGGCGGATGCTGGCGGGCCACATTGCGGTACTTGACGGCGGGCGCCAGGGTCATGCCGCGATCCAGTGGCTCGACCATACTGCGCTGGATCTCCTGCCAGGGCGTCTGGTGGCCGGGGTAGCGGTAGCCGCCCTGCTGGGCAAACCGCTCGCGGCGCGCTTCCAGCTCACTCGTTTCGATCAGAAGCTGCACCTCGCCACGCTTGAGGTCAACGCGTAGCCAGTCGCCACTTTCCAACAGCGCCAAGCCGCCACCGGTAGCGGCTTCCGGGGAGGCATTAAGAATCGACGGCGAGCCGGAAGTACCCGACTGACGGCCATCGCCCAGGCATGGCAGCGACTCGATGCCCTGCTTGATCAGCGCCTCCGGGGGTTGCATATTGACCACTTCGGCACCGCCAGGGTGGCCTACCGGCCCGGCCCCGCGCATTACCAGAATGGTGCGCGCGTCGATGCTCAATGCCGGGTCGTCGATACGTGCGTGATAATCCTCCGAACCATCGAATACCACCACTTTGCCTTCAAAGGCGTCCGGGTCGTTGGGGTCATTCAGGAAGCGCTCGCGGAAGTCCCGGGAGATCACGCTGGTTTTCATCAGCGCCGAGTCGAACAGGTTGCCCTTGAGATTGAGAAAGCCCGCGTGGTTCACCAATGGATCGCTGTAACGACAGATCACATCGACGTCCTGGATTTCACGGCCCTGTACATTCTCGCCCATCGAGCGGCCATTGACCGTCAGCGCATCGCCGTGCAGCTTACCCGCCGTTTGTAGCTCGTGGAGAATCGCGGGCACGCCTCCAGCACGGTAGAACTCTTCGCACAGGAAGGCCCCCGCCGGCATGACGTTGGCCAGCAGCGGGATTTCATGGCCCAGCCGCTGCCAGTCGTCGTTATCCAGCTCAATGCCCGCATGGCGGGCAATCGCATTGATATGTACCGGCGCGTTGGAGGAACCACCCAAGGCCGAGCACGCCACAATGGCGTTCTCAAACGCCTCCCGGGTCAGGATATCCAGCGGGCGCAGGTCTTCCCAGACCATATCGACAATCCGCGTGCCGGTATCAAAAGCCACCATCGCGCGCTCTTTATAGGGCGCGGGTATCACCGCTGAACCCGGCAGGCTCATGCCCAGCACTTCGGCCATGGAGTTCATTGTGGACGCCGTGCCCATGGTATTGCAGTGACCAATCGACGGCGCAGAATCGCTGGCGCGGGAGAGAAACTCCGCGTAGTCGATATCTCCCGCCGCCAGGCGCTTGCGCAGCTCCCAGATGATGGTGCCCGAGCCTACCCGCTCGGCGCCGCGCCAGCCGTTGAGCATCGGCCCGCCGGACAGCACGATGGCAGGAATATTCACCGTTGCCGCCGCCATTAGCGCGGCGGGGGTGGTCTTGTCGCAGCCGGTGGTGAGTACCACGCCATCCAACGGATAGCCGTGCAGCACTTCAACGATGCCTAGATACGCGAGATTACGATCCAGCGCGGCGGTAGGACGCCGCACGTTCTCGTGAATCGGGTGCATGGGGAATTCAAAGGGCACGCCGCCCGCCGCACGAATACCGTCTTTTACACGCATGACCAAGTCGATGTGGTGGCGGTTGCAGGGGGTCAAGTCGGAGCCCGACTGGCAGATGCCGATAATCGGCTTGCCGCTGGTCAGCTCATCCAGCGTGATCCCGTAATTAAGGTAGCGCTCGATGCACAGCGCCGTGGTGCCCGGGTGGTCGGGGTTATCGAACCAGTAGCGTGATCGCAGCTGGTCTGGCGCTATTCGCCTGAACTTGGCCATGGTGTCGCTCCACCCTTAAAACACGGTTAAAAGAAAATTACCACGAAGGTACGCTGTCTTGATCGCGTCGTCGACACATACAAAAGTATATGTTGAACATACTTGCAAAGCGTTAGACATTTAGCGAACGGCTAGGGTGCCGACACTTTACATAAACCACGCCGAGCCCCGCCGGGAAGGTGCTTTCACCTTCTCGCCGACCGGCACCTGGCGAGAGCGCAAATGCTATGACCCCCCCCACGCAACCTCTATCCTCGACGGACGCGCTTCCCCACCACGCTCTTCTTCCTGAACCAGATAACGCCTTGCTTGTCGGCCGCGTTTGGCAAGATGCGACGGGGCCGTCGCTGGTGACGGTGAAAAACGGCCAGGTCATCGACATTACCGCGTTTGGCCCCACCATGGCAGACCTGCTGGAGCGCGACGACGCCCAGGATGTCGTGCGTCGGGCGGAAGGCCACACGCTGGGCAGCATCGAAACGCTGCTGGCAAACTCCCAGCACCCCAAGCACCCAGCGCCCTACCTGCTGGCCCCTTGCGATGTGCAGGCCGTTAAAGCCTGCGGCGTTACCTTTGCCGTCAGCCTGCTGGAACGGGTCATCGAGGAGCAGGCAGGCGGCGATTCGGCCCGGGCGGCCGAGCTGCGCGACGACTTGCAGGCGCTAATCGGCAAAGATCTTTCCAAGATAAAGCCGGGCTCTGACGAGGCGATGTCGCTTAAAAAAGCCCTGCAGGCGCGCGGCGGCTGGTCTCAGTACATGGAAGTCGGGATCGGCCCGGATGCGGAGGTATTTACCAAGGCCCAGCCGCTCTCATCGGTAGGCTTCGGCACCCCGGTGGGCCTGCACCCGTCCTCGCAGTGGAATAACCCCGAGCCGGAAATTGTCCTGGCGGTGGACAGCCGCGGTCAGGTGCGCGGCGCCACCCTGGGCAACGACGTCAACCTGCGCGACGTGGAAGGGCGTAGCGCCCTGCTGCTCGGCAAGGCAAAAGACAACAACGCCTCCTGCTCCATGGGCCCCTTCATTCGGCTGTTCGATGACCACTTCGATATCGACAGCGTGCGCAGCTGCCAGGTATCACTGCGCATTGAGGGTGAGGATGACGACTTCCTGCTCCAGGGCGAGAGCGATATGCGCGAAATCAGCCGCGACCCGTTGGACCTGGTCAACCAGACCATCGGCGACCATCACCAATACCCCGATGGCTTCATGCTGTTCCTGGGCACCATGTTTTCGCCGATTCAGGATCGTGACGGCGAAGGTCAAGGCTTCACCCACCACCTGGGTGACCGCGTCATCATTGCGACGCCAGCGCTCGGCGCGCTGGTCAACCCGGTGGGCAGAAGCGATCAATTACCGCCATGGACCTACGGTATTCGCGAGCTGATGCGCCACCTCCAGCGGCGCTTCCCCTGAGGTCACCCGATGACAGACCGAGCAGCGCGGTGCTTAAACTCTCCCCACGCCTTACCCAAAACCGCACCGCGCTGCTCGGCCTGCCATCGGTACAGGCGGTGATCGATCTGTACGGTCTGGCGCGTCGCGACTGTTGCGACCTGCTGACCGCCTTCGAGCTGATCCCCCGCCGCTGCATCGAGCTGGCCATCGAAGCCACACCTGAGCTGCGCGACCCACTGGAAAGCGCCTATCCCTGGTATGTGTTGATGGAAGTCGCCGCCACAGGCCCGATAGACCTGAGCGCTATGCTTGAACAGCTGCTTGAAACAGGCATGGAGCGGGAGTGGGTACTTGATGGCGCCCTGGCATCTAGCGATACCCAATCCGCCCAGCTCTGGCAGTTCCGCGAGAGCATGCTGGAAGGCCAGCGACGGCGCGGTGAGCACCTGCGCACCGATATTTCCGTGCCCATCTCGGCACTTCCCGACTTCGTTACCCAGGCGAGCGAAACCGTGATGGCCGCTTCGCCCGAGTGCGAGATCATTGCCTACGGGCATGTCGGCGACGGCAACCTGCACTTCAATATACTGCCGCCCATGGCCATGGCCGACAGTGAGAAAAAAGCCCACCTCCACGACCTTGAAGAACGACTGTTTGACGTGCTCGACGACTTCCATGGCAGCATCAGCGCCGAACACGGCATTGGTCGAACCAAGCAAGCGCCCTATCTGGCGCGCTTATCGCCACTTGAGCGGGAGTTGGTCCAGGGCGTTAAAACTTTGTTCGACCCCAAGGGATTGATGAACCCAGGCAGGATTTTGCCGGCAGATGACTAGCAAGCGGCCCGCCTGACATTGTCAGCGGGAGCTTTAGGTAAGAGCTAGGCAGGCCCCACCACATGCTTCACTTCCAGGTACGCACTGAGCCCCCAAGGGCCGAGTTCGCGGCCGATGCCGCTGCGTTTGAAGCCGCCCCAGCCGGTTTCGGGGAGCACCAACTGCTCGCTGTTGTACCAGATGCTACCGGCTTTGAGCTTGCGGCCGATGCGTTTGGCGCGCTCGGGGTCGCCGCTGATGACGGTGGCCGCCAGGCCGTAGTCGCTGTCGTTGGCAAGTTGGATGGCTTCAGCTTCGCTGGCGACACTTCGTGCACAGAGCACCGGGCCAAAAATTTCTTCTTTCCACAGGCGGCTATCCACCGGCACATCGCGGTAGAGCGTAGGCGCCAGGAAGTAGCCCTTCGCTGGCAGCGTGCGGTGCCGCCCGTCGCGCACTGCCTTCAGGCCTTCCTGTTCGGCCAGGTCCAGATAGCCCTGAACCGCGTCGCGCTGCTTGGCGCTGGTCATCGGGCCTAAGTCGGTGCCTTCCGCCAGCGGGTCGCCCAATGTCAGCGCATCCATCCGTTCGGCAAGGGCGGCGTAGAGCGCTTCCGCTATATCTTTGTGCACCAATAAACGCGAAGTCGCGGAACAGATTTGCCCGGCGTTGAAGTAGATGCCTGCCATCACCCAGTCGGCGGCCTGAGCGGGGTCAGCGTCTTCCATCACCAGAACGGGGGATTTCCCGCCTAACTCCAGCGATACGTTAGCAGAGCGGTTGGCTGCGGCTTTCATCACCGCTTCGCCCACCTGATTACTGCCCGTAAAGGAGACTTTATCCACACCGGGATGGCGGGTTAGCGGCGCGCCGATGCCTTCGCCGTCGCCATTGAGAAGATTCAGCACGCCCGCAGGCAGACCGATCTCAAGGGCAATCTCTGCCTGCACCCGCTCGGGGAGCGGCGTGACTTCCGACGGTTTGAGCACGGCGGTACAGCCCGCGGCCAACGCGGGGGCCAGCTTCCAGGCGCTGGTCACCAGCGGGAAGTTCCACGGGGCAATCAGCCCTACCACGCCGACAGGGTCGTGGTAACAGCGGGCTTCAACACCCTCCATTTCCACGCTGACCAACTCGCCCTGGCGGGCATCCAGCGCCCTGGCCTGCCCGGCGTAGTAGCGATAGCAGGCAATGGCGTCGTCAAGATCGATCCCCGCTTCTGCCAGCGGCTTACCGTTGTTGGTGGCCGAAAGCGCCATGAGCGCTTCCCGACGGGCTTCCAGTGCATCGGCAAACCCGTCAAGGTATTTTGCCCGTGCGGTTCCGCCCAGCGCCTGCCAGACGGGCTGCGCCAGCTTTGCGGCGTTGACGGCGGCGTCGACATCCGCGGCGTCACCTGCCGTAACCTGGGCAATCCGCTCTTCGCGGTAGGGGTTCATCACGTCGAGCAGGCGGGTGCTCGCCGAGGGCACCCATTGGTTGTTGATGAATTGGTGGTCAACAACCGAAGGGTAATCGGTCTGGGAGGTCATGGGCATTGTCGAGGCTCCTTTAGAGGTCGTGTTGGCGAAGCCAATCATCGATGAGCGTTGTGAGATGCTGGCCGCTAAAGCTGGGGAAATGGCCGCCGTGGACGGTGCGGACGGGCAGCTTGCGCAGCCGCCGCATGCTGGCAGCGTAGTCGCTAAGATCGCTGTGCCAGAGGTCTTCAATAAGCGGGCCATCGTAAATCAGATCGCCCGAGATCAGCGTCTGGGTGGCCGCCTCCCACAGGGCGATGCCGCCGGGGGAGTGGCCCGGCGTATGGATCACCTCCCACTGCCGGTTCCCCAAGTCCAGTATTTCGCCATCCGCCAGCGGGCACACCTGCTGCGGTGCCGTGATGCGGTAGCGGCTGTGCGAATAAGGCTTGGCAGGGAGCGCCTCAAACATGTCATCGCTGAGAAACTGGTCGGCCAGGGTGCGCGTGTTGTCGGGTGAAGCCAGGATGTCCGTCTCAGCGGCATGCACATGGCAACAGCCAAACTCGTGGGCGGCGCCGATATGGTCAAAGTGCGTGTGGCTGGCCACCGCCAGCAGGTCACGCTCGGCAAGTTGCGCTACGTGCTGACGTAGCGGCACCGCGCCCAGGCCAAAGTCCACGACCATGCCCCGCTTGCTGCCCTGGACATGCCAGATATTGCAGCGATAAAACGGCTTGATCCACGGCTCGTCGATCAGGGTGATACCGTCCGCCTTGGGGGCGGTACGGTACCACTGCTGTGCATTGATGCGCTCAAGGCTCATGCGGGCACCCGCTTGGCGAGGGCAACCTTGCTGACCACAAAATAGAGCGCACCGGTAATCACGAAAACCGGCAGCGACGCGCCAAAATCAAGCGGTGCGACCCAGTTCCAGTAGTAAGCCAGTAACGCCCCGACCGCGTAACTGCCCAGCGCCAGCCAGTTGAAGGCGGGAAGGCTATGTTCCGCCTGGATCAGCTGTGCCGAGGTATAGCGCTGGCGGCCCAGCAGGTAGTAATCGACGATCATCAGTGAAAAGGCGGGAATAAAGACGCTGCCAATGATTAGTAGAAAGGTCTGGAACTGATCGAGAATGCCGGGGATGAGCGCACCGATCACGGACACGACGCCAATAATCAACGCCGGTTTCCAGAACGGCACCTTGGGCCGCACGCTCATGAACGAAAGCGTGGCGCTATAGACGCACATCACGTTGGTGGTCAGTACCGAGAAGAAAATCACCAGAGCGGCGGGCAGGCCGAAACCGAAGCCGCTAAGCAGGGTCGTCGGGTCGTAGGTTGGCGCCATACCCACGCTGATCGACAGCGCTGATACCGTGGCGCCCAGCCCCATCGCTACCAGCGTTGCCACCACGTAGCCGCCCCAAGTGCCCACCACAGCGGCTTTTAGCGAGCGGCAGTGGCGGTTGTAATCCGCCGCCAATGGAATCCAGGAAAACGCCGTCGCGACCACGATATCGAACACCACGCCGCCACCCAGAACGCCTTCGGGCTCCAACTGGGTGATGCTCGGCAGGTCATAATGGCGATTGAGCGCGAACAGCACCACCGCCGAGAGCCCTAACATCAGCAAGGCCGCTATCTTCTCGACTTTCTCGATCCCCAGGTGACCACGCAGGGCAATCAGCACCACCAGGGATTCACAGATAACCGTGAAGAGCGCGACATTGGAGTAACCGGTCAGGCTTTCCACGGCGTAGTCCAGACTCATGCCGGCGAGCAGCGCCTGGATCCAGCTCCACGCTATCAGCGCCAATAGATTCACCCAGGCGGGGAAATTAGCGCCTTTTCTACCAAAGGTGCCCCGCGCCAGCACCATGGTGGTCATGCCGGTTTGCTGGCCCATCACCCCGATCAATACCAGCGGGATGATGCCGATCGCCGAACCAATCAAGATCAGCAGCATGGCATGTTGGAAGGTCAGGTCAGGGACTAAAAACATGCCGGTCAGGATGGTGGTGACCACCACGTTGGCGCCGAGCCACAGGGCAAAGGTTCCCGGCAGCCCAAGGCTGTGTTCAACGTCGTCGGCAGACAGGGTGTCCTGGCCGAGCACTTGATTATTCTTCATTGTTATCTCCTGTTGATATCAGGCTTTTCTGCCAGGCAGCGGCATCAATTTCGATCAGTACTGGTCCGGTCGCTTCGCGGTTGGCGAGCGCGCTGGCGAGTTCGGCGGGGCTTTCCACCAAGGCGCCAGGGCAGCCAAAGCTTTCGGCTAGGGTGAGGAAGTTGGGCGCCTGAATATCCACGCCCAGGCGCGCCACACCGTTGGCATCCATATAGCGGCGAATCTCCTCAAAACCGGCGTTGTGCCAGAGCACAATCACCACCGGCAGACGCGCTTCTACGGCGGTGGCGATTTCCGAGAGCGTAAACATCACTCCTCCATCGCCTACCAGCGCTACCACCGGTAGATCCGCTCGCGCCAGCTGTGCGCCCAGCGCCGCCGGCAGCCCATAACCCAAGGTGCCGTAACCCGTCGAGGCATTGAAGTAACGCCTGGGCGCGGGCTGGCTGACCAGGTGGTTACCGGCATACACCGGCGCGGTGGAGTCGCCCACCAGAATGGCCTCGGGCAGATGCTCGGCAAGCGTTGCATACAGCGGCACAAAGTCGCTGAAGGCCGGGTCGTTGTGAAGGTTTAGCGCCCTCAATGCGGACGCGGTTCGCGCCTTGCCGTGGCGGTTTAGTGGCTCGGGGAAGTGCTTAAGCAGCAGTTCAAGGCTACGCCCGGCATCGCCCACCAGTCCCAACGTTACGCGCTGGTTGCGCACCAGCTGCTCTGGGTCGAGATCAATACGAATCAGCGTGCCACTGAGATGAAAGCCACCATCAAACACAACGTCGTAGTCGGTCTCGCCAAGCTCGGTGCCGACGGCCAGAACCACATCCGCATTGACCGCCAGTTCACGCACCGCGGGTAGCGCGGCGTTAGCACCCAGATCCAGCGGATGGCCACGACCCAGCAGGCCTTTGGCATTGATGGTCGTGACCGTGGGCGCATCCAGCTGTTCTACCAGTGCTCGGGCCGCCTCTGGCGCTGCCACGCAGCCACCGCCCAAAAGCACCAAGGGTTGCTTCGCCGCCTGCAGCAGTCGGGCAGCTTCGGCAAGCCCTTCCGGGTCGGGAGCAGCACGATAGAGCGTAGGTGCCTGCCAACTGGCCGGTTCATTTATCGGCGCGTTAAACAGGTCGATGGGGATTTCGATATGCACTGGGCCGGGGCGTGCGCCATTAAAGACAGCAAAGGCACGGGCCAGCACCTCGGGCAGTGTGTTGGCGTCCAGCAGCGTATGACTAAACCGCGCAACGCCGCTGATCATCTGCTGCTGGCTGGGCAGCTCGTGGAGCCGCCCTTGGCCCATACCCAGGGTATCGCGACGGTTCACGCTGGAGATCACCAGCATGGGAATGGAGTCCGCCAGGGCTTGGCCCATGGCGGTGGCCATATTGGTCATTCCTGGCCCGGTGATAATCAGGCACACCCCCGGCTGGCCGCTGGCCCGGGCATAGCCGTCGGCCATAAACCCCGCCCCCTGCTCATGGCGCGGTGTGACATGCTGTACATCGCTGCCTTCCAGCCCGCGATACAGCTCCACGGTATGCACGCCGGGAATGCCGAACAGTGTGCTGACACCGTAGGTATCGCGCAGCAAACGGATCAGCAGCTCGGCACAGGTCAGGGGTGCTGGATAGGTGGATTGATTGCTCGTTACGCTAGTGTTCATTGCAGGCCCCTTAGAAGAAAAACGTATGGGCCATAAAGGCAATGATCGGCAGCGTAATGGCGGTCCGCAGCAGGAAGATCGCCACCAGTTCCCAGAGCTTGATCGGGATCTTCGACTTGAGCAGCAGCGCGCCGATTTCCGACATGTAGATCAACTGAGTGAGCGACAGGCAGGCAATCACAAAGCGGGTGAGCTCGCTTTCGATATTGGTCGCCAGTACCGCCGGCAGAAACATGTCGGCAAAGCCCACCAGCGTCGCGGGCGCTGCCGCTTCCGCCTCGGGAATTCGCAGCAGCTCCAGCACCGGGACCATGGGATAGGAAAGCCATGTAAATAGCGGGGTAAATTCGGCGAGAATCAGCGCGACCGTGCCAATGGCAAACACCAGTGGCAGCAGGGCGAGGAAAATATCCATGACGTTCAGCAGCGCCAGCTTTGCCAGCTCCCTTGGCCCCGGCGCACCGGCGGCGCGACGCGTGGCTTGCAGCAAGCTGTAACGCAACAGACCTATTTTAGCGGTGGGTTTTTCGCTGATCTGGCACCCTACCGGCTCATAGTAGTCATTGGCTTTGCGCGACAGTGGCGGCAAACGCGGCACGATCACCGCGGCTATCAACCCCGCCACGACCACCGTGAAATAAAACTGCACAAACAGGTGGTTAATATCCACAAAGCTGGTCACGAGCAGCGCAAAGGCAATCGAGACCACCGAAAAGTTGGAGGCAATCACCGAGGCTTCGCGGCCGTTATAGTAGCCCTGCTCATACTGTTGCGTGGTAATCAGTACGCCGACGGTACCCGACCCCATCCACGACGCGGTGGCATCGATGGCGCTGCGTCCCGGCAGATTAAAGATCACCCGGAACGGCTTGCGCACCAGGCTGCCGATAAACTCCATAAAGCCGAATTCCACCAGAAACGGCAGTAGCAGCGCGGCAAAAAAGAAGAAGGTCAGCAGCACCGGCGCCAGGTCGTTGAGCATCACCCCACCGGTAAACGATGCGGTGACGAATTCGGGGCCTACCTGAAAAAACGTCATCAAGGCAAAGAGCGCGCCCAGAATGCGCATACCCAACCATACCGGCCCGACGTGAAACATTTCGTTCAGTACGCCCGATTCCGCCCAGGAAGGATTCACCAGTTTGGCGTAAAGCGTGGCCACGACCGAGAAGCACAAAACCACCGTAGCGATCGCAGGCAAGGCCGCACCCAACAGGGTTTGCAATCCATCGGCCATCAGGCCCATGCCGATATTAATGGTGTCCCCCACTTGAAAGGGCACCAAGAACAACAGCACCCCGATCAAGGAGGGAATTAAGAATTTGATGAGATGACGCCGTTGGATCGGCTCATCGGCGCTTGGCTCGTCTAGCTGCACATGCGAGGACATGGGTTCACCTGTATTGAAGGTTTATTGGAGGTGAGCTGGCGATTTCTGAAGCGGCGGCCAGCACCGCTTCTTACCTTGTCTATTTATGGATCGCGCCTTGTTACACCGGCGCTTTGTAATGCCATCATCTGATTAACTGCCGCGTTTCACGCCCGGCAGTACACAGAGCATTTCATACAACAACGTGGCCCCCATTAGCGCGGTGTTGCCGCTGGGGTCGTAGGGTGGCGACACTTCCACCAGATCGCCGCCGACAATGTTCAGGCCTGCCGCACCACGAACGATTTCCAGGCCCTGGGAAGACGTCAGGCCGCCCATTTCCACCGTGCCCGTACCGGGGGCAACCGAGGGATCCAGGGCGTCGATATCAAAGCTGATGTACACCGGGATATCGCCCATCTGCTCGCGCACTTCCTTCATCAACGGCGCCAGCGAGCGGTACCAGCACTCTTCGGCGGGCACAACGCGGAAGCCCTGCTCACGACACCAGTCGAAATCTTCCGCGGCGTATCCCGTCCCCCGCAGACCTATCTGTACGACCTTGTTGGCGGCCAGCAGCCCCTCTTCCTGGGCACGACGAAACGGCGTGCCATGGGCAATCGGCTCGCCAAACATGTGCTCGTTCACATCGGCGTGGGCATCGACGTGGATCAGCCCTACCGGGCCATGTTTCTTGGCGATGGACCGCAGTATCGGCAGAGTGAGCGTATGTTCGCCGCCGAGCGATAGCGGAATACAGTCATGCTTGAGCACCTCGTCGTAAAACGCGGTAATGATGTCGACGCTTTTTGGCAGATGAAACGTATTGATGGGGACATCGCCAATGTCCGCCACCTGCAGGCTTTCGAAGGGCGCGGCGCGGGTCGCCATGTTATAGGGGCGCAGCATGCGCGACTCATCGCGGATCTGGCGCGGCCCAAGGCGTGTGCCCGGGCGGTTTGACGTGCCAATATCCATGGGAATGCCGATAAAGGCCGCATCCAGGCCCTCGGCGGTATCCTGGGTGGGCAGGCGCATCATGGTCGCGGGGCCGGCAAAGCGCGGCATGGAGTTGCCGCCCAGCGGCTGGTTAAACTGCGACATCGTCATCTCCTTGGATTTGTTTTCTTACTCGTCTCGTAACGGTGTTGCATAGACCATGCCAAGTCGCCGATGCCGATAAATCAGTGGTCGCGCCGGCCATTTGATGCAAAAATGACTCAAAAAACCCCGCAATCAATTCATAAATGAATCAGCAATTCACTTATGAATCGCTGACCGAACGCCGCTGGCGATGGGTGACAGGCCATGAGCGAAATAGACAGGCGCGTACTGGAAACCATTGTGGAAACCGCCAACGACCACTTTTTCATCGTCGGAGGCGACGGCCGGGTGCTGGATGTCAGCCCCGGTGCCGAGGCCGTTTATGGCGTTTCCCGTGAAGAGCTGCTGTCCAGCACCGTTCAGCAGCTTCAGCAGGTGGGCGTTCTCAGGCCGTCGATCACCCTGGAGGTGATGCGCACCCGCCGCCCGGCCCAGCTGATGCAGGTGACTGGAACGGGTCGTCGGGTGATTGCCGAGGCCTATCCTGTCTTTGTGGAAGGCAAGCTTGAGCGCATCATCAGCCGGTCACGGGACTTAACCGACCTACAACTGCTTCAGGACGAATATGCGCTGCTGCAGAAACGCTTCAGCGACCACCTGAAGCGCAGCCAGGCAGCGCCGGATGCCGAGGAACAGGCACTGGACGACGCACTGGATGATCTTCGGGTAAGAAGCCATGTGATGCGCGAGGTTGCCTTGCTGCTCAAGCGCGTCGCGCCCTCGGACGCCAACGTACTGATGCTCGGGGAGTCAGGGGTGGGGAAAACCGCCTTTGCCAAGCAGCTACACCGCTGGAGCCAGCGCTGTGACGGCCCCTTTATCGACGTCAACTGTGGGGCGATCCCCGAAAATCTGTTTGAGTCCGAGATGTTTGGCTACCAGCCCGGCGCTTTCAGCGGTGCCGCGCGGCAGGGCAAGGCGGGGCTGTTGGAGCAGGCCGAAGGGGGCACGCTGTTTCTGGATGAAGTCGGCGAGCTGCCGCTGTTGATGCAAACCAAACTGCTCAAGGTAATCCAGGATGGCAGCCTGACCCGCCTGGGCGATACGCGCGCGCGTCGCGTCGATTTCCGCCTGGTGGTCGCCACCAATCAGGATCTCGGCAAACAGGTGGAAGCCGGCCGGTTTCGTCTGGATCTTTATTACCGTTTGAACGTGATTCCCATCACGTTACCGCCGTTGAGGGATCGACGCGAAGACATTCCCGACCTGGTCGATGCCTGCCTGGAGCGGCTAAACCAGCGCTACGGGCGACATAAGATTCTGGGCAACCAGGTATGGTCGACGCTGATGGGCAGCGAATGGCCCGGTAACGTGCGCGAGCTGGAAAACTGGCTGGAAAGAGCCTGGCTCTCGAGCCCCACCGACCAGATCGAAGCGCCCGCCTTTCAGCCCCACGCCGAACAGGACGCCGCCAGCATGCCAAGCGTTCACTCATCACCGGCAAGCTTACCGATAGCCCCTCAGGAAAGCCTCAAGCAGTATCTCGAACGGCTGGAACGCGAAACGCTATTGCAGCTAAGCACCTCGCTGCCCAGCACCTACGCCATCGCCGAACGGCTGGGCATCAGCCAGTCAAGCGTCGTCCGGCGGCTGCACCGCTACGGCATCAAAGTCGCCAAATGATTTATCGCTTGACACAGCGAACGTAATACCCCATCCATGTAAGTGTCACGCAATTGCAACACCTTCAACACAAGCTGGATCAATAACAACCAACAGCCGGTGATGAGTGTTATGGACCAATCGCGTATCCGCCTGGAACGCGTTACCAAACGTTGGGACGCGATACCCGCTGTCGATCGTATTTCCTTCGATGTCACGCCCGGGCAATTCGTCATTTTGCTGGGGCCGTCGGGCTGTGGAAAATCGACCACATTGCGCATGATTGCTGGCCTTGAAGAGGCCAGCGACGGGCGTATTCATATCGGTGATCGCGACGTTACCCGGTTGCCGCCTGGGGATCGTGGGCTGAGCATGGTGTTTCAGTCCTACGCACTATTCCCGCACCTGAGCGTGGCTGACAACATCGTGTTTGGTCTGCGCAGCCGCAAGGTGCCCAAGGCCGAGCAGCGCGAGCGGCTGGCCAAGGTCGCCGAACTCGTTGACCTCACCGACTATCTGAACCGCAAACCGGCCCAGCTTTCCGGTGGCCAGCGCCAGCGCGTGGCGCTGGCGCGCTCGGTGATCTCCGAACATCCGATCTGCCTGATGGACGAGCCGCTATCCAACCTTGATGCCCGGCTGCGCAGCGATATGCGCAGGGAAATCAAGGCGTTGCAAAGCCGTCTGAACATGACGGTGATCTACGTCACCCATGACCAGGTCGAGGCCATGAGCATGGGCGACCGTGTGATTCTGATGCAGCACGGCAAGATCGTGCAGGACGGCACCCCTGACGAGCTTTACAACCGCCCGGCCAGCGCCTTCGCCGCCAGCTTTATCGGCAGCCCGGCCATGAACCTGCTGCCGCTTGTGCCAGGCGAACATGGTGCCGTGATTGAAAGCGAACCCGACACAACGGTAGCCCCGCTGGAAGCCGCCAACGGTCAGTTGGGCATCCGCCCGGAAGATATCGAGCTACGCCCTGCATCAGCCTCCGGGGTACCGGCAAAGGTGCTGAGCGACGAATATCTGGGCGCCGATACCATCGCCCACCTGGCGGTCGGCGACCATACCCTGCGGATCCGACTGCGCGGCCGCCATGCGATTACCGGCCAGCACTGCCGGATCGGCTGGCCTGCGTCCGCCGCGCACCTCTTCGCCGAGGACGGCCTGCGTCGTGACGACCTGACCGCTTACTCACTAATGCCCACTGCTCCGCCGGAAAGCGAGTTACCCATCGGTTCATCGCAAGACGAAACCCGCCACTCCCAGCTCCAATCCCAACGTTGAGGTGTTCCCCATGCGTGCCCGTATCCCCTTTGCTCTTTCTGCCCTAACCGCTGGCCTGCTCAGCGCCGGTCAGGTCGCCGCCAACGACCCGGTCGAATTGACCATGTACTACCCGGTCGCCGTCGGCGGTGCGTTAACCGATGTGGTCGACGACTTGGTAGCAGATTTCGAAAATGAGCATCCTGATATCGACGTCGAAGCCATCTACGCCGGCAACTACGACGACACCCGCGTGAGGGCGATGTCGGCGATGGAAGCGGGTGATACGCCGCAGTTGTCGGTGATGTTCTCCATCGACCTCTACGAACTGCTGGAGCAAGATGCCATTGTGGCCTTCGACGACCTTGTCGAAAGCGACGCAGAACGCGAATGGCTCAACAGCTTCTACCCCGGCCTGATGGAAAACGGCCGACTGGACGGCAAGACCTACGGCATTCCCTTCCAGCGCTCCACCATCGTGCTGTTCTGGAACAAGGACGCCTTTGAAGCCGCCGGACTCGACCCTGAGACGCCCCCCGAAAACTGGGAACAGATGGCCGAAATGGCCGCCACCGTGCGCGAGGCTTCCGATGGCGAACAGTGGGGCGTCATGGTGCCCTCCACCGGTTATCCCTATTGGATGTTCCAGGCCTTCGCCTTCCAGAACGGCCACCGGCTGATGAGCGAAGACGGTACCGAGGTCTATTTTGATGACCCTACCGCCATTGAAGCGCTTGAATACTGGGTATCGCTGGCCGATGAGCACGATGCCATGCCTGACGACACCATTGAATGGGGCACGCTGCGCCAGAACTTTATCGAAGAGTCCACCGCGATGATGTGGCACACCACCGGCAACCTGAGCGCCGTGCGTAGCGACGCCGATTTTGATTTCGGCGTCGCCATGCTGCCCATGAAAACCCAGCGCGGCAGCCCCACCGGCGGTGGCAACTTCTACGTCTTCAAGGATACGACGGAAGAAGAACAGCGCGCGGCCATGACCTTCATCCGCTGGATGACCGCCCCTGAACGCGCCGCTGCCTGGTCGATCGAGACCGGCTACATGGGCGTCAGCCCCGCTGCCTACGAGACCGAGGCGCTGCGCGATTATGTTAAAGACTTCGCCCCCGCCGCCGTCGCCCGGGATCAGCTGGAGCACAGCACGGCGGAGCTCTCCACTTACCAGGGTGGCCGCGTGCGCCGCGCCCTGGACAACGCCGTGCAAGCCGCCCTGACCGGACAGATGAGCCCTGAAGAAGCCCTTACCCAGGCGCAGCAGGAAGCCGAAGCAGTGCTACGCCGCTACGCCCGCTAAGGCGCATTAGAAGAAAACAGAACGCTTCCATGTTCGCCGGGGTGCGCCCCGGCTTTTCCGACTCGCGGTGATCCGCCATGACCCTAACCGCCCACGGTAAATTACAGCTGTACGGCGCGCTGCTGTTACTGCCCGCTGCCGTACTCCTGGCTGCCTTTGCCTACTTGCCTACCATCATGACCGTCATCAACAGTCTTTTTCTTCCCGGCTTTCGCGGCGAGCCCGCGGCGTTTGTCGGAGTCGAGAACTATCAGGTGCTGTTCGACGACCCAACCTTCTGGCAGGTAGCGCGTAATAACCTGCTCTATGCGCTGGGCACCATTCCTACCTCCATCGCCCTGGCGCTGGGCATGGCGCTGTTCGTCAACGGCAAGCTGCCGGGTCGCGGCTTCGTGCGCATGGCGTATTTCACACCGACCATCCTGCCCATGATCGCCGCCGCCAATATCTGGATGTTTTTCTACGCGCCCCAGATCGGCCTGTTCAATAGCCTGCTGGAAACATTGGGATTTTCCGGCGTTAACTGGCTCGGCGACCCAAGCGTCGCCCTCGGCTCGGTGATTGTCATGTCGGTGTGGAAGGAAGCAGGCTTTTTCATGATTTTCTACCTGGCCGCGCTGCAGAGTATTCCACCGGAACTCAAGGAAGCCTCCGACCTTGAAGGGACTGGCCGCTGGAGCTTCTTCTGGCGGGTTACCTTTCCGCTGCTGATGCCCACCACACTCTTTGTATTGATCAATGCGCTGATCAACGCGGTACGCGTAGTGGATCATCTGTTTATCCTGACCAAGGGCGGGCCCAATAACGCCACAAACCTGTTGCTCTATTACGTTTACGAGAACGCTTTCTCATTCTTTGACCGCACCACGGCGGCAACCATTACAGTCGTGATTCTGCTGGTGCTCGCCGTGGTAGCAACGCTGAAGTTCACGATTCTTGATCGCAGGACGCACTACCAATGAACACCACAACAACCACTGCGCCCCGCTCTCGTTACGTCTCCGTTCCGTCGCTTGAAATGGTGGCTGCATGGCTGCTGGCGGTTATATGGGTCTTTCCGCTGCTGTATGCGTTCTGGGCCGCCTTTCACCCCAGCGAATTCATGGTGAATTTTGAGCTCTTCGCCCCGCTAACGCTGGAAAACTTCACCGATGCCTGGTCACAGGCGCCCTTTGCACGCTATTACCTGAACACCTTTGCGCTGGTGACCGGCGTGGTGTTCGCCCAGTTTGTCGTCTGTACCCTGGCGGCATTCGCCTTTGCCCGTTTTCCGGTGCCGGGAAAAAACGTGCTGTTCATGCTGGTGCTGATTCAGCTCTTTGTGTTTCCAGAAGTGCTGATCGTCGAGAATTACCGCATCGCAAGCGGGCTTGGATTGATCGACACCATCACCGGTATAGGCCTGCCCTACGTGGCCAGCGCCTTTGGTATTTTCCTGCTGCGCCAGACCTTTAAAACCATTCCTCGCGAGCTTGAAGACGCTGCCCGTATCGAGGGCTGCGGGTGGCTTGCCATCCTCTGGAAGGTTTACGTCCCCCTGGCCAAACCCACCTACCTGGCTTACGGGCTCGTTTCCATCAGCCACCACTGGAACAACTTCCTGTGGCCTCTCGTCGTCACCAACTCGGTAGAGAGCCGTCCGTTAACGGTCGGGCTGGGCGTTTTCTCGGCACCGGAAACCGGCGTTAACTGGGCCACTGTCAGCGCGGCGACGCTGTTAAGTATCGCCCCTCTGTTGATCGCCTTTTTGCTCTTCCAGCGCCAGTTCGTGCAGTCGTTTTTACGGGCGGGGATTCGCTAGGCTGACGCCTCTCAAGTTTTTCGTGCGACAATTCTTCCATAAGCACGAAACAAGGAGAGATTGGTGCACGGCAACCCCTATCCGGCAGCCCTCAAGGTATTGCAGGAGGTTTTTGGCTACGACAGCTTTCGCGGCCCACAACAGGCCATCATCGAGCATGTGATGGCCGGTGGTGATGCGCTGGTGCTGATGCCCACCGGCGGCGGCAAGTCGCTTTGCTATCAGATCCCGGCGTTGCTGCGCGAAGGCACCGCCATTGTAATCTCGCCGCTGATTGCGCTGATGCAGGATCAGGTAGCGGCACTTCAGCAGAACGGGGTCAGGGCGGCCTACCTCAACTCCAGTCTTGATTACCATGAAGCGGTCGAGGTGGAGAACCGCCTGAGGGCGGGGGAACTGGATCTCTTGTATGTCGCGCCCGAGCGACTGGCCACGCCGCGTATGCAGATGCTGCTGGAGCAGACCCGGATTGCGCTGTTCGCCATTGATGAGGCCCACTGCGTCTCCCAGTGGGGCCACGATTTTCGCCCCGAGTATCGTCAGCTTTCCCAGCTACACCAGCGCTTTCCCCAGGTGCCGCGCATCGCCCTGACCGCCACCGCCGATGTGCCCACCCGGGGCGATATCATGGAGCACCTTCAGCTCCATGAGGCAGCGCTATATAACAGCGGCTTCGACCGACCCAACATCCGCTACCATATCGCCGAAAATCAGGGTAACGCCAAGGAACAGCTGCTGCGCTTTATCCGTGAGCACCATAGCGGCGAGGCGGGTATCGTCTACTGCCTTTCCCGGCGCAAGGTGGAGGAGACTGCCGCCTGGCTAGAGCGTCAGGGCCTGACCGCACTGCCCTACCACGCGGGGCTTCCCCCCGAGCAGCGACAGCACCACCAGACCCGTTTCCTGCGTGAAGATGGTGTGGTGGTAGTGGCCACCATTGCCTTCGGCATGGGCATCGACAAACCCGACGTGCGCTTTGTCGCCCATCTCAACCTGCCCAAGAGCATCGAAGCCTACTACCAGGAGACCGGCCGCGCCGGGCGCGACGGTCTGCCCGCCGATGCATGGATGGCCTACGGGCTTCAGGACGTGATTACGCTGCGCCAGATGCAGCAGGACTCCAGCGCCGCCGACCAGCAGAAGCGCATCGAGCAGCAGAAACTCGACGCTATGCTGGGACTGTGTGAAATCATCAGCTGCCGCCGCCAGGCGCTGCTCCACTACTTCGGCGATCACCTGGACGCCCCCTGCGGTAACTGCGACAACTGCCTGACCCCGCCCGAGACCTGGGAAGCCACCGTGGCGGCGCAGAAGGCGCTGTCATGTGTCTACCGCACCGAGCAGCGCTTCGGCGTGACCTATCTGGTGGATGTATTACTCGGTAAACATAACGAGCGGATCACCCGTTTTGGCCACGACCGCCTAAGCACCTTCGGCATTGGCAAAGAGCTCGCGGCTAACGAGTGGAAAGCGCTCTTTCGCCAGCTGATTGCCAGCGGCTATTTGAGCGTGGATATGGAGGGGCACGGCGGCATCAAGCTCACTGCCAATGCCAAGCCGGTGCTGCGCGGCGAGCAGAATCTAACGCTGCGCAAGCCAAGCAACAAACCCAGCAAAGCCAAAACCGCTCGACGGGGCAGCAAAGGCGCCTCAGCCCCCCAGGGCCACGGCCCGCTGTGGGAGGCTCTGCGCCAGCACCGCCGGGAACTGGCCGAGACCCAGGGCGTACCTGCCTATGTGATCTTCCACGACGCCACCCTGGCTGACATGGTCGAGCAGAAGCCCCAGAGCCTGGATGCCATGGGCGCGATCTCAGGCATCGGCGCACGCAAGCTGGCGGACTACGGCGAGGGTTTTCTGGACGTCATCCTGGCGCATCAGGCAACCGAACAAAGCGGCTGAACCAGCTCGCCCTCAGGCATTAGCACCATAGCATTGCTGATAGGCGCTACCGGGCTGATCTACCTACGTTACCAGCAGGGTCATCGCCGATGGGCACGTCATCCGGATTAGCCACCCAGACACGATTGCGGCCCCGGCGCTTGGCTTGGTAAAGCGCCTGATCGGCGTGACAAAGTATATCCTCAGCGGTCATGCTGTCCGCCGGAGGCAGCACCGCCACGCCCACGCTGACGGTGACGACCGCCCGGGGCGAGAGGCCGGCATTGGGTATCTCCAGGGCTTCGACGCTGCGACGGATGCGTTCGGCCTCCAGATCGGCGGCCTCCGGCGACGCCTCTGCCATGAGCACCACGAATTCCTCGCCGCCAAACCGCACCACCAGGTCGGCGGTGCGGCTATTCAGCTGCATGGCCCTGGCTACCTGGCGCAAACAGTCGTCGCCCTGGGGATGCCCGTAGTGATCGTTATAGGCCTTGAAGTGGTCGATATCGATCACCATCAGTCCGATCCAGGCATCTTTCTCAACAGCCTCGCGCCAGCGTGTGGCAAGTTCAGCGTCGAACTGTCGACGGTTGGCAAGGTTCGTCAGCGGGTCGGTCAGCGACAGCTGGGATAGCACTTCGTTGTCTTTTAGGTAATGGCCGGCGCGCAGCTTTTCCCGCAGTACGTGCAGATATGAAAGTCGCTCACTACGTTCGAGACGGTAGTTGGCCACCAGCGTGAAAACCGCATTGGCGAGGAGGGTAAAAATAGCCAGCCGCTTGGCGTCTGTCGGCATCGGGTCGTAGGTCACCACAAACGCCGAGGCGATCACAATACTGAGCACCGAAGACGCCAGCGCGTAGCGGAAACGCAGCGAATACACGATATTGCCCACCACCAGGATGAGCCCGAAAGAGAACACGTCCAGATAGGAGTAGAACGCGGTGGACGAGGCTAGAATCACGCAGGAGATCACCGTGGCACACACCACCGTACAGGCCATCAGGAATTCGCGCGCCGGTGGCGACACCCCGCGATGCACCTGCCAAAGGATGGCCAGCCCGACGGGCAACATCACCCCTGCCCGCAACGCTACCGCCATGGTGAACGCATCGGGGCGAAAGCTGAAATCATTGATTAGAAAGAGGTTATAGATGAACGCCGATATCAGACCGGCCGCCACCATGTTACGGCTGCGCTGCCGCTGCGTATCCGCCTCGAACTGCGTTTCTATGTGACCGGCAAAGCGCAACCGCCAGGGGCCTCTGCCAAGCGCGTCTTCGACGTCTTTGAGCAATACGTCATTCACCATGCTCCCACCCCTATGGCTCAACCAGCTCACCCATCGCCTCAGTGCCACATTCGTGGGCATAATGCTGTACTTTGAAGACGGCCTTGTAATGCCACGATAGCATCAAGTTATGATGAATACGTCGTTGCTGATTAAACGAAAGATCACACTTTTGTATGAGCAAGGCTTTGACGTTCTAGTGAAGGCGGTCGCCCTCACTTCACTCGGTCAAGCAGCCACTATCGGATAAGGAGAACCGGCATGCAGCGCGAGCAGGATCCCGAGACACGCGATTGGACGTTCACGCTGGGACACCGTGAACTGGTGGTGCACCAACGCTATGAAGCGCTGAGCATTCTGAATGATTTCATGCTGGGGGTCTGGTTCACCATCGGCAGCATCTGCTTTTTCTACGAAGGCAGCCTCAAAACGCTGGGCGTGTGGCTCTTCGTGATTGGTAGCGTACAGCTGTTGTTACGCCCGGCGATTCGCCTGCATCGTTATATCTACTTCAAGCGGCTGCCGGACACCAATCACGATGCCTAGCAGGCCGCTCAGCGCAGCTGGCTATCCTTGCTACCTCGACGGTTATAGCCGCTGACGCTTGACTGCGTCTTGTCCACGGCCGCCTGGCAGTCCACGCACAGCCGAACCCCGGGAATCGCCTTGCGGCGAGGCTCGGGGATCGGCTCGCCACATTCTTCGCAGGTGTCCAGGCTTTCGCCCCGGGGCAATTGGCTACGGGCGCGCTGCACCGCGTCTTCCAGGGTGCTATCTATCTGCGCTTGTTCAGCGCCGTCTTTTGCCCATCCTCCGGCCATGATCGCGCTCCTCGCTAAGGTGAAACCTCTTTCAGCATAGCAGCTAGGCGGACGGGTCGTGTTACTCGACGTCCTCGAACACCTCGGGGTATTTGCGCTTGGCGCGCGCCAGCCGAATGATGGTAATGATATTGGTGATCACGATCAGGGCTTCGGCGAGCGTGCCGCCAATCGTGCCGATCAGCAGGTTGTTGAGCATCCACGCCAGGGCCGCCAGCCCCAGGAAGACGCGCATGGCAATGCCGCGCAGCAGGAACATGCCCAGCGTGCCCAGCACCATGGCCGTCAGGGGCAAGACGTCGATCCAGCTCTGCCAGGTGAGCCATGCCGCGATACCGCTGACCGCCAGTACTCCCGCCATGACCGGCTTGCTGCCCAGAAAGCGCCGAGCCAGCACGATGCGTACGATCACCAGCACCGTCAGCGCAGCGGCGGTCCAGCTCGCGAAGAACACAAACTGCAGCGCAAAGGCCACATTGGCCGAGATCAACAGCACCAGCAGTCGATCATCGTGCTTGCTTGCAAACGCCACCAGGCAAATCACCAGGGCAACCAGGCCAAAGAACTGACCGGCCAGGGTGCTGTGGCTGAATGTATCAAGCATAACGGCGGAGCTCCTAGGGGCGAGGTGGAGCCTCCAGGCTAGCATGTTGCTGCCGGTGGCGCTGCCAGGCGATGGCGAGCATCGGCACCAGTGCCACGGGGATCAATACCAGGTTGAGCATGCCCCAGCCCAAACCGCTGACCAGGGGCCCCGCGAGCAGCGCCGTGGTGGCGGCTGTCCCAAACACGAAAAACTCGTTGGCGGCCTGGGTGCGGGCTTTATCCACCGGCCGGTAGCTTTCGGTGAGCAGCCCGGTGGCGGGCAGGAACGTAAAGTTCCACCCCAGGCCCAGCAGCATCAGCGCCACGTTGAAACCGGCGAGACTGATACCCAACTGAGCGACCAGTGCGCTTGCCACCAATAGCAGGCAGCCTACCACGATGATTCGTTTGGCACCGAAGCGAGTGGCCAAGTGACCCGTAAAGAACGAAGGCAAGAACATGGCCACCACGTGCCACTGAATGGTCATCGAGACGTGGTTGAAGTCGTGCCCCGCTCCCGCCATGGCGAGCGGCGTTGCGGTCATGGCCAGATTCATCACGCCGTAACCGACCATCGCCGCGCTCACCGCCACAATAAACCCGGGCTGGCGGACTATCCTGCCCATCGGCAAGGCGGTGCCTTCACCGTGGGTGCGCGAAGCGGGCGGTAATTGCGTCAGGATCAGCACCACCAACGCCAGGGCGTAGATGGCAGCCAGACCGGCAAAGCTGCCCAGAAATGGCACCTCACCCAGTTCCCGGCTGACTCTTGCCAGCCACGGCCCGGCAAACGCGGCCAGGACACCGCCGCCCATCACCAAGCCAATCGCCCGATCACGCAGGTGCGCAGGCGCCGCCTCCACGGCGGCAAAGCGATACAGCTGACCAAAACCAATGCCGATACCGATCAACCAGGTCGCCAGCAAGAACAGCCCAAAACGTTCGCTCATCAACGCCTGAACGGCCACCAGCGCGCCCACCAATCCCACTATGTTGCCCAGCATGAACCCGCGCTTGCGGCCCAGCCTGGCCATGATCAGCGAGGCGGGAATGGTGGCGCACATCAATCCCAGCCACTGGGTGGCAACCGGTGCAGTGAACAATGACGCGCTGGGCGCCAGAGAGGCCCCGATCAACGGCGAAACGGCAATCAGCAGGACATTACCGGTGACCAGCAGCGCCTGGCAGAGCGATAACAGAGTGACGGTTAACGGCATGAGTGATGCTCCAGGGTGGAATCCGCATGGGAAGACGCAAAGCGTTGGCGATAGACGGAGGGGGATACCCCGTAGTAGCGCTGGAACTGTCGGCGCAACTGCTCGGCACCGCCCAGCCGCCAGCGCTTGGCAAGCCGCTCCAGCGCTACCGGCGTGTGCCCGTCGAGCAAGGCAAGGCGCGCCTGCTCAAGCCGCAGTTGAGTAAGGTAAGCCCCTGGCGTGGTGTTCAGATGCCGCCTGAACAGCCGTGACAGATGGCGCGGCGTTACGGCCATGAAGTCCGCCATCCCGGTCACGGAATGCTCGGCGGCGGGATCGGCGTGCAGACGGTCGAGCAGGCGGCGCAGCGGGCCCGCGGATTGCTGGCCGCGCAGTATCTCGCTGAACTGGGATTGCCCGCCAGGGCGATGCAAGAACACCACCAGCTCGCGGGCCACGCGCCCGGCAAGCTCGGCGCCGTGATCGGCTTCCAACAATGAGAGTGCCAGATCGATCCCCGCCGTTACGCCAGCACTGGTGTAGCGTCCGCCGCTTTCAACGTAGAGTGCGTCCGGCGCTACCTTGAGTGACGGGTAGGCGTTGGCCAGCGCGTCGGCGTATCGCCAATGGGTGGTCACGCGCAGGCCGTCCAGAAGCCCAGCCGCCGCCAGCAAAAAAGCGCCGCTGCAGATGGATCCCAGGCGGCGTACCTGCGGGGCGAGCGCGCGCAGCGTCGCCAGCATCTCGGGCGTCTCGCATTGACGGGACACGCCGCTGCCGCCCGCCACCAGTAGGGTATCCAGCGGCGCTAGCGACGCCAACTGGTCGAGGGAATGACTGGCATCAAGCGCCAAACCGCCGTTGGTCATCAGCTTGCCGGGCACACTGGCCGCAAGGGTTAGCTGATAGAGCGGACGTTGGCTCAGCTCATTGGCAGTGGCAAATACCTGCCAGGGGCCGCTCACATCGAGCAGTTGGCAGTCGGGATAAGCGATTAGCGCAATATGGCGGGACATGGTGGTTCTCCCTTCAGCAGATAGAAGAGAGTGTCACCGTTATGGCAGAATGTCGGCAAGGACGATTACCCCACCGATTAAGACATTGGCCGATTAGCCCGTTTGGCTGACGGGCGCGCCTTCCATCCGGCGCACGCTGGACACAAAGTCGCTGAAGCGCTCGCCCTGGATCAATACGTGATCGCTGAGCGCCTGCTGGGCACGTACCGCATCGCCGCATTCGATGGCATCGAAAATAGCCTGGTGCTCGCTGAGCGAGTTGTGCACGCGCTGGCGAACCTGCAGTTGCAACCGTCGATACGGCTTCAGGCGCTGCTTGAGCTGGCGTGCCTCGCTGGCGAGAAAGGTGTTGTGGCTCGCCGTGTAGATACAGTCGTGAAAACCTTCGTTCTCGTAGTAATACTCGTCGGTGTCCCCCGCCAGCGCTGCTGCCTCGCAGCGTTGATGCGCCTCGCGCAGGGCGGAAAGCTCCTGTTCGGTGATGCGCCGGGCGGCCAGCCGACCGCACATACCTTCCAGCTCGGCCATCACCTCGAACATTTCGATCAGCTGGTCAATGCCCACCTTGGCGACAAAGGTTCCCCGCTTCGGCGACACCGTGACCAGGCCGCTGGCCACCAGCTGCTGGATCGCCTCCCGGACCGGGGTGCGTGAGACGTTGAACTCCGCCCCCAGGGTTTCAGGATCAAGCCGCTCGCCGGGCGAACGGCGTCCGTTAATGATGTCGTCTTCCAGTGAATCCTTGAGCCGCTGGGCGTTGGAGCGTTTCGAGCCTGGCATGCGTCACCCCCTTTATTGGCAGCGCTAAATTGTACAGAAAGAATATGTCATAAAGTTGACATTAGCATACGTAGCGCCTATTGATGTATATATCAGCTCGTCTGATGAATACATAAAAGCCAATCCAAGACCACAACAACAACCGTTGGAGACGCCACATGCAACGTAACCACCTAGTCACTGCCGCCGCTTTAGGACTGGCAATCGCCGCTTCGCACGCCTCAGCCAATACCGTACTGCGCGCATCCCACCAGTTTCCTGGTGGCCAGGGCGATGTGCGCGACGAAATGGTCCAGATGATGGCCGAGGAAGTGGCCAACGCTGACGTCGGCCTTGAAATAGAAGTCTACCCTGGCCAATCACTGTTCAAGGCGCGCGAGCAATGGGGCGCGCTGGCGCGGGGGCGGCTGGATATCACCTCACTGCCGCTCGACTATGCCAGCGGCCGTCACCCGGAGTTTTCCGCCACGCTGATGCCCGGCCTCGTGCGCAATCACGAGCACGCCCAGCGCCTTAACGACTCCGAGTACATGGACATGATCAAGGACGTCATTCAGGAAGGCGGCGCGCGCGTCCTGGCCGATGCCTGGCTGTCCGGCGGCTTTGCCTCCAGCGAGCGGTGCATTACCTCGCCCGATACCGTGGACGGTCAGGTTTTCCGTGCTGCAGGTCCGGCCTTCGAGGAAATGCTCGAGGCCGCCGGGGCGTCCATCGCCTCGATGCCGTCATCGGAAATCTACACCGCCATGCAAACCGGCGTGCTGGATGCCGCCAACACCTCGTCGATGTCGTTCGTGTCCTACCGCCTTCACGAACAGGTGGATTGCCTGACCCAACCCGGCGATTTTGCCCTGTGGTTCATGTACGAACCGATCCTGATTTCCGAGCAAGTCTGGCAGGGCCTTAGCGACGAGCAGCAGGCTGCCCTGATGGACGCCGGCGATAAGGCCGAGGCGTTCTTTGCCGAGGAAGCCGCCGCCATTGACCAGCAGATGGTCGACGTCTACGAGGAAAACGGCGTTGAGGTGGTCAGCATGAGCGAAGAGGATTACAACGCCTGGCTCGAGATCGCCCGTGAAACCTCCTATAAAAACTTCGCCGAAAACGTCCCTAACGGCCAAGCCATCATCGATGCGGCGCTAGCCGTCGAGTAAGCAGCTGGTTTTGCTTGCATGCCGGCCACCTTACAGGGTGGTCGGCATCGCTCACGGCTTGCCCGATCAGAGGCATCCGATGTGATGACAACAGCTTGACGAGGGACATATGGCGACGACAACAACGCATACTCCGCCAGCGCGTAGCGGCCTGATCGGGGGCTATATACGGGCAATGGACAAGCTTTCACGCCTGTCGGCCTACATCGCCAGCGCCCTGTTTATTGCCGGGGTGCTGGTCATCTGCCAGATGGTGTTCACGCGCTACGTGCTCGGCTGGAGCACCAGTTGGCAAACCGAATTCACGATTTTCTCCGTGACAGGGGCGATGCTGATGGGTAGCCCTTACGTGCTCATGACCGGCGGTCACGTGGCCATCACCATCTTACCCGATGCCATTGGCGGCTTGGGCCGCAAGATCATGCTTACCATCGCCTCGCTGTTTGGCTTCGCGTTCTGCGCCGCGCTTGCCTACGCCAGTTGGGTCTACCTCTTCGAAGCGCTCCACGGCGAATGGACAACCGGCTCGGTGTGGAACCCGCCGCTTTGGCCGGCGCTGCTTCCTGTGGCAGTCGGTACGACCTTGCTGGCGTTACAGTACGTCGCCGACATTCTGCGCGGGGAGGGCTGACCATGGATCCGATTACGCTGGGTATTATCGTGGCCGTGGGCCTGATCGTGCTGATGGCCATCGGCACGCCGATTGCCTTTGCCCTGGGCGGTGTCTCGCTGATGGCGCTGCTCTATGACCGCGGTCTGCCCGAACTGACTTACTTCGGGGAAACGTTTTTCGACCGTATTGCCGAATTCGGCTTTGTGGCGATCCCCATGTTCATTCTGATGGGCGCGGCCGTGGCGTCCTCGCCCACCGGGCGCGATCTGTATCGCTCGCTGGATTTGTGGATGGGACGGCTACCGGCGGGGCTTGCGGTATCCAATATCGGCGCCTGCTCGATTTTTGCCGCGCTGTCCGGCTCCTCCCCCGCCACCTGTGCGGCCATCGGCAAGATGGGTATTCCGGAAATGCGCACGCGGGGCTATCCTGACGGCGTCGCCGCCGGCTGTATTGCTGCGGGCGGCACCCTGGGGATACTGATTCCGCCATCCGTAACCATGATCATCTACGGAATTTCCACCGAAACGTCCATCGGCCGTCTGTTTATCGCCGGCGTGGTACCGGGCTTCATGCTCGCGGGGCTGTTCATGATCTGGACCATCATCGCCTGCAAGCTGGCGGGCGGCTACGCCAACCCAGTGGCAGCCTCTGCGGAAAAACTCAAGAACACCGTTCAGCAGAACGTCGACAGCAACATGAAAGCCGTGGTGCGCGTCCTGCCCTTCCTCGGGGTGGTCGCGGGCATTCTATTCGCGCTGTACGGTGGCGTCGCGACGCCGTCCGAGGCGGCGGGCGTCGGCGCCTTCCTGTGTCTGATGCTGGCCATCCTGATCTACCGCATGTGGCAGATCGGGCCGCTCAAGCTGATCATGCGCGACTCCCTGCGCGAGAGCGTGATGATCATGCTGGTCATCGCCTGCGCCGAGGTATTCGCCTACGCGTTATCGTCAATGTTCATTACCCAGACCGTGGCGGCCGCCATTGCCGATATGGACGTCAACCGCTGGGTACTGATGGGCGTCATCAACGTCTTTCTGCTGGTCGCCGGCTTCTTCCTGCCGCCGGTGGCGGTGATCGTCATGACCGCGCCGATTCTGTTACCGATCATCCTGGCGGCAAACTTTGATCCTTACTGGTTCGCGGTGGTGCTCACCATCAACCTGGAAATCGGCCTCATCACGCCGCCGGTGGGGCTCAACCTGTTCATCATCAAAGGCATTGCACCGGACATTTCGCTGCGCGACATCCTGCTGGGCAGCCTGCCGTATGCGCTGTGCATGGTGCTCGCCATCCTGCTGCTGTGCCTGTTCCCCGGCATTGCCCTATGGCTACCCAATCTGATCATGGGCTAAGGGAGAATTACCATGAACATGACGTTTCTACAGGAACTGTTCAACAACATTACCCAGCGCGATGCGCTGTTGCGGCGGCGTCAGACTGTCGCCTCGGCGGTGGATCACACGCATCTGGTCAAGGCCTGCCAGGCGCTACTGGAGAGCGACGGCGAAGCGTCCAGCATTGCCCTGGCCAGCCGCGCCCTGGCGATCTATCGGCGCCTTTCCGAAGAAGAGAAAAAGCGTTTCTTCAAACGCCTCGCCGAAGACTTCGCCGCCGAGCCCGAGCAGATTGACAGCGCCTACGCCGCCTACCGCAAGGCCCGGGACAATCGCTCCCTGCAGACGCTGTTCGAAGCCTGCGAACCGCTTCGCCAGGAGCTTTTCAGACGGCTCAACTTCGCCAGCGACGGCACCTACGAACTGGTCAATATGCGACAGGATCTGCTTGGCCTGCTGCGTGAGCAGCCCGACCTCGCACCCATCGATGACGACTTCGCGCACCTGTTCGGTTCCTGGTTCAACCGCGGTTTCCTGATGCTCAAGCGCATCGACTGGAATACGCCCGCGTCGATTCTCGAGAAGATCATCCGCTACGAAGCGGTGCATGAAATTCAGGATTGGGACGACCTGCGCCGCCGTCTGGATGCCCGCGATCGCCGCTGCTTTGCCTTTTTCCACCCGGCGATTGGCGATGAGCCGCTGATTTTCGTTGAGGTGGCGCTGCACAAGGGCCTGCCCAGCCGCATCCAGCCGATCCTGTCCGGTGCGGAAGGCGGCATTGAAGACCCCGAAGACGCCGACAGCGCCGCCTTCTTCGGTATCAGCAACTGCCAGACCGGCCTGCGCGGCATCTCGTTCGGCAACTTCTTGATCAAGCAGGTGGTGCAGGAGCTTTCCCAGGAACTGCCGCAACTCAAGTACTTTGTGACGCTCTCGCCGGTACCGGGGTTTGCCCAGTGGCTTGCCGAGCAGCGCGGGGACGAGCAATGGCCGTCCAGCGTACGCGATGCGCTCGCCGAGCTGGACACGTCTGGATGGCACCAGGACAAGCAGCGCCAGGAGCGGCTCAAGGCGATCATCCAGCCGCTTGCTGCGCACTACCTGGTGGATGAAAAAAACCGCCACGGTTTGCCGCTCAACCCCGTCGCCCGCTTTCATCTGGGCAACGGCGCCAAGCTTCAACGTATCAACTGGCTGGGCGATATTTCCGACAAGGGCCTCAAGCAGGCCGCCGGCCTGATGGTCAACTACCTCTATGTGCTCGACGACATCGAGCGCAACCACGAAAATTATACCGCCAACGGCACCATTGCCTGCTCGAGCGACGTGCGTGACCTCGCCAAACGGGCGCGCAAGCTGGCCAAGGGAGAACTCGCTAAATGAACCACAATCTGTTTGCCACCTTTGCCACGCAAATGCACAAACGCGGCGAGGCCGATTTCATTACTACCCGCGAGGGGCGCCGCTATTCCCACGCCGATGCGCTTGCCCAGAGCGCCCAGCTTGCCGGTGCGCTGATAGCGCTTGGTGTGCGTCAAGGCGATCGTGTGGCGGTTCAGGTGGACAAAAGCCCCGAAGCCATTCTGCTATACCTGGCCTGCCTGCGGATGGGCGGTGTCTATTTGCCCCTCAACACCGGTTACACCGGCGATGAAATTCGCTATTTTCTGGGGGATGCCGAACCGGCGCTGTTTGTCTGTCGCCCTGCGGTGGCCGACGAGGCCCGTCGGATCGCCGCCGATACCGGCTGCCCCGCCGTCGTGACGCTGGGCAGCGCGGCAGACGGCAGCCTGATGGACGAAGCCGAAAACGCCACGCCCCATGACGCTATCGCCGAGCTTGCTCACCGCGACCTGGCGGCCATTCTATACACCTCGGGCACCACCGGGCGCTCCAAGGGGGCCATGCTGACCCACCAGAACCTGGCCTCCAATGCCGACACCCTGGTCAAGGCATGGCACTTCAGCGCCGAGGATCGCCTTATTCATGCCCTGCCGATTTTCCATACTCACGGGCTGTTTGTGGCATGCAACGTCACCCTGATGGCCGGTGCCAGCATGCTGTTTCTGCCCAAGTTTGACGCCGACGTGATTTTCGAGGAGCTGCCCCGAGGCAGCGTGATGATGGGCGTACCGACCTTCTATACCCGCCTTGTGCAGGACGCTCGTCTGACCCCGGAGGTCACGGCCAATATGCGCCTGTTCGTGTCGGGCTCGGCCCCGCTGACCGCCGAAACCCACGAGGCCTTCGAGGCTAAGACCGGGCATGCCATTCTCGAGCGTTACGGCATGACCGAAACCAACATGAATATCTCCAACCCGTATAACGGTGCGCGTCGTGCGGGCACCGTAGGCATGCCCCTGCCCGGAGTGGAGATGCGCATCACCGACCGGGAAACCGGCGATGACGTCGCTCCCGGCGAGATCGGCATGCTGCAGATTCGCGGCCCCAACGTGTTCATCGGCTATTGGCGGATGCCGGAAAAGACCCGCGAAGAACTGCTGGAGGATGGCTTTTTCATTACCGGTGACCTGGCCATGGTCGACGAACAGGGCTATGTGCATATCGTCGGGCGGGATAAAGACCTGGTGATTTCCGGGGGCTATAACGTCTATCCCAAGGAAATCGAGCAGGTCATCGACGAGCTTGACGGGGTGTCCGAGTCGGCGGTGATCGGCCTGCCCCACCCCGACTTTGGCGAAGGCGTGACCGCCACCGTGGTGCCCCTGCCAGGGGCCGACCTTGACGAGGCTACGATTATCAACCACCTGCAGGGAAGGCTTGCCAAGTACAAGCAGCCCAAGCGCGTGTTCTTTATCGATACCCTGCCGCGCAACACCATGGGCAAGGTGCAAAAGAACGAGCTGCGCAAACGCTTCCAGAACACCTACCAGCCGGTTTAACGCCCAAACCAGACGCCCCGCCCTGTGTTAGCAGGGCGGGGCGTTTTTACGTCTAGCCGGCAGGCAAGGTGCGCTTATCCGGCAAACGCTGCGTACATGATGACCACCAGTACCACCAGCACGATACCGGCGGGTACGGCTCCCTTCCACGGGGTGAGATCAACGTCGCCCGAGTGCTCCTGAACCCAGTCGGTCTCGCGGGGGCGCAGCTTGCCGATCACCAGCATCATCGCCACCAGCAGCACGAACACCGCCGCGACAAAGTGGAACTCGTGCATGATGACCGGCAGCTTGTTGAAAGGCGGCACGAAATACCCCGCCGCGATAAGCAGGCAGCCGCCCACCAGACCTACTTTGGCAGCCATTGGCGGCACACGCTTGGTCAAGAGCCCGACCAGTACCACGGCCAGAATGGGAATAAAGTAGATAGCGTTCATCTTCTGCAGGTAGCCGAACAGGCTATCCTGGCCCGCCAGCAACGGCGCGATGATCATGGTGATGATCGCCATGACCCAACCAAACACCTTGCCCGATTTGACGACCTGGTCTTCGGTGGCGTTCTTGTTGAGCACCTGCTTATAAATGCCCAGGCTGAAAATGGTCGTCGTGCTGTTTAGCGCGGAGTTGAACGACGACAGGATCGCACCGACCATCACCGCGGCAAAGAACCCGGTGAGATATGGCGGCAGCACGTTGAACACCAGATGGCCGTAAGCCTCGTCGGCGCGGATGCCGTCAGCGGCGTACAGGTGATAGGCGATGATGCCCGGCAGCACCAGATAAAGCGGGCCCAGCAGCTTGAACAAGCCGGTCAGCAGCACGCCCTTCTGGCCCTCGGCCAGATTCTTGGCCGCAAAGGTACGCTGAATGATCTGCTGGTTGGTCGTCCAGTAGAACAGGTTGATCAGGAAGACCCCAGTAAACAGTGTGAAGAACGGCACCTGCTGGTCGTCACCGCCGATGGAGTTCAGCTTGTCGGGATTGCTGGTTTTCAGGGTGTTCCAGCCTTCCACGATGCCGTTGCCATCGCTGACGGCTTGCAGGCCGAAGTACACGATCACGAAGCCACCAATCAGCAGGCCAACCCCGTTAAGCGTGTCGGACACCGCCACCGTGCGCAGGCCACCGAACAGCGCATAGATCGCCCCCACGATGCCCACCACCCAGACGGTCAACCACAGCAGCGTCGTCGGCGAGCTGATACCCGTCAGCGCAGGGAGATCCAGCATCCCCTGAAGACCCACTGCGCCGGAGTACAGAATGATCGGCAGCAGAATGACCGCATAGGCGATCAGGAAGATCACGTTCGCAATCAGCTGGGTGCCTTTATCAAAACGAATCAGCAACAGCTGCGGCAGGGTGGCAATACCGCTTTTCAGAAAACGCGGCAGGAAGAACAGCGCCAGGGCCACCAGGGCAATGACCGCGACGACTTCCCAGGCCATGACGCTCAGGCCATCGCTGAAAGCCGCGCCGTTGAGCCCCACCATCTGCTCGGTGGACAGGTTGGTCATCAATAGCGAGCCGGCGATCAACGGGAACGTGAGCGTTCGCCCCGCCAGGAAATAACCGCTGGTACTGCTGTGATCATCCCGGCGCGTAATCCGCCAGGTCATGAAGGCCACTAGACAAGTGAAGAATAGAAATGACGCCAGGGTGAGGGCATGCATAAGAACATCCTTCGGGGCGGTCGCGCATGCGGTGCTGAAAAGCACGCCATGCCAGCGCTGTGAATTTAGGTAATTTTACCGAGTGGCGGAGGATTGTAGAGGGGTGACTCGATTCTACTATTGGCCTTTAGTCGAATACTGGCCGCTAATTTCATGTTTTATTAACAAAAAATTCTAAATATCAGACATTTGAAAGATGCAACGGCAATCCACCAAGGCAAGCGATTACTCGTAAGCATAGAACAACACCGGCGTCAGGGAGACGCCGATGGGGGACAATGCGGCCTGTCAGCGTTGGGTGATTAGCCGACCAGCCACAAGCATTGCACCGATTGGCCTTTCGCCACCTCAGCGTGGGGCGGGATCACCGCCAGGGCATTGGCCTGTATACACGACGACAGCACGCTGGAGTTCTGATCGTCAAAGGCGTGAGCCTGCGCGCCCTGGGTGTCAAACGTCAGCATCACGCGCATGTAATGCTGGCGGGGGCCGGTCGAGGTCGAGAAATCGGCGCGCGCGGCCACACAGGGCAGCGACGCAAGCGCCGGGCAGCCCAGCAGCGCTCCCATCAGCGGGCGCAGAAACAGCCAGGCGCCGACAAAGCCGGAAACGGGATTCCCCGGCAGCCCGACAAACCGCGCCTGCCCAATCCCCTGCCGGGGCAAACGCCCCAGGGCCAGCGGCTTGCCCGGACGAATGGCGAGTTTCCACATCGACAGCTCGCCTAGCGCCGTCAGCGCGGTTTTCACATGGTCTTCCTCGCCGACGCTGACGCCGCCAGTGCTGACCACCACGTCGGCGTTTTCCGCCGCCTCAGCGAGCAGTTCACAGGTGCGCTCAGCATCGTCGGGGACGCTGACCTGGCTGACCACTTCGGCGCCAAAGTTTTCCAGCAGCCGCGTGAGCATGGGTCGATTGGAGTTATACAGCTGGCCGGGCTTGAGCGGCGTCCCCGGATTGATCACTTCGTCACCGGTGGACAACAGCGCAACGCGCGGCCGTCGGCGGACGGCCACCTGGGTGACGCCCTGCCCCGCCAGGTGGCCCAGTGCCGCCGCCTCAAGGCGCTCGCCGGCATTTAACAGCACGTCGCCCTGTCGCACGTCGCGCCCTTGAAGGCGCACGTTATCCCCGGCGGGAATATCGGCCGGAATGATCGCAACATCGCCATCCACCTCGATGCGCTCCTGCATGACCACGCAGTCAGCCCCAGGGGGGATTTCGCCGCCGGTGAAAATACGCGCGCAGCTGCCGGGTGCCAGCGGCAAGGCAGGCGTGCCCGCCGCGATACGCTGGCTGACGTCAAGGCGCTGACCGGCATCGGCAGCGCGAAGCGCGTAGCCATCCATGGCGCTGTTGGTGTACGGCGGCACGTCAAGCGTGGCGCTGACCGCCTCGCCCAGCACCCGCCCGGCCGCTGCGCCAAGCGCCACGTGCTCGACCCCGAGCGGCCGGACATCCGCCAGCAGCGCGGCCAGCGCCTCGTCAATGGTGTGCAACTCAGCCATGCTGACCACGCTCGGGGATCACCAGGTTGGCGAAGTTGCACGGCTTGTGGCGGCTGTCGAGCTGCTCGGCCAAAATGCCGTCCCAGCCGGTGCGGCAGGCACCGGTAGAGCCCGGCAGGCAGAAAATCACCGTGGCATTGGCCAAGCCACCGAGGCAGCGGCTTTGAATTGTGGAGCTGCCGATTTCCTCGCCGCTAAGCTGGCGGAATCGCTCGCCAAAGCCTTCAATTGGCTTGTCGAGCAGCACCCTCACTGCCTCCGGCGTCGAGTCGCGGCCGGTAAAGCCGGTGCCACCGGTGGTGATCACACCCTGCACAGCAGGGTCGGCAATCCATTGGGCTACCACGGCGCGAATGATGTACACGTCGTCAGGCACGATACGTTTTTCGACCAGTTGATGGCCGGCCTGGGTCAGCCGCTCGACCAACGCCTGACCGCTGCGGTCGGTCTCATCGGTGCGCGTATCGGAAATCGTCAGTACCGCGATACGTAGCGGAATCATCGGCTCCATGGGCTACTCCTTGGCGCGCTTTTGCGCTTGCCGGGCTTCCAGCGCCGCCAGCTGTTCCGGCGTGGCCTTGCCTTGGTAGAGGTCTTTCCACTCATCGTACGGCATGCCGTAGACATACTCGCGGGCCTCTTCATAGCTCAGGCTTTCGCCTCGCGCCTCCGCGGCGCTGACCAGCCACTTGGAGAGGCAGTTGCGGCAGAAGTCGGCCAGAATCATCAGGTCGATATTCTGTACGTCTTTGTTGTCGTCGAGATGTTGCAACAGACGGCGAAATGCCGCCGCCTCGATCTCGGTACGGGTGGTGTCGTCAAACTTATCCATCTCTGCGACCTCTATGGTGTGAAATTAAGCCCAGCATAACAAAAGACACCGCCCGTAGGCGGTGTCTTTTGCGACATTCCAGCGCATCTTACGAGGAGCGAGGAGCGGGTGATTCACCTGCGTCTTTCGACGCTTTTCTATCGGCCAGTTCCTGCTCGGAAACCGACTGATCCTTGACCTCTTCGTACCACAGGTTGTGGTGCTCTTTGGCCCAGGTTTCATCAACGTAGCCGGTGGTCATGCCTTCCAGCGACCCTTCCGTTCCCAGAGTGCCGATGTAGATATGACCCACCGACACGGCCGTCAGCCCCAGGGCACCCACCGCGTGGACGAGATTGGCCCACTGCATGGTGTCGCGACCCTGCCCGAAGTTGGGGAAGTCGAGGACGAGGCCGCTGGCAACCACCAGCAGCCCCACCGAGGCCAGCAGCCAGTACCAGGCTTTTTCACCGCCGTTGGCAAAGCCAGCGTCCACGTGGCCTTTACCGACAAGGCCACCGCCCTTCTTGAACCATTCCAGGTCGTGCTTCTTGGGCAGGTTGTCCTTGATCAGGCTGACCAGCATCACGATCAACAGCACACTGAAAATCGGCCCCAGATAGTTGTGCAGCAATTTCGAGGACGAGACCATCCAGCCCCAGAAGGCATCGCCAAACAAGCCGCGAAAGACAAACTTGCCAAACAGCAGATTGAGACCGGTAAGCGCGAGGACGATAAACAGCGACGCTACCGACCAGTGCAAGGCCCGCATGAAAAGCGGCCAGCGGAACAGCTTGCGCCCCGTTCGCGGTTCTTCAAGATGCTTGCGCCCCACGATCAGGTAGAACAGCGCGATGATCCCGATCATGCCGCCAATCACGATCAAACCAAAGGGTGACACCCAGCGGTTACGCCACTGACGCCAGGTTTCACCGCTGGCGTTGATCAGGTTGTAGTTACTGTCGGCTCGCGAATCACGGTAGTTGGGGCCGGTCTCGCCGCTGCGCACCTGCCGCCACTGATCCGCATCGATACCCGGCGCCGCTGTACTCATCTCACGATTGGGGTCAGCTTCCTGGGCGTGGGCAACCTGCGCCACGCCCAGACTGAACACCAGGGCAAAGGCCAACAGCAGCCAGCGCCAAACCCCTTGCCATTGGGACAGGTGCGGCACCCCACCGGGTGCCTGAGCAGTCAACTGGTTCATGGAAAGCCTCCTTACCCTTTACGGGCAGCATCGTAGGCTAGGTTGTCGGCACTGGCCTGAGGATTGTTGGACCAGGCACCGTCTTCGTGGCCACGATGTACGACGCGCTGACGGAAGATGTCGGCAACGTCCTGCGCATCACCGGCCAGCAGCGCCTTGGTGGAGCACATTTCCGCGCACAGCGGCAGCTTGCCTTCAGCGATGCGGTTGGCGCCGTACTTCTCGTACTCTTCTTCCTTGCTTTCAGCCGGGCCACCGGCACAGAAGGTACACTTGTCCATCTTGCCGCGCTCGCCAAACGCATCCTGCTGCGGGAACTGCGGGGCGCCGAACGGGCAGGCATAAAGGCAATAACCGCACCCGATGCACAGGTCCTTGTCGTGCAGCACGATGCCGTCGTCGGTCTTGTAGAAGCAGTCGGTCGGGCACACCGCCATGCAGGGGGCGTCGTCACAGTGCATGCAGGCGACCGAAATGGACATTTCGTCAGATTCGCCGTCGTTCAAGGTCACAACGCGACGACGCTGAATACCCCATTCGACATCATTGGCGTTTTTACAGGCGGTAACGCAGCCGTTGCATTCGATGCAGCGTTCGGCGTCACACATAAATTTCATTTGAGCCATGGTGTTCTCCTAATGACGGTACGGGATGCCTCCCGTACCGTTGATGCTGTCAGGTCTGGGCGGGCCTCAGGCACGCTCGATGCGGCAGATGGTGCACTTCGTTTCCTGCATCAGTGTCACCGGGTCGTAACCGTAGGTAGTCGCCGTATTGGCGGCTTCGCCAATGACATAGGGCGCGGTGCCTTCCGGGTAGACTCCTTCCAGACTCTCACCCTGGAACATGCCGCCAAAGTGGAACGGCATGAAGGCGACCTTGCGATCAACGCGCGGTGTCACCATCGCCTTGACTTTCACGCGGCCCCCTTCGGCGCCTTCAACCCACACCTCATCGCCGTCGCTGATGCCGATATCGTTGGCATCGGCGGGGTTGATCTCAACAAACATCTCTTGCTGCAGTTCAGCAAGCCACGACATGGAGCGCGTTTCTTCACCGCCACCTTCGTACTCCACCAGACGCCCGGAGGTGAGGATGATCGGATAGTCATCCACCGAGGGGGCGCCGTCCTGCACGCTCTTGTACATGGTCGGCAGGCGCATGATCGAGTCGAAGTCGTCCCAGGTCGGGTATTTGTCGACCAGGTCACGGCGCGTCGAGTAGAGCGGCTCACGGTGCTTCGGCACTGCGTCCGGGAAGGTCCAGACCACGGCCCGCGCCTTGGCGTTGCCGTAGGGCGCGCAGCCATGCTCGATAGCCACCCGCTGGATACCGCCGGACAAGTCGGTTTTCCAGTTCTTGCCTTCCGCTGCCTGCTTTTCCTCGGCGGTAAGGTCGTTCCACCAGCCCAGATCTTTGAGCAGCTGGTCGTTGAACTCGGGATAGCCGTCGTCGATATCGCCGTTAACCGGCGCTGAGCCCTCGGCCAGCAGGTTGACGCCATCACGCTCGATACCAAAGCGGGCACGGAAGCCCATACCGCCTTCCATCACCGGTACGCTCGGATCGTAGAGGTTCGGCGACCCGGGGTGCTTGAACTCGGCGGTTCCCCAGCAGGGCCACGGCAGACCGTAGTAGTCGCCATCCGCCGGGCCGCCTTGGGCACGCAGGTTCTCGAAGCTGAAGGTATGCCAGTTTTTCTGGTGTTCCTTGAGGCGTTCGGGGCTCTGGCCGGTATAGCCGACGGTCCACATACCCTGATTGATTTCGCGCAGGATATCTTCGATCAGCGGTTCGTCGCCGTTCATCTGATAGTTGGCGACCAGCTCGTCACCGAAGCCGAGCTTGCGTGCAAACAGGTACATGATCTCGTGGTCGGGCTTGGACTCGAACAGCGGGTCGATGACCTTGTCGCGCCACTGCAGGGAACGGTTGGTCGCCGTCACGCTGCCGGTGGTTTCGAACTGGGTCGCTGCCGGCAGCAGGTAAACGCCGTCGGTGCGGTCGTGCATGACGGCCGCCACGGTCGGGTACGGGTCGACGATGACCATCATCTCGAGCTTTTTCATGGCCTGCTGCATTTCGACGCCGCGGGTCTGGGAGTTGACCGCGTGGCCCCAGTAGAACATGGCCTTGAGCGAGGTCCGCTGGGAGATGTTCTCGTCTTCCTCCAGCACGCCGTCCACCCAGCGCGACACGGTGATACCGGCGCTGTTCATGGGCTTGCCATCGTTGTACTCGGTATCGTCGAAGCGGCCCTGCAGCCACTCGTAGTCAACGTTCCAGACGTTGGACCAGTGCTGCCAAGCGCCTTCCGAGAGACCGTAGTACCCTGGCAGCGAATCGGAACCCAGCCCCAGGTCGGTCGCCCCCTGCACGTTGTCGTGACCGCGCAGGATGTTGGCACCGCCACCAGCCACGCCGATGTTACCCAGCGCGAGCTCGAGGATGCAGTAAGCGCGGGTATTGTTGTTACCCGTGGTGTGCTGGGTACCGCCCATGCACCAGACGACACACCCCGGACGGTTTTCGGACAGGGTCTTGGCCACGTCGAACATGTCCTGTTCGCTGACGCCAGTGATGTCCTCGACGACGCTCGGCGGGAAGTTGGCTACTTCAGCGCGTACATCGTCCATGCCGTAAACGCGCTGGTTGATGTATTCGCTGTCTTCCCAGCCGTTTTCAAAGATGTGCCACAGCAGACCCCAGACGTAGGCAACGTCGGAACCCGGACGCAGGCGCACGTATTTGTTGGCCTTGGCGGCCGTACGCGTGAAGCGCGGGTCGGCCACAATGATCTGGCAGTTGTTACGCTCCTTGGCAATCAGGAAGTGCTGCATCGCCACCGGGTGCGCCTCGGAGGGGTTCGACCCGATGAACAGGATCGCCTTACTGTTGTGGGTGTCGTTGAGCGAGTTGGTCATCGCCCCATAACCCCAGGTATTGGCAACCCCGGCCACGGTCGTGGAGTGACAGATACGCGCCTGGTGGTCGGTGTTGTTGGTGCCCCACATGGAGGCGAGCTTGCGCATCAGGTACGCTTGCTCGTTGTTGAACTTGGCCGAACCGAGCCAGTAAACGCTGTCGGGGCCGTGTTCGTCGCGCAACTCGAGCAGCTTGTCGCCAATCTCGTTGACGGCATCTTCCCAGCTCATGCGCTCCCATTCGCCGCCCACCAACTTCATGGGGTACTTCAGGCGACGGGTGGAATGGCCGTGCTGGCGCAACGAAGCGCCTTTGGCGCAGTGCGCGCCGCGGTTGATCGGGTGATCGAAGGCCGGCTCCTGCTTGGTCCAGATGCCTTCCTGTACTTCGGCGTAGACGCCACAGCCCACCGAACAGTGCGAGCAGATCGTGCGCTTGGTTTCCACCGGGGAATCCAGCACCGGCGTCTTATCCGCCGATTCCGCTCGGCGCATCATGGGCGCGCCCATGAAACCCAGTGCGGCAACACCGCCGGTAGCCGCACCGCTGCGCTTGATGAACTGGCGGCGCGAAATACCCAGGCCGGGTGCTTTGGGAGTGTCTGTTTTGCGAGTTAAACGCATGGCAATTCTCCTGGCATTGCGCCGTCAGTCACGCAACGAGGCGTAAAAAGCACGGACGTGGTCGGTCTCACGGTAATTTTTTGTCGGTTTTTCAGCGTCGCTGGGAGCGGTATCGGCTTGCGCCAAGGTGACATGGCCTACTGCGGCCGCCGCGCCTGCGGCCGCGGTTCCCAACCCCACGGTTTTCATAAACCGGCGGCGCTCAGGATTGTGTGACTGTTGCATGGTGTTCTCCTCTCTTGCCATGGCCTTTGGCCGTTTTATCTTTTGCTATGGCTGCCGCGCGCTCACCCGACGGTGAATCAACGCGTAAGCGCGTCACGTCAAGGTTCTACGATTCTTACCGGGGCATGGCTCGCCTCAATGGCCAGGCGGGCCTCTTCGCTCTCCATGTAAGCGCTACCCAACTGTCCGAGCGCTGCATAAAAAGCCGTGTCGACTTGCCCTAAGTCGTCGAAACAATCGCTTGCCCAAGGGGCAAGATGGTGCATGAAGAAGTGCGCCTGATCCGTGCTCGTCGCGTCGATCAGCATGGCCATCACTTCGCACAGCGCGGCCAGGTGATCCTCGGGATCCTTTGTGTGCTCGCTGCGCTCGAAGCCCAGCGCGCCAAGATCGCGGCGCAGTGCCACCAGCGCCGCTTCCATCAGTTCGCCGTTACGGTACCAGGAGGCATAGGGCACGATGTCGCCCTGAATCACGCCCACCAGGTGGGCGAAGTGCGCGCGCTTCAAACGCGCCGTATCGGCACTGTCAGCGGCCTGGCTAAGCCCGCGCCAGCACTCGGCCAGGCGGCTGCCATCCTGCTCGATGTCCAGCGAGGCCAGCCAGCCGAGCAGCTCGTCACTAGGCGCTTCGCGGAGCAGCGCTGCCAAAAGCCGATAGATATCAGCGCGTAACGCGTCGGCTTCGTTCAGTGCGGGAACAGATTGCGTCATGGCTTATATCCTCAGCTGGGCGTCGGGATCACGAATCATGGTTTTCCAGACGTCTTTCACCCGGCAGTCCTCGCACATTTCCAGACGCAGCATGGCGTCGCCTGCAAAATAGGGGTGATCCGCCAGCTTGGCCTTGATATTGGCGACCGTGCTGGCCGTGGCGAAGGGTTTGCCGCAGCCGATGCATTCGAAGGGCGCTTCTTCATGGCACACCTGGCGCGTTTCCCGCGTCTCGGCGGCCAAAAAGCCCGGCATCAGCGTGATGGCATCTTCAGGGCAGGCCTGTTCGCAAAGCCCGCACTGCACGCAATCCGCCTCGCGGAAGTTCAGCGACGGCACCTTGCCCCCGGAGGAAAGCGCCGGCGTCGGGCAGCTGCTGACGCAGGCGTGACACAGCGTGCAGGCATCGCTGTCGACCTGAATGCTCCCGTACGCAGCGCCTTGCGGCATGGCGTGGCGCTGACCGCTCGGCGCACCCAGCTCGGCCAGGCGAGCCAGCACGATATTCAGGCGGGCGCGCTTATTGGGCTCGTTCAGCGTCAGCGGCTGATCGGTCAACGGAGTCAGCATGGGCAGCGCGTCGCGCGCCTCAGCATCGCCAACGGCCAGCAGCTGCACGCGGGCTGGGTCGTGCCCGAGGGCGGTCAACAGTGTCTGCGCCTGGCTCACTTGATCCGCCAGGAAGGCGCTCAGGCGGGGAGGCATCTCGGGGTGCGCCTGGATACGCACTTCGGCGGCACCGCTGGCCAGGGCCGTCAACCACTGGTCGTGACCGGCCGCCCCGAGCTCTTCCAAAGGGATGTCCAGCACGTGCCCGGCGGGGGTAATGCCGGCCGCCTGTTCAGCGTCCTGGGCGTCATGGGTGATAAAGCGCAGCACCGGCGCTTGACCGCCGGCCTCGCGGTAGGCGGCCAGCCAGGTGGACAGCGTGTCCTGCTGGCGGCGCGTATCGGGCAGGCGAAATTCAATGGCGCCGGTGGGGCAGGCGCTGGTGCAGCTGCCGACGCCCTGGCACAGGTAAGGGTCGATCTCGATCTGCGATTCAATACGCCCCTGATGACTGCTGATGGCATCAGCGGGACACACGTCCAGGCAGCGGGTGCAGCCGGTGTTGCCGCTTGCGGAATGCGCGCAGAGATCGCTGTTGACCTGGAAGTAACGCGGCTTGTCGAACTCACCGACCAACTCAGCCACCGCATCCACCGCGTCGCGGCGGCGGTCGACGTCAGTCCAGTCGAGTAGCACATAGCCGGGCGGCGGCAGCTCGGTCGCCATCACCGGGTGGACACTCAGATCCAGCACTACGTCGAAATGGTCACGGTCGATAAACGCCCGGGCCAGATTGAGCAGATTGCCGCCGTCGTCGATGTGAACCTCGAACGCACCCAGATGGCCGCTGATACGCAGGGCATCTCGCTGGGCTGTGCTCAGGGCATGGCGGACGAGCGGCTGGGCATGCCCCTGGGGCATGGCATCCGGTGAGTCGGCGTCTGGCGATGTTGGCTCGGGCAACGGCGCGGCTGCTTCGTTGCTGCCCACTGTCAGCAGCGTCAACGACGCGAGCCCGCTGCCCTGCAGGGCGCGGGCAGCCGCTTCGACAGTGTCGCTCGCACCAATGATGAGCGCGTGACCACGACTGTGATAGGTCACGTTGGCGGGCGTTAGGTTCGCTGGCCACGAGATACGCTGGCGTACCGCTTCTCGGGCTTCGGCGTTACGCTGATCGTCTATCGACGCCAGCTGGATTCGTTGATTCATGCATTCTCACGGTCAGAGGATCATTTTTTTATAATAGTTGATCATACTTTTTTACTATTGTGGCATAACGGCTGTGCCAATACCTAGCACTTGCTCAGTCGATCCGTCCTCTTTTGATCGCCGGCTCGTTCCTTGCTCAAGCGTATGGTGACTGAGCAGGCTTTGCCAAGGTTTTTGCACCTGGCACTTTCAACGCTGTTATCCCGCTTTCATCACAACATCTTGTTTCTTATAGATTAACACCCCACCTTATGCTTTGGTCTGAGCGTTATCAGACTGGTCGTCTAGTGTCGATCTCTGCGCGCTCGCTGGCTCGTCATCGCCAGCCTCTGACGGCGTGGTCTGGTTATCAGCGGTCGTGGATGCGGCCGGCTCATCTATCGACGCGTCTTCTTCACCCGTGTCCAGGCTTTCATCGGCTTTCTTGACCCAGCGGCGCAGCTTGCCGGCCAAGTCCGTGGCCATGGGCTTGAGCTGCTGAGTGTAATCCAGGTCGTAGTCATCCAGCCCGTCACGCACGTTATAGTTACCGGTCGACCACAGGCGCTTCAGCGCCCTCCGCCTAAGCGCCGCACTCACGCCAGGCACCATGTAGCCGCTGAAATCGCTGCCAGCGGCCAGCGTGTCCGGGTCGGGCAAGGTGTCATCCAGGCTTCCCGGGGGCGGTGGCGCCTTGGCTTGAGTGGCGGTCTCGTTGGCGTCGTCGCGGCTGTCGCTTTCCAGCGTGTCGTCAAAGGAGCGAGCTTCCGAAGGCGGCGGCTGAGCGTCGTGCGGTGCGGGCACCTCGTGACTTGCGTCCGGCGATGGTTCGTCAGGCTCGAGGCCCCGCTTGATACGCGACCAGCGTTCTAATCGACTCATTGCGGTTTCTCCTGGGTAGGCGTTTCTTTAGCGCGCCCGGCTCCTTTGTGCTTCTTCTTGCGAATTTCCATCGGCGCCTCGCCATGGCGGGCCAGATAGCTTTCAATCCATATCTGGATCGCCATCGGCATGGCCACCTCCAGCACCTGCTGCTCGCCATCCATCCATCCGGCGGCGACATCCTGGCTGGCGGTGATGGCGGCAGGCGCGGGTTCCTGGCCGGTAAAGCCGGCGCGCACGAAGAGGCGCGGCGTCGCGGCGGTCAGGTTAAAGCGGTAAGCCGCCCGTTCGGTCATGAACAGCTGCAAAAACAGCACATGCGGGCCCTGCTCGCCCAGCGTCAGCTCATTGATGCGCCACTGTGTCTCGCTGAAACGGCTTACCTGCTTTTTCTCGGCGACCAGCGAGATGCTTAACGGGCGGAGATTATCGGTCATCGCATAGACCCTTCTGCGTGGTTCTGAAAGTCCCGTCCGGATAGCTAGGTTCGGGTAGACAAGTAAGCCTTTCGAGCGCCATCATCGTCAACTCAAACATTGTACGTACCATGAGGATCGCGGATGCCCGCCCTGGAGCTAAGCCGAGCCCGCTTACCGGCCACCACCGAGATTGACGTGGTAGACGAATTTGGCGATACCCGTCGGCAGGCCATCGCCGCCGAGCGGGCCTTGACCGTGTATCTCAACAAGCGTGAAATCGTCACGCTCATGACGCTGGGTGACGACCCGGAAGCACTGGTGGTCGGCTACTTGCGTAACCAGGGCCTGCTGCGCGCCGCCGCCGACCTGTCCGTCGTTCAGGTCGACTGGGAGGTTGAAGCCGCCGTGGTGGTAACCGGTCACCTGCCCGAGGATCTTGAAGCGCGCCTCAGCACGCGCACCGTGACCACCGGCTGCGGCCAGGGCACGGTGTTCGGCAAGCTGCTCGATCAGACCGATCTGACCGAGCTGCCCGCCACGCGCCTGACCCAGGCAACGCTCTACCAGCTCTTGAAAAATCTCAACGCCTACAATGAAACCTACCGCAGCGCCGGAGCGGTGCACGGCTGCGCGCTCTGCCGCCAGCATGACGTGCTGGACTTCGTGGAAGATGTGGGCCGCCATAACGCCGTGGATACGCTGGCGGGTCGCCAGTGGCTGCAGCAGGCAGACAGCGCCGATGCGGATATTTTCTATACCACCGGGCGCCTGACGTCGGAAATGGTGCTCAAGGTCGCCCAGATGGGCATCAGCGTGCTGGTCTCGCGCTCGGGCGTCACCCAGAAAGGTGTCGAGCTGGCCGAACGATTTGGCGTCATGCTGATTGCCCGCGCCAAGGGCAAGCACTTCCAGGCTATCAATGCCGCAGGCCGACTCTCCCTGGATGCCATTCCGCCGCGCCCGCCCCGCGCTCGCGCGGCCAATCAAGAGGCGCGCTCATGATCCCCACGCATGATCTTACCGGCATGATTCTCGCCGGCGGCGAAGGCCGCCGCATGGGTGGCCGCGACAAAGGCCTCGAGCCCTTCGCCGGGCTGCCGCTGGTGGGCCACGTGGTTCAGCGCTTCGACGGCCGAGTGGCCGAGCTACTGATCAACGCCAACCGCAACGCTGATGCTTACGGCCTGTTCGCCGACCACGTCATTGCAGACGCCGAAGGCGGCTTCAAGGGGCCGCTGATGGGCATCTACAGCGGCTTGCGCGCCGCCAAAACGCCCTGGCTGCTGGTCGCCCCCTGCGACTCACCCGCCCTGCCCGACGACCTGGTGGCACGTATGATCGCAGGCATTGGCGAACATGATATCGGCGTTGCCTTCGACGGCGAGCGGCTTCACCCCGTGGTGGCCTTGCTGCGCACCTCGCTTGCCGATGACCTCGCCGCAACCCTTGGCGAAGGCGAACGCAAGATCGACCGTTGGTACGCCCGCCATGCGTGGTGCAAGGTGGATATGTCCGACTGCCCGGACGCCTTTGCCAACCTCAACACCGAGGAAGAAAAGTTCCGCCTGGAAGCCGCTTTAGCCCCCCAGACAAAACCGGCCGCGCCATGACCCTGTCCTGCTTTGAACTCGGCGAACAGATGCTCAGCGTGGAGGAAGCGCGGACGGCACTGGCCACGCTGGTCGAACGATCCGTGGGCAGCGAACAGGTGGCGCTGGCCGAGGCCCATGGCCGCCGGCTGGCAGACCCCATCACGGCGGCCATCAACGTGCCGCAGAATACCAACGCCGCGATGGATGGCGTGGCGCTGGCCTGGACACAGGACGCACCTACCGACTGGGCCCTGGTCGGCGATGCCTTTGCCGGGCAGGCCTTTGCAGGCCGCGTTGCCGCCGGGCAGTGCATACGCATCACCACCGGCGCACCGCTGCCGCCGGGAACCGATACGGTAATCATGCGCGAGCAGCTAAGCGAGCAGGCAACAGGCGTGGTGATCGGCGCCCCTGAGCGCGTCAAACGCGGCCAGAACGTCCGCCAGGCGGGAGAGGATATTGCCGCGGGAAGCGTCGCCCTGCCTGCAGGCACGCGACTGGACGCCGCCGCGCTGGGCCTTGCCGCCTCCTTGGGATACGCTGCCGTGACGGTTTGCCGGCGCCCCAGGGTGGCGATTTTTTCCACCGGTAATGAAGTCACCGCCCCTGGTGAAGCCTTGCCCAGCGCCGGCATCTACGATGCCAACCGTTTTACGCTGTCGGGGCTGCTTACCGAACACGGCGCTGAGGTGGTCGACCTGGGCATTCTGCCAGACGAGCTGACCGCGCTTAAGGACACCTTGTCCCACGCCGCGACGCACTGCGACCTGGTGATTTCCAGCGGCGGGGTCTCGGTGGGCCACGCCGATTTTACCCGCGACGCCCTGGAACAGCTGGGTCGGCTGGCATTCTGGCGGGTGGCCTTGCGACCGGGCCGCCCCATGGCCTGCGGCTGGCTGGGCGCATCGCACACGCCTTTCGTCGGCTTGCCCGGCAATCCCGTTGCGGTCATGGTAACCTTTCTGCAGTTTGTCGTGCCGTTGCTGCAACGGCTGCAAGGACAGCCCGTTACACCGCCCCGCCGGCTCAACGCGATTGCCGACGACGCATTGAAGAGCCGTTTTCAACGGACAGACTTCCTTCGTGGGGTCTACCATAGTGACAAACAGGGACAGCTACGCGTACGTAGCACCGGCGCCCAGGGGTCGGGCATATTAACCTCGATGGTGGCAGCTAACTGCTTGATTGAGCTAGCCGATGACCAAGATGGTGTGCAACCAGGCGAGGTCGTCAGCATACAACCACTAACGGAATGGCTATGACCGAGCAACTGATCGACAACTTTGGCCGCCGCATTAGTTATGTGCGTATCTCGGTAACCGACCGCTGTGACTTTCGCTGCGTTTATTGCATGAGCGAAGAAATGACCTTCCTGCCGCGCGCCCAGGTGCTCACGCTGGAAGAGCTGGCCATGGTCGCCCGCGCCTTCACCGAGCTCGGCGTCGAGAAAATTCGCCTCACCGGCGGCGAGCCACTGGTGCGCCGCGACATCACCCAGCTGGTGGATGAAATCGGCTCGATGCCGGGCCTCAACGACTTCACCATGACCACCAACGGTGCCAGCCTGCGCAAGCACGCCAAGCAGCTATACGCTGGCGGCATGCGGCGTCTCAACATCAGCCTGGATTCGCTTGACGCGGAACGCTTCAAGCAGCTCACCCGCACCGGCGATCTTGATAAAGTCATCGACGGCATCCGTGCCGCCAAGGAAGCCGGCTTCGAGCGCATCAAGCTCAACGCGGTCATCCTCAAGGGGCGCAACGAGGATGAAGTGCTCGACCTGGTCGAGTTCGCCCGCCGGGAAGGCCTGGATATCAGCTTCATCGAGGAGATGCCGCTGGGCGACGTGTCCGACCACTCCCGCGCAGAAACCTTCTACTCGAGCGACGACGTCCAGGCGCTGATCGAAACCCGCTATCCGCTGATCGCCACCCCGGAAACCACGCCCGGCCCGTCGCGGTACTTCCGGATGGCCGACAGCAACAGTCGCGTCGGTTTCATTTCGCCGCACAGCCATAATTTCTGCGATACCTGCAACCGTGTGCGTGTGACCGTCGAAGGGCGCTTGCTGCTATGCCTCGGCAACGAGCACTCGGTGGATCTGCGCGCCGTACTGCGCCGTCACCCGGGCAACATGCAGGCGCTGAAAGATGCCATCATCAACGCCCTGCCGCTCAAGCCCGAGCGCCATCACTTCACCACCGACGGCGACGTGCAGGTGGTACGCTTCATGAACATGACCGGCGGCTGAGCATGGCGGCACTGTCGAACGTTCCCGTCCATATCGTCACCGGCTTTCTGGGGAGCGGCAAGACCACGCTTATCCACAGCCTGATCGAGCAGAAGCCTGTGGATGAAAAATGGGCGATCCTGGTCAACGAGTTTGGCCAGATCGGTATCGACCAGGCAATGTTCGATACCCGCGACGATGTCGTCGTCAAAGGCCTGCCCGGTGGCTGCCTGTGCTGCCAGCTGGCGTTCGTGCTGCAGGCCGCACTGGTCAACTTGCTGGCGCGCAGCCAACCCGACCGTGTGATCATCGAGCCTTCCGGCCTGGGTCACCCCGCCGGCCTGGTGGATCTGCTGCGCGGCGACGCCTTTCAGGGGGTCGTCGAGGTGCGCGATATTCTGGCAACGCTCGATCCGCGCCGCCTGGACGAGCCGCGCGTGGTGGCGCACGAGACCTTCCGCGACCAGTTGGAAATTGCCGACGCGGTCGCTCTGACCATGCGCGATCAAAGTACCGCCCAGCAGCTCAGCGCGGCGCATGCCTTCATTGCCGAGCGCTGGCCACCACGCAAGTGGGTTCACGAAGTCCAGGATGGCAACCTGCCGCTGGCCCGCCTGCTGGAAGGCGGACACGCGCAGGGTAACAGCAACGTTCCGGAGGCCCACCAGCCGCTCTCCGCGCCGCCAAGCCTTGAGGGCGGCTTTTTCGACATGCCGCCGGCACCGGGCGCGCCCCAGTGCGAGACCGGCACGTCGCTTGGCTACGCGAGCACCGGACTGCGCTGGCATCCAAGCGATGTGTTCGACCTGGATCGCCTCGCAGCCCAACTGGGCGAAATGCCCCCGGACGTGCGCGTCAAAGGCGTCTTCCATACCGATAGCGGCTGGCGACAGCTCAACCGCGCCGGCGGCACGCTGAGCGTCACGCCGGCCACCTGGCGACAGGATTCCCGCGTCGAAGTGATTGCCCCCGAGACATCGGTAGCCAGGGCACCTACTCCCGATAACCTAAAAGCCACTTTCGCGCGCACCCTGACCGCCTAGATCGTCGACTCGGCCGATAGCATCGCCTCCAGCGCGTCCAGCGGCATCGGCCGGCCATAGCGATATCCCTGGTAGGTGCGGCAGCCATGTGTCAGCAGCCAGGCCTGCTGATCATCGCGCTCGACGCCCTCGGCGATGACCTCAAGCGACAGGCTTTGCGCCAGCGCGATGGTACTTTCCACAATCGCCGCGTTGGCCTTGCTGTGGATGACCTGCTGGACAAAGGACTGATCGATCTTCAGCTGATCCAGCGGCAGGTGCGCAAGATAGGCAAGCGATGAATAGCCGGTACCAAAGTCATCCAGCGAGAAGCGCACGCCCTTCTGCTTGAGCCGCAGCATCTTGTCGCGGGCATCGTCGCGCTCCTCAAGAAATAATGACTCGGTCACCTCCAGCTTGAGCTTGTGGCACGGCGCCTGGGTGCGCTGCAGGATGGCCTCCACCTTGGCGACAAAATCCACCTGCCGGAACTGCAGCGGGCTGACGTTGACCGCCACGCTGAGCTCGGCAAACGCTGGGTGATGGGCCCACTGCGCCAGCTGCCGGCAGGCCGTTTCCAGCACCCAGTCGCCCACCGGATTGATCAGCTCGGTGGTTTCGAGCAGCGGTATGAAAACGCCCGGCGAGACCAGGCCGCGCTCGGGGTGCTGCCAGCGCAACAGCCCCTCCACGCCGATACAGCGCCCTGCCTGATCGACCTGGGGCTGGTAGTAAAGCCGCCACTCGTCGTTGGCCTGCGCCTCGCGCAGTTCGTTTTCCAGACGCACCCGCGACAGCAGCTCGGCCTGCATGGTGGGGTCGAAAAAGCTCAGCGAGGAGCGACCGTTGCGTTTGGCCTGAAACAGCGCCATGTCGGCCTGCTGCAGGTAGTCGTCGACCGTGCTGGACGGATCACTCACCACGGTAATGCCAATGCTCGCCGTGACGCTGACGCTATCTTCCTCAAGGGCGATGGGCTGCTGCATGACATCCTGGAGTTTTTGCGCAATGCTTTCGGCAAGCTCGGCGGTGTGCTCACGACGTTGACCGAGCCCTTCGATCAGCACGGCGAACTCATCGCCGCCAAGCCGCGCCAGGGTATCGGTTTCACGCAGCGCCTGCCCCATCTGGCGACCCAGGTGTTGCAGCAGCTGGTCGCCGGCAAAGTGTCCGAGGGTATCGTTGACTTGCTTGAAATTATCGATATCGATGAACAGCAGGGCACCGCAGCGTGAATGACGGTTGGCCTCCTTGAGTGCGGCCTCCATACGATCCATGAACAGCCGACGGTTGGCGAGCCCGGTCAGCGGGTCGTAAAACGCCAGCTGGTGGATCTCTTGCTCCGCCGCCTTACGTTCGCTGATATCGCTCATTGTCGCGACATAGTGTGTCAGGGTGCCTTGCGGGTCGTAGACGGCGCTGATGGTCAGCCAGTCGGGAAACACATCGCCGTTTTTGCGCCGGTTCCAGACCTCGCCTTCCCAGCTCCCGGTGGCCTGCACACGACGCCATATCTTGCGATAGAAGGCGGCGTCGTGGCGCCCCGAGTTGAGCATGCGAGTACGCTTGCCCACGACATCGTCTTCGCTGTAGCCGGTGATCCGGGTGAAGGTATCGTTGACCTTCATGATGTGCCCCTTGGCATCGGTAATCAGCATGCCCAGGTGCGTTTGAAACGCCGTGGCGGAAATCCTCAGCTCGGCGTCACTCTGATAGAGGCGATGCTCGACCCTTAGCCGATTCAGATAATGACGCACGCCCCAGGCGCCCAGCAGAGCGATCAGCACCACAACCCCGGTCAGTATGCCCGCACGCTGGCGCCAACTAGCCAGTTGAAGCTGAACATCTTCGCCGACCACCAGCAGCAGCGGCAGTCCCTCTATCCACTGCATCTGGAACAGCCGCTCGCGGCTGTCCAGCGGCGAGGTCATTTGCAGCATCCACTCCTCGGCGCCCTGCTCGATCATGTCCAGGGTTTCGGGACTGTCGATCTGCCAACCGGAGGGCAGAGGATCCTCCAGCGCGGGCAAGCGCGCGATCAGCTTGAGCTCGCTGTCGACCAGAGCAATGCTCTCACCCTCGGTCACGCCCAGGCGCTGCAGGGCGCGATCGAACACCCGGGGGGAAATCCGCGCCACCACGATGCCGTTGAACTCGCCGTTGTCGAGGGTCAAACGTCGCGCCTGATACAGAAAGTAGCGATCGTCCTGAGAGGATGAATACAGCGGCGTTACCAGATTGGTGCGCGTCTGCTGGTCGCGAAACGATTTAAAGAACGTCGAACCGCTCAGATCGCGACCGACCTGCTCCGTGCTGATCACGCTGGCTCGCACAATACCGTCGGCGTCGATGATCCCGATATCATCGATCCAGTCCACATAGCGGCTGCGGTTGAGCAATGCCCGCTGTAGCGGTTGGGCGTCTCCCCGGGTGGGCATGCCCTCATAGGCAATCAGCTCAGCAATGCCCATCAATGCCTGGTCGCTTTGCGCAAAAACGCCTTTCGCCCACTCGGCCGCGACATCGGCCCTGGCGGCGTTGCGCGACTGAATCACATGAATTTCCTGACGATATTGCTCGTAAAGCAGCCACGCAAAAATGCTCAGCAACAGCAGTAATGCCACCCCGTAAAGCGTCAAGGCGCCATGGCGTTGCTGACGGTATTTTTTCGCCAAATCGGCCGGGAGCGGGATAACAGGTTGTGGCATTGCGCAGGCGCCTTGTCATAAAGTGGCATTAAGATGACGATAACGTTTTAACATAAGCCCAAACACACATGATATTGAAGGGCTATTTGTGAAAAGTATATCGCCCCTTTTCAACGTGCCTACCAATAAATCCACTGATGATCCGTCATGAGAGCCTGCCATGCCCGCGCTTGGTCAAATGAGCGACTACGAGATTCGCCTGATCCGTATTTTTCAGACGGTCGTGGAGTGCGGTGGCTTTACGGCGGCGGAGACCACGCTGGGCATCAGCCGGTCGGCCATCAGCCAGCACATGAACGACCTGGAGGGTAGGCTCGGCTTTTCGCTTTGCCAGCGCGGCCGCGGCGGCTTCAGCCTGACCGAGGAAGGCAAGGAAATCTACCAGGCGGGACTGACGCTGCTGACGGCGCTGGAAACCTTCAAAAGCGACGTCAACGCGCTGCACCAGACGATCAAGGGCGAGCTGAATATCGGCATTACCGACAACCTGGTGACCCTGCCCGCCATGCACGTTACCCATGCGCTGGCCCGGCTGAGCGCGCCGGAACACGAGGTCACCCTGCACATTCACATGGAGCCCTCGGATGCGGTGATTCGCGGCGTGATGGACGGCCACCTGCACGTCGGCGTGGTGCCTGCAGTAAACCTGCCCACCAGCCTGGATACCCAGCACCTCTACGACGAACCGTCCTATCTGTATTGCGCCACCGGGCACCCGCTGTTTGACCGGGCAGGTGATGCGCTGACGCTCGAGGCGCTGGCCCGCTACCCGGCGATTTCACCCCGCTACCCGCTGCCGGTGGAGGCGCGCCAAGCCCACGATGCGCTAAGCCTGCGTGCCTCGGCCTCCGACCGTGAAGGCGCGGCTTTTCTTATTCTCACCGGGCGTTTCATAGGGTTTCTTCCCGAACACGTGGCCGCGCAATGGGTCTCGGCAGGCAAGATGCGCGCGCTGGACAGCCCGCGCCAGCACTATCGCATTCCCTTTGCGCTGATCTCCCGCCGCGACCGAAGACCCAACCGCGTGGTGGAGGCCTTCCTGCAGTTTATCGAGTCGCCCTAGGCCCCAAAACGCCAACACCCGGCGCGTGGCCGGGTGTGTCTCAGGAAGGCAAGCGTCTTCCTAGGGGAGCTGTTCGCTGGGCTCCCGGTCAGCCACCGGCGCGGGGCCGGCCATCGGGGCCGTGGCCAGTAACTGACTTGCGATGTAATAAACGATCGCGCCCAGCGCCGAGCCGGTAAACCAGCCGTAGTCGTAGAACCAGTACATCGTCCCCGTGGTCAGCGCAATCAGGGTCAGCGCCACCGGTACGCCAAAGGCGATAAAGCCGGCGATATTGACGGCGGGGTAGGCATGGTTATCCATGTAAAGGCTGGGGACGTCCAGGCGCTGCTTCTTGATCAGGAAATAATCCACCGCCATGATCCCCGCGATCGGGCCAAGCAGGCTGGAATACCCCAGCAGCCAGTTGGAGTACATCTGTTCAAGCGATACCCCTGGCGGGATGATGCCCGCTTTTTGGAGCAGGTCATAGCCCATCAGCAACACACCCACCGCACCGGTCATCAGTACACCACGGGTCTGATTGATCATTTTGGGCGCAATATTCTGAAAATCATTGGTCGGCGAGACAATATTCGAGGCCGTGTTGGTAGAAATCGTGGCGATAATGATCAGCAGCATCGCCAGCACTACCCAGAACGGGCTATCGATATAGCCGATCAACCGCACCGGGTCAGCCACGGTTTGACCGACAAGCGTCTCGGAGGCAGCAGTCATCACTACACCCAGTGAGGCAAAGAAAAACATTGTCAACGGCAGGCCAATCACCTGCCCGACAATCTGATCTTTCTGACTTTTGGCAAAACGACTGAAATCGGGAATATTCAGCGACAGCGTCGCCCAAAAGCCTACCATGGCGGTTAACCCGGCAAAGAAGTAGCCATACACTGACGCACCTTCGGGACGCGACGGCGGCTGCGCCAGCAGCTCGGTCATCGAGGTGTGCGGCCACGCCCACACCATCAAGCCAATACCCACCGCCAATAGCAACGGTGCGGCCAGGGTTTCCAGCCACTTGATCGACTCCGCACCGCGAATGACCACATAAAGATTCATCGCGCCAAACACGAAAAAGCCGATGACTTCACCGACGCCGCCCAGTGCCGCCCAAGCGGGGATCAATTCGGAAAGCAGCAGGTGAATGGCCAGTCCGCCGAACATGGTCTGAATCCCGAACCAGCCACAGCCGACGAGCGCCCGAACCAGACACGGCACGTTGGAGCCAAAGATCCCGAACGAAGAGCGCAGGACCACGGGAAACGGAATCCCGAATTTAGTACCCGGAAAAGCGTTGAGCGTGAGCGGAATCAAGACAATCACGTTGGCCAGTAATATGGCGAACAACGCCTCCCCCACACTCAAGCCAAAGTAGGCGGTCAACACACCCCCAAGTGTGTAGGTGGGTACGCAAATCGCCATCCCCACCCACAGCGCAGCAATATTCCATTTAGTCCAGGTTCGTTCACTCGCCTGGGTGGGCGCGATGTCCTTGTTGAAGCGCGAGCTATCGCGAACATCGTCTCCCACATCCAATTCAATCAGCCCTTCTCGGTCTACCATCTGAGAGGTTGTTTTCGTCATTGGTCTCTCCTCAGTGTCATCCGCTTCCCAGAAAACCCTCACGGTCTGAGGTTGTTTCAAGCAATAAGCGTGCCGACTAAGCCACCCTAGTCACTTAACTTATTGATCAAAAAACTGTCTTCCAGGACAAGAATTTTATTGTTGTCGTCATCTTGCCGACTTCTGAGTCACCGAATACCCAGCAGACTAAAAAAGGCTAGATCAAAAAAAATATTTGCACCAACTTCAAACATCAAAAACTGTCTTTATTTTCAATAATACACACTAACCAACTGATTAATAATCATTAATTAAAAACTCCAAAACAGTGCGCGCCCTCACCAGATTAGGGAGCGCGCAACGCTTGAATAAAAAAGTCAAATTAACTCAATGAGTTAAGCTGCATCTTAAAAAAACCACCGACTCACTTGCTAAAACGCACAACCTGACGATACTTTCTTAAAAGCTGTCGAAACAGTCAGCTTTGGAAGTTTCTCGCTGAAACAGAACATCAAATAAAACTAATACTTTGGCCTAATACTGATTAAGAGGGCGTGTCTGATGCAGAAGATGAAAATCGGCCTGATCCAAATGGGGCTAAAAACCAGCACCGACCTGGAACCGGCGGCGATTCGCGATGCCATGAACGAGGCCCACCTGCCGCTGGTCGAACAAGCCGCCGAGCAGGGCGTGCAGGTACTCTGCTTCCAGGAAGTGTTCAACCAGCCCTACTTCTGTCCCAGTCAGGACACCAAGTGGTACGCCGCCGCCGAACGGGTGCCGGAAGGCCCCACTTGCCAGATGATGCAGAAACTCGCCGCCAAGCACCGCATGGTCATCATCGTACCCGTGTACGAAGAAACCGAGACCGGCGTTTACTACAACACGGCGGCCGTATTCGACGCCGACGGCAGCTACCTGGGCAAGTACCACAAGACCCATATTCCACAGGTAGCCGGGTTCTGGGAGAAATTCTTCTTCAAGCCGGGTAAATCCAACTGGCCGGTGTTCGATACCGCCTTTGGCAAGATCGGCGTTTATATCTGCTACGACCGTCACTTCCCGGAAGGCTGGCGGGCGCTGGCACTCAACGGCGCCGAGGTGATCTTCAACCCTTCCGCCACCGTCGCCGGGCTCTCCCAGTACCTTTGGGAGCTGGAGCAGCCCGCCTCGGCCGCGGCCAACGGCTGCTTTATCGCCGCCATCAACCGCGTGGGTACCGAAGCACCCTGGAATATCGGCAATTTCTATGGCTCCAGCTATATCGTTAACCCGCGCGGCAAGATCGAGGCCCAGGCCAGCGAAACAGAAGACGAACTGCTGGTGCACGAAATCGATTTGGACATGGTTCGCGAGGTACGCAACAACTGGCAGTTCTTCCGCGACCGCCGCCCGGAGACCTACACCCGCCTGACCGACGGCGAATAGCCCGGCCACCTGATAAGCAAAGGAGCGAGCAATGAGCCTATTGATCAAGGGCGGCACTGTCGTCACCAATACCGATACCTACCGCGCCGACGTGCTCTGCGTTGACGGTAAGATTCACGCTATCGGCACTGATTTAGACATACCCGATGGTTGTGAAGTCGTCGATGCCAGCGACCAGCTGGTGATGCCCGGCGGTATCGACCCCCATACCCACATGCAGCTGCCCTTCATGGGCACCGTGGCCAGTGAGGATTTCTATACCGGCACCGCGGCCGCGCTGGCGGGCGGCACCACGTCCATCATCGATTTCGTGATCCCCCAGCCCGGACAGTCGCTGTTGGAAGCCTTTGAGACCTGGCAAGGCTGGGCGGAAAAGGCCGCCACCGACTTTGCCTTCCACGTGGCGATTACCTGGTGGGACGATAGCGTGCGCGAGGAAATGGGCACCCTGGTGCAGAAGCACGGGGTCAACAGCTTCAAGCACTTCATGGCCTACAAGGGTGCCATCATGGCCACCGATGACATCCTGGTGGAGAGCTTTTCGCGCTGCCTGGAGTTGGGCGCGGTGCCGACGGTTCACGCTGAAAACGGCGAGCTGGTCTACCACATGCAGCAGAAACTGCTCGCCCAGGGCCTTACCGGACCGGAGGCCCATCCGCTTTCGCGCCCGCCCCAGGTAGAAGGCGAGGCTGCCAGCCGCGCCATTCGTATCGCCAGCACCCTGGGTGCACCGATTTATCTGGTGCACGTTTCCACCAAGGACGCCGTGGACGAAATTGCCTACGCCCGGGACCAGGGGCACCAGGTTTACGGCGAATGCCTGGCCGGCCACCTGCTGATCGACGACAGCGTCTACCAGGATACCGACTGGGGCCGCGCCGCCGCCCACGTGATGAGCCCGCCCTTCCGCCCTAAAGGCCATCAGGAAGCGCTTTGGCATGGTCTGCAGTCCGGCAACCTGCAGACCACCGCCACCGACCACTGCTGTTTCTGTGCCGATCAAAAAGCCGCAGGCAAAGACGACTTCACCAAGATTCCCAACGGCACCGCCGGGGTCGAGGACCGCCTGGCCGTGCTGTGGGATGAAGGCGTCAACACCGGCAAGCTGTCGCCCCAGGAGTTTGTCGCGCTGACGTCGACCAACACCGCCAAAATCTTCAACCTTTACCCCCGCAAGGGCGCCATTCAGGTGGGTGCCGACGCCGATATCGTGGTGTGGGATCCCAATGGCACGCGGACGATTTCCGCCAAGACCCACCACCAGAACGTCGACTTCAATATCTTCGAAGGCAAGACGGTACGCGGCATCGCCCGCCACACCATCAGCCAGGGCAAATGGGTATGGCGCGACGGTGAGCTGCGCGCCGAGCGCGGCGCAGGCCGTTACCTAGAGCGCCCCGCCTACCCCGGCATGTTTGAGCTGCTGGCCAAGCGCGCCGAGCTGAATGCGCCGATGGCGGTCAAGCGCTGACCCATAAAGAACGACCAAGACCAACAGCTGTGCCCATAACAACAGCGGAGGCTCTACCGTGACTAGCCCACTGAACCATCTACCCAGCGCCAAAGAGGTCGGCACCTACGACCCAGCTACGCTGGCAAGCAACTTTAGCGATCTTCACCCACCGCTGACGCACCGACAGGCGATGATCGAAAGCCAGCGCTGTCTTTACTGCTTTGATGCGCCCTGCGTGGAGGCTTGCCCGTCGGAAATCGACATCCCGAGCTTCATTCGCCAGATCAGCGAAAACAACATCAACGGCGCGGCGGAAACCATCCTGGAAGCCAACATCCTGGGCGGCAGCTGCGCCAGGGTGTGCCCCACCGAAATCCTCTGCGAGCGTAGTTGCGTGCGCAACCACGACGCCGAGTGCCAACCGGTGCTGATCGGCCTGCTTCAGCGTCACGCCACCGACAACATGCAGTTCGATGGCCACCCGTTCAAGCGGGCTGCCACCACCGGTCGGCATATTGCCGTGGTCGGCGCAGGCCCCGCGGGACTCTCCTGCGCGCACCGACTGGCGATGCTCGGCCATCAGGTGACCCTCTTCGAGGCCGAGCAAAAGCCCGGCGGGCTGAACGAGTACGGCATCGCCCGCTACAAGATGACCGATGACTTCGCCCGCAAGGAAGTCGAGTTTCTGCTCGAGATCGGCGGCATCGACATCCAGTACGGCCAGCGCCTGGGCGACAACCTGGAACTGGCCGCCCTGCATCAGCAGTACGACAGTGTATTTCTCGGCCTTGGGCTAGGTACCAGCCGCGCCCTGGGGCTTACCGGCGATGAAGCACCCGGCCTGATGCCCGCCGTGGACTACATCAAGACCCTGCGCCAAACCGATGACCTGGGCAGCCTCGCCGTGGCCAAGCGCTGCATCGTGATTGGCGCAGGCAATACCGCCATCGACATGGCGACCCAGATGGCCCGCCTGGGCGCCAGCGAGGTAACGCTGGTCTACCGTCGCGGCGTCGAGGCGATGTCCGCCACCGACCACGAACAGGAGATCGCCAAAGCCAACGGCGTGCGCATGGTCACCTGGGCACAGCCCGACGACATTCTGCTGGACAGCCAAGGCCGGGTGGCCGGCATGCGCTTTGCCAAGACCCGCGAACAAGCGGGGCAACTGACAGCGACCGGCGACACCTTCGAGATTGCCGCCGACGCCATCTTCAAGGCGATTGGTCAGGGCTTTGAAGGGGCAAGCCTTCGCGACGCCACCGCCGCCGAACTCGCCCGCGACGGCGAGCGCATTCAGGTGGATGACATGCTGCGCACCTCGCTGCCCAACGTTTACGCCGGCGGTGACTGTGTAAAACCCGGCCAGGATCTCACCGTTCAGGCCGTGCAGCACGGCAAGCTTGCCGCCCACGCCATTCATCAGGCGCTCGTCGCCAAGCAGGAGGCCGCATGAACACCCTCAATTTTACCCCACCAGGCAAGCACGACAGCGGCGATAGCGTGGTCAACGGCGTTGATCTATCAGTCAATTTCGCCGGCATCAAAGCCCCCAACCCGTTCTGGCTGGCGTCCGCCCCGCCCACCGACAAGGCCTACAACGTGGTACGCGCCTATGAAGCGGGCTGGGGCGGCGTGGTGTGGAAAACCCTCGGCGAAGAGCCGCCCGCAGTGAACGTGTCGTCGCGCTATTCGGCCCACTACGGCAAGAACCGCGAAGTGATCGGTTTTAACAATATCGAGCTGATTACCGACCGCTCGCTTGAGATCAATCTCGAAGAAATCACCCAGGTGAAGAAGGACTGGCCCGACCGGGCATTAATCGTTTCCATTATGGTGCCCTGCAATGAAGAGGCCTGGGCCTATATACTGCCGCGCGTGGAAGCCACCGGCGCCGACGGCATCGAGCTCAACCTGGGCTGCCCCCACGGTATGCCCGAACGCGGCATGGGCGCGGCGGTGGGCCAAAACCCCGACCTGATCGAGAAGGTCACCTACTGGTGCAAGAAGCACTACTCGAAGCCAGTCATTGTGAAACTGACCCCCAATATCACCGACATTCGTGTGGGCGCCCAGGCGGCACTGCGCGGCGGTGCGGATGCGGTGTCGCTGATCAACACCATCAACTCGATCACCAGTATCGACCTGGACAATATGGTCGCCAAACCCACCGTGGGCCACCAGAGCACCCACGGCGGCTACTGCGGCAGCGCCGTCAAACCCATCGCGATGAACATGGTGGCGGAAATTGCCCGCGACCCGGCGACGCCCACGCTGCCAATCTCTGGCATTGGCGGCATTGCCACCTGGCGGGATGCGGCGGAGTTTATCGCCCTCGGCGCAGGCAGTGTGCAGGTATGCACCGCGGCGATGCTCAACGGCTTTCGCATTGTGGAAGAGATGAAAGACGGGCTTTCCCGCTGGATGGCGGAAAAAGGTTACGACTCGATCGAAGCGTTCTCGCGCAAGGCGATCCCCCAGACCACCGACTGGAAGCATCTGGATATCAACTTCAAGACCATCGCCAAGATCGACCAGGACCTGTGTATCGAGTGTGGCCGCTGCTATATCGCCTGCGAGGATACTTCTCACCAGTCGATTGCCAAGCTCACCGAACAGGACGGCGCGCGCCGCTACGAAGTCATCGAGGAAGAGTGCGTGGGCTGCAACCTGTGCCAGATCACCTGCCCGGTGGAGAACTGCATCACCATGGTGCCCCAGGAAACCGGCAAGCCCTTTCTGGCTTGGGACAACGACCCGCGCAACCCCTTCCGCGCGGCCTCTTGATCAACGCCCCATAAAACGCCACCGCCCCCACTGAGTGAGGGCGGTGGCGTTTTTGTTGCCGCTTTATCGTTATCCAGCGTCAGCCGCGAAGCTTAAAACTCTTCCCAGTCCTGGTCGGCGGTTTGCTCGGCCTTCGCCTTTTTGCCACTTTGGGCGGCAGGCTGCCTTAACGCCGGTTGCGCTTGGGGCGCTGTAAGCGGGGCATGCTGGGTGCGGCTTTCGCCTTCCGCCAGACGGAAGGCGGACACGACGCTTTCCAGCTTGGCCGCCTGCTCTTCCAGCGAGCTTGCCGCCGAGGAGGCCTCTTGAACCAGCGCGGCGTTCTGCTGCGTCACCTCGTCCATCTGGGTAATGGCCTGGTTGACCTGCTCGATCCCCGCGCTCTGCTCCTGAGACGCCGATGAAATTTCATCCATGATGTCCGTCACACGGCGCACCGAGGAGACGACATCACGCATCGTGTCACCCGCGCTTTCGACCAGTGCCGACCCTTCTTTGACCTGACTGGATGACGCCTCGATCAGTGTCTTGATCTCCTTGGCGGCGTCGGCGCTGCGGCTGGCGAGATTACGCACTTCGCTTGCCACCACCGCAAAACCACGCCCTTGCTCGCCCGCGCGTGCTGCCTCCACCGACGCATTGAGCGCCAGGATATTGGTCTGGAAGGCAATGGAGTCGATCACCCCGATGATATCGGCCACTTTCTGGGAGCTGTCGGAAATCCCGTGCATGTGAGTAATGACGTTTTCGACCACCTCGCCGCCACGCCCTGCGGTACTTGAGGCATCGTTCGCCAACTGGCTCGCCTGGCGGGCGTTATCGGCATTCTGTTTAACGGTGGTGGTCAACTGTTCCATGCTGGCGGCGGTTTCCTGAAGCGATGCCGCCTGCTGCTCGGTTCGCGATGACAGATCCGCATTCCCGGAGGCGATTTCACGCGCGCCGATATGAATGGAGCCGCTGCTATCGCGTACCTCAGAGACGGTTTTGGCCAAGTTGCCCTGCATGTACTGCATGGCGCTGAACAGCTTGCCGATTTCATTGCGGCCCCGGGCGGTGACGTTGCCGGAAAGATCATTTTGCGCGATGCGCTCGAAGTGCTCTACCGCCTCGTTGAGCGGTTTGACAATCGCCCCTACCATGGCGATGCGAACGAACAGCACCATTAATGCCGCCAGTACCAACACGGCGATATCGATGTAGCCAAGCAGCTGCATGTCACTTTCATAGTCGGTGACCATGAGCTTGTTTTGATCCGCCATGTAATCGTTGTAAGCCCTGCTCGCCTCGATGAACTGCTGATTCAAATCACTGGCCGTTTCTCTTGCGTTGCGAAAAGCGTCCTCGTCACCGGCGGCCAGCGCCGCTTCCTGGGGCAACAGCCCCTCTTCGATCAAGCGTTCGAAGCTTGCTATCAAGGTGTCTACACGGGGCGCCGGCACGGCGATCGATTCAAATTGGTCAAAATGATCTCGCGCATTTTCCTGCATGTCCTGGGCTTCCGCCAGGTATTGACGGGCCGAGCGAGCATCGCCTTCATAACTCGCGACAAAACTGTTTACATAAAAAAGCTGTGCGTTTGCTACCGATAGCTGACCTTGGTTAACCTCGCGCATTTGATCCGCCGCACGGTCAACCTCTCTAAGCGAAGCGCTACCCTCTTCGCCCGCTCGATAACCAAGAAAGGCGATAACGATAATTAATAACGAAAAGACAGCAAGAACGAGGGTTAACCCCATCTTGACGGACACATTGCTGAGTAGACGATTCATGGTGCGGTACTGCTCCTGGCTAGGTATATTCACTTTAGATGATCTTGATAACCTAGCCGCAGACTGACCGATGGCACGGGTTACAAGAATAATCTGTTTTCTTGCGCGCCAAATTTTATCGGCCAAGACAAATACCACTTTAGCGAAAACCAAAAATTATTTAAATTCCCAGCTCTTTTTAAGCAGGCAACAACCAGAACTTGTTAATCTATGAACAAAACTAAATATTAACCTGTGTTATCGAATAATATTCAATCATGTGTATATGGACTATAACGGCATTAATTTCGTTACTTACTAATGTAGCTTTGGCACTGCCGATTCATCACGCCGGGAGCACTATTGCGCCTAGAAAACAATGAAATAACGGCGTCATGGCGGGAAGCGGGATCGTGGCGGGAGAGACAGCGCTGCCCCCGTGGCCGTAGCGACGGGGGCAGCGAAGAGCACAAAACCGTTGGCAGGATTATGCGTCGGCGTGAACCTTGATCCGGTATAGCACGCAGTAGACCACCGGCAACACCACCAGGGTCAGCAAGGTGGCAACGCCCAGCCCTCCGATCAGCGCGACCGCCATGCTGGCGAAGAAGGCATCGCTGATCAGCGGGATCATGCCCAGCATGGTGGTCAGCGCGGCCATGGCGACAGGCCTGACACGGCTGATGGCGGCGCGTACCACTGCATGGTAGCGGTCCTGGTGTAACGGTAGCTGTACGTTGATTTCCTCTACCAGCACGATGGCGTTCTTGATCACCATGCCGATCAAGCTCAGCGTGCCGAGCAGCGCCATGAACGAGAACGGCAAGCCGGTCAGCAGCAGCGCGCCCACTACCCCGATAATCGTCAGCGGTACCAGCGACCAGATGGCCAGCGGCTGGCGGAAATTGTTGAACAGCACCACGGTGATAATGAACATCATCACCAGCCCCAGCGGCAGCGAGGAGAACAGCCCGCTCTGGGCTTCGCCGGCGGTTTCATACTCGCCGCCCCACTCCAGTCGGTAACCTGGCGGCAGCTCCAGGCCCTCCACCTCGGGACGAACCTCGGCCAGTACGCTGGCGGCGGTCACCCCGCTTAACGGGTTCGGCTCGCCATACACCGCCAGCATGCGTTCACGATTGCGACGCTTGATCAGCGGATCTGCCACCTGGGTTCTGATATCGCTGATCACCTGGTCGGCGGTGATATAACGCCCCTGCTCTGCGCTCCATACGTTAAGTGAGCCAAGGTTATCCACATCGTGGCGCTGGCTGGGGATCGCCCGCGCCACCATGGGGATCAGGTCGCTGCCGTCGCGGTAAACGCCCACCTGGCTACCGCTGGTGCTCAATGCGAGTGTGGCGGCCAGGTCTTCGCGGGTAACGCCCAGCCTGCGCGCGGTGTCTTCCATAAATACCGGCTCGATGGCCTGAACGCGATTACGCCAGCTGGTGCGTATGCTGGTCATATGCGGCGTGTCGCGGAACATCGCTTCAACCTGATCACCCAACTGACGCAACACTTCCGGGTCGCTGCCGTAAAGGCGCGCCTCCAGCTTGGCTTTCGGCGCGGGGCCGACTTCCAGCGGGGCGATTTTATAGTCGATATCGCTATGGTCGCGCTCCAGCACCTTCTCAACCTCGGCCATACGTTCACGCTGGGTGGCTTTATCGTCGGTTTCGACAATCAGCTGCGCGTAGCTCGAGTAGCGGTCTTCCGGCGAGTAGGTGAGCGTAAAACGCTGTGCACCGCCGCCCACGGTGGTGGTCAGATGGCGAATGCCGTACATCGCCATCACGCTGTCTTCCAGCTCGCTGACGCGCCGCTGGGTTTCGAGGATATCCGTGCCTTCCGGCGTGCGGTAATCGACAAAGAAGATTGGCGTATTGGACGCCGGAAAGAAGGCGTTTTTCACCGAGCCAAAGCCGACCACCGCCCCGGCCAGTATCGCCACCACCAACACCAGCGTCACCCAGCGAAACCGAATGCCGGTGATAATCACCCGGCTGAAAACGCGATACACAATGCCTTTATAGGGATCCTCCTGGCCATCGCCGGGCGCCACATTGCGAAAGAACAGCTTGAAGTAGAAAGGGGTCAGCGTCAGTGCGGTAATCCAGCTGAGCAGCAGCGAGTAGAGCAGAACGAAAAACAGCGAGCCGATGAACTCGCCGGTGGTATCCGGCGACAGGCCAATCGGGGCAAAGGCGGCAATGGCGATGAGCGTGGCGGCCAGCAACGGCCAGGCGTTCTGGCGGATCACCTGATGGGCCGAATCACGGATGGTATGGCCGCGTTTCAAGCCCACCAGCATGCCCTCGGTGACCACAATGGCATTATCCACCAGCATCCCCAGGGCGATGATCAGCGCGCCCAGCGATATCTTTTCCAGTTGCAACCCATGGAAGCGCATCAGCATGAAGGTGCCGATAATGGTGATCAGCAGGATAAAGCCCATCAACAGGCCGCTGCGCCAGCCCATGAACAGCATCAGCACCACGATGACGATGGCCACCGCCTGGATCAGGCTGACCAAAAAGCCCGATACGGCTTCATCGACCACCTGGGGCTGGTCGTAGACCACGTTCAGCTCCATCCCCAGCGGGGTTCGCGCTTGCAATTCATCCAGACGCTGCTGCAGCCGTTCGCCGACCTCGACCACGTTCACGCCGCTTTCGAAGGAAATCCCCAGCGACATCGCCGGCCGGCCCATGTCGCGGTAAAGCTGCTGGGGCTGCTCCGCCAGCTCGCGCGATATGTCAGCGATATCGCTGAGACGCACCAGTTCGCCATCGCCTTCGCTGACGATCAGCGCGCGCAGGTCATCGATATTCGCCGCGCTGCCGGTGGGCGTAATGCGAAAACGACGGCCGTCCTGCTTGAGGTGGCCCGAGTCGGCCACCGCATTTTGCGTATCGAGCAGTTGCTGCAGGCGGGTGAGGGGAATATTCAGCGCGCGCAGGCGCTCGCGATCCACCTCGATATAAATGCGCTCGGGATGCTCGCCGCCCAGCGATACCTTCTCGACGCCCTCGACCAGCGCCAGCTCTCGCTTGAGAAAATCGGCATGGTCGGCCAGGTCGGGCATGGTATAGCCCTCGCCGGTCAGGTTGACCATGAAACCGAACACGTCGCCGAAATCGTCGTTGATGCGCGACTGGCTGGCCCCCGGGGGTAGCGCGGCCTGGGCATCCTCGACCTTACGGCGCAGCGAATCCCAAAGTTGCTCCAGCTCTTCGTTCTGTACCGTGCTTTCAAGCTCGACGGTAATCTGCGAGAGGCCGTCGGAACTCACCGAGCTGATACGCTTGATCGACGACATCCCCTGGATCGACTCTTCCAGCGTCGAAGTGACTTCCTGCTCGACTTCCTCCGGCGTCGCACCGGGGTATTGCGTGGTGATCAGGGCGTTGCGAATGGTGAACTCGGGAAATTCCAGCTGGCCCATGCCCAGAAACGCCAGGGCGCCGCCCGCCAGCAGCACCACTGTCATTAAATAGCTGGCCGCCCGGTGACGTAAGAAATAGTCGACCATGTTATAGCCCCTGCTCTTTTTCCCATGGGGTCACCTGGGTGTCGGCGGTTAACCGGTGGGCGCCGGCGGCGACAATACGATCCCCTGCCGCCAGCTCGCCGCTGACCTCAAGGCCTTTTGAGGTCAGCTCCCCTACCTCAACCGGCACCGCCTCAACGCCTTGCGGCTCGACAAACCGCCAGACCTGGGCCTGATTAGGGTTGTCACCCGAGTAGCTGACCGCCTCTGGGGGCAAGTGCCACCGCGGTGTCGCCGGGTCGGTTTGCAGCGACCCCAGGTCCAGCCGAACGCTGGCGCTCATGCCGTCGAGCAGGGTGATATCGTCGGGCTGGGGTAGCGTCAACGTCACTTCATAGGCCAGGCTCTGCGCGCTGGCCTGGGTGGTGTAGGAAGCGAGCTGGGCAAGATAAGGTTTGTCGCTATTACCAAAGCGCACTTCATACGCCAGTGCCTCACCGAAAGGCTGACCGTCGCCCTGCGGCATGCGTTGAACAATCTGCTCGGGCAGGTGGAAGACCACGTCCAACTGCCCCGGCTGCTGTATGACGGCGACCGTTTCCTGCACCTGGACAATCTGCCGGTTATCCACCGGCACCTGAGCAATCACGCCATCGTAGGGCGCGCGCAGCTGGGTGTGGGTCACCTGCTCTTCGGCCTGCTCAAAGGTGGCCCGGGCCGCTCGCCACTCGCTTTCCGCTTCATCGAAACGGGCTTGGCTGACCGCCCCGCGCTCCAGGGTATAGCGCATGCGCTCGAGGTTGGCCTTGGCGAGCTCCAGGCGCGAACGCGCGCTATCCAGCTCGCTTTGCGCGTTACGGTTGTCGATACGGGCGATGACCTCGCCTTCGCTCACCCGCTGACCGGGGCTGACGTTGAGTGCTAAAAGCTCCCCCGCCATGCGAAACGACAGGTTACTGCGCGTGGAGGCTTCGACGCGGGCCGGAAACTGACGCAGGTCCGTGGCGTTGGCCGCCTCAAGGGTCATTAGCTTGACCGGTCGCGGAGTCTGCTCTGACTGCGCCTGGGGCTGTTCGCAGCCCACCAGCACCATCAGGACCAGCAGGCCCGGCAGTAAGCGATATAGGTTAACAGGCACGATAAGCTCCTTGATGACGGTCAAACGCCGCGTCCCCATGTGCAGGGGAGTGTCCACTTAACTGACATACACGAATGTCAGTGAAAAATGTATACTAATCACCCAACGGCGACTTTGCCAGCCAGCAATGCCAGAATAAGCACAATATTTAGGTAAGGAACCGCTATGTCTCGTCGCAAGGCCGACGCCGAACGCACCCGGGAAACGATACTCGACGCTGCCGAAACCACCTTTCTCGCCCAGGGCGTTTCGCGTACGACCCTGGCGCACATTGCCCAGGCGGCGGGGGTTACCCGCGGCGCGATCTACTGGCATTTTGAAGACAAGGCCGCCCTGTTCGATGCGCTGCTCGAGCGGGTCCGCATCCCGCTGGATGAAATCGTTGACGATGCCACACAGCAGCTGGGGGCCACGCCGGTCGCGTGCCTACGCGATATTGCCCTGCGCTCCCTGGGAGGCATCTGCCATGACCTGCCGCTGCAGCGGGCCGCCACCATCGTGTTGCACCGCTGCGAAAAGCTCGAGGACGACCATCCGCGCATCAGCATGATCACGCGGCTCTCCGAACACGCCGAAGCGCGGGTGGAGCAGCTGTTCGAACAGGCCCAGCGCGCCGGCCAGCTGCGCGCCGACCTCACTCCCGAAAGCGCCCGCCGTCAGTTTCACGGTTTCTTGATTGGCGTCTGCTTTGATTGGCTACAGGATCCCCACCAGTATTCGCTGGCCGACGAGTGCGCCGGCATCGTGGAAACCCTGGTGCGCGGCATGTTGGTGGATGGCACGTCTTAACAGACCGGAATAACAGCGTCTGCTTTGCCCTCCGTGCTGCTACGCGTAAATCACGCTACGCTTGGCGATAGCCTTCCTTCGACCGCCAAGCAATAAGTGAGCTCTTACATGCAGATCATCAACGCCCGCCTACGCCAACTCCCCGAGCTTTATCGGCTTGAGATAGATGACGGCACGTTCAGCGCCATTACCGTTCAGGATGCGCCACAAAATCCCAGCGAAGGGCAGATCGATGCGGGTGGCAAACTGCTGTGTGCCCCCTTCATCGAGCCCCATATCCACCTGGATGCGGCACTAACGGCGGGTGAGCCCAACTGGAACCAGAGCGGCACGTTATTCGAAGGCATTGAGCGCTGGGGCGAACGCAAGCCCATGCTGTCGGAGGCCGATATTCGCGAGCGTGCGCTGAAAACGCTTAATTTGCTGATCGGCAACGGCGTTCAGTTTGTGCGCACCCATGCCGATACCAGCGACCCCAGCCTCATCGGCATCAAAACGCTGTGCGCTCTGCGCGATGAACTGAAAGACAAGATCGATATCCAGGTAGTGGCCTTCCCGCAGGACGGCCTGCTCTCCTACCCCGGCGGCGAGAAGCTGCTGGAAGAAGCGCTGGAGATCGGCGCCGATGTGGTCGGTGGCATCCCCCACTTCGAATACACCCGCGAGCTGGGGGTGGCTTCCATGAAGCGAGTGATCGAGCTGGCGATCAAGTACGATCGCCTGGTAGATGTCCACTGCGACGAGATCGACGATCCCAACTCGCGGTTTCTCGAAGTGCTGGCCCATGAAGCGCTGACGCATGACCTCGGCAGCCGCGTTACCGCCAGCCACACCACCGCGATGCATTCCTACAATAACGCCTACTGCTCCAAGCTGTTCCTGCTGCTCAAGCGCTCGGGGATCAATTTTGTCTCCTGCCCCACCGAAAGCATTCACTTGCAAGGGCGCTTCGACAGCTACCCGAAGCGACGCGGCGTGACCCGTGTGAAGGAACTCAACGAGGCAGGCATCAACGTGTGCTTTGCCGAAGATTCCATCGTCGACCCCTGGTACTCGCTGGGTAATGGCAAGCTATTACGTACGCTGGATTTTGGCCTGCACATCTGCCACATGATGGGCTATCAGGATTTCAGCCAGGCGCTGTCGCTGATTACCGATAACAGCGCGCGTACGCTTGAGATCGAAGACCGTTACGGCATTGAAGTGGGCAAACCCGCCAGCTTCAACCTGCTGGACGGCGAGGACGATTACAGCGTATTGCGTACCCAGGGGGAAGTGCTCATCTCGGTTCGCCACGGCGAGATCATCATGCAGCGCGAGCCGGCCAGAATCACCACGCCACCGTGGCTTGGCTAACACAACCAAAGCGCGTTAGGTTAGGCTTTCAGCCAACACGGGGATTTCACGATGAGCGTCGAGACCGTTCGCCAGTTTTTTGCCGAGCATGCACCGGATGTGATCATCGAAGAGCTTGAGACCAGCACCGCCACAGTAGAGCTGGCTGCCGAGGCCCACGGCGTGGCACCCGGGCAGATCGCCAAAACCCTGGCGTTCAAGGTCGGCGAAACACCGCTGCTGATCGTGGCCAGCGGCAACGCACGCATCGATAACCGCAAGATTCGCGACACCTTCGGCGGCAAGGCCAAGATGCTCGACGCCGAGACGGTGATGGAGCTCACCAGCCACCCGGTCGGCGGCGTCTGCCCCTTTGGCCTCGCCACTGACCTGCCGGTGTATTGCGATGAATCCCTCCACACCTTTGACGAAGTGCTCCCCGCCGCCGGCTCGCCCAATAGCGCCGTGCGCCTGAGCCCCAAGCGCCTGGCCGAGCTGGTCAATGCCCAGTGGGTGGATGTGTGCAAAGTGCCTGAGAAGGTCAGCTAATTACATTTCTTAATAAATAGCGCTTATTTGATATCCAATAGATACCCATAAAACGCCGTATTACGCTGCCAGCCCAATGATTCATAAAGGTGTTGGGCGCGTTCGTTCTCTACCTGCGTCATTAATATCAAACGTGCGACGCCGTGATCGTGGGCAAGCTGTGTAGCGGCTTCCATTAACGCCCTGCCCGTGCCCTTATCGCGACACTCTGGTAATACAAAAAGATCATTGAGCGTCCAGCGTGTATTCAAGCCCACCGTGGAAACGCCAGGATAAAGCTGCACAAAACCGGTGAGCGCACCTTCGCTGTTTTCGCTCACCAAAATAAAAGCGTCTCCGAGCCCCATGCGCTGGCGCAAGAAATCCCGCGCCGCCTGAAGATCACTCGGCTGCTGATAAAACTGACGATAGCCATCGAGTAAACCACTGAGAGATTCCAGGTCATTGAGTACCGCAGAACGAATGTTAACCATAACGACTGCTCCATCTGGATGGTAATTAACCACAGCCTGCCCCTATAGTGGTCTACAAAAAAGAACCACTTATCGCTAAATTGAGGGAACCAGTGAAACGACATGATGTGGCCGGCAACTGGATTGCGGAGGCGCTGGCGCTCAGGCTAACTGCGAATGAAGCAACCACGCTGGTTCAGCAGCTCTACTGCTCGCTAAAGGCGTGGATTCAACACGGTGAATTGACGGCTGGCGATACGCTTCCTTCTTCCCGCCATTTGTCCCGCGCTTTGGGTGTTAGCCGCAATACGGTGCTGGCCGCCATGGATCGGCTTTTGGCGGAAGGTTTGCTGATTGCTCGCCAAGGGGCGGGGCTCTATGTAGCAGACCTGCCCGCGCTGTTAACCAGGGCTGAGGCACCACCTACTGTGCCTGTTCGCTACTCAAACCGAGGCAACAAACTATTAGCGCTAAGCGGAACGTTAAGCCACGGCCATCGCGCCTTTGCGCCTGGCGTCCCTGCGCTCGACCTGTTCCCCAGGGAGCAGTGGCAGCGATTGTTACGTCGGCACTACTATCAGGCGGAAATGGCATGGATGGACTATCAAACCAGCGGCGGGCTACCTGCTCTCAAGGCAGCCCTTTGTGACTACCTGAGACTTTCCCGAGCGGTGCGTTGCCGGCCAGAGCAGATCGTCATCACTCAAGGCGCCCAGCAGGCGTTTGAACTGATTACCCAGCTCTTCACCGATCACGGGGATTCGGTTTGGATGGAGGAGCCGGGTTACGGCGGCGCTCAGGCCTGTTTTCTGGCATCAGGTTTGGCGGTCACGCCCATCCCCGTCGATCAACAAGGACTCAACCCGTCACTTGCCCCAGAGAATGCGCCAGCACCTCGGCTTATTTACGTGACACCCTCTCACCAGTATCCCAGCGGCGTGACCATGCCGGCACCCCGGCGGCTGACGTTACTCGAGCATGCGTCTCGCACCGGCAGTTGGATCATTGAAGACGATTATGACAGCGAATTTCGTTACGACACGCCGCCAACGCCCTCGCTCCAGGGCCTCGCTGAACAGGCATCGGTCATTTATGTGGGCACCTTCAGTAAGGTGCTCTATCCCGGCTTGCGCCTGGGCTATCTGGTTGTGCCTGAAGCGCTTGCCGAAGACGTCAGACTGGCCCACGCACGCCTGCACCGAGAGGGTAACTACCCTGTACAGTCGGCCCTCGCCGAATTCATTGCCAACGGGCACTTTACTCGCCACATCGCCCGGATGCGGGCCGCTTACCGCCAGCGCCAAGCCTGTTTGCGAGCGGCGTTAGCGCCTGCTGTGGCCGCAGGGCTTCGGCTTTCTGACGGCCATGCGGGCATGCACCTGTTAGCCGAACTCGACACCATCGCAGAAGAAGGCATGCTGGTCAGACGCGCCGAGGCGCAAGGTATTACGCTTTCGCCGCTTTCCCGCTATTACCTTGCCGAGAACAAGCACCCGGGGTTAGTGCTCGGCTATGCGGGCTCAACGGAAAGCGAGCTGACCAGCGCCGGTGCATGGCTCAGCGACGCCTACCTGACATTAAGGCAACACCTGTGACCATTACCGGCAGCCAACGCCGCCAGCCATCAATAGATGTCATGCCTGCGTATTCTCCGAGTACCTTCCTGTAGTAGGGTAATGCTTTTTACGCACGCATTTTTCTATCAACCAGCAAGGGGACAACGCGTTCCCGATGGGGTCAACGTGGTTCAACCGTTCTCTTCGCAAACAGAGTCTCGCGCTTCGATAAGCAAGGCTTGGGGCGTGCATGCCTTCACGGCCAGCGGCGTTCTACTCGGCACGATGGCGATGCTCGCCCTGGTCGACAATAATCCGGTTGCCTGTCTTCTCTGGCTGGGCGCAGCAATGCTGGTCGATGGTTTCGATGGCACCCTGGCCCGCAAGTTCGACGTCAAGACCGTGCTGCCCCATTTCGATGGTTCAACCCTCGACATGGTCATCGATTACCTTACCTGGGCCTTTATCCCGGCGCTTTTCATCTACTCCTTTATTGAGCTACCGCCCAACCTTGGGCTTTTGACAGTGTTCATCATCCTGCTGTCTTCGATGTTCTGTTTCTGCAACGTCAATATGAAAAGCCAAGATAATTTCTTTGTTGGCTTTCCTGCTGCCTGGAACGTCGTCGCGGTCTATGTCTATATTCTCGATCTACCACCCTGGTTCACCTTTGCCGTGATTGTCCTGCTGGCCGCCCTCACCGTGACACGGATGAAATTTCTTCACCCGTTCCGGGTGCGCCTGTTCATGCCGCTCAATATTGCCGTGACGCTTGCGTGGTTCGTCTGTGCCACGTCACTGGTACTCTCCACCCCCGAGCACGCGGCCTGGGCACTATGGGGCTGGGGCGTCACCTCTGTGTACTTCGTGGGTATCTGCCTGTGGCGTACCATGAAAGAGTCGTTTGATTGACAAGTCACTGATGGCTAATGGTTTTATCCTCCCCGAGAAGAATTTTTACGGCCACCTGGCCAGTAAAAAACCACCGCCTGGCACGCCAGGCGGTGGGGAGACGTCACCTCAAACGAATAACGGCGACTATTCGATGTGGGCTGAACCACTAGGGCATTAACACGCTATCGATGACGTGGATCACGCCGTTCGCCTGCGCTACATCCACGACGGTCATGTTGGCGCCATTACCTTGGGCATCCATGACCATCAGGTTATTACCATTGCGCGTGACGGTAAGATACTCGCCTTGAACAGTCTGGAGCGCGACGGCGCCATCTTTTTCCATCACTTTTTCCCACAACGCGTCCCGGTTCATGTTGCCGGGTACCACGTGGTAAGTCAGGACGGTCTGTAGCTGCTCCTGGTTTTCAGGCTCAAGAAGCGTATCGACGGTGCCATCAGGCAGTTTTGCAAAGGCATCATCCGTCGGCGCGAATACGGTAAAAGGGCCTTCGCCTTGCAGCACATCGACCAACTCAGCGGCTTGAACAGCCGCAACGAGTGTCTCATGGTCATCCGAATTAACGGCATTTTCGATAATGTTACGCTCAGGCAGCATGTTGGCGCCGCCGACCGTCGTAGGCCCATGATCAGCAACGGCAACGCCAGTAAACAAGGCAGCGGCACAAACGCCAGCGGTAAGTAGTTTGAGTTTCATTGGGGCATCTCCTGGTTGTCATTAAAAGAGCTCAGCAATGCAAGCTCATTGATACTTACGGCCCCAAGGCATCAGTGGATGCAAACATCTCAACATTTTTTTTATTCACCGCTGAGCACTCTCCTATTGCCTTCAACGACGGCCTCACCAAGACTGACGTTTCGGTTAACTGTGCAGAGATGCCTGAATGCTAGATGCCACACAACGCCAGCAGTATCTTATCGAGCAACTCAACGGCTGCGCCCAGGGCGACCGCAACGCATTCGAACGTCTCTATCGTGTCTCCAGTGCGCATCTATATGCTCAACTGCTGCGTATAGTAAGAGATGAAGGCGCCGCTCAGGATTGCCTGCAGCATGTTTTCATCCGAATCTGGCATGCCGCCGATCAATACGACGCTACGCGAGCCAAGCCGATGACCTGGCTTTCTACACTTGCTCGCAATATTGGCATCGACTGGCTGCGTCGCCAGAAGCCACAGGACACCACCACCGATGAGCCCTTGTTGGCCACCCTATTAGGTACCGACGACCCTGAAGATGACAGCATCAGTCATCAGCAAAATGACAAACTGAACGACTGCCTCGACACACTCAGTCGACATCAGCGCCAGTTAATGGAAATGGCCTATTTTCAGGGCATGACGCACAGCGAGCTTGCTCACTCTCTGTCCCAACCGCTGGGCAGCGTTAAAAGCTGGATCCGCCGTGGACTCGAGAGGTTAAAAACATGTCTAACCAATGGGATTTAAGCGACCCAGATGATCGCCACCTTGCGGCTGGTGAGTACGTACTGGGCGTATTGGACATCGATCAAAAAGCACGCTTTGAAGCGCTGCTGGCGGTCAGCCACGACCTACGTAACGATGTGGAAGCGTGGCGAGAATACCTGCATCTATTCAACGAGCGACTGGACCCCAGGACACCGCCCAAGGAGGTCTGGCATCGCATTACCCAGGCAACCGGAACAGTGCCGGTCCCTTGGTGGAAGCGTTTAGGCGCATGGCAGACCATGGCGGCCAGTTTTGGGGTGATCGCGATAGCGCTAGGCCTTCTCTGGCAACAGGCTGAACTAGCCAGGCTACCGGACGGAGAAGCCGTCTTCGTGGTTCAGGACGAATCGCGCACGCCAGGCTGGATCATCAGCGCAACCCAGGAGGGTGAGTTGATCGTACAGGCCGTTCAACCGACCCAGGTCGACAGCGAACAGACCGGTGAGCTCTGGTTGATTGCCGATGGTACGCCCGTCTCGCTGGGCCTGTTACCTGATCAAGGTAGCCACCGCCTGGAACCCAGTGCCGAGCTGCGCGCGCAGTTATTCACTGCCGATCTGGCCGTCAGCGTTGAGCCCCAGGGAGGCGCTCCCGAAGGCCAGCCAACCGGGCCGATTATCGACCATGGGCGTTTGACGCCGGTACGCGGCAGCACTCTTAATTTTTAAAACATGGAAGTGAACGAAATAGCCAGAAGCAGGCGATTTCCGGTATTTCAACTATCGGCTCAAGGCCAGTGAGGCACTGCCGACAAGGTTGCAGGTATTTAAATGTGAACTATATTGTTACATGTAACACCCTAGCCAAGAGCTTTCACCATGACCGCCTCAAACATCAACGACCGTGTCCAGAAGCACCGAGCAACACTTAGAGCGTCAGGATTGCGCCCTATTCAAATTTGGGTGCCAGATACTCGTCGCCCCGGCTTTAGTGAGGAGATCAAGCGACAGTGCGAAATAGTGGCCGCGGCGGACAATGCCGATCACGATTTACAGGATCTTATGGATGAGGCCTTGTTAGACGTAGATGACGAGTGAGCAGTATGAAAAGCATGAGGCGCGGAGATCTGGTAACGGTTACCCCACCCGGGGAGTTTGGTAAACCGCGCCCAGCACTGATCATACAATCCGATCAATTCTCTTCCACCGCGACTGTCACCTTACTATTGATTTCAAGCACCCTCATTGATGCGCCACTGATGCGTATTGAGGTGATGCCTACGTTGGAAAACGGCTTGCGCAAGCGATCCCAGGTCATGGTGGACAAACCCATGACGGTAAAACGTGACAAGCTAGGCGAGCCCTTCGGTCAACTTGACGACAGCACCATGGTGACGATTAACCGCTCGCTGGCCCTGTTCCTCGGCTTTGCTTAGAAAATCAATCCCCATTACTCATACCCGCTACTCATAGAGGCAGCGCGTATCCCGATTTGACGGCGTCCATGGAAACCAGTGTTGTGAACGAACGCACGTTAGGGTGCTCCATCAGCGCCTCGCGGGTGAAATCTTCATACTCCTGCAGCGTACGAGTCACCACCACCAAAACGAAATCCAAATTCCCTGTCACGTAATAGCATTGCTGCACATTGGGGTGCTCCCGCATCCGCTGCTTGAACTCATCGACATGCTGGTTACGCTCATAGTCAAGATCGACACCGACGATGCAGGTAGTTGGCAAGCCTAGTGCTTTGGCATCTAAACGCGCCTCCTCCTGGACAATAACACCCCGCGCCCTTAACCGTTTGAGTCGCCGCTGAACCGCCGCCGCCGACAAGCCAACCGCTTGCCCAATACTCTCCCCCGTCACACGCGTATCGTGCTGGTAAATAGCCAAAATCCGCCGATCAAAATCATCCAATTGATCCGCGGGCCGCTCGCCCGCAGTTTGATCACTCATTATGCAGTCTCCCCGCAATGGCCCGCCAGGATATGCGGCCAGTGAAAAAGTCTTGCCCGTTAAGCTAACGCAACTCAAGCAAAGAACTTAACCATACAGGCAGAGACAACTCCATGAGCCAAATACGCACGATCCTGACCGAGGGCGACCCACGCTTAAGAGCCATCTCCCAACCAATAGAAGACATCACGTCCCATATAGCCAAGGTGATATCCGAACTGCATGCCACACTTGCCGACTTTCGGGCACGTACCGGCTATGGCCGTGCCATCTCTGCCCCTCAAATAGGCGAACCCTTGCGCATCGTGGCGGTTCAGTTGGGTGGCCGCCCGTTTACATTGATCAATCCAGTCATTGTCTGGCGAAGTGAAGAGACGCAGCCGGTATGGGACGACTGTATGAGCGTGCCCAACCATATTGCCCATGTTAAGCGCCACGCCAGCATCAGCCTGACGTACCAGAATGAAAGCAGCAAAACCTGCCACTGGCATCACCTTTCAGCATCACTGGCCGAACTGATCCAGCACGAGGTTGACCACCTTGATGGCGTGCTAATGGTGGATCGGATAGAGCATCCGGAGGATTTGCAGCCGATCGTTCGCCACGCAGAGCTAATTGCGCCCCAACGTAGCGAGCACCGCATCATGCTGGATCACATTGCTTCTGCCTCCAGATACATCACCCCCACCTTTCTGGCAACCCCACAGTATCGTTCGCCATCACTCGATGCTGCGTTAGGGGTCGCCATGACAGTGAAGGTCGAAACGCTCAACCCCCTCCGCAACTTCAAAGGGCGCGGTGCCGACCATTTTGTTTCACATCATATTGAGCAAAAAAAACCTGCACCACTGGTTTGCGCCAGCGCCGGTAACTGGGGGCTAGCGCTGGCGCATGCCTGCAAGCAGCACGGGCTGCCTCTCAGCGTCTTTGTCGCTGAAAATGCTAACCCACTCAAAATCGCGGGCATCCGCGCACTGGGCGCGGAGGTCATCAGCGCGGGAGAGGACTTTGATCAGGCCAAACAGGCGGCGGCTCACTTTGCTCAACAGCACGGTGGCTTGTTTGTAGAGGATGGCCGACAAGCCGCGATTACCGAGGGCGCAGGCACTATTGCGGTCGAAATGCTCGCCCACGATGACACATTCGATACGCTGCTGGTGCCCCTTGGTAATGGCGCGCTTATAAACGGCGTAGGCCGCTGGTTCAAAGCCTCTTCCCCCGCCACCCGGGTGATTGGCATCTGCCCTCAAGGCGCGGATGCCACCTGGCAAAGCTGGAGGCGCGGTACGCTCGTCACTAATGATCGGGTGGATACCATGGCAGATGGGGTGGCGGTTCGCGCTCCCATTACCGAGGCATTGGAAGATATGCGCGATCTAGTCGATGATATCTGGCTGGTGGACGAAGCCAGTATCGAAGATGGCATGCGCCTGGGCCTGGAACACCTGGGGCTGCTACTGGAGCCCGCAGGGGCACTCGGTTTAGCAGCCGCCTATGCCATACGTGGTCAGTGGCCTGAAAACGCCCACATCGCCACCATTCTGACCGGCGCCAATCCCGCACCAACACTCACCGACTCGCTTCTGACGGCCTTCGCGACCAATTGAAAGGAGCACTACTTACGCCACACCTACGGCATGCGCCTGCGCATCTGCCACCATCTCAGCGGCCAGCTCGCCCACGGTGCGCACGGCGTCTTCGATGGCGGGGGTTAACGTAAACGCATAATTTAGACGCAGACATTGTCGAAACTTGCCCGAGGCGGAAAACAGCGAGCCAGGCGCCACGTGGATAGCATGCTGTGCCAAGCGTTCATTGAGGCGCACACAGTCCACGGCGGCGGGCAGCTCTACCCAGAGTAAAAAACTGCCCTGCGGGTAGCTGATGCCAGAACTTTCAGGAAAATAGCGCTGCGCCCAACTGACCATGATGTCGCGCTGGCGCTGATACTGGCGCTTGACGCCCGGTTACTGGACGATATCGGCATCACCCGCGAACAGGCGAGAAAAGAGGGTCGTAAACCTTTTTGGCAGTGCTCGCCGCAAACAGGAGGGAATGATGAAAACCGCTGAGTATTACTTGCTGGATGTCTTCACCGATCAGCCGTTTACGGGCAATCCATTGGCGGTGTTTCTTGACGCTAAAGGACTCACCACCCACACCATGCAGGCGTTGGCCAATGAGCTTAATCTGGCTGAAACGGTGTTTTTAAGCGCCGCCTCTGGGCCGAATCACTACCCTATGCGCATTTTTACGCCGACAATCGAGCTGGCGTTTGCCGGCCACCCCACCGTCGGCACCGCGCACCTGCTAGCAGAACTGAACCTAGTCAACCGGGAGCACCCTCTGGTGTTAGCGCCACCGGTCGGCGAGTTAGCGGTTAGTTTTGCACAGGACAGCGCCACCTTCACAACCTCCCAGCCCGCCCGAGTAGAAGGTAGCCCGCTTAATCAAACCACCGCCGCAAGGCTGTTAGGGCTTGAACCCTCTAAGGTGATGGGCGAACCGGTGGTAGCCTCCTGCGGGCTGCCCTACCATTTGATTGAGCTGGCAGACGTAGCATCTTTAGCGAGCGTTCAGATATCACCGACCACATGGGCAGAAAATGTGGCAACCAGCGGCGCCGAACAGATCTACCTTTACGTGGTGGAGCAGCCCAACGAGCTGGAATTCGTGGTGCGCAGCCGTATGTTTTGTATGCATACCAGCATTGGTGAAGACCCAGCCACCGGCAGTGCCGCCGCAGCATTGACCGGCTACTTGGCATCAAGGCAACCAGGCCCTCTGCACTGCGCGATTCACCAAGGCGTTGAAATGGGGCGGCCCAGCATTATCCACACCGCCGCCAATGGCGAGATCGAGCCTGGTTTGGTGACGGTGGGCGGTAACGCGGTGTTCATGGGTAGAGGTTTCATAGAAACGCATGAAAATGACGTTCCGCGCTAGCAAGTTATAGCCCCAAGTTTACGGTCTCTAAAATCAGGCAACCGTAACGTCTTTAGCGAGATAGACATCCTGAACCGCATGCAGCAACTCAACGCCTTCCGGCATGGGTTTCTGGAATGCCTTACGCCCCGAGATCAATCCCATACCACCGGCCCGCTTGTTGATCACCGCCGTGCGTACCGCTTCGCCGAGATCGGAGTGCCCTTTGGAGCCACCGCCGGAATTGATCAGACCGGCGCGGCCCATAAAGCAGTTGGCGACCTGGTAGCGGGCCAGGTCGATGGGATGGTCAGTGGTCAGTTCGCTGTAGACTTTCTCATGGGTATGTCCGAAACCGACCGCCTTATAGCCGCCGTTGTTCTCGGGCAGCTTCTGTTTGACGATATCCGCCTTGAGCGTTGCGGCCATGTGGTTGGCCTGGCTGGTGAGATCGGCGGCAACGTGATAATCGGCACCTTCCTGCTTGAAGGCCGGGTTACGCAGATAGGCCCACAACACGGTGACCATTCCCAGTTGGTGGGCACGCTCGAAAGCCTCGCTGATCTCCATTATTTGCCGACGGCTTTCATGGGAGCCAAAGTAAATCGTCGCCCCCACCGCCACGCATCCCATGTTGTGAGCCTGCTCAACGTCAGCAAATAGCGTCTGATCGTACATCGCCGGATGGCTCAACGTTTCGTTGTGGTTGAGCTTCAACATCATCGGGATCTTGTGGGCATAGCGCCGCGCGACCGACGACAACACGCCAAGGGTCGAGGCCACGCCATTGCAGCCCCCTTCAAGCGCCAGCTCAACGATATTGGCCGGGTCGAAGTAGCGCGGGTTCGGGGCAAAGGAGGCACCCGCCGAGTGCTCGATGCCTTGATCTACCGGCAGTAGGCTTAGGTAGCCGGTGCCCGCCAAGCGGCCATGATTGAACAGGCTCTGCATATTGCGCAGCACCGCCGGTCGACGGTCACTATCCGCCATGACACGGTCAATAAAATCGGGGCCGGGTAAGTGCAAGCTCTCGCGGGGAACGCCCTGGCAGGTGTGATTAAGCAAACTCTCGGCATCACTGCCGAGAAACGCGGTTATATCCGTCATGACGCAATCCTCTCTATCGATAAGGGAAGTATCGAACACTCCTTATGTAGAGCATAGAGCTTAAATTGCGACTAGGGAAAGTACCGCCCCGCGCACTCTAGAGTGCCGGGGCAGCTAAGCATCAGCTTCGTTTTACGCTGCCTGTACCTCGATACGGCGCGTGCGATGATTATCTTTCTTGGGCAGCGTTACCGTCAGCACACCATTGACGATACGTGCCGTGATCGCGTCACCGTCTATTTCGTGACTGAGGTTGAAGCGGCGTGCGAAACGCCGACCATGCACCTCAGCATGCAGCGCGCTCAGCCCTTCGGGCATGTTCAGGTTTATTTCGCCCTCCAAGCTCAGCACGTTATTGTCGAGCTCGACACGCAGTGAGTCGTTGGTAACGCCAGGCATGTCGGCAACCAGCTTGAGGGCATTGTCTTCCTCGACAATATCCACTGCTGGCAGCAGCGTTTCCTGCGGGTTCTTGTCTTCATCCCGCTGTTGAAGCGAGGTTTGGTTATTAGATGAACGAACAACGTTATTCATGATTTATCCCTCCTTATTCAAGGTTAACAACCATGATTTACGCCGCCTGAACATCGATACGACGCGGCTTGAGCTCCTCGCGCTTGGGCAGCACGATCTCGAACACCCCGTGAGCATGGCGGGCTTCAGCCCGGTCTGCATCCACGCCATCCGGCAGCGCAATGGCGCGCACAAAATCACCGCTGACGCGTTCGCGACGGAATACCGGACGCGAGCGCTCGCCATCGTTATTGCCAATGACAGACTCACGCTTGCCGCGAAGGTTCAGCACATTGTCCTGAACATCAATGGTGAGATCCGTCGCGTCCAGCCCCGCCGCAAACACATAAACGTGCACGGCTTCATCGCTACGGGCCACATTGATCATCGGGAAGCTGCCATTGGGCACTGCGCGTATATCCATCGCATTGCCATCGGGCAAAAAGTCGTCCAACAACTGGCGGAACCAGTCCAGTTGGCGAGGTGAGCCAACATCAAAACGCTTGAGATCATCGAACATATCGAACACCTCCTACGTTAAGCCGATTGGGGGGATTGCGATAAGAGGCGGCCTCTTACGCACTCCACAGAAGCAGCCTCTTCGCTCAGAAAGATAAGAGCAGTCAGTCGATTTTCAAGGGGCTGGATGGCAATTTTTTAGCGCATCAAGAGGGGCATGTAGCACCAACTGAAAGCGGACATTTTTCTCATTTTTAAAAAGTAACCATCATGCCTCCGAGCCCCCATAACAAACGCATCGAAAAGGCGATGAGCAGCACTCCCATCAACCGCTCGAACCAGTGACCAATACGCAGAAAACGCTCGCGAACAGGCGGGCTGGTGAACACAAGGCTGACCAATACGAACCAACCGGCATTGACCAGGCACATCCAACTGCCATAAAGCATTTGAATGCGCAATGGCGTCGAATCACTGACCACAGTCGTGAACACGGCCAGGAAAAACAGCGTCGCCTTGGGGTTGGTCGCATTGGTCAGAAACCCCAGCGCGAACGACTGGTGAAAATTCCTTGCCCCTGTCTCGGATCCAGCATCCAGCGCCAGCCCGGCTGTGTGCTTACCTGCCTGCCGGATGAACGTGACGCCGAGATATAACAGGTAGGCTCCGCCCACCAACTCGGCCGCACTCAGTAACCAGGGGGTTGTGTGCATCAACGCGCCGACCCCCAGCAAGGTATAGATCACATGTACCGAGATACCGGCCCCAATGCCGACCGCCGTAGCGATGCCTAGACGCCTCCCATAGAGCACGCTCTGGCGAATCGTGACGGCGAAATCCGGCCCCGGCGCCACGACTGCAAGAAAGTGTATGGCGGCCAGGGCAAGAAATTCCCCCAGATAATCCGGTGTCATATCAACTCCAAAAGGAGAGCGGGGTCGCTGGGCCGCGATAACCCACGAAACAAGACAGGCTGAGGCGCATCCCTTCGGAGCCCGGTGTTACGGCATGCATCTTGCGTGAGTTGAACAGGATCAGGTCTCCGGCCTCTGGGCATACCTCCAAAGTGGCCGCTCTCAGAAGCGTTGGATCAATGCCATAACTGTCACCTCGCATCTCATCGAAAGCCTCTGCAGACAGCTGCTGATCCCATATCTGCAGCGTGCCACCCTCGTCGGGCATGGATAGGTAGACGTTTGCAGCCATTTGCGCCTGTAAACTACAAGCCTGGAAACTGTTGGGTGCGTCTTTGGCGAAGATATCGTGATGGGCCAGGAAAGTGACGCCTGGCTTAACAGCACGCGACAATCCGACATACATCTTTCGACCATATAGCGTTTGGAGCTGAGCACCTGCCGGCCATATTTCGTCCAATACGCACCTGAGCAAATCGATAGGGGATACATAAGGTGCGCAGCGCTTCCTCAGTTCATTGATGTTGTCGACAACACTCTCGAAATAATTAGCGATGAGTGGCGGCTGGTTCTCTGCTTCGTAAAAGGCCATCCCAATCCGGCCAATACTGGGTGCATTCAAGTATTTTTGAAGCCCGCGCTCCATGATCTGCTCGGAAAGCCTGGCGGCAATGTCCTCGTCAATAAAGTGACGTACACGAACCGCCAGAACTTCTTCACGCGCCAGCCTCTCGACCGCCCCCTGCTTTAAATCATCCAGTTCGATCAACATACTTCCCCCTGTTAATTATCTTTTCAGCCACTTACCGGATGGCAGGCAACGTTTATTGGCTCCTGTAACGTCACCGACATTAGCAGCGGGATCATGGCTAGATCATTGAATGTCGTACTGAACGATTAACCGACCTTTCCTCAGGTTCACCGACAATATCTGGAGGCCTTGCAGATCCGCCGTTTCCGCGACGTGAGTTCCGCCACATCCATAGGGTTTTAGTTCACCGAAGCCAACCTGACGGAATTGCTTTTCATCTACCTTGACCTTGCAAGGGAGGTTGCGAGCAATCAGGTTTTCACAAAGGTTTTGTACCTCTTCCACATCGACAGCCTGAGCATCGTCAGTAGGTTTAAAGGTCACTCGCGCCTCTCCGGGCCAGTGGTGTGCCTTGACGGGTCGCCAAGCGAACGCTTCAAGCGCGTGACCAATTAGATGTCCAGCCGAATGCAGCCTGGAATGACGTTGGCGTTGATCGACATTCACCCTGGCGAAAGCTGAACCAGAGCCAACCTCCTGGTGGGTGTAATGGATAATATTCCCGTCCACCACTTCCACAGCGAACACTTCCGCTTCATCGATCCAGCCCACGTCTGCGGGTTGCCCACCTCCCTGCGGGTGAAAGGGAGTTGCATTCAACCGCACGCTATACCCGCCATCAGCCAATTTTTCGCAATATATAACTTCAACTTCAGATTCCGTTATGCCGCCTTCCCAATACAACTTTCGCGTCATAGCTCGGCTCCTCTATCATTAATTATCAATTGTATTGATAAAGAACGGCTGCGATAATCCAACGTAAATTCAAATGTTCTTTGCCTCATGAGCACAAATCAGATGGTCGCCCTGTTGGGCGAAATGGCTGTCTTCGTCAAGGTCGTCGAAACCGGCAGCTTTTCAGAAACGGCACGCCAGCTGGGCGCAACGCCCTCGGCGATCAGCCGCTCGGTTGCCCGCCTGGAGAAGGCATTAGGCACCCGGCTGCTGCAGCGCACGACCCGCAAACTGCGGCTAAGCGAAAGCGGTCATGAGGTGCATAGACGTTGCGTGGACATGGTGAGCGCAGCGCAGGCCGTGATGGCCGTTTCCGGGCAGTTCGACCCGGAGCCGCAGGGTCTGATACGCGTCAGTGTGCCGAAGGCGGTAGGACGTTTCGTCGTCCACCCCCACATTCCCGACTTCCTGGCGCGTTATCCCAAAATCGACGTTCAGTTACAGCTCAAGGACAGCTATGTGGACTTGATTGATGATCAGGTGGATCTGGCAATCCGCATTACTGATCGCCCTTCACCGGGTCTTATGGGGCGAAAGCTCATTGACATCGACCATATGCTTTGTGCGACGCCGGAATACCTTGAGCGTCACGGCACACCAACGCATCCGCACGATTTGAAAGTGCACAATTGCATTTTTCTAGGCGAGGAGCCCGGTGATTCCCGCTGGAAATTCCAGCTCGATGGCAAGAAAGTGAACGTCAATGTGCGTGGCCGATATGCGGTCAATCACACTGGGGCAAGGCTTGACGCGGTGTTACAGCATCTTGGCATTGGCAGTTTGCCGTACTTCACCGCTCGCCATGCGTTGCAGCAGGGACATATCGTACAAGTACTTCCGGAATGGAAATTCAAGACCCATTATTATTGTGGCGAGGCCTGGGTGCTTTATCCACCGACGCGATATCTGCCGCCGAAGCTTAGTGCTTTTATCAGTTTCATGGCCGAGCGATTGGGTCAGGAACCCACTTTGTATAAAAAGTCACCCCAGGAACCGGAACTATCAGCCCCTCCATACGAATCGCCTGAGGCGTCATTTTAGCGTCATGCAGGCACATTGCTGTACTCACCCGGCGGCTAACTGAATAGTGGGGCAGATTGCCGATAACATAGACAGGGCAACTGGTGACGGGGTGCGCCATTTAGTCGAGCACGAAGGCGATGCACATAAGAGTTTACAGCTAGACGTTTATACCGACGCCGACCCAAATTCAAACTTTAATTTCAATCACTTATAAATACTGACAACAATTAAGAAACCAACATTGATATTACGGTTCAGTTGGGAAACAATTCTTGTATACAAAACAGCAAGGCCAAGCTAAACCATTGATGGGGAATCAATGCCTCAACTTGGGTTCATAGACCACTAACTGATAAAGGAGTTTGCCATGACCCGCCCTCTTACCACATCTCTCAATATTCTCGTTATCGGCGCGGGCATTGGCGGGCTGAGCACCGCTCTGGCATTCCAACAGCAAGGCCACCGCGTCACCGTTGTAGAGCGTGTGGCGACCATACGCCCGGTGGGCGCGGCGATCTCGCTATGGCCGAATGGCGTCAAGGTCATGCACCAGTTGGGCCTGGGTGAGACCATCGAGGGCTTGAGCGGCGAGATGACCCAGATGCGCTATCTCACCCAGACAGGCCAGACGTTGACCGACTTCAGCCTGGCACCGCTGTTCGGCGATGTCGGCCAGCGCGTCTGTCCGATTGCCCGCGCCGCCCTCCAACAGACACTGCTGGACGCCGTCGGGACCGAGCACATCCAGTTTGGCCGCCGATGCATTGACTACACGGTCACCCAGCACGGCGTGGCGGCGCATTTTGATGACGGCGAAAGCCTGAATGCCGACTTGCTGGTCGTGGCAGAAGGTACGCATTCAAAGCTGCGCAGCAAGTTGGTAGGCCATCCGGTGGAGCGCCAATACGTCGGCTACGTGAACTGGAACGTCCGCGTGCCTGCTGATGAAGCCTTGGCACCGCTGAGTCACTGGGACCAGTACGTGGGTGACGCCAAGCGGGTTTCCTTTATGCCCATGGGTAGCGGTGGCAACAAGGAAGGCGCTCAGGAGTTCTACTGCTTCTTTGACGTGCCGCTCCCGGCAGGTACCACCAACGACCCCGACCACTACCGCGATGAATTGCGCGAACACTTCGCGGGCTGGGCCGAGCCCGTGCAGGCGCTGATTGAACGCTTTGACCCGGCGCGCATGGCCCGCGTGGAAATCTACGATATTCCGCCGCTGGATTCGCTCACCGCTCCCCGCGTTGCCCTGCTGGGGGATGCCGCTCACGGCATGGCGCCCGACCTAGGCCAGGGCGGCTGCCAGGCGATGGAAGACGCCTGGGTGCTCTCCCAGGCGCTCGCGCGTGCGCTGGAAGAAAATACCGATGCGTCAGCGGCCATCGACAGCGCTCTGGCCCAGTACGACCGGGCACGCGTCGACCGGGTGGGCGAAATCGTCCAGCGTGCCCGCAAGCGCGCTGCGATGATCCATGGGCACGACGCCAGTCACACCCAAGCCTGGTACGACGAACTCAAGAACGAAGATGGTCAAGCCATTATTGACGGCTTGAAGACCACGGTGACCGGCGGGCCGCTGGGGTAACCCCAACTGACTTGAAGAGGGGATCTGCCCAGCCCGTTCTCCCGTAAGATCACGGAGGTGGCCAGTCAATACGCCTCTATTATGCAATTACTTATTTATTATTCACCATGGCGTTGGGCCAGCGAGCAATAATCGCAACAACCACAACGGCAAACAGCAGCCGTGCCCACAAGACGCCCACCACGTCGGCCCCGAGCGTTAAGATCAACAGCGTATCCTCTATAACGCTATGGCAGAGGCCGAGAAAGCATAGCGCTAGCGTACTATCGCGCTTGCCAAGCACACCGTTTTGCACGTCACGGATCAGCAGCCCGGCGCCATAGCTTAGCCCCAACGTGAACCCAATCACCGTTACATTAGCGGCCGAACGGCCCATGCCCAATAGCTTGAGCAGCGGTCGCAACACCAGATGAATCCAACGCTCAAGGCCAAGCTTTTGTAAAAGTTTGAGGAGTACTATCAGCGCGAAAATAATCACAAAAATAAGCGCTAAGGTTTCAAGCTGAGCAACGGCCCAACCGCTTAGCGTTGGCTCTGATGAAAAGCTTGGCTGCCACATCAGCTCAACCGGTGCCTGCATTAAACCCAACGTTGAGTAAAAACAGTGTAACAACCAAGCAAACAGCAAAGCCCCGCCGACACGCAGGACTATGGTGGCCCACCAGGGCACCCCCGCGCGCTTGGCAACCGCGCCCTCAACAGGAATCGAGTGCCCTACCAACATTAACGCCCCTAGCACCGTCACTTGCTCGACATTTAGGTGCATATCACCAGCTACTTGAAGAAATACCGCAATGGCGGTGTACAAGTTGGTAAAGAGCGCCGCCGCCCATACAACGCCCAACTGGTCGGGCAGGCCAAGTATGCTCATTAAGGGGGCCAGTACCGTTCCCAACCCATCGATAACCCCCAACCACTCTAACCCTTTGACGATGAGCAATGCCGGAATCAGGATTTTGAGTAGCGTCACGTATACCCGCAGTGCGTCTTTGAGAACGCTACATAAACCATCCAATAGGTGATAAATACTCTTACGCATCTAGCGCTCCATTGCCATCATCTGAATAATCGTTATGGTAATGGAGGCAATGCAGAATCTTCTTTTCAATACCGCACTAACAATCACTATTCGTTCTTTATAAGCACAGAAAGAGCATTTTATTTCATGGACGCCATTGATCGACGAATCCTTGACCAGCTACAGCATGACGCCAGCCTGACCAATCAGGCGTTAGCGGATGAGATAGGGCTCTCTCCCTCTGCCTGTTTAAAGCGGGTTAAGCGGCTGCGCGACGCGGGGATCATCGAACGGGAGGTGGCACTGCTCAATCCTGACGCCCTTGGGCAGTGCCTGCATATGGTGGTGGAGGTGACGATGGAGCGGGATAACAAGTTGCTCTACCAGCGCTTTTTAACATCCGCGCTAAGCGCCCCTGAAGTGAAGCAATGCTATCAGGTAACCGGCGAGTGTGATTTTGTATTGATTGTGACGGTGGCTGATTTAGATGAGTACGACCGCTTCTGCGACCAAGTACTCTATGGCGACGACAACCTGCGTAAGTTCCGCACGTTACTGTCGCGTAAGCGGCATAAGTTTGAGACGTCGGTACCGATGGAAAGCTTGCTCTCTACATAGCAAGATTCACGCTACTGAAGCAATGGGATACGTCAGCCAGCCGACGGGCGGCTCATGGCCCTGCCAGTGGGCAAGTACCGCTTGGCTGGCCGGGAATAACGGCATGGGAAGCGCACCAGGACGGAACCAGCGCCATTGAGTGAATACTTCCGGCTCAAGCACTAATGCCTCAGCCTCCTGCTCTACGTTGGCAAGTACTGCCCCTGTCACTATAGAGACGGCGCTATTCAAGTTCTGGGTTATCGCCAGCAACTTTGGGTACCGCAGATCGGAAATCCCCGTTTCTTCGGCAATTTCGCGAACAGCCGCCGCTTCAAATGACTCTCCCGCATCAACATGTCCACCCGGCAAGCACCAGCTTGGCGACTCGCCGGGCTTATCGCGGTAGCCAAGCAGCACTGCTCCGTCAGGCCGGACAAGGATAGCGCCAACACCGATAATCGGCTGTCCAGCATTGTCCATCATTAACTCCTTTTCAGATCAGTTAGAGCACTTAGTTCACTTAAGCCGTCAGCCCAATCCCGCGCAAAATCACCGAGGTCACCGACTGCACGGCTTTTTCGAACTGCAGGTCGTCGTTTAGCAAGAAATTGGTCTTCAAAGCTTAAACTCATCCGGCGGTGTATTTGGATCAGGCTCGTCTAGCGTTGCGACAACCGAACCAAGCATTGTTGTCAGTTCTCGCGACAAAAAGTCGGCGAATCGCGGGTTATCCAGCGTTCGCGCCAGCGTGTCAGTGGGTAGAAATCGCGTCATTTCTGAGTAGAAGGCAGTGCCTGAAATGATGGCTGGCAACCGTTCAATCATGTAGCGAGCCTTGGCTGAGTAATCCTCAACGCTATAATCCGCCAGTTTGCGATGGAGTAAATCAAGGTTGAGTTTTGCACCCTGCTGCTTCAACCACTGCAGATCCCAGATGTCCCGATGGCGTACATACTTTTCGGTGTTTACCAACGAGACGAGCTTGTCCGCCATAATCTCATCGTTACTCTCAGTGACCACCAATAGATCACTGTACCCATCAGGCAGAAAAGGATAATGAACCTGAATAGCATGCGCCTCGCGGGTATAAGCAGGAATGTTTGCGATCTCCAGCTTGATTCGCTGCTTCGGGATGTCTGGTCGCATGGGTGCGGTTACGACGGCGACCTGCCACTTCTCGACTCTTACATCGGCGTATCGAGGATCGTCTCTGAGTTCTTTAGGTGCTTTCACCGAGACCTCAAGGCGATAGCGGCTGCTCATATAATCTACAAGACACTCTTTGATCTGCGTAAAGTTTTCGCGTTTGAAGTCTCGGTCTCCCGCAAAATCCAAGTCTTCACTAAACCTGGGTGATCCCCGACAAAGTCGCAAGCAAGTCCCACCTTGAAACGTCAATGCGTCGAGCAAGCCTTCTCTATCAAGGGCATAGAGAATATCGAAGTGGAGCAGTTCCTTTTCAATCACCGGGCGCATGGCTTTACGCGCCGGATCCTCCATGGTTTGCGCCACCAGCTTTTCATAATCACCCGGCTCAATCCGGCTCATTTAGCACCTCGATATCCACTAGGTGGGTATTTCTCCCTACACGTTTCAGATCAGCCCAAGCAGCCTCGGGCGTCGCTATCTTGAGGGGCCGACCAATATCTTTCATGCGCCCCATCAGCTCGGTGACTGGGCGGCGTGTATGGGTGAACTCGATGGTGCCATAAGGCGTGCGATAAGTGCCCTTTCGGCCGGTGGTCATAACGGTCAGTCGATCAACCGGAATCTGTGAGATAGCGCCATATTCAGATAAAGCCGACTCTAAGGAGACGTAACTGTATTCGCCGCGCCGCATGGCCCGGGCGATACGCTCCAGTCGATAAGCATCTGGAGTTCGAGACAGGGTATAATGATAGATGCCCCGCGCAACACTCTCCAACACTCCATGGCGACGGAGGCGGTTCACGCCTTCTTGCAGCGTTTTCGGGCTATCTTCATGGAACAACTTGGCAAGATCTCGAAGCGTGAAGATAGTGCGCCCTTGGCGATCCCAAGCATCCAATCGCTGACGAGCGATCCCTTGATTCATAAGTGAACACCTAGACTACATATTTATAGTCTAGGTGTTCACTTATAGGCTTTCAAGTTAACGTTACTCACCTAAGCCGTCAGCCCAATCCCGCGCAAAATCACTGTGGTCACCGACTGCACGGCTTTTTCGAACTGCAGGTCGTCAAGCGGTTGGTCGTCGTTGAGCAGGCAGATCTGGTAGTCAAAGTCGGCGTAGTGCTGAGTGGAGGCCCAGATCATGTAGAGCAGGTAGGACGGCTCGACGGGGTTGATCTGGCCCGTCTCGATCCATTCACGAATCTTGGCCTCCTTGAGCTTGGCCCATTCGTAGAGGTTATCCCGCAGGCGTTCTTTAAGGATAGGGGCGCCCTGCATCACCTCGGCCGCCCATACTTTTGAGCCGTGGGCACGATTGCGGGAGTGATTCATCTTGGCGCGAATATAGGTGGAGAGCACCACGCGGGGGTCATCGTAGAGCTCGAAGCAGAGCGCATCCTGCTTCCAGACCTCTAGAAGCTCCAGTAACACATCCTGGTAAAGCGCTTTTTTAGTCGAAAAGTAGTAGTGCACGTTGGACTTGGGAATATCGGCCATCTGGGCGATTTCGCCCATCGATGCCCCGGCATAGCCCTTTTCGGCAAACAGCTGTTCCGCCGCCTGGAGAATCTTTTTCACGTTGGTCTGCCGAATTTCGTCCTGGGTTCTTGCCACGCTGCACTCATCCTTTCATGTCTTACGCCTAGAAGACGCACCAAAAAAAGCACCATCGCAGTGCGACGGTGCTGAGAAGATGTCTTAGTTGCTGTGGCGCGTCAACTTTGATTGGCAGGAAAAGAGAACTCCGCCTGTGTGGCTTCACTCACGGAAGGCCAGCGTTGGGAAACTGCTTTGCGGCGGGTGTAGAAGCGTACCGAGTCGGGCCCGTAGGCGTGAAGGTCGCCGAACAGCGAGCGCTTCCAGCCGCCAAAGCTGTGGTAGGCCACCGGCACCGGCAGCGGTACGTTGACCCCGACCATGCCGACTTCAATGCCGTCGGTAAAGCGGCGGGCGGCTTCGCCATCGCGGGTGAACAGGCAGGTGCCGTTGCCGTACTCGTGGTCGTTGATCAGCTGCATGGCGTCATCCAGACTGCCCACCCGAACGACACACAGCACCGGCCCGAAGATCTCCTCCTGGTAAATGCGCATCTCGGCGGTGACGTTATCGAACAGGCAGCCGCCGACAAAGTAACCCTCTTCATGACCGGCCACTTTCAGGCTGCGACCGTCGGCGACCAGCGTCGCGCCAGCTTTCACGCCGTCTTCGATAAAACTCAGCACTTTGTCGCGATGCTCTGCCGTCACCAGTGGGCCCATATCCAGGCCTTTCTCGGTGCCAGGGCCGACTTTCAGATGGGCGATTTTGGGCAGCATGGTTTCCACCAGCCGATTGGCGGTCTCATCGCCCACGCATACGGCGACAGAGATCGCCATGCAGCGCTCGCCGCAACTGCCGTAGGCGGCGCCCATCAGCGTATTGGCGGCGTTCTCCAGATCGGCATCCGGCAGCACCACGGCGTGGTTTTTCGCTCCCCCCAAGGCCTGAACACGCTTGCCAGCCGCCGAACCACGGCTATAGATCGCCTCGGCCACCGGGGTGGAGCCGACAAACGAAATGGCTTTGACGGCCTTGGCATCGAGCAGCGTTTCCACCGCTTCGCGACCGCCGTGCACCACGTTCATCACGCCTTTGGGCAAGCCCGCCTCTAACAGCAATTCCGCCACAGCGTGAGAGGCCGAAGGATCTTTCTCTGACGGCTTGAGAATAAAGGTGTTACCGCAGGCGATGGCCATGGGGTACATCCACAGCGGAACCATGGCAGGGAAGTTGAACGGGGTAATACCCGCCACCACGCCCAAGGGCTGGAAGTTGGACCAGGCATCAATTCCCGGCCCGACGTTATGGGAGTACTCGCCTTTCAACAGTTCCGGCACGCCGCAGGCGTACTCGACGTTTTCGATGCCGCGCTTGAGCTCCCCCATGGCGTCTTCCGGGGTTTTGCCGTGCTCCTCGCTGACCAGCTGTACCAGGCGGTCGGCGTTATCTTCGAGCAGCTTCTTGAAGCGGTACATGACCTGGGCGCGCTTGTTGGGCGGCGTATCTCGCCAGGCAGGGAACGCGGCCTGGGCGGCGGCAATCGCTTGCTCGACGTCGGCAGCGCTTGCGTCTACCACTTGGCGGATCACCTTGCCCGTTGAGGGGTTGGTAACGTCCAGCGTACGCTGACTTTCAACCAGCTCGCCGTTAATCAGGTGGGAAACAACACTCATTTTTTAAGCTCCGAAATAGGTTATGCCAGCGAATCCAGAGTGGTCGCCACCGCGTCGAACAGCCGCTCCAACTCGGCCTCGGTGGTGCCAAAGGGAGGGCCAAACTGCAGCGTGTCACCGCCGTAGCGCACGTAGAAGCCTGCTTCCCAGAGCGCCATGTGCGCATCGCGGGGGCGAATCGTTGGGTCGCCGTCACGGGGGGCTAGCTGAAGCGCCCCGGCCAGGCCGTAGTTGCGGATATCCACAATGTGCTGACGACCTTTGAGGGCATGAAGCTTCTGCTCAAAGGTGGGCGCAATGGCATTGACCTGAGCGGGGAAGTTGTCGCGCTCCATCATGTCAAGCGCAGCAAGCCCCGCGGCGCAGGCCACCGGGTGGGCGCTGTAGGTATAGCCATGGGGAAACTCGACGGCGTGCTGCGGGCCGCCCGCGTGCATGAAGGTGTCGAAAATCTCGCTGGACGCAATTACCGCGCCCATGGGAATGGCGCCGTTGGTAATCTGCTTGGCGACGTTCATGATATCCGGCGTCACGCCAAAGGCTTCGGCACCGGTGGTCGCGCCGCTACGCCCGAAGGCGGTGATCACCTCGTCGAAAATCAGCAGGATATCGTGGGCGGTGCAGATCTCGCGCAGCCGATCCAGGTAGCCTTTGGGCGGCACGATCACCCCCGCCGAGCCAGACATCGGCTCGACAATCACCGCAGCAATAGTCGATGCGTCGTGTAAGGCGATCTGATCGAGCAGCGCATCGGCAAGCTCGGCACCGGTGTCAGCTTGGCCCTTGGTATACGCCTGGCCAGCCTGCAGCGTATGCGGCAGGTGCGTCACGTCCATCAACGGGCCGTAATGTTTACGGTTAGGCCCAATACCGCCAAGGCTGGTGCCGCCAATGTTGACGCCGTGATAACCCTTGGCGCGGCCGATCATGCGGGTCTTCTCGGGCTTGCCCTTCAGGCGCCAATAAGCCTTGGCCATTTTGACCGAGGTATCGGCGGCTTCTGAACCCGAGTTGGTGAAAAACACATGGTCGAGCCCGGCAGGCGTGAGACTTGCCACCTTTTCCGCCAGCTTGAACGCCAGCGGGTGGCCAATCTGGAAGCCGGGGGCAAAATCGAGAGTGCCGAGCTGCGCCGCCACGGCTTTCTGGATTTCTTCGCGGTTGTGGCCTGCCCCACAGGTCCAGAGGCCGGAAAGCGAATCGAAAAGCTTACGGCCCTGGTCATCGATGTAATAGCGGCCTTCCGCCCCGGTAATCACCCGGGGGTTGGCGCGAAAGTCGCGATTCGAGCTGAACGGCATCCAGTAATGCTGGTTCAGCTCGGTAGTGGAGGAGCGCTCTTGTGTCGCGTCCTCCGAGGCTTGCGGGGGTGTTTTGCTTGTTAGTCCAAACATGTGTCCAGCTCCATCGCTATGCGGCATTACCTCAGCATGCGCCACTGAACACGTTTGTAAAATTACGCTTTTCTTTTGTTTACGTTAGGGAATCTATACGTAATGCCCGGCGCCTTACAGCACCACTTCATAGCCCTCGAACTTGGGCGGCCCCAGGTAAATGCCTTCCGGTGCCTTGGCGTTGGCGTGGGCCTTGCGAAACGCGTCTGACTTGGTCCAATCGCGGAAGGCCTCTTCCGATTCCCAGACGCTGTGAGAGATAAACACGGTGTGGTCTTCCTGGCTTTCGCCCTGAAGCATCTGGAACTGCTTGAACCCCGGCACTTCATCCAGGTGAGAGTCGCGGTTGCGCCACACCTCAAGGAAGTCCTCTTCGCGGCCTGGGGCAATCCGGAAACGGTTCATCGCGATATACATCAATACTCTCCCGTTGATAAATCCGCCTGTTGATAAGGGACAGCGCGCTTACGCCTGCCGTGGCTTGATGGTAACGTCATGGCGTAACGGCGGATAGCCCTTTCCCCACGGCGAGCTATGGCGAATACCCACCTTCACGTTGTCTGGTTCAAGCGCGACCTGCGCGTGCATGACCATGAACCGCTGGCGAATGCCGCAGCGGCAGGGCCCGTGCTGCCGGTTTTCGCGATCGAGCCCGGCCAGTGGCAGGCGCCGGACAGCGCGCTGCGCCACTGGCAGTTTGCCGCTGACTCGCTTGTAGACCTTGCCCATGCCCTCGAGACACTCGGCCTGCCGCTGTGTCTCTGGCAGGGTAATATGGTCGATCTGCTGGACGCTCTGAAAGCCCATTACGGCCACATCACCCTGCACTCCCACCAGGAAACCGGCAACGCCTGGAGCTTTGCGCGGGACAAAGAGGTGCATCACTGGTGCCGCCAGCACAACGTCACCTGGCAGGAAGCCCGCCAGCACGGCGTGGTGCGCGGGTTGACCAGCCGCACAGGCCACCAGACCCGATGGGAGACGCACTGGGAAGCGCTGATGACGGCACCGACCTTCCCTGCCCCGCAAAACGCTCAGGCGGCTCCGGGCTGGCAGGCTTTCCACCATATTGACGTTAGACAGCTTCACGGCCTGACGCTGGGATTTGACACCACGCCCTGCCCTGAGTGCCAGCCCGGCGGTCGCCGTGAAGGGCGTGCGCTATGGTGCAGCTTTGTCAGCCAGCGCGGGCGTCGCTACCGCAGCTCGCTCTCGAAGCCATTGCTGGCCTGGGAGTTCGGCTCACGGCTGTCGCCGCATCTGGCCTGGGGCACGCTCTCCATGCGCGAAGTGGTGCAGTCGCTGCGCCGCCAGCGGGCAAAACATGCTGAAGATTCACAATGGTCACGCTCGCTGCGCGCCTTCACCTCGCGGCTTTACTGGCACTGCCACTTTATCCAAAAGCTGGAAAGCGAGCCAAGTATCGAGTATCAGACGCTGCACCCGGCGCTGCGCGACCTGCGCGAACGCGATCCCGACCACCCCAACCTGATCGCCTGGAAGCGCGGCCAAACCGGGGTGCCGCTGGTGGATGCCTGCATGCGCAGCCTGATCGCCACCGGCTGGATCAACTTTCGCATGCGCGCCATGCTGATCTCCCACGCCACCTTTGGCCTCGGGCTGCACTGGTACGAACCCGCCCTGCACTTGGCGCGGCTGTTTACCGATTTCGAGCCGGGCATTCACTACCCCCAGGTGCAGATGCAGGCGGGCGCCACCGGCACCAACGCGCTGCGGGTCTACAACCCCATCAAGCAAGCGGAGGATAACGACCCCAGCGGCGAGTTCATCGCCCGCTGGGTGCCGGAGTTAACTGCCCTGCCGCTGGAGTGGCGCGCCAAACCCTGGGCCTTGCCCGAAAGCCTGCAAAAACATTTCGGCTTTCAGCCCGGCGAGCACTACCCGCTACCCCACGATTTTGAACAAGAGGCGAGACACTGGAAAAAAATGCTGTATGAGCTGCGTCGTACGCCAAAGGCCAGAGACGCCAGCCAGGCGATTGTGGATAAGCTTGCTAGCCAGCGTCGACCGCCTCCTCGGCGTGGTAAAAAAGCGAAGGCCGAAAATCGGCAGCAGCTTTCGCTTTTTGGCGATGGCGGGCTTGATGATTAGCAGTCAATGAAATTCCAGGCCTCAGTAGAGTCCATCCAAATAGTCAAAACGTCGCCTGCAACCACTTGTTGGGCATCAACGTCACTAAGAGGGAGCTATGCATTGAACATTTATCGGAAGCCTAGTCAGTTCCCGTTGTGGCGAACGTATGGAGAACACCCATAACCCTGGAGAAGTAACCTCGGGCTTGAGTATTCGAAAAATGACTGTGGACGGATTACTTGTGGTGTTATCGCGTTCGATATCAATCGACTCCAACTCGACCTCGCTGCTGTCCGGCTGAATTAGAAATACTTGGAGCTTAAGTGTTCCGCCAGGCCTCACGCCCCCTAAAGCCAGATGAATAATGATCGGCCACTGTGGCTTAAACGGGAATTTATCACTGCAGAATTGATCCCATCCACCTGACAGAACCGAAAACAAGCCGGACGGATGGATTTCAACTGAATTCGCAAAAAACGCCGCCTTTATATAAGTGTCAGATACATCGGAACAAGCCAACTCTGGAGAATAGCCTGTTTCATCCGCACTTGCTTTTGGTGTTTTACCAGCTTTTCCTCCCGGCGCATTTACGGAGACCAAGATGTTGCCTTGGTCGTCAATTAAATCGTACCCAGACGGCTGCCCGTCTTGCCCTCCGAACTTCCCACCCTTTCCGACTCTCACTTGAATTTTTGTAGCGCCAATTCGTTTGAGCATCTCACCGTCTATAAGACTGGTGACTGCGTTTCCACCGCCACCTCCGTTCCCGGCTACAGCCCCATTCCCTACCGCCGGAGCGCCTTGCCCACCAGTTCCGAAATTTCTGAGATCGTGAGGTTCGACCGCAAGCAACGACTCAAAATCCAAGGTTTCGAAATTTGTGATACGCCCCCCCTGGCCACCATCCCCAGCTCTTGCGCCGTCTCCAATGGCTGCGCCACCACCTCCCCCTGCAGCTATTGACGCGCCACCGGTTCCACCAGTTGCAACTATTGAATCCGAAATTTGAATACCTTCAGTACGCTCTAGCTTATTGATACCCTGCGCAAAATTTGATTCGTGATTATCCTTAATTTCACACAAGCGTTCAGGGGGATAAGCATCAACATCATTAGTAATGACATGATGGTCGTGGCACATGAACATCAGATTTTCGAATGATCGACGATCTTCATTGGTCTGAGATTCATCGAATCTCTCTCCACCTTTTTCCGCCGCATGTATATGGCAGAGCTCGCAGACATATGTCCCATCACGCAATATGATCGGATGGTTACAATCAGGGAAAGCGCATTGGTTACCCGATAAGAGATAGAGTCGTCTAATGACCTCACTTTTAGGTGCTAGGCGTTTTGGTTTTTCGGTCATATCCATCACAAACTCGCTAAATAACCGTTCACTTTATCTCATGATTGACATACGGCCTAGCGCCGGAAAAGGTTCCTTGATGCCCAACAGATATTGTAGGCTACCCACTCTATTATTAGATAAAAATGTAGGTACGTTTACCCGGCAAATGGTGCTTACAAAATCCACGCTAAGTCATTGATAGGCATGCCTGCTAGTTTTCATTAAGATACATATCCAAAATTCTCACCTGCTACATTTGCCAGCATCTCCACGAAGGAATTTACCTGCCCCCCCTATTTTTCTCATTTACCCTACCAAATCCAGCTTAGCACAGGGCGCTTAGGTCAACTGACTATCGCAGCTTTGCGCTTTCAACGCCCATAAAAAAACCGCCCAACGCCAACAGCTTGCGCTGCCTGACGTTGGGCGGGCTGAGTGCTGCCTAAAAGCTATTAGCTAAGCGCTTCCAGAGACTGCTCGATAATGCTTAGGCCCTCTTCCAACACCGCAGAAGAGACGGTTAATGGCACCAGAATCCGGATGCTGTTGCCGTAAAAACCACAGGAAAGCAGGATCAACCCTTTCTCGCGGGCCTTGGCGCATAGCTCACCGGTCATATGCGCGTCCGGTTTGCCGTCGCTGTTGAGCAGTTCAAACGCGGCCATGCCGCCTAGCTGGCGGCCGTGGGCCACGGCGGGGAAACGTTCTTCCCAGACCGCAAAACGCTCGGCTAGCATCTTGCCCATCTGCTCGCTGCGCTCAAGGATGTTCTCTTCCTCAATCGCCTCGATGACCGCCAGCGCGGCGGCGCAGGAGAGCGGGTTGCCGCTGTAGGTGCCGCCCAGGGAGTTGGGGCCGGAGGCGTCCATGACCTTGGCGCTACCCACCACTGCCGAAAGCGGCATGCCGTTGGCCAGGCTCTTGGCGGTGGTGAGAATGTCCGCTTCGATGCCGCTGTGTTCCAGGGCAAACAGCTTGCCGGTGCGGGCAAAGCCAGACTGTACTTCATCGGCAATCAGCAGAATGCCGTGCTCGTCGCACAGCGCGCGCAGGGCTTTCAAGTAGTCGGGTGAGGCGATATAGAAGCCGCCTTCGCCCTGGACCGGCTCGATCACGATGGCCGCCGTGCGGTGCGGGGCGATATCGGTCTTGAACAGCGTGCGCAGGGCGTTGAGCGATGCTTCTTCGCTGATGCCGTGCAGCGGGTTGGGGAACGGGGCGCGGAACACGTCGCCCGGCATCGGGCCGAAGTCGTTCTTGTAGGGCAGCACCTTGCCGGTCATCGCCAGGGTCATCATGGTGCGGCCGTGGAAGGCACCGTCGAAAGTGATAATGCCGGTGCGGCCCGTGGCCGCGCGGGCGATCTTCACCGCGTTTTCCAGCGCTTCGGCACCGGTGTTAACCAGCATCGCCTTGCGCTCGGGGCCGCGCACCGGCGTAAGTTCACAGAGCTTTTGGCACAGCTGCACATAGGGCGCGTAGGAGATCACCGCCGCGCTGGTGTGCATCACCTTCTTTAGCTGCGCTTCGACGGCGGCGACGATTTTCGGGTGGCGATGGCCCAGATTCAGCACGCCAATGCCGCCCGCAAAGTCGATCCAGCGGTTGCCGTCGGCGTCCCACAGCTCGGCGTTTTCGGCGCGCTCGGCAAACTGGGTGGTCGGCGTGGCGGCACCGTTGGCCACAAAGCGGTTTTTCAGGTCGTTCAATTCTTGGTTAGTCATCATCGCTCTCTTTACAGGCCGCCAACGCAGACGTATTTCAGTTCAGTAAACTCATCCAACCCGTGGTGGGAGCCTTCGCGGCCCAGCCCGGACTCTTTCACGCCGCCAAACGGCGCCAACTCAGTGGAGATCAGCCCTTCGTTGACGCCGACCATGCCGTACTCCAGCTGCTCCATGGTGCGCCAGATGCGGCGGTAGTCGGTGGCGTAGAAGTAGGCGGCCAGGCCGAACGGCGTGTCGTTGGCCATCTGGATGGCTTCTTCATCGCGCTGAAAGCGGAACACCGGCGCCACCGGGCCGAAGGTCTCTTCGTCGGCCACCGCCATCTTGTTGGTGACGTCCGCCAGCACAGTGGGAGTAAAGAAGCGTCCCCCTGCGGCATGGGGCTTGCCGCCGCACATCAGCGTTGCGCCGTGACTCACCGCGTCATCGATATGGCGCTGCACCTTATCTACCGCCGCCTGATTGATCAGCGGGCCGATCACGCTGCCTTCCGTCAGGCCGTCGCCGACGTTCAGGGCGTTCACCCGCTCGGTGAGCTTCTCGACGAAGGCGTCGTAAATGCCGTCCTGCACCAGAAACCGGTTGGTGCATACACAGGTCTGACCGGCGTTGCGGAATTTGGAGGCAATGGCGCCATCCACGGCGGCATCCACATCGGCGTCGTCAAAGACGATGAAAGGCGCGTTGCCGCCCAGCTCCATGGCGGTTTTCTTCACCGTGCTGGCGCACTGGGCGAGCAAGTGCTTACCCACCGGAGTCGAGCCGGTAAACGAGACTTTGCGCACCCGCGAATCCGTGGTCAGCACATCGCCCACCTCAGCCGGTTTTGAGGCGGTAATCACGTTGATAGTGCCCGCGGGCAACCCCGCTTCCAGCGCCAGGTAAGCCGCAGCAAGGGCCGTGAGCGGCGTGGCTTCGGCGGGTTTGATCACCACGGTGCAGCCCGCCGCCAGTGCCGGGGCGCACTTGCGGGTGATCATCGCCAGTGGGAAGTTCCACGGGGTGATCGCCGCGACCACGCCTACCGGCTCGCGCAGCACCAGCAGGCGCTTGTCGGCGCCGTGGCTGGGCAGGGTTTCCCCGGCCATGCGTTTGGCTTCTTCGGCGAAGAACTCGATAAACGAGGCGCCGTAGGCGACTTCGCCCTTGGCTTCCGCCAGCGGCTTACCCTGCTCCAACGTCATCAAACGGGCCAGGTCGTCGGCGTGCGCATGGATCAGCTCAAACCAGCGGCGCAGCAGGGCCGCGCGCTGTTTGGCCGGCGTGGCACGCCAGGCGGGGCCGGCGTCGTAGGCCGCCGCCACGGCATCGCGGGCATCGTCAGCGCCCATATCGGCCACCCGGGCAATGCTGTCGCCGGTGGCAGAGTTATCCACCGTGAAGGTGGTCTGGCCCGTGCGCCATTCACCGCCCACCAAGGCAGGAACGGCATCGTGTAACCACTGTTCGATAAAGCTCATGGTGTTCTCCATATAGTGTGTGCGGACGGCTTACAGCTCCGCTTTCATGTGACGGTCGCTATAATCGCGGCCATAGGTACGCAACGCGTGGATGTACAGGCCGATACCCAGCAGCACCCAAACGGCAAAGATGGTCCATTCAGCCATGCCCAACGCCGCCGGGCTTCCCGGCAGGTAGAGGCACGTCATGGCGAACGACAGAATGATCGCCAGCGAGCCGCATAGCTTGCCGTAGCTCACACGGAACGGACGCGGCATATCCGGCTCGCGCACCCGCAGCACCATGAACGACACGGCGACAAACAGGTAGGCCAGAACGATGCCCAGACCACCGGCGTTAACGATCCATACCAGCGCCGGGCGACCAAATAACGGCGCTAAGCAGGACAAAAAACCCATCAGGAAAATCGCGTTGGTGGGGGTTTTGTAGCGCGGATGCAGCTTGGCAAAGACCGCCGGCAGCATGCCCGCATTGGCCAGCGCGTAGATCGCTCGCGAACCGCCGATGTAGAAGGCATTCCAACTGGTGATGATCCCGGCGATACCGGCGATGACCATCAGGTTACCCGCCCAGGAGGCATTGAACAGGCTTTCCATGGCGTCCGGTACGCTCAACGAACTCGCCGCAATTGCCTCGTTATCCAGCGCCAGGCTGGTGGCCAGAATGATCAGCGAGTACCACACCACGGCGAGAATCACCGAGACCATCAGCACTTTGCCGATCGCCTTGTAAGGCAGGTTGATCTCTTCAGCCGCCTGGGGGATGACGTCAAACCCGACAAACAGAAACGGCACCATGACGATGACGGCAATGATCCCGGCCATCGTGCTGCCCTCGGACTGCGAAAACAGCGGCATCATGTTGGCCGTGCTGCCCTCGAACAGCGACCCGGTCACGAACATCACCCCGACCAGCAGAATCACCCCGGTCACGACCTTCTGCAGCAGCGCGGCGGTGCTCACCCCGAAGTAGTTGATGATCATCATGGCGATGGAACCGCCCACGCCGACCGCTACCCAGGTAGCCTTGACTTCCCAGCCGGCAATGGTCCACAGGTGCCCGACGGCGTAGTTGGGCGCGAGATGCTCGACGACCGTGGGTAAGGCGACGGCCTCGAACGCCACCACGCTCAAATAGCCTAGAATAATCGCCCAAGTGCACAGAAAAGACGGCAGATGGCCCAGCGCGCGATAGCTGTAGACATGCTCGCCCCCCACCTTGGGCATGGCGGCGGCGAGCTCGGCATAGGTCAAGCCCACTAATACAATCGCTAAACCGCCGATAATAAAGGCTAGAATGGCCCCCAGGCTGCCGGCGGATTGAATCGCGGTGCCGGTGAGGACGATCCATCCCCACCCGATCATGGCGCCAAACGCCAGGGCGAGTACGTCGCCGCGGGCCAGCACCCGGACGAGCTTGGCTTGTTCTGAAGAAGACGTTGTCATGGCACAGAATCCTGCAGGTTATTGGATGTTGTCATGGGCGCTCATGCGCCGTACCGGATCCCGTTTTAAACGGAACCGCATCACGCTAGCAGGCGGCGCGCGGAACGCGAATGCACCACTTTTGCGTTCGAATAGACCACTTTTTAAATGCACCACACAGGTGCAGTATTTCGGCGAGGACAGGGTCTTTCACCCTGATGATCATTGGGCTGACGCGCGACAGGAGACGTTATCAATGAACCGCGAAGCGGTGTTGCACCACTTTGTCGATCTTTATGCGCATCAGCCTGAACGGCTTAGTAAGCAGGTGCGTATCGAACTGGCGCTGCGTCAGGCGATTACCCGGCAATGGCCTTCCGGGCTCCGGCTGCCTTCTCACCGCGCCCTGGCCGACAGCATCGGCGTGGCGCGTCAAACGCTGGCGCTGGCCATGCGCACCATGCAGGAAGAACAGCTGCTCACGACCGCCCACGGCCAAGGCACCTGGACCTGCAAGCCCTTTTCGCCGACGCCAGCCGCGCCGCCCGAGACCGCTATTTCCCAACGCGCCCAGCGTGTGCTTCAGGGGCCGGGGGCCAGCATGATTCAAAGCGGCGCCTTCGTGCCGGGCATTCCCGACATCGCCCAATTCCCGATGCGCAAATGGCGCCAGCTGTATGCCAGCGTCACGGTGCCGCAAAATGCCCTGCTGCTGTCTTACTCTACCGGCGGCTATGGGCCGTTAAAGCGCGCCATCAAGGAGTTTCTGGAACGCTGGCGAAACATTCGCTGCGACACCGAACAGATCATCATCACCGACGGCACCCATAACGGCATCGAACTCTGCGCGGTGGCGCTGGCGGATGTGGGCGACACCGTCGCCATGGAGTCGCCCTGCTACTGGGGCGCGCGCAACGTGTTTACCGCCGCAGGACTCGACATCGACATGGTGCCCTGGCACCCCGGCCAGGGGCATGTGTTACCCAATGCCCCCAGGAAAGCCGCGCTGGCCTACCTGACCGGCTCGCAGCACTACCCGCTCAGCGTGGTCACCAGTGCGACTGACAAGCAGCGCCTGTGCGATGCCCTGTCGCCCGACTACGTGGTGGAAGACGACTACGAATTTGACCGCGACGACCACACCAACCTGTTGTTCGACCCGCAATCACCCCGCCACTTGCTGGTCGGCTCGTTTTCCAAGATGATGTTTCCAGGGCTGCGGCTGGGATATCTGGTGGTGCCCCATCATCTGGCGGGGCCGATGAACCGCCTGCGCAGCGAACTGTTTCGCGAAGGCCGCATGCTCGACCAGGCAGTACTGGCGCAGTTCATTTTCGACGGTGATCTCGACGCCTGGTGTCGGCGCATTCAGCGCGATTACCTGGGCCGCCAGCAGGTTCTGCACGACCAGCTGTGCTCGCTGCCGTCGGTGCGCCGGGTCTCGCCACCGAGCAACGCCATCAGCCTGTGCGTTGAGTTCGAACCGCCCGTCGATGACGTGCAGATCGCCCAGGCACTGCTGAAAGAACACTTGATCGTGCGCCCGCTGAGCCCGGTGTGTGCCCGCCACGATCCGCGCGTTGGCCTGGTGCTGGGGGTGGGCATGCTGTCCGGTGAAACGCTATCGCGCGAGGCCCAGCGCCTGCGCCGTTGCTTGGAAGCGCTACTGCGCTAGGCCCGGGCCACACCGCTTACTGCTGTCGTTATCAGCACTTATCCACAAGGACTTGTCATGCGTCGCCCTGTTGATTGTTTTTCCGTTAGCGCTTCTTCCGCTTTCGTTCCCCTTCGCCGATGGGCGACGCTGGGTGTGGTGCTACTACTTTCCGGCTGCGCCACCTTCGCGCCCAACCCGCCCGAGGATCAAAGCAACATCTGCGAGATTTTCCGCGAGCAGCCTAGCTGGTACGACTACGCACTTGAATCAGAGGATACCTGGGGCACGCCGATCGCCACGCAGATGTCGTTTATCCAGCAGGAATCATCGTTTCGCAGCCATGTTCGTCCGGACCGCAAATATTACCTGGGCTTCATTCCTGGCCCTCGGCCTTCTTCCGCCAAGGGTTACGCCCAGGCCCAGGATCCGGTATGGGGTGAATACGAAGACCAGGCCGGCGGCCTGTTTGCCCGGCGCACCCACATGAAACACGCCACCGACTTCATCGGCTGGTACAACCAGCGCACGCGTGAGCAGACCGGCATTTCGCTCAATAACCCCGAGCACCTTTACTACGCCTACCATGAGGGCGCAGGGGGCTACCAGCGTGGCACCTACCGCGGCAAGCCTCATGTGTTGAGTGCCGGCCGGCAAGTGGCGGCCCGCGCCAACCGTTACCAGTCGCAGCTCAACAGCTGCGAAGCGGAATTCCAGTGCCGCAAGTTTTATCAGGTATGGCCGTTCTGTCGTACCGGTTAACGGGCGTCATGCGGTAGCGGGCACCTATACTGTCCCAAGCCACCCCGGGAGGATGTCATGGACTACCACCACTACCGCGAAACCCTTGCCGAATCGCTCGCCCAAAGCGAGCTGCCCTTTGCGCCTTCGGAATACCGCGCGCGCCTGGACAAGGTGCGCCACGCCATGGTCCAGCAAGGGTATGACGCCCTGCTGCTCACCGACCCGGCCGATATCAATTACCTGACCGGCTACCACACCTTCGAAGTCTCGGTGCATGCCTGCCTGGTCTGCACGCCGGAGCGATTAGTCCTTCAGGTCGCCTCGATCGAGACGGGGGCTGCCGTGGCGACCGCGCTGGTGGATGAGATCATCGGCTACCGCTGGGAAAACCTGGATGACATCATCACGCCGCTGGCGGATCTGCTGGCGCCCTGCCAGCAGATCGGCATCGATGGCTGGGGCAGCGGGCTGCGCGTCGGCGTGATGGAGGCGCTTTCGCAAACCATCGGCCGCCAGCGGTTCAGCGAAGCCGGTGGGGTACTCGACGCCATCCGGATCGTCAAACGTCCCGCCGAACTCGAGATGCTGAAAGAAAGCGCGCGCATTACCGCCGCTGGATTGGAGGCGGCCATCCAGGTGATTCGCCCCGGCATGACCGATAACGACATCGCCTCCGCCGGCGCCCAGGCCTTGCTCGCCAACGGCAGCGAGTTCATGAGCCTGCAGCCCATTGTCACCAGCGGGCCGCGTATCGGGGTGATTCACGTCAATCATAAGCGCCATATCATTCAGCCCAATGAGCCGGTCTTTTTGGAATTCGGCGCCGCTTATCAGCGCTATACCGCCCCCATGATGCGTACCGCCGTCACGGGAACTCCCAGCCAAGCCCATGCGGCGACCCGCGACCTGTGTCGCGCGCTGTTCGAGACGCTGTGTGACGCCATGCGACCGGGCAACACCTTTGACGACGCCGCCCGTGCCGCCGATGCGTTACTCGACCCGCAGCGTGACCGGTTGTTCTTTTCAGGCGTGTTTGGCTACGCCGTGGGCGCGCAGTTTCCGCCCAGCTGGGTGGAAGGCACCGGCTATATCGCCAAGGGGCAGATGCGCCCGTTTGAAGCCAACATGGTCTTTCATCTGCCCCTCTGCCTGCGCCTTCCCGGTCAATGGGGCGTTGGAATTAGCGACACCGTCGTGGTGACCGAGCAGGGCGGCCAGCCGATAACCACTAACGACTGGCAGCTGTATCAGGCGGCGGACACGCCCTGAGAGGCGCTCTCATAGCCGCTGCATTGACAGTTCGATTGTCTGGCGCTATCGTCACAAAGATGAAAATGAGAAATACTCTCTTTTGTATTTGATCCTTTGTGACGACGCCAGGTTAGCACCATGAACAGTGAGCAGCGGCAGCTTCGCCAGACCATCGTGTTTCTTCGCACCTCGTTCGAAGCGATCCAGAACTCGATTGCCGGACGCCTGGACGACCCGCTGCCCTGCTGGCTGGATACCGGCATGCTCTCGATGCTATCCCGCGAGCTCACCCACTGCTGCCAACAGGCAAAACCGTTGTTTGCCCCCGCCGTTACCGAACAGCTATATATCGCCTCGCAGCAGTGCGAGCTGTTGCTCAGGCAATGCCCCGGGGTGCTCAGCAGCGCCGTCTGCCACCGCCAGCTCGCCGCGATCATGCTGCCACTGACCGCCGCGCTCCAGCACATCGATACCCCGGTTAAACGCCGCTGGCCGTGGCAGCGCGGCTAGCTATTTAGTTTCATCTCCTTCGTTCTGACTTGAAACGCCCCACTTCCCGGGTGGTGCGTTGCTACGTCTGCTTGTCGCCGCTTACTTGACCGCTTAATTTATCATGATAAATTGAATGTAAGGTGCCACCAACGAGCACCACGCTGCGACACACGATACGCAAGGGGTTTCTCATGACAGAACACAACACGGCGGCGGCAACCCGTCCGCACAAAAAATGGTACCAAACGGTCCCGGACCCGATGGTGCTGATCTTCATGATACTGGTCGCGACCTATCTGCTGACCTTCATTATCCCGCCCGGTGAGTTTGAGCGAACGACCGAGGACGGACAAACCGTCGTCATCGCCGACTCGTTCAGATATCTAAACGACGTGGCCGCCATGTCGCCCTTTAATATTTTTGTGGCGATACCGGAAGGCCTTATTTCTGCCTCGCAATATCTCTTTATCGTCTTTATCGCTGGCGGTCTGTTTCACATCCTGCAAAAGACCGGTGCCCTCGAAAACGCCATCGGCGTTGCGGTTCACCGCGTCGGGATCGAACGCCGCAACATGATCATTACCGTTGGCACCTTCATTTACGGTTTTTTCGGTGTTGCGGTGGGGTTTGAGAATAATATCGCCCTCGTCCCCATTGCTGTGCTCATTGCCAGCGCCATTGGGTGCTCGAGCCTGGTAGGTACCACAATGGCGGTGGGCGGCATCGGTATCGGTTTCGCGCTCTCGCCGATCAACCCGTATACCGTCGGCGTGGCGCAAGGTATTGCCGAGTTGCCCACGTTTTCGGGCGCCTGGCTGCGTACCTTGATGGTGGTTTCATCGCTCGCCCTGCTGTCGCTGTATATCTGCAAACGCGTCGTCAAGATGGACTTTGAAGAGCCGGACAACGCCGAAGCATTAAGCAAGCCGCTAAGCGAGTACCGCCTGACCAAGCGCAACATCTTGACCATTGGGGTCTTTGTGGCTGGCCTGATTGGCATGTTGATCGGCGTCTTTACCCGCGGCTGGTATATCAATGAGATCGCCGCCACCTTCCTGTTGTTGGCGATCATTATCGGGGCGCTCAACGGCCTTTCGGCCAACGGTATAGTCAAACAGATGATGGAAGGGGCAGCGGGTGTCACCGCTGGCGCACTGGTGATCGGGGTCGCGGCCTCTATTCAGGTTATCCTGGAGCAGGCGGTGATTATTGACACCATCGTTAACTCGCTGAGCGCCTTGATCGACAACATTCCCCCGCTGTTCTCGGCGATTGGTGCCAGTGTCGTCCAGGGCGTTATCAACCTGTTCGTGCCCTCGGGTTCCGGGCAGGCGTTGGTCACCATGCCGATTCTGATTCCTGTGGCTGATCTGGTGGGCATGAGCCGTCAGTTAATGATCACGGCTTTCCAGGTCGGCGACGGCTTGACCAACCTGATCGTGCCTACCTCAGGCGGTACACTGGCGATGCTGGCCCTTGGCCGCGTTTCCTATGCGCAGTGGTTAAAAGCCATTCTGCCCTTCATGGTCGTGGTCTACTTACTGGCTTGGGTCGGCTTGATCATTGGCCACTACGCAGGCTACTGATCAGTGATCTTATGACGCTTTCACTGGTTCACGTTCATCCTGAAACGGGCACCGTGGCCACGCTCACCGCAACGGGTGGCGTGGCGGTGGGTGGCTATGTGCATCATTGCTGGCGCGGCCTTGGGGCGTGCGTCACCCAGGGGCGCTATACCAACCCCTGGTACCCCGCAACGATTTACGAGGCACTCCGTAACGGTGCTTCGGCGTCCCAGGCGTTGCATGCCGCCACCCGTGGCGACGACCATCCTGAGCATCGCCAGTGTTTAGTGATGGATAGCGACGGGCGAGCCGATGTGCATACCGGCGCTGCTAACCTTCCCGAGATCGCGGCTAATCTTTACCCCGGCGTTGCCGCCGTCGGCAATATGCTGCATAGCCGAGACGTGGTCGCCTTGTTGGCGCAGCGTTTCATTCACGTCAGCACGCTCAATAGCCAGGCTGTCCTGCAAAACGACGCAGCCCCTCAGTTTCCTGCCGATCACGCGCAGCAACTGCTCGGCCATTTACTCTCCGCGCTTGAGGCTGCGCTCGATGAGGGGGGCGACGCCCGAGGCACACGCTCGGCCGCGCTTCGTATCGAATCCTTTTTACACGCGCCCACCGACCTTCGGGTCGACTGGTCCGACGACGTCATCGCGTCGCTAAGAGCGCTTGAAGCACGTTTCAGAGCAGACGACTTTCAAGCGTTCTGGCAACAGCTACCGCTACGCTGATGGCGTTACGATGGAGTTTTTATGTCTCAACAACCCCCACACGCCACCTTCGCTGAAGGCAAGATCGGGCAGTATCTCTTGAACCGCCTGGACGAAGCCGCCCAATATTCGCAACCCGGTGCTGGCGTCACACGCCTGTTCTGCTCGACCGAACATCGCCAGGTGCTACCGCTCATTGAGCAATGGATGACCCGCGCCGGGCTCACCCCCGAACTGGATGCAGCGGGCAACCTGGTCGGCCGCTGTCCTAACGCTTTGGCGGGCGAGCCGACATTGATCATGGGGTCTCATCAGGACTCGGTCGTTGAAGGCGGCAAGTATGACGGCATGCTGGGTATCGCGGTGCCTCTCGTCGCGTTGGAAACCCTTCGCCATGCTGGCGTCACGCTGCCTTATGGGGTGGAAGTCGTGGCCTTTGGTGATGAAGAAGGCGTGCGCTTTCCCACCACGCTGGTCGGCAGCCGTGCGCTCGCCGGCACCACTGAATCGCAGCAACTTGAGGCACGCGACAAGCAGGGGATTTCTTTAAGGGAGGCGCTGCGCAGCTTTGGCGTTGAACCAGATGGCATTCCTGCTCTGGCCCGTGATCCTGCCAATACGCTGGGCTTTGTGGAAGTGCATATCGAACAAGGCCCTCGATTGGAGCAGCGTGATCATGCCGTCGGCGTTGTCACCTCGCTCACGGGCATTGAACGTCATCAGGTAACGGTGAGCGGCAAGGCGGGGCATGCGGGCACGACCCCCATGCCCGGCCGCCACGATGCCTTAGTGGGGGCATCCGACATGGTGCTGGCCGTAGACAGGGTACTGCAAGCCTCGGAGGGGCTGGTCGGCGTCGTCGGGCAGTTGGATGTCCACCCCAATGCGGTGAATGTGATTCCCGCTTCGGTCACCTTTACGATCGAGCTGCGCTCACCTCAGGAAGCGACCCGGCGACACGGCCGCGAGGCGGTTCAGGCCGCACTCAAAGACATCGCCGACCGCCGGGGGCTTGCACTCGCCATGGACAACACCTACAACGCAGACGGCGCCCACTGTGCCGAGTGGATCATGCGTGGCCTGGAAAAAGCCTGCGCGAGCGTGGAGCAACCCACTGAGCGGATGTTTAGCGGCGCCGGGCATGATGGCTTGGCCATGCAAGATGTCACCGATATCGGCATGCTGTTCGTACGCTGCAAAGAGGGCTTGAGCCACCACCCCGACGAGAGCATTTCAGCCGCCGATGGCGAAGCAGCGGTGCGGGTCATGATGGCCTTTTTGCAGCAGCTTGATCCCGCGAAATGCCGTTAGGCCAATAACTCCGGCAGGAAAGCGCGCCTGACCTGGGCTTCCTGGTGGTTCATGACCCGCTGGGCGTCCAGCATGTGCTCGCGCATTATGCGAAAGGCGCTGTCGGCGTCTCCCAGTTCAATGGCATCCAAAATTTCGGCGTGATAGCGGCAGCCCGTTTGGCCCAGATCATGGGTAACGGGCTCATAGAGGCGGTGATAAATCGTCAGGTCTGACAAAATTTGAATGGTAAAGCGGATGATAAAGGTGAGCAGCTGATTGCCACCCGCCAGTTCCGCGAGCATTAAATGGAAGTTCAGCGAGTCGAGGTGCTGCTGCCTTTCGGTTTCGCTGTCTTCACACGGTGTGGCATAGCTGTGCAGACTCTCGCGCAAGCGCGCCATGTCTTCTTCGCTGACCTTGCCGGCTAACGAAGCGGCCAACTCAGGTTCCAGCGCCAGGCGGATCTGATAAATATCCTGAATGGAAATATCTTTAAAAAACAGATAATTACTTAATAAAGACACTGCCTTTTCATCGCTCATTGCCTTAACAAAGGCACCACCACCCGGGCCAGTACGCGTCTCTACCAGCCCCTGAGCTTCCAATACCCGGGTACTTTCGCGCACCGTCCCTTTCGATACATTCAGGGTTTCAATGAGTTCTGCTTCACTGGGAAGCCGATCCCCCGGTTTCAGATTACGATCCACGATCCAGCATTTAATCGTTTCGGCCACTTGGTAGGGGCGCCGTGGTGATGCTTTTTTTACCATGCTTTCGATCACTGCCTATTTATTAAGGTGTCTAGGGTAACAGAGCCAATGCGCTGTGAGGTCTAGACATTGCGCCAGCGTTAGGCATCTACGAGTTCAAAGTGAGATGAGATTGGCACTTACTAGTAAACTGGTCTATTCTGTGCGCCACTACTCAATCACAGAGTTCAAAAGGAGCTTGTTTGATGGCTTACGAAACGCTTTTCACTGCCACGCAGCTTGGCAGCCTGTCGATCCCCAACCGCGTGATCATGGCGCCGCTTACCCGGGCGCGCACCCCGGACAGCGTGCCGGGCAAGATGCAGGAAGCCTATTACGGCCAGCGCGCCGGGGCCGGGCTGATTATCAGTGAAGCGACCAATATCTCCCCCACGGCACGGGGCTATGTCTATACCCCCGGCATCTGGACCGACGCGCAGGAAGCCGGGTGGAAAAACGTGGTCGATGCGGTGCACGCCAAAGGCGGTCGTATGGCGTTGCAGCTATGGCACGTTGGTCGGGTTTCCCATGAAATGGTTCAACCCGACGGCCAGCAGCCGGTGGCACCCAGCGCGCTGAAAGGCGAAGGCGCCCAGTGCTTCGTGGAGTTTGAAGACGGCACCGCCGGTCAGCATCCCACCAGCACACCCAGGGCGCTTGAAACCGACGAGCTCCCGGGTATCGTGGAGGACTATCGCCAGGCGGCAGAGCGCGCCAAGCGGGCTGGCTTTGACATGGTCGAAGTCCACGCGGCCAACGCCTACCTGCTGAACCAGTTCCTGGCTACCGGCACCAACCAGCGCACCGACCAGTACGGCGGTTCGTTGGAAAACCGGGCGCGCTTCCCGCTGGAAGTAGTCGACGCGGTGATTGAGGTGTACGGCGCCGACCGGGTGGGTATCCGAATGACGCCGTTTATCGAGCTGTTTGGCCTGACCGACGATGAGCCGGAAGCCATGGCATTCTACATGGCCGAGCAGCTTTCCAAGCGTGGCCTTGCCTACCTGCACCTCAATGAGCCCAACTGGGCCGGCGGCGACATTCAGTTTCCGGCCGGCTTCCGCGAGCAGATGCGTGAGCGCTTTAGCGGTAGCCTGATGTACTGCGGCAACTACGACGCCGACCATGCACAAGCGCGCATCAGCGAAAACACCACCGACACCGTGGCCTTTGGGCGTCCTTACATCGCCAACCCCGATTTACCCGAGCGCTTCCGGGTCAATGCGCCGCTTACCGAGCCAAATCACGAAACCTTCTATGGCGGTGATGAAAAGGGCTACACCGACTACCCATTCATGGATAACGGCTACGACCGCATCGACTAAGCGCCACCCCCGCAGGTGACCCTTAACGACGAAAAGCATCACTTCGGTGGTGCTTTTCTTATATCGGTGCCTGGCAAAACGCTGCTAGGCTATTGATTCTTACGTTTGAAACACAGGTGACGAATGCTCGGTTCGCTGTTAGCTTTGTTGGTATCGTTGGCGCTGGTCGGCCTGGCGGCCAGCACAGGCGCCCGCTTCCGGCCCGATGGCTGGTACCGCAAGCTCGACAAGCCCGCCTGGACGCCCCCCGATATCGCTTTCCCCATTGCCTGGGGCATCCTGTATCTGCTCATGGCGATTGCGGCCTGGCGCATTTACATGGCGGACGACTCGGTGTGGCGCACGGCAAGCCTGTGGGTGTATGCCCTCCAACTGCTGATCAATGCGGCCTGGTCGTGGCTGTTTTTTGGACGCAAGCAGATCGTCGCTGCGCTGGGTGACATCGCCCTGCTACTGATACTCATCCTGCTGGCGATATTCCTATTTGCTAAAGTGAGCGGGTTGGCGGCGTGGTTAATGGTGCCCTACGCGCTCTGGGTGGCGCTGGCACTGACGCTCAACGCCTCTATCTGGCGACGTAACTCACGCGCGGGTGGCGCGGCACAATAAAGGATAAAACGACAATGGAGAAAACACCGTTAATCGAACTCCTGGCCATCGGCTCCATCGTCTTAGCGCTGACCGCCTTGGCGCTGTTCATCTACTTGATGCGGCGGCAGCGCCGTCAGCGGTCGGAAAGTGACGCCACGACACAGGAGGCACGTGCCAGCACAGCAGAAAACACTGCGCCTCCCGCTGAAGACGCGGCGTCTGACGCCTCTGCCAAACGCTCCAGCAAAGTCGCCCAGCACTCGCTGTTCGTGATTTTTTCGAAACCCGACGAACAGACCGACCAGCAACTGGCTGAGTGGCTGCGCGAAAAGGACGCGACGTTCGACCCGATCAAGAAGGTCTTCCACATCGCCGGCGAGCAGCCCTCGAACCCGGTCACCATCGCCAACGCCTTCCCGCCCGGGGAAATGCCGGATCTGCTCCGCAACGAGACCCACGAACCCATCAAGGGCATCAGCCTGTTGGTGAAGCCGCCGCTACGTAAGCGACGCAATCAGCAGATGCATGTCTATGTGGCGCTGGCCAAGGAAATGCAGACCCTGTTTACCGGCGAGATGCTGGATGGCGACCGCAAGCCTGCGACCGACGCCACTTTCGAGCGCATCATCGGCTAGCGACGCTTTTGACCCATTACGCCACGCCCTGGCTGCGCAGGTAATCGTCGTAGCTGCCGCTGAAGTCGACAACGCCGTCCGGCTGCATATCGATAATCCGCGTGGCCAGCGACGACACGAACTCGCGGTCGTGGCTGACGAACAGCAGCGTGCCGGGGTAGTTCTCCAGGGCCAGGTTCAACGCCTCGATGGACTCCATGTCCAGGTGGTTGGTCGGCTCGTCCATCAGCAGCACATTGGGCTGAGTGAGGATTAACTTACCGAACAGCATGCGCCCTTGCTCGCCGCCGGAAATCACCTTGACCGATTTATCGATGTCGTCGCTGGAAAACAGCATTCGCCCGAGCGCGCCGCGCACCACCTGCTCACCGCCCTGTGTCCACTGGCCCATCCATTCAAACAGGGTGGCGTCCACGGCAAAATCGTCGGTATGGTCCTGGGCAAAAACACCCAGGTCGGCGGCTTCGGTCCACTTCACTTCCCCGGCATCCGGGTGAAGTTCGCCCGCCAGGGTTTTCAGCAGGGTCGTCTTGCCAATGCCGTTGGGGCCGATGATGGCGATCCGCTCGCCAGCTTCAACGGTCATCGACAGGCGCTCGAACAGCCGCGTCTCGCCGTTATAGCCTTTGCTGATATTGTCCACATTCACTGCGTTACGGTGGATCTTCTTGGCCTGGTCAAAGCGGATAAAGGGGCTAACCCGGCTTGAAGGCTTGATATCTTCCAGCTTGATCTTGTCGATCTGGCGCGCCCGCGAGGTGGCCTGCTTGGCTTTCGAGGCGTTGGCCGAGAAGCGGCTGACGAACTGTTGCAGCTCGGCAATCTGGGCCTTTTTCTTGGCGTTGTCCGAGTGCTGACGCTCGCGCGCAGCCGTCGCCGCGGTCATGTAGTCGTCGTAGTTACCCGGGAAGAGGGTGATCTCGCCGTAATCCAGGTCCGCCATGTGGGTGCACACGCTGTTCAGGAAGTGGCGGTCGTGGGAAATGATCACCATGGTGCTGCTGCGCGCCTTGAGCATGTCTTCCAGCCAGCGGATGGTGTTGATATCCAGGTGGTTGGTCGGCTCGTCGAGGAGCAGGACATCGGGGTCCGAAAACAGTGCCTGAGCCAGCAGTACGCGCAGCTTCCAGCCCGGGGCGATTTCACTCATCGGCCCGGTGTGCTGCTCGATGGGAATACCCAGCCCAAGGAGCAGCTCGCCCGCGCGGGCGTCGGCGGTGTAGCCATCCAGCTCGGCAAAGCGCACTTCCAGATCCGCCACGGCCATGCCGTCCTCTTCGCTCATTTCCGCCAGGGAATAGATCCGCTCGCGCTCGGCGGTGACCGACCAAAGCTCGTCATTACCCATGATCACGGTGTCGATGACGCGCTCGTTTTCAAACGCAAACTGGTCCTGACGCAGCTTGCCCAGCCGCGTGCTGCTATCCAGCATCACCTGGCCGGACGTCGGTTCGAGCTCGCCGCCCAGAATCTTCATGAAGGTGGATTTGCCGCAGCCATTGGCGCCAATCAGGCCGTAGCGATTGCCGTTGTTAAACTTGACGGAGACGTTCTCGAACAGGGGCTTGGCCCCGAACTGCATGGTGATATTAGCGGTTGCGATCACAAAGGAACCCTAGTGTGCGTGTACATTGCGCATCGCACTGGAAATAGTACGTGGCGGATAGAAAGGCTCGCGATTCTACGCGCTCTTGAGCAACGTTACACCCATCGTCTAACACCCACCACCTAGGACGGCGCGTCGCCAGGGGCCGGCAAGTCCAGCAGAAACCGTTCGCCATCAAGCGCTTGGCGCAGGCGAGTATGCAAAATATCGACAATCCCCGGGTGCTCGCCCACCAGGGCGGTGGTGGTGACGGTCATGCTCGGATGATGCTGCTGTGCGGCGTGGCAGATCTCCGCAATGTCGCCACCTTCACCGGCATGGCGCCCCGGCGAGAGAAACAACATGGCCAGAATCACCGGCCCGGTATGAAAATCGGGCTTGGCCAGCAGGTGTTCGAGCAGCGGTTCGTTGAAGCGATATTCGTCACCCTCGCGGCGCTCCATCGAGGCGGCGGCCACACAGGTGGCTTCACTGCCCAGTAGTACGCTTAGCTGCCCGGCCAGGCGATTGCGTACCGCCGTTACCTCGGGAATCGGGCTGCCGTGATCCACCAGCGCGATGCGGGGCTTAGTCCCGGGGAGCCACTGCGCGCGGACGTTATCGGCCAGCAGCTCGGCCAGGCGCAGGTCGTTATCGCCCAGCTCATCGACCAGCGGTTGCGCCACGCGAACCTTGACGTCGGGAAAGCGCGCCTGCATCTCGCCCAGGCGTTCGGGCAGGTAACCCGTCAGCGCCTTGCTGGGGCCGAAGAAGAACGGCAGCACAATGATCTCGGTCGCGCCCGCCTCGGCGCTGCGTTCAGCGGCCGGCCCCAGGGTGATCGCCGGGATACCATCGACCTGCTCCGCCGGAATCTTGTTGGAGTGCAGCAGCGAGGCCGCCTGGACGGTTTCGCCCAGGCGCTCGCCAAGCGCTGCCGCCACGCGGCGCAGATTATGGGTTGCCTGGGGCCGCAGTGAGCCGTTATCCACCAGAAAGATTGCGCGCATGCCTGTCTCCATGTTCGGTTTAAGGGGCGTTCAAGGCGGCGGCGTTGCCGCTAGCCGGTACGTTCAAGAATATCCGCCGCCGCACGGTGAAGCTGGGCGTGGCGCGCCGCCAGGACGTCAATATCGCGGTCATAGCCACCGCCGATCACCGCCGCGACCGGGATATCCGCGCCTCGACAGCAGCCGAGCACGTAGGCATCCCTTTGATAGAGCCCGTCGTCACTCAGCGCCAGATAGCCCAGGCGGTCATCGCGATGCACATCCACTCCGGCATCGTACAGCACCACATCGGGTTGATAGGCCGCCAGCAAGCCGGGTAGATAAGACGCCAGCGCCGCCAGGTAGCCGCCATCGTCCGTGCCGTTGGGCAATGCCACGTCCAGATCGCTTTTCGCCTTGCGGGCGGGAAAGTTGCGCGCAGCGTGCATGGAAAAGGTAAATACATCCGGCACGCCGGTAAACAGCCGCGCGGTGCCATCGCCCTGATGAACGTCGCAATCGACGATCAGCACCCGCTCGACCCAGCCCTGGGCCAGGGCGTGGGCCGCCGCCACGGCAAGGTCGTTGATCAGGCAGTAGCCGCTGGCCGCATCGGCATGGGCGTGATGGGTGCCGCCCGCCGAGTTGCAGGCGAGTCCGCTGTCCAGTGCCGCCTCTAGGGTCAGCAGCGTGCCGCCGGTTTCCAGCCGCACGCGTTCGACGAGCGCTGGCGACCACACAAAGCCGCTGCGACGCTGCGCCGCGCGATCCAGCTCGCCGTACAGCAAGGCATTGAGATAGCCCCGAGTATGCACGCGGGCCAGGGCCTCGATGCCGGCGGGCTGAGGCGTCAGCCATTCAATGGGCGTCGCCAGCGGCCGATGGCCAAGCTGCTCGCGCAGCACGCGAAACTTGTCCATCGGAAAGGGGTGGCTAGCTGGTAAATCAATCGTATAACCGGGATGATGGACGATCATTAACGCCATTGCGTGCTGCCACTCGGGTAATTGACCTAAAGGCCTTATGTTGCTTGATACCACTGCCGTAAACCAGCAAAGAAACTTTTTCAGCGACCACGACGACCTGTGGCTTTTTGGCTATGGCTCGTTGATCTGGAAAGCCGATTTCGCCTACCTGGAACGCCAGCCGGCCTATATTACCGGCTGGGCACGACGCTTTTGGCAAGCCTCCCACGATCACCGCGGCACGCTGGAAGCCCCCGGGCGCGTTGCTACGTTGATCCCGGCGCCGGGCGCAGTGTGTCACGGCATGGCGTACCGCATTACCCCGGATGTGCTGGCCCCGCTGGATGTGCGCGAGAAAAACGGCTATCTGCGCGAAAAAGTACCGCTGACCTTCATTGACGAAACGGGCCGCGCCAACGGTCAGAGCGAGGGGCTCATCTATCTGGCAAGCGAGGATAACCCCGCCTTTCTCGGTGACGCACCGCTGGACGTGATTGCCCGGCAGATCGCCAACGCCCACGGGCCAAGCGGCTCGAACCGCGAGTACCTGGTCAACCTGGCCCAGGCGCTGCGCGACCTGGGCGCGGAGGACGCCCATATTTTCGAACTGGAAAAGCAGCTGGTCTGAGGCGTTGTCGCCTGCTTACATCATCAACCACGAGAGGATGAACAGGCCCAGCACGGTGCGGATAATCCCGCCGAGCACGGAACCGCGGAAAAAGGCCCGCAGCCCTCCCCACAGGATCAGCAAGCCAATGACCAGCACCACAATGCTCAGAAACGAATCATTGATTCCCAGCGAGCGGGTCAAGCCGTCGAAGAAGTCGTCGAGCGCGCCAAACAGGTTGGTAAAAATGCCCATCAAAAACGCCACCACGACGCGAATGACCTCGCCGATGGTCTCGCCTATTCCGTCAAAAAATCCATTTACCTGCATGGGTCATTTCCACCGCTGAAAAGAATACGTCTGGCATTGTCGGCCAAATACGCTGGCTGAGCAAAGCCAGGTTTTTTGCCTCTTTCGACTGCGGAGGCATGATAGACGATAGCGGTCTCAGCCCGTGGAATCATCGTTCACGACCATGGTCGACTTTAATTACCAGACTGGTAACGTTAAAACATAATGCTTTATAAAAGACTTGGTAGTAGCGGGAGAGCTTGGCGCATCTCACAAGGATGACGCCAGCGCCGAAGGAGCAACAACCCCGGAAACTCTCAGGCAACCGGACCGCTACTGCTCACACTTTCCGAAGAGCGGCTGATGACAGCGTCACTCAGCCCACCGAAGGAGCAAGCGCACGCACCCCGTGCGCGAATCTCTCAGGTTCCATGACGGAAGGGGTACGCCCAGCAGCCATTACGCCGTTAGGTGGGATTCCCCGACGCTCATGAAAACTGGAGAGATTTATGCAACGCATTGCCGTTATCGGTGGTGGTATCACCGGCATTACCAGCGCCTACGCACTGGCCAAACGAGGCTATGATGTCACCGTCTTTGAAAAGCACCGCTACGCCGCCATGGAAACGTCGTTTGCCAACGGCGGCCAGCTGTCAGCCTCCAACGCCGAGGTGTGGAATCACTGGCCCACGGTGATCAAGGGCGTGCGCTGGATGCTTAGGAACGACGCGCCGTTGCTGGTCAACCCCCGCCCGAGCTGGCACAAGCTCAGCTGGTTCGGCGAGTTTATCGCCTCGATCCCCCGCTACGCGACCAACACCACCGAGACCGCCCGCCTGGCCATTGCCGCCCGCGAGCACCTGTTTCAGTGGGCAAAAGACGAGCAGATCGACTTTGACCTCAAGCAGAAAGGCATTCTGCATATCTATCGCGATAAAGCGGGCTATGACCATGCCGCCAAGGTCTCCAAGTTGCTCAGCAAAGGCGGCCTGGAACGCCAGCCGGTCAGCCCCGACGAGATGCGCGCCATCGAGCCCACTCTGGCGGGCAACTACTACGGCGGCTTCTTTACCGAAAGCGATGCCACCGGCGATATTCACAAGTTTACCCATGGCCTGGCACAGGCCGCCGAGCGTCGCGGTGTGACGTTGAAATATGGTCACAGCGTGCAGGATATCGGCGCGGACGAACAGCACGCCTGGATCACCGCCACGCTTGAAGGCGAAGCTGACAGCGTGCCGATGCGCGAAACCTTCGATGGCGTAGTGGTCTGCGCAGGCGTCGGCAGCCGCGCCCTGGCCGCCAAACTGGGCGACCGCGTCAATATCTACCCGGTCAAAGGCTATTCGATTACCGTGCAGCTCGACGACGACGCCTCTCAGCAGGCCGCGCCCACCGTCAGCCTGCTGGATGACGAAACCAAGCTAGTGACCAGCCGCCTGGGCGACGAGCGCTTTCGGATTGCCGGCACCGCCGAGTTCAACGGCTTCAACCGCGACATTCGCGACAACCGTATCCGCCCACTGATCCGCTGGGTCGAAGACTGCTTCCCCGGGGTCAGCACCCGCCGCGTGGTACCCTGGGCGGGCCTGCGACCGATGCTCCCCGACATGCTGCCCAAGGTCGGCCCCGGCAAGTTACCCACGGTGTTCTACAACACCGGCCACGGCCACCTGGGCTGGACGCTCTCGGCCATTACCGCTGATATGCTGGCGGATGCGGTGGACTCGCCCAAGGGCAGTCCGCTCGCTAGCCCTCGCTAACGACACCGTCAACGGCCAGAGGCTATCACCCAACCCAGGCCTGGTTGATCGCTACCACCGCGCTAGCCGCACGCCACAAAAAAGCCGCAGGCATGACCTGCGGCCATTCATTTGCGACGTTTACACCCCGACCGGCCCACCATCGCGCTTTTGAATCACCACGGTCGATGCCCGAGGACGCACCTGGCCGCTGGCCGAAACGGTAGCGTCTTGCGCTAGCGCATTGCCATCGGCGGGCCAGTTACCCGGGTGCTGGATGTTGATAAACAGGGCGGTTTTATCCGGCGTGGCAAAAATGCCGGTGACTTCGCAGCCGTTTGGCCCGACCGCAAAGCGCTTCAGCTGCTGCTGGTTGCTGTTGTTGATCACCGGGCCGGTGCCTTGGATATCGTCCAGGCTGTTGGGCACCACGGCCAGCAACTGGTCGTTGGTATACTCGGTGACCCCTTCATAACCGTTATCCGTCTGGATCCAGAGGATGCCCTGACCGTCGCCGCGCTCGTCGAACCAGAGTCCATCGGGGCTGGCGAACTGGTTCATTTCGGTCAGGCCCGAGTGGTTATCCGCATCGTCGGACGCCGCACCAAACACAAACACCTCCCAGGTAAAGGCATTGGGCAGGCGGCTTTCGCGCCAGCGAATAATATGCCCTTGGGCGTTATCGGCGCGCGGGTTGGCGGCATTGGTCGGCGCCAGGTCATACCCCACGCCCGCCTCGTCGAGGCTGTCGCCGCCGTTGGTAAAGGTGGCCTGGGTATCTTCAGCGGTGCGCTGGGAGTTATTGGTCAGGGTGAGGTACACCTCCCCGGATGCTGGATCAACGGAGGCCCACTCGGGACGATCCATGGGTGTGGCGCCCATCAGGTCGGCGGCGTCGCAGGTGTTGATGATAATGCCCGCCAGGTCGTCGTCGGCCAGGCCCAGTGCCGTGGCAAGCCGACGGCCATCTTGCGTCCGGGCGTCCGGTGTGAGCGCCAGCCACTCACCGCTACCGTCAGGGTGGAAGCGAGCCACGTACAGGGTACCGTTATCCATGTACTTGCTGCCAATCGCCAGGCGATCATACTGCTCGCCGGGACGGTTGGCATCGGCAGGATCCCAGGCCGCATCGGAGACGTATTTATACACGTATTCATTGCGGGCATCGTGGCCCGAATAGAACACCACCGGCTGGCCGGCTTGCAGCTTGCCGAGCCAACATCCTTCATGGCGGAAGCGCCCCAGCGCGGTGCGCTTGACCGCGAGCGCGTCGCTGTACGGGTCGACTTCCACCTGATAGCCGAAGGTACGCGCCTCGTTGCGATAGTCCTCTTCGGGGCGCTCACCGCGTGGGGTGATATCGAAGCGGGCAAACTCGTCGTTGTCTTCAGTGGCATCTCCCGCCGAGGTATCCCAGCCGTAGCGGCTTTTATCGGTGGGGATACCGATCCGCGCGTCGTCCTGGAAGCGCTCCCCGTGGTGGACGAACACATTGGGCCAGTTTTCTTCGCAGGCAATGTAGGTACCCCAGGGCGTGACCCCGTTGCCGCAATTATTGTTGGTGCCTCGGGTTTGGAAGCCCGCGGGCGAGAAGCGCGTTTTGACGTAGTCGCTGCCCGCCACGGGCCCAGCCAGTTCAATAACAGTGGCACTGGTCAGGCGGCGGTTGTAAGCCGACCCCGGCACATGCGACCACTGACCTTGGGTATCTTTCTCTATCTCGACAAGGGTCACGCCGTGCGCGTTGATTTCGGTGCGCGACTCCTCCGCAGGCCGCTTGCCTCCATCGGTATTGGTAGGCCCGCCTTGAGGCGCCCATAATGCCGATTGGTCGATGTATTCATTATTGAGCGCCAGCACGAAGCGACGCGACGCGCTGCCTTCATCCAGCGCAAACCCGGCCATGCCGTCGTGGTGCATGCCAACGCTCTCCGCCTGACGCTCGGCGGTCATTGGCTGATCGGACTGCCAACTGTCGCCAGCGCTTAACGGCGTGCCCCAGGGTACCAAGACTTGTGCAACATAACCTTCCGGCACCACCACGGCATCAGTGAGTGACCCATGAACCGCCTCAAATGCCAACGTCAGGGGTGTTTTTTGCGCGCCGCTTGAGGCAATCGCCTGGGCCGCGCCGCCAAAGCTGAGCATCGAGGCGGCCGCCATGCTCAAGCCGCCGCGCATGACATCGCGCCGGGATACATGGCGCGCCAACACCTCAGCAAACGGCTGATTGCCGCTCTGGTTAAACAGGCGATGGTCTTCGATTTCCTTGCTCATGGTGACGCCCCTCTTCTAATCGTATTGCGAGTCACGAATCGTGTTAGGAGGACACTAATTCCGTCAGGTGACAGCAAGGTGACGAACCCTCTACCGTTTGATGACCAATGCCGCTTACAATTCGGATAGATCAACGTAACTGCCACCTGCCCGTTCAGGTTTCGCCCAGGAGATCACACGATGGCCACTACCATGCCCGGCCAGCTCACGCTCGATGCCCTGGCGACGCTGTCGCCGCCTCTTCCTGAAGTGGAGGTACACGGCCTGGATATGGGCTGGTATATCGTGCGTCTCCACCGTCAAGGCGCCGTCAGCGTATTGGTCAACGCCGACGGCGAGACACGCCGCTTTACCGGCACGCAGTGGATAAGCCGCACGCTGGCCCCCTTGGGGTATACGCACGGCATTCTCACCTGGGCCGACGCCGCCGATGAAATGATCGGCACGGATGTACCGCCCGTGTCCGCCGAGCAGCGCATGGCCCACGGCGTACGGGTGGCATTTGATACCCGGCATTAACGGGCCACCAGGCCACACTGTGTTACTTTCGATATGGCCATGTGGCCTGACGCGACCCAAGGCGCCTTCCGCTAATTAAGCAATAGATGCAGTCGTTGCGCATCGCTTTCGGCCAGGGCTGGCTATAAAATCAAAACAGCGCGCCGCCATTATTATTTTTGTATGAGTTACTCGTCTCCAGCAAGGAAGGACGCTATGCGCGATGATGAAAAATATACCAATTCCGAAGATCAGTTACTCCACCTCCAAAACCTTCTCGACGACCCGGACACCACCGCACTTAAAGCGTACTTTACTGAACTCGACATTCTGGATATTGCGCGGACGCTAGAATCGTTCCCCGCTAAAACCCGCGACTTTCTTTGGGAGTTTATCCCCGACGAGCTGGTCGGCGCGGTGCTTGCGGAAGTCGACGAAGATATTCGCGCTGACTATATCGAGGATCTATCGGCAAGCGAAGTCGAGCAAATTGTCAAAGGGCTGGATGCTCAGGACGTTGCCGAGGTTCTGGAGGTTGCCGACGAGGCTATCAAGACCAGCGTTTATGACAGCCTGGATCAGGATATCCGCGCCCAGGTGGAGAACCTTTACGCCTACGAGGAAGATGTCGTGGGCCGCTACATGGATCCCGAAACCGTCAATGTCAAACAAGGGGTTTCACTGGAGGCCGTGCAGCGCTATATCCGGATTCATCATCTTCTCGACGATGAGTCGCAACAGGTAATGATCACGGACAAGGACAAACGTTTACTGGGTACTTTAAGCCTGATTGATTTAATCAAGCAGCCACAAGATGCCGTGGTCGATGCTCACATGGATGACCCATTCACCCTTAACGATCAAATGAAAGTCAGTGATGCGGCCGTGTTATTACGCTCCAAGGAGCTTCCTTTCGTTCCCGTCTGTGACAGTGATGGACGCCTGGTAGGACAGTTAAACGCCGCCGACGTACTGGAAATTACCCAGGACGATACTGACATGACATTGAAACACCTGTCAGGCGTCAGTAACGAAGAAGAGGTCTTCACGCCCGTTTTGCGCAGTGCGAAAAGTCGGGGCATCTGGTTGGGTATTAATCTGCTGACGGCGTTTTTGGCCGCGTTTGTCATCGGTCAGTTTGAAGCGGCATTGGATCAAATTGTGGCGCTGGCCATCTTGATGCCGGTGGTGGCAAGCATGGGAGGCATCGCCGGCAGCCAGACCCTCACCGTCGTCATTCGCGGTCTGGCGCTGGGCCAGCTCGCGGGCAACAACGTGCGATGGCTGTATAACAAGGAAACCTGGGTGGGCATGAGCAACGGCCTGGTCTGGGCGTTAGTGGTGGGCCTGATTGCCCATGTCTGGTTCAGCGATGCCATGATCACGCTGGTGATCACCCTGGCCATCTTCATCAACATGAGCGTGGCCAACTTATCGGGCGTGTTGATCCCCATGGTGTTGAAAAAGCTGCAGATCGACCCCGCGTTATCCGGTGCGGTGATCTTGACGACGGTGACCGATGTGGTCGGTTTTTTGTCGTTTTTGGGGCTCGCGACGCTGATTATTCTGTAACTTTTTCTCCCGTCAGGCGCCTGGGCGTTTATTGAAAAGCCCAGGCGCTCAAGGCAGAAGCAACTACGGTACCCTCACCCACCGCCCCATCTGATCTGACCTTTCGATGGCGTCGATCAGTCGGTTAACCCGGGCCGCTTCGCGAAAATCAGGATAGAGGGGGCGGTGGTTGATGATGCCTTCGACAAGATCCCTAACCTCGATAATTTTCTGATCGTTATAACCCAAGCCATGGCCTGGTGCGGGGCTAAATGAAGCATAGTCGGGGTGTTCAGGACCAGCGAACAAGGTGGTAAAGCCACGCCTCCCTGGTGCATCACCATGGCGATAAAGCTGCAGTTCGCTCATGCGCTCCTGGTCAAACACAATGGCGCCTTTTGTGCCGGTAAGGGTGTAGGCCAACCCCATCTTGCGGCCAGCGGCCACCCGGGAGGTTTCGATATTGCCCATTAACCCCCGGTCAAAGCGCAGCATGGCCTGGGCCTGGTCGTCGTTTTCCACTGCGGCCATGCCGCTGCCGTCGGCCTTGGGCCGAGTGGGAATGACGGTCTGGAGCTGGCCGCATACCTCGGTAATGCGCTGCCCGGTCAAGAACTCGGCCATATTGAGAATATGCGACCCCACATCGCCTAGCGCACCGGCACCCGCTGTTGCCCGCTTGGTATGCCAGTCGTGAGGCTTTTGCGGGTCGAGCAGGTAATCCTCGTTGTGCCGTCCACGAAAGTGAATCAGCTCACCAATTTCACCGCTGGCGACAATCTGGCGGGCCAGTTGGGTAGCGGAATTGCGAATATAGTTAAAGCCCACCAGGGTTTTGACGCCCGCCTTTTCAGCCGCAACGACCATCTCCTCGGCGTCTGCCGTGCTCAGCGCCAGCGGTTTTTCGGCGTAAACATACTTACCAGCGGCAATGGCAGCCAGTGCCATCTCTTTATGCAGAAAGTTGGGTGCGCAGATATCCACCACGTCCACGTCACTGTCTGCCACCAGGGCACACCAATCGTCGGTGGCGCGGGTAAAGCCCCAGGCACGCGCCCGGCTCTCCGCGGTGGCAAGGTTAACGTCCGCCAGCAGTTCGCAAACGGGCTTGGCGGGCAGATCAAAAACGCTGGACGCTGAATTAAAGGCGACGGCGTGGGCTTTACCCATAAAACCGGTGCCGATCAGGCCAATTTTGAGGGTTTTCATTATCGTTATCCCTGTTAAAAAGTTAATTGCCGGTAAAAAAATAACTATTTTTACAAACACTCGATGAAGGGGTGTGAGGGCAGGTTGAAGCGAGGGTCTTTCGCCATGGATGGCGAAAGTAGCGCCCATGGACGGGTTCACAGCGCCCTCGCGGAAACCTGCCCTCATCACCTGATACGCTGGCCGGTTTTAAAACAATAACGCCGGGCTGGGCCCGGCGTTGATTGATGTCGTGCCCCGTAAGCTATTTACATGGTCGGCATGGTGAAGTGGTTGGTCTCTTCACGAATGCCACTGGGCCAACGCTGGGTGATGGTCTTCATGCGGGTGTAGAAACGTACACCGTCGGGGCCGTGCATATGCAGCGGGCCAAACAGCGAGCGCTTCCAGCCGCCGAAGCTATGGAACGCCATGGGCACTGGAATCGGCACATTAACGCCCACCATGCCGACCTGGATCTGCTCGCAGTACTGACGCGCCGCGTCGCCATCCCGGGTAAAGATCGCCGTACCGTTGCCGAACTCGTGGGCATTGATCATGCTGACGGCTTCGTCGAAGCTCGCCACGCGAGCAATCGCCAGCACCGGGCCGAAGATTTCTTCAGAGTGAATGCGCATTTCTGGCGTCACACGATCAAATAGCGTTCCGCCAATAAAATAGCCATCGCCCGCGCCCTCTATCGTTGTCTGGCGGCCGTCCACAACAAGCTCTGCTCCCTCATCCACGCCGGTTTGGATATAGCCTGCCACTTTGTCCCGGTGTTCGCGGGTGATCAGCGGGCCCATGTCGTTATCCGGGCCATCGACCAAGCCAGGCCCGACCGTGAGTTTATCCAGTTCAGCCACCAGCTTTTCCCGCAGGCGGTTGGCGGTTTCTTCACCCACGGGCACTGCCACGGAAATCGCCATACAACGTTCGCCTGCCGAGCCATAGGCAGCGCCCATCAGGGCCCCCACGGCTTGATCAAGATCCGCATCGGGCATGATCACCATATGGTTTTTAGCCCCGCCCAGGGCCTGAACGCGCTTGCCATGGGCGGAGGCAGTGGCGTAGATGTACTCGGCGATGGGCGTGGAGCCCACAAAGCTTACCGCCTGGACGCACTCATCGGTGAGCAGCACATCCACCGCTTCTTTATCGCCGTTGAGGACATTAAAGACGCCATCCGGCAGACCCGCTTCGCTTAACAACTCGGCCAAGCGCAGCGGCGTAGAGGGATCTTTTTCCGAAGGCTTCATCACAAAGGTGTTGCCGCAGGCCAGCGCGATGGGGAACATCCACATGGGCACCATGGCAGGGAAGTTAAACGGCGAGATACCTGCACACACGCCCAGCGGCTGCATCATCGAGTAGCTATCGACGCCGCTACCCACGTTCATGGAGTGCTCTCCTTTCTGCAGGTGGGGAATGCCGCAGGCAAACTCAACCACTTCCAGGCCGCGAGTCACTTCACCTTTAGCGTCAGAAAACACCTTGCCATGCTCACTGGATATGAGCCGCGCCAGCTCATCGGTGTGCTCCTCAACCAGCGCTTTAAACTTAAACAGGATGCGCGAGCGCTTCAGCGGCGAGGTTTTTGACCAGGCGACAAAGGCCTCATCGGCAATGCGCACTGCGTCACGGGTCTCGTCGGCACTGGCCAGCGCCACCTGGGCGCTCTGTTCACCGGTGGCCGGGTTGTAAACTGGCGAAGTGCGCTGGCTCTGACCGGCAGAGAACTGACCATTGAGATAGTGGGATAGCGTCTTCATACAAACTCCTGATTCAAGTGCGGCGCTGGCGCTATTTAGCTGGCAACGTTAAAACCCGCCTGCTCGGCAAGTTGGCGTAAGTTACGGTAACCCAGACGGGCATAAGTCAGCGGATGAGCGACTTCCGGGTCTTGTTCGGCTTCAACCACTAACCAACCCTGATAGCCCTGTTCGCACAGGTGGGTTAAGGCGGGCAAAAAATCCACATTGCCATCCCCGGGCACCGTAAACAGGCCGTCCAGCACCCCGTTTAAAAAGCTTTTGTCGCGGTTGCGCACGGCGTCCAGCACCGGGAAGCGCAAGTCTTTGCAGTGCACATGGTGGATACGCTGGCTGTAGCGTTTGGCGATGGCGAGCGGGTCACCGCCAGCGCCGCGCAGATGACCAAAATCGAGCAGCAGACCCACGCCTTCGCCGGTGTTGTCCATTAAGCGCTCAACGTCGCCCTGGCTTTCGATCACCGTGCCCAGATGGTGGTGATACACCAGCTGTATGCCCTGGGATTTCAGGTAGTCGCCTACCACATCCAGGCCATGCAGCAGGCGCTGCCACTCTTCATCAGAAAGATGCGGACGCTGGGAGAGCGGGCGTTGCTGGTCGCCGTGTACACAGTGGGTAACTTCGCACAGCACCATGACCTTGGCCCCACACTGCTTGAGCAGGTTCATATGATCCTGAACGGCTTCAATCTCTTCTTCTGGGCTACGCTCAAGCAGGCGTGCGGAGTACCAGCCCGAAACGAGCGCCAAGTCATGAGCACCCAGCACTTTGTTCAAGGCGTCAGGCGTGCGAGGAAATTTATTGCCCAGTTCAAAGCCGCTAAAACCCGCTTCGCGCCCTTCTTGAAGGCAGGTTTCCAGGGGCGTATCGCTCCCCAGGCTGGGCAAGTCATCGTTCGTCCAGGTGAGCGGATTAATACCTAACGTAACCGTTGGCATGGTGTATTCCTTGTGAGCATGTTTGTTGGCATTAATGGCGTTGGCGCTGCTTGGCCTCGCGATACCCTTGGTAAGCAGTATTGACTTCTTCACGTTCGGAGACCTCGGGCACGGCCACGTCCCACCAGGCTCCGCCTTCCTCGGTACTGGGTAACGGATCAGTATCCAGGGCGATCACATAGGTGGATTGGGCAGCGCGAGCGCGCACCAGCGCCTGTTCCAGTTCGGCAATGCCGCTCACTGACTCAGCCTCACATCCCAGGGCTTTGGCGTGGGCAGCAAAATCGGTTTTGGGGGCGCCAGCCTCCACAGTGCGGCAATCTTCCAGCAGGTTGTTGAATCCCGCGCCGCCGGTGGCCTGCTGCAAGCGGTTGATACAGCCATAGCCGCGGTTATCCAACACCACGACGATCAGCTTGTGGCCCAGCATCACCGAGGTGGCCAGCTCGGAGTTGTGCATCAGGTAGCTACCATCACCCACCATCACCACCACTTCTCGCTCGGGCTTGGCCATCTTGACGCCGAGCCCACCAGCAATTTCATAGCCCATGCAGGAGAAACCGTACTCAACGTGGTAACTACCTGGGCCTGAACACTGCCAGAGTTTATGCAGTTCACCTGGCAAACCTCCGGCGGCGCATACCACGGTGGTGTCATCACCAGCCTGGCGATTAACAGCACCGATCACCTGAGCATCAGTGGGCAGCGCCAGCCCTTGATCGGCGGTTACACGATGTACCGCCTCGGCCCATTCGCGCTTGAGCGTGCTGGTCTGTTCGCGCCACTCATCGCTGCCGCGCCACTCGCCCAGCGCCGCGTCGAGTTGCCTCAGCCCGACCAAGGCATCGCAGCTAAGCGGCAGCGCTTGATGTTTCAGGCTGTCGAAGCGGCCAACGTTGAGGGCAATCAGTGTCTTATCGCTGCTTTCAAACAGCACCCGGGAGCCGGTGGTAAAGTCCTGCAGCCGGGTGCCCACCGCCAGGATGACATCCGCCTGCTCTGCCAACTGGTTGGCGGCTGCGCTGCCGGTGACGCCAATGGCACCCACCGCGCAGGAGTGGCTATCCGCCAGTGCGCCTTTCCCCGCCTGGGTTTCGGCGACCGGGATGCCGCGTGCTTTGGCAAACTCGGCCAAATCTTCGCAGGCAGCGGCGTAATGCACACCGCCACCGGCAATGATCAACGGGCGCTTGGCCTGCTTGAGTGCCGCGACTGCTTGACTAAGCTCATAAGCATCCGGCGGCGAGCGGCGAATGCGATGCACCTTGGGAGCAAAAAAGGCTTCTGGATAGTCGTAGGCAAAGGTTTGCACATCCTGGGGCAGCGCCAGGGTCGCGGGGCCGCAGTGCTCCGGGTCAAGCATTGTGGCGATCGCCTGGGGCAAGCTGGTGAGTAGCTGTTCCGGGCGGCTGATACGATCAAAGTAGCGCGACACGGGACGAAAACAGTCGTTGACGGTAATGGTCGGGTCACCGAAATGCTCCACCTGCTGGAGAACCGGGTCAGGCTCGCGGGTGGCAAAGGTGTCCCCCGGCAGCAGCAGGATCGGCAACCGGTTGGCATGGGCAAGCGCCGCGGCGGTGACCATATTGGTCGCCCCTGGGCCGATGGAACTGGTCGCCGCCATTAGGCGGTGGCGATTATTGGCTTTGGCAAAAGCAATCGCCGCGTGGGCCATGGCCTGTTCGTTGTGGGCGCGGAAGGTGGGCAGCGTGTCCTGCACGTGGTAGAGCGCTTCCCCCATTCCGGCCACATTGCCATGACCAAAAATCGCAAACACGCCTTCGAAAAGTGCCACCTCTTGACCATCAATCTCAATACGTTGCGCGGCAAGATACTTGACCAGCGCCTGGGCCATGGTGAGTCGAATGGTGCTCATTTACGCCTCCTCGGTGTGGGCCAGCGTTTGCGGCTGCGCCTGCCTTAATTGCCGCCACGCTTGTATTAGCTCGGCATAATTTTTGGCAACGCGTGCTACCAAAGCTGCATCGTCGATGCGCCCCGCCAGCCAGTCGCGACTGGCGCTGGCAAATAGCGTGCGTCCGACGGTAAACCCCTTGCAGCAAGGGTGTTTAGCAGCCTCGTCAAAGCCGCGCTTCATGTCGTCCATGGGGGCATCAAGCCCGAGCAGTACCACGCCACGGCAGTAGGTATCCTCGCGCTCAATGGTCTCGCCCACCGCCTGCCAGGCAGCGTCTGACATAGTGGGTAGCTTCCACCAGTCGGGCCGAATGCCCAGGTTGTAAAGCCGCTGCAGGCTGCGCGGCAGCGTGGTGTCATCGCCGGGCATACTCGAAGGAGGAATGACCTCAATCAGCAGTTCCAGCCCATAGGCACAGGCCGCCTGGTAGAGCTGGCGCAGCCGCTCCTCCTGCTCTAAGCGCAGTGAGATTTCATCGTCGGGGTGGTAGAACACAAGGCATTTAATGATCTGCTCTCTAGGCCAGTTGCGCAGGCAGGCACCTAAATCGTCGCCATGCTGGAAGCGCAGCGGACGTGAGCCCGGCAGCTCTACCGGTCGACCAATCCACCAGCCTTTACCGCTGGCTTGATTGAGCGCTTCCTGACCCAGCACGTCATCTACCAGAATCGCAGGCGTGGTAATGCCGCCCAGCTTGGCGCCCTCTTCGGCAGCCGACACCAACAGCTTCTTGAGCTTAGGCAGTCGCGCGCTGTCGGCATACTCTTCACGGGCCATATCGGTGAGCTGGCGGCGGTGGTCAAATGCCAACCCCAACACTTCTGGCCATTGAGCCGGCACTCGAGTGGTTACCCGGTGTAAATGATTCAGCCGTTGATCGATATCCGGGCGGGGAACCTCATCACGCCTGTCGAGATAATCAAATAACTCGTCTTCGGTGGGCATGGCCGGGGCACAGCCGTGGCGGGAGACCACCAGCGCCCCACAGGCGTTGGCATAGGCGGCGCTGGTTTGCCAGGGCTCACCTCGCAGCCAGCCCCGCAGCAATCCACTCATAAAGGCATCCCCGGCACCCAGCACGTTGAGCACCTCAACCTGTACGCCCTTGACCAAAATACCGTCTTCGATGCGGTCAGGAATAACGCCTTCAAACACCACGCAACCCATGGGCCCCAACTTGCATACCAGGGTAGCCTCACTTACCTCCCTAACTGCGCGCAAGGCCGACAAGGTATCCGTACTGCCGCCGGCAATATGAAACTCCTCTTCGGTGCCCACAATCAGGTCGAAATCCGGCAGCCAGCGCTGCAGGTCGGTGGTCACCTTGTCATCGGCGACAAAGCGGGTTTCGCCATCGCCGGGATTGGTCAGCCCCCACAGCACGGGACGGTAGTCGATATCCAGCACCCGCTTAACGCCACAATGGGCAGCGGCGTCCAGCGCCTTGCGGCAGGCTCGGCGGGTGGTATCCGTTGAAAGATGGGTACCGGTAATCGCCAGCGCTTTTGCCCGGGCGATAAACTCAGGATCGATGGCGTCAGCGTCAATGGCCATATCGGCGCAGTCGCGACGGTAAAACAGCAGCGGGAAGCTTTCGCGGTCTTTCAACGCCAGCAGTACCAGGCCGGTGTGACGTTCGGGGTCGGTTTGTAGCGCGGTGGTATCCACGCCAACCCGTTCTAACTCCTCGCGAACAAAGTTGCCCATCTGCTCGTCGCCCACCCGCGAGAGCATGGCGGACTTCAACCCAAGCCGCGCGGTACCGTAGGCCATGTTGCCGGAGCTACCGCCCAGGTATTTGGCAAAGCTGGCCACGTCTTCCAGGCGGCTACCGATTTGTTCGGCGTAAAGATCCACCGCTACACGCCCTAAGCAAATCAGATCAAGCGGCCGGTGTTGCATACTGTTATTCCGCATGAAATTCTCCCCACGTCACTTTCTTATACTTAATATCCGCCTGCTAAACGTTTTTCGGCAGGCTCATCGACAATCCCGCCAGCGGTCTTTGGCGTGGGCTGATCGGCAGCAGCGCTATTGGCTTTTTTCTCGCGGTCGCTGCGCTGGAACTCAGCGAGCTCTGCATCCAGACTCTCCAGTTCGGCACCACCGGCCATCATGTTGAGGACTTCTTCGCGGGTGACGTCTTCTTTGCGGAAGGAGCCCAGGCTGCCGCCACGGGATAAAAGCGTGAAGGCATCGGCCACGGGGAAGGCGTGATGGACGTTATGGGTAATGAAGATGACCGCCAGGCCATCGGCCCGCGCCTTGGCGATATAGCGCAGCACTACCGAGGCCTGCTTGACCCCAAGGGCGGACGTTGGCTCATCCAGAATCAGTACCTTGGCGCCAAAATAGACGGCTCGGGCAATCGCCACGCACTGACGTTCGCCACCGGAAAGCGTGCCCACCGGTTGACTCGGATCGCGCACATCAATGCCGATCTTTGCCATTTCCTGCTTGGCAATGCGGTCGGCGTATTTCCAATTGATACGCTTAAACGGCCCCCAGCCCACCGTCGGCTCGCGCCCCATAAAGAAGTTCCGGGTAATCGACATCAACGGCACCATCGCCAGGTCCTGGAACACCGTTGCGATACCTGCGTCTAGCGCGTAAGCCGGTGACTTGAAGCGGGCGGGTTCGCCATCCAGCAGCATCTCGCCATGGGTGGGCTGATGAACGCCCGACAGAGTTTTGATCAGCGTCGACTTGCCAGCACCGTTATCACCGAGCAGGCACATGACCTCGCCGGCATAGACCTGCATGGAAATATCGCTCAAGGCGATCACACTGCCGAAGTGCTTGCTGACGCTGCGCATTTCGATCATTGGCGTTTGAGTTGTCATGTTACTTGGCCTCCATCGCCTTCTTGCGCATGTAGTTGTTGAACAGCACGGCCACCAGCAGCATCACGCCCAAAAAGACCTGGAACCAGTCCGTATTAACACCGGTGTAGAAGATACCCATTTGCACCATGCCAAAGATCAGCGCACCCAGCGCTGCGCCGATGGCAGACCCATAGCCGCCGGTCAGCAAAGCGCCGCCAATCACCACCGCGATAATGGCCTCCAGCTCTTTTAACAAGCCACGAATGGTGTCCGCCGAACCGGTATCCATCACCTGAATGCAGGCAAAGATGGTGGCGGAGAAGGCAGTGAACATGAACAGAGAAATCTTGACCCGACGTACCGGCACGCCCGAATTGCGCGCGGCATTAGCGTCGCCGCCGCTGGCGAAGATCCAGTTGCCATAGGGCGTGCACAGCAGCACCCAGGTCGCCACGGCCGTTAAGCCCAACCACCAGACGATGGAGACCGGAATACCCGAAACGGTGGGGTTGCCCGCAAAGTTAGTGCCGATCCAGCCTTGCGTGGCCATCCAGGAGAACAGGCCCGTGGCGACCTCACCGGAAAACAGCGACGCGAACCAATCGCCGGGGATATGCTCTTCAACGCCACCCACCTGGGTTCGCCCGGTCAATAACCGACTGACACCAATCGCCAGGCCACGCAGGATGAACAGAAAACCCAGCGTGACGATAAAGGAAGGCAAGCCCGTGCGATTCACCAGGTTACCGTTAATCACCCCCACTAGCCCGGCACAGGCGAATGCCAATAAGATAGCGGCCCATAGTGGCCAGCCATACTCCACGGCAGGAATGGCGATCAGAATGCCAGCCAGGCCGATCATCGAGCCAATCGAGAGGTCAAACTCACCGCCGATCATCAGCAGTGCCGCCGCCGTGGCGATAATGCCGAGCTGGGCTGACACTTCCAGAAAATTAATAATCCCCGCGGGGGTAAACATCCCGGTGCCGCTGGAGACAACGATAAAAAAGGCAAGCACCAGCACGGTACCCGCCAGCGCCCCCAACTCGGGACGATTGAGCGCTTTCTTCCAGAAAGAGACTTTCTGGATCCGTTCGTCTTGATCAGCCGCTGCTGGCGCAGCCGCTTGGTTAGTGTCATTGGAACTCATGGCGATCGACTCCCAAGGCTCGGCACCGCCGAGCCTTTTCCGATTAGCTCGTTATCAACGGATACCCTGGCTACTCAGCTCAATGACCTGTGCTGCGTTTTCCTGAGTGACAAACCCTGGGCCGGTGGCCACATCCCCTGCGGGTAGCAGCCCGTTCTTGACGAACTGGTCCAGGAACATGACGGGCAAGTAGCCCTGCATGTACTGCTGTTGGTCGATCGCAAAGTCCAGCTCACCCGCATCCAAGGCTTCCAGAATGCCGGGTGAAAGATCAAAGGTACCAAGGGTGAACATATCGGTAGCGCCCTGCTCACGCATGGCCCGAATCATCGGATCAGCGGCCAGTGCACCCAAGGTCAGCACACCACGCACATCACTGTTCTCGTTGAGGTAGGCGATAATGGCATTGCGAATATTGGTGGGGTCGTAGGTGGTCGCTAGCTGCTCAGCATTGCCGTCGAAGCCCTCGACAAAGCCATCACAGCGCTGGTCAAGGCCCTGGTTGCCCTGTTCATGGTTGACGCAAACGCCTTTCTCAACGCCCATTTCCTGCATACGCTCGGCGGCCTGCCTGCCCGCCTCGTACTCACTCTGTCCGACGTGCAGACGGGCGCCATAGTCCCTTGCCACATCGCCACCGGAGTTGATGGTGATGACGGGTATGCCGTTATCGACAGCATTTTGGACAGCGCCGCCCAGGGCATTTTCATCGGTGAACGAGAGGATCAAACCGTCGGGTTGAGAGGCCACCGCTGCCTGTACGAGCTGCTGCATCTTGGCCATGTCAAAGGTAGAGGGCGCGCGGTACTCAAGCTCTGCGCCTACAAGGTCAGCCGCTGCCTCTGCGCCATTTTTCACCACTGACCAGAAAGGGTCCGAGGGAACGCCATGGGTCACCATGACAAAGCGGTTATCTTCTTGTGATGCTTCCTGTGCTTGTGCGGCACCCGCCATGAGCGCCGTGGTGGTGACGGAGGCTAGAAGCCATTGAGATAGACGTGCCATAAATAATTCCTCATAACGTTATCGTTGTTGGTAGGGAAGTGGCATTAAATGCCTTGGCGCTATGGAATATAGATTCCAAACAGCAATGCAGGCAAATTATTTATTCTATACTTTGGTATAAATGGAATATTTATTTCAATCTACTAGACTGCTCAACAGTCAGCCCCTTTGCTTAGTTTTCTCTCAGCTAAGTGGTACACGCGTTAACGCTAAGGAAATTGTATGTCGCAGCCACCTCAAAGCTACCGTGAGCTGGAAACACTGCTCACCGCCGAGTACGCCACGCTAAGCAAACGGCTACAGCAGACCGCGCGGTTTATGCTTGATCACCCCCAGGAGGTGGCTCTGGCGACTGTGGCCAAAATTGCCGAACAAGCGGATGTCACCCCCTCCACCTTGATTCGCCTGGCCAATAGCTTGGGCTTTAAAGGCTTTTCCGAAATGCAGCAGCTGTTTCGCAGCCGCCTGGTCGATGAACTGCCCAACTACACCGAGCGCATTCGAGCGGTGCGCAGCGCGACCGGGGAAACACCGGACAGCACCCAGCTATTATGGGAGTTCGCCGACGCTAATCGCGCCGTCTTGGAGCAACTGCCTAGTCGCATTGATCCAGAGAACCTTGAAAAAGCGCTGGATATTTTTGAGCGGGCCCATGCCATTCATGTGATGGGTGCCCGACGCAGCTTTATGGTGGCCAGCTACATGACCTATGCCCTGGCGCATGTGGATAAACCGGCGCTGCTGGTCAATGGTTTGGGCGGGATGTACGGCGAGCAACTGCGGGCCATGAGCCGACACGACGCCCTGCTGACCATCAGCTTCTCCCCCTATGCCGAAGAGAGCCAGAAAGCCTGCGAAGACGCCCATCAGCGTGGTCTGCCTATTGTGGTGATTACCGACTCGACCCTCAGCCCGCTGGCGCGTTTCGCGGATGTAGCCTTTGTGGTCAACGAGGCTGAAGTGAAAAGTTTCCGCAGTTTGACCGCCTCGCTCTGTCTGGCCCAGACCTTGGCCATTGCCCTCGGGGTGCGGCAAGACAAAACACGTGAAAAGGATCCTCAGTCGGGCCACCAACGCAACGCATAAATGCAATTCACTCACTAAAAATCCTTCAACCCCAAGAACAAGATAGGAGCGCTTATGAAACTGGCACTGATCGGCGCTGGACGCATCGGCAAAGTGCATGCCCAAGCCATTCATTTACACCCAAATGTTACCCTGGCCGCCGTGGCCGATTTTCATCAGCCTGCCGCCGAGGCACTGGCCGAGCAGTACGGCAGCAAAGCGACCTCCGTTGATGAGATTTTTACGGATGGCGACATTGACGCCGTCCTGATTGCCTCCAGCACGCCTACCCACGCGGAGTATCTGGAGCGCGCCGCTCGCGCGGGCAAGGCGATTCTGTGCGAAAAACCCATTGCCCTGGATTTAGCCCGAACACGAGATGCTCTGCAGGTACTCAGTGAACATCCGGTGACCTGCGCGTTAGGCTTTAACCGCCGCCACGATCCTCAGTTTTCGGCACTTAAAAAGGCCATTACCGAAGGGCGTATTGGGGCACTTGAAACGCTAACGATTATTAGCCGCGACCCGTCTCCCCCGCCTGCCGAGTACGTGGCTGAGTCCGGCGGCCTGTTCCGAGACATGATGATTCACGATCTGGACATGGCGCGCTGGCTACTTGATGAGCCGATTGAAAGCATTTTTGCCGTCGGCAGTAGCATCATCGATCCAGCCATTGGCGAAGCGGGCGATGTAGATACCGCCATGGTCACGCTTACCACCGCCAGTGGAAAACTTTGTCAAATCAGCAACTCACGGCGTGCGTGCTACGGCTATGACCAGCGTATCGAAGCCTTTGGCAGCGAAGGCATGCTGCAGGCCCAGAACGAGTCTGATACCCGGCTGCGCTTTACCGGCGAGACGGGGCAAGTGGAAGAAAAACCCAAATGGTTCTTCTTAGAGCGTTATGCCGAGGCTTATCGATTAGAGATTGGTGATTTTGTCGATGCGTGGCAGGAGAAGCGCTCCCCTCTAGCAGGCGCCCAGGATGGCTTGGAAGCATTGCGATTGGCCGATGCAGCGGAGCGCTCGCTACGCGAAGGCCGCAAAATTCTGCTCGATGCTGCGGCTTAAACAGCCGCATAAGGCTTTATTATCAAGACGTTTGGCTGACTAGACCGTCGCCGAACCGTCAGGAGGAGCGAAGAATGACTTCACTACTGGTACGCCCCACCGCCCCGGACGCCCAAGGCACCGTGATTGACGTCACCCCCGCCTCCGCTGGCTGGACGCATGTCGGCTTTCGGGTGCATAAACTCGCCAAGGGGCAGCGCCTGGAAGCCAGCAGCGATGATCAGGAAGTCTGCCTGGTGCTGCTTACCGGTCGCGCCACGGTGACCTGCGACGAGCACCGCTTTGAAGATATCGGCAAGCGCATGGATATCTTTGAACAGATTCCGCCCTACGCGGTGTACCTACCCAATGGGGTTAGCTACTCGGTGGAAGCGACCACCGACCTTGAGTTGGCCGTATGTGCGGCCCCAGGGCATGGCAATCATGCGCCACGTTTGATTGCACCGGACAACATCAAGCAGAGCACCCGTGGCCAGGGCACCAATACCCGCCATGTGCACGACATCCTGCCGGAAACCGAACCCGCCGATAGCCTGCTGGTGGTGGAAGTCTTCACCCCCGCGGGTAACTGGTCGAGCTACCCGCCCCATAAACACGATGTGGATAACTTGCCCCACGAGTCGCAATTGGAAGAGACCTACTACCACCGCATCAATCCCGCTCAGGGCTTTGCCTTTCAGCGCGTCTACACCGATGACCGCAACCTTGATGACACCATGGCGGTAGAAAACGGCTGCTGTGTACTGGTACCCAAGGGCTATCACCCTGTTGGTGCTGCCCATGGCTACTCACTTTATTACTTAAACGTGATGGCCGGCCCCAAACGGGTATGGAAATTCCACAACGACCCCGACCACGAGTGGCTAATGAAAACTTGATGGGACGATGCTTCGCCCGCTAACATTTATCTAATGCTATGCTAACGAGCCCCGCTGATGCGGGGCTTTTTATGGTTCAACTTTTAAGCGTATTCAGAGGCCTACATGCTCCCCGACTATTCCCTAATTGCCTGGCTGCTGATCGTATTTTCCGTGTACCTGACCGGCGTTTCCAAAGGCGGCTTTGCGGGTGGTTTCGGCACGCTGTCGGTGCCGCTGATGGCGCTGGCCATCAGCCCGGCTCAGGCAGCGGGCCTTTTATTACCGCTGTTACTGGTGATGGATGTGTTTGCGGTGAAGGCGTGGTGGGGCAGGCAGGCGGTAGCCGAGGTATGGCGTTTTGTGCCGGGGCTGTTCATCGGCGTGGCAGTAGGGACGCTGCTTTTCGACAGCCTGAGCGAACAGGGCTTGCGCCTGACCCTCGGCGTGATCACCTTGATGTTTGCCGCTTACATGCTACTCAAGCCCGTCGCCAAAAAGCCCATTTCCTCCCGATGGGCATTACCGGCGGCGAGCATCTGCGGGTTTACCAGCTTCATGGCTCACGCAGGTGCACCACCGCTCAACGTGTACCTGCTGCCGCGCAAGCTGTCCAAAGAGACCTTTATCGCCACCTGCGCCGTCACCTTTGCCGTGGTCAACGTGATCAAGCTGGCCCCGTACATGTGGCTTGGTGAGATTAACGTGACCAGTGCCTGGGCCTCGCTGGTACTGGTGCCCATTGCCTGGATCGGCGTGCGCAACGGCCTGTGGCTGCAAAGTCGCGTCAACGAAGCACTGTTTTACCGCCTGGTGATTCTGGCCATGTTTTTAGTCGGCTTTAATCTGATCTATCAGGCGGTTTAGCCGTCTAGCCGCTGACGTGCTTGCCTTCCCCTCTATAGCTGGCTGTCAGACGCCGATAGCTCCTCCCGCCAGGCGTGGCGAGGCGCGAAACCGACCAGCCGGCGTGCCTTGTCGATATTGTAGAACGTCTCGAACTCGCCCATCTCGCGGCGAACCGGCACCCCTTTGTAGAAGCGCTCAATGACCTGGGCGCTGGTCAGGCCCACCGACAGGTCGTCATTGGCGACGTTGAACACCTGGTAGCCCAGACCGTCCGTCTTCAGGCAGCAGTCGACCATCTGACCGAGATCGCGGGCATCGATGTAGGCGAAGATGTTGCGCCGACGCAGCGCCGGATCCTCAAGATACGCCGGAAAGTGCTGGCGGTATTCGTGGGGTTCAATGACGTTGTTGATCCGCAGACCGTAGATATCGATGCCCGAACGTGCCTGAAAAGAGCGCGCCGTCACTTCATTGACCACCTTGCTCATGGCATAACTGTCCTGGGGCACGGTGGGGTGCTCTTCATCAATGGGCAGATAGGCCGGTTGTTGCTCGCCGTCGGCAAAACAGATGCCGTAAGTGGTCTCGCTGGACGCGAAGATCACCTTGGGAATGCCCAGTTTGGTGGCCGCGTCCAACACGTTGTAGGTGCTTAACGTATTGATACGGTAGGTCTCGTTGTCCGGACGATGGAGAATCGCCGGAATGGCGGCGAAGTGAACAATCGCGTCGTAACGCGGCACGCCGGTGCCCGGCTCCAGCTCGTCGACCCCAGCGTAGGCGTGGCAGGCGTTGAACACCTGGCCTGCATCGGTGAGGTCGGTTCTCAGGGTGGTGATGCCGGGGACATCCGATATCACCCAATCCAGATTGGTGACGCGATGGCCCTGGTCGCGCAGGTAAGCCGTTGCGTAGCGGCCTGCCTTGCCGCTGCCGCCGGTGAACAGAAGACGCATAGACATACTCCGTTGAAGGTGTTGAACCTGGCAGTCTAGCCCAATAGACCTGGCTTGCAGCCGGGAAAGTGAAAACGCCTCAACGTCTCAGCCACGCCGCCGCAAACGCATCGGCCGGTTTGGGCCGTCCAAACAGAAAGCCCTGGGCGTCGAGGCATCCCATCTCGGCCAGCAGCGCGGCCTGCTCTTGATGTTCGACGCCTTCCGCGAGGGTTTTCATGTCCAGGGCATCGGCCATGGCAATAATGGTTTGCACAATGGCACGGTCATGCTGGTTGTCGAGCATCTCGCGCACGAACGAGATATCGATTTTCAGCGCGTCGGCGGCAAAGTGCCGAAGATAGGCAAGGGATGAGTACCCGGTGCCGAAATCATCGATGTACAAGGCGTATCCGGCGGCCCGCATCGCCTGGGTGATCTCGACCGCCTGGTCGGGGTCGCGCATGAAATCGCTCTCGGTTAACTCCAGCGCCAACGCGGAGGCGGGCACGCCTTGGGTCAACTCGGCAATATGCTGCGCTAGTTGCGGATCGGCAAACTGCTGGGCGGCGATATTGATGGACAGCCGTCCCGGCAGGGCGATCCCCCGGGTTTGCCATTCGCGCAGTTGCCGGGCAGCTTCGCCCAGTACCCAGTCGCCCAGCGCGCGAATCAATCCCCGTTCCTCGGCCAGGGGGATAAACTCGCCGGGGCTGACCCACCCCCATTCGGCATCGTGCCAGCGGCATAGCGCCTCAGCACCGGTCAACTGTCCGGTTTCGAGGTTGACCTGGGGCTGAAAATACAGCGCCAGACGGTTATCCACCAGCGCCTGATGCAGCCGCTCGGCCATCTTCTGACGGCGGCGCTGATGATGCATCATGTCGTGGCTAAACGGACAGATGATGCCGTCACGCTTGGCGAAGTGCAGTGCGATACTCGCCGCCTTGAAAAGCTCAGCCGCCACCGTGGCATCGGCAGGGTAGCGGGCAAAGCCCATGCTGACCTGCAGATTGAAGGCGTTATGCTCCAGGTGAATCGTCTTGCCCACCGCACCGCGCAGGTCATCCAGCTTAGCCGACAACTCAGCCTCGCTGGGATTGGCCAGCAATATCGCAAATTCGTCGCCGGACAGACGTGCCAGAAAGCCGCCGTCGGGAATGACGCCCTCCAGGCGCCCGGCGATCGTCGACAGCAGTTGATCCCCCACCTGGTGGCCATGGGTGTCGTTGATCTCTTTAAAGCGACGAATATCGAGCAGGATCAAGCTCAGCGACTGAAGGCGGCGGGCAGCGTCGCGCAACATCTTGGCGTGAATATCCATGAAGCGCACCCGGTTGGAAAGCCCGGTGGTGCCGTCCACATACGCCAGCTGATACATGCGACGCTGGTCGCGACGCCGCTCCAGTTCCGCCGCGGCCCCGGTGGACAGGATACGCAGCACCGAGGTTGCAAAGGCGTTGGTACTCAGCGGCTCGCGGTAGAACACCATCATCACGCCGATCGCGTCGCCCTCGGCGTTATCCAGGCGTCGACCTATCCAGGCCTGGGCCTGGATCGCCTTTCCGGGGATCGGGGCGTAGTGGCCGCAATGGGACACCGCTTCGCGTTGAGTGATGACCTGCTCGCAGGGTGAGCCGTGCAACAAGAAGCTCTGGTTGAGCAAGGCCTCCCCGTCGGCGATGACGCTCACCGTGCTGATGGTGGCTGAGGTGTTCTCGTTGGCGTCGTAGAGAGGACGGTCGAGCAGTGCGATAAAGCCGCTATCGGCGTCCAGCAATTCGACCAGGGTGCCGATCAACTGCTGGAAGTAATCATCGCCGACGTGCGACGTGACCGTCGATGCTACCTGCATGACCGCCTGCTGAACCCGCTGGGCTTCCTGGCTCTCGGTCACATCGGTGATAAACCCTTCCAGGCAGAGCACCTCGCCCGCGTCATCAAACACCGCCTGGCCCTGCTCCCACATCCAGCGTAGTTGACCGTCACGATGGCGCAGCCGATAGGTCACCTGGTAAGGGCGCTTGTTATCGATGGCCGCCTGGGTCTCCTCAAGGACGCTTTCGGCATCTTCGGCATGTATCAGCTCGGCAAAGCTGGTTCGGTGGTTATCCACCAGCTCATCGGGATGATACCCGGTAAGCTGATAGGCTCCCTGGCTGACCAGCTCCATGGTCCAATGGTCATCGTTGAGGCAGCGATAGGCCATGCCCGGCAGATGATTGAGCAGCGTATCCAGGCGGCGTTCGCTTTCCCGCGCCACCACCTCGCTGGCCTTGAGAGCCGCCTCGGCCTGCTGGCGCCCTAGCTCGGCGCCGGCCTGGGCCGCCACGATGCTTAGCACTTCCCTGGCGAGACCATTCAGCGACATCGGCGAGTTTTTCAGCACCGCCAACAAGCCAATGGGCGTGCCGTCGCTTGAATACAACGGCAGGCCCATGTAGCTTTCAGCCCCCAGTTCGGCGAGCATATGGTCGTCGGGAAAGCACTGCTGAACATTGCAGGCATACAGGCAAGGTTCACGACCGACCACGCCCTCGCAGGGGGTGCCGGCCAGCGGATAGGTTACGTTGGGCAGAAAGCGATCGTTGGACCAGACCGCCAGGGTTTCTGCGAGGTTGGTCGGCAAGTCGTCGTGGACGGCATTACCCGCATTGACGCGAGCCACCAGGACGTGATCCACCCCCAGCAGCTTGGCCAGACGCTCCACCAGCGTAGGATAAAAATGCGGGGTACCGGCTTGCCCCATTCCTTCCGCCAACTGCCGAAACGTATCGGCTGCTTTGATGCCCGTCTGCATGGCTTGTCTCGCTGTCCTTTTAACTCAGCTTATCTGGAAGTGCCCCGGCGGTGAAGCACCTACCCATAAACGCTTAGTCGACATCTACAGCTCCACCAAGGGTATTAGCCCCACCTCTAGCAATATAAGATGAAAAAAAGCAACCGGGCTATTAAGCTGGAGGAAGAAAAGGAGCCGACATGACGGGCATTATCATTAGCGATGACACACAGCAATTGGCCACACCGACACTCCCGGACTTTCTGCAGAGCGATTTGACCCAGTGTGCCTCGCTGCCGTCACTGCCGACGGTGGCCATTCGCGTGCTGGAAGTCGCGGGGTACCCGGACGCCACCCTGAATGATTATGCCCATGCCATCGAGCGAGACCCGGCGCTGACGCTGAGGCTTATTTCGCTTGCCAACAGCGCCTTTTATGCGCGCCATCACACCGAAACGCATTCATGCCTGGAAGCCACCTCACGGCTTGGCCTGGATGCTACGCTGGCCGCCGTGATGAGCTTCAGCCTTTGGCGCGACCGTCAGGCGGACGACCAGATTCAACGTATCTGGGGGCGCTCCATCGTCGCCGCGCTGGCAGCACGCTATCTCGCCGAACAGCTCTGCCCCGACCAGTCGAACTTCGTGTTCACCGCAGCGCTGCTGCAGGATATCGGCATGCTGGCCCTTATGGCGGTTTACCCCCGTGATGCCCAGGAGCTCTACACCACCATGCCGCTTTCCCACTCGCAAATCAGCGATGGCGAACACACGCGCTTTGGCTGCGACCATCCATCGGTAGGCGGCTGGCTCGCCGCGAGATGGGGAGTACCGGCCTCCCTGGCCCAGGCCATCAGCGACAGCCACGGCGAGATAAGCACTCGGGACGGTATTCCCCGGTTTTGCCTACGCCTGTCCGGGCTGATTGCCGACGCCTGGCTGTCCTCCACCCCCAGCCAGTTGCTTGCCGTGCTGATCCGCAAGCTGGAACCGGTGGACATCGCCTCTTCGATCTCGCTCAGCGAGCTGCTGAACAGCGTGGAGAGGCAGCTACCGCCACTGGCCGATCTGTTCGACCTTACCACGCCGTTTTCGCACGATCATGAAGCGTTGGTTACCCAGGCACAACACCTGCTTTTCCAGCAGACGCTGTCGCTCAACGCCCGCCTGGACGCCCAGCAGCAGGAAATCGAGAGCCTGCGCCAACGCCAGACCGAGCTCGAAGAGCGCAGCCGTCGGGATCCCCTCACCGGGCTCGCCAACCGCGCCTGGCTCGAAGAGCAGCTCCACCTGCACTTTGCGCTTTGTCGGGAAGAGGAACGCACCATGTCGGTGGTGTTCATCGACCTTGACCACTTCAAAAAACTCAACGACCGCTTCGGTCACCAAACCGGCGACCGGGTGCTTGAGCGCTTCGGTCATGTGTTGGGATCGCTGGCTCGTGAAGGGGATCTCGCCGGCCGTTACGGCGGCGAAGAGTTCCTGATCATTCTGCCCGGCGAGACCGCCAAAGGCGCACAGCGGTTCGCCCAGCGTATCGCCAAGCGCCTGGCGGAAACGCCCATGGAAATGATCGACGGGCGGGAGCTCTTCGTATCGGTGTCGATCGGCATCGCCTGCCTGAGCGACGGCGGGTTTAGTAATGGCCGCGAACTCATCGATGCCGCCGACCAGAGCATGTATTTCATCAAGCGCACTGGCCGCGGTGGCATCTCACTGTACGGGCATTAGGCACTGCCTGAACCCGCAGTGACCATGGACGCCGCCTCCCAAGGCTATCGGTTCATCGCGTAAGGTAAATACAGCGCAATGTTGGGGAACAGGTGCATCAAGGCCACCGCCACCAGCATCAGCAGAAAGAACGGCAGCGTTGCTTTAGTGATGGTCAGGATATCCTTCCCGGTGAGACCTTGTATCACGAAGAGATTAAAGCCCACGGGCGGCGTGATTTGCGACATCTCGACCACAATCACCAGGTAGATGCCAAACCAGATCAGGTCGAAGCCGGCGGCGGACACCAGCGGCATGATAATCGAGGTGACCAGCAGAATCAGCGAAATCCCGTCCAGAAAACAGCCCATCACCAGCAATAGCGCCGTCAACGCGATCAGCAGCATCGTCGGCGACAGGCCCATTTCCCCAATCGCTTGCGCCAGCTTCATCGGGACCTGGGTAAAGCCCATGGCCGAGGTAAGAAATGACGCCCCGGCAATGATGAAGGCGATCATGCACGCCGTGCGCACCGCCGCGAACAGCGAGCTGTGAAATATTTCGCGGTTGAAGTGGCCATTACACCGCGCAATGATCATCGACAGCACCACCCCGACCGCCGCCGCCTCGGTGGGCGACGCCAAGCCGCCGTAGATCGACACGATAATCCCGCCAATCAACAACAGGATGGGGATCAGCGACCAGGTATTACGCAGCTTTTCGGCAAAGCTCATTCCCGACTCGTCATTACCGGTCAGCCCGGCACGGTTGCCCTTGAGCAGCGACCAAAGCACCAGATAGCCCATGAACATCGAAAGAATCATCAGGCCAGGGCCAATGCCTGCCATAAACAGCCGCGAGATGGATTGCTCGGTCACGACGCCATAGACGATCAGCACGATGGAGGGAGGAATCAACAACCCCAGTGTCGAGGCACTCGCCAGAGTGCCAATCGCCATCTGCGGGTCGTAACCCCGGCGTTCCAGCTCCGGTAAGGTCATCTTGCCCACCGTGGCACAGGTGGCCGCCGACGAGCCACACACCGCCGCGAACATGCCACTGCCGATGATATTGGTGTGTAGCAAACGCCCAGGGAACCGGTTTAACCAGGGCGAAAGCCCACGAAACATGTTATCGGCCAGCCCCGAGCGGAACAGGATCTCGCCCATCCAGATGAACATCGGCAGCGCGGTGAGATCCCAACCGTAACTCGCCCCCCAAAAATCAGACGCCAGCACCGGGCCTGGTTCAAACGAACTGAACATGGAGAGCGTTATCCAGGCGGTGCCAATCAACGCAAAGGCAATCCAAACGCCGCTGCCCAACAGCACCAGCAGGGTCAGGATGGTGACGACACTAAGTAGCAGCACAGGGCATCTCCCACAAGGTTCAGGGGTCGTTGTTTTCTTCGCTGGCCATGACTTCGCGAAAACGTGATGGGTCCTTGAATGCCAGGCGCAGCGCCATCACCAGCGCCTCGCCCAGCGCCAAACACAGCAAGGCAATGCCGGTCACCAACACGGCTTGGGGAATCCACAGCGGAATCGACAAAAAGCCTGAGGAAACATCGTTATAGGCGATGCTTTCGCGGATCAACGCAATCAACCCGTAGCAGAGCAGCAGGCTAAGCGTCAGCGCCACCATCAAGCCAAACACCTCGAACCAGACTCGGAGCGTCGAGGGAAGCCGGGTAATCAGCAAGGTTACCCGGATATGGGCGTGGTGGACGAAGGTATACGCCAAGCCTAGAAAGGTGGCACCAACCAGCAGATAAGATGCCATTTCAGAGACGCCGGTGATGCTGATGTTTAGTCGCGCGCTACCGACCATGACCAGTAGCGCATCGACCAACCGAGAAAACACCTGGGTCGAGACCAGCGCGCAAATCGCGATCATGCAAAGCGCAGCGCCCCAGGCACCCAGGCGATAAAGCTTATCGAATTTGAACGTCATCGGTTTGGCCTCTTGCGCGCAAAGCGGCGCAGTATCTGCGCCGCTCAACACAGGTCATCAATCCTCAAGTTGATCACGGTACGACTGCAGCGCTTCCTTGGCTTGATCGTCAGCCCGGGATTCCCAATCGGCAAACAGTTCATCACCCGCTTGTTGCAGCGCCTCCCCCACATCCTCGTTGGGTTCGGAAACGGTGATGCCGTTTTCTTTGAGTATCGCCAGGCTTTCCTGGTTATCTTCACGGCTCATTTCCCAGCCGCGCTCTTCGGCTTTCTCGGCCGCTTCCATCAAGGCATCCTGGGTGTCGTCGTCCAACTGGTCAAAGCTGCGCTGATTGATAAAGACGATATTCTTGGGCAGCCAGAGGTTGGCATCGGTGTAATGCGAGACGTAATCCCAGGCAGCCATCGAATTGCCCGTAGAACTCGAGGTGATCATGGCATCCACGCGGCCGGTGCTGAACGCCGTGGGGATATCGGACTCTTCCGTCTCCGTCGGGCTGCCCCCCAGGTTTTCAATAAACCGCTGGGTATTGATATTGGGCGCCCGCACGCGCAAGCCGTCAAACTGATCCGGGTCAGTCAGTTCTTCAGCGGTGTAAATACCCTGAGCCGGCCAGGGAACGGCGTAAAGCGGGATCAGGCCTTCTTCCTCAAAGAGGTCACTGATGATTGGCTTGGTGGCTTCCCAAAGCGCATAGGCCTCTTCATAGCCTCCGGCCACACCGGGTAGGGTATCCACCTCAAAAATCGGGTTTTCATTGGAGAGTACCGAGAGGAATATCTCCCCCGCGGCAATGGTGCCACGGCGTACCGACGGCTTGATCTCGCCGTGAGACACAAGGGCACCACCGCTTTGCACGTTGATGGTCAGGTCTCCATCCGTTGCCTCGGCAACGTCTTCGGCAAACTGCTTGGTATTCTGGGTATGAAAACTGGCATCGCCATACGGCGTGGCCATGGTCCACTCGGCGGCCTGGGCGGTGGCAGCGACGCTGCACGCTGTCGCCAGAAGCAGTGGCGTGGCAATACGGATACGCATAATAGAAGCCCTCTTGTCAGTATGGTGGTGTCGTGCCGTGTGGTGGCGAGCTTGACGTAGGCGGTGCTTTTTCATCACCTTTAAGCCTATAGCGTAGTGTCGTTGATAATCTTACCTTGCTGAAGCGTCAACCCTTTTTCCACGGCACAACAGCACGATACCCTTGGCGACGCCAAAAACGGCTGGCAGTGACGGCTACCCGTCCATATAGTGAATAAAGATTGGCTGGCACAACGATTCGTCGCTCGACTGGCGCTTGGATAACAAACAGGAGGCCCCATGACCCTTCCGCTGCTCAACTGCGATATGGGCGAGAGCTTTGGCAACTGGTCGATTGGCCTGGACGACGAAGTGATGCCCTTTGTTGACTGCGCCAACATAGCCTGCGGCTACCATGCCTCCGACCCGCACGTCATGCGCCGAACGGTCAGGCTGGCGGCCAAGCACAAGGTGCGCATCGGCGCGCACCCGGGCTACCCGGATTTGATGGGGTTTGGCCGACGCTCCATGGCCTGTTCGCCCGGCGAAGTCGAGGATATGGTGCTCTATCAAATGGGCGCCCTGGCGGGCATCTGCCAGGCAGAGGGCACCCAATTGAGCTACGTCAAACCCCACGGCGCCATGTACAACGACATGGCCGCCAACCCTGAACTGCTTGAAGGCGTGATGCGCGCAGTGCATGCCTATGATCCCGGCCTGCCGCTCATGATCATGGCCACTGCCAACCCCGAGCCGCACCGCGAGTTAGCCGCCAAGCTGAGGGTCATCCTGTGGTTCGAGACCTTTGCCGACCGGGCCTATGAAGCCAACGGCCATCTGGCGTCGCGGCGACTGCCCGACGCCGTCCATCACGACCAGGCGACCATCGTTGACCAGGCGGTCATGCTGGCTAAAGGCGAGTCACTCACCGCTTTGGATGGCACTGCCCTGTCGCTGCCTTGCGACACGCTTTGCGTTCACGGCGACAACCCCGAATCGGTGGCCGCCGTACGCGCCATTCGCGAAGCATTCAACGCGCTGGAGTCAGCGTGAAGCTGCGTATCGAAACCGCCGGGATGGAAGCCTTGATGGTGCGTTTGTTCGACACCATCGATGTCGCCAACATGGCCTGGGTCTTGGCGGCAGACCAGGCACTTCGCGAGGCCTTTGGCGACGCGCTGATTGACCTGGTGCCGTCCTATACCACCCTGCTGCTGCACTATGATGCCCGCAAGTTGAGCCATATCGAAGCCCAGGCGCGGATCCACCATGCCCTGACAGACCTCACCCCCGCCGATACCCGGCAAGGCCAGCGACATGAGATTCCCGTGTGGTATGACGAAAGCGTCGGACCCGACCTTTCGCGGGTGGCCGAGCGCGCCGGTCTCAGCATCGCCGAGCTTATCGACCGGCACTGCCGGGACGAATACTGCGTGTTTGCCCTGGGATTTGCGCCGGGGTACGGGTTCATGGGGCTGGTCGATGACGCCATCGCCACGCCGCGCCTGACAACCCCGAGACGCCATGTCGCCGCCGGTAGCGTGGGCATCGCGGATCGCCAGACGGCGATTTACCCACTGCCCTCACCCGGTGGCTGGAACCTGCTGGGACGCACGGCGGTGCCGCTGTTTGAGCACGCCAAACGCGGGGAACCGCTATTGCGTCCAGGCGACAGCGTGCGCTTTACGTCGATTTCCCGCGCCGAGTTTGAGGCCCAGGGTGGCGATACCACGCCGATGGAGGAACGCTCGTGAGCCAGGCAGGATTAGTGGTAAAAAAGGCAGGACCGCTGGCATTGGTTCAAGACGCAGGACGCTTTGGCGTGGGTCATCTGGGTGTCACCCAGGGCGGCGCTGCCGACTGGATCGCGTTTTACTGGGCCAACTGGCTACTGAGCAACCCGCTGAACAGCGCGACGCTGGAAATCGTCATGGGCGGTGGTCTGACGCTCGTCGCCCACGGCGACGTTCGGCTGGCCCTCACCGGTGCCGACCTCGCGGCGACGGTGGACGGTCAACCGTTGGCGCCGAACGCCAGCTTTACCCTGCGTTCAGGGCAGCAGCTGGTGTTTCAGCAGCCGCGTCACGGTTTGCGTGCCTATCTGGCGTTTCCCGGCGGGCTCAACGCCCCCGAGGTGCTGGGCAGCCGCGCCTGTACCGCTCGCGAACAGCTGGGCGGCCTCGAGGAGGACGGCCAGCCACTTAAAGCAGGGCAATATTTAACCTGGCAGGGCAACGACCGCTCCTCACGCACGCTGCCTGAGGGGGCTGGGCCAGTAATGCCGACGTCCAGCTGTCGCCTGCCCATGGTCCTTGGATCCCAGGCGTCGAGTTTTTCCGGCCGCAGCCTTTATCAGGCGTTCAACACGCCCTGGCAGGTCGATAACCGCGCCGACCGCATGGGGGTGCGGTTAACCGGCCCGGTGCTCAGCGGCACGCTGAGCGGCATCATTTCGGAAGGCATACCGCTGGGGGCGGTGCAGGTACCCCCGGACGGTCAGCCCATTGTGTTGATGAACGATCGCCAGACCATCGGCGGCTACCCGCGCCTGGGGGCGTTGACGCCGTCCGCCTGTGCGGCGCTGGCCCAGTGCCTGCCCGGTACCGAGGTGTGGCTGACGCCGGTCAGCGTCAGCCACGCCCAGGCCGACTATCGTCGGCAACATGCCAAGTGGGCGACCGCTTAGGCAGCGCTGACCGCGTTGAGGGGCATGGCAGGACCAAAGTGCTCGTAGTGGCGATGCGAATCCGCCACGCCCAGCTGCTTCAGCGACTGCTCGACGGCTTCCATCATGCCATGGGGACCAACGAAGTAGCAGTGCGCACCTTCGGGTAAATAGTCGGCCAGCAGTGCCTGGTTAAGACGCCCTTGATGGTCGCCGGCGTCGCTTTGCTCAAACACGGTCACCAGCGTGAACTGTAACGGATAGGCTTTTTCAAGCGCACGTAGTTCATCGGCAAAGGCCCAGTGCTCGGGGGTTTGTGCCGCGTGCAGATACACCACCCGGCGGCCCTGGCCAAGCGCCTGCTTGGCCATCGGCAGCAGCGGGGTCTGACCCACGCCGCCGCTGATCAACATCAGCGGGGCTTCGCCGGGTACCAGCGTCATCTCGCCCGCCGGGGGGAGTAGCTCGACCACCCCGCCATTGGCCAACTGGTCGTGGAAATAACGACTGACGCGACCGTCGTTCTCGCGCTTGATCGACACCCGGTAAGCGCGGCCGTTGGGCGTTGCCGACAGGCTGTAGTGACGATGCACCGGCTCGCCGTCGATGGTCACCTTGACGCCGATGTACTGACCAGGGGCATGCGCCGCCACGGGGCCACCGTCTTCGGGCTCGAGGATGAACGAGCGAATCACCGCGCTTTCCTGCTGACTCGCCGCCACGTGGAAGCGCCGGGTACCGCGCCAGCCGCCCTCGCGCTGCTCAAATTCCTGGTAGCGGTTTTCTTCCAGGTCGATCAGCAGGTCGGCCAGTTCCTGATACAGCGCGCCCCAGGCGTCGGCAATCTCCGGCGTCAGCGCATCACCCAACACCTCGCCAATCGCCATCATCAGGCACTCGCCCACAATCGGATACTGCTCGGGCAGGATACCCAGCGACACGTGCTTGTTGACGACCGTTTCCAGCGTTTCGCGAGCCTTGACCGGATCCTGACGAATCCCCACGTAGGCCAACACCGCCCCCGCCAGCGCCCGCGGCTGGGCGCCGTTTTGCTGGTGAACCTGATTGAAAAGCGGCTTCACGCTGGGGTAGCGCTCGAACATCAGCGGGTAAAAACGCTGGGTAATAGTGTTCAGGTGTTCCGCCACGACGGGGGCGGTGGCGGCGATTAACGCTTCTTGGTCTTGAGTCAGCATGGTGAGCCTCACGGATTGGGTGGTGCGTGCATGGTTTTATTAAAGTAGTATCCATAATACATCTTTAAGTGTGCTCGCCAATCCCCAGCGACAATCTGCCACATCGCCACACTCGACCCGGCGGGGGGGGGCTTGTATAAGCTTCGCCCTGGCACCGATTCACCGTACAATGACGCCTGCCCGATGCTTCTCTTTGACCCTCCCCGGACGGCTTATGCACCTGACCAGTTTTACCGATTACTCCATTCGCGTGCTGCTGTATCTGGCGGTGAAAGGCGAGGCGCGCGCGACGATCGACGAAATCGCCTCGACTTATAACGTCTCGCGCCATCACGTAATGAAGATCGTCCAGGAGCTCAATCAAAAAGGCTATCTCACCGCCCTGCGCGGCAAGCACGGCGGCCTGTGGCTGAAGCGCGACCCGGCCACCATCCGGCTGGGCGCGCTGGTGCGCGACACCGAGCCCGAATTTGGCCTGGTGGAGTGCTTCCGCGATAAAAACGCCTGCGTCATCACCCCCGCCTGCCGCCTGCCGCCGGTGCTCAACGAGGCCCTGGAGGCGTTTTTTGCGGTGCTGGATCGCTACACCCTGGCGGACTTGCTGGACGAGCGACTACCTCAGCTACGCCAGCTGCTGCGCATCCCAGCGCTGGACGTAACCACTTAGCCGACGGGCCATACCTGAACGGCAAAACGTGACAATAAAATATAGCGACAAAAAAAGGGCGCTGCCTAATGGCAGCGCCCTTGTCTATCACGGGATCACTTAGACGATGAGGTCGAAGCGATCCGCGTTCATCACTTTCGTCCAGGCAGCAACGAAGTCGTTCACGAACTTCTCGGCGTTGTCGTCCTGAGCGTAGACTTCCGCGTAGGAGCGCAGCAGCGAGTTCGAACCGAACACCAGATCGACCCGCGAGGCTGTCCACTTCACGGCGTCCGTCCGGCGGTCACGGATTTCGTAAGCGTTGTTGCCCGCAGGCTTCCAGGCGTTACCCATGTCGGTCAGGTTAACGAAGAAGTCGTTGGTCAGCTGGCCTTCGCGGTCGGTGAAGACGCCGTGCTGGGTGCCACCGTGGTTGGTGCCAAGGACGCGCATACCACCGACCAGGACGGTCAATTCCGGGCCGGTCAGCCCCATCAACTGGGCGCGATCAAGCAGCATTTCTTCCGGCTTGACCACATAGTCTTTCTTCATCCAGTTGCGGAAACCATCGGCCAGCGGTTCAAGGGGCGCGAAGGAATCGGCATCGGTCATCTCGTCGGTGGCGTCACCGCGACCCGGCGTGAAGGGGACAAGCACCTCGTAACCCGCTGCTTTAGCCGCTTTCTCGATGCCTACGCTGCCGCCCAGCACGATCACATCGGCAATGCTGGCACCCGAGTCGGCAGAGATTTTTTCGTATACTGACAGCACCTTGGCCAGCCGCTCGGGCTCGTTGCCCGCCCAGTCTTTCTGAGGGGCAAGACGAATACGGGCGCCGTTGGCACCGCCACGCATGTCAGAACCACGATAGGTACGCGCGCTGTCCCAGGCGGTGGTGATCATGTCGCTGATGCTAAGACCACTTTCCGCGATCTGCTTTTTGACTTTCTCGATGGAATAGTCGGTGTTGCCGGCCGGAACGGGATCCTGCCAAATCAGATCTTCGTCGGGCACTTCCGGGCCGATGTAGCGCGACTTGGGCCCCAGATCGCGGTGGGTCAGCTTGAACCACGCCTTGGCGAAGGTCTGCTTGAAGTACTCCGGGTCAGCCATGAATTTTTCACAGTATGCCCGGTAGGTCGGATCCATCTTCATCGCCATGTCCGCGTCGGTCATGATCGGATTGTGACGGATCGACGGGTCGCTGGCGTCGACCGGCTTGTCTTCTTCCTTGATGTCCACCGGCTCCCACTGGTGAGCACCAGCGGGGCTTTTGCGCAGTTCCCACTCGTAGCCAAACAGCAGGTCAAAGTAACCCATGTCGAACTGGGTTGGGTTCGTCGTCCATGCGCCTTCGATACCCGATGTAACGGCATTGCTGGCCTTGCCGTCCATGTGCGGGTTATTCCAGCCAAAGCCCTGATTCTCGACGTCGGACGCTTCCGGCTCGGCGCTCAGCGCAGCCGCATCGCCGTTGCCGTGGCACTTACCTACGGTGTGGCCACCGGCGGTCAGCGCGGCGGTTTCTTCGTCGTTCATCGCCATACGAGCGAAGGTTTCGCGGATCTGCTGGCCGGTTTTCAGCGGATCGGGCTGACCATTGACGCCCTCGGGGTTAACGTAGATAAGCCCCATCTGCACCGCTGCCAGCGGGTTTTCCATGGTTTCGGGCTTGTCGACGTCGTCGTAACGCTCGTCGGAGGGCGCCAGCCACTCTTTCTCGTCACCCCAGTAGATGTCTTTTTCCGGCTCCCAGATATCTTCGCGACCGAAAGAGAAACCGTAGGCCGGCAGCCCCATGGATTCGTAGGCAACGGTGCCCGCGAGAATGAACAGATCCCCCCAGCTGAGCTTGTTGCCGTACTTCTTCTTGATCGGCCACAGCAGACGACGCGCCTTGTCCAGACTGGTGTTGTCCGGCCAGGAGTTCAGCGGCGCAAAGCGCTGGCTACCTGTACCGCCGCCACCACGGCCGTCGGCAATGCGGTAGGTACCCGCTGCGTGCCAGGCTAGACGAATCATCAGGCCGCCGTAATGGCCCCAGTCGGCCGGCCACCAGGGCTGGCTGTCGGTCATCAGCGCGTGAACGTCACGCTTGAGCGCATCGAAGTCGAGCTTTCTGACTTCTTCACGATAGTTGAAATCGACACCCATCGGGTCGGATTTGCGATCTTGCTGATGCAGGATATCCAGATTGATACCTTCCGGCCACCAATCCTTGTTGGAGGTGCCCGCGGAGGTGTTGCCACCGTGCATTACCGGACATTTGCCGCTCATGTTGCTCTCCCCTCAATTACTTTCGTCGCTGGCAAGTGCCAGCATGACCGTCGGTGGGTGCTCGCTAGCCAACGCTGACCCCGCAAACACCGCATTTATGTATCTAACGTTTTAGACCACTATCGCCATAGTCTCAATTTGCATTTAATCACTGATTTAATAGCTTTGACCTATAGACCACGGTAATCCCCGTTCCTAGCGGGTGAGCGTAAACGCTTCGGTGTCGATATCGGCCTGCTGGGCCTCGCTGTAGCGCTCGCCAGCGACTTGCTCGGGCGTCAGCATCGCGGTGAGCTGCTGACAGGTGGCGGCGTCCAGGTAGAGGGTCTCGGCCGAGAGGTTGTCGCGCATATGGGCCATCGAGGTGGAGCCGGGGATCGGAATGACGTCGGCGCCCTGGGCATTGATCCACGCCAGCGCTAGCTGGGCAGAGGTGACGCCCAGACGCTTGGCAAGCAGGATGACGTCATCGAGCAGCTGCCGGTTATGGCGGAAGTTTTCCGCACTGAAGCGTGGCATCTGGCGGCGCATGTCGCCCTCGGGCAAGCGCGCCGGATCGCTGATTGCCTCGGCCAGGAACCCGCGCCCCAGCGGGCTGAATGCCACCAGGGCCGTGTTCGTCTCCCGGCAGGCCTCGAGCAGGGCAATCTCGGGATTGCGCGTCCACAGCGAGTATTCAGACTGCACGGCGGCAACGGGGTATTCCGTCACCGCACGGCGCAGCGTCGCCGCGGAAATTTCGGAAAGCCCCACCCCGCCGATCTTGCCGGCCTCCACCAGGCGGCCCAGCGCCCCGACGCTTTCCTCGATCGGCACTTGGCGGTCGAGGCGGTGCAGGTAATAGATGTCGATGTGATCGGTTTGCAGACGTTTAAGGCTGGCATCGCACTGGCGACGTAGCGTATCGGGGTGCCCGTCGATCACCCGCTTGCTTGTCGCGGGGTCAATCGCCATGCCGCCCTTGCTGGCCAGTAGCACCTGCTCACGCTTGCCCTTCAGCGCGCGGCCAAGCAGCGTTTCGTTGGCCGTGGCGCCGTAGAGCGTGGCAGTATCAAAGTGGCGGTAGCCCATATCGAACGCCGAATCGAGGGCGCGCAGCGCGTCCGCCTCGGGCACTTGCTGACCGTAGCCGTGGGAAAGGTTCATGCAGCCAAGACCGATCGAAGGGGCGTGGACGGCGCGGAGGCGTTGAAGAAAACTCGACATGGCAATTCCCGTATTGATCACGCAACTGTTTTATAACGTTTCACCACCAAACTGCAACGCGACCAAATGGCGATAGAGCGCACTGGTCGTGATCAGCTCGCGGTGCGTCCCCGCCGCCACTAATCGGCCACCGTCGAGCACCAGCAGGCGATCCGCGGCGATCACCGTGGCCAGCCGATGGGCAATGACGATGCTGGTGCGCCCGACCATCAGCCGATCCAGCGCCTGCTGGACAAGGCGCTCGCTTTCCGCATCCAGCGCGCTGGTGGCTTCATCCAGCAACAGCACGGCAGGATCTTTGAGCAGCGCCCGGGCGATGGCGAGGCGCTGACGTTGACCGCCGGAAAGCTGCACGCCTCCCGGGCCGAGAGGCGTATCGAAACCTTGCGGCAGCGCGTCGATAAAGCCCAGGGCGCTGGCGTCCTGGGCCGCCATGCGCAGTTTTTCGCTGCTCGCCCGAGGATCGCCGTAGCGCAGATTCTCGGCCACCGTGCCGCTGAACAGCACCGGCGCCTGCGCCACCAGCCCCATGACGCCGCGCAAGGCCACCAGGTCCAGGGTGCGAATATCGTAGCCATCCAGGGTGATGTGCCCGTTGTCTGGATCGTAAAAACGCAGCAACAGGGCCAACAAGGTGCTTTTGCCCGCCCCCGAGGGCCCCACAATGGCCACCCGTTCGCCCGGCTGGATATGCAGATCAACATCGACCAGCGCCGGGGTTTCCCGGCCAGGGTAGGTGAAGCTTAAGTTTTCCAGCGCAATATCGCCCTGCGATGGCCTCGGAAGGGCTTGCGGCTGCGTGGGCGACTGGATAGTGGGCTGGGTATCGAGCAGTTCCAGCAGGCGTTCCGCCGCCCCCGCCGCACGCTGCACGTCGCCCGCCACTTCGGCCAGGGTGGCAATCGCCCCTGCCGCCAGCACGGCGTAGAAAATAAACGCCGACAGCTCACCGGGACTCATGGTGCCGGCCAACACCGCCTGACCGCCCTGCCAGAGCATCAAGCCCACGGCGGTGAACACCACCAGCATGGCGATGCCGGTCAGCCAGGCGCGCTGCTGAGTGCGCTCCACGGCGCTGCCGAACGCCTGCTCCACGCGCTGGCCGTAGTGGGCTTTATCCACCGGCTCGTGGGTAAACGCTTGAAGTGTCTGGAGGCCACTCAAAGCTTCTTCGGCATAGCGACCAAGCTCGGCGACTCGATCCTGGCTGGTACGCGAAAGTCGCCTGACCCGGCGGCCGTACCACACGATAGGCAATAGCGTCGCCGGAATGCCGATCAGCACCATCGCCGACAGCCACGGCTGGGTCACCAGCATGAGCACCACGGCACCCACCAGCATGACCAGGTTACGCAGCGCCAACGACACCGACGAGCCGAACAGGCTTTGCAGGACGCTGGTATCCGCCGTCAGCCGTGAGGCGATCTCGCCGGCGGCGCGGCCGTCGCTGGCGCTCTCGAAAAAGCTCGGCTCGAGAGTCAATAAATGGTCAAACACGCGCTGACGCAGGTCGGCCGCCAGCCGCTCGCCGATCCAGGTCACCTGGTAATAGCGCAGCGCGGACGCCAGCGCCAGCACCGTCACCACGACCAGCATCAGCGCCAGCGATTGGGCCAGCGCCTGCTGATTTGCGGCCAGAAACCCACGGTCAATCACCAGACGCAGCCCGTTGCCCAGCAGCAGAACACTCCCCGACGCCATCAGCAGCGCCAGACCCGCCAGGGCCAACCGCATCCGATAGGGGCGAAGCAGTCCCAGCAAGCGCAGCAGCACGCGGGGGTCAGGGCGTTGGTTCATGATGGCAAGTACTCGAAAAAGAAGGCGGTCAATGACCATAGCAGGCGTATCGAGGGCATGCACAGCATAAAAAAAGCCCGCGATGGCTCGCGGGCTTCTTGCTTGGTCGCTATCTCACTGGCTCGAACCTATTCAACCATCGGCAGTAGCGAGTTGATGCTGTCGCGGGCGTCGCCGTAGAACATGCGGCTGTTTTCCTTGAAGAACAGCGGGTTCTCGATGCCCGAGTAGCCGGTGCCCTGGCCGCGCTTGCAGATGAACACCTGCTTGGCTTCCCAGACCTTCAATACCGGCATGCCAGCGATCGGGCTGTTGGGATCTTCCTCGGCCGCCGGATTGACGATGTCGTTGGAGCCAATCACGATCACCACGTCGGTCGAGGCGAAATCGTCGTTGATTTCGTCCATTTCCAGCACGATGTCATAGGGCACCTTGGCCTCGGCGAGCAGCACGTTCATATGGCCTGGCAGGCGTCCCGCCACGGGGTGGATACCGAAGCGTACTTCCTTGCCCGCCGCACGCAGCTTGCGCACCAGGTCGCTGACCGCGGTTTGCGCCTGCGCCACTGCCATGCCGTAACCCGGCACGATGATGACGCTGTCGGCGTCGTTCAAGGCGCTGGCTACCCCGTTTGCATCAATCGCCACCTGCTCGCCTTCAATCTCGGCGGCCGGCCCTTGGGTGCCGCCAAAGCCGCCCAGGATGACGCTCACAAAGTTACGGTTCATCGCCTTGCACATGATGTAGGAGAGAATCGCACCGGAGGAGCCAACCAGCGCACCGGTGACGATCAGCAGGTCGTTGGATAGCGTGAAGCCGATGGCAGCCGCCGCCCAGCCCGAGTAGCTGTTGAGCATGGAGACCACGACCGGCATGTCCGCCCCGCCGATGCCCATGATCAGGTGGTAGCCGATAAAGAACGCCAGCGCCGCCAGCAGGATCAGCGTCCAGAAGCCCGCGCCGTTGAGGTACATGATCGCCAGCAGAAGCGACAGCGCCGCTGCCCCGGCGTTGAGCATATGCCCGCCCGGCAGCTGCTTCGGCTTACCGTCGACCTTGCCGGCCAGCTTGCCAAAGGCGATGACCGAGCCGGTAAAGGTCACCGCGCCGATGAAGATCCCCAGCACCACCTCGACCTGCAGGAACATCAGCTCGTCCGGTGCCTTGGTGGCCACCAGCGCCGCAAAGGCAGAGAACGCTTCCGTCGAGGCGTCCGCCGCTTGCGCCGCCATCACTCGACGGCGCTCCAGATCCGCGCTCCAGGCAACGAAGACCGCCGCCAGACCCACAAAGCTGTGCAGCGCGGCGACCAGCTGGGGCATTTCGGTCATCTCGACCTTTTTAGCCAGATAGATGCCGATGGCCGCCCCGATCAGCATCATGGGAATCAGCCACCAGTAGCCGCCGATGCCCGGGCCAAAGGCGGTAAAAAACACCGCCACTGCCATGCCGACGATGCCGTACCACACCGCCCGCTTGGCTTTTTCCTGATTGCTCAACCCCCCAAGCGAGAGGATGAATAACACGCTCGCCGCGATGGACGCAGCGGATACGAATTCTTGACCTAACATAGTCTGTCTCCGCCGCTTAAGATTTTTGGAACATCGCGAGCATCCGGCGTGTCACCAGGAAGCCGCCCACGATATTGATGGTCGCGATCAACACCGAGATCGCCGCGAGAATACCGACGATCACACTGCCGGTGCCAATCTGCAGAATGGCGCCGAGAATGATGATGCCCGAAATCGCGTTGGTGACCGCCATCAGCGGCGTGTGCAACGAGTGGCTGACGTTCCAGATCACCTGGAAGCCGATAAAGCAGCCCAGCACGAACACGATGAAGTGCTGCATGAATGACGCGGGGGCGACCTGCCCAAGCAGCAGCATCAGCGCGCCACCCACGGCCAGCAAGCCGATCTGGCGCTTGGACTGCGCCTTGAACGCAGCGTGCTCGGCGGCCTTTTTCTCCTCCGGCGTAGGCTCCTTTTCTTTCTTCTTGGGCTTGGCCGCACCGATCGCTTTCACCTTGGGCGGCGGCGGCGGGAAGGTAACTTCACCCTGGTGCGTCACGGTGGCACCACGGATCACGTCATCGTCCATGTTGTGATTGATCACGCCGTCTTTTTCGGGCGTCAGATCGGTCAGCATGTGACGAATATTGGTGGCGTAGAGCAGCGACGACTGGGTGGCCATGCGCGAGGGGAAGTCAGTGTAACCCACCACGACCACGCCGTTATCACTTACCACACGCTCGTCGGGCTTGGTCAGGTCGCAGTTGCCGCCCTTCTCGGCGGCCAGGTCGATGATCACCGAGCCGGGCTTCATTTCGGCGACCATGTCCTCGAGCCAAAGCTTGGGCGCGGGCTTACCGGGGATCAGCGCGGTGGTAATGACGATGTCCACGTCCGGCGCCTGCTCGCGGAAACACTCAAGCTGCTTCTCGCGGAACTCGGGGCTGGAAGGTGCCGCGTAACCACCGCTTTCGGAACCGTCCTGGCTTTCGTCAAACTCGAGAAACAGGAACTCGGCGCCCATGGACTCGATCTGCTCGGAGACTTCGGGGCGCACGTCGAAGGCGCGCACAACGGCGCCCAGGCTGGTTGCCGTACCGATCGCCGCCAGACCCGCGACGCCGGCACCGACCACCAGCACCTTGGCAGGCGGCACCTTGCCGGCGGCGGTGACCTGACCGGTGAAGAAGCGGCCAAAGTTGTTGCCTGCCTCGATGACCGCACGGTAACCCGCGATATTGGCCATGGACGATAGCGCGTCCATCTTCTGTGCCCGGGAGATACGCGGCACCATGTCCATGGCCACCACGGTGGCGCCCTGCGCCTTGCAGGCTTCCAGCAGCGCCTCGTTCTGCGCTGGCCAGAAGAAGGTAATCAGGGTCTGGCCTTCACGCAGCAGCGTCACTTCCGCGTCGGACGGTTCGCGGACTTTAATGACCACCTCGGCGTCGCGCCAGAGCGCATCGGCGCTGTCCAGCACGCTGACACCCGCATTGCGATAGGCGTCGTCATTGAAGCCCGCCGCCTCACCGGCGCCGGTTTCAATCAGACACTCGTGGCCCAATTTCTGGATATGTTGGGCGCTCTCGGGCGTGAGCGCGACGCGCGCTTCACCCCGGGCGCTTTCCTTCGGTGCGCCTATTTTCACTCGCATTCTCCTTTATTTTAGGCCTTAAGCTTTACCTTCCTGCAGTGCCGCCGGTCAGACATTGGACACTGCCCATTTTCGACGTTAGTCAAAGCGCTTCTCAGTCGCCTAGGATCTAACGCGATCATCGATAGATACTATTCAACCTTTGATTCAACTGCGTTGTTTAATTACAACATGGGGCTAAGCCAGTGTGCATGATGGGCTCACCAACGTCTAAATTCGTTAGCCAGCTCAAAAAAAGCCTGATAAAACCACCTACCAGCATAACGCTTAGGGTACCGTCATTTGGCGTGGGAGCGTCATGCTCGCTTCCGTGAGCGCCATTACGCTTGAGAGGCCGCCAGCGCTTGATCAATATCCGCCAGCAGGTCGTCGATATGCTCAATACCGATCGATAGGCGTACCATATCCGGCGTGACGCCAGCGGTTTTGAGCTCTTCCTCATTCAGTTGGCGGTGCGTGGTCGACGCCGGAATGGAAGAACAGCTCTTGGCATCGCCGATATTGACTAGCCGCAGGATGAGCGCCAGGGCATCGTAGAAGCGCTCACCGGCGGCCTGGCCCCCTTCAATACCAAAGCTGAGAATCCCCGAGGCGTGGCCGTTCATGTACTGCTTGGCCAGCGCGTGATCGGGGTGATTTTCCAAGCCGGCATAGTGTACCCAGGTGACCAACGGGTGACTCTCCAGGTGTTTGGCAACGGCCAGGGCGTTAGCACAAATACGCTCAATGCGCAGCGAAAGCGTTTCCAGCCCCTGCAATAGATTCCAGGCCGCCTGAGCAGACAGCGCTGCGCCCATATTGCGTAGCGGCACCACCCGGGCGCGGGCAATGAAGGCTGCATCGCCCACATCGCGGGTATAGCTCACGCCGTGATAGGAAACATCGGGTTCCGTCAGCAGTGGAAAGCGATGGGCGTTCGCGGCCCAGGGGAAGGCACCCGAATCCACGATCACGCCGCCCACGGTGGTGCCGTGACCGCCAATATATTTGGTGGCGGAATGGATGACGATATCCGCCCCGTGTTCAATGGGCCGACACAGAAACGGCGTCGCGGTGGTGTTATCGACCATCACCGGCACCCCGTGACGATGGGCCGCCTCGGCGAGCTTCATCAGGTCGACCACTCCCCCGGAGGGGTTACCAATACTTTCGCAGAAAACCGCTTTGGTTCGCTCGTCGATCAGTGCTTCGATGCCGTCAATATCGTCCTTGTCGGCAAAGCGTACCTGGATACCCTGGCGTGGCAAGGTGTGGGCAAACAGATTGTAGGTACCGCCATACAGCTCGCTGATCGAGACAATGTTATCGCCCGCTTCGGCGATGGTCTGGATCGCATAGGTGATCGCCGCCATCCCCGACGCCACCGCCAGCCCGGCGATACCGCCTTCCAGCGCAGCGACCCGCTGCTCCAGCACCGCGCAGGTGGGGTTCATGATGCGCGAGTAAATGTTGCCTTCCACTTTAAGATCAAACAGATCCGCCGCGTGCTGCGCACTGTCGAAGGAAAACGACGTGGTTTGATGAATCGGCACCGCGACGGCATTTTGTGAATCCGGCGCGTAGCCATGGTGAAGGGCAATGGTGTCTGGTTTCATGAGGACGGCTCGCTATTTTTTGTTGAGTTCCGCTAATGATCCTAAACAAGCGCCGCACGGAAGGCCAATAATGCAGTAAGACTCAGGAGGGCTTTTTAATCTCTGGATGGGTAGACATCACCATGCTTAACCGTGAAAGCATTCATCAACAACCGCATCAGGGGATAGATACGGAATATCACAACGACCACTTGTCTATGTTCTGACGCATATCTTGAAAGGCGACGTTCCTATTCACGCGCTGCAAATGCAGGCTTAGGCGCATTGACGTTGCGCATGCTTGGTGGCCTAAGCCCGGCTGACATAACGACACCCCGAAAGCGGCGAAACCGGCAACGTCGGGAGGGGTGCTATCGACACCTCCCAGAGCTGAGCGGCTTAGCACTCGATGGCATTGACGGCGAGGCCACCCTTGGAGGTCTCCTTATACTTGTCCAGCATGTCTCGACCGGTATCGCGCATGGTACGGATGACCTTATCCAGCGAGATGAAATGCGTGCCATCGCCGTGCAGGGCCATCTGAGCGGCATTGATGGCCTTGATGGTGGCAATGGCGTTGCGCTCGATACAGGGCACCTGCACCAGTCCGCCAACGGGGTCGCAGGTCAAGCCCAGGTTATGCTCCAGGCCGATTTCGGCGGCATGCTCCACCTGCTCAGGGGTTCCTCCCATGACATCCGCCAGGCCGGCGGCTGCCATGGCGCACGCCGAGCCCACCTCTCCCTGGCAGCCGACTTCGGCGCCGGAGATCGAGGCATTTTTCTTGCAGAGAATGCCGATGGCGCCTGCCGCCAGCAAGAAGTCCACCACGTTTTTCTCACAGGCGTTGGCCTGGAATTTCATGTAGTAGTGCAGGACGGCGGGGATGATGCCCGCAGCGCCGTTGGTGGGCGCGGTGACCATGCGACCGCCTGCGGCGTTTTCTTCGTTGACGGCAAGGGCAAAGATGTTTACCCACTCCATGGCGGAAAACGTCGAGGCGATCAGGCACTCATTCTGTTCCGCCGCCTCAAGCCGCTGGTGAAGCAGCTTGGCACGCCGCTTGACGTTCAAGCCCCCCGGCAGAATCCCCTCATGCGTCAGTCCATTGTCGACGCATTCGCACATGACCTGCCAGATACGCCACAGCTCGTCTCTGACCTCTTCTTCCGTGCGCCAGACTTTTTCGTTTTCCAGCATCAACCGGCTGACGCTCAGCTGGTTGTCTTTACACAGCGCCAGGAGTTCTTCCGCAGTGTCGAAGTTGTACGGCAGGGTGACGCCCCCCAGATCGTCCAGCGGCATATCCACCTGGGCCTGTTCGACGACAAAGCCCCCCCCCACCGAATAGTAGGTGTTTTCATAGACCAATTGGCCCTGATGCGTAAAAGCGGCCAGCTTCATGGCATTAGGGTGGTGAGGTAGGCTCTCTTCATGAAAATAAAGATCCTGCTTCCAGTCGAACTGGACGTCTTTTTCTCGACCCAACGGCAGGATCTGGCTTTCTTTCAGTGCCTGGATGGCTGGATTGATGATCGAGGGATCGATCCTATCGGGGCGCTCCCCCATCAGCCCCATGATGATCGCATGATCGGTGGCGTGCCCAACCCCCGTCGCGGACAGCGACCCGTAAAGATGCACTTCCAGACGCGCCACCTGATCCATCAGACGGTGTTCGCGCAGCGTGGCGACATAGTTGAACGCCGCCTGCATGGGCCCGACGGTATGGGAACTGGAGGGGCCTACACCAATCTTGAAAAGGTCGAAGACACTGATAGGCATTGGAACACCTCTTATCGTAGAAACAGGTAACCTCAGGCATGGCCTGAAACGTTTTATAAGTTATTGAGTGTTTGACATGACCATAACGACAACGACGTTATGGGCAGTTACCGCCCAGTGACGTCTATCGTTGCTGATCCGTCTTTTTAGCCAAGCAAAGGGGTAGTTAACGCTAGCCAGCGTCTGTTAGCGGTTGCCGTCACCCGATCATGAAACGCGCTTTTTTGACAGCGCTTATTCGTTATTTAATTGCTGAATACGACGGTACGCCCGGCGTAAAAGAAGACCCGGCGTTCCAGATGATAGCTGACCGCCCTGGCCAGGGTGAGACATTCGATATCACGTCCCTTGGCGACCAGATCCTCGGGATAATGGGTATGGTCCACGGGCTCGACGCCCTGTGCAATAATCGGCCCTTCGTCGAGGTCGTTATTGATGTAGTGCGCCGTGGCGCCGACCAGCTTGACCCCTTTCTCGTAGGCCTGATGATAGGGCTTGGCGCCCTTGAAGCCTGGCAGCAGCGAATGGTGGATATTGATCGCCCGACCGGCCAGCAGCTCGCACATGCCAGGCGACAGCACCTGCATGTACCTTGCCAGCACCACCAGCTCGGCGTCGGTTTCCGCGATAATGTCGCGCACCTGAGCCTCTTGCTGCAGTTTCGTCTCGGGGCTGATGGGTAGATAGTGATAAGGCAGGCCGTGCCATGTGGCCAGCGGCTCAAGATCCGGATGATTGGAAATGATGGCCCGGATATCGATGGGCAACTGCCCGGTACGATAGCGGTAGAGCAGATCATTCAGGCAGTGATCCGCCTTCGAGACAAGAATCACGGTACCCGTACGCTTGCCGGGCGGTGTCAGCTCGAACTGCATGCCGAATTCGTCCGCCCGCGCGGCAAAATCCGCATGGAAGAGCGATTCGTCGAACGCGTCACGTTCTGGGCGGAACTCGGCGCGAATGAAGAAGCGCCCGCCGAGCCGATCGTCGAAAGAGTTGAGTTCGGTGATGTAGCACGCCTGCTCTTTGAGAAAGCGTGTAACGACGTCCACCGTGCCCAGACGGCTCGGGCATTGGGCGGCAAGTATCCAGGTATCACTCATTCGGCTCATGGTGCATGCATCTCGGTTAGCGGCAGGTAATAACGGCCGGAACACAGTCCGGCCGACCCGCTTATTGTTGTACGTTGATGTTGTATTCTGCCCCGGCATCCAGCAACCAGCGGTAGCAGTAATCGGCAAAGCTGCGCCGGATCACCAGCTCCCAACGGTCTTCGCTGGGACGGCGAATAATGGTGGTCGCCTTGGCGAAGACCGTCGTGACGCCCTTGCCCACCGGGAAGTGGCTGGGATGGACGTCGTAGATCACCGTTTTCATCAGCAGCTCGCGGGCCGCCTCACCGGAAAGTTCGACCAGAGTCTGGCCGCCGCTGACGTCGCTGATCGCGAAGTGAGCGCTGCCCAGGTGCTCGCGCAGCTTGGTCTCCAGCGGAAACTCCTCGCCGCCGGGCACGATCACCAGCCATTCGTCCGGGGAAAGCCACTGAATGGAGCGCTCGCCGCTTGCGTCCTGCACCAGCGTCTGGGGCTGGCCGGGCAGGTTGAGGCCCAGCACGTCGCGCACCGCCTCATCGAGCACGATGGCGCCGCCACGCAGGATCAAATGCCCCTGCATTGCCCGCTCGCGCAGCTGGAGCCGGCTTGCGCCGCCGGCCCGTGGAGCGCCGCTGTTCCGATAGCTGTAGGCTAGCGGAGACTCTACCGGAATAGCGGTATCGGTACGGGTATCGAAGGTGGCCGCGTTAGACATTCTGGCGCTCTCCCTTGGGGTCGTAGAAAATGGTACTGACGATTTCGGCCTCGAAGGTCTGGCCGTCCGCCATGGGCAGGTAGACCGTCTCGCCCAGTTTCTGATGGCCACCCTTGACCACCGCCAGCGCAAACCCTGATTCCAGAACCGGGCTGTAGTAGCTGGAGGTCACGTGCCCCACCATGGGCATGGGGATGGCGTGCTTGGGATCGAACACGATCTGGGCACCCTCTTCGAGGACCACCTTGGGATCCTTGGGCTTGAGCCCCACCAGCTGCTTGCGGTTCTCGCGCTTGGTGTCGGAACGCGTCAGGGCGCGCTTGCCTATCCATGAGTAGGGCTTGTCGTAGCCGACACACCAGTGCATCCCCAAATCTTCCGGGGTGACCGAGCCGTCGGTTTCCTGACCCACGATGATGAAGCCCTTTTCAGCGCGCAGGACGTGCATGGTCTCGGTGCCGTAGGGCGTCAGGTCGTACTTCTCGCCGTGCTTGAACAGGGTCTGCCACACGTGCATCGCGTAGTTGGCCTGGACGTTGATCTCGAAGGTCAGCTCGCCGGTAAAGGAAATGCGAAAGACCCGTGCAGGCACCCCCGCCACTTTCCCGGAACGCCAGTCCATGAACTTGAAGCTGTCGCGATCCAGGTCGATATCCGTGATCTCGCCAAGCAGCTTGCGCGCGTCGGGTCCGGTGACCGTCATGGTCGCCCAGTGGTCGGTCACCGAGGAAAAATACACGTCCAGTTCCGGCCATTCGGTCTGATGCCACAACTCCAGCCACTCGAGGATCGCCGCAGCGCCGCCGGTGGTAGTGGTCATCAAGAAGTGGTTGTCGGCGAGACAGCCGGTTACACCGTCATCGGTGACCATGCCGTCGTCCTTGCACATCAGGCCGTAACGACACCGGCCAACCGCCAGTTTTTCCCACTTGTTGGTATAGACCCGCGCCAGGAACTCACGCGCATCAGGCCCCTGGATATCGATCTTGCCAAGCGTCGAGGCATCGAGGATACCGACCTTCTCGCGCACCGCCAGGCACTCGCGGGCCACCGCTTCGTGCATGGTTTCGGTCTTGCCGCTCACCTTCTGCGGGTAGTACCAGGGGCGCTTCCACTGGCCGACGTCCTCGAACTCGGCGCCGCGCTCCACGTGCCACTGGTGCAGCGCGGTGTAGCGCTCAGGGTCGAACAGGTCACGGCAGTGGCGACCAACGATGGCGCCGAAGGTGACCGGGGTGTAGTTAGGGCGGAACACCGTGGTGCCCACCTCGGGAATCGAGCGATTCAGACAACGAGCGGCAATCGCCATGCCGTTGATGTTGCCAAGCTTGCCCTGATCCGTACCAAAACCCATCGCGGTGTAGCGCTTGATGTGCTCAATGGACTCGAAGCCTTCCCGGGTCGCAAGCTCGATGCCCGCGGCGGTGACGTCGTTCTGCAGGTCGACGAACTGCTTGGGGCCGCGCAGCGTGGGCTTCTCGTGGGGCACCTGGAAAAGGGCTACCGCAGGCCCTTGCTGAAGGTGCTCAGCGCTCGGCAGGCTGACCGTCTGGGCGGCATGCCCCATGGCGGCGGCCGCCTTGATGCCCGCTTCGACGCCTTCGGCAAGCACGTCAGCCAGCGCGTAGCAGCCGTTGGCACCGCCACACGCCTGCACGCCCTTCACCAGCCCCGGTACGAAGCCGAGAATATCGTCGCGCCAGGTTGGCCGCGCACCGGTGTGGGACGCCAGGTGGATCACCGGGCTGTAACCGCCGGAGCTGGCGATGGTGTCGCAGGCCAGTTCCTGAACCGGACCGCTGACATTGAAGGCGTCAATATCGATCTTGGCGACCCGTGCGCCGGTCACCCGATTGCTGCCCTTCGCTTCGATAACGGCACTGCCGGCAATGATCTTGATACCCTGGGCGCGGGCGGCATCGACCCAGTCGCCCGTCGGCGCCTCGCGGGCGTCCACGATAGCGACGACCTCACAGCCGGCCTCTTTCCAGTCCAGGGCAGCGCGGTAGCCATAGTCGTTGCTGGTGGAGAGCACCAGCTTACGGCCCGGCGCTACGCCGTAGCGGCGAATATAGGTCGACACGGCGCCGGCCAGCAGGTTGCCCGGCACATCATTGCCCGCGTAAACCAGCGGCCGCTCGTGGGCGCCCGTGGACAGGATCACCTGACCAGCGCGAACCCGGTGCAGGCGCGCGCGTACCTGACGGTGGCCGTTTTCCACCGGCGCCGTATCGCCCAGGTGCTCGGTGCGCCGCTCATGCAGGGTGACAAAATTGTGATCGTGGTAGCCGTTGGCCGTGGTACGCGGCAGCAGCGTGACGTTGTCGTAGCCGGCCAACTCGTCCAGCACCCGGGCCACCCACTGATCCGCCGGCTTGCCTTCCAGGGTTTCGCGGCTGGCCAGCAGCGAGCCGCCCATTTCTTCCTGCTCGTCGGCCACCATCACCCGGGCGCCGCTGCGCGCGGCGGCCAGCGCCGCCGCCAGGCCTGCAGCGCCTGCGCCGACGACCAGCACGTCGCAGTGCTGATTGAAGTGATCGTAGCTGTCCGGATCGGTTTCCATGGGGCTGCGACCCAGCCCCGCCGCCTTGCGGATGTACTTCTCGTAGGTCAGCCACATCGAGGCCGGCGCCATGAAGGTCTTGTAGTAAAAGCCCGGCGGCATGAACTGCCCGCCCAGCTTGCCGACCAAGCCCATCAGGTCGCGCTGGACGTTCGGCCAGCCGTTGGTGCTGCTGGCGGTCAGGCCGTCATACAACGCCTGCTGGGTGGCGCGTACGTTGGGCACCTGGCCAGCTTCACTGCTGCCCAGCTGTACGATGGCATTGGGTTCTTCGGCACCAGCGGCGACGATGCCGCGGGGGCGCGAGTATTTAAAGCTGCGGTTGACGATATCCACGCCGTTGGCCAGCAGCGCCGAGGCCAGGGTGTCCCCCGGGTGCCCTTGGTAACGCTCGCCGTTGAAGGTGAAGCTCAACGTGCGGGAGCGGTCGATACGGCCGCCCGTGTTAAGGCGGTACACTTGTTGCTTGGACTGGCTCATGCCCGCACTCCTTCTTTGTGGCTTACCGCGGCGGCCTCGCGAGGCTGGTTCTGGCTGTCGGCGGTAATCGACGGCTGCTCGCCCATTTTGTAGGTCTCGAGAATCTCGTAGCTCACGGTGTGACGCGTCATGTTGAAAAACTTGCGGCAACCCACCGCGTGCACCCACATCTCATGGTGCACGCCACGGGGGTTATCGCGGAAAAACAGGTAGTCGCCCCATTCCTCGTCACTGCACGCCTCGGGCTCCTTGGGTCGCTCGAGATGCGCCTGGCCCTTGGGGTGAAATTCCTCTTCCTCACGGTGTTCGCCGCAGTAGGGGCAATAGATATAAAACATGCGGATACTCCTTAGTGGGCCACGCCGGCAGCGCCGTGCTCGTCGATCAGCGCACCGCTGTGGAAGCGGAACATGGAGAACGGCTCGGCGATGGGGTGCATTTCCCCCTTGGCCAGGCTGGCGGCAAACACGTGCCCCGATCCCGGCGTCGCCTTGAAGCCGCCGGTGCCCCAACCGCAGTTGAAGTACAGACCTTTCACCGGTGTCTTGGAGATGATCGGACAGGCATCCGGGCAGGTGTCGACGATACCGCCCCACTGGCGGTTCATGCGCACCCGCGAGAAGATCGGGAACATCTCGACGATCGCCTGGAGCGTGTGCTCCACGGTGGGGTAGCTACCGCGCTGGCCATAGCCGTTGTAGCCGTCGATGCCTGCGCCGATGACCAGGTCGCCCTTGTCGGACTGACTGATATAGCCATGCACCTGGTTGGACATCACCACCGTATCGAGTACCGGCTTGATCGGTTCGGACACCAGCGCCTGCAGCGGGTGGGATTCCACCGGCAGATTGAAGCCTCCCATCTTGGCGAGCACGCTTGAGTTGCCGGCGGTCACGCAGCCCACGGTCTTGGCCTCAATATCGCCACGGTTGGTGTGTACGCCGTAGATCTGGCCGTCACGAATCTTGAAGCCAGTGACTTCGGTCTGCTGCAGAATGTCCACGCCGTGGGCATCGGCGCCGCGGGCATAGCCCCAGGCCACCGCATCGTGGCGCGCCACGCCGGCACGTGGCTGCCAGGAGGCGCCCATCACCGGGTAGCGAGCGTTCTTGGAACAGTCCATGATCGGCACCAGCGACTGAACACCCTGGGCATCCAGCACTTCGCCGTCGATACCGTTCAGGCGGTTGGCGTTGACGCGGCGCTGAATATCGCGCATGTCCTGCAGGGTATGCCCCAGGTTGAGCACCCCCCGCTGGGAGAACATGACGTTGTAGTTCAGGTCCTGGGAAAGCCCTTCCCACAGCTTCATGGCGTGTTCGTAAAGCGCGGCCGATTCGTCCCACAGATAGTTGGAACGTACGATGGTGGTATTACGGGCGGTGTTGCCGCCGCCCAGCCAGCCTTTCTCGATCACCGCCACGTTCTTGACGCCGAACTCCTTGGCAAGATAGTAGGCCGTGGCCAGGCCATGGCCACCACCGCCGACGATGATCACATCGTACTGCTTCTTCGGCGTGGGATTACGCCACTGGCGCTCCCAATTCTCGTGGTGGCTCAGCGCGTGCTTGACCAGGCCGAAGCCGGAATAGCGTTGCATAGATGTCTCCTCAGTTCAGCCGCGCCGGGCCCTGCCGGCAAGCCAATTCAAGCAATGGATTCGACGGTTTCAGCGACGGCGGCGCCGTAGACCGGATGGCGGGCACACACCTCGGACACCTTGGCGCGCACCTCGGCTTCAATGGCATCGGTATCGTGCCCGATTGCCAGCTCGTCCAGGATGTCGCAGATCCACCCAGCCAGCTCGCCACACTCCTCGGCATCAAAGCCGCGCGTGGTCACCGCCGGGGTGCCGAGACGCAGACCGGAGGTCACGAAGGGGCTCTGGGGATCGTTGGGCACCGTGTTCTTGTTGACGGTGATATGCGCACGCCCCAGGGCCGCATCCGCATTTTTACCCGTGACGCCCTGGCGAATCAGCGAGACCAGGAAGAGGTGGTCGTCGGTGCCGCCGGATACCACGTCGTAGCCACGCTCCATGAACACCGTGGCCATGGCCTGGGCGTTGTCGATCACCTGCTGCTGGTAGCGCACGAACTCCTGGTTCATGGCCTCCTTGAAGGCCACCGCCTTGGCGGCGATGACATGCATCAGCGGGCCGCCCTGCTGGCCCGGGAAGACCGCGCCGTTCAACTTCTTGTACAGCGCTTCGTCGCCATCGGCGGAGAGGATCAGACCACCCCGCGGACCACGCAGCGTCTTGTGGGTGGTGGTCGTCACCACATGGGCATAGGGAAGCGGGCTTGGATAGAGACCAGCAGCCACCAGACCGGCAATGTGCGCCATATCGACCAGCAGGTAAGCCCCCACCTCGTCGGCGATGGTGCGGAAACGCCGCCAGTCCACCACGCGCGAATAGGCCGAGAACCCGGCAATGATCATCTTCGGCTGATGCTCGCGCGCCAGGCGCTCCATTTCTTCGTAGTCGATCTCGCCGGTTTCCGGCTTGAGGCCGTACTGCACGGCGTTGTAGTGCTTGCCCGAGAAGTTGGGCGCGGCACCGTGGGTCAAGTGCCCGCCGTGGGCGAGGCTCATGCCCAGCACTGTGTCGCCGGGCGAGACCAGCGCCATGAACACCGCCGCATTGGCCTGGGCGCCGGAATGCGGCTGCACGTTGGCGTAATTGGCGCTGAACAGGTCACAGGCGCGCTCGATAGCCAGGGCTTCGACCTTGTCAACGAACTCGCACCCGCCGTAATAACGGCGACCAGGGTAACCTTCCGCATACTTGTTGGTCAGCTGGGTGCCCTGTGCTTCCATGACAAGCTTGCTGGTATAGTTTTCGGAGGCGATCAACTCGATATGCGCTTCCTGGCGATCCGTTTCTTCAGCGATTGCCTCGGCGAGCAAGCTGTCGTAATGGGCCAGGCGAGCATTGGGGGAAAAATTATCTTGAAGCATTAGCGCCTCCTGATGAGTCACTTTTTGTTAAGTGCTGAATATACTCTTGATGCTGATGAACCCCGGTCGCGATCAACCCAAGTCCCTATCAACGCGTTATTACCGCGATACTATCGTTGGTGTCCGGCCCCAAGATGCTTGCCGACGTCACCACTCGATGCATTTGCGACATCGGCAAGATTTAGCCAGCGACATGGCAAAGAGCGCTCCAGAAGCCGCCGCTCAGGCACCGCCAGCAGCGCGGACACACCCGGCATTCCGGCGGATGCCGCACCGCCCGAAAAGCAAAGCGCCCTAGACGGACAGTAGCCGTTTAGGGCGCTTGAACCTGGCTCACCATATCCCTGCAGGGCTAGAAATCCACCACCAGATTGCCCTTAGGCCGACTGCAGCACGACAGAATGTAGCCTTCTTCGATATCTTCTTCCGTGATGCCGCCGTTATGCTCCATCTCCACTTCACCGGACTTGAGGGCTACCCGGCACGTGCCGCAAATCCCCATACCGCAGGCCTTGGGAATATGCAGGCCAAGCTTCGCTGCCGCCGAGTGAACCGTCTCTTCGGGCTGGATGCGGACACTTTTGCCCGTGGACGCAAACTCGATGCTGTGCAGGTCGCGGGTATCGACGTTTTCGGCTTCGACCTCGGCCTGTTCGGCCAACTCGCGCACATCCTCGCGCACTTCGACCGGCGTGGCGCCAAACGACTCTTCATGGTAGTGATCCATGTCGAAGTTGTTGCTGCGCAGAATATTCTTGATGGCGTTCATGTAAGGGGTCGGGCCGCAGCAGAAGATCTCCCGCTCCATGAAGTCCGGCACCATCAGCTCGAACAGCGGCTGGGTGAGGTAGCCCCGGTAGCCGGCCCAGGCTTCGCCGATATCTTCCTTGCTCTCGCAGATGATATGCAGCTTGAACTCGGGGATGCGCGAGAACATATGCACCAGCTCGCGGTGATAAATCACATCCCGGGGCGCACGGGCGCTGTGAATGAACTCGACGTCGACCGCAGCGTTGGTATCGAAAAGCCAGCGCGTCATGGACATCAAGGGCGTAATGCCCACGCCGCCCGAGAGGAACAGCACTTTCTCGGCGGGGTAATCGATGGAGTTGAAGTTACCCACCGGCCCGTGCACGACCAGTTCGTCACCCACCTTCAGGTTGGCGTGCAGCCAGTTGGAGACCTTGCCGCCCGGCACCTGCTTGACGGTAATGGAAAAGCTGTAGGGAATCGAAGGCGAGCTGGAAATCGTGTAGGAGCGCATGATCGGCTGGTTATCGATCTCAAGCTCCAGGGTCACGAACTGACCGGGCTTGAAGAAGAACAGCACGGGCTGCTCGGCCATGAAGCAGAATGTGCGCACATCCTGGGTTTCCTGGATGATCTTGACGCACCGCACCTGGTGGCGGCCGTTGGTCCAGGTTTGGGTCGTGACCGGGTTGAAGAAATTAGTTGTCATTGTCGCCTCTGCCTGAACAGCCTTCATCACCATGCATCACCGAACCGTCTCTGCGATACGGTCGGCACCTTTGAGCTGCATTTTGGGGACGCGCCTGCCGACCGACTTGCCTCACAGCGACTCGCACTTACCTCGTGCCCCTCTTTATCGTTTAGAAACCTCTGTTTTAGTCGCCACGACGCCACCTGATGTCGCGGGTAGATAACTGGCAGGGAGGCACCTGCAACACAATCGGTTCCTGTCGTCGGGCCACATTTGCATCAAGCGCCAGGTTACGGAACAGAACAACAAGATACGCAATCTTGACTATCGGCCGATTCGCAGCCCTTTGAGGGGGGAGCGGAGGTTTACGAGGATACTGGTAATGGAAAAAAGTGTTTCTAATCGGATGGACGACCCACTCGCTGCGGCGCGTGAGTCCACGGTTCAGATGCTGCAGGAAAGAGCGCGTACCTTTTCGCTTCCGCAGCCGTTTTACAATGATGCCCGTCTGTTCGCGCTTGATATGCAGGAGGTCTTCGAGAAAGAGTGGCTGTTTGCCGGCATGACGTGCGAAATCCCGGCCAAGGGCAATTTCATGACATTGGATATCGGTGACAATCCCATTGTCATCGTGCGTGGCAATGAAGGCGCCATCCATGCGTTTCACAATGTCTGCCGCCACCGCGGGTCGCGTCTTTGCGTCAAAGATAAAGGCAAGGTGGCAAAGCTCGTCTGCCCCTACCACCAGTGGACCTACGAACTTGATGGTCGATTGCTGTTTGCCGGCAGCGACATGGGCACTGACTTCGACCTCAACCAGTTTGGCCTCAAGCCGGTCAACGTGCGTACCGCCGGCGGCTTCATCTTTATCAACCTGAGCGATGAACCGCCCGCGATTGACGACTTTCTGACAACGCTCGAGCATTACCTCGAGCCTTACCAGATGGACAACGTCAAGGTCGCCACCGAGTCCAGTATCGTCGAGCAGGCCAACTGGAAGCTGGTCATCGAAAACAACCGCGAGTGCTATCACTGCAACGGCGCCCACCCCGAGCTGCTGAACTCGCTGCAGGAATTCGATGACACTGACGACCCGCGCGCCACGCCCGCCTACAAGGCGCTGGTGGCCCGCAAGCAGGCGGACTGGGATGAGGAGCAGGTGCCCTACCAGCTGACGCGGCATGGTCAGCAGAACCGTCTGACCCGCACGCCGCTGCTGGATGGCATCGTATCCATGACCATGGACGGCCAGCCCGGTTGCAAGAAGCTGATGGGCCGCCTGAAAAGCCCCGACATGGGCTCCCTGCGCATCCTGCACCTGCCCAACTCATGGAACCATTTCATGGGCGACCACGCCGTCGTGTTCCGCGTGTTGCCGCTTGGCCCGCAGCAAACCCTGGTGACCACCAAATGGCTGGTGCGCAAGGACGCCGAAGAGGGTGTCGACTACGACCCCGAAGAGCTTCGCCGCGTATGGGATGCCACCAACGACCAGGATCGCCAACTGGCCGAGGAGAACCAGCGCGGTATCAACTCCAAGGCTTACCAGCCCGGCCCCTACTCCGAGACCTACGAGTTTGGCGTTATTGACTTTGTCGACTGGTACGCCAAGCGCATGCTCGAGAATCTGCAGCATGACGCCCCCTCGCTGAAGCTGGCTCAAGGCTAGCCAGGTACTGCGATCAACCACGCGCTAGATAGACAGGGGAGGCTTGGCCTCCCCTTTTTTTGTTTTTGCTTACCCCGGGGTGACGCCCCGAAGCCGCTCGCCGCGACGGCGTAACAGCTCCAGAGTGGTGAGCAGCAGCATCGACAGCAGCACCAGTAGCGTGGCCACCGCAAGGATCGTCGGGCTGATCTGCTCGCGAATGCCCGACCACATCTGGATCGGCATGGTGCGCTGCTCAGGCCCTGCAATGAACAGCACCACCACTACCTCGTCGAAGGACGTAATGAAGGCGAACAGCGCCCCCGACACCACCCCTGGCGTGACCAGCGGCAGCACCACCTTGAAGAAGGTCCGCGTGGGATTGGCGCCGAGGCTATGCGCGGCGCGGATCAGCGTGGTGTCGAAGCTCGATAGCGTGGCCGTCACGGTGATGACCACGAAGGGAATGCCCAGCGCCGTGTGGGCCAGGATCACGCCTACGTAGGTCTGGGCGAGATTGACCTTGGAAAAGAAGAAGAACATCGCCGCCGCGGAAATGATCAACGGCACGATCATCGGCGAAATCAACAGCGCCATGATCGCGCCACGCGCCGGCATGTGCCGACTCGTCAGCCCCAGCGCCGCCACCGTCCCCAGCACCGTGGCCAGCAACGTCGATGCGATACCGATAATGAAGCTGTTCTTGATGGCATTGAGCCACTCGCTCGAGGTAAAGAAATCCTGATACCAGCGCAACGAATAACCGGCCGGGTCGAAGGTCAGCATTTCCTTGCTGAAGGTAAAGTAGGGCTCCGCATTGAAGGACAGCGGTATGATCACCAGTAGCGGCCCGATCAGGAACAGAAAGACCAGGCCGCAGATAACCAGAAAGACATAGTGCCAGATGCGCTCGCCACGGGTGGCGTAGGAAGGAATGGCCATGATTTACCCCAGCTTGACCTTGTCGACGCCGATCAGACGATTGAACACCAGGTAACAGATAATCACCACGAACAGCAGGATGGAGGCAATCGCGGCCGCCAGTCCCCAATTGAGCGATGTCTGCATATGGTAGGCGATGTAATTGGTGATGAAGCGCCCCGACTGCCCGCCCACCAACGCTGGCGTGATGTAGTAACCGATCGACAGGATGAACACCAGAATACCGCCGGCGGCAATACCCGGAATCGTCAGCGGTAAATAGACCCGGCGGAAGCTCAGAAACGGCTTGCCCCCCAACGAGCGGGCGGCCCGCATGTAGCTGGGCGGGATGGTCTTCATCACCGAGTAGAGCGGCAGAATCATGAACGGCAGCAAGATATGCGTCATGGCAATGATCGTGCCCGTCTTGTTGTGAATCATCTGCCAGCGCGCCTCATCGGCGACCACGCCGAGGGCCACCATGACGTCATTGAGCACGCCCTGGGACTGCAGGATGGCGATCCAGGTGGTGGTGCGCACCAGCAGCGAGGTCCAGAACGGCAGCAGTACCAGAATCATCAGCAGGTTGGAGTGACGCATCGGCAGATTCGCCAGCAGGAAGGCCACCGGAAAACCGAGCACCAGCGTCAGCCCCGTGATGACCGCGCTCATCCACAGCGTTCGCCAAAACAGCGTGGCGTGGATTTGCATGTACTCCGGAACCTTGACGATCTCACCGTCCGGACTCAACTGGCGATCAACCGCTGCCAGATAATACGACATCGTGTATGGAGACGCCTCGCGCTGGATCAGCTTCCAGGTATCGAGCTCTCCCCAGGTATCGTTGACCTCGATGAGCGACTCGCGGTAGGGGGGTTCCAGAGTACCGACACGGCGCGCCGTGCGGCTGATGGTCGATCGCATGCCCGACTTTTCGTAGTTCAGTCGGCTGGACAGAAGCCCCAGATTGCGTTCCTGCTGGCCTTCGCGGAGATCCTCGGCCAAAGCGGCAAAGGCAGCTTCATCGGGTAACGACTCACCGTTCCAGCCTTCCAGGGCGGAAACGGTGCGGGATAAATGGGTAGACACTTCCGGGTTATCGACACTGCGCCAGAGCATTTCGACCAAGGGCATCAGAAAGGCGATGAACAGGAATGTCAGGAGCGGCGCCACCAGCAACAGCGCCTTGATTTTCGAGCGTCGCACGGCACGACGCAGACTGACCTTGAGCGGCACACCATCGGCCGTTGTCAGAGGAGCTGCAGGCGGTTCGGACACGTGGGTATCTCCGTCAGGCGAAAGAAGCGATCAGCAACGATCGGCTATCGGCAGGCCGCCGCCCGATGATCACCGGGCGGCGGCAGCGCCTTACTGGGACAGCCAGGCGTTGAAGCGCTGGGTCAGCTCATCGTTGTAGTCGGCCCAGAACAGGTCGTCTTTTTGCAGCGCCGTTGCGAAGTTCGGGCCGTAGGTCGGCATGTGCGGCGTCATCTCGATGCCGGTGTCGGCATGGGTGGAGACCAGTTCAGAGGAAGACTTGCGCGCCGGGCCATAGGAGATGTACTGGGCCTGATCGGCGAGGCGCTGGGTATCGGTGGCGAAATGGAGGTAATCACTCACCTTGTCGAGCTTGCCGGTGGGTACCACCCAGCCATCCAGCTCGAACACCTGCGCATCCCAGATGATTTCGAAGGGCTGGTCTTCCGTCACCATGGCATTGAAGATACGGCCATTGTAGGCAGAGGCAAAGGCGACTTCCTGATCGGCCAGCAGCTGAGGCGGCTGGGCGCCCTCTTCCCACCAGATGACTTCATCCTTGATGGTATCCAGCTTGGCGAAGGCACGCTGCACGCCTTCTTCGGTCTCGAGCATGGCGTAGACGTCATCACGATCGACGCCGTCGGCGATCAAGGCCCATTCCATGTTGTTGATCGGTTTGCGCAGCAGCGCCCGCTTGCCGGGATAGTTTTCCAGGTCGAAGACATCTTCGATGGTGCTGGGCTGGTCGTCCTCGGGGAACATCTCGCTGTTGAAGGCGACGATATTGGAATAGACGATGGAAGCCACGAAACAGTCACCCAAGGCACCGTCGACGAAGTCCTCGCTGGGCGGCGTGCCATCCGGCGCGTCGGCCAGAAGTTCATCGTGGTCGAGCGGCTCGATAAGCCCTTCGGCACAGGCGATCATGGCATCGGCGGGGAGCATGTCGACCAGATCCCAGGTCACGTTGCCGGCTTGTGACTGCGCGCGCAGTCCGGCCAGGGCATTACCGCTGCGGTCGATATTGACGATCTCGTCGCCGGTCTTCTCCATCCACGGCTTATCGTAGGCCTCGTGCTGGCTCATGCTATAGGCACCGCCCCAGGACACAATGTTCAGCGTCTGCTGGGCATGGGCGCTGACCGCCACGGCCAGTGCCGAGACCCCCAGGGCAGCGACACCGGTCTTGACAATGCGATTGTTGATGCTGGTTTTCATGATTATTCTCCGTTAATTGTTGCCATCGCCGCCGACACCATGGGGTGCCGATAAACGGCGCACTTGACTGCCGTCCGGCTCATGCATCCAGCGCGCGGCAATCGGCGCTCGACCAGCCGACCTGGATCTGCTGGCCGGGGCGCATCACCCCACACCCTTGGGCGTTGGGCGTCTTCAAGATGAAGTCATCGTTACCGCACACCGACACCCGCGTGCGCAGATGGTCGCCAAGGTAGATAACTTCCTGCACCGTGGCGGTAAACTGATTGTCGAACTGTGCGCCGTCGGCATCGTCCGCCAGGATGCTGACCCGCTCGGGGCGAAGCGACAGCGTCGTCCGCGAGCCCGCGCCGCTCACCGCCACCGCTTTGGCAACCACCGTGTCGCCGCTATCCAGGCGCACCTTGCAGTTATCACCAAGGCGCTCACTGATCTCGCCAACCAGCCGGTTGTTTTCGCCAATAAAATAGGCAACGAAAGCGTTCTCCGGCCGTTCGTAGAGCTCATCCGGCGAGGCCAGCTGCTGCACAATGCCGTCGTTGAAGACCGCTATGCGGTCGGACATGGTCAGTGCCTCGGTCTGGTCGTGGGTGACGTAGATCATGGTCACCCCGAGGCGGGCGTGAATGCGCTTGATCTCGTACTGCATCTCTTCGCGAAGATTCTTGTCCAGCGCGCCCAGCGGCTCGTCCATCAGCACCAGCTCAGGCTCGAAGACCAGCGCACGAGCCAAGGCCACGCGCTGCTGCTGGCCGCCAGAGAGCTGCGCCGGGCGGCGGTCGCCAAACTCTTCCAGGCGCACCATAGCCAGTGCCTTGGCGACTTTTTCGTTGATCTCCGCCTTGCTGAGATGGCGCACCTCGAGCGGGAAGGCAAGGTTCTCGGCCACCGTCATGTGCGGAAACAGCGCATAGTTCTGAAAGACCATGCCGATGCCGCGCTTGTGCGGGGGCAAGCCATTGATCGGCTCGTCTTTGAGGAGAATCTCACCGTGGGTGGGGGTTTCGAAGCCCGCCATCATCATCAGGCAGGTGGTCTTTCCGGAGCCCGAAGGCCCCAGCAGGGTGACGAATTCACCCTTGCGGATATCAAGATTGAAGTCCTTGACGACCAGTTCGACACCGTCATAGCTCTTCTGGACATTGACGAAGCGGGCAAAAATCGACGGCGCTTCCGTCGTTGCCGCCGCCTCCCCAGCGTCTGCAAGGGTTTCGTTCATGCACATTCCCCGTTAAACGTTCCGTTGCGCCAGGGTCAGTGCACGACGCCACACACCTGACCCCACGCACCCTCTGGAACCCTGTTGATTTATATTTTTTTGCTAATGCTGGGTAACGACCATAAAGCTGGATTACATCGCATTACAATTTTCCAGGGGACAATTAGCGTTGAATATCAACCTGTCACAGGCGCAGCAACGTCAACTAGGGAAGCGGGGTAATGATGCCTGGAAATGAAAACGCCCATGGAGGCTTCCTCCATGGGCGGGGGGTGGGAGCGGTAACCGATCAGGCCACGTTCGAACGGCTCAAGCGGCAGGCGGCGTACTTGAACTCGGGAATTTTCCCGAACGGATCCAGCGCCGGGTTGGTGAGTAGATTCGCCGCTGCTTCACCGTAACAGAAAGGCACGAACACCATACCCTCGGGCATGCCCGGGTCGGTTCTCGCCTTGAGGGTGATGGATCCTCGCCGGGTGGCGATGGTCAAATCATCGCCCGGGGCAATACCCAGGCGGATAAACTCAGCGGGCGCCAGGCTGGCCACGGCTTCCGGCTCCAGGTCGTCGAGCACCTTGGCACGCCGGGTCATGGAACCGGTATGCCAGTGCTCCAACTGACGCCCGGTGGTCAATACTGTCGGGTAGTCGTTGTCCACCGGCTCATCCGGGGGCAGTGGGCGTGTGGGTGCGAACGTCGCCCGACCGCTGGCGGTGGGGAAGGCATCGCTGAAGACCACGTCGTGCCCCGGCGCGTCCTCCCCTGGGCAGGGATAGGTCACCGACTGCTCACGCTCCAAACGCTCCCAGGAAATATGGTCGAGAGAGGTCATGCCTTGTTTCATCTCGGCGAAGACGTCCCGTGGATGCTGGTAATTCCAGTCCAGGCCAAAGCGTTTGGCGATTTCCTGGATAATCCACCAGTCCGGCTTGGCCTGGCCCGGTAGCGGCAAGGCCGCACGCCCCATCTGCACCTGTCGATTGGTGTTGGTAACGGTGCCGTCCTTCTCGGGCCAGGCGGAGGCCGGCAGGATGACATCGGCAAACTGGGCGGTCTCGGTGACGAAGAGGTCCTGCACCACCAGGTGCTCCAACTTGGCCAGGGCGGCCCGCGCGTGGTCGAGGTCCGGGTCGGACATCGCCGGATTTTCGCCCTGGATATACATGCCGCGAATGGTGCCTGCGGCGATGGCGTCCATGATTTCCACCACGGTGAGCCCCGGCTCCGGGTCGAGCTTGGTATTCCACAGCTCCTCGAAGGCGGCGCGTACCTGGGCATCGCTGACCGGCTGATAGTCGGGCATCACCATGGGGATCAGCCCGGCATCAGACGCCCCCTGAACGTTGTTCTGCCCACGTAATGGGTGCAGGCCGGTGCCGGGGCGCCCGGTCTGACCACAGGCCAGAGCCAGCGAAATCAGACAGCGGGCGTTGTCGGTACCATGGGTATGTTGGGAAATGCCCATGCCCCAGAAGATCATCGCCCGCTCGGCGTTGGCGTAGAGCCTGGCCACCTCGCGGATGGTCTCGGGTTCGACACCGCACAGCCCGCTCATCGCTTCCGGGGTCATGTCCACGGTGTGCGTTTTAAGCGCCTCGAAGCCTTCGGTATGCTCGGCGATATAGGCCGCGTCATACAGCCCTTCGCTGATCACCACATTGAGCATGGCGTTGAACAGGGCCACGTCGGCGCCCGGCGAGAAGCGCACGCTCAGGTGGGCATAGGCATCCAGTGACTGACCGCGAGGGTCAAGGATCACGATCTTGGTGCCGCGCTTGGCAGCCTGCTTGAAGAAAGTGGCCGCCACCGGGTGGTTCACCGCCGGGTTGCAGCCGGTAAGGATCACCACGTCGGCCTGCTCGGCCTGCATGAAGGAGGCGGTGACCGAGCCTGAACCGATGCACTCCATCAATGCCGCCACCGAGCTTGCGTGACACAAACGAGTACAGTGATCCACGTGGTTGGAACCAAAGCCGGTGCGCACCAGCTTCTGGAACAGCCACGCCTCTTCGTTGGAGCACTTGGCGCTGCCGAAACCGGCCAGAGCGCCAGGGCCATGGGCCGCTTTAAGGTCCACAAGCCCGCCGGCGGCGATTTCCAGCGCTTCGTCCCAGCTCGCCTCGCGGAAATGCGTCAGCGGCTGGGCAGGGTCGAAGTCCGGGTCGATCCCCTTTGTGACACCTTCGCGACGAATCAGCGGGGTAACAAGCCGCGATGGATGGCGTGGATAGTCATAGCCGAAGCGCCCTTTGACACATAGCCGGTTCTGGTTGGAGGGGCCTTCGCGACCTTCCACATACAGGATCTCGTCGTCCTTGATATGGTAGGTGAGCTGGCAGCCCACCCCGCAGTAGGGGCACACCGAATCGACCTTGTGGTCGGCGGCGGTAGAATCACCGCGGCCCGCCTCATCGACCACGGTGGCGGGCATCAGCGCACCGGTGGGGCAGGCCTGAACGCACTCGCCGCAGGCCACGCAGGTGCTATCCCCCATGGGGTCGTCGAAGTCGAAAACGATCTTGGACGCCGCGCCGCGGTTCGCCAAGCCGATCACGTCGTTGACCTGAACCTCCCGGCAGGCGCGCACGCACAGGTTGCACTCGATGCAGGCGTCAAGGTTGACGCGCATGGCGGAGTGACTGCTGTCCTGCACCAGGCTGCCCGCCCGGGACGCCACATGGTGCACGGTGGGCGCCTCGCGCTCGTCGCGCCTGGGCAGCTTGCGGCGCACCTCGGTGGCATCGATGGCCAGCTGGTTCGCCATGTCCCAGAAATGGCTGGCCCGGTCGGGGCTTTCTTCCCGCTCGGGCTGGTCGACCACCAGCATTTCCATGACCATCTTGCGGGCGGTATGCGCACGCTCGGAGTGGGCGCTATTGACCACCATGCCGGGCGCTGCTTCGCGCAGACAGCTGGCGGCCAACGCCCGCTCGCCCTCGATTTCCACCATGCAGGCGCGGCAGTTACCGTCGGCGCGGTAGCCGCTGGCGTCCTTGAAACACAGGTGGGGAATGGTTTCGCCGGCGCGCTTGGCGACCTGCCAGAGGCTTTCGCCGGGATAGGCGCTGACGTCAACACCGTCCAGCGTCAGCGTGAAGCTTGTACCTAGCGTCTGTTCGCTCATTCTCATGTTCATCTCCCCTACCCCTTGACGATGACGTTCTGGGCGGCAAGCTCGCCGCGAAAATCCTTGAGCAGCCCCAGCACCGGATTGGGCGCCGCCTGGCCAAGCCCGCAGATGGAGGCGTCCACCATCACCTGTGAGAGCTGCGTCATCAGCCCGGCGTCCCACTCGTTGCGTTCGAGCAGGGTGAGCATCTTTTCCGTGCCCACCCGGCAGGGCGTGCACTGACCACAGGATTCGTCGGCAAAGAACGCCAGCAGATTGGTCGCGACCCCGCGCAGATCGTCCTGGTCGGAAAGCACGATCACCGCGGCGGAGCCAATAAAGCAGCCGTGCTCCTGGAGGGTGTCAAAGTCGAGGGGGATATCGGCCTTGGCTGCGGGCAGAATGCCGCCCGAAGCGCCGCCGGGTAGATAGGCGACCAGTCGATGGCCGTCGGCCATGCCGCCGCAGTACTCGTCAATCAGCTCGTTTAAGGTGATCCCCGCCGGTGCCAGATACACGCCGGGGTGCTTGACCCGACCCGAGACCGAGAAGCTGCGCACCCCCACCCGGCCATGGCGACCCTGGCTTGCAAAGGCCTCCGCGCCGCGCTGCCAGATCATCGGGATCCAGTAGACGGTCTCGACGTTATTGACCAGCGTCGGCTGATCGAAGAGCCCCCGCTGGGCGACGAACGGCGGGCGATGGCGGGGCTTGCCCGGCTTGCCTTCCAGGGACTCGATCATCGCCGACTCTTCACCGCAGATGTAAGCCCCAGCACCGCGCCGCAGCACGATATAGCCAGGCGCCACCAAGCCCGCCGCCTCGAGCTCGCCAATGGCCTCGCGCAGCACGCCATGCAAGGCCGGATACTCATCGCGCAGGTAGATATACAGTGCCTCGGCGTCGACCGCCCAAGCGCTGACCAGCGCCCCTTCCAGAAACTGGTGGGGCGAGCGCTCTAGGTAATAGCGGTCCTTGAAGGTGCCAGGCTCGCCCTCGTCGGCGTTGATGGCGCAGTAGCGGGGACCGGCCTCCTGGCGCACGAAGTACCACTTCTTGAAGGTCGGGAACCCCGCACCGCCCAGACCGCGCAGATTGGCCTGCTGCATTGCGTCCATCAGCGCCTCCACCGTGACCTCGCCCTCGCGACAGGCTTGCAGCAGGGCGAAACCGTCTTCGCGGCGATAGTCGTCCAGTCGCTGCCAGACGACGGGATCCGGGTGAAAGTGTGCCTCCTCGATCACCGACGCGACGCGTGCCTGGGTGGCGAACGGCACATGATAGTGCCCCACCTCGGCCACCGGTGCCGTGTCGCAGCGGCCCATGCAGGGCGCCCGCAGCACCCGCACCTGCTCGACATCCACGTCGGCTTCAAGCTGTGCCTTGAGCGCCTCGGCACCGGCCAGCTGACAGGACAGGGAATCGCAGACGCGGATGGTCACCTCGGGCGGCACCTGCTGGTCGTCATGGATGACGTCGAAGTGGGCGTAGAAGGTAGCGGTCTCGTAGACGGCGGCCATGGGCAGGTTCATGTAGGTCGCCAGGGCGCGCAGATCCGCCAGCAGCAGATGGCCCCGAACATCCTGAATGACGTGAAGGTGTTCGATCAGCAGGTCGCGGCGGCGCAGCGTGGCGTCCTGGCGCTCGTCGCCCAGCAGGTCGCGCAAGCCCTCAAGGCGGATGGGATCGAGGTCACGGCCGCGAGGCTTGCCGCGGAAGGGGCGCTTGGGGGTCACGGTCTGGACGGTCATGGGTCACTCATTATTAGCTATACGGCTTTTTTTAACGGAGGAACGAAGACGGCACCCCGCGGGGCGCCGTCTAGGGTCTCACTAACCTGTCCTCAGGCGGAAACAGGCGATACTAATCGGTTGCTCAGTTATCAGGCCACGCTGCCATGGGGATCGATGACGAATTTCTTGGCCGCACCGCCGTCGAAGTCGGCATAGCCCTGAGGCGCCTGATCCAGGTTGATCATCTGGACATTGACCGCATCGGCGATGTTGACCTTGCCAAACAGAATAGCCTGCATCAGCGGGCGATGGTACTTCATTACCGGACACTGACCGGTATGGAAACTGTGGGATTTGGCCCAGCCGAGACCAAAGCGCATGCTCAGGGCACCCTGCTTGGCCGCCTCGTCTTCCGAACCGGGGTCTTCGGTCACGTAGAGGCCGGGAATACCGATCTGGCCGCCCGCGCGGGTCAGCGACATCGCCGAGTTGAGCACCGTGGCAGGCGCTTCCTTGCCGTGGTTGCAGCCGCAAGCGTGAGCTTCAAAGCCGACGCAGTCGACAAAGGCATCGACCTCGCGCTCGCCGAGAATCACCTCGATCTTGTCGGCCATGTCGCCGTCCTGGGTCAGGTCGATCGTCTCGCAGCCGAAGCTCCGGGCCTGGGCCAGGCGCTCTTCGATCATGTCGCCGACGATCACACAGGCCGCGCCCAGCAACTGGGCGGACACCGCCGCCGCCAACCCGACGGGCCCGGCACCGGCGATATAGACGGTGCTGCCCGGACCGACACCGGCGGTCACGCAGCCGTGGAAGCCGGTGGGGAAGATATCGGAAAGCAGGGTCAGGTCCTTGATCTTCTCCATGGCCTGATCGGCGTCCGGGAATTTCAGCAGGTTAAAGTCGGCGTAGGGCACCATGACGTATTCGGTCTGACCGCCGACCCAGCCGCCCATGTCCACGTAGCCGTAGGCGGCGCCCGGGCGGGACGGGTTGACGTTGAGGCAGATCCCGGTCTGGCCGGACTTGCAGTTGCGGCAGCGGCCGCAGGCAATATTGAACGGCACCGAGACCAGGTCGCCCGGCTTGATGAACTCGACGTCGCGCCCGGTCTCGACCACCATACCGGTGATCTCGTGGCCGAGTACCAGGCCAGGTTGGGCAGTGGTACGGCCGCGCACCATATGCTGGTCGCTGCCGCAGATATTGGTGGTGACGACCTTGAGGATGACGCCGTGCTCGCATTTGCGATTGCCTAGAGCAAGCTCAGGATAGGCGATGGACTCGACGGCGACTTCACCCGGCCCTTTGTAGACCACTCCGCGATTGGCTGCATTCATGGCTGGCTCCTGTGGTTTGTTATTCTGCTCGAATGGTGGATTGCGCTTTTCCACCCTAGCCCGTCCGTGGCGCTGGACTTACTCCAAAAAGGCACTCACATATCTATTCGAGACATCCCTGTCAGGACGAATAGCTAGGGGTCGCTTTCACGACACTGTTGTTCTGAAACAGGCTCAACAATTTGCAGGGTCGGCGACGCTGACACCTCGCCGATGTCTAACAAGAGCCACCAAGGAAACCCAATGAACAACAATGACGACCCGGTTCTGTCGCCAGGACAGGACAACACTCAGATAATGGGGCTGGATTTTCATAATCCCGTTTTCCCGCTGTCGGCGCTGGCCATTCTGGCCTTCATTCTTTACGCGCTCATCTACCCGGATGCTGCCAACAGTCATCTGGGCTTTGCCAAGAACTGGTCGATCGAGCACTTCGACTGGCTGTTCATGATCGCGGGCAACATCTTTGTCGTGTTCTGCCTCGTGTTGATCTGCCTGCCGCTGGGGCGGATTCGCCTGGGCGGCAAGGATGCCAAGCCGGAATACTCGCTCGCCTCCTGGTTCGCCATGCTGTTTGCGGCGGGCATGGGCATCGGCCTGATGTTCTGGAGCGTGGCCGAGCCCGTGGCCTACTACACCGACTGGTACGGCACGCCCCTGAATACGCCGGCGGGAACGCCGGAAGGCGCCAGCGCCGCCATGGGCGCGACCATGTTCCACTGGGGCCTGCACCCCTGGGCGATCTACGGCGTGGTCGCCCTGTCCCTGGCCTTCTTTGCCTATAACAAGGGCATGCCGCTGACGCTGCGCTCCGCTTTCTACCCGATCCTGGGCGAGCGGACCCGTGGCTGGGCGGGGCATATCATCGATATCTTTGCCGTGCTGGCCACTATCTTTGGCCTGGCCACCTCGCTTGGCTTTGGCGCCACCCAGGCTGCGGGCGGGCTTGCCTATCTGTTCGGCATTCCCAACACCATCGGCACCCAATTGGCGATTATCGTGGCCGTGACGGTGATTGCGCTGTTCTCGGTATGGCGGGGCATCGACGGCGGCGTCAAGCTGTTCTCGAACATCAACATGGTCATCGCCGCACTGCTATTGCTGTTTGTGGTGATCGCGGGGCCGACGCTGATGATCGTGACCGGGTTCGGCACCACGGCGCTGGACTACGTGGGCCACTTGCTGCCGCTGTCCAACTGGATTGGCCGCGAGGACGATACCTGGTACCACGGCTGGACGATCTTCTACTGGGCGTGGTGGATTTCCTGGTCTCCGTTCGTCGGCATGTTCATTGCCCGCGTTTCCCGGGGCCGCACGGTGCGTGAGTTCCTGATCGCGGTACTGCTGGTGCCCACAGTGGTGACGCTGGTGTGGATGAGCGCCTTTGGCGGCACGGCACTCTTCCAGGCCTCCAACGGCGTGGGCGAGCTGGCCAACGGCATTGGCGACGTCTCGCTGGCCATGTTCCACATGCTCGAGCAGCTTCCACTGACCGGCATCACCTCGACGCTGGCGATTATTCTGGTGCTGGTGTTCTTCATCACCTCGTCGGACTCCGGCTCACTGGTCATCGACAACATCACCGCCGGCGGCAAGACCGATGCGCCCAAGGGCCAGCGGGTATTCTGGGCCGCACTTGAAGGCGTGATCGCCGGCGTGCTGCTGTACGGCGGCGGCAACACGGCACTCAGCGCGCTGCAAGCCGGCGCCGTGGCCACCGGGCTGCCCTTCACACTGGTGCTGCTGGTGATGTGCTTCAGCCTTTACATGGGGCTTCACAAGGAGTGGCGCGAGCTCAACGCCGTGCCCACCCCTGCCCGCTGATCGACGCTCTGCTGTTATCGGGGCGCCATTATCATGGCGCCCTTTTTTCGTGTCGTAATTGCTGCATTGGGTGCCGCTGGCAACAATGAGCGCGCCGATAAAGCGCTGCACCATGACGTCACAATGTTAACAACCCCATGGTTATGCTCATGATTTATACCATCGCAATACTGTTGAGTCTGGTCGGCTATTTTGTCATCGGCCATCTGGCCGGGCGACGCGTCAAAGGGCTGGATGACTATCTGGTCGCCGGTCGTAATGCGCCTACCTTCTTTATTCTGGGCACGCTGGTGGCCAGTTACCTGAGCACCAGCGCCTTTCTCGGCGAAACGGGCTTTGCCTACCAGGGCTACCCCTTTGTCATGCTGATTTTTGCGGCGGTGAGCACCTCGGGCTGCCTGCTGGGCGCCTTGGTATTTGGCCGCTATCTGCGCCGCAGCGGCGCCAAGACCGTGCCGGAGTTTTTTGGCAAACGTTTTGCCTCACGCCGTGTTCAGGTCATTGCCGGGCTCACCACGGTGTTCGGCCTGGGTGCCTATCTACTGGGCGTGATGCAGGGCGCGGGCATCATGTTCGCCGAGCTGACCGGCATGCCCTATTGGGTGGGCCTGGTGCTGGTGTGGGCCACCTACACTGGCTTTATTCTGTATTCGGGCTCGCCCGGCGTGATGCTCACCGATACCATCATGTTCGTGATTTTCTCGCTGGCGGCGGTGGGCGGGTCGCTCTACGTGATCCAGGACCTGGGTGGCTGGAGCGGCGTTGTCGAGGGTCTACTGACCCAGACCGACAAGCCCGGTATTGCCCTGTGGCACGGGGTGATCGACGGGCCCGATGCCAGCTTCTCCTCCCCCGGCGAAGCGCTTGTCTGGGGCCTGACCCTGGGCCTCGTCTGGGCGGCGGTGCTGGCGGCCAGCCCCTGGCAGTCGAGCCGCTACCTGATGGCGCGTAACGAGCACGTGGTGATGCGCTCGGCCATGCTCACGGCAGTGGCCCTGGGTGTCTTCTATGCGCTGATGATGATGACCGGTGCGGCGATCAATCTCTACGACCCGACCCTCGACCCCGAACGTTCCATGGTCTGGGTGGCGCTCAATATCCTGCCCGCCTGGCTTGGGGTGGTCATTCTCACCGGGGTGTTCGCGGCCGGGCTGTCATCCTGCTCGACGTTCCTGTCGATCATCGGCTTTAGCCTGTCCAACGATATTCTCCCCGCCTCGCTGGACGAAAAGTCGGCCCTGCGCAAGAGCCGCATCGCCGTGCTTGCAGCGGGACTGATCGCGCTGCTGCTGGCGCTTTTCCAACCGCCAGCGGTCATGGCGGTGGTCTGGTTTGCCGCCACGCTGTTTGCCTCCTCCTGGGGGCCGGTGGCCCTGATGAGTATCTGGAGTCGGCGGATTACCGCCGCCGGGGCCAGCTGGGGCCTGGCGGTGGGGTTTGTCGGCAACCTGATCCTGTCGCTGATGGTACAGGCCGAGTGGGTCAGCCTGCCGGTATACCTGCACCCGGTGCTGCTGAGCACGCTGATGGCGCTGGCAGCTATCGTGCTGGCATCCGCCCTGACCCGCGTCAGCCCGTCCGAGGCCGACTATCGAGCCTTCCTGCATGAGTTCGATGCCAAGGCGCTAAGCGGCTGGGTGTCCGGCACCCGCTGGATTGCGCTGTGCACCATGCTGTCCGGGGTCGCCATCGGGGTATTTTTATGGCAACAATACGCGGTCACCCTGGCAGGCTACGCCGAGCGCTTCGGGCTCTCATCTGGCGCGGTGCAGGGCGGCTACCTGCTGGCGGTCGGCTGCGGCGGTATGCTGCTGCTTGCCGGTGCCGTCGGCTACCGGGTGGTGCGCCCCCGCCCCCAGAACGCCGCTGCGGCGCCTGCGGCCAAGGTCGACACCCCCTAGGCACAGGGAAGTCTGGCGAGCCAATGACCCTTGGCCCGCCATGAATGCCCCAACCGCCCACCTGATCGGTGGGCGGTTATCTTTTTATTCACGGCAGGGAATCCGACAATGCAGGCAAGTCATTATCAACGCGGCCTCGTCATGGTGGTGCTGGGCGTGGTGTGCCTCAGCTTCGACGGCTTGCTGATACGCCTGGCGCGCACCGACGGCTGGACCATCGTGTTCTGGCGCGGGTTATTGATGTTCTGCGTGCTGGGGCTATTGTGCTGGGCAGGCAAGCGGCTGGCGACACTCTGCAGCAATCCGTTTTCCTCACTGGCCTCGGCTCTGCTGCTGGGGCTGATATCCAGCCTGTTCGTGCTGGCGGTCATGAACGCCAACGTCGCCAATGTGGTGGTGATCCTGAGTACCGCGCCGCTGTTTGCCGCGCTGTTTTCACGGATCTTCCTGGGCGAAAACGTCGCGCGGCGAACCCTGGTGGCCATTGCCGTCTGCATGCTGGGCATGGGCCTGGTGTTCATGGGCGACGGGGCCATGGGGATGCTGGCCGGCAACCTGTATGCCTTGGCGGCGGCGGCGGCCATCGGCGGCAACCTGACGCTGCTGCGCCGCTATCCAGCGATTGACCCCATGACGGTGATTGCCGGTGGCGGGCTGCTCTCGGCGGCGATTGCCCTGCCCATGGCCTCGCCGCTGACCCTGGACGCTGAGCGCTATGGCGTACTGGCAGTGATGGGACTGATACAGATGCCCTTGGCAACGGTGCTGATCAACAGCGCCACCCGCTACCTTCCGTCGACTGAGGTGGCGCTATTCTATCTGGTCGAAACCGCACTGGGCACGCTCTGGGTCTGGTGGTTGCTGGGCGAGACACCTACGACCTCCACGCTGATTGGCGGTGGCGTGGTGATTCTGGTGCTGGTCTTGCACGCCTGGCGCGGCTTGCACCTGGAGCGACAGCGCCTGCAGCTTTACCCGGGGGTTCCGGTTCATAAGTAAAAAGCCCGCCGGAAAAGGCGGGCTTGAATAGCGGTCACCTGCTTGATAATCCAACAGCGTCAGCGCAGCACATCTTCTTCCTTGAGCAGCTTGTAGATCGCCTCGGCGCCTTCCTCGGGGGACACGTCGGTGAGCACCTGTCCGCCCTTGCCCTCCGACTTGGAGGCCGCCGCCTTGAAGCGATCCCTGGCTGAAGCGGATTTGACGATCTTCAGACGCTTGGGCCGTTTACGCGCGGGGGCCAGATGCCATTGAGCCAGCTCGCTGTCGGCTTCAGGGTGGGTGGCTGCCATCGAGAAGGTGGCCCGACGCGCCGGGCCGAAGGCGCTCTGGCGTGCCGCCGGCGCCGCTTCGTCCACGCTGATGATGGCGGGCAGGCGCACCTTGAGACGGCGACGCTGCCCTCGGGGCAACGCCTGAAGCAGCGTCACCACGCCGTTTTCCACCGACTCGACCGCCGCCAGACCGTTCACCAGCGGCCAGCCCAGCCGCTCGGCCAGGGCATAGGGCAAAAGCCCCGACCCCTCGCCGCGCTCGGCCCGGGCGCCAGTGATCACCAACTGGGGTGCGGCGGTCGCCAGGTGCGTTGCCAGCGCGGGAATGGCATCGCTGCCTTCGGGCTGTTCGAGCAGGGTCATGGACTCCAGCCCCATGCCCAGGTAGCCGCGCAGGGCGGCTTCACTGCCATCGTCCTGGGGACCCGCGTGCAGCATGCTGATCCGGGTGCCCGGCAGTTCGGCCTCCATGGCCAGCGCAAGCTCCAGGCCCCGGGCGTCCTGTTCGGCGCGCCGGGGGCGGCCGGTGGTGGGGTGGCGACCGATGGAGACCAGCACTGCCACGTCGATTCCCTGCTGTTCAGGCTGCATCGCGCTGCCCTCCCCGCTGCTGTTCTACCATGGCCACCAGGGCGGCCAGGATCTGGGTACTGTCGCCAATCACCGCCAGGTCGGCGCGCTTGATGATGTCGCACCCCGGATCGAGGTTGATCGCCACCACCTTGTCGCAGCGCTGAATGCCCTGCAGGTGCTGGATAGCGCCCGAGATACCCACTGCCACATAGACCCGGGCGGTGACCCAAGTGCCGGTCGCGCCTACCTGCCGGTCGCGGGCCATATAGCCATCGTCCACCGCGACGCGCGAGGCGCCTTCGGTAGCGCCGAGGACTTTCGCGGCGTGATGGAAGGCGTCCCATTCCTTGACGCCGTTGCCGCCGGAGAGAATGAACTCGGCCTCGTCCAGCGCCACACCGGCAGGGTCCACCGCCACCTGCCCCAGGTCTTCGATGCGTGACAGGTTGGTGGGAATTGAGGCCGAAAGTGTCAGGTGTTCGGCCGCGTGCCGGGTCTCGTCCACCGGCTCGGCGCACTCGGCCAGCGCCAGCGCCACTCGCGGTAGAGGACGCTGAATATCCAGGCTTCCGGCGCCGCCCCGGGCCGTACACTGCCAGCCGAGCGGTGCGTCATGGTCGGCCTCGACCTGCCACACCCCGGTGGCGGCCCGTTCGCCCAGACGCAGGGACAGCCGCCGCCCCAGATCGGCACCGCCCAGCGGAGAGTCCGGCAACAGCCAGAAGCGCGGCGCCATCTCCCGCTCGACGGCGCTTAACACCGCCAGGCGTGCCTCTGGCGCAAAGCCCGAGTAGCGCTCGTCCTCAAGATGCACGACGCGATCGACGCCGGCTTCGCCCAGGGCGTCTTCCTTATGCTCGCCGAACAGGATCGCCACCACGGCGCCAGGCTGGTCGGCGTCGGCATCCGCCACGCGCCGGGCCAGCCCCAGCAGATCCTTGTCCTGACTGGAGAGACGCCCACCGGTCATGTCGGGCACCACGGCCACCAGGAAAGCGGGGGCATCAATGGTCACCGTGCGCCGGCTATCCCGCGCCGCCGCGGCAGCGCCGGGGGACTGCCCGCCCTGCTGAAGGCCGCTTCGGTCAATCCGCCTGACGCCATGGGGGCCGATAAAGCCGATGGCACGCGGGTTCTTGCGCACCACGCCGTTAGGGCCGAGCCATTCGCTGACTGCGCCGCCGCTCATTTCGGCGAGCACGGTGGCGTTGTCAGGATGCAGACGGTTCCGGGCGATCCACTCACGCCGTGGATCGCGGCGAATAATCTCACTCATACGATCACCTCTTCAGCCGTCGTCGTTGCCGCAGGCCGGTGGGCCGTGCCGGACGTATCGGCGGCGGGACGCTCAACCAGCGCATCCGCCACCAGCTCGGCGATATCGCGCACCTCGGCGTTGGCATCCACCACGCCTTCCAGCATGGCAGTACACTGCGGGCAGCCCACCGCGACCAGCTCGGCGCCGGTCTCCTGAACATCGTTCATGCGCATGTCGGGTATCCGCTGCTTGCCGGGAATATCGGTGATCGGTGCCCCGCCACCGCCGCCGCAGCAGCGCGAGCGGAAGCCGGAGCGCTCCATCTCCTTGACCTCGATACCCAGCGCCTTGAGCACGTTGCGAGGCGCCTCGAACTCGCCGTTATAACGCCCCAGGTAGCACGGGTCGTGATAGGTGACGCTGCCGCCCCTCCAGGGAGCAAAGCTCAATCGGCCGGCTTCAAACAGCTCGGCGATAAAGGTGCTGTGGTGACGCACCTTGTAATGGCCGCCCAGCTCGCCGTACTCGTTGCCCAGCACATGGAAACTGTGGGGGTCGCAGGTCACGATCTGCAAGAACTGATACTGGGACAGGGTGGCAATATTGCGTTTCGCCAGGGATTGGAAGGTCGCCTCATCGCCCAGGCGCCGGGCCACATCGCCGCTGTCGCGTTCTTCATTGCCCAACACGGCAAAGTCTACCTCGGCGGCTTTCAACACCTTGATCAGCGCCCGCAGGGTTCGCTGGTTGCGCATATCAAAAGCGCCATCACCCAGCCATAGCAGCACGTCGACCTGCTTGAGATCAGCCATAAGCGGCAGCTCGAGATCCGCCGCCCAGTTGAGCCGCGAGCCGGGGTCGAAACCGCCGGGATTGTCGGTGGCGATCAGGTTGTCGAGCACCTCGGCGCCTTTATTAGGCGTCTTGCCCCGCTCCAGAGTCAGGTGGCGGCGCATGTCGACGATCGCATCCACGTGTTCGATCATCATCGGGCACTCTTCCACGCAGGCGCGGCAGGTGGTGCACGACCAGAGCGTATCGGCGTCGACCAGCGCCTTGCCTTCCAGCGCCACGATAGGCCCGTGGGGCGAGCCAGCGTGCTCGCCCACCGGCTTACCAGGATAGGGAGAACCGGCATAGGCGGCATCGCTGCCCCCGGCCATGCCCACGACCATGTCCTGGATCAGCTTCTTGGGGTTTAGCGGCTGACCGGCGGCAAACGCCGGGCACACCGCTTCGCAGCGCCCGCACTGCACGCAGGCGTCGAACCCCAGCAGCTGGTTCCAGGTGAAGTCGGCGGGCTTTTCCACGCCCAGGGGCGCCGCTTCATTCTCTAGGTTGAGCGCCTTGAGGCCCGTTGACCGGCCGCCACCAAAGCGCTCGGCGCGACGGTGGAAGGCCAGGTGCAGGGCGCCAGCGAAGGCATGCTTCATGGGGCCGCCCCAGGTCATGCCGAAAAACATTTCGCCCAGGCCCCAGGCCAAGACGCCCGCCAGAATCAGTGCCAGCAGCCAGCTACCGCTCCCTTCGAGCAGACCTTCCGGCAGCAGTCCCACCGTGGGCAGCGTGATCAGGAAGACGCCCAGCGAGAACGCCATCAGGCTCTTGGGCAGGCGCATCCAGGGGCCCTTGGAAAGCCGGGCGGGGGGATTGATGCGCCGCCTCGCCACAAACAGACTGCCAATGAACATGGACGTACTCGCCAGCAGCAGCAGCCCACCCAGAACTGGGTTGGCAAGCCCCAGCCCGTGCACCAGAATCATCAGTACGGCGGCCGCCACGAAGCCACCGGCGGTAGCCACGTGGGTGTTGGAAATCATCTTGTCGCGCCCCACCACATGGTGCAGATCCACCAGATAGCGGCGCGGCACGGCCGCCAATCCCTTGAGAAGATTGACCGGCGAGGGGCGCCCCTGACGCCACAGACGTATACGGCGTACAGCGCCGATCGCCGCCAGGGTCAGGGCAGTGAAAATCAGTATCGGCAAGAGCGTATCGAGCATTGTGCTCACCTCATCTTTGGTGCCATTGGCTTTGGCGGCGGCGCTGCTCCGGGGGTAGACCTACGCGAGGGCGCTGTAAACCCATCCTTGGGCGCTACTTTTGCCATCTGACCGCCATGGATGGCGGAAATGCCGTAAACGTATGGAACTGTTTTACGGCCATGGCAAAAGACCCTCGCTACGGCCTACCCCCGGCGCGCTGGCTCTCGCTCAGGTCAAAAGTCCTTGCAGATCCGCAGGGCGTCGTAGATAGCCGCATGCGTATTTCGCGGTGCCGTGCAGTCGCCCAGACGGAACAGCAGGAAGCCATCGCCCTCCTCGCTCAGGCAAGGCTGCGGCTTGATGGCATAGAGCGCCTCCAGGTCCACCTGCCCTTTGTTGCGGGACTGCGCCTTCAGGGCGTAGTAGAGCGCTTCATCGGGACGCACGCCGTTCTCGACCACCACCTGATCCACCACGCGCTCTTCCAGGGCACCGGTGTACTCGTTTTCGAGCACCGCCACCAGGCCATCGCCCTCGCGGTAGACCTTGTGCAGCATCAGGTCGGAGGACATGATCACCTCTTTCTCGTAGAGGCTGCGATAGTAGGTGGGGAAGGTGGTGCCGCCCACCGCCGCGCCGGGCTTGATATCGTCGGTGACGATCTCGACCTTGGCGCCCTTGTCGGCCAGGTAGTCCGCCGCCGAGACGCCGGAGAACTCGCAGATGGCGTCGTAGATCAGCACGTTCTTGCCCGGCGCGACCTTGCCACTGAGTATGTCCCAGGTACTGACGACCAGGCTTTCCTCGGGATTCTCGTCGTAGCCCCACTCCGGGAACTGGCTGAGGAACGGCTGGCCGCCGGTGGCGAGCACCACGATATCCGGGCGCAGGTCGAGTAGCGTTGCCTCATCGGCACGGGTGCCCAGACGCAGGTCGACGTTGAGACGCGCCAATTCCAGTTGGAACCAGCGGGTGATACCGGCGATCTGGTCGCGCTGCGGGGCCTGGGCGGCAATGGTAATCTGGCCGCCCAGCGCTTCGTCGGCCTCGAACAGGGTGACATCGTGACCGCGCTCGGCGGCAACACGCGCCGCTTCCATGCCGCCGGGGCCACCGCCTACAACGACGACCTTGCGCTTGACGCCTTCGGATTTCTCGATGATGTGCGGCAGACCCAGGTACTCCCGCGACGTCGCGGCGTTCTGGATGCACAGCACGTCCAGGCCCTGGTACTGGCGGTCGATGCAGTAGTTGGCGCCAACGCACTGCTTGATCTGGTCGACCTGACCCATCTTGATCTTGGCGATCAGGTGAGGGTCGGCGATGTGCGCACGGGTCATGCCCACCAGATCCACATAGCCGCCTTCGAGGATGCGCTGGGCCTGATTGGGATCCTTGATATTCTGGGCATGGATCACCGGCACGCTGACCACTTCCTTGATCCCCGCCGCCAGGTGCAAAAAGGGCTCCGGCGGATAGGACATGTTGGGAATGACGTTGGCGAGCGTGTTGTGAGTGTCACAGCCGGAGCCGACCACGCCGAAGAAATCCACCATGCCGGTAGCATCGTAGTAGGCGGCGATCTGCTTCATGTCGTCTTGAGAGAGGCCGTCCGGATGGAACTCGTCGCCGCAGATGCGCATGCCGACGCAGAAGTCGTCGCCCACTTCGGCGCGTACTGCCTTGAGGACTTCCATACCGAACTTCATGCGCCCTTCGAAGCTGCCGCCCCACTCGTCCTCGCGCTTGTTGACGCGCGGGCTCCAGAACTGGTCGATCAGGTGCTGGTGCACGGCGGACAGCTCGACGCCGTCAAGGCCGCCTTCCTTCGCCCGGCGCGCCGCCTGGGCAAAGTCACCGATGATCCGCCAGATATCCTCTTCTTCGATGGTCTTGCAGGTAGACCGGTGCACCGGCTCACGGATGCCGGAGGGCGATAGCAGCGTCGACCAGTCAAAACCGTCCCAGCGGGAGCGGCGGCCCATATGGGTGATCTGGATCATGATCTTGCCGCCGTGCTTGTGCACGGCTCTAGACAGGTTCTGGAAGTGCGGAATGATGCGATCGGTGGACAGGTTCACCGAACTCCACCAGCCCTGAGGGCTGTCGATGGACACCACCGACGAGCCACCGCAGATACACAGGCCGCAGCCGCCCTTGGCCTTTTCCTCGTAGTACTTGACGTAGCGCTCGGTGGTCATGCCGCCGTCGGTGGCATGCACCTCAGCGTGAGCGGTACTGACCACACGATTGCGGATGGTCAGCTTGCCGATGTCGATCGGCTCGAAGATTGCGTCGAATGCCATGATGTTCTCTCCTCGTAGCCGGGTTAGCGGTCGGCGTCGGTCAGCGGCTTGACGTCGAAAATACCCACCTCGCATCCAGGCTCGGCCGCGCTCTGGGTCTGCTCGGCGACGGTACGCAGTGAACTGCCCCGCGCGGCGAGGATCTGATCCATGGCGCCGGCGAACCAGCCGGTGAACATGTACTCCACCTTACGTCCCACCTTGCCCATCTGGTACACAAAGGCGCTGTGTTCGAGGCGTACCTGAGCGGTGCCCGACTCGAGGTCGATCTGCTCGGTGACGAACAGTCCCCAGCCGCGCTGGGAGAGGCGCAGCATATAGTGCTCAAAGACCGCCTCCCCGCTGATGCCGTGAAGCTCGGCTTCTTTTTCACACCAGTGCCAGGCGCTCTTGTAGCCGGCGTGGTAGAGGATCTCGGCGTACTTCTCGGCGCCCAGCGCCTCCTCGACGGCCATGTGGTTGTTGATAAAAAAGTGTCGCGGCACATACAGCATCGGCAGGGCGTCGGTCGTCCAGACGCCGGTTTCGCTATCCACTTCAATGGGCAGTGCGGGGGCCAGTTTGGTCACGGTGGTATTCCTCAAAATCTTTGTTATGTCAGGTTGTCGGCGGGGCTATCCCGGGAGCATGCCTACGAGGAGGCGCTGTGAATCCATCCTTGGACGCTACCGACGCCATCCCTGGCGTCGAGCCTCCTCTACGGCATGCTCCCGGCGCCCCTCACTTCGGAGACATGCTTAGTCAGGCGCCCCACACGTCCTTAAGCACGCGCACCCAGTTCTCGCCCATGATCTTACGCACCTGGGATTCGCTCATTCCGCGCTTCAGGAGCGCCTCGGTGAGATTGGGAAACTCCCCAACGGTGCGAATGCCTTCGGGGTTGATGATCTTGCCAAAGTCGGTCAGGCGGCGGGCGTAGCCCTTGTCATGGGTCAGCCACTCGAAGAAGGCCTGGTCGTGCCCCTGGGTGAAGTCCGTGCCAATGCCGATGGCGTCTTCACCGACGATGTTCATGATGTACTCGATCGCCTCGCAGTAATCGTCGATGGTGGAATCGACGCCCTTCTTGAGGAACGGTGTAAACATGGTGACGCCGACAAAGCCGCCGTGGTCGGCAATAAACTTCAGCTCTTCATCGGACTTGTTGCGCGGATGCTCCTTGAGGCCGGAGGGCAGGCAGTGGGAGTAGCAGACCGGTTTCTGGGACTCGAGGATGACTTCCTCGGAGGTCTTGGCGCCCACGTGCGAGAGATCACACATGATGCCGACACGGTTCATCTCGGCGACGATTTCGCGACCGAAGCCCGACAGGCCGCCGTCGCGCTCGTAGCAGCCGGTTCCCACCAGGTTCTGGGTGTTGTAGCACATCTGTACGATGCCCACGCCCAACTGCTTGAAGATCTCGACATAGCCGATCTGATCCTCAAAGGCATGGGCATTCTGGAAGCCGTAGATGATGCCGGTCTTGCCTTCTTCCTTGGCGCGGGTGATATCGGCGGTCGTGCGGACGGGGCGCACCAGGTCGCTACACTCCGCCATCAGCTGGTTGGAGGCGACAATATTATCGACCGTGGCCTGGAAGCCTTCCCACACCGAGACCGTGCAGTTGGCGGCCGTCAGGCCGCCGCGCCGCATGTCCTCAAGCAGCTCACGGTTCCATTTGGCGATGATCAGACCATCAATGACGATAGCGTCATCGTGCAGTTCGGTGGGGGTCATGGCTAAGCTCCAGCAACGTTGATTAATGCTGCGAGCATAGCGCTGACGTTGCGTTTAGCTGCTATTGGAAACGACGGCGGAAATTCCAAAAGCGTCATTGTGTTGTCATTGCGACAGCAAGTTGCCGGCGGGTGACCGCCGAGGTAGTGCAGATATGCCACCCATAAAAAAACGTGCTGCCCGTTACCGGTCAGCACGCTTCAAATGTAATGGACGAACGCGATCACTTCAGCAGCAGCACGCTGGCAAAGGTGGGCTCACCCTGAGCGTTGGCCAGTGCCTGCTGCGCGCCGGAAGACGGCTCGTTGGCGCTCGACTGATCGCCCCAGCGCTGTACGAAGGGGGGCGAACTATTCTGCTGCCCCTGGCGTTCACCGCCCCCCAGCCGCTCATTGCGTGGCGGCACGCCAAAATATTCGCGGTAGCACTTCGAGAAATGCGGCGTGGAGACAAAGCCACAAACGGAGGCAATCTCGATAATCGACAGTGGGGTCTGCTTGAGCAGCTGTCGTGCGCGGGTCAACCGCAGCTTGAGGTAATAGCGCGACGGTGAGCACAGCAGATAGCGCTGGAACAGCCGCTCCAGCTGGCGCCGGGACACATTAACGTAGTTGGCCAGCTCGTCGAGCTCGATGGGCTCTTCCAGGTTGGATTCCATCAAGGCGACGATTTCCAGCAGCTTGGGCTGGGTCGTGCCGAGCACGTGTTTCAGCGGGACACGCTGCTGATCCTGCTCGTTACGCACGCGCTCATAGATGAACATCTCCGAGATACCCGCCGACAGCTCGCGCCCATGGTCGTGGCCAATCAGGTTGAGCATCATGTCCAGCGGGGCGGTGCCCCCCGACGCCGTGAACCGATCCCGGTCAATGGAGAACAGGTAGGTCGTCAGGATGACATTCGGAAACGCCTCCTGCATGGACGCCAGGCACTCCCAATGGATACTGGTTTCGTAGTAATCGAGCAGTCCCGCCTTGGCCAACGCCCAGCTTCCTGTACACACGGACCCCAAGCGCCTCAGCTGACGCGACTGCGACTGCAGCCAGCGCACGTGCTCACGGGTAACGCTATGTTGAGGGCCAACCCCACCACAAACGACGACCCACTCCAGCGACAGCGGCGTGTGCATGGAGGCATCAGGCGTCACCTGCAATCCATCGCTGGCCCGAACCGGCAGGCCATCCTGGGTCAGGGTATACCAGCGATACAGTTCGCGGCCGGCCAATTGATTGGCCATCCGTAAAGGTTCTATCGCCGATGCCAGGGAAATCAGTGTGAAATTATCTAGCAGTAGAAAGCCAAGGGTCTGCGGTTCACCAGAGCGGTCGAGCTTTGCTGCTGGTGCGTTTGATTGATCTGCAGTCATCGGTTTTACCTTCCGTCACCCGTACTTGATGCGTTTTTCTTATTCGTATAGGTGTCGCTGGCGTCTATAGTAGTTCCCCCCGCCGAGATAAACATCTCGCGGAGGGGTCATGGCGCTTTCGTCGTATATTGGCACAAATTGGGCGGATAGCGACAAAGCTGGCGCATAAAATTAATAATGACGTCGCAAATGAAACGCTGAATGTCGCACCCGAAGCACATCCGCAGGGCGATGGCCGGGCGTCTGCTTGCCTGGGAGAGCCGTTCTCGGGGCGGGCGTGGTCGCCATCAATCAAAGCCCGCGAGGGCTCGCGGGCTGATGCATGAGTATGCCTATGGCTGACGTGGTCTCACTTCATCGTAAAGCCTTTCTCGACAAGAAAGTCACGCATATGCGGGCGCAGCTTCTGATTGAACAGCGGCGTTAGATTCTGTGACCAGTTGGCATCCTTGTTGCCCCCTTTGCGCGACTGGTAGTAGCCGTGCATGGTGCTGTCGAAGTCGGCCACCTGGGCTTCGTCGTCGCCATAGCGATCTGTCTTCAATACCGCGCTAACCGGCAGGCGTGGCTTGATTTCGGGCTCGTGCGCCGGATAGCCAATGCACATGCCAAAGACCGGGTAGACATGCTTGGGCAGATCCAGCAGCTCACTCACGGCCTGGGGGTTATTGCGGATACCGCCAATGTAGCAGATACCTAGCCCTTCCGATTCGGCCGCGATCGCCACGTTCTGTGCCATCAGAGCAACATCCACCGTCGCCACCAACAGCTGCTCGGTCATGCCGCTGACCACGTCTTCGCCAGTGCGTGCCGCGGCCTCCAGCGGCCGCTTCATGTCCGCACAGAACACCAGAAACTCACTGCAGTTCGCCACGTATTGCTGGCCACCGGTGAGCGCTACCAACTGGTCGCGGGATGACGGCAGCGTGACGCGGATAACGCTATAGGCCTGGATATGACTCGACGTCGCCGCTGACTGACCCGCCTCGATCAGCGTATCGAGCAGGCCTTCCGGCAACTCGCGCGCGGCAAATTTGCGAATCGAACGGTGAGACGTTAACAGCTTGATGACGTCGTTCATCGGGCACTCCCTTTCAAAAAGTCCTGCTCACTATAAACAAATCCCTACTTTCTCGACATGAGCTTTCCAGACATGAGAAAAAGTAGCAGGCTAACATTTAACTGGGGTTGATGGCCATTCGCGTTGCGCATTCTTAATGCCCATCGTCGGCATGCTAGACTGGGTGACATTATCGACAGCGCTGGCGCAGCGAAGCGCTCAGGCCAAGGCTTCGCGCAACGCATGGCGTTACTTATCACCCCCAAGGAGCCCTATGCTGCGTATTTCCAACACGGTGGAACTTGCCGACGGGGAGATCGAGCTGCACCCCATCCGCGCCCAGGGAGCAGGCGGTCAGAACGTCAACAAGGTGGCGTCCGCCATCCATCTGCGCTTCGATATTCAAGACTCCAGCCTGCCACCTTTCTACAAGGAACGGCTGCTGGCGCTGACGGATCAACGCATCACCCAGGAAGGCGTGGTCATCATCAAGGCACAGCGCTTTCGCACCCAGGAACATAACCGCGAGGATGCCCTGGCGCGCCTGCGGGAGCTGATTCGCGAAGCGGTCAAGCAGCAAAAAACCCGCAAACCGACAAAACCCACCCGCTCCGCCAAGCGCAAACGTGTGGACGCCAAAACCCGCAAGGGCAAAACCAAACATCTGCGCGGCAAGGTGACGCCCTAAGCCACTTCGGGCACCGATGCGTCGCTGATGTCACTCACCCATGGTTGCGATAAAACTTATACAGCCGTTGGCCAGAAGCCTTACAACCAAGTTGCCATTTATAACCTAGTCGACTAGCTTGGATAAAGGATGGGGTGCGCTTAGAGCTTCCCTAGCGCTGGCTTACTCAACCGCGTCTGAATAAACACTGTAGTGGCTCAGTTCACCGGGTGCGCTCCAACGTAGGCGCCGTCAGACTAGGTTAACCAGCAAGGAGAATGTCGAATGTCGATACGATCAGAGAAGCAGTTACCCGAGGCCGTTGCCGCTTGGCGCGACCCGGAAATGGACTCCGTCAAGGGCACCGAGACGCCCAAGGATCCCAACAAGGGGTACATCGCGCTGCTTGGCTGGAGCGTGAATGCGATCAAGGCGGCGCAAACGTTCGACCGCCGCTATGTGGTGGTGGCGCCCGAATGGGCAGAGGATTTCTGCACCGCCAACAATATCCCGTTTATTCCATGGGACTTTATTCGACTAAATGACCGGTCCATGGAAATTGCCGAGCGGTTGAAGGCCGAAGGGGTTGATGTAGCCATCCCGCTCTTCGAGGAAACCGTTGAATGGTCGGGCGCCATCAACTCTGTACTCCTCGACAGTCCCCGCATGTACGGCCAGTCCATCCTGTTCCGTGACAAGGCATTGATGAAGCGGCGTGCCCAGCTTGGCGGTATTCGCGTAGGGATTTTTGAAGAAGCTCACGAGAAGGAAGACATCGTGCGCTTCATGAAGCGCGTCAACCAGACGCTGCTCAAGCTGGACGGTGACCCGGATGATCCGATTCACGTCAAGGCATTCGACAAGGCAGGCTGCCTTGGCCACCGCATGATCCGCACGTTAGAAGAAATCGACCATATTCCCGACGAGGAATACCCGCTGCTGATGGAAAGCCACTTGAGCGGCTGGGAGTTTGCGGTTGAAGCCTGGATCCACGATGGCAAGATCCAATTCCTCAACATTTCGGAATACGTGACGCTGGGTTATTCGGTCTTCGTGCCCGCTACCCAGGAGCTAGAGAGCTGGCGTAACGCGATCACCAAGCAGATTGAGCTGTTGATCAAGACGTTTGATATCCAGTTCGGCCTGATCCACCCCGAGTACTTCGTAACCGCCGACGGTGAGATGTACTTTGGCGAAGTGGCCTACCGTCCGCCCGGCTTCAAGGCCTTCGAACTGATCGAGAGAGCCTACGGGTTCAATGCCTATCAAGCCTCGATGCTGGTGTTCGATCCCAAGAGCACCAAAGAGGAAGTGGCGGCGTTCTTCCCCAAGGAGGTGGAGGACGCAAAAGGTTATGCGGGCTGCTTCGGCGTGTACCCTCGCCGTCGCGTGGTCAGCAAGCTGGAAATGCCGCCGGAGTGTGTCGACCACCCCTACTTCGAGTCCCACGAACTGGTTGCGCCAACGGAAGAAACCGTTCCCGACCGCTCGGCCTACGGGACGCACTGGGGCCTCGTCTTCTTCTTTGGTGACGATCCCATCAAAATGCGTGACCTGCTCAAGGCCCAGGAAGACCTCGACTTCTACGTCTAGTGCAGTAACGCAACAGCGCTAACTAAACTAAAAAGGGGCCGTTTCTATTTAGGAAACGGCCCTTTTTCAACGCGTAGGGACAAGCCTTAAACGGCCGGTTCCCAGACGCGACCCATTGTCGCCGTTTAATTTTTCTGGCCGGATTGTGTACTTACGGTGGTATTCTGTTAAAAAAGTCATTGGCAGTAGGCCCTCTAAAAACCATATTGCTACCTGCCCTCCGCTGCCTTCCTCACACGTCACAGGAGCCACTATGCCGGTTTATACCAATATCGAAGATCTCCGTCGTCATTATGTCCGGCGGACTCCCAAGATGTTCTATGACTACGCTGAGTCGGGCAGCTGGACAGAGCAGACGTTTCGCGAAAACACCAGTGACTTCCAGCATATCCACCTCAAGCAGCGGGTGGCCGTTGACATGTCGGGGCGCACGACGCGCCGCCAGATGATTGGTGAAGACGTATCCATGCCGGTGGCCCTCGCGCCGGTGGGTTTGACCGGCATGCAGTCGGCCGATGGTGAGATCAAGGCCGCGCGGGCGGCCGAGAAGTTTGGCGTCCCCTACACGCTTTCCACCATGTCGATCTGCTCGATCGAAGACGTGGCCGAGCACACCACCAAGCCTTTCTGGTTCCAGGTTTACACGCTGAAAGATGACGACTTCATGCGCCGGCTGTTCGAACGCGCCAAGGCGGTCAACTGCTCGGCCATCGTGGTCACGGTGGATCTTCAGGTGCTGGGGCAGCGCCACAAAGACATCAAGAACGGGCTGTCAGCGCCCCCCAAGCTGACTCCCCGTTCGATTGCCAACATGGCGACCAAGGTGCCCTGGGGGCTCGAAATGCTGCGCACCAAGCGGCGCTCGTTCGGTAACATCGTCGGCCATGCCAAGGGCGTGACCGACCCGTCGTCGCTGTCCGCCTGGACCGCGGAAGCGTTCGACGTTTCGCTGGATTGGAAGCGTATTGCCCAGTTCAAGGAATGGTGGGGCGGCAAGCTGATCGTCAAGGGCATCATGGCGCCCGAGGACGCCCGACGTGCCGTCGAGATCGGCGCCGATGCAATCATCGTTTCCAACCACGGCGGGCGCCAGCTTGACGGCGCGGTCAGCTCCATCCGCATGCTGCCGGCTATCATGGACGCCGTGGGCGATGACGTGGAAGTGCATCTCGATTCGGGCATTCGTTCAGGGCAGGATGTGCTCAAGGCGCTGGCGCTGGGCGCCAAGGGCACCTACATCGGCCGGGCCTATACCTATGGGCTGGGTGCTGCCGGGGAGGCGGGCGTTACGCGCGCGCTGGAAATCATCCACAAGGAACTGGACACCACCATGGCGCTCTGCGGGGAAACGGATACCCGCAACTTGGGCGAGCACAATCTGTACGTGCCGCAGGGCTTTGGCGACCCCACCGTCAAACTTTGACGTCAAGCGGGCGGCTAGGTTGCCGCCCGTCGTGTACTGCTTGTAGTGGCCGTTTGCGTATTGCGTACTCACGTTTATGAGTGCGCTGTTCGCGGCCTAGCCACCAAACTTCTCGTTTTCGCCCAGATCCGGGGTGGTGCCTTTCTTGACGTTGGCCTTGGCCACTTCATACAGCTGGAACGCCTTGCTCTCCTTGGCTTTCCAGTGTTCCCCCATCTGCACCTTGACTTCCAGCAGTGCCACGTCGGGGTCGTCCTTGCCTTCCGGGAACCAAGCGGCGATGAAGGGATTCCAGTACCTGTCGATCAGCTCGCGGTTATCGGTCAGGTTAGCCTTGCCGGACAGCGACACATAGACCCCTTCTTCCTGATCGGAAAAACTCAGGCATACGTCGTGATCCTGCTCGGTTTCGGTGACTTTCTCGGCACTGCGCCGGGTGAAGAACCACAGGGTGCCGTCATAGGCATCCTGCACCAGATGCATCGGCCGCGCGCGGGGCATCTCACCATCCAGCGTCACCAGCATGCCGACCTTGATGTCTTTGATCATCTTCCATATTTTCTGCTTATGTTCAGGGCTGGACATAGCGTCAACCTCCTGTTGAATAAAACTTTAAGTATTACATAACCTGTACAAGCCTAGCTCCCATTACTACTATGAGCAAACATCGATGCTGGCGGTGTGTGCTCAGTTCACGCAAAGCACACACCATGCGATCACCCGCCCAGGCTGTCGATGGCATCCGTTACATCGGCGACAGCGCCTGACGCGCTCGACATGGTAACTCTGCGTTAGCTATCAGACCGTTAATGAACAACAGGAGCCATCAATGACCACATCCGTCACGCTGCGCGAGCTGTTAGGGCTCGAGCACACTCCCAATAAGCTGTCAGAATCGGCATTAGTCCTTATCGACTGCCAGAACACCTATCGCGAAGGGGTGATGCAGTTAGAAGGCGTCGAAGACGCGCTGCTGGAGGCCCAGAAGCTGCTCGAAAAAGCGCGGCAGGCCGGTATTCCCGTTATTCATATTCAACACGACACCGGCGAAGGCACGCCCTACGACATCAAGGCGCCGATCGGCCAGATTGCCGATATCGTGAAGCCGATGAACGATGAGCCGGTCATCACCAAGCAGTTTCCCAACGCCTTCGTCCAGACTGACCTTGAAGCGCAATTGAAGCAGATGGGCTGCAAAAAGCTGGTGCTGGCGGGCTTCATGACCCACATGTGCGTCAACTCGACCGCCCACGGCGCGTTCAATCTGGGCTTTGATGTGACGGTGGTAGCCAGCGCGACGGCAACCCGAGCGCTGCAGGCAGATAACGGCAAGGCACTCTCGGCCCAGGCGGTTCACGAGGGGGCGCTGGCCTCAACACGGGATCTTTACGCCGCCGTTGTGGATAACGTGGACGATCTGCCTGTTTAAGCTGCCGGAAACAGGCCTTGCTTAAACCATCGCGCCGCTCATTCGATGGCGGCGTGTATTCCCCGGTTCGTATCCGCCAACACAACACGATCACGGCCGGCGCGTTTGGCGGCAATATTATCAAGCGCCGTTCAGCTTCATGCCCTCTGCCACCTTAGCCACCACGCGACCATCAACGAATGGGGCACCGTCAGTACGGCCAACCCCCAAAACACCACTGTGACACCATCTGCCAGCCACGCCATGTCGCCGCCGGGCTGCCAATAGCGCATACCCAGCCACACCAGCAGGCCCAACAGGAGGGCGCCAAGGGTGGCGGGGGCCGCGTGTCGCGCTAGCGCTTGCATGCCAAACGCGAGCTGGGTGTCTTGCGCCGAGGCCATTAACAGCAAGAAATGCCGCACGCTGTGCACACAGCAGAAGTAAAACGCGAAAGCGAGCAGAGGCGGCAGTAATATCATCGCCGACGCAAGGACGCTCAGCTCGACCAGCATGCGCCCGCGGGCAGTGCGCGGCGAGCGCCTGTAGCCGATCACCAGGCCGATGACCCAGGCCGTCAAGAGGACTTTTCCGGCAACGGACACCACCGTCAGCAGGCTGGCGGGCTCACGTAGCAACAGCCAGCCAAACAGCGTCGCGACCTGATCGGGGTATCCCACCATGGGCCCGATAATCGCCAGGCTGCCGCTCAACCATCCCGCCAATCGCGATGCGCCATCCGGCATGAACTCATGATCCGTGCTGGCAAAGTGCCAGACAGACAGCCACAGAAAGCCGATCAGCGCCCAGGACGGTTGCCACAGAATGAACGCCACCGCCAGCGCCATCAGCGCAACATAGCCGCTCAGGAACAGCAGCGTACTGCGCCCATGCGCCGTCTTGAGCGAGGTGATGATCAGCGGATCCGCGCCGCCGTGGGACATGCCAAACAGCGCAACAGGTATCAGCACGATCCAGAATTGGCGTTCAAGATCCAGGGCAGGCAGCCAGGGCCCCATGGCACCAAGCGCCAGAGCGGTCAGGATCATCATGCGCCAGTGACGCTGTGCGCGCAGGAACGCGATGGTGTGCATGACGCCTCTCTTTCGCTGTCATGAAGAAGGTGAGAACGACGCCTGGCGCTTATGTCACCCTTGCCAGGCGTCGCATGGCGGCGGCCAGAAAAGGCCGCGCGGGCAACGCCCGCATGATCACCAGCAGGTCGGCAAGCGAGGGCTCATCGCTCAGAAAGCGACGCTGCTGAGCGGCGTTCGTCGCTGCAAACAGCGCCATGAACCAGTGGGCAGCTCGGTCGGGATGGCGGCGCATGGCGTTCAAGAACACGCCATCCATCCACTCAAGCAGCGGTGATCGCAAGTCTGGCGCCGTCAGCTGCCACTGACCGGAGCGATGCGCTTTCAGCAACTGACTGGCGACATTGGCGGCCCCCCGCTGGCAGCTGACAAACATGTAGCCGGTGGCTGGGCGCATCCATCCACCGCGTATACCCGCGGACAGGTAGCGACTGCCGGAACGCGGCGGCTGGACGGGCATCATCGGCAAACAACCGGTCTCGTGGCGCTCGACTTGCCACCTGTCGCCAAGGTGCGTATTCAGCCACTGGCGCAACGGTGGCGGTACCTGATCCGGCGACATCAGCGCCTGACAGGCGGGGTCACGATAATCGGCATGGAAACACGTCCACTCCACCAGCAGCCGATCCGCGTCCAGCGGCAACAGATAGACAAACTCGACGCCTGTCGAGCCTGACTGGAAATCCATGAGCCTGGCCGTTGACAGGTCGTAGCCGTGATCGGCGAGGCGAATGTCGACCCCGTGAAACACCTGCCATACGCCCTGCTGAGCGGATAAAGCCTCCGGAGGCGGCGGGCGGGTATCGATCACCACCTGAGCCTCGATGCTGCCCCGGGACGTGTCAACCCTCATGCCTGACGGTTGAGCCACCACCTGGCTGACGTCAACACCACGCCGGAGATGAAACTCGTCGCGCCCGGCGATAACGCCATAGGCTTTTTGCCGGACGTCACCCGACGACAGCATGGCGTAACCGGCCTCATGATCTTCACGGTCAACCCGCTGGTCGGTGGAATGAAAGCACCAGCGCGGCCAGCGGTGGCTGATCATCTCGCGGAACGGGTGCGGTCGGTGATCCCAGAAACACCAGGTGCGGTCAGGCGCATCCGTGAGACGGGATTCGAGAAGGTCAACCCGTGGCGCCTTGTCTTGGGCAGGCAGCAGGTCATCCAGCCAAGTGGCAATACTCAGGCCCGCCAACCCCGCGCCCAGGATAGCCACATCGGTGCTTGCCGGCAGGCTCATGTTGCGGCCAGGCCCGACGTCGACTGGTAAGCCACAAGCGATCCGGCAATAGGTCGATGGAGCCGTTCGTCGTGGCGGGGCCATTCCCCCTGGCGCCACATGCTCGGCAGGGCGAGCAGGCTCTGCCCTGCCTTGGCCCACCCCGGTACCCGCACACGACGCTGCCAGTAAGCGTTTTCCTCGAGCGTCAGCAGGCGCCGGCCGATATCGCGATAGACGCGCAGCGCAATGCCAATCGCCAGCTGCGGACGCCACGGCAGATAAGCCAACCCCTGCTGACCGCTTTGATAATACACCTCGGCCCGCTCGACCAGGTGCCGGGCGCCCAGCCACACCTGATGCCTGGCTGAGGCAACACCTTGGGCAATGTCTGACGCCATGATATCGCCAGCCATCCAGCTGGCGGGCACGTAGACCCTGTCGCGCTGGGCGTCTTCCAGCACATCACGGGCTATATTGGTCATTTGCATGGCGATGCCCAGATCCATGGCAAAAGGCAGCGCGCGTTCGCGCTGGCGTGCGTCAAGCAGCTGACACATCATGACCCCGACGGTGCCGGCGGCCCCGAACGCATAGGTCAGCAGGGCGCGCTCATCTGCCATGCGCACGGGCGACAGATCGACGATCATCGTCGAAATCAGGTCTTGCATGGCCTGTCGGGCCAGCCTGTCGTCCGCAAAGAGATGGCGAATATCCGCATCGAGCTGGCGGACGACATCGCGTTCCTTGGCCGCAAGCGATGATTCGCATGACGGGCCTTGAGCGCTTCCGGCCAGACGCTGCTGAAGAGACACCAGCACGTTGCGGGCCGATTGCCGCTCAGCGCCGGTCTGGGCATCGTCGGCGATGTCATCGACCTGGCGGCAGATATGATAGAGACGCGCACCATCTTCCAGCTGGCCACTGGATAGAAAATGTCCGGCCCAATGAAAGCTTCGCCCGTGACGGCGCAGCGTATCGCGCGACGCCGTGGTGGAGGTACTCGTCATGGTGCCGGCTCCTGAATCACTCGGGATAAGCCGGTGGGCATCGACGCCGTGTCTTCGCGCACCAGTCGCTCGACGACTCCCGCCGACGATACGACCCCCGGCACCCCTGCGCCTGGATGGGTGCCGGCACCCACAAAATAGAGGTTAGGATAATGCGGCGACCGGTTGTGAAAACGTAGCCCCGCCGATTGGGTCAAGGTCGGCGCGATGGAAAAACCGCTGCCGAACGGGCTTGAAAGCGCCTCGTAAAAGTAGCGTGGCGATATAGTATGTGTCGCCCCAAGCTGCTCATCAAGGTCCGGCATCAGCCGCTGTTTCAGCATCGCGAAAATATGACGTGACAGAACAGGTTCCAGCGATTCCCAATCCTGATCTCCTTGCAGATTGGGCACCGGCACGAGCACATAGAAGGCGTCGCCGTCTGCGGGTGCCATGTGCGGATCCGTTGCCCCCGGACGATGCAGGTAAAGGCTCAGGTCATCGGGCATTTCGTGACGCTCAAAGATCGCGTCGAGAATCTCGCGGAAGGTATCGCCAAAGAGGATGGTGTGGTGCTTTAGCGCCGGATACGCCCGCCGCGTGGTGAAGTACACCACCATCAGGCCCATCGACTGCTTCATGTTTCGCCGCCAGGCGTTGACCAGGCGACCCCAGCGCCCCAGGGGTAACCAGTGCTCGTACACATGCAGAGGGTCGACGTTGCTGACCACAATATCGGCGGAATACGCGTCTCCCGACGCCACCTGAACGCCAACGATGCGGCTTTCCTGCACGCTCAGTGACGTCACCTGCTGCCGGGTGCGTATGACGCCACCGTGTCGTTTGAACAACGCTGCAAGCGCCTGAACCAGTGCCCCGGTACCGCCTTCGGGATACCAGACACCTCCCCGTCTTTCCAGCGCATGGATCAGGCCATACAGCGACGACGTGCGGAACGGATGTCCACCCACCAGCAACGAAGGCACCGAAAACGCGCGACGCAGTCGCTCGTCGTGGAAAAACCGCGAAACAAATCCGTACAGGCTGATATCCGCGCGCAATCTCACCAGATCCGGCAGTACCTTCAGCATATCGGTGACACGCGTAAAGGGTTGCTCGGCCAGATCGACAAATCCTCGCTGATACATCTTTTCGGTAGCGGCCAGAAAATCGTGGTAGGCGTTCCCTTCGCCGGGGCAAAGGCGCTCTATTTCGGCGATGATCTGTTCGGTATGGCATCCGTAGTCGAAATACGACCCATCGGCAAAATCCATGCGATAAAAGGGCTCGACAGGCAACAGCGTCACATGGTCGTACAACGATTCACCAAAACGCTCGAAAAGCGCCTCGAACAGGAACGGGGCGGTAATCACCGTGGGGCCTGCGTCAAAGGCCACCCCTTCCAGCTGAAACACCCGTGCCCGACCGCCAATATCCTCGTGGCGCTCCAGCACCTCAACGTCCCAGCCGTCAGCAAGCAAACGCAGGGCGACTGCCAGCCCGCCAAATCCAGAGCCAATGACCACCGCCTTGCCTGGGGCAGGCTGTTCAACGGGTTTATTCATAGCAGCGATTCACTTTGCGGTGTATCAACACGGCTGGCAGACGCAAGACGATGTTCGACAAGGCGTTGATTAAGCTTGGCGAGCATGTCGTCCAGCGCAGCGCTCAGCGGGTTGGGGAAATAATGAACCAGGCCCGACGCTCTTGAAAGCGCCCCGGCGGCATGGCGTACAGCGCGCAGCATGGCCGTTGATGCAGGGTCTGTATGATTTGGGGTGTGCCAGGGCCAATGCCGTGGCCAGGCATGATAACGATGATAGTAACCGGGAGATGAACGCTGGGCACACTGCAGATCGACATCGTCCAGGTCGTCGATGATCTGGTAGGCAAGCCCTACCGCGTTTGCAAAACGGCCCAGCCGCTGGTGCTGCTCGTCGGACAGCTCACCGCCGGCCGCGCCCGCTTCCAGAGGTAATACGATCAGGGGCGCCGTTTTCGCAAGCGTTGCCTGCAGGTAGTGATCCAGGGTGTTGGTGGCATGGGTTGTCGTTTCAGGAGACGCCAATTCGATACTTTGACCGGCAATGACCTGGCTGACGCGATCGGTGAGCAGCTCTACCAGCGCCAGACGGTGTTCAGGCAAGTCACTGTTCAACGCCGCGCGAAAGGCGGCGGTGAGCAATAAATCGCCGGTGCATAACGCAACGCCAGGGCTCTCCTTGCGCCAGACGGCGGGTTTGCCCCGGCGCTCGACATCCCCATCGCAAAGATCGTCGTGCACCAGCGACGCGTTATGAACCAGCTCGGCCGCCGCCGCTGCGGCGATACGGTGCGCGGAAGAAGCGCCGTACGCCATCCCGCTCAACAGTGCCAATCGGGCGCGCAACCGGCTACCGCCGGTATCAAGATGATAAAGCCCCGCTGCGGTGGCTGGCCAATGATCGGCCACCCCCACGCTGTCACGCATCAGTGCTTTTGCGTGCTCAAGCTCCTGCGCTACCTGATCGGGGACATCGTCATCCCTGGCAAACGACCCTTGCGCCGAACTGTTGCCGGCGACATCGAAATTGGCGGTGTGATGTATGTTCGCAGTGACCATGCCAATGTCCTTTCGATCGGGTGGTTAAACGTGGCATGACGCAACGTACTTTCCATGCGGCATGCCGATATCTCGATGACTCAAACATTATCTTCAAAATGACAGATACTTTTCTGTTTACAAGCCACTGTTCGTTAATTTGCGTGCTTTGCCGGGCGCCATCCCTGGCCAGCCTCTCTCAACGTCCCGGTTGTTCAAAGCCGCTTCATGCGGGTAACGGGTTAAGAAGACGGCGTCTCATGGTGAGTGGCATCGTGCGACTCACTTGCCTGCGACTTGCGCATCGCAATGGTAAAGATGAAGACACCAAAGACCGCCTTGGCCACGATGTCCGCCACGGTATAACCCACTTCGACAGCGGTAATGGCGGCGCCACCTGTCAAACCGACCAGCGGGAACAGATACACGATCGGGTAGAAGAGCCAGGAGCCGATCACCAGATATACCGACATGTTGATCAGGTTCTTGACGTTGTCAGGCTGCGCGGATATGGACGCCTTGAGGCCCACGACCAGCTGATAGACGATGTAGACAAACGGAATCATCGACAACACCCAGAAGACGAAGCGAATACCGCCGGAGCTGGCCACTTCACCTGGGTAGCCTAGAACGATCATCAACGCCGCAGCACCGCCCAGCATGGTCGATTTGCGGATGGTTTCTTCCTTGGAAAGACGCATGACCAGAATGAGCTCAATGAGCAGCAGTGGCACCGTCAGTAGCCAGTCTACGTAGCGGTATGCCTGATTGAAGGGTTTACCTGTCGCGACGACCTCACCGGAGGTGACATCAATGGCGGCAGACCATGACAGCATGATTTGAAGGTAGTGATAGGCAGCGACTGCTGTCACCAAGCCCGTGATGGTGACTGCAAGTCGGTAAGCTGGGGCAATCTCGGATTTCATCAGCCAGAAGAAAAGGGTCGCGGCCGCCATGACGGCAAAGCCGAACGAATAGGCGTTCTGGGTGAAGGAGTATTGCCCTAGGGATAGCGCTTCAAGTTCCATGAGTATCTCCAACGTCGGTGGGGGTTGTTGGCAAGCTTCGCGTACCTGTTTTCATCATCACGCGACTGACGTGGACGAACTGTATAAAATCAGCCTGGCTACGTCGTGGTGGTGACGCCCTGACAGCAGGCATAGTTGCACAACAGTTATCCAACTAATTTTTATTGGACAACAATTACAAGCTAGTTAGGTTCCGGACGAAAAACAAGAAGATTATGCAAATACTTTAAACGACATTTGCCGTGTATAAATTAAGCTTTATCTAAGCAAGAAAACACTGCATTAGAGCGCTTCCTGTGACGGCAGGATGCAGGGGATGATCCGGACGAAAACCGACTCTTGGTCTGGCGGTAAGCGTGCAGTATCTTGAAAGGACGACGATGGGGAGGGCGAGGCCGGCCGAGGTTAACCGCGCATCAGTTCAGCGACAGGTTGATAACGATCAGAAACGCAAGCGCCGCTGCCGCCGGCCAGGGACTGCGCAGCACGACGCCGAACAGGGTCAGCGGCACCAGGACGGTCAGCGCCGCCATCAGGTGGGGCAGTTCAGCCAGACCGCTTGCCGACATGCTGCGGATATAGATCAGCCCCAGAACGCCGAGCAGCAGTCCAAACCAGACGTTGCGGTCACGCAGCCGTGATGGCATGTGTCTTTCCTCTTGCAAGCTAACCGATAGGTCATCATAAGGTTGAAAGACGCCGTTGGTAAACCAACGCCATGTGGTGCACAGTCGGACAAAGGCAGGTTGACGCTCGGTGCCTGGCTGCCTGCTTCTTCCCCACGCCCCTTTCCTGACTGTGAGTGCAATATGACTGTACCTGCCCAACCGACACCAACGCCTGCCACCAACCGACTGCCCTGCCGAGGCTGTACAACAAACTGCCGTTACTATGCCACCTGTGACGGCAAGCCATGGCGCAAACAGGCGCTATAGCGCCGCCCTGCCACGGGGCTTCTTTTTAACACCCGGCTACGCCGTTCTCGTTGCAAAGCCCCGTCATGCGTTAACTAAAATGAATTACTTGGCGTGCTTTTTAAAGATCACGATATAATCACAGAACGCTCGCCGGGATAGCTTGCCCCATGAACGTTGACCTGCCGTCGCTCTACCCGAAGCTCATCAACTTGATGCTGGATACCGTCTTTGTAGTCGATAGCGACAATCAGATCGTCTTTGTCAGCGATGCCTGCGAATCACTGCTGGGTTACCGTGCCGACGAGCTGATTGGCACCGCCATCACCGACTACATGCACCCCGACGACCTGGAAGCAACGCAAACCGCTATTCGCATGGTCATGGACGGCAAACCGCACATCGATTTTCGTAATCGCTATCTGCGCAAGGATGGCGATGTCGTCTATATCCTGTGGTCTGCTCGCTGGCACGAGGAAGAGCGCGCCAGAATTGGCGTTGCGCGTAATGTGACGGATCTTGTTGAGGCCGAAACAGCATTACGCTATCTCGCCCACCATGATCCACTGACCAAGCTCACCAACCGCAGCCTGTTTTACGACCGGCTAAAGACCGGCCTGGCAGTCGCCCAGCGCCACCAGACCGGCCTGGCACTGCTGTTTGTGGATATCGACAGGTTCAAGCATATCAACGACGCCCACGGGCACGCAGTGGGAGACGCCGTGCTATGCAGCGTCGCAAGACGGCTGGAAAGCTGCGTCCGTGAAACCGACACCGTCGCCCGGATGGGCGGCGACGAGTTCATCGTGCTGTTAACGGACATTCCATCAGACGATGCCATATCGATGAAGATGGCGCAGATTCGTGACGCCATGTCCGAGCCGTTAGGCGCCGAATTTGACGGCATCGACATGCCGTCCTGCAGCATTGGCGTGGCGGTCTATCCCACCGATGGCGAGGATGCCGAAACACTGATGAGCCATGCGGACGGCGACATGTACCGCATGAAAAGCACTCCCCATTAAATAAAGCCGCGCCGCCGGCGACGCGGGAGTGCCTATCGCCATGACGGATCTGCGCCTTGCTGCGCCACTATCACGGCAGGCCAAGCACGCCCTTCAGCGCGTATCAGCATCTTCAGTAGCAGACTCTTCGGCAACGGGGTCGTCCTCCACCGGGTCTTCGAGGGGCTGTCCGTCCTCATCCACCAGCTGGTGGTCGTAGGCAGCCTGAAGGCCGGTATCTTCCACATGCTCCTCCTCGGCCTGCGGTTCTTCGTCATCGGTCAGGTAGTCGATATGGCCGGGATAAAGCGGCGAAATGACCGCCGTCAGGATGCCGATCACCGTAAAGATCGCAAACGCATCCGCGTACCCAACGCTTTCGACCAGCCCGCCGATCACCGGCGAGCCCACCGCCTGCCCAAGGGCGCAGGCCATGAACGGCAGCACCGGCCCCACCGATATACGTCCCGGTAGCAGCCGGATGCCGGTCATCAGATAAAGCCCCGTCAAACTCATGTAGGCCAGACCGAATACCATCGCGGAGAACATCGCCAGCGGTAACTGACTGGGGCTCGCGGCCAGCAGAACCAGGCTTGATGACAGCATCATCAACATCAAGGCCTGGGTAATCGGCGGGTTGTTACGGTCGGCCAGGTCACTGATGACGGCGCCGCCGAGGCCGGCGACACCCACCGCAAACCACAGCCAACCGGTGTTCTGCGCAGACAGTGCGCCGAGGTTGACCAGCAGGTCGGGCGCAAAAAGCCAGTACGGCGCGGACACAAAGCCCATGGCAAAGGCAAACAGCGTCAGCCGAATCAGCCGCGACCACTGCACACGGGTGATGGGCGGCGGCGGCGCCGCGTTCGCGGGGATGACACGAGATACCGAAGGAATGAAAAACCAAGCCGCCACGACACCCAGCCCGGCCAGCACCGCAAATATCGTGTAGGTAAGCCGCCAGGCATCGGCCAGAAAGACCACCGTCGGCACGGCCACGATGATACCGATGCTGGTGCCGGCATTCATGATCGAGCTGACGCGGCCGTGCATGGAACGGCTGACCAACGCCTGCATCGCCGCCGTGAGCGCAGGCATCATCAAACCGGTGCAGACCCCGCAGATGAACACGCCCACCCCCAGCGAGAGCGCCGTTGACGACTGGCTGATCAGGGCAAGGCCGCCAAGCCCGAAGCTGCTGGAGAGCACCGCCAGATTGCGGGCGCCGAGGCGGTCAGCGGCAAGCGGAGCCACCAGCGTGGCCAGCACAAAACTGACGAACGGCAGCGCGCCGATAATACCTACCAGATAAGAAGAGAGTGACAGCTCATCACTGATAGAAGGGACAAACAGGCCAAACGCAAAGCGCGCGAGGCCATAACTGATGGCGACCAGCGCCGCACCGAATAGGGCAAATCCCATGTTCGACAACGTCTTCATACTAGGCACTCCCTCCACCGCCGCTGGTTGCATCTATACGCGTCAAGCTGACTTATTGTGGTCGCAACCTTGGTGATGAGCAATGCAGAAACGCCACCATTCAGGCAAAAAAATACATTAACCGGATGGCTACCATGGCGTAGCCGCTGAGTGCGTTGGCTAGCAGACACTGCTATAAAGAAAAGCGCTAGACGTATCGACGGAGCTGCAACGTCAATGCCGTTCATCGCCATCACCACCAGGAGCGCACGCCATGAGTCAACGCGACGAATTTGTCGAGGAAATGAAAGCCCGGCTCGACGAATGGAATCAAGAGATCGACGAGCTGGTCGTCAAGGCCCGCCAGGCCAGTGACGAGGCCAGGGTCAAATACCATGAGGACATTGAGCGGCTCAAGCAACGCCAGGCGGAGACACAGCAGCGCCTCGACGAGCTTCAGCATTCAAGCGAAGCCGCCTGGGAGACGGTTCGCCAGGGCATGGAAGACTCCTGGGAGCTGATGCGCAAGGCCTTTCGGGACGCCTCGTCGCGCTTCAAGTAGCCGCACAGGCCTCCGCCTCATCAGTGAGTAGCGGTGCCGTCCGGGGGTTGCGACGCGTTACCCTCGCGGAGACGCTCGATGGAGGCGCCCCCCTGCTTGGCAAGGGTCGCAAGACGATCGATCTGTTCATCCAGGCGGGGCAGCGCCTCCTGACGGTAGCTCGAGAGATCGTCAATCGCGCCCATGACCTCGCCGAAGGCCTCCTCAAGCACCTCCATGTCGAGCATCGCCCCGGAGGCCCGCTTCTGGATATCCACCCCCTGCTGGCGCAGCGCCTTGGCGGTGCCGCCAATCATCTGCGACGTGGTGTCGTTGAGGGCTTCGACGCGATCCAGCACCAGGCGCTGATTGGCCATGGCCATGGCCACGGTCACCGCCACGGTGAGCGCCGAGACGGTGACGTTGATCGCCCTGTCCACGCCGCGCATCAATTCGCGGTTGTTGCGGATGATAACCTCCAGCGCCAGCACGCCTTGCTGGCTCACCGCCAGTTGCTGCTGAAGGTCGACAATGCGCTGGCGTAGCGGGAAGAGCAGTTCCTCCTCGAGGAACTGACGCCGCGGATCATCGGCATCGCGGGTGGCAATCTCGCCCTTCAGACGGCGATCAATCAAGCGACCCAGGGCAATCTGGCGATGCAACTCGGCGAGAATGTTGTTGAGCGCTTGCTGGTCATCGCTGAGGGTGAGGTTGTCGCGATGCAGCATGTCGCGCCCACTCTCCAGCTCCTCGATGATCGCATCCAGCGCCTGCTGGGCATTCTCGAACTTGCGGAAGTAGCGCTGCAGGCGGCTGTCGATACCGGGAATGATCGCCATGACGCGGTCCAGCGCGCTCGGCGCCAGGCGATGGCGGGCAGGGTCGAGCCCTTCCATGCGCCCACGTAGATCGGTCAGCGCCTTGGCGACGGGCCCGCCTTCATCGCCCTGGTGAGCCAGCTGGCGAAGCGGCGTTTGCAGCATGGCGCTACGATGGGCGGCCTGCTGCTGCAATTCCAGCCCCATCTCGTCCACGGCCCGGCGCTGGCGAACCACCGACGCCTCGTCCTCCCCGGCGAGCACCTCCTCAACGAAGTGGTCGGCCATCGCCTCAAGCTCAGGGTCAGGATCAATGTCACGGTCATCGGCGTCGGCCTGGCGGACGCCCACCTGGTCGGCGATCTCGTCTACCGGCGGCAGGGAAAGGCGACGTTGATCATCGGATGGCTGAGTCATGGACATCTCCTGGGCTATCAATAAAACCGTTGCAAAAATCGCAGAGTAGCGCCAATCGACGCATTACTCCCTGCGCGCATAACGGTCTGCGCCTTCGACGAAGCGGCGCAGGTCTTCAAGCGCCGTCTCGGTGGCGACCGACGCCTGGGGGCGCGCCGTCTCGATCCGCGCCATGGAAACGGCGGTATCGTCGAGCACGGTCAACGCCGATTCAATGCGCGCGGAGAGCTCATACAGGCGGTGCTCGGTTTCCACCAGCAGATCCAGGCGACGTACCAGGGCGGCGCGCTCTTCCTCGCTCAGTTGGCTTCCCTCGCGGTTCAGGCGGCCCCGCACGTAGTCGCCGTCCACGCTCACGACTCCCCGCGCCTGGGAGGCCATGGTCGTCAGCGTATCCACGGCGCCGAAGCACACCTGAGTGACCAGCCCCTGCGCGCGCTTGAAGGCCAGCTCGCCAGGCTGGAACCGTTCGCCGAGCACGTCCATCACATGGCGATAGCGGCTGTAGAGCCGGTCGGCCAGAACCGCCAGGTCGGGACGATTAACGTCCAGCAGGCTTTGCTTGACCCGGCACATGGCCAGCACAAGCTCGTCGGCACCGTCTGGGGGCCTGGCCGGATCAAGCACCGAGACCCCTGCCTCGTGGGCCCTGCGCTCCTCCCGGGCGCGGCGCTGCTGTGTTTCGGCCGCACGCTGAGCGGCCTGGCGACGCTCACGACGGCGCGCCAGCCAGCCGCGCAACGTACGCTCCACGGGCAGCGCCACCGGAATGGCGACGATGCCCGCAAGCCAGCCAAGCAGGCTGGGACTGAAGCCGCCCCACAGGGAGGTCAGCCACAGCAACATGCTAATGAAGGGCACCAGCAGGCAGTAGCGGGCGATGACCTGCAGTCGGCCGGGCGCCGGCCACGGAAGTGCCAGGCCAGGATTGTAGAGCCCTATCAACAGCCAGGGCAGGCAGGTCATAAAGAGGCCGTAGGAGAGCCCCTGCAGGAATCCCAACATGGAGATGGCTATCCTTCCGTCGTGGAACGCAAACACCGAGTGTAGCCTAACCGGGAGGGGGCGCTAAGCCCTAGTTGGGCACACGCTGTTAACGCTAGGCCCCAACCGGGGTATCGAGAGCCGCCAAGTGGGCCGCTAATACGCAAACGGCCACCCCCTGGGCGGCCGTGAGACGCCGAATGTCCCGATGGGCAGCCGGCGTTGTCGCTATGGCAGGATGACCAGATGATTGGGCAGCTCGTTACGCTCGTGGGTGGCGGGTACGTGCGCTTTCAGAAGCTTGCCGCAGGCGGCAATGCAGTCGAGAAAGCCCTGCCGGGTCTCGCCCTGATGCACCTTGGCGGTGAAATCCGCCACAATGTCTTCCCATACTTTGTCATCCAGCACGTCGGCGATGCCCTGATCCACCAGGATCTCTACATAGCGCTCTGCCTCCGAGACAAAGATCAGCATGCCGGTGCCGCCGTCGGTATGGTGCAGGCGTTGCTCCAGGAACTGGCGGCGTGCCAGGTTGGAGGCGCGCCAGTAACGCACCTGCCGGGGAATCAGCCGGGTATTGATGCGCGGCATGCGAAACAGCAGGCTGAGCAGGACGAAAGTACTCCACTGCACCAGCAGCAGCACGTCGGCGCTGAACCAGCCGCCCACATAATTGGCGATACCCGGCACCAGCAACGCCAGAATGCCCGCCCAGAGCAGCGGAATATAGCTGTAGTTATCGGACTGGGCCGTCAGCACGGTGACCAGCTCGGCATCGGTTTCCCGTTCTACCTCGTTGATCGCGGCGGTAACGGCTTCCTGATCGCTTTTGCTTAGTAATGTCATGATGGTGTGATGCTCATAGTCAGGTGTGAAGAGTCAGCGCGCGCGGATGGCCATATGGCATTACCAGCCACCGGAGGCACCGCCGCCGCCGAAGCCGCCACCGCCGCCACCAAAACCGCCGCCGCTGCCACCGCCGCCGCCACGACCGCCCATGGCGGCACCCAGCAGCGCCGCGCCGACGAGGGCTGCGCCCCCGCGTCCGCCACGGCCACCACGACTGCCAATAAAGAACACGACGCCCATCATGATGAAGAAGAATAGCCCCATCAGCCCGGGGTTGGGCTTTTCCTGGGCTGACGCGGATTGTTGTCCCTCGGGAGCCGCCAAGGGCTCGCCGCCGAGCACCTGGATCATCGCCGCAGCACCGTTAACGATACCGGCCTCAAAATTCCCCTGGCGGAACGCCGGGCTGATCGCCTGGTTGATGATCACCGAAGACTGGGCGTCGGTGAGACGCCCCTCAAGGCCATAACCCACTTCAATGCGGATGGCCCGCTCTTCTTCCGCGACGATCAGCAACGCGCCGTTATCCTCGTCCTCCTGACCAATCCCCCAGTGGCGCCCCAGCTGGTAGCCGAAGTCCTCGATCGGATACCCCTGGAGGTTCGGCAATGTCACCACCACGACCTGTTCGGTGCTGGCTTCTTCGTGGGACTGAAGCATCTGGGTCAGCCGCGCTTCCACCTCGGGTGACAGCATGTCTGCGCGGTCGACCACCCGGCCGGAAAGCTCGGGAAACTCAGGCGAAGACTGGGCCCAGGCGGCAACCGGCAGCCAAAGCAGGAAAGTCAGCAACAGGCTTTTGCGCATCAGGGTAGCCATCAGAAGTCCACCGCAGGTGCGTCGTCGGCATTTTCCGTCGTGGCCTCGAAGTTGGCGCGGGGCTCAAGCTCGCTATACAGCAGGCTATGCCAGATCTTGCCCGGGAAGGTGCGCAGCTCGGTGTTGTAACGCTCCACCGCCTGGATGAAGTCCCGCCGCGCAACGGCAATGCGGTTTTCCGTACCTTCCAACTGCGACTGCAGGGCCAGGAAGTTCTGGTTCGACTTCAAATCCGGGTAGCGCTCGGACACCGCCATCAGGCGGCTCAGGGCACTGCTCAGCTCCCCCTGAGCCTGCTGGAACTGCTGAAGCTTCTCGGGGTTCTCAAGAATGCTCTCGTCCACCTGGATCGAAGTGGCCTTGGAGCGCGCTTCGATCACCGCAGTCAGCGTTTCCTGCTCTTGTGCGGCAAACCCCTTGACGGTTTCCACCAGATTGGGAATCAGGTCGGCGCGACGCTGATACTGGTTTTCCACCTGGGACCAGGCGGAGGTGACTTTCTCATCGTAGGTGGGGATATTGTTGACCCCACAGCCGGTAAGTAACAGCACCAGCGCCAGCACGGACGTCCACTGCCAGAGTATCCGCTGTCGAAACGGTTGATAAAGGATGCCCATAGTGCGCTGCCCCGAAAGTCGTTGCATGAAGAAGGGTAAATGTCCGGCCCGCGAGCAGAAACATTAAACTTAAGATAAATGTGGGGGGCAAAGAGGCTGTTTTCAAGGTGGTCAGCGATCCAGGCGGCTCGCGTCATAGACGCACTTACCCGCCACGAACGTTTGCTGCGGCTGGAGTTCGCTATCTAGCAAGGTGACATCGGCGTCAAAGCCGATCGCCAGGCGTCCTTTTCTTGCGTGTAGCCCGAGCACCCGGGCAACGCTTCCCGAAATCAGCCCCAACGCCGTTTCGAGGGGCAGCACTTCCTCCCGCACGAGGCGTTGCCAGTCCGCAATCAGCGTGGTGTTGCGTGCCACTTTCATGCCCAGATAGGCCCCGTTCGCGTCGAATTCGGGCAGACTGCCGTTACAGTCGGAGCTCAGGGTGATGAGCTCAGCCGGAACGCCACGCTGGAGTAAGCGAGCCACAGCATCGACGCCGGACAGGCCGTCGCCGGCGTCTTCAAAGGCGGTGACATCGACGCTGGCATTGAACGCCAGCGCGTAGTCCGCAGCTTCCTCGAGCAAGGCTAGGTGGCGGTTCACGTGGGTGGGAATCACCTGGTCGGCGGGAATCTCGGTCTCAGTGAGCAACCGGCGAAGTGGCTCCAGCCCCCGTTTGCCGTCGCCGAGATGGAAGTGGCAGATGCCGCGTTTGCCGGCCAGCATGGCGCCCACCCGGGTATCGCTGACAAGGCGTTCGATTTCATCCTGACGCGGCTGACTCGAGCGATGATCCGAAATGGCGATTTCCCCCAGGCCGATGACCTCGGGAATCCAGGCCAGGTCGCGCTGGATGTCGCCGGTCAACGTGGGCGGCGGGACACGATAGGCGCCGGTATACATGTAGGCGGCGATACCCTCGGCCCTGAGCCCGCGCACCTTGGCCAGCACATCCGCCGGGGAACGGCTGATGCTGTCGGTGCCCAATACCCCCACCACCGTGCCGATCCCCATCGCGGCGATCTCATGGGCCGAAATTTCCGGACAGCGGGTACCGCAGCCGCCCTCGCCCCCACCGCCGGTCACGTGAACGTGCTGATCGATAAAGGCGGACACGGCGGTGAGATGGCGCGCCTCCACGACCCGCACCGGCCAGCCTGCGGGGATCTCGAGGTTCAGCCCCAGGGCGGCGATGCGGCCGTCGGCGATCAGGATATCGTTCGCCTCGAGAGGTTCCGGCGCATAGATGTTGCCGACCCGCAGCAGGGTCAACAACCGGTCTTCCTGGGGGGCTGCGGGCATCATGGCGACTCACCGTCTGGCGTTGGGGCGGCAGCCGACTGGAAGCGGCGCCCCCTGATGCGCTCAATGGCGCTATCCACATCGTCGATCAGCAAGACCAGCAGGTCACCTTCGCTGGCCTCCTCGAAAGCGCGTTCCACGGCCTGCTGCTCTTCCATGATGACCTCCACCCGACAGTCGCCGGGTACGGACTCAGCACCTTCGCGCAGCAGGCGGGCGGCGTCACCGGGAGTGCGTCCCCGGGCGTCGGTCTCGTAGATGAAGACCACGTCGTGCATCCGGGCGAGCAGGGTGCCCAGCGTGAACAGGTCTTCGTCGCGACGATTGCCGGGGGCGCTGGCCACGCTGATCCGTCGCCGCGCCGGAATGCAGCCGACCAGCTCGCTCAACGCCTCGAGCGCCGGCACGTTGTGGCCGTAGTCGATCAGCACCTTCATGCCGTCAGCGTCGATAAGATTGGTGCGACCCGGGTTCTGGCCCGGCGTGGGGTGGAAGGTCTGCAAGCCCATCTGGATGTCGGCGATCGACAGGCCCAGCGCATAGGCGGCGGCACTCGCCGCCAGGGCGTTGGCGACATTGAAGCGCGCATGGCCTTCGAACGTGATCGGCACGTCCACCACCGGGATCACCTCCGCTTCGACATGGCCCTGGCGCATCACGATGCGCTCGTTGTGGAGGGTAAAGGCAACGCCCTGGTCGCGGACGTGCTGACGGACGGGGCGGGAATTAGGATCCAGCGTAAAGAAGATGATGTCGCCTCGGGCCCACTCCTGGCCCTCCAGCACCCGGGGGTCGTCGGCATTGAGTACCGCCGTGCCACCCTGGCGGACGGCATCGATCACCACCGTCTTGCAGCGCGCCAGCTCATCAAGCGTATGGATGTCGTGCTCGCCCAGGTGGTCGCTGGCGATGTTGAGCAACACACCCACGTCGCATTCATCGAACCCCAGTCCGCGACGCATGATGCCCCCCCGGGCGACCTCGAGCACGGCGCACTCGACCGTGGGCTCGCGCAGCACGATCGCGGCCGCCTGAGGGCCGCTATAGTCACCGCGCATGATGACGTGGTTGTCGATCTCGATGGCGCCGGTGCAGGCCATACCGACATTGCGCCCGGCCTGGCGCAGCAGGTGCGAGAGCAGGCGTACCGTGGTGGTCTTGCCATTGGTGCCGGTGACCGCCGCGATGGGAATGCGGCCGGTGGTCTCGCTGTCGGGAAACAGCATGTCAATGACCGGGCGTCCCACATCGCGCCCCTCCCCGTGGGTCGGCGAGAGGTGCATGCGAAAGCCGGGCCCGGCATTGACCTCGACCACCGCAGCCGATTGCTCCTCAAGGGGCTTGGTCAGGGTTTCGGCGAGCAGGTCGATGCCGATGATGTCCAGCCCCACCAGCCGCGCAATGCGCTCCGCCGCGTAGCGCACCTCCGGGTGAACATCGTCGGTAACGTCTGTGGCCGTGCCCCCGGTGCTGAGGTTCGCGGTGGGCTTGAGATAAACGATATCACCGGCCGGGATGACGCTCTGCAGGGTCAGGTTCTGCTGGCCGATCAGCCTTAGCGACTGGTCGTCCAGCTGGATCTGGGTGAGCAGGTTCTCATGGCCGACGCCGCGACGCACATCGTTATTTTCCGCGTCGACCAGCGCCTGGAGCGTCGCTGCCCCGTCGCCCATCACATGTGCCGGACGGCGCCTCGCGGCGGCGACGAGCTTGCCGTCGATGACCAGCAGGCGGTGATCCTCGCCGCGAATGTACTGCTCGACAATCACCGAAGCATTGTGGTGCGCGGCAATGTCGAAGGCATCACTCAGCGCCTGGTCGTCCTCGATATTGGTGCTCACCCCGCGGCCATGGTTGCCGATGATCGGCTTTACCGCGACGGGATAGCCGATGGTGCGGGCAGCGTCCAGCGCCGCGTCGAACGAACCGCACACCCACCCCTGGGGCACCGGAATCCCGGCATCGCCGAGTACCTGTTTGGTCCACTCCTTGTCGTCGGCGATGCCGTAGCCGATCAGGTCGGTATGGCCGGTCACTGTCGCCTGGATGCGCTGCTGACGGTGGCCGTGACCGAGCTGGATATAGCTGTTTTCTTCGCTCAGGCGGACATGGGGGATGCCCCGCCGGGTGGCGGCCGCGACAATGGCCGCCGTGGAAGGGCCGAGCATGTGGGCGTCGCGCACCTGCTTGAGGCGCTCCAGGATGTCGGGCACATCGATTTCTGCGTCGCGAAACAACCGCTCGACGAGACCGACGGACTCAACACCCGCGGCCAGACCGCAGGCTTCGTCCCGGTAGCGATAGACGACGTTATAGATGCCAGTTTCGTAGGAATCGACCGTCTTGCCGTAGCCCACCGAAAAGCCGATCAGGTTCTCCAGCTCGATCGCCACATGCTCGACCACGTGGCCGGCCCAGGTGCCGCGTTCGAGCCGCTCCAGAAAGCCGCCGGGGCGGCCCAACGAGCAGCGGTGCTCCTGCAGGGTCGGGAGCAGCGTCGTCAGCCGTTCGACAATGCCGGGGACAAGGTCGCTTGGCCGCTCTTCGAGCTCACCAATGTCCAGCCGCATATAGATGGCCGGGTAACGGCTGTAGTAATTCGGACCCCGCAGGGCCCGATGATCGAGGATATTCATTGCCCTCGCCTCCCTGCCAGGGTGGCCGCCAGCTCATCGGCGACGAGGTAGCGACGCGCATCAACATCGTAGCCATGCCCGCTGACCATGGCATGCAGGATCATATTCTCGATGGCGACCGGTTCGTCCATGTCCAGCTCCGCGATATTGGAACTCGCCAGGTCTCGGCTATCGATAATGATGACGTGACCCGGGCCGACTGTTTCCAGAATGCGGTTGGGATGGATGATGACTGCGGCATCCTCGCCTAAGCCAACACCCAGATGCTCGGGGTTGCTGGCCCCCACCTGCATCAGGCGCGTGAAACGCCCGCGCTCGAGGAAGTGACTGTCGATGATCAACCCGCGCACGAAATCCAGGCCGAAGGTCATGTTGACCCCACCCTTGCGCAGGGCATCGGCCGCCGCTCCGTTATAGATCATGGTACTGGGCATCGCAGCGGCCCCGGCACTGGTGCCCGCGACCACGGCGCCCGCTCTCAAGCGCTCACGAATAGCACGCAGGGTCGCGGAGCCACCAAACACCGAGGTCAGGCGCAGCTGGTCGCCGCCGGTGAAAAAAATCACCCCGCTGCGTTGAATCAGCCGGATATTCTCTTCATCGGCGGCTTGCTGGCGATCCTGGATATTCAGCGCATGCACCTGACTGGCCCCCAAGCGGGTGAAGGCTGCCTCGTAGCTGGGCAAGAGCTGTTCAGGAATGCTGCTGGCCGTGGCGATGATGGCGACTTCGTCGCTATCGTTGGGGGCAAGCTCGAATACCCGTCGCAGGATGGCGAGTTCGGAGGTCTTGTCCTCGGCTCCGCCAATGGCCACAAGATGGCCGGTGACGGTGGGGTGATGTGACGCCATGTCCCATTCGCCGCCCAGCGACGCTTTTAAGGAATGCACAGACACGTCCGGTACCGGTCATGTCATATGCGATAATGTTTCAATTCGTGGTTTAACTTATAACAGTAGACAACGACCCTAGCCAGCTTAATAACGCCCCTGCCTGCCCCATCCCGTTCCCCAGCATATTACTCCTGCGCCCCGACGATAACCCGCTATGCTTGGTTAAGTGTCCTGCGCCACGGCTAACGCCTGCCTGGAGCAAGGCCATTTCCTGCCTGCTACCCGCTGCCCTTCAGCGGTGACGACTGCCGACAGCCGAGCTTACGCCAGGAGGCGGACATGAGCGTTCGGAATATTTTTGTTGTCGGGATGGATGAGCCTAATCGCCAACGTCTCGCGCATTTACGCGGGGCTGAAAACTACCGTTTCCACGGCGTGATCGAGCCCGCCGAGGTCAATGATACGGAAATCTTTCCTATCGAGGATATGCTCGCCCGGGCCGAAACCCAGTTGAAAGCCTTTGGCGAGCCTGTCGATGCCATCGTCGGCTACATGGACTTCCCGGTCTCGACCATGCTGCCGTTGCTCTGCGAGCGACTGGGCACGCGCACGACCAGCCTCGAGAGTCTGCTCAAATGTGAGCACAAGTACTGGAGTCGGCGCGTTCAGCACGAGGTCATTGCCGATTACATCCCTCGCTTTACCGCCTTTGACCCCTTCGATTCCCAGGCGCTTGCGCATATCGGGGAAGCGGGGCTGTATTTCCCGTTCTTCGTCAAACCCATCAAGTCGTCAGGCTCACGGCTGGGCTTTCGCATCGAAAGCCCCGAGGATTTCGCCCACGCCGTCGCGCGTTTGTGCGAAGGCATCGGGACGATTTCAGAGCCGTTTAACTACGTGCTGGAGCAGGCCAACCTGCCTGACGAGGTACGCCTGGTCGATGGCGGTCACTGCATGGCCGAGGAAATTATCGGCGGCTGGCAATGCACCCTTGAAGGCTACGTGTTTCAGGGCGATGTGGTGCCTTACGGCATTGTCGATTCGATTCGCTACCCGCAGGTGCTGAGCTTTTTATCCTACCGCTACCCGTCACAACTGCCCGAGCCTATTCAGCAAAAAATGCAGGCGCTGACGCGCGACGTCATGGCCCACATCGGCTACGACAATGCAGCGTTCAATATCGAATACTTCTGGGACGAAGTGCAGGATCGCATCTGGCTACTCGAGATCAACACCCGGGTTGCCCAATCGCATTGCGACCTGTTCGAAAAGGTCGATGGGGTGAGCCATCAGCAGGTAACGGTGGACCTGGCGTTGGGACAGTCACCCGACCTGCCCTCCCGGCAAGGCGCCTTTCAGTTTGCCGCAAAATACTTCTACCGCGTCTTCTTCACGGATGCTACCGTCAGCCAGGTGCCCAGCGACGAGCAAATCACCGCGCTCCAGCAGGCCTTCCCCGGGACCATCATCACGCTACAGGTCGAGGTCGGTACGCGCCTGTCCTCCCTCCCCGAGCAAGACAGCTACAGCTTCGCCCTGGCCTACATATGGATGGGCGCCGACGACATCGTCGCGCTGGAAGACAACTACGCCCGCCTCGCCGAGCAGCTACATTTTGCGTTTGAGGACATCGTTGGCTGACGCGCTATCGTTGCAGCCCCTTACTACGCGCAACCCCGCCACGGAAAAGGAAAGAAGGTCATGCACATCGTCAGCGATTTGCCCCGCAAGGTGCAGGAAGAGGAAGACTGGATCACGCTTGCCGATGGCTGCCGGCTGGGTATTCGTATCTGGCGTCCGGTGGATGCCGAAAGCGATCCGGTGCCTGCCATCCTTGAATACCTGCCCTATCGCAAGCGCGACCTGACGGCGATGCGCGACGTCCAGACGCACGCCTACTGGGCGGGCCACGGCTATGCCGGCATTCGGGTGGATATTCGCGGCAGCGGGGAATCAGACGGCGTACTGACCGACGAATACCTCCAGCAAGAACTGGACGATGGCGTCGAAATTCTTAAGTGGCTCGGTCAACAAGCCTGGTGCACCGGCGATGTCGGCATGATCGGCATTTCATGGGGCGGATTCAACGGCCTGCAGATTGCCGCCCTCCAGCCGCCCGAACTCAAGGCCATCATTACGCTGTGCTCGACCGACGATCGCTACGCCGATGATGTGCACCACATGGGCGGCTGCCTGCTCGGCGACAACCTGTCGTGGGCCTCGACCATGTTCGATGGCAACACCTGCCCTCCTGACCCGCAGCTGGTCGGTGAGCGCTGGCGGGAAATGTGGCAGGAACGCCTTGAGGGTAGCGGGCTTTGGCTTTCGACCTGGCTTCAACATCAGCGCCGCGACGACTACTGGAAGCATGGCTCAGTCTGCGAGGATTTCTCGCGCATTCGTTGTCCTGTCTATGCCGTCAGCGGCTGGGCCGATGGCTACTGCAATGCCGTGTTCCGCTTGCTTGAAGGGCTCGACGTGCCGCGCAAGGGCCTGGTCGGCCCCTGGTCGCACAAGTACCCCCACCTTGGGGTACCGGGGCCGGCCATCGGCTTTTTACAGGAATCTCTGCGCTGGTGGGACTATTGGTTGAAGGGCAAGGAAACCGGCATCATGGAGGAGCCGATGCTGCGCGTCTGGATGCAGGACTCGGTGCCTCCGTCCGCCCGCTACGAAGAACGACCGGGCCGCTGGGTGGCTGAGCCCAACTGGCCGTCGCCGCGCATCGAGCCGGCGCCCTTTCGCCTCACCAGCGGCCATGATCTGCTGCCTGCCGGGCAAGGGGCTGACGCGGGCAAGACGGACGACGATATCCCGCTCGCCGTGCGTTCGCCACTGTCCGTCGGCCTGTATGCCGGCAAGTGGTGTTCCTACAATGCGCCGCCAGACTTGCCCCACGATCAACGCGACGAGGACGGCGGCTCGCTGATCTTCCAGACGGCCCGGCTCGATGAGGCCATCGAGATTTGCGGACAGCCGGTTGTCGAACTCGACATCGAAGCCGACCAGCCCGTGGCCATGGTGGCGTTAAGGCTCAGCGACATCGCCCAGGACGACAAGGCAACCCGGATTTCCTACGGGCTTTTGAACTTGACCCACCGCGACAGCGATGAATTTCCCGAACCGTTGGTGCCGGGCAAGCGTTATCGCGTGCGCATCCTCCTGAAGCATATCGCGCAACACTTTCCCGTGGGTAACGCCATCCGCCTCTCGCTCTCGACCAGCTACTGGCCGCTCGCCTGGCCGTCGCCGGTGCCCGTCAAACTCACCGTGCACCCGGCCGGCTGCCGGCTGATCTTGCCGTGTCGTGAACCACAGCACGATGAAGAAGCCGCGCTGCCCGCGTTCGGCCCGCCGGAAGCCGCGCCACCGCTTGCGGTCACCCTGATCCAGCCCAGCCAGGAAGCCTGGCGGGTCATCCGTGACCTGGCCCAGGACCAGACCACCCTCGAGGTGATCAACGACGAAGGCACTTTCCGGATCGATGACATTGACCTGGAGCTGTCATCTCGGGTGACCGAGCGCTACACCTATGCCTACGGCAACTACGATAGCCTCAGCGGCTGGACCGAATGGGAGCGCAGCTTTCGACGCGGCGACTGGATGGTACGCAGCGTGACCCGCACCTTGATGACCTCGGATGCGCACAACTTCCGCTTGCGTGCCACGCTGGACGCCTTCGAGGGCGACAGCCGCGTCTTTGCCAAGAGCTGGGACGAGGAAATTCCCCGCGACCTGGTGTAATTAACGCAAGAAGAAGCCCATAGGAAGGGTGACCCGCTCCCTCAGGACGCGACCAGCCGGTAGCCCCTTTCGGTCAAGCACTTGGCCAGCGCCGCGATGTGGGCGGGGCCAACTTCACAGCAGCCGCCCACCAGCGTTGCGCCCTGCTCGACCCAGGCAAGCGCTTGCTCGGCATAGGCCTCCGAATCAAGATCGGCGCGCGACGCCAGCGTGTCCACCGTCCCGCCGGGCTGCAGCGCGTCCACGGACGTAAAGCCGTTGGCGTAGCCGCCAAATGGCACATCAAGCTCGGCAAGCGCCTGCATCGCGGCGGTCACGGCCTCTGGTACGGAGCAATTGACCAGTATCCGCTCAGCGCCGAGCGCTACTACCTCCCGGGCCGCTTCCGTCAGCGATTCGCCGGAGCGCAGCCGCGCGCCATCGCGATCGTCTACCGTAAACGCCACCCAGACCGGATGCCGGCTTTCCACCGCCGCCGTGGTCGCGGCACGCGCTTCACGGATCAGCGACATGGTTTCACACAGGAACAGGTCGACACCGTCGGCCTGCTGCGCCACCAGACGGCGGTAGTCGCGCAGGCAAGTGGCATCATCCGGTACGCTATCCGGGTGGTAACTCGCCACCAGGGGCGGCAGACAGCCCGCGATGCGCACGTCCTGAGCGTTTGCGCTTGCTTCACGCGCCTGATGAGCGGCGTCGAGCGCCGCCGCATGCAGCGGCTCGAACGTGGCAGGGTCGCCATCGCGGGCCAGCCGAAGCGGCGTTGCCGTATAATTATTCAGCTTGATCACCCGGGCGCCCGCCTGAATGAAATCACGGTGGGCGTCTGTGACCAGATGAGGCTCGTCGAGCATAACCTGCGCCGACCACAGCGGGGACGCCGGCTGGCGGCTGCGCTTCCTGAGTTCCTGCCCCATGCCGCCGTCAAGCAGCACGATATCCACCTTTTCAGTACGCATCGGGTCACCACCTTGTCTCTAAATACTTATCACGTTGCCGGCTGGCGAATGCCGAACGTCGTCACGTTTCAGCGTCAGTCGAGCCAGCAGTTGGCAGCATAACAAACCATGCGCGTCAGGTTGTTTGATAAATGAGCGAGTAAACAAAAGGGCCCCGACAATTTGTCGGGGCCCTTGAGGTTGATAGGTCAACCAGCATCTTGATGAGCGATCGTGTTTAGGTGGTCGCTTCGCGTGCCGGAGCCAGCTCATCAGCGCTCAACTCGATATCCGTCTCGTGCTGGTAGTTGGCTTGAAGGTTAGCGCGCGCCTTTGCCATCGCGGTGCTGTCGCCCTCGCTCACGATGCCTTGGGAAACATCCATGACCGATACCGACGTGCCAGCGTCCTGGTGCGTTACCTGACCCGCCGTTTGAAGGGGCTCGTTCAACTCCATGGTACGCTCGGATGCCTGACCGGCCTGTGCGGCCATTGGCACAGCGGCAATGACAAGAGCTGAAAGCGTTGTCTTAAGTTTCATGATACGTCTCCTTTGCGTTAGTACAGAGAAATGCTCTCCCTCTGTTGATTAGCATGCTAATGGATCGGACGTTCCTTAAAAAGCTACTTTAATTGCTTGTTCCATTCGAAAAAATTTAACTAAATATGATATTGACGCGAAAACCCTCGCCACCTGCCGCTTGCCCGCTCATGATGGGGTACCACATAGATGCTTTATAGAAGGTGACCCGCATGACAAAGGTGGCGATATTTGTCGACGTCCAGAACGTCTATTACACCGTGCGTGACGCCTATGGCCGACACTTTGATTACAACAGGTTCTGGGCGAGCGCCACCGCCAACCGAGACGTCGTGCACGCCTTCTGCTATGCCATCGACAGGGGGGACCGCAAGCAACGCGAGTTTCAAAACATTCTCAGGGCGATTGGCTTCGAGGTGAAACTGAAGCCTTTTATTCAGCGTGGGGACGGCTCTGCGAAAGGCGATTGGGATGTTGGCATTGTCATCGATGTCATGGAGCACGCGCAGGACGCCGATGTCATTGTGCTGGTGTCCGGCGATGGAGACTTTGATCTGCTCGCCAACAAGATCCGGGTAAAATACAAAAAGACCGTTGAGGTCTATGGCGTCCCCCAACTGACCGCCGCGTCACTCATGCGCGAGGCCAGCGAGTTCATCGCGATTGATGAGGCGCTTTTACTGAAACCGCATTGATTTAACTATTTCTAATTAAATATATGGCGACTCAGGCGTTGCATGAACCATGAGGGCAGTCCACGGCAACGCGATTGCGTCCCTGGAGCTTGGCTTGGTAGAGAGCTTGATCGGCCCGGGAGTAGAGCTGATCGAAGGTTGCGTCATCCGCGACAACCGTGGCCAGCCCCAGGCTGACCGTCACGGCAACAGGCACGCCAAACGCTTGGTGTGATAGCGACGCCACTCGCTGACGTATCCGTTCGGTGACGTCCAGCGCGCCTTGCGTATCGGTTTCAGGCATGAGCACGCAGAATTCTTCGCCACCCAGCCGCGCTACCACATCGACCTTGCGAACCTCGCCAAGCAGGGCATCCGCAACGACTTTAAGCACTTGATCGCCTGCCGGATGACCAAAATCGTCATTCACGCGCTTGAAATGGTCAAGGTCGATAAGCGCCATGCTCAGGGGGAGGCCGCTGCGTTGACTCTGTTCGAACAGCAGATCGGTGAAATTGAGCATGTAACGGCGGTTGCCAAGCCCGGTGAGTTCGTCCATCAGGCTGAGCCTGAGTACTTTTTTATGCTGATGATGCAGGCGCATCAAGACCAGCATGAGACAGCCAACCAGGATCAGGATGACAAGGATCAGCAGCGCAATGCCTATCGCCAGGCGCTCCATCACGATCCGCTGCTTGGCTGCCTCAGCATGTAGTAGGTAACTGAGTCGGCTGTAGGCCTGCGCCAAGTCATTTTCAATGGCGAAGCCCTGTTGAATCAGGTCATCCGGCGGCGCGCCAGCGGCAATTTCGCCGAGCGCCTGGCGCAGTTCAGGGAGATGTTCCCTTGCCCGCTCCAGGCGATTCAACGCAGCTTCATAGGCGGCGGGTGCCAACGGGGTCTTGCTGAGTCCGAACTCGACGCCCTCGATATGCTGAGGAATTCGCCAGAGCAGGTTGTCAAAGCGTTCGATCAGCTCGCTATCCTGCGGGTGCGCATGGAAGTCTTCCAATGCGGAACGGAGCAGGACGGTATGCAGCTGCGGACGTATGACATCGGCCACGAGCGCCGTGTAGTTTGATCCGAGATGCTGGCGCACCTGGTACAGGTAGACACCCGTTGCGATTGCGCAAATGCCAGCCAGCAGGGTGAACCCAAGCCCTAACTGCCAGCCAAGCGGCCGGTTAAAGCGCCGATTCATTGCTGGAGATAGATATCTTTAATCGCCCATATCCATGAGGTCATGCTCACGGTGCCCGCTTCAACGGCGTCGGCATCTTCGGGAATGATCAACATCGTCGGGCCGAATTCCTCTCGGGTCAGCGGATCGCCATCCAGCCGTGTGGCAAGCATATAGCGTTTGGCTGCGCGATCATCCGGCGTTATGAAGGTGGTGTAATCGTCGTGAGCCACGAAGCGTAACGTCACGGCATTGTCGATACCCTCGGCGTCGAGGAAGTCGTCCAGCCAGACCCCCGCAAAGCGCCCCTGTGGGCCTTCGAAATGCTGTAGGGATACCTCGTAGAGCGGAGATTGCTCAATGTCCTCGCGGCTGATTGACCAGCGTTCCCCGGCACGATGAAGCATGAGAATCGGGCTTTCATCCTCCGACGCTGCCAGGTTGCTTGAGGCGACTTCTGCCCCTTGAGCGGTCGCTGCCAACGAGGCGGCAGCAAAGACAACGGCGGTAAGCAATTGCCGAATGGACGTTAACATACCCGAGCCTCTTCATAGTGATGTGCTGAACATACCGCGTAAACAGCAGAACAGTCTAGTCAGGTAATGAGGCCTTGAACACTCATTGCTCCCATCGACATTAGCAAGCAGTGAAGATGCATAGCTGCCGTGATGATACCCACCCTCTCGCGTCGCGTACCGACTCAGGGGGCACACGCACTTCGACTCTCCCCCGTACACAAGCATGCAAACGTTGAGCCCGGGGATGACTAGTCGCCGATCTGGGCGCGCTGATGCTTTACAACATCACCCCAGGGCCGATGATGTTCACCGAACGCCCGGAAGTGGCCGGTGGCCTGATCGCCTCGCTTTACATCGGTAACGTTGTACTGCTGATGCTGAACCTCCCGCTGGCGGGCGTATTTGCCCGCGTGCTGACCATTCCGCGCTGGGTATTGGTGCCCGCCATTGCTATCCTGGCGTTCGTCGGCGTCTACCAATTGCACTCCGACCTGTTTGCCATCTACCTGATGCTGATCATCGGCGTGTTTGGTTACCTGCTACGCAAACTGGGGTTCTCCCTGGCCCCCGTGATTCTTGGCTACGTGCTGGGAGGCTTGATGGAGCAGAACCTTCGCCGCGCGCTGTCCATCAGCGGGGGCGATGTCGGTATCCTATGGCAGTCGGGAATCTCACTGGGGCTGTGGATCGCCGCTGCCTTGCTGCTGGTGCTGCCCTGGGCAGTGCCGAAGATGCTTGCGGCCAGACGCTGATTGACGAAAGCCAAAAGCCGATCGCTCGACACGACCGCCCCGGCAGATGTTCTCAACTGCCGGGGTTTTAACGCTAAAAGGAGATTGAAAACCATGCTGGCAGCAAGGATAGGCTCGCTAGGTCGTTTTCTGCCGACGTTGGCGCTCGGGATTGTCGGCGGTGGGCTGGCTTACTGGCTACAACTTCCCCTCCCCTGGTTACTGGGCGCCATGATCGCCACCACCGTGGCCTCTCTGGCGGGCGTCCCCCTTGAGTCACCGCGCAAGGGGCGCAAGGGGGTACTAGTGGTCATTGGGGTCATGCTCGGTTCAGCGTTCACACCAGAGATGACCGGCGACGCCAGCCTGTGGGGTATCAGCCTTGCCGTCATGCTGATCGCCACGGCGGTAATGATGACCTTCTCGGTTTGGTTCTCCTGCCGCGTGGCCGGGCATTCCTGGGAGACGTCGCTCTACTCTGGCGTGCCTGGCGGGGTCTCTACGGTGACAGGGATGGCGCTCTCCTCCGGGGCCGACCTGCGGATTATCGGCATTACCCACGCCGTGCGCATTCTGGTGCTGCTGGTGGCCATTCCACCTGCGCTGCAGTTTATCGGCCATGTCGATATTGGCAGTGCCACGCCTGCGTTGTCGCAATGGCTATGGATGCCAACGCCGATCGATATGGGTTGGCTGTTGGCGGCGGGCATCAGTGGCATATGGCTGGGCAAGGCCCTTCGGCTACCCAGCCCGCTGCTGTTTGGCCCGGCGCTGGTTTCAGGGGTACTGCACTTCTCCGGCCTCACCCACGCCGCAGTGCCCCCGGCGATCATTGCGTTCGCCCAGGTGATCATCGGTATCTCCGTGGGCGTGCGCTTTGCTGGCGCCAAGCTTGGCGCGGTGGGCATGGCGCTACTGATGGCCGTCATTCAGGCCCTGGTACTGTTGTTTCTCGCCATTATCGCGGCCTGGGCAGGCCACCTGCTCACCGGGTATTCCGCCGCGGCAGCGCTGCTCGCCTACATGCCCGGCGGTGCCCCGGAGTTAAGCCTGGTTGCACTGAGCTTGGGCATCGACCCTGCCTTTGTTACCACTCACCATCTGCTACGTATCACGCTGCTGATGTTGCTGCTTCCGCTGTTGCTCAGGCGGACGGTGCCCAACGCCTAGTGATTGTCCGCAGGGGCGGATCAAGGTCATGCAGGCGGCGGCTAAGAACCCATTTTTTACTTTCCTTTCTTGAATTTTGCTTTGCAGTTACCGCTCATGCACATCGTGCAGTAGTGTTCCCTGTCCTCGTGCTCGGTACCCTCAGCGATGGTAATGCCGCAGCCGTTGCAGAGCAGAGTGCCAACGCCTTCTTCGAATTTCACAACTGCATGTTCGTATTCCATAAAGTGCTCCGCGAAGACCCCGTCCCGCAAGAACGGGGAGTAATAGCTTGTCGGCGAAAGCCGGCCCTTGTCTCACACTTCTTTCGACGGCGTTATCGAACATCAGTTCAAACGGACGGCCTCGAGCTCCAGGCGCAACACTATTGAAGAGTGCTCGGAACGGCGACGGATTTCTTGAGCACCCCGACGCAGACGTGAAGCGGTATGCCCCAGTTCAGTGCCTTGCGCGGCCTTTTAGCACCGTGTCGCCTTCCCAATGTCCGATATAGCGCCCTTCTCCCACCTTGGCAGAGAGCTGCTCGCCCCGCATGACGCGGGATAACGCCCGATACCGCCCGCTTAGCCAACTAGCGCTGATAGCGTGGCCGGAGCCGTTTCCATCATGTTCTGCCTCGTTTCTTGCTGCCCCCTATGAGTACGTAGATCCACTGATGGGTCATCCTCTACACCAATCAACAACCTCTGCTGTCGTTGGATAATGCTCATGAGATGACTTGGGTCAAGCTGCGACTAATTGCCTCGTGTCTTCGTTCAGAAAAGCAGCTACGCTGAATAACAAATAAAATGTTATTACCTTAGAGGAAAAAGTTATGAAAAGCCCATTAGCTTTCTTATTATCAACATTGGGAGGCGTGATGATTTTAGTGTCTATGCCTTCGCTGGCCGATGATGTTGAGGCCTACCGCGAGACGGAATCGGGGCTCTATGTCACAGCTACGGAGGCCTATAACTTAATGCAGGCAAATGATCATGCTGTATTAATCGACGTACGCGATCCAATTGAAATTAAGTTCACCGGCTTTGCCGAGCCTACCGATATCCATGTGCCCTGGGTGCTATCAGACCGCGACCAATTTGATGAAGAGGCGAAAACATGGCCCGTGGTCAGAAATCCTGATTTTGAAGAGCAAGTAAGAGCTGAAATAGAGGCGCTTGGCGTAGACAAGAGCGATCCCATCATTGTGATGTGCCGCTCAGGCGCTACTCGCAGCGCTCCCGCTGCTGATGTGATTGCCGAGATGGGGTATAGCGATGTTTATTCCATGACTGACGGCTTCGAGGGTGAAAAGCTGAGGGATGGCGCTTCTCAGGGCGTAAGGGGTCTTAATGGTTGGCGCAACTCTGACCTGCCATGGAGTTATGAGGTAAACCCGGACGTTGTTTGGCAACACGATGATTGAATGACACAAAAAACGGATGGTCAGGCGCGTTCAGCTTGGCTTTAGACATCATGAAGCCCAATGAGGTGATCGTATGGTTATCAAGAACGTTATCCCGCCAGTGCTAGCAGCCGCACTGGCTGCACTGGTTTTCTCGGGTTCCGCGATGAGTGACGAGCATGAAGTTGAGAAGCAAGCAGACCAGGCGTTAGTGATACTTACCAACGGATCGCTGCAGACCCAAGGCATGGCCATGATTTTGTCCAATGCCATGCAGCAGCAGGGCACCCGCGTGCATATCCTGCTCTGTGACGCCTCTGGGGATCTAGCGGTCGAGGGTTATGAAAGCGCCGAGGCCATCAATACACCACCTAGCAATCCAGCGGGTCGGGTCAAACCCGAAGCGATCCTCAGCATGCTTCAAGAAAAAGGGGCCAATGTAGATGTTTGTGCTATCTACTTGCCCAATAGCGAATATGATAAGGAAGATCTTCTAGATGGTGTGGGGGTAGCGACGCCCGAAGCTATTGCACAGATGATGACCGATCCAGCGATTCCTGTTTATAGCTTCTGAAAATTTTAGATAACCTAAAGGGTTCAAAAATGAAAAGCAATGTAGGTAATATTGATAAGATATTACGCATCCTGGTGGGGTTAACGCTGATTTTATTAGCCATTTTAGGCACTGTCGGCGTTTGGGGTTGGATTGGCATTTTGCCACTAGCCACGGGCCTCTTTAACTTCTGCCCGGCCTACAAGCTGATTGGCATTAATACATGCAAGCTAAAAAAATAACCAGCGTGAACCAACAGCACAACCAGAGAGCCGACCAACACTGACATTTACGTTAAGATATAGGAGATAGTCGCATGAGCAATACAAATCATATTGGATTGAACGAGGTGAGTGCTAGCGAACTGGCTCAAAAGCTCAATGAGCTACTTGCCAACTATCAAGTCTTCTACATGAATGTGCGTGGATACCACTGGAATATCAAAGGTCGTCAATTTTTCCAGCTTCACGAGAAGTTCGAGGAGTTCTATACAGACTTGCTGGCGAAGGTTGATGAGGTTGCCGAACGTATTCTTACCCTTGGTCATTATCCGATTCATGCTTATAGCAACTACATCGATGTCGCCAAGATACAAGAAGATAAAGACGTACAAGACGGCGAGGCCTGCGTGCGAGGAATACTCCAGGGCTACCAGGCGCTAATTGAATTACAGCGTGAAATCTTATCACTAGCGTCGAATGCTGGCGATGAAGGTACTGCTGCTCAGGTAGGAGACTATATTCGCGAACAGGAAAAAACCGTGTGGATGCTCACTTCCTATCTGGATTGATTCAGGTGAATAGCGACCTGATTACAGCAACGCCAGACCTGGAGGTTTGGTGTTGCTGACGTCTGAGAGTGGCAAAATCGTAAAACCATCTATTTTTTATCTAAATCAAAAACTCAAAAAAGCCGGCACCACTATTAACAACCCATCAGTTCCTGCCAGACTTACACCTACCGCCTTATATTTCAATTTTAGGAACAACTAGCCCACTCAGAAAGCTTCACTCACAAATTACTATTAAAGCATAAATAGCAAGCGACTAATGAGCCATCCTTATCTCGATATGATTGCTTACTGCAAAACCGTCTTCGTGGAGAAAAAATGTCAATCGAAATTACACTTTGGGTTGTATTTTGGGCTGCGATGATTACGGCTATTGCGACCGGATTGGGTGCACTGCCGTTTCTTTTTGTAAAGAATTTTAGCCCTTTTTTGCTAAGTATATTTAATGCGGTAGCCGCAGGGTTAATGCTGGCCGCCAGCCATAGCCTGGTTGGTGAAGGGAGTCGAGACGCCCCTTGGCTGACGTTGCTAGGTATGGGTTTAGGCTTACTGCTGGTCGTCATATCCGACAAATTAATTGAACGACGCGGCGCACCGAGTGTGAGTGAACTAAATGGTGCTAGTGCACGCAAGGCATTGCTCATCTTGGGCATAATGACTATCCACTCTTTTGCCGAAGGAGTGGGAGTAGGCGTCTCGTATGGAGGTGGAGAGTCACTTGGCATATTCATTAGCGCGGCTATCGCTATTCACAACATTCCTGAGGGACTTGCTATCAGCTTGGTACTGATCCCACGAGGAATGTCAGTCTGGAAAGCAGGAGGGTGGAGTATTTTTACCAGCCTGCCCCAGCCATTAATGGCAGTTCCAGCATTCATGTTCGTCACTTGGTTCGCGCCTTTTTTACCAATCGGACTTGGGTTGGCTGCGGGAGCCATGATATGGATGGTATTTGCTGAACTTATACCCGACGCATTTAAATCTGCTTCCCCGAATGCTGCTGCCACTACAGTAGCATTAGCGTTTTTTGCCATGTATGCATTTCAGCACGGAATACATTGAGATAAATTTATATAACACCTCATTGGTGACAGTTTCCTTTTAAATATCCAAAAGAAGGTTCATCGCCGAAGAAATAAACGCAATCCATTTAACACTTTTTAGACACGGAATTTAAAAAGATATAGCCGACGATGTGCCTCAGCATGCTTACACCCAGGCACTTTTGAATAGGTAAACTTCTTGCCGACTCGCTTCTCCGAAAGCATGACCATTTACACATCAATTAATCGACCGGCAGCGCCTGCGTCAGCGGCTGATTGCGCAATGTGGCATCGTCTTCGATGAGCAGGGACACCTCTGTTGTCATCGTGCTCAAGACGAATAGGAAAAAATTTATAGCCAGACTGCATCCTTTTGCCTGCTGCTGCGTCTTCTTGTGTGACAACTCCTATTAAACAGAGAGACGCTGATTATGCTTGAGGTCTTTACTTGGTTGGCCGACTGGCTCATCTACGGCCTTGCCGGTCTGAATCCTGAGAGCAAACTAGGCACCTCGCTGCACTTCTTTGTCGAGGACACTACCAAGATTTTCGCGTTGCTAGTGGTGATGATCTATATCATCGCGCTGGCACGTGCCTCGCTGGATCTCGAACGGATTCGTCACTACATACAGCAAAAGAACCGATTCGTGGGTTATGGACTTGGTGCCGGTTTCGGCGCCATAACACCCTTCTGCTCCTGCTCCAGTATTCCGCTATTTCTGGGGTTTACCAGCGCCGGGATCCCCCTGGGCATCACCATGGCTTTCCTGTTCACCTCGCCAATCATCAACGAGGTGGCGATCATCATGCTGTGGGGCCTATTGGGCTGGGAGTTCACCCTGGTTTATGTCGTTATTGGCATGGCAGTGGGGATCGGTGGTGGCATGATCTTGGATATATTGAAGGGAGAATGCTGGCTCAAGGACTTTGCTGCAAAGGCCTACCAGCAAGCTGCTGAGAATCCCCATAACGATGAATCGCCCCCTGATGCGAAAACGCTGACGATGAAAGACCGTCATGTCTTTGCGCGCGACGAGCTCAAAGAGATCGTCGGACGGATCTGGAAGGAGGTCTATCGGCTACTCAGTGGCTACGGAGCTAATCACGCGATTAATTTTGAATAAGCACTTATCGACGGCAAGCTTGTGCACAGTGGTAGCGTTCCAAATCACGAGAAGATCGAGACCCTGCTAAAGAATTAATTCAGGCAGATCAACACCCCGGTAATAACGCTTTACCGGGGTAGTTTAACTTCGGGCAGTAAACGCCAGACACCCCAGGGATGCCGCTAGCCGCCGAGCTTGTGATGCAGATCCTGATTGCGGGTCATCTTTCATTGGATGACGGCGAAGCACCAGTGCTGGCGTGCGTCTCAGTGCCCAGTAATGTCTGTGCCATGACATGACCATTATCAATACAGTCTCCTACACTAATGCCATCACGCCAGTTCCCTATCAAATGAAGACCTGCATATGCCTGCGCAATTTTATCGATTTTAGCTATCCGCGCTAAATGCTCAATATCGTACTGCGGAATCGCCTGCGACCACCGAGCAACTTTCGTAAAGACCGGCTGTGCGTCGATATCGAGCAGCTGGCTGATGTCTGAGCTGACGGTGTTCACTAGCTGTTCGTCTGACTGGTCGTTAACCGCCGGGTTTCTACGACCACCTATAAAACAAGTAAAAAGCACGTGACCTTTGGGCGCGCGTTGCGGAAAAAGAGTGGAAGAGAATAGGACGCCAAGAGTTTGCTTGTTTTCTTTGCTGGGAATAAGCATGCCGAAGCCATCCAGCGGATGTTTAACGGCCCGTTCGGGATAACCCAGTACGACGGCGGCAAGCGGTGGATAGACAATGCTTTCCAACTCTGACTGAAGTTCAGCATTTATGTTGCTCAGGAACGATCCACTGACGTGTGCTGGTGTTGTCAGTATTAGCTTATGGGCGACAAAAGCCTGTCCCTTCTGATCGACGGCATGCCATGTGAGATTCTCGCGACTGATCTTTTCCACTCGGCTTCCGGTCACGAGGCGAACGTTGGGCAGCCGCTCCAGCTCATGTCTGATGCCATTAGTCAAGGTAGACAACCCTTCAGGGAAGCTAACAAGCTTGCCACGCCACTCCTCAGGGAAACCAGCCTCATGATCTTTGGCACGCCTTTTTTTCCTGTAGCGTATTTGAGCTGTTCCACCGCGCAGCAATGATCCGTGTGTTTGCTCCAGGTAATAAAGGCGTGGGAAAGCAGCTTTCGCTGACAGGCGTTCTGGCGCACCTGCATAGACGCCAGACACAAACGGGTCTACAAAGTGACTGAGAATATTTTGCCCGAGGCGTCTTCGAACGAAGGCGGCAAGTGTTTCTTCATGCGACGCTGGTTTTCGGAAAGGTTCCATAAGCAGGTGGCGCCAGCCTTCAAACCCTATAAGCGGACTTTTTAAAGCAGATTTAAGGCTATCAGGCAGCGCAATTAGCTTGCTGTCCTTGACGACGTAACGCTTTCGACTGGCTTCAGGCGGAAAGATGGCCTTGCCCGTTAAGTTAAGTGAATTTATCAGCTGATATAGCGAAGGCTTGGCCATCAGCGTATTGGGGCCAAGCTCCATGTGCCATCCCTGCTCAGTCACTGACCGTATATTTCCCCCCAAGTGTTCGTCAGCCTCAACCAGAGTCACGGATTTATTGTGGCGACCGAGTTCAAGAGCAAGCGAGAGTCCGGTTATTCCTCCCCCAATAATCAGAAACGATTGTTCTTCAGCCTGTGTGGCACCTTGCATACAAACCCTTAATCGATAGTTGTCAAAGTTTCGACAGTTTAAGGCTTAATCCTGAACACAGATCGCCCGTGCCTTTACAGCTTGGGCCGTCCTGATAACCAGAATGCCGATCAAAATCGTCAATAGTCCCAGAAGCCCCACGCTCAGGCCCTTGAAGAACGGAAGCTGCAACTGCTCATACATTAAAAAGCTAGCGATGGTAATCGCCGCCATCGGGAACGAATACGCCCACCAAGACAGGAAGAATGCCAGCTTAAGAAACCGTCCTGTCTGGCTCAGTAACATCAGCGTCATGAACAGAGCAAAGTAATAGAGAATGCGACCAAAGGCATTGATTTCACCCACCAGTTGAAACCATGAAACGGATCCAACGGCCGGCGGTGCTATCAGGATGAACAATGTAGGCAAAAGCTTGGACGGCAAGGGCTGGTGAAAGAACATTCGATAGAAAATGATGGTCAGCAGCACCACCCAGAAAACCAACCCGATGCTGAAGAAAAACCAGGAGATTTCCATCGAGGCATGCTGCGCACCTGCAATGGGTACAAGAATGTTGCCCACGATAGGGATAAACCAGGCCGGATTGATGTGAGTAACTTCAAAGTGGGTCTGGTGCAACCAAGCAGAGAGAACATAAAGCGTGAAGCCCAGGTGAAGGACCACGCCAACGCTCCACAACGTGAAAGACACGGTATTGCTATGTGGCAAAAGCGCGATGCTCAATAAAATCAGACCAATGGATATAGCGGGAAAAAAGTTAACTTTTATCGGATGAGAAAATTCAGCTTTAACCTGACCGGGATATCTCAACGCCTTGATCAGATAGAGCACCAGCAAAACAACAAATGTGACGACCGTCAGGCCAAGTAATACCGGGCTGAACTTTACGGAAAGACCCAGCAAGCCCTCCGCCCGGTGCCACGCAATGGTGAACCCAGTCATTCCCATCACAGTGGCAAACCAGGAAATGGGGAAGTTCTGCAGCCGTGAAGGACGCACCTTGGTCATCAATTCATCTCCTCTGATCACATAGCCCGGGCTTACTCATAGACATGTTTGGGTGTTTGAGGGTGGGAATACCCTGCTTTGGTCTACTGAAACAAGGCGCTGATAAACCAGGTCGGTTTCGATAAAGCGTTCGGTAGTTGAAACATACCCTTAATCGCCTGGACCACACTCCATGCAACGTTCAGTAATGGCAGGCCCCTGTCGAAGGTTTGCCTGTAAATCGCGTAATCCTGACCTTAATCCCTCTTCAAGTACCGGATGGTAAAAGGGCATTGCGAGCATCTGGCTGACGGTTAACTTCTGCTCCAGTGACCAGGCGAGCAGGTGGGCCATGTGCTCAACCTGCGGCCCGAAGAGCTCAGCACCCAGAAACTGCCCGCTACCGTGCTCTGCATAAAGCTCGAGATGACCCATGTTTTCACCCATAACCAGTGCCCGGCCTTGATCGGCAAAGGAAACCCCGCCTTCAGCAATGCAGTCACAACCACCATATCGAGCGTCTAACGTCGCACGACCGTCACCCACAATCGCCATCTGGGGTTCAGTAAACACAATCGACAGAGGAACATTGCGCTGGCCTACTTGCACATCCTCAAGGTTGGCAGCATTACGACCTGCGATTTTTCCTTCGGTGATAGCCTCGTGCAAAAGCGGCACCGACTGATTGGCGTCACCCGCGATAAAGATATGGCTTGGCGTGCCTGTTGCATTTAGGCATTGCAGGGTGAAACGATTGAATTTAGGAATGCCATTTTTGGTTAGAGAAAGACCTGCCTGCTCCATTGACAAATGATCAAGGTTGGGCTGACGCCCTGTAGCGGCAAGCACATAGTCGAAGGTTTCGGTGATTGTCTGTCCGCTCTCCCGTTCTTCAAATGTGAGGGCAACGGCGTTATCTAGGCGTTCAACCTTTTCGAGGTTGGCATCAGAATCGAGATAAAGCTCGCGGTTGAATGTGTTGTCCGCCAGCTCGCGAAGTGTTTCAGACTGAAAAGGTCCAATTCCACCCCCCACACCAAATGTGCGGGTTCTTACGCCTAATCGGCTAAGCGCCTGCCCCAGCTCCATGCCAATCACGCCAGGGCCGACGATTGCGATCGACGCAGGCAACGTTTCCCAGTTGAACACGTCATCATTGACAATTAACCGATCGCCAGCGGCTTCCAGCAGGCCGGGCCATGTTGGCCGAGAGCCGGTAGCAATGATGATCGCATCGGCCTTGAGCTGGGTATGGTCATCGATAGCCAGTCGATGGGGGTCAACAAAACGGGCATGACCTTTCAGGTGCTGCGACTCTGGGATCGTTTTCATCGATTTGAGCACGTTATCAACGAAGCGGTCGCGCTCATGCTTGACCCTCGTCATTACCGCCTGACCATCGACCCTTACATCATTAACGTGAATCCCAAACATCGCCGTGTTCCGTGCATGGTGCGCCGCATTAGCAGCGGCGATGAGCAGCTTCGAGGGCATACACCCGACGCGAGCACACGTCGTGCCATACGTTCCTGCCTCTATCAGCACTACATCATCGGTATGTTTGCGTGCGGAATGCCAGGCACTAAGCCCAGCGCTGCCTGCCCCAATAATGGCTATCGTGGCATGTCGCTTTCGCATGGCCTTGTCTCCTCTAATGGGATTGGCACGGAAGGTGTGATTGTGTCGCCAGGTTGGGCCAGCGTCTGCCAGGCATCGAAGGTGGTGAAAAACACCTGCCCGGTCAGCTCGTGGCAGAAGTCCGTGTGCTTTAAACGATCCATTACCGGCCCTTTGACTTCCGCCAGGTGCAGCGTGGCTTCGGCGTCCTTTAACCGTGTGTTGATCGCTTCCAGGCTTTCGAGTGCCGACGCATCAATCACGTTGACGGCTTGGCAGGTCAACACAATATGCTTTATCGAGGGTGATCGAGCAGCCAACGCCATGACGGTGTCTTCCAGATATCGGGCATTGGCAAAGTAGAGGCTTTCATCGATCCGCAGCATCGCGACGTGCTTATCGGTTTCAACCTGATGTCGTTTGACGTTACGGAAGTGCTCAGTACCCGGCACACGCCCCACCACCGCGCTGTGAGGCCGACTGGTACGATACAGATGCAACCCCAATGAGAGCATCACGCCACTGATAATGCCGACCTCAACGCTGTGAAGCAGGGTGAGCAGTAACGTTGCTATCATCGCCACGCCGTCGCTGCGCGAGTATTGCCAGGTGCGCTTGATCGCCGGCAAATCAATCAGCGTACCGACCGCCACGATAATCGTGGCGGCCAGGGTCGCCGTCGGTAAAAACGCCAGCAGGTCGGTCAATAAGAGGGTAGAGAGGACAATACCGAAAGCGGTGAACGCCCCGGCCATCGGCGTCGCCGCGCCGGCTTCAAAATTCACCACCGAACGCGAAAAACCGCCGGATACCGGTGAACCGCCACTAACGCCCGCCCCCACGTTTGCCATGCCCAGGGCAATCAACTCTTTGTTGGGGTCGATGCGCTGGCGGCGCTTGGCCGCAAGGGTTTGCGCAACCGACACCGACTCGACAAAGCCTACCAGGCTGATCAGCAGCGCGGCGGGCAATAGACCAAGCCACAGCGATTGATCCAGGCTGGGTAGCATGAGGTCGGGCAGACCGCTGGGCACAGCGCCTACGACGGCAACACCCTGCTGCTCAAGGTTAAGCCCCCAGGTGAGCAGCGTAGTGACAACCACCGCCGAGATCGGTGCGGCCTTCACAATGAGCCCTGCATGGGTGGACGAAACGCCGATGGCGTTCAGCCAAAGATTCAAACGCTTGCGGCACACCACCAGAAAGCCCAACACCGCCAAGCCTATCAGCAGCGTAATCAGGTTGGCTTGATGCCACTCGCCCATCAACGCGCCCAGCAAGTCAATGACGTTATGGCCTGATGCCTCAACGCCGACAAGGTGCTTTAGCTGGCTGATGGCAATCAGAATACCCGAGGCGGTTACAAACCCCGAAATTACCGGATGGCTCAGGAAGTTGACCAGAAAACCGAGGCGCAGAACCCCCATGACCATCAAGATCAAGCCTGACAGCATTGCCAGTACCAGCGCAGCCCCTACGTACTCCGGGCTGCCGGGTTCGGCAAAGCTGCTCAGCGCAGACGCCGTCATAAGAGCCGCCACGGCCACCGGCCCCACCGCTAAGCTAGCACTGGTGCCAAAAACAGCGTAAAGCACCAGTGGCAGCATGCTGGCATAAAGGCCCATTTCCGGCGGCAACCCGGCCAACAAAGCGTAGGCCAGCGCCTGTGGCACCAGCATCAACGTGACGATTACCGCAGCCAGTACATCTTGTGAGAGTAGCTGTCGGTTATAGTGGCGTAGCCAACCGACGAGCGGCACCCAGCCATCAATCCTCATAAGGCGTACCCGCTGGTTGATTGATATCGATTTCGCCTGACGTCGCTGCCCTATCAAGCGTTTTGATTTTCAAGCCCTTGCCGATGCGCTTCTAAATCGAAACCGGCGGCTTTGGCCGCGCTAAACAACTCGGCCAGATCGCACTGTTCATTGTTGCGCTTAGCGTAGGCCCATAGATGGGTTGCACGCTTACCGGTACGGCAGAAAGCCAAGATAGGCCGCGGAAGTTGCTTCAGCGCCTCTGCAAAAGCCGCTACATCCGCTTGGCTGTAGTCGCCGGGCGTAACCGGAATGTGCACCCACTCCAGGCCAATGTCCGCGGCTTTTTGCCGATAGATGTCTTCGTCAGGGAACTCGGCACTTTCACCAGGCTTGCAGTTACAAATTACCGTTTTAAAACCTTTGGCTTTGGCCTGCTCAAGGTCATCTACCGTGAGCGATGACGTAATCTCAACGTCCGCCTCTAAAGGTTGTGTTTGCATCATCATGCTCCTTCCAAGAGGTGGTTAACTACTCCCAGGCGGCGCCTTCCAGCGCATCCAGTGGGATTTTCAGGTAACGCTTTCCGTTGCTTTCTGGCTCCGGCAACCTTCCCCCTCTCGTATTGACCTGCAGCGCATGCAGAATCAGCTTGGGCATGGGTAAATCACTATCGCGCTGGTGGCGTAGATCGATATAGGCCGATTCACTCATATCGACCAGATGAGGATTGTGGGCGCGTTGTTCTGCCACGTTGCTTTCCCAGCGAGGCTCCCGACCTTCGGGCATATAGTCGTGGCCGGTGAATAGCCGTGTGCTGTCGGGCAACGACAGAATCTGCTGAATGGACTCCCACAATACTTTGGCATCGCCACCCGGGAAGTCAGCTCGTGCGGTACCGAAGTCTGGCTGGAACAGGGTGTCATGCACAAAGGCCGCATCGCCGATCACGTAGGTGATCGAGGCCAGCGTATGACCGGGAGAGTAAAGAACGCGCGCGTTCAGCTCACCGATGTTGAAGGTGTCGCCTTCACTAAACAGCGTGTCCCACTGACGGCCATCCGTTGGCATCTCCGGCCAGTGATAGATCTCTTTCCAGAGCGCCTGGACTTTGGTGACATGCTCGCCAATCGCGGTGGGCGCGCCGGTTTTGTTTTGTAAATAGTGAGCGGCCGAGAAGTGATCGGCGTGCGGATGGGTGTCGAGGATCCACGCCACCGTTAAGCCTTCTTTTGCTATATAGGCCAGCAGCTCATCGGCATGGTGAGTTGCCGTCGCGCCGGACTTCTCGTCGAAATCCAGCACCGGATCAATAATGGCGCACTGTCGGGTAGCGGGGTCGCTCACGACGTACTGAACGCTGAAGGTGCGCGGGTCAAAAAAACCGGCGACATCCGGTGTGCCTGCATCGTTATGCTTTGAGAGCGCAAAGGTATTCATGCTTTCCCTCCTGAAAATCGAGGCATATCCGCTTGATGAGCAGTAGAGGCCATTGTCATCGGTGACGAACTACTCGTGTTAAAGGGCTTTCTTGCAGAAATACCAGTCGGTGTATTCGTAACCTTCAGATTGACGAGCTTCCGCATCGTGAGAGGTATGCGGCGGGGGTACGATCACCGGCTGACCGGGCAGCCAGGCTTCGGGGGTTGCAACACCATGCTGATCACTGGTTTGTAGCGATTTGACCAGACGCAGCACTTCTTCCACCGAGCGGCCGTTGGACATTGGGTAGTACAACATGGCGCGCAGAATCCCTTCCGGATCGATGACAAAAGTGGCGCGAACCGCTGCGGTGTCACTAGCGCCCGGCTGAATCATGCCGTAGGCGTTCGCTACCTTCATATTGAGATCGGCAATGATCGGAAAGGTAATATCGACACCAAAGTTGTCCTTGATGCTGCGTATCCAGGCGATATGCGAATGAATGCTATCGATAGAAAGCCCTAGCAGTTCTGTATTGACCTCTTTGAACTGATCCGCGTAATTCGCAAACGCCGAAAATTCTGTGGTGCATACCGGGGTGAAGTCTGACGGGTGGGCGAACAGCACCAACCATTCGCCTCGGTAATCGCTAAGCGACTTTTCACCGTGGGTGGTTTTTGCCGTGAAATCCGGGGCGGGACGGTTAATTTGCGGCATCACCGGTTGTAAATCTTCGTTAGACATATCGGACTCCTTGGGGTTGGTTACAGGAATAACGATAGCTTATTTTGTTATAACAAGCGAATAGCTTAGCGTAATCGCACCAATAGACTGAACATTGATAGGCCGTATCAGGCGCCAAACATGCTTCTCAATGCTCTTGCGAAAAACTCGCACGGCTCGTCTAAAGCAAATGGCCACGCCCACTGGCAAGAGCAGAAAAGTAGCGAACGGGGACGTTGATGCGTGACGAGGCTTTCTGGAATGGCGGAAGGAGCGCGAATACACGAAGAGACAGGCATCGGGGGCGTGGCGACCAGCGTGCTCAGCCAGGCACCGGTTGTAGTGCTCTGATCGACTGACAACGCCTGGAAAGCCGCCAACGGTTACCCTCGCCTTGGAAAGGTAATCGCACACTGTCCGTATCGCTGCCATGGGCTTTCAGAAAGGCGCTTGGATAGCGCCCTAGCCGCAAGCGAAGATCCCTGGTTACTGCTTACGCTGCATGTGGCCCGCGTAGTGATGCACGAGGCGCATAGCCGTTTGTCGGAAATCTTCAACTGGCGGGAGACGGCCAGCACCAGCATTTTCTTGCCCAGCACATGGCCGCTTGCTCGAACAGCTAAGTGAAGTCTCTGCCTGGCCGGCCCCAAGGCACTCCTATACGTTTGACGCCATGTTCAGGGTACTGCGTGCGAAGCATGCGGGTAGCGGTTCAGATGCCGCCAGGGTTCGTCGGCATCGTCGTGAGCTTGGCAAGTCTTACCGCATGCCGGACAAGAATAGAAACTGTCTCGCTCCGCCTCGGCATAGAGATCCAGACGCTGGGGCGACACGGCGGTGTCCAGATGCTGACCCTTGAGGATCCAGGGCGCTTCCAAGCCCAGACCAAGAGTTAGCACCTGGGGGGGTATCCATGCCATACCTATTGCCGTTGTGGAGTCCATGCTTGGCCCAGCTCAGGGGACAAATTCCACACACAACGGCGGAGGGCCGAAAAAAACAGTATTTGATTCTTCGTTGCCCTCATTTCCCCGCAACGTTGTAAAAATACGCGTCAATCGCCCATGGACTATCGATGGCCGACACTAGCCCCCCTCTCGAACCATGATGCGACAATACGCCATCACTGATTTTACCAATCTCGCGTGTTTCATCAGGCCGGCCTACTGTAGAATCAAAAAAGTAATAAGCATATTACCTAAAGGGATATTAAGGATATGTCTCAATCACTTGGTATGGACGACTCCCCTATCGCTTATACCGCTTCATGCCCCAGGAGGTCACGATGGAACTCGATCCATTGATTCTATCCCGGCTACAGTTTGCTTTTGTGGTTTGTTTCCACGCTATCTTTCCCGTTTTCACGATAGGACTTGCGTCTTATATCGCTGTTCTACATGGCTTTTTTTATAAGACAGCGAATAAGGTTTGGGATCGCTTGGCCCTGTTCTGGACCAAGATTTTTGCCGTCGTGTTCGGAATGGGCGTGGTTTCCGGCATTGTCATGTCTTTCCAGTTCGGGACTAACTGGAGCAACTTTTCGTATGCAACGTCGAACTTTCTTGGACCGGTGCTGAGCTACGAAGTTGTGACTGCCTTTTTTCTCGAAGCCGCCTTTTTAGGCGTTTTGTTGTTTGGCCGCGGTAAAGTACCTCAGGGTGTGCACCTGTTTGCCGCCATCACAGTAGCTACCGGTACTTTTATCTCGTCCTTCTGGATTCTTTCTGCCAATAGCTGGATGCAAACACCAGCTGGATACGAATTGATTGATGGTCGCTTCCATATTACTTCCTGGATTGAAGCCATTTTCAACCCATCGTTTTGGTATCGTTTTGCGCACATGGGCATGGCCTCTTTCCTAACCGGTGGCTTTGTTGTTGCAGGTGTCAGCGCGTGGTATCTGTTACGTAACCGCGATGTTGAGGCCAACAAGAAAGCGCTTTCTATGTGCCTGTGGCTACTCCTTTTTTTAACTCCTGCACAGGCATTGATTGGCGATTTCCATGGGTTAAACACGCTCGAGCATCAACCTACCAAGCTGGCAGCTATGGAAGGTAATTGGGAAACCCGCTCTAACGTACCGTTACTTTTATTTGCGATTCCTGATCAGGAAAATCAGACGAATCGATTCGAAATTGGCATTCCCAGCATGGCAAGCATCATCCTTAAACACAGTGCTGATGGCGTTGTTCCCGGCATCTCTGAAGTGGCACCAGAAGAACAGCCTCCCGTTGCCCTGGTATTCTGGTCTTTCCGCGTGATGGTTGGCCTTGGCTTCTTGATGATGGGCGTTGCATTGTTGGGGCTATTCATGCGTAGAAAGGGGCGCATTTTTCAGAACAGGCTATACCTCAGAGCATTGGTTGGCATGATCGCCAGTCCATTTATCGCTGTGCTTTCAGGTTGGATCGTAACAGAGGCCGGACGTGCCCCGTGGTTAGTATATGGCATGATGAAACACGCAGATGGCCTAACGCCTTCCTTAACAGGTGGAATGGCGCTATTCACGCTAATGGGTTACATAGCCGTTTATGGTGTCGTCTTTTTTATCGGCGTTTTCTACCTCACCCGTGTCGTGCGAAACGGAATGCGCAAGGATCCGATAGAAGTTCATGGTGAAGTTGAGCGCCCTAAGCGTCCGTTATCAGCTGCGCATACACCACTTGATGATGATTTTAGCGATCACAAGGCAGGAGCAAGCGCATGATCAATATCGACCTGGCGATTGTTTGGGCCGCTATCATCGGTTTTGGCATCATCATGTACGTCATTATGGATGGTTTCGACCTGGGCCTTGGGATCCTGTATCCCTTTGCACCCGACGAGGAGTCGCGTGATGTCATGATGAATTCTGTAGCGCCTGTATGGGACGGCAATGAGACATGGCTGGTCTTGGGTGGCGCAGGTCTTCTTGGTGCTTTTCCGCTGGTATATTCTGTCTTTTTACCTGCGTTATATATAGGCGTTTTTTTGATGCTGTCCGGCTTGATCTTCCGCGGCATATCATTTGAGTTTCGCTTTAAATCGTATAGAAATCGCCATTGGTGGAACCGTGCCTTTTTCTTGGGCTCAGCTATTGCAGCCTTTGCTCAAGGAGCCGTTGTAGGTGCCTATATTCAGGGGTTTGCGGTTGAAGATTTTCGTTACGTTGGCGACGCGCTCGATTGGCTCACGCCCTTTACTGTCTTGACAGGATTAGGGCTAATGGCAGGCTACGCACTGCTTGGTTCAACTTGGCTGATAATGAAATCAGAAGGACATGTACAGCAGTGGGCTTACACCATTGCACCCAGGCTTTTATTGGCTGTCTTGATCGTCTTTGCCATGGTGAGCCTCTGGACACCTTTGGTTAGTCCTGAAGTACGCGGTCGCTGGCTAGATCAGTTCTCGACGATCTGGATTTTGCCCACTCTCGCCTTACTTTGTTCAGCGATAGTGTACCGGTCAGTCAAACGCCAAGACGAAGGCCTTCCTTTTGTTATGACGCTTGGCATCTTCGTATTTACATACCTTGGTTTAATAGCAAGCAAGTGGCCAATTATCGTGCCACCTAACTACACCATTTGGGATGCCTCTTCTGCGCCGGAATCTCAGCTGTTTTTGTTGCTGGGTGTTCTGGTTGTTGTACCTATCGTGCTGACGTATACCGCATGGACCTACTGGGTTTTTCGCGGCAAAATTAAAGTGGGGGAAGGTTACCACTGATCAGCATAACGTGGGCCCAAGCCACCTCCCAACAAAGTGAACTGGTCTAATTGGAGCGGACACCCCGATAAGCCTCATAATGGAGGCAATGGAGGTGTTCATGACAAAGAAGACTCGACGTCGGTTTTCCGATGAGTTCAAGACGGATGCGGTGAGCCTGGTGATTGACCAGGGGTATTCCGTATCGGAGGCCGCCCGGCGCTTGGGCGTGGAGCGCAGCGTACTGGATCGCTGGTGCCGTCAGCACCGTCAGCAGGGCTCTGGCAGCTCGGGTCGGCGGGAAGACATGCCGAGATCAAGAAGCTCCGTGAAGAAGTCCGCAAGCTTCAGATTGAAAAGAATATTTTAAAAAAAACGGCGGCCTTCTTCGCCAAAGAGTCGAGCTGAGATATCAGTTCATCGAGTCGGAGAAGGCCATCTATCCCGTGGCCGTGTTGTGTCGGGTCATGCAGGTCAGCCGGCGTGGTTTCTATGACTGGCGACGTCGCGGATACGATGTTGGCCGTTACCAGGCTCGAAGCCTGATGCGAGAAGCAGGCGTAGAGGCACGTCAGCGGCGCCGCTGGCGTCATACGACCGACAGTGAGCACAGCCTGCCGGTAGCCCCCAACCTGCTGAACCGTCAGTTCATGGTGGCGGAACCGAATCGGGTCTGGGTGGCCGATATCACGGCTATCTGGACACTGGAGGGCTGGCTCTATCTGGCGGCGGTGCTTGACCTGCACGACCGGCAGTTGGTGGGCTGGGCGATGGCCGACCATATGCGCACGCAGTTGATCCTGGACGCCTTGGAGATGGCGGTAGGCCGCCGGCAACCCGAGAGAGGCCTGCTCCATCACAGCGATCGCGGCAGCCAATACGCGTCGCATGAGTACCGGGGCACGCTGGCCCGGCATGGGTTCCAGGCCTCGATGAGCCGCAAAGGGAATTGCTGGGACAATGCGGTCATGGAACGCTTCTTCGGCTCACTGAAAAGCGAGTGGCTGGCCGACCAGCGGTATGCAAGTCACCAGGCGGCACGGCGGGATGTGATCGAGTATATCGAGATGGAGTACAACAGCTGCCGACTCCACTCGACCTTGGCCTATCAGACGCCAAGGGAAATCGAACTGGCAGTTGCGGCTTGAAACTGTGTCCGCTCTGACTTGACCAGAACATGCGGCTTCGGTCAATTTCAGCCGGCAAATCACTTTTGGGTCATTGCCATTATAAACAAGCACCCTACTGTGCTAACACATCCGCCACGCCGCGCTCGGCTGCTTCGATGGCACCTGCTAGATAACCGGCATACTGCTCGCCCCACTCGCTGCCAATCCCGATTAAACAAGGCTGCCAAGCACCATCTTCAGCGCGCGCTGACGGTGCCATGCTGTGGTGCTCGCTGGGCATTTGATCCGCGTCGGTAGCGGTAAACAGCTCCTGTGCCCAGTCTCTAATCACCTCCCCCTCCGGGCTAGATGCTTGAGGACCAAACAGCCTAGCCAACTGCGCACGGCAGTGCTGGCGTAGCGCCTCATCGCCAAGCTGCGCACGGGCCCTGGCAGGCAAACTGAAAAAACCAAACAGCGCCCCGTGGCCATCCGGATGTGACGCATCATGAATTTCACCCAGCGGGCCCATCAAACTGCGCGCCTCTCCCGAAAGGTGATCTTCTCGCCAAAAAGGGGTGGGGTACAGCGCGACGTATTTAGCTTGAGGCGCCATCCAAGTCGCAGTACTCGCCCATTGTTGGGTGATCCGCTCCGGTAACGATGGCGAAAACGTCACCGACTGCGCTGCTAACCTCGGCGGCACTGCTAGCAGCACATGCTGGGCGGTATAGCGTTGCCCACCAGCACACCCCAGCTCCACACTGCCGCTGGAAGTCAGCGACATCGAGTAAACAGCCTGCCCGGTGTAAATCCGCGCCGAACCGATGCGCTGGCGCAACGCATCAATCAACGCCTGCATGCCGCCCCGTAGTCGCATGGATGGAGGCTGATTCACGAAGCCCTGCATACGAACTGGCGGCACCTGGTGCGAGCGTTCTACTATCATATCGCCAGTTTCATACTGGGCGAACGACGTAAGCCCCAGCGATTTTACCAGCACTTCTAGTGAGTGCTGTAACTCCGGCCAATACCAAGAAGGCCCCAAATCAAACGCCTCCATAGTGTCATTCTCATCAGGCCATAACGACGCAATACGCCCACCTACCCGCGCCCGCGCTTCCAACACCACATAATCAGTAATGCCCCGCTGTTCTAACAAAAACGCGGCATAAAGCCCTGCCAATCCAGCGCCTACAATAGCGATACGTGATGTGTGCATGAAAAGTCTCGGTGATCGATAAGTACCGAAAGCATAACGCAATATGGTGAGTAGACGGTCATCATCTAAAGCAGATTAAAAATCACCCATGCCAGCGAAGCATTATCGTCTCGACGTCACCAAGACTAGTGCTCACACCTAGCTTGGCAGTGGGGGCGGGTGACGGCACACCTCATTAAATAGCTCATCAATGTGCTGCACATCGGTAGAATAAATAACCCGTCACACCAATATTTTTACGCCATTTGAAGCCCCAGGATGTCTCGTGCTTGCTGCCAAGTGGCTACGGGGCGATGGTACTTGTCGCACAGCGCGACGGTTCTTTCAACTAGTGCTGCATTGGAGGCTGCCAACGTATCGCGGTCTTGGCGCACGTTATCTTCGAGTCCGGTACGGGTATGCCCACCTGCTGCAATCGCCCACTCATTAACCACGTATTGGTTGGCACCTATGCCTGCCCCGCACCACTTTGCATCGGGAGCTAGTCGCTTAAGCGTCTCTATGAAGAAGTCAAAACTAGGCTTGTCAGCGGGCATTGAGTTTTTAACTCCCATGACAAACTGTATGTAAAGCGGCCCTTTTAACTTACCCTGTTGAGAAAGCGCTACCGCCTGATGAATGTGCGAGAGATCAAACGCTTCGATTTCAGGCTTAACGTTGTACTTAAGCATTTCACTTGCCAGCCACTCCACCAATTGAGGTGGATTCTCGTAAACGCGGGTCGGAAAATTATTCGATCCCACCGACAGACTAGCCATATCAGGTTTAAGCGGCAGCATCCCGCCGCGTGCTTCGCCAGCACCAGATCGGCCACCGGTGGAAAACTGAACAATCATGCCTGGGCAATGTTTCTTGAGCCCTTCCATCAGACGGCTAAACTTCTCCGGGTCGGATGAAGGCGTTTGGTCGTCATTACGCACATGGCAGTGCGCAATACTAGCTCCGGCTTCAAAGGCTGCCTGAGTACTTTCGATTTGCTCATTGACGGTAATCGGCACTGCTGGATTATTTTCTTTTCGTGGCAAGCTGCCCGTAATGGCAACGCAGATAATGCATGGCTGAGACATAAAAACCTCGCTTTATTTTTATAAGAAGCACTCAAAACAGGAATAAACGTTAGATGCACTACGGCTAAAATCTAACGTTAATAAAAGCGGTTAACAAAAGCGCGCCAATAACTTACACACGTTCTTGTTAGCCATCAATGGCTGCATCCACTGTCACTGGAGCGATTAAAACACCGCCCCTTTTGCTTTTCATAATGCGAGGAATGTAAAAAAGTCCAATCTGGTCATATCAACAACGGGGCGCCCTGTCCTTAGAGTCAAGACGGACACAGAATACATTCACAAGGTTGCACTTCTGTTATTCGCAACGCCGACTTAACAACGCACGTCCTTGTGAGCGCCGCCTCCCGGCACCCCACTACCCCGATATGGTGTAGGTGGCAGCGCATACTGACCCACAACAAAACTTACAAGGTGACCTCATGGATAACACTCGACTCAAAGGTAAACACTGTCTCATTACTGGTGCTGCGCGTGGCATGGGGGCGGCTGTCGCTGAGCATTATGCCGCGCAAGGGGCAAAGGTCTGCGTGGCAGATCTCAACGTTGAGGGGTGCGAAGAGGTTGCGCAGCGCATCAAATCAAAGGGTGGTGATGCTATTGCCGTTAAGTTGAATGTTACTAACCGCGAAGACGTACAGGCAGCCGTTAACGCTACGGTACAGGCGTTTGGTAGCTTGAACGTGATGGTTAATAATGCCGGCATCAATAAACCGTTAATGTTTCTTGATATTACTGAAGAAAATTGGCATCAAATTATGGATGTGAATGCGCTGGGCTGCTTACTCGGCATGCAGGAAGCCGCTAAACAAATGATTAGCCAGGGCAAAGAAAGCGGACCTTATAAAATCATTAACGTCGGCTCGATTCTCTCCCGCCAGGCGTTTGACGATGTTGTGCCTTATTCATGCAGCAAGCATGCTGTGCTGGCAATGATTAACGGCGGTGCTAAGGCCTTGGTAGATCACAACATTACCGTTAACGGCTATGCCCCAGGCGTGGTGCGCACCGAGCTTTGGGAACAGCTGGATAAAGACTTAGTCAGCATCGGCAAATTCGAGAAGCAGGGCCAGTCGATGGACGAGCTGGCTGAAAAAATGATTCTGATGAAGCGTTACTCTTACCCAGAAGATGTGGTCGGCACCGCGTCGTTCCTGGCCAGTCAAGAGTCCGATTACATGACCGGTCAGCTGCTGATGATCGATGGCGGCATGATTATGCAATAAGCATTCAGCGAGGAAACCACTGCCCCCATGCCTGCTTCTCAGGTATGGGGGTTACTTCTTTTCACCTGTTCAATAATGGCCCTTTTCTCGCATAACCTTATCAGCACGCTCCTGGGCAATAAAAAGTGCTTTTTTAATCGAGCGCCGTCCAGCCAGCACATCGAAAATTTCATTACCTGCAATGCTGATAAGCTCCGTAATGCCGGGAACCGGCGGGCGTGGCCACGCCTGCAAGACGTCTTGCTTCGCCATATCATCGACAATCGTAATCAACGGTGACAGCGCAGACACTTCCGGGTCTTGGCTAACGCTAAAACGCGGTGTGACCAAGCTACCATTCATGATGTAGAGCTTCGACATATTGGGCGAGGTAAGATGTTTTAAAGCTGTCCACACGGCTTCCATACGTTCTTTTGACAAGTTGGATGGTATCGCCAATGCATATCCTCCAATGGGCGTAATCGCCCTGCCGTGAATGCCCACCGGGTGGGATAAATACCCGGTATTGCCGTATGCCGGTGATCGCTTATCAAACTCGATCAAGGGTGCCAAAAGCGTGTAGCAGTACGCCATGCACGATTCACCCGATGCATAGGACTGCGCCCGTTCGTACCAGGACATATTCAAAATATTCGGCGGGGAATATTTGAGAATATCCAACATATATTCGCAGGCCCTGTAAGCGGCATCCGATTGAAACATGGGGCGCAGCTGCTCACCGCTGGCGTTTTGAAAATCAAAGCCGCCTGCATGAAGCGGTAGATCGACAATGGGCTGCCCAAATTTAGCCATGAGAAAGCTAAACGTATGCCCCAGCGGCGTGCCACGGGCGGCGTTCCAAGCGATGCCGTATTGCCCCTTGGCAGGGTCGTGCAACTGCCGTGCGACTTTTACCAGCGCCTCGGTGGTGCTGGGGGGCGTTAACTGCGCAGCCGACAAAATATCCTTGCGATAACAGAGCAGTTCAGGGGTGGTTTGCACCGGTATGCCGTACTGGCAACCCGCATAGCCGGCGCTTTGGATTGCCATGGGATGAAAGTCAGAAAGATCGTAGCCATCGCGCTGGATGAGGGCGTCTAGCGGCATCAAAACGCCCTGCGCGACCAAGTCGCCAAACCAGGGCAAGTCGCAGGCGACAATGTCGTAGCGGGATTTCGCTAAACGGGCATTGTCGAGAATATCATCCAGCAAGTTATCAATGGAGCGCGCTTTATTGCGAATTTCCAGGCCAAAAATGGACTCTAGCTGCCGTTTTAAATTATGCATGGCCATAAACGTAGGGTCCGCATGCGCCAGCACACGTAAGCCCCCTTTCAGCTCCAGCCGCGCGGAAAGCACAGCGGGTGTCGAGATCACCCGCTGAGACGCTGACATACCTAAAAATATCTTGCTGCCAGATTCCGAGGCGGGGTCGATCCCAAACAGCGGGCCCAGCAGGCCCTTAATGCGCTCCGCGTAGCTTTCCCACTCTTCTATCATCTGTGGGGAAGGGTGCAGCGAGACGGTTTTTCCAGTCTTTGTGCGTGGGCGCGAAATGAGAAGGCCTCGCTGCATAATGCTTTCAATCCCGCGCTTAGCGGTGCCATACGTCAGCCCTGAGGCATCCGCCAGCGAGGTAGGCGTAGTTAACCGGCCCGCCAGATGGTTGCGCATCACGTGCAGCAACATCCGCATCTCACGATACCCCAGCGACATCGAGAGTGTTGATTCGGTCTCGTTTTCAAACTTCTCAATGAACTCAATGAAGCGCGCTAACTCGGTGTTCGATATCTTGGAAACGGGCGTTTGCGATAGCTTGTCGTAAGGCCCTTCTGGATGCGTATCGTCAAACAGGGTCAGTCCACTGGCCTCTTTTTTCATGATGGCTCCCACGCCGTAGGTGACTATCAAGATCACACTGGCTATCAAGGTCGTGCTGGCGATCAAGGTCACGCTGCCCCAGCACTCTAGGCGTTAACTTACTCCATCGATAATCAGCCGAATACCTAACAAAATGAGTAGGCAAAGAATGACCCGGAAAAACAGCTCGCCATCCACCCGCCGCTGAATGATCAACCCTAACTGGATGCCCAGCCATGCCACCGGCATCAGCAGCAGCGCGATGGTGAGATTATCGAACGTCACCAGGCCAAGCAGCGTATAGGGCACCAGCTTTACCAAGTTGGTAATCGCGAGAAACACCACCGCCGTACCTAAAAATTGCTGCTTGGTGAGTTGGCACTGCAGCAGGTAAAAGTTCAACGGTGGGCCGCCTGCATGGGCAATAAAGCTGGTAAACCCGGCGATTCCTCCACACAGACGCCCCACCCAAGTGGGCAGCAGTCGGCCGCGCAGCGGCTTAAACAGACCCCAAAGGCCAAACAGTACGGAAAAAATCCCCAGCAATAGTGTCAACAGCGCTTCATTAAACCAGCCATAAGTGAAGTAGCCCACCGCAACGCCTAATATCGCAGGCGGAAACATTAGCCACAACAAACGATCCACCCGCTGTCGCCACCACGCTTTTAGGCTGAACACGTCCATCACAATTAGCAGCGGGAGCATCACCGCCACTGCAAAGGTCGGGCTTGCCTTTAGCGAGATCAGCGGTACAGCAACCACCCCCACCCCGCCCGCAAACCCCGATTTGGAAATCCCCGTCAGTAAAACGGCCACTATCATCAGTGCCACAAACACCCAATCAAACGCCATCAGAACACCCCTTTCAGATAGAGCCTTAACGCCTGGCCACCCACGCAGAAAAAAGGGCCATGACAGACACGGCCCTTTTTCGGTAGGTCAACCAGCATGCCTGCTTAAGGCGTGCTTACAGCACTTTGCACACTTCCTCGAAGGAGAAACGGTCGCCACGTGGGAACAAGGCGCTGGCATCGCCATAGCCCAAGTTACACAGGAAGTTGCTCTTCACTTTACCATCCGGGAAGAACTCTTCATCCACCGCGGCATTGTTGAAGCCCGACATGGGGCCAGCATCCAAGCCAAGCGCGCGGGCCGCTAAAATCAGATAGCCACCTTGAATGGAGCTATTGCGGAACGCCGTGGAGTGAATAAAATCCGGCTTGCCCTCGAACAGCGATTTGGCATCTTTGTTATGAGCAAACATGCGCGGCAGATGCTCGTAAAACTCCGTATCAAAGCCAAGCACCGCGACCACCGGCGCCTTCATGGTTTTTTCCTGATTGCCTGGCAACAGAGCAGGCTTCAAGCGCGCTTTTGCCTCATCGGTGGTCAGAAAAATAATCCGCGCTGGCTGGCAGTTCATGGAGGTGGGTCCGAAATGCATTACCTCGTAGAGTTCACGCAGGGTTTCTTCACTCACCTCACGGTCCTGCCAAACGTTATGGGTACGTGCTTCAGTGAACAGCGCTGCAATTGCGGCTTGGTCAATCTTGCTCATGTCGTTTCCTCTTTCGGTTTAACCAGCTCAGTAGGAGCCAGACGTTCAGGGTGAATCGTTCAGGCCGTCTTTAAGCCGAAGTCGTATTGAAAATAGCGGTAAGGGGCGTCCATCTGCCGGCCGTCGGGCGCTTTTCCTGCGGGTTGCTGAACAAATTCCTTCACCAGGGAATCTTTAACGCCAAATACCGCATCAGAGTCGAGGTAGGGGTCGTCTTCCGCGAAGATTTGAGTGACCAGGGTTTCGTACCCCGGCGCCATCAGCATGAAATGCACATGGGCGGGGCGATAAGGATGACGTCCGGTGATTTCGAGCATTTTGCCGACTGGCCCATCCGTCGGAATGGGATAAGGAGAAGGAACCACCGTCCAGAAAGCGTATCGCCCCTGATTGTCGGTATGAAAGCGTGCGCGCAGCGTCGCGCTTTCAAGCTCGGGCTTCTGTACGTCGTAAAAGCCTTCGCTGTCCGATTGCCATACGTCGATCGTGACATTTGCCAAGGGCTTGCCCTTAGCATCATGCACGTTGCCCTCGATAAATAACGGCTCACCATCCACACCCCAGTTAATGGCATCACCTTGATTCGCTTGGGGAGGGTCCGCGACGTAAAAAGGCCCCAACACCGTGCTGTCGGTAACCTCAGGATTACTGCTTGAGTGATTAATTGCATCCACCAGCATGGTGACGCCCAGGGTATCTGACAGCAGGATAAACTCCTGGCGTTCGTCGTCGCACATTTGCCCGGCTCGGGTGAGGAACTCAATCGCCTGAGTCCACTCTTTCTCGGTGGGCTTCACCTCGCGCAGGTAAGCGTGCAGGTGTTTTACCAGGCCATTCAGTAGCGTTTTCAGCCGCTCATCCTCACAGCGTGAAAACTCATCCATCACGGCGGCGGTTATATTGTCGGTGGTGAGATTACGCATGTGTGTGCCCTCCCTGCGTGATTGGCGATGGCTCGCTTAACCCTGACAGGCGCTCGGTATGATGTACGGTGGCGATATAGTCATCGTTGCCATGCCCGGTCGCGATAAGGGCGGTATAGGCTTCGCGCATTTGAGCTGCTAACGGGGTCGATACCCCAGAGCCGTGGGCGCAGTCGAGGATCAAGTCAAGATCTTTGGCCATCTGCGAGGCGGAAAACGTCGAGGTAAAATCGCGCGCTAACAGGGGGGGCACCTTGTACTTCACCATGGGGGAACCCACCGCGCTGTCAGCGATCAGCTCCAGCATAGCGTCCCATTCAATGTTGCCTTTACGCGCCAGCGTCAGCGCTTCACTCATCATCCCGGCACTGACGGCAATCATCAGGTTAATGGCCAGTTTGGCTACGCGAGCCTGATCTTCATCGCCCAGCCAGTACTGCGCTTTGGTAAACGCTGCAAACACGGGCTTGGCTTTTTCCAGCGCATCGCGTGGGCCGGAAACCATCGCGGACAGCGTGCCCGCTTCTGCCGCGACGGGGTTACCGGATACCGGGCTACGCAGATAGACCACACCGTGAGCCTTTGCCGCCTCGGCCACTCGCTCAGAGGCTTCCACACTCACCGTGCTTGTCTCAATTAAGATACTGCCGTTCATCATGTGACGAATCAGCTCGCCAGTCTCAAGGCACAGACTGATCAATGCGCGGTCATCAGGGATGGAGACAAACACCAAGTCGCAATCGGCCACGGCATCTGCCAGTGTTTGATGAGGCGTCACTCCGACCTCTGCAGCGAGAGCAAGGCGCTCTGCCGACAGGTCAAAGCCTTGAACTGGGGTTCCAGATTGGATAATACGAGCAGCCATCGGCAACCCCAATTTACCCAAGCCTACCCACGCCACTTGGGGGGTTGTTGAAGACGTTGTAGAAGCGGTTTTCATGGGGTCACCTCCTGTGTTGATTGCGCTTCACGCGCCAGCAGTTCGGCGTGAATGCGGTGGCCAGACTTGGCCAGCTCGGCGATGCCCTGCTGAGTCTTCATTAACAGACGGCCGCCACGTTTTTTGAACTGCCCGGCCACCATTACACTGTCGACGTTGGCAAGGCTGGTTTGCATGACCACTGTAGAGACAGGGTCGTTCACCGGCTGCATATTGAGCTGGTTGCTATCGAGCAGCACCAGGTCAGCCTGCTTACCCGGCGTGAGGCTACCAATACGATCATCAATACCCAGTGCTTTTGCCCCATCGAGAGTGATCCACCCTAGCGCCTCACGAGTGGTAATGGTGGAGGTATCGGGGATCTTTCCCTGCTCACGGCGCGAGGCGTCGTTATCCAGGGAGCGCTGCATACCCAGCGCCGCCCGGGCGACGCTGAACATGTCTCCAGAGAGCACCGATTCAAGATCCACGCCTAAAGACACCACGCCGCCGTGTTGACGAACGAGCCCGGTGACAGGGAAACCGTGTCCCTGGGTCATTTCGTTTTCAGGTGCAATGGAGAACGTCACGCCGCTGGCGCAGAACCGGGACATTTGGCCATCGTCCAAACTTTGACCATGCACAATATTGATATCGGGGCCCAGCAGGCCACGCGCTTCCACCTCGTCCCAGGCACCGGGGGCCACGGCCTCACCGCCGCCTTGGTGCATTGACGCAACTAAGCCAAACTCCTTGGCTAGCGCAAAGTCCTGCAGCGTCACATCCAGGGTTGAGTAGTGAGGGCCAAGAATGGCCATGCCTAAGGTGACGAGCCCTTCTGGATTTGCCAGCTCGCCGTTCAACAAGCGCTCTATTTCATGGCGGGGATGGGGAATTTTACTAAAGTGCGGCTGGCCGGGTTTAGGGTCAGGCTTAGGCGAGCCATGCAGAAACAGCGCCCGAACACCTGATTCCTTAAGCCCTTTCACCGCAGCGTCGGTGTGCTCGGGAGTCGGGTTGTTATGGCACCAATCACCTAACGTTGTGGTACCGCAATTCAGCTGGTTAATCGCGCCCATCCGGGTGGCAATGTAGATATCCTGCGGCGTAAACAGCGCCGCAAGGCCACGGTGGACATGGCGGAAATACTCCAGCAGCGTCCAGTTGGCGGCAACGCCGCGTAGGCCGGTCTGCCAGGTATGCATATGGGCGTTCACCAACCCGGGAATTAGGATACCGCCGCCGCAGTCCATCACCTCGGCTGCGTGTGCCTTGGGATGATCGGTGAGGTCATGCCCCACGGCGACGATTCGATCACCCTCGACCAGTACCTGGCCATCGCTCAGTTCGCCCAACTGCGAGTCCATGGTGACAACCGTGGCATTAACAAACAGCGTGCTCATTGGTCACCTCCACTGTCCGCCTGCGGTCGTTTCCCCGACTGCGCGTCGCTTAGCAAGCGGTGGATCCCCTTGGCTTCCACATCGCGTGGGTTCCAGTAAGGGTTGCGGGTAGCAATCTCAGTGGCACGCTCTACATCGTCTACGCTAAAGCCTAGCTCGGAGAGTGCGCTTGGGGCGCCGACGGCACGCCCCAAGTCGTAAAGACCTGCCGCCGCATCGTCACAGCCCAGCGCACGCCCAATACGCGCCATCGCCTCCGTCACTGCGGGCGCGTTATACGCCAGCGCATAAGGCAACACAATGGTGTGCGTTTCCGCATGGGGAAGGTTAAAAGAGCCGCCCAGGGTGTGGCACAGCTTGTGATGCAGCGACATGCCCACCGACCCCAGACAAGTGCCGCACAGCCAAGCGCCGTAGAGCGCATCAGAGCGTGCTTCAACGTTGGTAGGATTATTGGCAATCACCGGCAGGCTTCGCGCCAGCGCCGCAATACCCTCCTCTGCCATCAGCGCAATCACCGGATTGCAGTCGCGGGCATAAAGCGCCTCTACCGCATGGGCAATCGCGTTAATCCCGCTGGTACCTGACATCACCGCAGGCAGCGTTAGGGTCAGGTCAACGTCATAAATAACCGTTTCCGGCAGCACATCCAGGGTGCGCTGGGTGGTCTTGATACCGTCGCTCGTTTCACCCAGGATCGGCGTCATTTCCGAGCCCGCGTAGGTGGTGGGTATCGCGATCTGAGGTAAGCCAGTACGTAAGGCAATGGCTTTACCCAAGCCAATCGTTGATCCGCCACCGATGGCCACCGTACAGTCTACATTTAGCTCTTTGACCACCTGTAAGGCACGCTTGGTCACCTCGACCGGCGTATGCATGACGGCATCCGCGTAAACGCCCACGCCCTTATCGCCCAGCAGTTCTAATACGCGGCTTGCCTGCTCTTGTTGCTGAGGTGTGGCTAACACCAGGGCGCGTGAACAACCGAGATGTTCAAGCTCTTGTCTCAGCTGCGCCAGGGTACCTTGGCCAAATACCACGCGGGATGGCAGGCCATCATAAACAAAAGGTTGCATGAAACATTCCTTATACGTTTGAAGTGGGCTGAGTGCTCGCTACCCTCTATCTTCTAGCGAGCACACCAGTCGCAACAGGTGAGCTAGCTCGCCTGCGCCTGCTTTCCCATACCGGTAATGGCTTGCACCAGCGCGTCCTCACTGACGTTGTCACCATCAAACTCCGCAGTGACGCGGCCGTCGTACATCGCGATAATGCGGTTACTCAGGCCCAGCACTTCGGGCATCTCTGAGGAGATCACCAACACGGCGTAGCCGGATTTGGCTAAGTCTTTGACGAGGGTATGGATTTCAGATTTTGAACCGACATCAATACCCCGCGTTGGCTCATCGAGGATGAGCAATTTAGGCTGGGTATGCAGCCACTTGCCGATGACGATTTTCTGCTGATTACCGCCGCTTAAATTGCCGACCTTTTGGCGCCAGCTGGGGGTTTTGATTTTCATGGCTTGGTGATACTTGTCGTAGACTTCGCGCTCTTTCGCACTGGTCATAAAACCTAAGGACGACACGCTAGAAAGGCTTGCCAATGTCATGTTGTCACGACAGTTCATTCCCAGAATGAGGCCCTGGTCCTTGCGGTCTTCTGGTACTAACGCAACACCGCTCACCACCGCATCGTGGGAGTTACGAAAGCTCACCACCTCGCCATCCAGCAATACGTCACCCTTCGATGGCGTGCGTAAGCCAAAGATGGTTTCTGCTACTTCTGAACGCCCCGCGCCTACCAGCCCGTACATGCCGACAATCTCGCCCTTGCGAACGTTAAAGCTGACATCCTCAAAAACACGCTTCACTGACAGGTTGCGCACTTCCAGCATGTTGTCGCCGAAATCAATGGGTTTGCTGGCATGATCAAGCGCTAGACTGCGGCCGATCATCATCCGCGTGATTTCGTCTTCGTGGGTATCAGCAGTGTTGACCGTGCCGGTGTACTCGCCGTCTCGCAGCACTGAAATGCGGTGCGACAAATGGAAAATCTCATCCATGCGATGGGAGATGTAAACAATGCCCACCCCCTGCTCACATAACGAATTGATCACGTCATAGAGCACCGGCTTTTCGTGGTCGGTGAGCGATGCCGTGGGCTCGTCAAACACGACGACCTGCGGCGTAAAGGCAAGCGCTCTGCCAATTTCTACCATCTGTTTTTTGGCAATCGACAGCGAGCCCACTACATCGTCATGCTGAAAACCGCACTTGAGCCGCTCAAGAATCTTATTGGTATCCTCACGCAGCTTTCGCCAATCCACGCGATTGCACGACTTTCTGGGCAGGCTGCCGAGAAAGATGTTTTCGGCGACTGTCATTTCAGAGACCAGCGACTGCTCCTGATGGATGAGTACGACCCCAGCGCGCTTGGCATGCTTGGGATTCTCGAAGGCCATTTCCTGGCCGCCTAAAATAATCTTGCCTTCGTTGGCCTGGTGTTTACCGGCCAATACTTTCATCAGTGTCGACTTGCCAGCCCCGTTCTCACCCAGCAAGGCATGTACCTCACCGGGACGAACGTCAAAATCAACGTTGTTGAGCGCTACCACACCAGGGAATCGCTTCGTGATGCCTTTAAGTTCCAGGATGGGTGCTGCATCGATTGGCTGACGTGATTGCGTTGATGAGGCGTTCATATCCGCACCTCCTTAGCCGAGGGTGCATTAAGCTTCTTATCAATGATCAGAACAGAGATGAGAATCGCGCCGAGAATAACGAGTACGTAAAAAGCGGGCACCTGCATCAAGTTCATGCCGTTGCGCAGGATACCGATGGCAAGTACGCCGCCTAATGTGCCAACAATGCTGCCGTAACCACCGGTTAATTTCGTGCCGCCCAGCACTACTGCCGTAATCACCCAGAGCTCATAGTCCCGGCCTAGATTAGGTGTAGCAGCACCCATTTGGCTGGCGAGCAGAACACCCGCGAGTGCCGCGAAAAACCCTACGATGATGAAGTTGATCATCATGTGTCGGCCTAGACGGATGCCTGCGTCAATGGAGGCTTCCGGATTACCCCCCACCGCAAAGGTATTGCGACCGTGCCCCGTACGCGTCAGCACCAAGTGCATAATGAGTGTGCAAACCAAGAAGATGACCGCCAGTGTCGGCATGGGGCCTACCGTGCTCATGCCGAAATCAGAGAACGCAAAGTTCATGGCATAAAACGACTGCTCACCGGTGTAGAGGAAGATTAAACCGCGAACCCCTAGCATCGCCCCAAGCGTTACAATGAAAGCGTTCACGCCTGTTTTCCAAACGATTAAGCCATTCAGTGCCCCTAACAACATGCCAGAGCCAAGCGCGGCCAATATGGCCAACGTCATACTGAACTCTTGAAGACCTACCGCCAGAGAAGCGGCAAGCCCAAGCGTTGCGCCCACCGATAGATCAATGTTGCCGTTGATCATGACCAGCGTCATACCAAGTGCAATCAGGCCAATCGTCGATGTTTGAACCAAAATATTGGTGATATTCCCCCACGACAGAAAATACTCTGACATGAAGCTGAAGAAGATAAAGATGGCGATCACGAACACCCAAATAGGCTGGATAACCGCTTTACCTCGGAAGAAACCTTTAATAGACATCACGTGTACTCCTCCGCGTTATGAGTGGGTTGTCAGCAAGCGCTTACGCTTATTGGCAAGATCCAGCCATACCGCCAAGATGATGATTACCCAGGTCACTATCCACTGGATGTAATAGGGGTAGCCCATCAAGAGCAGTCCATTTTGGATAAACCCTAAGATCAAGACCCCAACCACCGTTTTCCAAATACTGCCCGCGCCACCTAACAAGCTCGTGCCGCCAAGAATGATGCCGGCCAACACCAGTAGCTCGTACCCCTGCCCTACGTTGTTTTGCGAGCCCATCACTCGCGAGCCAAGGACAAGGGCTGCACAGGCCACACAAAAGGCTGAAATCAGGTAGGTGCTAAAGACGCACCAGTTTTTACGAATGCCAGAATAAACGGCCGCCATCGGGTTACCACCGACGGCAAAAATACGGCGGCCATACCCTGTGAAAGACATCACGACTTGAACCAAAATGGCCAACATCGCGAAGAGCAATATGGGAACGGCAATGCCGCCTAGGTAGCCTCGTCCAAAGAACGCAAACCAGGTACCTTCTTGATTGGCGATGTCAACGTTTTGACCACCGCTGTAAATCAGCACAAAACCTTGTATGGCCGACAGCATGGCGAGCGTCACAATGAGCGAATTAAGGCGCAAAAAGCCAATTAATAAGCCGTTAACCGCACCAATCATTAGCGTTAATGCGAACATGATGAGAATGGCATTCGTAGGGCCGATCTTATCGTGCAGATCCACCACCAACACCGTCGAGAATGACAGCATCGAACCCACCGAAAGATCCAAATTCCCGCCGATAATGACGACCGTTACGCCAACCGCAATGATGCCAATAATGGAGACCTGTCGAACCACCGTCATAATGTTCGACTGAGAAAGAAACTGCTCAGAGAACAGCGAAAAAACAAACATGCCGATCAGAAAAAATATCAGAATTCCCTGAGCCGAGAGGAAGCTCATGACGCTTGCCTTGCTGAGCCTTTCTGTCGATATCCTTGATTTGGATTGTTGTGCAGAAGCCATGCTATTCACCTGTAAAATCACTTTGGAAAGCACTGCCGAGTGCAATGGATAACCGGGTTATCCATTGCCTCTTACAGCGCCGCCCAGCGCAGGAAACCTGTCGTCAGGTTGATACTGTCATTCGGCGCAGGCGCTTTACGCGCCATACGCCAGACAGCACGCTTCACCTAAAAAACGGGGCGGTCGAACTCGCTGAGGTTTTCAGCCGTGATTTTGGGGGTTTCGAAGAAATTCATTTTAGGAACCTCTTCACCGGCCAATACATCCAGGGCCGTTTGCAGGGCGGCTTCTGCATCGTCAACAGGGGACTGATAAATAGAGCCGTAGTACTCGCCACGCTCAATGGCATCGTAGCCAACGGCGAAGTTAGTGGCGCCAATGAAAATAACATCGTCTGCACGGTCAGCGCCTTTCGCGGCGTTGAGTGCGCCAACGCCCATGTTGTCATCCCCCGAATAGACCCCATCGATACGGTCATATTTCGTCAGGAAGTCTTCCATGACGCGCTGGGCACGCTCGCGGTTCCAGTTGCCTGGCTGCGTTTCCAACAGCTCCACTCCAGGGCAAACCTCCGCCAGACGATCTTCAAAACCGGCCGCCCGCTCTATCGCCGTGGTATACCCAGGCTGGCCAGCAATTTGAACGATCTGGCCTTCGCCACCGAGGGCATCGCACATCATTTCAGCAGAGGACACACCCTGCTGAACGTTATCCGGGCCAGAAAAGGCGGAGATAAACTCCATGCCCGCCTCAGCGATTTTAGAGTTGGTCACTACAACAGGAATGCCAGCACTGTGAGCTTGGCGAATCGCGGGGATGACCGCTTGACCGTTAGTAGGCCAAATAATGATGGCGTCGACACGCTGCTGGATAAGGTCCTGCATTTGGCCGATCTGGCGAGCCACATCGCCACCGGCGTCCAGCACCACGACATCCACATTTCCTTCACGCTCTGCCGCTGCTTCAAACGCGCTTTCATAGGTTGTCTGATAACTATCGACACCCACGTTGTTTTGAGTAATACCTATACGATAAGGGCCTTCGGCGTGCGCTGTCGCAATCGACATCAATGTGACCGATGCAGCAATGGCGGTTTTATTGAACATTTTGTTTCTCCTAGCGTTTTTATTAATTGTTTTTGGCTTACAGACTCGTAAGGCTTGTCAGGAGCTTACTGCTCGGCTTTGTTGAGGCACAACGTGACCGCGCAAAAGAAATGACCAATTTGGTTTTTTTAATGCGCTTCGTTTTACATCTCCTAAAAACACAACGCTTGCCAACTCTACAGCAAGTCAGAACGTTTTTATTCTTACTAATATTGTGCAACCGCCACATACATCCAGCTTCGCGCCAACAATGGACCCTGGCTTCATAGAATTAAGTCTTGAGGCCGGCATTAGTCAGCGACAGATCGCTAAGAGTATTGGCGTTCATAGCAGCACCCTTAGCCGCGAGATAAAGCGCAACGGGATGGCCAGTGGTTATGCGCCCGAACAGGCCCAAGCGGCAAGTGATCAGCGCCGACGCAACACCTGGAAAGTGACAAAGCGACCGCCAAGCCTGATGCGCCAATACTTCCAGAAAGCGACTGACTTTCGAAGCGTGTCTGACACAGAGCTACCAAGGGTGGTCAATAAGCTGAACGATAGACCAAGAAAACGACTGGGATGCCGAACCCCAGCCCAGGTGTTCTTAGGTAAATACTTGGGAGGACTAGAAACCGCTGGTGCTGCACTTACTGGTTGAATTCAGGCTTAAAGCCGTTTGGAATTGTTGTCCGTGGGTACCAATGTTGGGCACAAACACCAAAACCGCAAAAGAAAAGGGCCTACGCGTTAACGTAGGCCCTGATATCTTGGCGCGCCCGGCAGGATTCGAACCTGCGACCCTCGGCTTCGGAGGCCGATACTCTATCCAACTGAGCTACGGGCGCATTGGTGGCGTATCCTACCGGTGCACGGGCGCTGTGTCCAGCCGTCCAGGGGTTTTACGCCGTGCTCCGATTGACCCTTTTACACGCCTTGATGCATGCTCTGTGGGCACTTTTGCACGACAGACACTGGGAACACAATAAAATGAAAACATTTGTACGTAGCACGCTGGCACTGGGCATCTCACTGGCGCTGGTGGGTGCCGCTAATGCCTCCGTTGACGATATGGATCCCGTTACCCTGCGCTTGGCGCATGTGGTGAACGAGCAGGATGGTTTCCACATCGCCGCCACCAAGTTTGAAGAGCTTGTTGAAGAGCGCACCGACGGCAAGGTGGATATCGAGATCTACCCCAACGCCTCGCTGGGCGATGAGCGTACGCTGCTGGAAGGCATGCAGATCGGTACCGTCGATATGGGCGTGATCACCAACGGGCCGGTGGCCAACTTTGTCGAGGAAATGGCGGTGTTTGAGCTGCCGTTCCTGTTTCCCTCGCCGGAAGCCGCCTACGAAGTGCTCGATGGCCCCATCGGGCAGGAATTGCTGGACAAGCTCTCCGAGGTCAACCTGAAAGGCCTGGCCTACGCCGAGCGTGGTTTCCGCAACCTGACCAACAGCGAACGTGCGGTCAATGCGCCGGAAGATATCGATGGCCTGCGCATTCGCGTGATGGAAAACCCGGTGTACACCGATACCTTCCGTGCCCTGGGGGCCAACGCCATTCCCATGGCCTGGACTGAAGCACTGACGGCCATGCAGCAGGGCACCATCGACGGTCAGGAAAACCCGGTCAACGTGATCCACTCGTTTAACCTGGACGAAACCCAGACCTACATGACGCTCTCGCGCCACACCTACGCGCCGGCGATTTTTGTCATGGGGTCTTCCGTGTGGAACCAGCTCCCCGAAGACGCGCAGGTAATTCTGGAGGAAGCTGCTCAGGAAGCGGCCGAGCATGAACGCCAGGTCAACGCCGAGATGGAAGCCGAACAGCTGGCCGAGCTGCGCGAGGCGGGCATGGAAATCAATGATTCGCCGGATATTGAGGCCTTCCAGAACGCCGTGCAGCCGGTTTATGACGAATACGCCGAGCAGTTTGGTGACTATCTACCGCGCATTCGGGAGGCATTGAAATAAGTGACCCAACGCGCCCGCGCGCTGATCGCGGGGCTGCGCCGTGTTGAGCACGGGCTGGATGCTATCATCCAGCCCGTGGTGTTTATGGCCATGGCGGCCCTGATTGGCGTTATCACACTACAAATCATTTCCCGCGTACTGTTCACCGCCGTGGAGTGGACCGAAGAAGTCGCCCGCTTTCTGCTGGTGTGGCTGACGTTTCTTGCTGGCACCCTGGCCTTCCAGCGCGGCCGACATATCGCGGTCACCTTTGCCGTCGATGCCCTGCCCGCTCGGCTGCGGCAGTTGGCGCGGCTGCTGGCCTCATTGGTGGTGGTGGCCTTCTTGATTGCCCTGGCGGTGATTAGCCTGGAATACATGCAGGTACAGAGCTTCCAGAAGTCGGCGGCGCTGCGCGTGTCGATGTCTTATGTCTACGCCGTGGTACCGTTCTGCGCCGCCGTGATGGCCTGGTACGCCCTGGTCGATGCCGTTGAACTGGTCGTCACCGGTGATACCCACGAGCCCCGGGAGACACCGTCATGACGATGCTCCTGTTTGGGCTGTTTTTTGCCTTGATGCTGCTCAACGTGCCCATCGCCTTTGCGATTGGCGCCAGCACGCTGTTTGCGCTTTATCAGGCGGGCGTGCCGCTGATGGTGGTGCCCCAGCAGATGTTTCAGGGCATCAATTCCTTCGCCCTGGTGGCGATTCCGATGTTTATTCTGGCCGGGGATTTAATGGCCCAGGGCAAGGTCAGCGAAAAGCTGGTGAGCTTTGCCGATTCATTGGTGGGCTTCATGCGCGGCGGGCTGTCGCTCGTCTCGATCATGGCGGGGATGTTCTTTGCCGCCATTTCCGGCTCGGGCGCCGCCACCACGGCCGCCGTGGGTTCGAGCCTGGTGCCGGAACTCAAGCGCAAGGGTTACGACCCCGCCTCCGCCGCCAGCTTGATCGCCGCCAGCGGTACCATCGGCGTGGTGATTCCGCCATCGGTGCCGATGATCATCTACGCGGTCATCGCCCAGCAGTCGGTCTCCCAGCTGTTCTTGAACGGCTTTTTGCCGGGCCTGGCGATGGGCCTGGGGCTGATGGCAATTGCCATTACCCAGGCTTATCGGCGGCAGTACCCCAAGGGCACACCGCTGTCTTTGCCTGTGATTCTGCGTACTTTCAAAGACGCCAGTTGGGGCCTGATGACGCCGGTGATTATCCTTGGCGGCATCTTCTCGGGCATTTTCACGCCGTCTGAGGCGGCGGTGGTGGCGGTCAACTACGCCATTATGGTGTCGTTGTTTGTGTATCGCGATTTAACCTTGGGGAGTGTGTACCAACTGCTGATTCGCTCGGCAATGACCACGTCGGTGATCATGCTGGTCATTGCCATGTCGGCGGTGCTCAGTTGGACACTCTCCAGCTGGCAGGTGCCCGGCGCGATTGCCCAGTCGGTACTGTCGCTGTCCACCGACCCTTACGTGATCATGCTGCTGATTGTCGCGGTCATTCTGCTCACCGGGGTGTTTATCGAAACCGCCAGCGCGTTGATCATTCTGACCCCGGTGCTGCTGCCGCTCGCGCTGCAGTTGGGCATCGACCCAATCCACTTTGGCCTGATTATCGTAGTGGGGCTGTCCATCGGCATGATCACCCCGCCGGTGGCCATCAACCTCTACGTGGCTTCCTCGGTGACGCAACTGCCGCTGGAGCGCATCACCCAGGCTATCGTGCCCTATTTGCTGGGGTTGATCGGCGTGCTGCTATTGGTCGTTTACGTGCCGATGTGGCTTGGCTGGTCGGGGGGTTAAACACGCGTGAAGCAAAAATAGCAAGGCTGGTAAAAAAGGGGCTTGCCAATTGGCAAGCCCCTTTAATCTACATCAACAGCAGCGACAGATGTTTAGAACTCTTCCCAATCGTCACCGCCTGAGGTGGACGTCGGCTTGGATGAGGGCGCCGGACGTTTCAGTGACGCATTGGCGGGTGCTGACGCTTTGTCAGGCAACGCCTGGTGACGTTGCGCAGGCTCACCACCCTCTCCCAGCACAAAGGAATTGATCAGCTCGCTCAGGTGCTCCGCATGGCGGCGCATATCGGCGGCGGCGGTAGTCGACTCCTGCACCATGGCGGCGTTTTGCTGCGTCATGGTGTCCATCTCGGCCACGGCAGTATTGATCTGGCCAATCCCGCTGCTCTGCTCTTTGGCGCCGGCTGTGATCTCGCCGATCACGTCGGTCACTTTGGCGACGCTTTCGACGATTTCGCGCATGGTGGCACCGGCATCGCGCACCAGTTCCGACCCCGAATGGGTGTGCTGTACCGAAGCGTCGATCAGCGCACGGATCTCCTTGGACGCATCGCTGGAGCGGCTGGCCAGGATACGCACTTCCTGAGCCACCACGGCGAAGCCGCGACCATGTTCGCCCGCGCGGGCCGCCTCAACCGAGGCGTTGAGCGCCAGGATGTTGGTCTGGAAAGCAATGGAATCGATCATGGTGATGATATCGCTGATTCGGCTGGCCGACTCGTTGATATCCTGCATGGTGCGCTCGACCTGCGCCATGGATTCTTCACCCTGGTGGGCGACCTCAGCGGTGGACTGCACCAGCTTGTTGGCCTGCTGGGCGTTATCGGCGCTGTGATTGACCGTTGAGGTGATCTCCTCCATGGAGGCCGAGGTTTCCTGGAGGTTGGCGGCGGCCTGTTCGGTTCGCGTAGACAACTCTTCGCTGCTGCGGGAGATTTCGCCAGCAGAGTCGTAGACGCTGGTGGTACTGTGGCGAACGTCTCTCAGGGTATCCTGCATACGTTCGACAAAGGCGTTGAACTGCACCGCCAGGTCGCCAATTTCATCGCGGCTTTCCACCGAAAGACGCCGGGTCAAATCACCTCGGCCCTGGGCGATATCGTTCATGGCGGCGGCCGTTCGCTTGATGGGCCCAACGGTACGACGCACGAACACATACGCCACCAGGGCGACCACGCTAAACAACACCAGCCCCAGCAGGGCCGTGAAGATGATGCCTTGGCGCACATCGGCCGCCGTGGTGGCTTCCAGTTCGGCCATGGCCTCGTCAACATCGGTCACGTACACACCCGCACCGATCAACCAGTCCCATTTTTCCAGGCGGTCAACATAAGAGTGCTTGGGTTGAAAGTCGTCGGTACCTGGATATTCCCACACGTAGCTGTAGAACCCACCGCCACTTTTCGCGACATCGATGATCTCGCGAATCAGATAGGTGCCGTCGGGGGTCTGCGCATCGATCATGTTGGTGCCTTCGCGCTCCGGCGCGGGCGCCGTCACGATATTGTTACCCTCATAGTCGTAGATAAAGATGTAGTTGTTATCTTCAAAGCGCATGGAGCGCACAAGCTCGGCAACCTGCTGCTTGGCCTCTTCGTCGTTGACACCGGCGTCGTCGTAAATCGGCTCGATGGCGGTCTTGGCCATCTGCACAACGTCGCGCACCGCCCGACGGCGCTCTTCGACTAATTGTTCGCGCTGTTCTGCCAGCACGTCTTGAGCGTCCTGGGTTGAGCTGTAGGATTGAAATCCCACCAGCACGACCGTGACCAGGAACAAGGGAATCAGGACGAGCATCAAGATCTTGGTCTGCAAGCTAAAGCCCCCGCGAGCGGGAGAGTCAGTCGTTATCATTGTGAACACATTCCAACGTTTTTGGTAAATTAGGATTAATATTGTCACTCATCTATCGACAAACGTTATTTCAACTTTAATTATTTTAAGGATTTTTTGATTATTCAGAGCGATTTCAGGACGTTCATAACATAAGTTAAGGCGACGAGAGGCTCGTGAGTCCACTGTAGAGACGTGGTGGCCAGGGACGGCCCGTTTTAAGGCTAGACGCCACCCGACTTGTTCAGTCGCCTCGACCCTTCAACCGCCTGGTCGGGGCGACTTTTTTATTATGCCCGCCCCAGGTTAGCCCGCGATGGCCGTGCGCCGCTCATCCAGCATCCCTTTATCGAGAATGAAGCGGATGATTTCTTCGAGCCCCACACCATCGTACAGATTGGTGAACACAAAGGGCCGCTCACCGCGCATCTTTTTCGAGTCGCGCTCCATCACCTCCAGCGAGGCATGCACCTGCTCGGCGATGTCGATCTTGTTGATAATCAGCAGATCGGATTTGGTAATCCCCGGCCCGCCCTTGCGCGGAATCTTGTCGCCGGCAGAGACGTCGATCACGTAGAGCGTGAGATCCGAAAGCTCGGGGCTAAAAGTTGCCGATAGGTTATCGCCACCGGATTCCACCATCACCAGCTCCAGTTTGGGGTGGCGCTCCTGCAGCTCGTCGATGGCCGCCAGGTTCATCGAGGCATCTTCTCGAATCGCCGTGTGGGGGCAGCCACCGGTTTCCACCCCCAGAATGCGGTCGGCCGGCAGCGCATCATGCTTGAGCAGAAAGTCGGCGTCTTCACGGGTATAGATGTCGTTGGTCACCACGGCGATATCGTAGTGGTCGCGCAGCGCCAGGCAGAGCTGCTTGAGCAGCGCGGTTTTGCCCGAGCCAACCGGGCCACCCACGCCAACGCGTAAACAGTGCGTCATGATGAATATCTCCTAACTTCTAAACAGTCGTGAATATTGGGTTTCATGCAAGGCGCTGGCCAGCGCCAAACCAGGTAGCACGGGGCCGAGCTCTTCGTCATCAAGCGAAAGCGCCTGATCAACGGCACCGACCAGTGCCGGGCGCAACTGCTCAATCACCCGCTGGGCAGCCGTATGCCCCAAGGGCAGGGCTTTGCAGGCAACAGCCAACTGGTTTTCCAGCCACGCCCAGGCAAAGCCGAGCAGCGTTTGTCGAACGGATACGCCACGGGTATAAGCAGTGTACGCAAACAGGGTTACATAACCTGATTGGATCGGTAACAAGGGCGGTAGTGAGCCTTCACTTGGCATCAAGTTCAGGCTACCCAGCAAACGCTTGAGTGAGGCACCCAGACGGCTGTCTTCAGCGGCCAGCTCGGCAGTTTCGCGCGTTGCCGCCAGCCACGTATCCCATTGGGCAATCGTATTGCTATCGCCTTGGCCAATGGCCTGATGCAGCCGCGCCAGCACGGGTAACTCGCAACGGGTTAAGCCGTCTTCCAATACGCCGCTTAGCCACTCGGCCAGGCTTGCTTCGTCACTTACCCAGCCAAGTTCAAAGGCACTTTCCAGGCCTTGCGAGAAGGCAAAGGCGCCGATGGGCAGCGACGGGCTGACCAGCTGCATCAGCCCCAGAAGTGCCAGCTCATCGCTTTGCGGGGTGACATCAGTGGGCATGGTGATGCTCATGGTCGCGCGAATGGTCATGAGGGTGGTCGTGGTCATGAGAATGGCTGTGCCCGTGGGAATGACCATGTGAGTGACCACCGCCGCCAATCTGATTATAAGCGCCCGGCTCAGGGTCGAAGGTGGCGTTGTGGTGCTCTAATTCTGCACCTAACAACGCGGCGAGCTCTTCCAGTACATGATCCGGCGGGAAGCGCACCCAGCCGCCTTTTTCATCTTCTCCCAGCGCCAGCTGTACGTGGCGATTGCCCAGGTGGTAAGCAAGGCGCGCCAGTGGTAAGCCAGCACTTACTCGCGCGGTCACCACCGGTTCTACGGCAGCGCAGACGCGTACGACTTCGCCGCTCTCAGATTTTAAGCCTTCGCCGCTACGCAATACCGGGCCGCGATCCAGAAACAGCCCCAGTTCGCGGCCACTATCGCTTTGGGCTTTCAAGCGCCCACGAATGCGTAGTTCAAAAGGCAGCGTGAGTGTATCACTCGCCGCGCTCTCGTCTATCGGCCCTAAACGTTCTATCAGTTTTAGCATGACTAGCGTCCTTAGCTGTCTATGCAGATGTGCCGGGGGTAGGTCTACGAGAGGGCGCTGTGAATACCTCCCTGTACGCTACTTTTGCCATCCATGGCAAAAGACCCTCTCTACGACCTACCCCCGTCACCTCTACCTAAATGGAATAGCCTCAATCAAAACAAGTGATACCGCTGGGCCAGCGGTAGCTCGGTGGCAGGCTCGCAGGTCAAAATTTCGCCATCGCAGCGCACTTCGTAGGTTTGCGGGTCGACGGTCAGATCCGGGCAGGCATCGTTGAGCTTCATGTCCTGCTTGCGCACCTGGCGTACGTTTTTGCACGCCGCTAGCTCGCTATTCAGCCCCAGCGTCTCTTTAATCCCCGCATCCAATGCTGCCTGGCTGACAAAGCTGAGCCGGGTCTGGCTGGCCGTGCGGCCCAGTGCACCAAACATGTAACGGTAATGCACCGGCTGTGGCGTGGGAATCGACGCATTGGGGTCGCCCATGGGGGCGGCCGCAATCATGCCGCCCTTAATGATCATCGCCGGTTTGGTACCGAAAAACGCCGGTTTCCAAAGCACCAGATCCGCCATTTTTCCGACTTCGATGGAGCCGACTTCGTGGGCGATACCGTGGGTGATCGCCGGGTTAATGGTGTATTTGGCGATATAGCGCTTGGCGCGGAAATTATCGGCGCCCAGGCCCTCGTCTTCCGGCAGCAGGCCGCGCTGCACCTTCATCTTGTGCGCGGTTTGCCAAGTGCGGCAGACCACTTCACCGACCCGCCCCATGGCCTGGGAGTCCGAGGCGATCATCGAGATCACGCCCAGATCGTGGAGGATATCCTCGGCGGCGATGGTTTCACGGCGAATACGCGAGTCGGCGAAGGCCACGTCTTCGGGAATATTGGGGTCCAGATGGTGGCACACCATCAGCATATCGAGGTGTTCGTCGATGGTGTTGACCGTGTAGGGCCGCGTCGGGTTGGTGGAGGACGGCAGCACGTAGGCTTTCGAGCAGGCGGTAAGGATGTCCGGCGCGTGGCCGCCGCCTGCCCCCTCGGTGTGATAGGTGTGAATGCAGCGTTCTTTAAAGGCCCCCAGGGTGTCTTCCACAAAGCCCGACTCGTTCAGGGTATCGGTGTGAATGGCCACCTGAACATCGTAAACATCCGCCACGTTAAGGCAGTTGTTGATCGAGGCGGGTGTCGTGCCCCAGTCCTCGTGCAGTTTGAGGCCCATGGCACCTGCATTCAGCTGGGCTTCCAGCGACTCGGGCAGGCTGGCGTTACCCTTGCCCAGCAAGCCAATGTTCATGGGCATATCGTCCACCGCCTGGAGCATTTTGCCGATATGCCAGGCGCCAGGGGTACAGGTGGTGGCGTTGGTGCCGGTGGCCGGCCCCGTTCCGCCGCCGAGCATGGTGGTAATACCGCTCATCAGCGCTTCTTCCACCAGCTGCGGGCAAATGAAATGAATATGGGCATCCAGCGCCCCAGCGGTCAGAATCTTGCCTTCCCCGGAGATGATTTCGGTGCCGGGGCCAATCACGATCTCGACATCCGGCTGGGTATCCGGGTTACCGGCTTTGCCAATCGCGGCAATGCGGCCGTTTTGAATGCCCACGTCGGCCTTGACGATGCCCCACCAGTCCAAGATCAGCGCATTGGTGATGACCGTATCCATCACGGTGTCGTCGGCGCGCTGGCTTTGGCCCATGCCGTCGCGGATGACCTTGCCGCCGCCAAATTTCACTTCATCACCATAGTGGGTGGCGTCTTTTTCGACTTCGATCCACAGCTCGGTATCGCCCAGGCGCACGCGGTCGCCAACCGTGGGGCCGTACATATCGGCGTAGGCTTGCCGTGAGATTTTCATTTTGCCTCTCCTTCCAGCGCGCCCATGACATCGCCACGGAAACCGTAAATTTCGCGCTTGCCCACAAAGGGAATCAGCGTGACTTCGCGGGTCTGGCCGGGCTCAAAACGAATCGCCGTGCCAGCTGCGACGTCCAGCCGATAGCCCCGCGCCTTGTCACGATCAAACACCAAGGCCGGGTTGGCCTCGGCAAAATGGTAGTGGGAGCCGATCTGAATGGGTCGGTCGCCGGTATTGGCGACGTCGATGCTGATCCGCTCACGCCCCGCGCAAAGCTCGATATCACCTTCTTGTAACTGATACTGTCCTGGAATCATTGGGCCGGGAATCATGGCAGCCTCCTGCGTGCTGATAACTAGTTGATCGGGGTGTGGACGGTCACGAGTTTGGTGCCGTCGGGGAAAGTGGCTTCCACCTGCACCTCGTCGACCATCTCGGCCACCCCCTCCATCACGTCATCGCGGCTGAGAATCTCGCGACCAAAGCTCATCAAATCGGCCACGCTACGGCCATCGCGAGCGCCCTCCATGATCTCGAAGCTGATCAGCGCCACGGCTTCGGGGTAGTTGAGCTTCAGGCCGCGTGCTTTACGCCGCTCGGCCAGCTGCGCCGCAGAAAACAGCAGCAGCTTGTCTTTGTCTCTCGGGGTGAGTTCCATGGTGCCTCCTTGAAAATCAGGTCAGCCAGATTCGCGGTGTGTGGGCCTCGCACCCGATCCAACGGGGGCGCAGTACCTCCCAGGCCTGTTCGCATAGCGCCCAGGCTTCATTGCGGGCGTTGCCCAGGTAGCGCAGCAGCAATACGCCATGGCGAGCGGTGACCGCCCAGCGCGGGTGGTCGGGCAGCGCCTCGCGCAACGCCTCTATCGCCTCGCCGGTATCGGCGAGCCCCACCGCCCACAGCGTCGCCTGAACGGTGGCACCGCCCTGGCCCCACCGCCCGGTAAAACGTGGATGAGCAGGATCGAGCGGCTGACGCTCGAGCCATAACGGCCTGCCGTCCAGCGTCAAACGAAACTGCTGCTCGATGCGCCCGGTAAGATACGGCAGGTCGCTCGCGGGGCGCCCCAGCGCCATGACCTCCCAGCCCAGGCAGCGGGCACTGCCGTGAAGGTCAATCTGGGTATGCTGCTCACCTCTGGAACCATCAAAGGCGATGGTTTCCTGGGGTAGCCACTCAAGGGTGGCGCCGTCCTCCACATCGAGTTGCGTGCGCTGGGTCCAGGCGACGCCCTGGCTGTCGGCTTTATACAGCTTGTTGGCTGCGGGCGTGGTGAGCAGCGCGTGGGCACCGCTCTCCACATGGGCGCTGATGACCAGCGCATCGCCGCTAACCAGCCCACCGGGCGGGTGCAACACATACACATGGCATGCCTGACCGCGACCTTCTGGATAGAAAGGCCGCTGCACGCGCAGCGGCCCCTGATGGCGGGCGTGAACCAAGCGCGTTGCGCCGCTGCGTGGCGCAAACCGCAACGCAAGCGACGCCGCCCAGTGGCGGCCCTGATCAAAACGGTGGCCAGAGGCAACCGGGGGGTTGGCGATATCGCATAGAATCATGGGGTGCTATCGCGTCCTTACAGTCAGCCTTTTACTAACCACTGCAATTTATGCGCCAAAATGGTGAAAAGCGGTGGCACCCCGACCTGGCGGAGATCTCAGTGGAAAGCCGAGGTGGTCATCAAAGGTTTATTGCACCAATAAGGAACATCCAAAGCTTTTAAAGCACCACAATGGCACGCCATGCGGATTTCCCTTCTGCCGTGCTGAACCGTCGCAACGACCGAGGCGCCGTCATGCCCGCCCAACTCAAAGCACTGGGCCGGCGAGGATAAATGACATCGCCAGATGCTGCTTGATCAGTGCCTTGGACAGCCCTCGCACCTTGTCAGCTTAGGCGATGTATCGCAGCTCACCACTATTGACGGCCACCTAGACCTCCTCAGTCCCTTTATGCGCCTTTTATCCGCTTGACATTGAGGTCATTGCGACACAGGATTAGCCAAGGCTATACTTGTTTCTTGACTGAAAAACCATCGAAAGATACACGGCTTTATCTACCATCCACCTCATGCCGAGCCTGGAGTCTAGTCATGGTCACAAAACATGCTGTGGTGCTATTGGCAACGCTGCCTTTTAGTGCGTTGGCAACGGCCGATGAAACACCCTTAAACGTGGTGGCAACGATTGGAATGATTGCCGATGTAGCGCAGGAAGTAGGCGGCGAATGCGTTAACGTGGAAGCCATGATGGGCCCCGGCGTAGACCCCCATCTGTATCAGGCAAGCGCTAGCGACGTGGCCTTGCTGCGAGGCGCCGACCACATTCTCTATTCAGGCTACTCATTGGAAGGACAGCTGGGGAGTGTGCTGGAGAATTTCTCGGCACGAACACCTACGCTTGCCGTGGCGCCCGCTTCCATTGATCCGGCGTCGTTGATCACCGCTCAGGATGTCTACGGGGTCGACCCGCACCTGTGGATGGATGTCTCTTTATGGGCCCAGACATTGCCCACCCTGAGCGATGCCTTTAGCGAGGCACACCCTGAGTGCGCCACGACGATTGAAACCAATACCGAGCGTTATCAGGCTCAGTTGCTAGCCCTGCATGAGTGGGTTAAAGAGAGCATTGCCCGCATCCCCGAAGCGCAGCGTATTCTTGTCACCGCCCACGACGCGTTCAGCTACTTTGGCCGTGCCTATGACATTGAGGTGGAAGGGATTCAGGGCATCAGTACCGAAACCGAAACCGGGATCGCCGATATTCGTAGCATGGCAGATAGCGTCGTTGCCCATAACGTGCCTGCGGTATTTATCGAAAGCACGATCAACCCGCGCACCATTCAGGCAGTGATCGATGCGGCAAGGCAGCGCGGCCATGATGTGACCATCGGCGGCCAGCTTTACTCCGACGCCATGGGCGATGAAGGCACGGTAGATGGTACCTATATGGGCATGATCTACCGTAACACCCAGCACATTGTCGAGGCGCTAGGCGGTTCCTTGGCCCCGCTGCCAAAGGCACTGAATGACTGGGCCAGCGAGTGGCAACTCGCTCAATAAGCATTCGATAAGGTAGTGCATCCATGGCGACATCCGACCTTACAGACACCGCACTGAGCATTAAAAACCTGACGGTGAGCTACCATAACCAGCCCGTGCTTTGGGATATCGATCTGGATATCCCCGCCGGTGTCATGGCCGGCATTGTCGGCCCTAACGGGGCGGGCAAGAGCACGTTGATCAAAAGCCTGCTTGGGCTGGTGCCGTCGTTGTCAGGCGAGGTGATGGTGCATGGGCGGCCCTACGCCACGCAGCGTAAACGAGTGGGCTATGTGCCACAGCGCTCAAGCGTTGACTGGGATTTTCCCACCACGGCACTGGATGTGGTCACCATGGGGCTTTACGGGCGCTTGGGTTGGCTCAGAAGACCGGGGCGAAAAGAGCGCCACGAGGCGCAGGAAGCCCTTGAGATGGTCGGTATGAGCGCAATGGCTGAGCGCCAGATTAGCCAGCTCTCAGGTGGCCAGCAGCAGCGCGTATTTTTGGCCCGTGCGCTGGTGCAGCAAGCCGATGTGTATTTTCTTGATGAACCCATGGCGGGCGTCGATGCCACCACCGAGCGGGCCATTATCGATATCCTGCGCCGCCTGCGCGACGCGGGTAAGACGCTGATCGTGGTACACCACGATCTGCAAACGGTGCGCACCTACTTTGACTGGCTACTGCTACTCAACGTGCGCGTCATCGCCAGCGGCAAGGCCGAGGAGGTGTTCAAGATCGATCACCTGCGCCAGGCTTACGGCGGCCAAATCGCGCTACTTAATGAGAATGAATCATTAATGTTTGCCACTTCAAAGGTGAAGTAACCTATGGTGTGGCTTGAGCTTTTATCTGACTACACCTTTCAGAATGTCGTCATTGGCGCCTCGCTGCTGGGGCTGATCAGCGGTCCGCTGGGCTGTTTTGCGGTGCTGCGTCGCCAAAGCCTGCTGGGAGACGCGATTTCCCACGCCGCCCTTCCCGGCATCTGTTTAAGCTTTATCATCACCGGCAGCCGGGATATTGGCGGGATTATTATGGGTTCACTGATCACCGGCTCCGCCGCCGCGCTGATCATGCTCATGCTGACGCGCTTAAGCCGCCTGAAAACGGACGCAGCCCTGGGCGCCTGCCTGAGTATCTTTTTTGCCGTGGGTATCGTTCTGCTCACCTATATCCAGAGCACCAACAACGCCTCCCAGGGCGGTCTTGAGGCCTTTCTTTTCGGCCAGGCCGCCGCGACGCTGCGCTCCGATTTATGGGTGATGGGCAGCATTACGCTGGTCACGCTGCTGTTGCTTGCCGTGTTCTGGAAACAGGCCAAGCTGGTCACCTTTGATGCGGAGTACGCCCGTACGCTCGGCATGCCTATCACCGTGATCGAGGCATCGCTCACCGCTATGGTGGCGCTAGCGGTCGTCGTCGGCCTGCAGATGGTCGGTGTGATTTTGATGGCCGCCATGATCGTGGCACCCGCGGCCGCCGCGCGACAGTGGAGCCGCCACCTGGGCGGCATGCTCACCATCGCCGCAGGCGTCGGCATTGTCAGTGGCGTGTCAGGGGCGACCATCAGCACCCTATCGCGGGGCCTGGCAACCGGCCCGCTGATTGTCCTTACCGCCACCGTCATTGTGCTTATATCGTTGGCATTGGCGCCCGGCCGTGGCCTGCTGTGGGGTGTGATAAAGCACTATCGCCAGAAGTCAGCGCTGCAGAAACAGCAGCTACTGTATGCGCTATATAAACACTCGGCCGATCCCTCATGCGCCCCTTCAACACTCGGTTCACGCAGGATGCTCAACAAGCTTAAACAGCAAGGCTACCTAACCCGCTCTCCGCGCGGTGCCACCCCAGGCGACGGCGGCTGGGGGCTAACGGCACAGGGCCAGGCGGAGGCGAGAAGAGTGGTCGCGGCCTTTGAGGAATTAGCATCATGATAGCCGAGCTACTGACCACCACTGCCCTGCCCATTATGCTTGTGGGCGCGATGGTAGGCATCGCCTCCTCGGCGGTGGGCACCTTTTTAGTGCTGCGCGGCAACAGCATGTTATCCGACGCCATCAGCCATTCGATTGTATTTGGCATCGTCATCGTCTGGCTGCTGACCAAGCAACAGAGCGGGCCGGTACAACTGATCGGGGCCGCCCTCACCGGCCTGTTGACCGTGCTGCTCACCGAAGCCTTGGCGAGCACCAAACGGGTCAAGCAGGATACCGCTATCGGCCTGGTCTTCCCGGCGCTGTTTTCTATCGGCGTGCTGCTGTTGAATATTTATGCCAATGATGTGCATATCGACACGCATACTGTGCTGCTCGGTGAGATCGGTTTTGTCTGGCTGGATACCCTCGACATCTTCGGCCTGCCCATCCCCCAGGCGCTGGTATCGATGAGCGTGATGACGGTGCTCAACTACGCGTTTATCGGGCTCTTTTATAAGGAACTAAAACTGGCCACCTTCGATCCGGCGCTGGCCAAAACGTTTGGTTTTATGCCCTCGATTCTTTTCTATGTGCTGCTGATGCTAACTAGTTCCACTGCCGTGGCGGCCTTTGATGCGGTAGGTGCGGTGCTGTTTATCGCCTTTGCCATTGTGCCCGCCTCCGCCGCCTATTTGCTGACCGACCGGCTGTGGATGATGTTTATCATCGGTGCGCTCATTTCTATCGCCTCGAGTATTTCTGGCTACTACCTCGCCGTGTATCTCAACGTCTCCATTGGCGGCATGATGGCCGTCATGACCGGCGTATTCCTGATGCTTGCCTTTCTGGCCGGGCCACGCTACGGCGTGATTACCCAACGGGTCAAACGCCAACGGGCACGCCAGGCGCCGCCGCCCAGCATTTGAAGCCCAGCTTTTGGAAACACCGCTCATCCGCGCACAAAAAAGCGACCGCCTTTCGACAGCCGCTTGGCCGGGCAGGCGGTAACCGGGTGTGGATAACTTAAACCGTCAGATGCTGCTTGATCAGCTCATTGGAGAGCTCGCTGATTTCCCCTTTGGCCACCGGGCGACCGCGATCCATGATCACAAAGCGGTCGGCGTACTTACGGGCAAAGGGCAGCTTCTGCTCCACCAGCAGCACCGTTAGGCCATCCTCGTTGATCAACTGACGGATCACCTGGCCGATTTGAGCGACGATATTGGGCTGAATGCCCTCCCCTGGCTCGTCCAGAATCAGCATTTTGGGCTCAATCACCAATGCACGGCCAATGGCCAGCTGCTGCTGTTGCCCGCCGGAAAGGTCGCCGCCCCGGCGGTGTTTCATCTCCTTGAGCACGGGGAACAGTTCATAGACCCGCTCGGGGATTGTCTTCAGCCCGTCGCTGCGAGCGGCAAGGCCGGTGCGCAGATTCTCCTCCACGGTCAGCAGCGGAAAGATCTGCCGCCCCTGGGGCACGTAGCCAATCCCCAACCGCGAGCGCGCCTCAACGGCTTTTTTAGTCAGCTCAATCACGCCGGTGTCGGCGGTGTAGCGTAGCTCACCACCTTTGACGGCCACTTCGCCCATCACGGCTTTCAGCAGCGTGGTTTTGCCCACGCCGTTGCGACCCATCACGCAGGTGCACTGGCCTGCGGGCACCTCAAGATCGAGATCCCAGAGGGTGTGGCTTTCGCCGTAAAACTGATTGAGCTTCTCGATCGCCAGCATCAGGCGGCCTCCTCGTCTGCGCCCAGGTAAACCTCGACCACGTTGGGATCCATGGACACCTCATCCATGGTGCCTTCCGCCAGCACGCTGCCCTGATGCAGGACAGTCACCTGACGGGCAATCGAGCGCACAAAGCCCATGTCGTGCTCGACCACCACTACCGACTGCTTACCCGCCAGGCCGGTGAGCAACTCGGCGGTGCGTTCCATTTCCTGCTCGGTCATCCCGGCGACGGGCTCGTCTACCAGCAATAAGCGTGGGCGCTGCATCAGCAGCATGCCGATTTCCAGCCACTGCTTCTGGCCATGGGAAAGAATCCCCGCGGGCTGATGACGCAGCGCCGTCAGGCCAATGGTTTCCAGCACTTCGTCAATGCGGTCCTTGATCTCGCCGGTCATGCGCGCGGTCAGCGTGGGCAGAATACGCTTGTCCGCCGCCATCGCCAGTTCCAGGTTTTCAAATACCGTCAACGCCTCGAACACCGTGGGCTTCTGGAACTTGCGGCCAATACCCAGGCTGGCAATATCGGGCTCGTTCATGTGTAACAGGTTGTGCCGACTGCCGAACCATACGCTGCCCTGGTTAGGCCGCGTCTTGCCGGTGATGATATCCATCATGGTGGTTTTACCGGCCCCGTTGGGGCCGATAATGCAGCGCAGCTCGCCGTCGTCGATGGTCAGGTTAAGGTTGTTGATGGCCTTGAAGCCATCAAAGCTGACGGTGACATCCTCCATGTAGAGAATCGGCCCGTGACGTACGTCCACCTTCGATAACTGGGGCGTCATGAAGTCGAACACCCGGTCGCGTTCGGTCAGCGATTGGAAAAAACTCATGCCGTGGCCTCCTTTTCGGACATTACGTCAGCATCGTCTCGACGTCGTGCACGACGCTCCAGCAGCCCGGCGACCCCCTTGGGCAGGAACACCGTGACAAATACAAACAGCCCCCCCAGCGCGAACAGCCAGGCATCGGGCATGACGCCGGTGAACACGGTCTTGGCGTAGTTGACCAGCACCGCGCCGATGACCGCGCCATACAGCGAGGCGCGGCCACCCAGCGCCACCCACAGGACCACCTCGATGGAGAAAATCGGGTCGAACTCGCTGGGATTGATAATCCCTACCTGGGGCACGTAGAGCGCCCCGGCGACCCCCGCCAGCATGGCGGAGACAACAAACACGAACAGCTGGAAGCGCTCGACCCGATAGCCAAGAAAGCGCGTGCGCGCCTCGGCGTCGCGGGTGGCAACGCAGACCCGGCCAAGCTTGCTGCCCACGATGGCGCGGCACAGCCAGTAGCCCAACGCCAGGGCCACCGCCGAGGCGATGAACAGCCCTAGCCGGGTGGCCTCGCTGCGCAGGTCGAAGCCCAGCAGCTCGCGGAAATCGGTGAGGCCGTTATTGCCGCCAAAGCCCATCTCGTTGCGGAAGAACGCCAGCATCAGCGCAAAGGTCATGGCCTGGGTAATGATCGACAGATACACCCCGGTGACCCGCGAGCGGAAAGCCAGCCAGCCGAACACCAGCGCCAGCAGCCCCGGTGCTATCAACACCATGGCAAAGGCAAACCAGGCCATATCGAAACCGAGCCAGTACCAGGGCAGACTGTCCCAGTTCAGAAATACCATGAAGTCGGGCAGTATCGGGTCGCCGTAGGTGCCGCGGTCGCCGATCTGGCGCATCAGGTACATGCCCATGGCATAACCGCCGATGGCAAAAAACGCACCGTGCCCAAGGCTCAGAATGCCCAGATAGCCCCACACCAGGTCCACCGCGACGGCCAGCAGCGCATAGGTCAAATACTTGCCCAGCAGCCCCACCGTGTAGCCCGATACGTAAAGCGGATGCCCCTCAGGCACGGCCAGGTGCAGTATCGTCACGGCAGTGACCGCCACAATCAGGATGAGCAGGAAAATCTGCGTCGAGCGTTCGTTGAAGGGTCGTGTCAGCCACATAGTCGATTACCCCTCCGCCGCCCGGCCTTTCTGCGGAAAGAGTCCGCGGGGGCGCTTTTGAATGAACAGAATGATAAATACCAGCACGATGATCTTGGCGAGGACCGCCCCGGCCCAGGGTTCCAGCACCTGGTTGATGATACCCAGCGACATGCCGGCCACCAGCGTGCCCCAGAGATTCCCTACGCCGCCGAACACCACCACCATGAAGGAGTCGATGATGTAGTTCTGGCCGAGGTTGGGGCCAACGTTGGTGAGCTGGGAGAGTGCCACACCGGCAAGCCCGGCCACGCCGGACCCCAGCGCGAAGGTCATGATATCGACCCGCGTCGCGCGAATGCCCATGGAACGCGCCATGGCGCGGTTCTGGGTCACGGCGCGGACTTCAAGCCCCAGCCGCGTGCGGCGCATCACCAGGATCAGCGCCGCAAACACCACCAGCGCAAAGCCGAGCACATACATCCGGTTGAGCGTTAACGAAAGCGCGTCGTTGACCACCAGCGAACCGCTCATCCACTCCGGGGTAATCACCGTGCGGTTTTGCGGCGAGATCACCGTGCGTACCAGCTGCTGAAGAATCAGGCTGACACCGAACGTGGCCAGCAACGTCTCCAGCGGGCGGCCTTTCAGAAACTGAATCACGCCGCGCTCGATCGCCACCCCCGCCAGGGCGGACACCATGAACCCGGCCGGAATCGCCAGTATCAGCGCCAGCCCCGGCTGACCGGGCAGCAGCTGCTGCATCGCCCAGGTGGTATAGGCCCCCAGCATGATCAGCTCGCCGTGGGCCATGTTGATCACGCCCATCACGCCAAAGGTGATCGCCAGGCCAATGGCCGCCAGCACCAGCACCGAGCCCATCGAGAGGCCAAAGTAGAGCGTCTCGGCGGCGCGGTTGATTTTAAGGTTTTGCTCGATATCGGCCAGGGCGGCGGTGGCAGCGTCGACCACTAGCGGGTCATCCGATTGGGCAGCGCGGCTCAACGCCACCCGAATGTTGCTGTTCAAGCTTCCTGCGAGCACCTCGACGGCGTCCACGTCGCCCTGATTGAGGCGGTAGACCGCCAGCGCCTGGTTCAAACGATTGCGGACGGCCGCCGAAGGCTCTTCGTCGAGTCGGTTGGTCAGCGGCTCGACCTGGGCTTCCTCAACGTCGCCAATCAACCCTTCGGCGGCGTCAAGACGTGCGTCCTCGTCGCCGTTATAAAGCTCGACCAGCGAAATCGCCGAGCGCAACTGGCTGCGAAGTGCGTTATTGATCGTCAGACGATCGAGGTCGCGACGACTCACCTCGCCCATCGCCTCGCCGGTCAGCGCATCTTCAATAGTGACGTCCAGACCCGCCGTTTCCAGCGCGATCACAAAGCGCCCGTCATCCTTCAGCCGCTGCAGGTCACTGTCCAACAACGCCTGCAGCCACACATCTGCGCGCGACTGCTCGCTTTCGATAATGGCGTCGATGGCGGCGGCTTTATCGTCGAACGAGCGCGTATCCAACGCTTCGAGTAACGCCTGGCCGTCCTGTTGCTGGGCCGCCGCCGTCATCGGCAGCCAGCTCAGCAGGCCCATCAGCAGGCAGGTGACGATCCTTGTCGTAACGGCGTAGCAAGGAATCCACATGGGTGAGTCCTTTGAGTGGCGTGCCCTGCACGCTGCCATTCATCGGCCAGCGCACAGGTGAATGAATAAGGTGTTGAGGTGAAACGATGGGGCGGCTTGCGCCGCCCCGGGTCTATCAGTCCTCGGCAAGCGCTTCTTCGGCATCGCTACCCATGCAGCGGTTTTCCGCCACGTTGTAGTTGCCGCATTCCATAGGCTTGCGCCAGTCGCTGATCAAATCACGCGAACCGGGCAGGTAGTCCGACCAGGCATCGCCCGCCACGGTAGACGGCGTTTGCCAAACCACGGCGAACTGGCCGTTGTCCTGAATTTCCCCGATCATGACCGGTTTGGTGATGTGGTGGTTGGGCATCATCGCGGCCGAACCGCCCGACAGGTTTGGCACGGTCACGCCGATGATGGCATCTTTGACCGCGTCCACATCGGTGGTACCGGCTTTCTGAACCGCTTCTACCCACATGTTGAAGCCGATGTAGTGGGCTTCCATCGGGTCGTTGGTCACGGCGTCGTCTTCGCCGGTATGCTCAAGCCAGGCGTCGATGAAGTCGTAGTTGGCGTCGGTATCCACGCTCATGAAATAGTTCCAGGCGGCCAGGTGGCCAACCAACGGTCCGGTATCAATCCCGGTGAGTTCCTGCTCGCCCACCGAGAAGGCGACGACGGGAATATCGGCCGCATCGATACCCTGGTTCCCCAGCTCGCGGTAGAACGGCACGTTGGCATCGCCGTTAACGGTGGAGACCACCGCGGTTTTCTTGCCTTCGCTGCCGAAACGGCCGATTTCCGAGACGATGTTCTGCCAGTCCGAGTGACCAAAGGGCGTGTAGTTGACCATGATGTCTTCGTCGGCCACGCCAAATTCTTCTTTCAGGTAGGCTTCCAGGATACGGTTAGTGGTGCGCGGATAGACGTAGTCGGTACCCGCCAGGACCCAGCGCTCGACGCCGACCAGGTCATGCAGGTAGTTGACCGCCGGGATCGCCTGCTGGTTGGGGGCGGCGCCGGTGTAGAAGACGTTTTCCGAGGACTCTTCGCCTTCGTACTGCACCGGGTAGAACAACAAACCATTGAGTTCTTCAACCACCGGCAATACCGACTTGCGCGATACCGAGGTCCAGTTGCCGAAGATGACATCGACCTCTTCCTGTTCGAGCAGCTCACGGGCGCGCTCGGCAAACAGCGGCCAGTCGGAGGCAGGGTCGACGACCACCGGCTCGATCTCGCGACCCAGCAGGCCACCGGCTTCGTTCTGCTGCTCGATCAGCATCTCGACGGTGTCCTTGAGCACCGTCTCGCTGATCGCCATGGTGCCGGACAGCGAGTGCAGGATACCGACCTTGATCGGGTCGTCTTCCTGGGCGAAGGTCTGAGCGCTGGCCCCCATCACGGCGGCGCCGAGCAGAGCAGTGGTGAACAGTCGAGAGGTTGTCGGGTGTGTCTTGCGTAGGAAAGTGGTCACTTGCATCTCCTTGCACCCCTTATGCTGGGGGCTTGTTTATTGGCCTCGTGTGCCAACGCCAAGCGCCGGGACACGTCCACTAGCAACAAGTGTTTTGCAAGGGTTGCGCCAAATTGGCACATAAACGGCTTATAAAAGCATAATCAGTTACTTAAGTTGATTCTAAAAAACCTGCGTCGTCCCATACGCACTACCATGACGCACACGACATCGATTCGTGCGCGCTCACAATGCACCCATACCCTTCAGTGCACCACGAGTGCGCAGCATTGTTTTCTGATTCATGACCATAAAAAACGGGGCACCGACTGCCGTCGGCGCCCCGCTTTCAGGCTTGCTTACGGTCGCGATCAATCGCTGCCAGGCGTACCTTCTTCAATGGGGTTCTGCATCCGGCGGCGCAGCAGCGGGCCAATGATATAGGGCAGGATCAGGCCCAGTCCGGCAAAGACCCACAGGCCGATGGCCAGGCCGCTGTCCCACAGAATCATCCAGTCACCGTCGGAGATATCCATGGCATGGCGCAGGTTCTTCTCCATCTCCGGCCCCAGCAGCAGGCCAAGAATGACCGGCACCAGCGGTATCTCCAGCTTGCGCAGGATATAGCCGCCCACCCCGAAGGCCACCATGAAGTACAGATCGAAGGTGGTGTTGCTGATCGAGTAGATACCCACGAAGGCAATCATGGTGACAATCGGCAACAGGTACATCGGGGGCACCGACAGCAGCTTGACGAAGATCCCCACCAGCGGGATGTTGAGCACCAGCAGCAGGAAGTTACCGATCAACAGCGCCGCGATGACGCCCCAGACGATGTCGGCGTTCTGGGTGAACATCAACGGCCCCGGGGTAATGTTGAGCGAGATCAACAGCGCCAGAAGGACCGCCGTAGTACCGCTACCCGGCACGCCCAGGGTCAGCATGGGCACCAAGGCACCGCTGGAGGCACCGTTGTTGCCCGCCTCGGGACCCGCCACGCCGCGCGGGTCACCCTTGCCAAAATAGCCCTTCTTGCCGACGACCTTCTTTTCCAGGGTATAGCCGATAAAGCTACCCAGCGACGCGCCGGCGCCCGGCAGAACACCTGCGATGAAGCCCAGTACGCCGCCCCGCAGACTCGAAGGCAGAATCTCGCGAATTTCCCGCCAGGTGAGGGTGAGCTTGTTGACCTTCATCTTTTCCTTACCCCCCCCGGCGCGGTCTTCGATGAAGAACATCAGCTCGGAAATGGCGAACAGGCCGACGATGGCGATGATGAAGTCCACGCCTTCGTATAGCTCGAGCACGCCGAAGGTGTAGCGCTGCACACCGGTGTTGTCGATCCCCACGGTGGCGATCATCAGGCCGATACACGCGGCCACCACCGTCTTGATCGGGTTCTTGCCGGTAATGCCGCCCAGGGTGGCAAACGCCAGCAGGAAGAGCGCGAAATATTCCGCCGGGCCAAACGTCAGGGCGAAATTGGCCAGCAGCGGCGCGAGCAGGATCAAACCCACGGTGGCCACCAGGCTACCGATGAAGGACGCAATCGCGGAAATGGCCAGCGCCTCGGCCGCCTTGCCCTTCTGGGCCATGGGATAGCCGTCAAGGCAGGTCATCATGGCCGGCTCATCGCCGGGAATATTGAGCAGAATCGACGAGATACGCCCGCCGTACATGGCACCCGCGTATACTGACGTCAGCATGATCAGGGCGGTTTCGGGGGCGAGCCCCAGGCTGAACGCCAGTGGAATAAGAATGGCCACGCCGTTGGCCGGGCCCAGCCCAGGCAAGGCGCCAATCAAGGTGCCCAGAAACGCCCCCAGGAGCGCGAACATCAGGTTATGGGGCTGAAGCGCCACGCCAAAACCGTCCATCAGAAAACCGAGCGTTTCCATCAGTTCACCTCCAGGAAGGACAGCACGCCCAGCGGCAAGGCGAGATCCAGCGCAAAACTGAATAGAAAGTACACCACCACGCCGGACACGGCGCCGGTGAGGTAAGCGTTGAGGGGTCGCGCGCCCATGCGCCAGCAGAGCGTGCCCACGGCCAGCGTCGTACTGATCACGAAGCCTAACGGCTGCAGCAGCAAAGCATAGAGGATCAACACCACCACGGCGACGATCAGCTCGATACCGGTACGGCTCCAGGGCCACGCGTGGTCAGGGTCCGGACGCACGATCATGTAAAGGCTGGAAAGCACCAGCACCACCGCCAGCAATAGGGGAAACGTATCGGGGCCGACGGACTCGGCCCCACCAAACGGCTCCGGGAACTGAGTCGCGCCCCAGCCGTATGCCACGGCCAGGACGATCATCAGAACCCCAAAGATGCGGTCGTTGAAGGTCATTCCTGAATCAACCCGATGTCTTTGGACAGTTGCTCAATTTCGTCGATTTGATTGAGCACGAAGTCTTCGAACTCACCGGCGGTCATGTGGAATGGCATCAAGCCGTTCTGCGTCATGACGTTTTTCCACTCATCGCTCTCGTAGATGGTGTCCATGGCGTCGGTCCAGTAGGTCTCAGCCTCTTCGGAGATATCCTTCGGCATATAGAAGCCGCGCCAGTTGGGACCCAACGCATCGATGCCCTGCTCACGAGCGGTGGGGATATCAGACAGATCGCCGGGCAGGCGCTCTTCGGAGAGCACCGCGAGGACACGCAGGTCGCCGGACTCCATGAACCCCTGGGCTTCGGTGATATCGCCGGTAAAGGCGTCAACGTGCCCACCGATCACCTGGGTCAAGGCTTCGCCGCCGTTGTTGTACGACAGATAAGGGATGCGCGGCAGTGCTTCGACATCCGCCGCCTGAGCGGCAATCAGCACTTTCAGATGGTCCCAGCCGCCCTTGGCGCTACCGCCGGCGAACTTGACGCTGCGCGGGTCTTCCTTGAGCGAGTCCATCAGGTCGTTGAGGTCGTCGAACTCGGAGTCATCGGCCACGGCGATGATCCCGTAGTCGGCCCCAAGCGCGCCAACCCAGTTGACCTGGTCGGCGTTCAAATCCGGAAACTGCCCTTGGGCCAGACGCGTGGTGGTGGCCGTTGACGCCGCTACCAGCAGATGATCATCGCCGGCGCGCTTGCTGACGGTATGAGCAAAGGCCACACCACCGCCGGCACCCGCCATATTGACGGTCTGCACATTGGCCGGGACGATATCCAGCTCCTGCATCACGTTACCCACGCTACGGCAGGTAAAATCCCAGCCGCCACCAGGGTCGGACGGGGCGATGCACTCGACCTTGCCTTCGGGTTCGAAAGCGCTGGCCGTGCTGGAAAAGGTGCTGATCGCCGCCAAAGGAAGGGCCATCAGAGTGACGTATGTAAGGGAAGTCTTGCGAGTCATAGCGTTCTCCACGTGTCGATCTATTATTGTGGTGATGCGTGGTGCTTCACGCTGCGAACGTTAGAAGAATGCAGCCCCGGGCGACAAGCTTGTGAACATAAAACACAAAAAGCGCATTGTGAGCATTTTGCTCATTGTGTTCACGAACGCTTTACAGCGCCTGTTCACAGGCCTTCCAGCCACCCGTTGGGATCCGTCTGCAAACGGTAACGTCGTTCGGGCCTACCTACATCACCGTAGCCCAATTCCGCGTCGACCACTTGCACCGATACCAGAAATTCCAGATAGCGCCGCGCGGTGGAGCGACTGGCCCCCATGGCATGCGCTACCTGGGTGGCGGCCAGGGGCTGGCGGGCGTCCTTGAGCGCTTCGACCACCGAGCGTAAGGTCAGACGGTCGATGCCTTTAGGCAAGCTTCGCCCGCTGGCCAGGCCCGTGTCCACCGGCTGCGCGCGGGACAGCACCTGATCGAGTTCGGCCTGGCTCATTTCGTTGCGGCAGGCAAGGGCTGCCCGCTCGCGGCGGAAACGCGCCAGCATCTGCTGCATGCGGCTGGCCTCGATGGGTTTGATCAGGTAGTCAAATACCCCGCCACGCAGTGCCTCGCTGATGGTGTCCACTTCACGCGCGGCGGTTACCATGACGATATCCACCTGAACGTAATCGCGACGCAGCGCCCAGAGCAACTCTAGGCCTTCCACGTCGGGCAGATACGCATCCAGCAGCACCAGTTGAATGGCGGCGGCGTGGCGGGCCATTTTCTCACATGCTTCGGCCCCGTTGCGGGCCACGGCGACCACCTCGAACCCTTCGCTCTGCTCGATAAACGCGCGGTGGATATCGGCAATGCGAAAGTCGTCCTCCACCACCAGAATACCGTAGTCGTTTGCCGACATGACGCTCCCTTTTTGCTGCGATAATGTCATTATTACTATTCGTTAATCACAGGCTGCTTAGCTTACCACTGGCGATGGCGGGTCTCCGCGGGCACACAGCGAACGATCCAGTACGGCGATAAAGCAGGCACCGCCCAGCTCGCCGTCTTCCAGCGTAACCGTGCCGCCATGCTGACGACACAGCCGCGCCACCAACGCCAGGCCAATGCCCTGATGCTGGCCTGTCTTGGTCGAGAAGCCTTCGCTGAAAATCGAGTCGACGTTTTCAGGCGGCACGCCGGTGCCGTTGTCTTCGACCTCGATCAACAGCTGCTCACCCAGGTCAGTAAAAAACAGGCGCACGCGGGGCGGGTCATTCAGCCCGTTAAGGGCGGCGTGGCAGGCGTTATCCAGCAGGTTGCCGACCACGCTCATCATGACCTCCTGGCCGGTCGGCGTTAACGGGCAGTCAAGCGAGCTTTGCTCGTCGATCTCCAGGGTGACGCCGAGCTCACGGGCGCGGGTCAGCTTGCCCATCAGCGTGCCGCTGAGCACTGTATCGGCCACGCTGCGCATCAAGAAGCTCATCTGCGCCTGAGCCCGCTCGGTTTCCTGATGGATCAGCTTGAGCGCTTCATCGACGCGCTTGAGCTGGAGCAGGCCGGAAATGGTATACAGCTTGTTGGAAAACTCGTGCGCCTGGGCACGCAGCATATCCACATCCCGGCTGGCCTGAGTCAGCGCATGGGAAAGGTCGACAATCTCCCGGCGGCTGCGGAAGGTCGCGACCGCGCCCTCAATGTCGCCTTCGTGCATGATCGGCACCCGGTTGACCACCACCGGGTGGTCGCCCAGCCACATTTGCTCATCGAATTCCTGCTGCCCATTCTTGAGCACTTCCAGCAGCCGCGAGTTGGGCACCACCTCGCGAATCGGCTGACCAAGCAGAATGTGCGCATCGGCCAGGCCAAGAAAGCGCCGCGCCTGCTGGTTGACCAGGGTAATCTGGCCTTCGCGATTGACCGCCAGGATGCCTTCGTGAATCGACTGCAAGATGGCCTCTTTCTCCATTGCCAGGCGGGCAATTTCGTAGGGTTCCAGCCCCAGAATGACGCGCTTGAGATGCTGGGAAAGCCAGTAGGCACCGGCAAATCCCAGTACGATCATCAACGCGACCAGCCCCCAGCCCAGGCTGTTGTAACGCGCGATATCCATTTCCACGCGGTCGAGCATAAAGCCGACCGAGACAATACCGATGATATTGCCCGCCTCGTCGAGCACCGGGGTCTTGCCGCGCATGGCCGTGCCCAGGGTACCGGTCGCCTCGGAGACATACGACTTCCCTTCCTCGAGGGCCCGAGCGTTATCGCCGCCCACCATGGTCAGGCCGATACGCTCGGGCACCGGATGCGAATAGCGCACGCTTTGGTTATTGCCGACCACCACGTACCGCGCGCCGGTTTCACGTCGCACACGCTCGGCAATCGGCTGGATGACACTGGCGGGATTTTCGTCGTCAAAGGCATCGATCAGTTCGGGCATTGACGCGACCGTCTTGGCCACCGCCAGGGCCCGCTCGCCCATTTGCGTACTGATGATCTCGGCCTTGCGGTGATTCAGGTAGGTGCCCTGGGCCAACAGCATACCCGCCAGCAGCAGCCCCACCAGCACCATGACCTGGAGGCGGAAGCTGCGTTTGTACCAGCGGCGGCGTGTACGCAGACGGCGCCAACGCTGAAGCTCGGCGAGGGTCTTGGGACGAGGGGCAGGCATGACGGCACTCACAAGCGGTAACGGCGTCATTATGGCATGCCCGCACGGAGGGCGTTAAACTTCGCCGCCTGACACCGGGCCATCGGCGAGCCTTGGGCTATTACATCAGGAGAGCGGTATGTTGACCAGCGGCTGGGCAAGAGGGATTGTCATCGTGCTGGGCGGGCTCTGGTGCGCGCCTGGCTTGGCCAGCCCTTTCCTGGCACCTGCGCCCCCGCCCGAAGATGCTCCGGTTTTCAGCGGCGATGCCGAACTGGGCTATAACCAGCTGACCGGCAACACCAACAGCGAAACTCTGATCGGCAAAGCCCGCCTGCAGTGGCTGACCGGCGACTTGACCCACTCGCTGCGCGGCGAGGTTCGTCATGTCAGCAAGGAAGGCGATACCAGCGCCGAGCAGTACGTCGCCGCCGCCCGCGAGCGCTTCGACTTCAACGGCCCCCACTACCTGTTTGGCTTTGCCCGCTGGGAGAAGGACCGTTTTGCCGGTTACGACCAGCAGTTGACGGCCATCGGCGGCTACGGCCGCCAACTATTGGATAACGACAACCACGCGCTGTCCCTGGAAGCCGGGCCGGGTTATCGCCACGACCGACTACGCGAGCATGGCACCCAGCGGCTTGGGGTCGCCTACTCGGCCTTCGATTACCGCTGGTCGTTTGCCGACTACGCCGATATCCGCCAGGAAGCCTCCCTGGAGTATACCCAGCAAAACGTGACCTCACGCTCACTGACGGCGCTGACCGCGCGGCTTAACTCAAAGCTGTCGCTGCGCCTCTCCTACGAGATCAAACACAACTCCGAGCCCCCCGAGGACGCCGAAACACGCAGCGACACCACCACCAGCGCCTCGTTGCTCTACCACTGGTAGCCGGGGCTGGCCACGCTAGGCCAGAACGTCCTGCGTGCTCTAATAGTGAACAGTATCGCTATCACTGCACCAACATGCACCACAGACATTAGACGTTCGTCTATGAAAGCCGTATACTAAGGACAGTTTCCTGTCCTAGCGCCATTCCCTGAATGGCGCTTTTTTTTGCGTTCACTTTATCAACGCGCCAAGCTGCTAGTTTGGCCTCGATACTTTCACAACCCTCAAAACGGATCCTCATGACGTCCTCATCTCAAAACGTGCCATCGCGCCCCGGCGGCCTGCGTGCCCTCGGCGACCCTCTAGTGCTACTGCTCAGCGTCGGCTTTATCGTGGCCTTCATCGGCCTTTCGCTTTACGACGTCGACCTGGTCGCCAGCAGCATCAGCACCGGCTTTGCCTGGACGGCCCGCGTATTTGGCACCTACTTTCAACTGCTGTTGATCACCACCTTCTTCATTGCCATCGGCCTGGCCTTCACCCCCGCCGCCAATGCCAGGATCGGCAACCTGGAGGCGCCGGAAATGAGCACCTTCAAGTGGCTGTCGATCATTCTGTGCACCCTGCTGGCGGGCGGCGGGGTGTTTTTTGCCGCCGGCGAGCCGGTGTATCACTTTGTGGTCACGCCGCCCGCGTTCGACAGCGAAGCGGGTACCCCGGAGGCCGTCGCCAACGCCTTGGCGCAGTCGTTCAACCACTGGGGCTTTCTGGCCTGGGCGGTATTGGGGTCGCTGTCGGCGATCGTGCTGGCCCACGCGCATTATGTGAAAGGCCAGCCGCTTCAGCCGCGTACGCTGCTCTACCCGGTACTTGGCGAACGCCTGCTGCGTGGGCCGCTCGGCGGCGTGATTGACGCGTGCTGCGTGATTGCCCTGGTGGCTGGCACGGTGGGACCAATCGGCTTTCTCGCCACCCAGGTCAGCTTTGGGTTGCACGAACTGTTCGGCCTGCCGGAGGGCTATACCGGCCAGTTGATCATTCTGGCGGCGCTGGGCGGTCTCTATGTGCTGTCGTCCATGAGCGGCATCCACAAAGGCATTCAGTTGCTCAGCCGATTCAACGTCATGCTCGCCCTGACGATTGGCGCGGTGATCTTTGTATTCGGCCCCACCCTGTTTCTCGCCAACAGCTATATGGCGGGGCTGGGCACCTACATGAGCGAGTTCTTCACCATGGCGACCACCACCGCGGATACCGCCCCGGACTGGTGGATGCAGTGGTGGACGGTGTTCTTCTTTGCCTGGTTCATCGGCTACGCCCCGCTGATGGCGATCTTCGTAGCGCGCATTTCCCGAGGCCGTACCATTCGCCAGATGATTATCGCCGTGGCCGTCATTGCGCCGATCGCCACCTCAGTGTGGTTTACCCTGCTGGGCGGTTCGGGCATTTACTACCAGTTAACCGGCGCCATCGAGCTGACCGAGGCACTGAACAATTTCCAGTTCGATGTGGCAACCTTGACCGTGGCCCAGGCGCTGCCCGGGGGCACCTGGATGGCGCTGGCGATCCTGCTGTTGACCACCATTTTCGTGGCCACTACCGGTGACTCGATGAGCTACGCCATTGCCGTGGTCGGTGCCGGTCACGACGACCCAAGCCCCTATGTGCGCGCTTTCTGGGGCATCGCCATGGCACTGATGGCGGCGGTACTGCTGAACATGGGCGCCGGGCAGATCAGCGCGCTTCAGCAGTTTATCGTGATCACCGCGATCCCGGTGTCGTTGATATTGCTGCCCACGCTGTGGAACGGCCCTCAGGCGGCGTACGCCATGGCCAGGGAGCAGGGCATCATCCAGTAACCGCTTAGCGCCCTTCCAGTAGCCGCAGCACCAGCTGCGGCTGCTGGTTGGCCTGGGCAAGCATACGAATGCCCACCTGCTGCAGCAGCTGCGCGCGCAGCAGATTGGACACTTCTCTTGCATAGTCGGCATCCTGAATGCGCGACTGGGCGGCAGAGGTGTTGATAATGCTGTTATTGAGGCCATCAATGACGCTCTCGAAGCGATTCTGCACGGCGCCTAGGTAGCTACGCTGACGATCAATGCGCTTGATGGCGTCATCCATCGCGGCCAGCGGGCTGTCGGTAGCGCTGGCATCATCGAGCACACTGAAGTTCTCAAGCCCTAGTGCCTGAACGCCCATGCCTTCAAGACGCACCGCAATGCTGTCCCCTGCGTTCGCGCCCACCTGAATATTGAGCGATTTATCGCTGTCGACCAGCCCGATGCCGTTGAAATTGCTTTGCTCGGCCACCCGGTCGATTTCTTCCAAACGCTGATCGATCTCGGTCTGAATGGATTCAAGGTCGCTTGGGGATTTAGTGCCGTTGGCGGCCTGGACGCTGAGCTCGCGAATGCGCTGCAGGCTGTCATTGATGACATCGAGCGCACCTTCAGCCGTTTGCACCATTGAAATGCCGTCGTTGGTGTTGCGAATCGCCTGATTCATACCGCGCACCTGCGCGTCCATGCGATTGGCAATGGCCTGCCCCGCCGGGTCATCCTTGGCGCTGTTGATGCGCAAGCCGGAGGACAGGCGCTGCATGGCCGTTTGCATCGACTGCTGGCTCGCGCGCAGATTGTTGATTACCAGCAACGACGTCAGGTTGGTCGCAAGACTGATCACGGTGGTTCCTCGTAGAGCTGCCCTTTTGCCGGCGTCGCTGAACGCAGCCCAGCAGGCAGTCATATTGTTATCGGCTGAACGCCGAAAACCTCAAGTCTTACGCTGGAAATATATCGTCATCCGGCAAAGCAGCTTCATCAACCGACGCTTAGGCAGAAGCGCGTCCGGTGGCCGCCAGCAGCTCGTCCACCGGCACTCGGACGTAATCCTGATGGAGATAGCCGTCGTCCACCAGCTCGCCGTTCCAGGCCACGATATCAAGGTCCATGGTGCGCGGTCCCGACTTGATCGGCCCACGCACCCGACCCAGCCGGTCTTCGACGTCTTTCAGATAAGCGCGAAAGTCGCTCATCGTCAGACGCGTGCGCACCAAAAGGGCAGCATTGAGAAAGTTGGGCTGCTGCTGATAGCCGACCGGCGTCGTGACGATCTCCCGGGAGCGCCCCACCAGTTCGCACTCGTTGTCCAGTATGTCGAGCGCCTCGGCGGCGTGCCGCTCGGGCTCGATGTTCGAGCCCAGTGAAATCACGCATTCATTGAGCGAGGTGTCGGGCTGGGCGTATAAAGGGTGCAGAGACATGGCGAGCTATCCTTGAGCGGGGCACTGGTGAGACATTAGCCTAACGCCCTGCGCTACTTGTGCAAGTGCTGTACAATTTATTGACAAACGCTGCCCTCACGCAGACAGTCGTTATGATTCCAAACCTTTGACCACCGTATCACGATGAGGATCGTTTCAATGAGTACACCGGCAGCACTGGTCACCGGCGGCGCGACCCGCCTGGGACGCCATTTCGCTGAATCGCTGGCCGCCGCAGGCTACGATATCGCGCTACACGTCAACCGCTCCCGCGAGGAAGCCGAGGTGGTCGCCGAGGGCATTCGCGCTCAGGGTCGAGCATGTGAGCTGTTTGCCTGCGATTTTCTGCAAGACGACGTCGGTCAGCTGATCGAGCAGGTCACCCAGCGCTTCCCGCAGCTGAGCGTGCTGCTCAACAGCGCGTCGGCGTACGCACCCGCGCCGCTCGCCGAGACTGACCTGGCCATGCTGGAAACCCAGTTCAGGGTCAATCTGTTTACGCCACTGCTGTTGACCCGGCATTTCGCCAACGCGGTGGAATCGGGCCAGGTGATCAACATCATCGACAACAAGGTGGCCTATCACCAGTACCCCTACGCGGCCTACCTGCTGTCCAAGAAGAGCCTCGCGGAAATGACGCGCATGGCGGCGCTTGAGTTTGCGCCACGTATCCGCGTGAACGGCATTGCCCCCGGCGTGGTACTGCCCGCCTCTCAGCGCACCAGCGACTATATCGACTGGCGGATCGAGGGCATCCCGGTCGACCATCAGGGCGCACCGGATCACCTGGTGCAGGCACTCCATTACCTGCTCACTAACGACTTTGTGGCCGGACAGATTCTGTACGTCGATGGCGGCGAATCGATCAACCTGGTGGGCCGCCACTCGGAAAACTATCCCGGTTAATACCCTTATCGAGTACCGAGAGCAGTCCCTGGTGATTGAGTCATTTTCTAGGCAGGACTCGGTTCATGTGTGCTGCTCCCGGATGCCCCTGGCAGGCTGCCAGGGGCATCGCCCTTTGCCGCCAGATCAGGCCCCGTAAGCGGCGGTATATTCATTGATACGGCACTTCCCCTGGCCGGACGTGCAGGGGACTTTCACTCCCAGAAACAGCGTCGATCAAGGCGCTACGCGCCATACTTGGCGCACAAAGCAAAAAGCCCCGTCAAAACAGGGCTTTAAAAACGGACAATTTAATTATCTACTCAGCGTCTTGTGACGCATCATCTTCAACGGCTTTTTTGTTACGTCGCCCCTCAAGCACGCGAGGAGCTACAAATAGCGCCACCATGCCAAATAAATCGAGAGTACCAATGATTCCCGCTGCAAAAGCACTGTAGGGAGCGATCAGAACTGCTGCAATCAACCCAACAAGCGCGATGGTGACACCACACAACTGGCCTCGGCGATCCTTTAAAATACTACCGGAAAGGCCAGTTTTATTCATTTCGTGAACGTGTTTCTGATCATCAACTGCCATCTGAACGATGGCTTTGCGGGTTTCTTCATCGAACTGATTCAAGATGTCTGGATGAGGCAACGGGCCACTGAAGCTTGTTTGCCTGACACGTTGATGTAGGTGCTGCTCTCTTGCTGGCTCGATTTGTAGATGTCTAGAGAGCTCCTGCTGTTGCTCTTGAGTCAGGTTGCCTCGTTCAAGTTTAGCAACAAGGCGATCAAGCTCAGAGTCGGATTCAAGCTCCCCATCTGCTAGTTCAACGTGCTTATTAGTGTCGGAATGGCTACCGACTGCTTCGTGTTTATCAGGCTGATCCGGCATGCTGTACACGCTTCTGATAATCGCTTACCGCTTTATACAGATGAGAGCCAGCATTGGCCCAGTGTTGGCCAATACGATCCTGAGCGGTACCTTTCGGCATGTGCTGCGAGTAATCACCTGTTGGCCAGATATCCATGACACTACCAGCCGCAAGCACAGTGCGCGGAATCTTGTAGTGAGATTTCATGGTTTTGCTCCTAATTTCACTAACATACGGAATGTACGAAAGTGCTTCATACATCTCAGTAGCCATTTCCAATTTACTGAAAAAAGATGCTGTGATGTGTGCATTGATAATGTACAGATTAATGGAGCTAAAAAAGTTGCGCAAGTTCAGCGTCATTGCTGCCGTTCGGCTTCCCGTGCGTCGAGCATCTGTTGCTGCCGGGCCGCTTGTTGGCGTCGCCACTCAAGTGCGCTTTCCAACACAGCAACTTCCTGTACAAAGCAAAGGGGCTGCCCGATGGCAGCCCCTTTACGTATTACGATGCAGCGTTTAGCGCCCGTCAGGCGTATCAACGTCGTCGTGGTCGGGCTTGATGTGATCCGAGTCCGACGCTTGCTGCACATCCTGATGAGAGGCTGGCTGCTGTTCCCCAGCGTCCTGCCGCGTTGGCTTGCCGCCTCTTTCCTCGGCGGTGGAGTCGATAACCCGCACGTTGGCCGGCGGCGCCGTGCCGTCCTTGTTTTCGCCGAAGTAGAGCGTGGTATGCGGGAAGGGAATCTCGATACCGGCTTCGTCGAAGCGTAGCTTGACGAGGCGGTTGTACGCCCGCCCGACGGACCACTGATCACCCGGCGTGGTCTTGATCACCACCCGGATATTGACCGAGTTGTCTGCCAGCGCGATGACACCGGCAACGGTCATGTCTTCCAGCAGTTTCTGACCATGCTCTTCGCTGGCTTTGAGGTCTTCAAAGGCCAACTTGAGCTGTTCGATGGCTTCGTCGATGCTCTCACGGTAGGCAATCCCGTATTCGCCCACGTGGTTACCGAACTCGCGCATGTAGTTCGAGACCGTGTCGACGCTCGAGAACGGCACGATATGGAAGGTGCCGCTGAGGTCACGGATACCCACCGAGCGAATGCTGAGCTTTTCCGCTGTGCCGGTAATACCGCCCACGGTCACTACATCGCCGGTATTCATGGCGTTTTCTACCTGGATGAAGACGCCGGTGATGACATCCTGCACCAGTTTTTGTGCACCAAAACCAATCGCCAGACCCAGCACACCGGCACCGGCAATCAGCGGGCCGATATTGATGCCGATTTCCGACAGCACGATCATGCCGGTAATCGTCACCATGGCAATCGCCAGCGCATTGCGGAACAGGCTGAGCAACGTTTTTGCCCGCGCGGTGGGTTCGCCCACACCGGTGTCCGGGTTGAGCTTGTGCTCGATCAGGCTGGCCAGCCCCAGCCATGCGCCGATAGCAACGATCAGGATAATGGCAACGCTGATCAGCTTGCTGATGAGGCCGGATCCGGCTTCGGAGGCATACCAGGCGGCCAGGTCAAAGGCGCCCCAGGCATCCAGCACCACCATGATCACCGCCACCACGATCACCGTGCGCAGAATACGCAGCGCGTTGGGCACGTAGCGGTTGAGGCGCTTCTCGAGCATGGGCAGCTTGTGGCGCAGATCGGGCGACAGCTGAATGCGACGGCCGATGGTCTGGGTGATGAAGGAGGACACCAGCAGCCCCACCACTACCGCAGCCAGCGTTTCCAGCGTGGCAAACAGCACAAACGGCAGCGCGTCACCGGGGCGCACCAGGGTCAGAACAAACACCATCAGGAAGTAAAACAGCGCGAACAGGTGCCAGGTGCGCGCAAACAGCTGCAGCGATACCCGGCTGGCCGCCAGCGTCGAACGGGCCCCGATCGCGTTCAGATTGTCGCGCAGCCGCACGCGATTTTTCAGCACCACCGCAACGGCGTAGATGAAGGCGAGGAGCATGATCAACAGCCCCAGCACCTGACCCACGGCCGCCGAAACGTAAAAGTTGACCAGCGGCACCACCACCATCAGGCCATAGCCGACCATGCCGATCAGGCGTGCGAGCCAGCGGTTCCAGTACGAGGCCTCCACGGCCGAAATCGGCAGCAGGCGCAGCCCCTCATAGCGCGATGAGAACAGCATCCTGACGGCGGCTTTGAGCAGTTCGATGACCAGGAAGGCGTTGAGGAACAGCGATGCGCGGGTCGACAGATCCCCAGACTCGCCCACCGCGAAGGTAGCGATGAGGTTGCCGCCCACGTAGGCCAGCCCCACCAGCAACACGTCGATCACTGCCGCCAGGGCAACGCTCACCACCAGGCGCAGCACCGGGGTCATGCCCGCGCCGTGCTGCGACCAGCCGCTGATCTTGGTAAACAGCGGCTTGGCAACGCGGCGGAACACCATGAACATGGCGAAAGTCGCAGCAATCACGATGCCCAGGTTGATTGCGGCGGTGACGAACGCCGACATGTCGAAGTTGCTTTCGCCTTGCCCGGTGAACAGGTCGCGAACCAGCAGCGCCACCTGTTCGAACTGGCCGCCGACGTCGTCGACCACGCTACTGGTCAGCTCGGCCAGCTGGCGGGGCAGCGAGACGTCCTCAGCCGCCATGTCGCTGCCCTCGGCGCCCCCTGCGGACAGCTCGCCTGGCTCGGATACTGCCGAGGCCTGGCGCCTCAACAGATCGATGAGTTCCTGGCGGGCCTGATCGTCTTCGAGCAGGTTGGCCAGGGATTCGTAGGTCGGCGGCTCAGCCGCCTCGTCCCCGTTGCCGCTATCCGCGCTGCTTTGCGCGAACGCCGGCGCGGCAAATAGCGCAAACAGCGCTATCAGCCAAACACCGAGCCAGGATAGTAAACGTAGTGGCGTCACACCGAAATCTCCCTTTGATGGTGAGTCGTCTGGTCAATCTAACGACTGCACTTATTTATGCACCCGACAATCAACACGCCTGATCATGTAAGCATTGTACAAGGTGTTCAGCCTAACATGATGAGCGGGGAAAAGAGGACAGGGCCGCGTTGTAAACTAACAAGTTTATACAGGCCGTTGCTTAGCACAACGTGATTGGCTTAGCCCACAGGGCACAAGGCTGTACCGAGATGACTAACAATAGGGCCCCAGCCATGACGATGCCAAAACGAGGATCAGCGCGTAGCGCGCGCCTTTGGCAACGACGATCCAGGCCAGCGCACGCCACCAGGCAAGGCGCAGCACGCCGGCCATGACGGTCAGAGGATCACCGATGATCGGCAGCCAGGAAAGCAGCAGACTGGCTTCACCCACGCGTTGGTACCAGCGCTCGGCACGGGCCAGCTGCGCGGCCGAAGCGGGAAACCAGCGACGATCCTGGAAGCGCCGTGCATAGCGGCCCAGCGCCACATTGACCAGACTCCCCAGGGTGTTGCCCGCCGTCGCCACCGCCCATAGCGTCAGGGCCGGCTGATCCAGACACCATTGCCGCGCCAGCCATACTTCCGAACTGCCGGGCAGCAGCGTGGCGCTGAGCAGCGCAACCCAGAAAAGGCTGATCATGCGGGTGCGTTGAGCTGCCCACCCAACTGCAGGGTAATCTCGTCCGCCACCTGGCGGACCAGCGCCCCCAGTTCAAGCAGGCGCGATTCAGGAATCCGCGCCACCGGGCCGGAGACCGAAATGGCGGCCAGCGGCAGACCATGCTCATCGTGGACGCAGGCTGCCACGCAATGCAGACCAATGGCGTGTTCTTCGCGGTCGCAGGCAAACCCCTGGTCGCGAATATGCCGCATCTCGCCAAGCAGGGTATCGGGCTGATAGAGGGTATTGTCGGTCACCCGGGCCAGTTCACCCCGGGCGAGCAGCTGGGCACGATCGTCCTCGGGCATCCAGGCGAGCAGGGCCTTGCCCACGCCCGAGGCGTGCAGCGGCGCCCGCGAGCCCAGTCGGGTGATCATGCGCATCATCTGCGGTGACTCGTGCTGGGCCAGAAATACCGCCGTATCGGCGTCGCGGATACCCAGATTGGCGGTTTCGCCGGTCTCGGCGGTCAGGCGACGCAGGAACGGGCGGCTGGTGGCGACCACATCGCGGGCTTCGAGGAAGCTATTGCCGATGCGGAAGGTCTTGACGTCGATGCGCCACAGCCCCTGCTCGTTTTCCTGGCTGACAAAGCCCTGGCTCTGCAGGGCCTGCAGCAGGCGGTGAGTGGTGGACGGCGCGAGGTCGGCCATCTCCGCCAGCGACGATAGCGCCAGGCCCTCGGGGCTGCTCGCCAGGTATTCCAGCAGGTTCAGTCCCCGCACCAACGACTGGCTGTGTCCGCCGCCCGCTTTCGCGGTGCTGGCCGGGCGACCCACGGTTCTGCGCTTTACGTCACTCACCGCACATTCTCCTTAACACGCTCCCAAAGACGCTTATGAAGGCGCAAAAAACGCAGGATAACGTGCTTGAGCCCCACCTGTCGCGTTTACGGAAACGAATTCCATCACCCAAGAGTTGCCGCCAGGCGCTTAACTCGACGACGCTTTACGCATGTCACGGCCCAGCGGATGGGGCTCGCCGCGGGCCTTGGCCAGGTCGATCTGGCGCTGGCGCTCGCGCGCGGCGGCGCGGGTTTTCTCGGGCAGCGAGTCGATGCAGTGGGGGCAGCTGATACCCGGCTCATAGGCGGCGGACCGCATGTCCTCGGCGGAAATTGGCCGCCGGCAGGCGTGGCACTGCTCGAATTCGCCTTCGCTCAGATCGTGGCGCACCGTGACCCGGTTATCGAACACGAAGCACTCGCCGCGCCACAGCGACTGCTCCTCGGGGACTTTCTCCAGGTAGTTCAGCACGCCGCCCTTGAGGTGATAGACCTCGTCAAAGCCTTCCTTGAGCATGAAGCTGGAGGCTTTTTCACAGCGGATGCCGCCGGTGCAGAACATCGCCACTTTCTTGTGCTTTTGCGGGTCGTAGTGCTCGCGTACGTACTCAGGAAATTCGCGGAAGGTAGTGGTTTTAGGGTCAACCGCGCCTTCGAAACTGCCGATCTCCACTTCGTAGTCGTTGCGCGTATCGATCACCAGCACTTCCGGGTCGGCAATAATGTCGTTCCATTGTTCGGGCTCGACGTAGGTGCCCACGGTGTCGTTGGGGTCGATATCGGGTACGCCCAGAGTAACGATCTCTTTTTTCAGCTTCACCTTGGTGCGGTAAAACGGCGGCTCGTCGCAGAACGACTCTTTATGGTCGATATCGGCGAGGCGGGGGTCGGCGGTCAGCCAGGCGAGCAGGGCATCAATGCCCTCGCGGGTGCCCGCTACCGTGCCGTTGATGCCCTCTTTGGCCAGCAGCAGGGTGCCTTTCACGCCATTATCCAGCATGGTCTGGCGCAGCGGCTCGCGCAGGGCTTCAAAGTCGTTCAGGGTGACAAATTTGTAGAGCGCCGCGACCACAATGCGCGGCGATGAGGTAGGTACTGACATGACAGACTCCAGGTAGTCGCCCCCGTAAAAGGCGGACCAGGTGAATAAGCGGCCATATGATAGCAAAAAGCCGCGCCCAGCGCGCGGCCCGCACGGTGCCGGCTGCTTGACCCAGGTCATGGAATCACGGCGCGGATACGTCGATTTATTCGACGCGATCATTGAGAAACCTTCACCCCACGGGCGACGCAGGCGGCGTATATTGGATGCCATCTTTGACTGACACGCTTAACGCGCAAGGAGCACTCGATGAAACTTCGCCGTGCCAACGAGCGGGGCTACGCCGACCACGGCTGGCTGCGTTCCTACCATACGTTTTCTTTTGCCAACTACATGGATCCCAACCACATGGGGTTTCGCGCGCTGCGCGTGATCAACGAAGACCGCGTCACGGCGGGCCATGGCTTTGGCGCTCACCCCCACCGGGATATGGAGATCATTTCCTACGTGCTGGAAGGCGAAATGGCCCACCAGGACAACATGGGCAACGGTGAGGTCATGCGCCCGGGCGATGTGCAGCGCATGTCGGCGGGCACCGGGGTGCTGCACAGCGAGTTCAACCATTCCAAGGAAAACGGCCTGCACTTCCTTCAGATCTGGATCGAGCCTGCAACGCGCGGTATCGCCCCCGGCTACGAGCAAAAGCATTTTCCACCCGCCGAGCGCCAGGGCCAATGGCGCCTGGTGGCCTCGCAGGACGGCCGGGACGACTCGGTCAGCGTCAATCAGGACGTCAACCTTTACGCGGGACTGTTCGGTCCGGGCGACCACGCCGTCACCCCGCCCACCCGTCATGCCTGGCTGCACGTGGTGAACGGCGAAATGGAGGTTAATGGCGAGACGCTGGGCGCCGGCGATGCGGCGGCGTTCTCACCGGACGAGGCAATCAATCTCACCGGCAAGGCGACGGGGGAAGTACTGCTGTTTGATTTGGCCTGAAGATCAGAACAACCCGTAGCGGGGGTTATTCGCCATGAATGGCGAATGTAGTGCCCATGGATGGGTTCACAGCGCCCCCGCGAAGGGTTGTTCGGATCTTATTTATTACCAGCCGATTAACTATTCTGCGCCGAATACAGCACGCGAATCTTCAGCGTGTGGTCTACCTGCTTCAACGCCTCAAGCGCCTGGGGTCCATAGGCCTTATCCACGTCGATCACCACATAGCCGACTTTATCGTTGGTCTGCAGGTACTGGCCCGAGATGTTGATCTCGTTCTCGGACAGCACGCGGTTGATCTGCGACAGCACGCCGGGCACGTTGTCGTGAATGTGCAGCAAGCGATGCTTGTCCGGGTGCGACGGCAGCGCGACTTCGGGGAAGTTGACCGAGGTCACCGTGGTGCCGTTGTCCGAATAGGTGATCAGCTTTTCGGACACTTCGATGCCGATATTTTCCTGGGCCTCCAGGGTCGACCCCCCGATATGCGGCGTCAGGATGACGTTTTCCAGGCCGCGCAGCGGGCTTTCGAACGTTTCCTCGTTGCCCTTGGGCTCGACGGGGAAGACGTCGATCGCCGCGCCATTGAGCTTGCCCGCCTTGATCGCCTTGGCCAGCGGCTCGATTTCCACCACGCTGCCCCGCGAGGCGTTGATCAAGATCGCCCCCGGCTTCATGGCGGCGATTTCCTTTTCACCGACCATCCAGCGGGTGGACGCCAGGTCGGGGACGTGGAGGCTGACGACGTCAGAGCGACCCAGCAGCTCTTCGAGGCTGGCCACCTGGTTGGCGTTGCCCATGCCCAGCTTGGTGATCACATCGTAGTAAATGACGTTGAAGCCCAGCGACTCGGCGAGTACCGACAGCTGCGCGCCGATGCTGCCGTAACCGACGATCCCCAGGGTCTTGCCCCGTGCCTCGTGGGAATTCTTGGCTGATTTCAGCCAGCCGCCCTGATGGGCGCGGGCATTTTTCTCGGGAATACCGCGCAGCAGCATGATGGCTTCGGCCAGCACCAGCTCCGCCACCGAGCGGGTATTCGAGTAAGGCGCATTGAATACCGCAATGCCGCGCTTGAGGGCCGCATTGAGGTCGACCTGATTAGTGCCGATACAGAAACAGCCAACGCCCACCAGCTTTTCCGCCGCCTCGAACACGCGCTCGGTCAGCTGAGTGCGGGAACGAATGCCGATGAAGTGCGCGTCGCGGATCTTCTCGATCAGCGCTTCTTCCTCGAGCGATGTCGGCAGGTGCTCGATGTTCTCGTACCCTGCGTTCTGAAAATTGTCCACCGCGCTCTGGTGGACGCCCTCGAGTAGCAGGATCTTGATCTTGCTCTTGTCCAGGGACGTTTTGGCCATGGCTGAATCAACCTCTATGGTCGGCGGCTGGCGCCGTGTAACGGTTCAAGAAAGGCCGCTATGGTAGCACATTCGCCCGCGCTATCGCCGCGCCCGCATGATGAAAAGTCTGCGTTGTCAAGATGAACGCGACACAAGTCGGCGGCTTGCCAACGCCAGGAGGGCAGACGCCACCCCCCGCCCTCGGTGTATACTGTGGCCTGCTCCTAGACGACACGCTTTGACGACAGGCATTCCCCAATGAGTGACACCACACCCGCACCCCAAGATTTTGCCGCCACGGTCGAACAGCTCGAAACCATCGTGGAACGCCTTGAGTCCGGCGAACTCTCATTGGAAGATGCGCTGACGGCCTTCGAGCAAGGCGTCCGCCTGACCCGCGACGCCCAGCAGCGCCTGGACAGCGCCGAACTCAAGGTGCGCGCCCTGAGCGAAGATAACGACGGCCGGCTGAACGTTACCCCCTTTGCAGGCCCCGACGCGTCCACGGACGACACCCCCGACGACGCGGATGACAGCAACAAGGAGACGCCGCCATGGTAGCGCCCCCCGCCGCTGGGCTGGCCAGGTTACGTGACACAAGCAATACCCGGGTTGACGCCACCCTGGGCGCGCTCTTCGATGCGCGCCCAGCCACTGAGCCGCGTCTCGAGGCGGCCATGCGCCACGGCCTGCTGGTCGGCGGCAAGCGTCTGCGCCCCTTGCTGGTCTACCTGTCCGGCCGCGCCCTGGGCGCCGGCGACGACGAACTGGACGCCCCCGCCGCCGCCATCGAACTGATTCACGCCTATTCGCTGATTCACGACGATCTGCCCGCCATGGACGATGACGACCTGCGCCGCGGCCAGCCCACCGTCCACAAGGCGTTCGATGAAGCCACCGCGATTCTCGCCGGTGATGCTCTTCAGGCCCTGGCCTTCGAAGTGTTGGCAAGCACCGGGCACCCCCGGCTGGGCGGCCTGGTTACCACCCTGGCCAGTGCCGCCGGCCGCGATGGCATGGTCGCCGGCCAGGCGCTGGATCTGGCGGCCGTGGGCGGCCACCCCAATGTGGAAGCTCTCGCGCACATGCACGCCCACAAGACCGGCGCGCTGATCGTCGCCGCGGTGCGGCTGGGCGGCCTGATCGCCGTTGACGAACACGATCCGCGTTTGCAGGCGCTGATTCGCTACGCGCGCGCCATTGGGCTAGCCTTCCAGATTCACGACGATGTGCTCGACGTGACGGGTGACACCGCCACGCTGGGTAAAACATCCGGCGCCGATGCCGCCCGCGCCAAGCCCACCTACCCCGGTTTACTGGGGCTTGAGGGCGCACAACACAAAGCCCAGACGCTAATTGACGAGGCCATCGCCGCGCTTGCCCCGCTGGGCACGAACGCGCAGCCGTTGGCCGACCTTGCCCACTACATGATCGAGCGCGACTACTAGACAATGCCCATGAAGCTGTTCGACGAGATTCCCCGCGAGCGTCCGGCGACGCCGCTGCTCGACTCCTTTGATCATCCCGCCGCTCTGCGGGCCATGAACGCCAGGCAGTTGGCCCAACTGGCCGATGAACTCCGTGCCTACCTGCTTTACAGCGTCGGGGTCTCCGGCGGTCACTTTGGCGCGGGCCTCGGCGTGGTCGAGCTGAGCGTGGCGCTGCACCATGCGTTCCACACCCCCGACGACCGCCTGGTGTGGGACGTGGGCCATCAAGCCTATCCGCACAAGATCCTGACCGGCCGCCGTGACGCCATGCTGAGCATTCGCCAGCACGGCGGGCTTGCCGCCTTCCCGCGCCGCGCCGAGTCCGGCTACGATACCTTTGGCGTCGGCCATTCCAGCACCTCGATTTCCGCGGCGCTGGGCATGGCGCTTGCCGCGCGCGCCCAGGGCGAAAACCGCCGGGTATGCGCGATCATCGGCGACGGTGCGCTCAGCGCGGGCATGGCCTTTGAAGCCCTTGCCCATGCTGGGCATGTGGACGCCAACATGCTGGTGATCCTCAACGACAACGAAATGTCGATCTCCGAAAACGTCGGCGGCATGGCCACCTACCTGGCTCGGGTACTGTCCAGCAAGCCCTATCTCAAGATGCGCGAAGAGGGCAAGAAGGTGCTGTCCCACCTGCCCGGGGCGCTTGAGCTGGCGCGGCGCACCGAAGAGCACATGAAAGGCATGGTCAGCCCCGCCACGCTGTTTGAAGAGATGGGCTTTCACTACGTCGGCCCCATCGACGGTCACGACCTCGAGACGCTTACCGAAACGCTCGAGAACCTGCGCGACCTGGACGGCCCGCAGTTTCTGCACATCAAGACCGTCAAGGGTAAGGGCTTCCTCCCCGCCGAAGCCGACCAGATCGGCTACCACGCGATTACCAAGCTGGAAAAACCCAGCGCCGGCACCGACGCAGGCAAGAAGCCCATCGTCAAAACCGCGCCGAAGAAAAAGTACTGCAACGTGTTCGGCGATTGGCTGTGCGACATGGCTGCCGCAGATGACCGGCTGATGGGCATTACCCCGGCGATGCGCGAAGGCTCCGACCTGATCCGCTTCTCCAGGGAATACCCCGAGCGCTACTTTGACGTGGCGATTGCCGAGCAGCACGCGGTAACGCTCGCGGCGGGCATGGCATGCGAAAGCATGAAGCCGGTGGTGGCGATTTACTCCACCTTTTTGCAGCGCGGCTACGACCAGCTGATTCATGACGTCGCGGTACAGCACCTCGACGTGACCTTTGCCATCGACCGCGCCGGCCTGGTGGGCGAAGACGGCCCCACCCACCACGGCAGCATGGACCTGTCATTCCTGCGCTGCGTGCCCGGCATGGTGATTCTCGCCCCGGCCGACGAAGCGGAATGCCGGGCCATGCTCAGCGCCGCCTATCACCACCCTGGCCCCGCCGCCGTGCGCTATCCGCGCGGCACCGGGCCTGGCGTGGCGATTCCCGAGCACCTGGACGCGCTACCCATTGGCCAGGCCGAGGTGCGCCGCAAAGCGACCGGCGAAGGTGCCAGCATCGCGCTCCTCGCCTTTGGCAGCGTGAACAGTGCCGCCGCCGAGGTGGCCGACAGGCTCGACGCCACGCACATCAATATGCGCTCCATCAAACCGTTGGACCGTGACGCCATCCTTCACGCCGCCGACGAGCACGAACTGCTGGTCACGCTGGAGGAAAACGTCATCGCCGGCGGGGCGGGCAGCGCCGTCAATGAACTTCTGCACGTCGAAGGCGTCCAGGTCGAAGTGCTCAACCTCGGGCTGCCGGACGCCTTTGTGGAACACGGCACGCCTGCCGAGCTGCTGCATGACTGCGGCCTGGATGCCGACGGCATCGAACGCGCGATTCGTGCCCGGCTGCCGTAATCCTTCTATTTATCAACGTTAGAGACTGCCATGTTATTTCTGATTATTGTATTTGCGCTGATCGGCCTGGCCGTGGGCGGCCCCTTGGGCCTGCTGATAGGCGGCGGCCTGGGCTGGTGGCTGGGACGACGCATCAAGCGGCGTCTGAATGTGGCGCGGATGCGCATCCAGGAAGGCTTTCTGGATTCGATTTTCTCGGTGATGGGCTGCCTGTGCCAGGCCGACGGCCAAGTTACCGACGGCGAACTGGGCGTGGCCGAAAAACTCTTCGACCAGATGCGCCTGCAGGGGGAACAGCGCGCCCGGGCACGGGCCGCGTTTGAACGCGGCCGCGCCGACGACTTTGATCTGGACGCGGAGCTTGCCAGCGTCAACCGCCTGACCCGGCACCAGCCGGTAATGCGCCAGGTGTTTCTCCAGGTGCAGCTGTCGGCGATCGCCGCTGACGGCGTGCTTCACGACGCCGAGCACGCGATGATCCTGCGCGTGGCCCGCGGCGTGGGCTGCAGCGACGCCGAAGTGCAGCAGATCGAAGCCATGCTGCACGGTGCCGCCGCCAACTCCCAGGGCGCCAGCGAAGAAGCCCTGAAAGACGCCTACCGGGTGCTGGGCGTTTCGGAAGACGCCAGCGACGCCGACGTCAAGAAGGCCTATCGCCGCCTGATGAGCCAGAACCATCCGGACAAGCTGGCCGGCAAGGGGCTGCCCGAGAGCATGCGCGAAGTCGCCCAGGCGCGCACCAGCGAGATCAGCAACGCCTACGAGCGTATCCAAAAGTCGCGGGAATGACCCCTTCCACAATGCACTATCGCCTTGCTTCCCCGGTCGGCGTGATTGCCGACACTCACGGGCTGCTGCGCGACGAAGCGCTTGCACTGCTTGAAGACTGCGAACTGATCTTGCACCTGGGCGATGTGGGCAGCAAAGAGGAAGACAGCATCATTCTGGAGCGCCTGGAAACCCTCGCCTCGGTTCACTGCGTGCGCGGCAATATCGACACGGCCGCCTGGGCGTCCCATCTACCGATGCACCAGACTATTCTGGTTAACGACCAGCGCCTGCACCTGGTGCATCGCCTGGAGGATGCTGATCCGGCGACGCCTTGCGATGTGACGCTGCACGGACATTCCCACCAGCCGCGCAACGAGCGTCTGGATGACAGGCTGCTGTTCAACCCCGGTGCCGCCGGCAAGCGGCGTTTCAAGCTGCCGATCACCCTCGGCAAGTTATGGATCGAGCCGGATAGCGTGCGCGGTGCGATTATTCATCTGCCGCTATAAGGCGCTAGGTAGCCGTCGAATGCGGCAGCACGGCCTGGTAGACCGCCGCGTAGTGGCAGGCGCTGCCGCCAATCACGAACAGGTGCCAGATCGCGTGATTGAAGGGAATGGCGCTCACGGCATAGAAAATCACCCCCAGCGTATAGACGACGCCGCCCACGGCCAGCAGCACGATCCCTGTGGTAGAGAGATTGGCCGCCATTTCATCCGAGGCCAGCACGATCATCCAGCCCATCAGCAGGTAGATCACCACGCGCAGCACCGCCAGGCGCTGCGGCCACAGCAGTTTGCAGGCAATGCCGCCCAACGCCAGCGACCACACCACGGCAAACAGTATCCAACCGGTGGCTCCGCGCATATTGACCAGCAGGAAAGGCGTGTAAGTACCGGCAATCAGCAGGTAAATCGCACAGTGGTCGAGCAGCTGAAAGCGCTGCTTCCAGGGATGGTGCGGGACGCTATGATAAAGGGTCGAGGCCGTGTAAAGCAGGACAAGCGTGGTGCCGTAGAGGCTCAGACTGACGATTTTCCAGGGGTCGACGTGAGCGGCCAAGCTCGCCACCACCAGCATGACCACCATACCGACCAGACTGAGTACGGCGCCGACCCCATGGGTAATACTGTGCAGATACTCTTCGACAACGCTGAATTCGCCCGGTGGCTCTGGTCGAGTCGGTTGATGCGGCGCATCACCTAGGGTTTGCATACTGGGCACTCCTGTGTGGCCCGCTTGCCATTACCCCTTGCGCTCAATATCCACGTCGCTGGCCTGGGTAAAGTCGTCCAGGGCCATCATGTGCCCCAGCTTGCCCGCCTTGGTGGAAAGATACTGCTCGTTGTGGGGGTTCAGGCCGGTGGTAATCGATAGGCGCTCAACCACGTTGACGCCGTCGCGGGTCAGGGCATCGACTTTGCGCGGGTTGTTGGTCATCAGCTTGAGCGCGCTGACGCCCAGATGATCGAGCATCGGCACGCATAGGTCATAGCGGCGCATGTCAGCACCAAAACCCAACTGCTCGTTCGCCTCGACCGTATCGGCGCCCTGGTCCTGCAGATGGTAGGCACGGATTTTATTCAAAAGACCAATCCCGCGACCTTCCTGCCTTAAGTATAGCAGCACACCGCGGCCTTCTTCAGCGATTCGTTTCAGCGCTTCCTGGAGCTGATAGCCGCAATCGCAGCGCATCGAAAACAGCGAATCGCCCGTCAGGCACTCCGAGTGCACGCGCCCGAGTACCGGTTCATCGCCGGTCACATCGCCCAACGTCAAGGCGATATGATCCTTGCCCGTGGCTTCGTCTTCGAAACCATGCATGGTGAACGTGGCCCAGGGCGTGGGCAGCCGGGAAGCGGCAATGAAGCGTATGGTCACAGGTTACCTCGCTGATTAACCAAACCAGTTAATCACACCAGTGTTGGCAAAGTGGGCAGCTAGTTTAGCAGGAAGCGAAGACCAGCTCACGATTAGGTTAACGGGGAAACGTCGAGAAACTTGTCAGGGTGCGACGATTTTTGCCAACGTTTGCGCCCGCCCGGCGGCCTATCTTCAAGTACAATAGCTCCTCTACAATGCGGGCAAATTTCTCAAGAGCAAGTGTCTATGACTCCCACACCTTTGCAAAACGATCGTTTTCTTCGCGCGCTGGCTCGAAAGCCCGTTGACCGCACTCCGGTGTGGATGATGCGCCAGGCCGGCCGCTACCTGCCGGAATACCGTGCCTGCCGGGCCGACGCCGGCAGTTTCATGGATCTGTGCCGCAACCATGACCTGGCCTGTGAGGTGACGCTTCAGCCGCTTGAGCGCTATCCGCTGGATGCCGCCATTCTGTTTTCGGATATTTTGACCATCCCCGACGCTATGGGGCTGGGGCTTTATTTCGAAACCGGCGAAGGCCCCAAATTCAGAAAGACCGTGCGCACGCCGGAAGAAGTCGCCGCGCTGAGCGTCCCCGACGCCGAGCGCGACCTGGATTACGTGATGCGCGCGGTGTCCACCATTCGGCGCGAGCTGAACGGCCGCATGCCGCTGATCGGCTTCTCGGGGAGCCCCTGGACGCTGGCCACTTACATGGTCGAGGGCAGTTCCAGCAAGGATTTCCGTCACCTGAAGACCATGCTCTACGATACGCCGGACGCCATGCACCAGCTGCTGGACACCCTGGCGCACGCGGTGACCGACTACCTCAACGCGCAGATTCGCGCGGGCGCCCAGGCGGTGCAGATTTTTGATACCTGGGGCGGCGCACTGACCACCCCGGCGTACCTGGAATTCTCGCTGCGCTACATGGAGCAGATTGTTGCCGGGCTGATCCGCGAGCACGACGGGCGCCGCGTGCCGGTCATCCTGTTCACCAAGAACGGCGGCCAGTGGCTCGAACACAGCGCCTGCGCCGGTGCCGATGCCCTGGGGATCGACTGGTCCACCGAGCTTTCCGACGCCCGCGCCCGGGTCGGCCACAAGGTCGCGCTGCAGGGCAACCTGGACCCCAACGTGCTGTTTGCCCGCCCCTCCGCCATTCGCGCCGAAGTGGCCCGCGTGCTGGAAAGCTACGGCCACGGGCCCGGCCACGTGTTTAACCTGGGCCACGGCATCAGCCAGTTTACCGACCCCGATCACGTTACCGCCTTCATGGAGGCGCTGCACGACCTGAGCCCGCAGTATCACCAGGGCATTGCCACTCAATCGAACGCTGCGTGTCCAGGAGCATCGTCATGAGCGAATATCACGCCGACCAGTGGTTTACCGAGGTATTCGACAGCCACGGCAGCGCTTTCGCGCTGAAAGTTTCGGAAAAGCTGCACGATGTGCAAAGCCCTTACCAGCACCTGGAAGTCTACGCCACCGAGACCTACGGCAACCTGATGGTGCTGGACGGCTGCGTGATGCTGACCGACCGGGACAATTTTCTGTATCACGAGATGATTGCCCACCCGGCGCTGTTCACCCATCAGGATCCCAAACGCGTTGTCATTATCGGCGGCGGCGACTGCGGCACCCTCAAGGAAGTGCTGCGCCACCCTGGGGTTGAGCACGTCACCCAGATCGACATCGACGAAGAAGTCACCAAGGCCTCGGAACGCTTTTTCCCGTCGTTAGTCGCCTCGAATGACGACCCGCGCGCCGAGTTGCTGTTCGCCGACGGCGTCAAATGGGTCGACGATGCCGGTGATGAGAGCATCGACGTGCTGATCATCGATTCCACCGACCCGGTGGGCCCCGCCAAAGGGCTGTTCAAGACCGACTTCTTGAAGCGCTGCCACCGCGTCCTGAAACCCGGCGGCGTCATGGTCCAGCAAAGCGAATCACCGCTTTATCACAGCGGCACGATCATTCGCGAGCTACGCCGTGACATGCAGAAAGCGGGCTTTGACAGCGTCGCCACGCTGCCTTTCCCCCAGCCGGTGTATCCGTCTGGCTGGTGGAGCGTCACCCTGGCCGGCAAGGCTACCGATGTTAACGCGTTTCGCGAGCAGGCAGCCGCCAATCACGCCATGCCGCTCGAGTACTACAGCGTTGACGCTCACCGCGGCGCACTAGTGCTTCCCCCTTTCATGCGTAAGGCGTTCGCGGCCGAGTAACCCCGCAAAACGTCCGTTTTAGATGGCCGCCCGCTTTGCCTGCGCCACAACGGTGCAGGCAAAGTCGAGAGCCGTGTTTTTTGCACCTAGACGTTCGTCTCAATGTCGTTGACTAGCGTTGAAAAGCGCTGAATTCCCGCCAGTACCCCTGTTGGCATCTTCCTTGCTAGGTTAGATGGCATGCTTCGGCATGTATAACGATTCCAATTGATTCGAGGGGACATAAATGTTCAATAAAAAACACCTGGCGCTGCTGGCTTCGGCCGGCTCCCTGACGCTTGTAGGCATGTCCACCGCCCAGGCCGATACCCTGGAAGACACCATGGAGCGCGGCGCCGTCCAGTGCGGCGTGAGTGACGGTCTACCGGGCTTCTCCGCGCCGGACGACGATGGCAACTGGCAGGGGATTGACGTTGATGTCTGCCGCGCGGTGGCCGCTGCGGTGCTCGGCGACGCAGACGCCGTTAACTACATCTCACTGAACGCCGTCGAGCGTTTCACGGCGCTTCAGTCAGGCGAAGTCGACGTGCTGTCGCGTAACACCACCTGGACTACCACCCGCGATACCACCCTGGGCCTGAACTTCACCGGCGTGACCTTCTACGACGGCCAGGGCTTCATGGTGTCCCGTGACCTGGGCATTACCGGTGCTGACGAGCTGAACGGTGCCTCTATCTGTATCCAGTCCGGCACCACCACCGAGCTGAACCTGGCCGACTACTTCCGTGCTAACGACATGGAATTCAACCCTATCGTATTTGATACCTCCGAGCAGACCGTGGGTGGCTACCAGGCCGGCCGCTGTGACGTGCTGACGTCTGACACCTCTCAACTGGCCGCCCTGCGCATCCAGTTGGACGATCCTGAGGCGTCGATGATCCTTTCCGACGTTATCTCCAAGGAGCCGCTCGGCCCCGTTGTTCGCCAGGGCGATGACACCTGGTTCAACATCGTGAAGTGGTCGCTGTTCGCGATGATCAACGCGGAAGAATACGGCGTCACCAGTGATAACGTTGACGATATGCTGGCATCCGAAGATCCCAACATCGCACGTTTGCTGGGTGAGGACGGCAACTACGGCGAAGGAATGGGCCTGGAAGCCGACTGGGCTTACAACATCATCAGCCAGGTTGGTAACTACGGCCAAAGCTTTGACCGTAACGTGGGCATGGATTCCCCGCTGGAAATCGAGCGCGGTGTCAACGCCCTGTGGAACGAAGGTGGCTTCCAGTACGCCCCCCCGATTCGCTAAGCGTCTCGCTTGACCCCGGCCCGCCGCCCCTTTTCCTGGGCACCGGCGGGCCACTTGATTGACCTTCCGTACAGCGGAGACGCCACCCATGTCCGTACGCCCCGTCACTCGCCCCGCCGGCCAAAAGCCGCCGTTCTGGCGAGATCGCGCTAAGCGCGCGCTTATTTTCCAGATCATTCTCGTCGCCGTTGTCGCGGCGTTCCTGATCTATATCATCGGCAATACCCAAGCCAACCTGGAGGCTCGTGGTATCACCACTGGCTTTGGCTTTCTGAACAACACAGCCGGCTTCGGTATTGGCCAGACCTTGATCGAGTACTCCTCGCAAAGCACTTACGGCCGCACCTTCGTGATTGGCTTGCTCAACACGCTGTTGGTCGGTGGTTTGGGGGTATTGGCCGCCTCGATTATCGGTTTTATTGTTGGCATCGCGCGGCTATCGCCCAACTGGCTGATTGCCAGGCTAGCCAATGCCTACATCGAAACCTTCCGTAATATTCCGCTGCTGTTGCAGATTTTCTTCTGGTACTTCGCGGTACTGCGGGCACTGCCCAGCGCCCGGGAAAGCATGGCGTTCGGCGAGGCCATCTTTCTCAATGTGCGCGGGCTCTACCTGCCCCAGCCGCTGTTCGAGTCAGGCTTCGGACTGATTCCTGCCACTTTTGTGGTGGCGATCGTTGCCAGTATCGCGCTGATTGTCTGGAATAAACGTCGCCATGAAGCCACCGGCAAACGCCTGCCGGTTTTCTGGATGTCCCTGGTGATTATTTTGGGTCTTCCACTACTGGTGCTCGTCGTCACGGGTGTACCGGTGACCTGGGAAATGCCGGTACTGCGCGGCTTCAACTTTGGCGGTGGCATCACCATCATCCCCGAGTTTCTAGCCCTGTGGCTGGCGCTGTCCATCTACACCGCGTCGTTCATTGCCGAAATCGTCCGCTCGGGCATTCAGGCCATTCCTCATGGGCAAACGGAAGCCGCCCAGGCGCTGAGCCTGCCGCGCAAGCTGGTGCTGCGTCTGGTCGTGATTCCCCAGGCCATGCGCGTAATCATTCCGCCGCTTACCAGCCAGTATCTCAACCTGATCAAGAACTCTTCCCTGGCCACCGCCATTGGCTACCCCGACCTGGTCTCGGTGTTTGCCGGTACCACGCTCAATCAGACCGGTCAGGCCATCGAGGTGATTGCCATGACCATGGCGGTTTATCTGATCATCAGCTTGCTGGTGTCCATGTTCATGAACTGGTTCAACGCTCGCGTTGCGCTGGTCGAACGCTAGGCCGGAGCCGACCTTATGATTCACAACAAAGACATGATTCCCGAGCAACCGGCGCCTAAAGGCACCATCGGCCCCATCGCCTGGCTACGCGGCAACCTGTTCAACGGCCCGATCAACAGCCTGTTCACGCTACTGGGGCTGTACGTGCTCTATCTGCTCCTGGTGCCGACCATTCAATGGGCCTTCATCAACGCCGACTGGATAGGCAATAGCCGTGAGGACTGCTCTCGGGTGGGCGCTTGCTGGGTATTCGTCAACGCCCGCTTTTCCCAGTTCATTTATGGCCTCTACCCAAGCGAAGAGTATTGGCGGGCCAACATCGTGTTCGCCATGTTCGCCGGCATCATTGCCTGGATGGTAATCCCGCGTCTGCCGTTCAAGCGCTGGATGGCGGTGTTTGCCCTGTTGGCGTTCCCGGTCATCGCCTATGTGCTGTTGCACGGCGGCTACTTCGAGCTGCCGCGCGTACCCACCCACCGCTGGGGTGGCTTGATGCTGACGCTGCTGCTGGCCAGCGTCGGGATGATCGGCGCGCTGCCCATCGGCATCGTTCTGGCGCTTGGGCGACGCTCCACCATGCCCATCGTCAGAACCTTCTGCGTGATTTTTATCGAGTTCTGGCGCGGCGTGCCGCTCATCACCATCCTGTTCATGGCCTCGGTGATGCTGCCGCTGTTTCTACCCTCGGAAATCAGCATTGACCGTCTGATACGCGCCCTGATCGGCCTGACGCTGTTCCAGAGTGCCTACATGGCGGAGGTCATTCGCGGCGGCTTGCAGGCCATCCCCAAAGGCCAGGATGAAGCCGCCGCGGCCCTGGGCATGACGTATTGGAAGCGCATGGGGCTGATCATCATGCCCCAGGCGCTGAAGATGATGATCCCCGGCATCGTCAATACGTTCATTTCCCTGTTCAAGGACACCACCCTGGTGATGATCATCGGGCTGTTTGATCTGTTGGGCATCGTGCAAGCGGCGCTTTCCGACTCGCGTTGGCTGGGTTTCTCGCTAGAAGGCTATGTGTTTGCCGCGTTCGTCTTCTGGATCTTCTGTTTCAGCATGTCGCGCTACAGCCAGTACCTCGAGCGCAAGCTGAACACCGGCCATAAGCAATAACGTCGCTTTTATGCGTTTTAACATCCAGGTTTTGAGTAGGGTTTCAACATGACACAAGCAGCCACCAACGCCTCCGACCTGATGGTCGAGATGCGCAACGTCAACAAATGGTTCGGCGATTTCCACGTACTGCGAGATATCTACCTTGAGGTCAAACGCGGCGAGCGCATTGTGGTGTGCGGGCCCTCCGGTTCGGGCAAGTCGACGCTTATTCGCTGCATCAATCATCTTGAGGCGCATCAGAAAGGGGATATTGTGGTGGGCGGCGTCCCGCTGACCCAGGACGTCAAGCGGATCGAACAGATTCGCCGCAGCGTCGGCATGGTATTTCAGCACTTCAACCTGTTTCCGCACTTGTCGGTGCTGGAAAACTGCTGCATCGCGCCGATGTGGGTGCAGAAAAAGCCGCGCAAAGAAGCGGAAGAACTGGCCATGCAGTATCTGGAGCGGGTGCGCATTGCCGAGCAGGCCACCAAGTACCCCGGACAGCTGTCGGGCGGCCAGCAGCAGCGCGTGGCCATCGCCCGCTCGCTGTGCATGCACCCGGACGTCATGCTGTTTGACGAGCCCACGTCAGCGCTCGACCCCGAGATGATCAAGGAGGTGCTGGACGTCATGGTGGAGCTCGCCGAGGAAGGCATGACCATGATTTGCGTGACCCACGAGATGGGCTTTGCGAAAACCGTCGCTGACCGGGTGATTTTCATGGACCAGGGACAGATCATTGAAGAGAACGCGCCTGAGCCGTTCTTCAATAACCCCCAGTCCGAGCGTACCCAGCTGTTCTTGAGCCAGATTCTCGGCCATTGATCCACAACCCGGCGTCAAGGCCGGCTGTGGACAAGTGAAACCCATGGGCCTCGTTCGAGGCCCATCTTATTTAAAAGCCGCTATGACAAACAATTTAAAAAGGACAACAACATGATCGAAAAGCTGTTTATCGACCGCGCGCCCCAGCCCATCGCGCCATTTTCCCACGCCTGCCGGGTAGGCGATCTGGTATTTATTACCGGGCAAATGCCCACCGTGCCGGAAACCAACGAAATGCTGCTCGGCACGTTCACCGAACAAACCCATCGTGTCATGCAGAACCTGGCGATCGTGCTGGAGGAAGTGGGAAGCAGTTTCGAGCACGTGGTGCAGTCGCGGGTGTTTATTACCAACATGGGCCACTTCGACGAGGTCAACGGGGTCTACGCGAGCTACTTCCCGCAGCCGTTACCCACGCGTACCTGCATTGGCGTCACGGGCCTGGCCGGTGGTGCCGACGTGGAAGTCGACATGATTGCCTGGATCCCACCGTCTGAAGGCAACCCTTAGGGCCCTATCAACGTAATACTGGCAGGCAATAGCGCTGCCTGTTCACGGTGCTGGCCAAGCGGTTTTCCAGCAAGCGCCGTGAGCAGGATCTGCAGCGGATCGCCATGACTGACCAGAACGATGGTTTCCCCGCTGGCCGTTTGCTCCCAGTCGTCTATCACCGCTCGCATGCGCTTTGCCACCGCGCTCACCGCCTCCACCTGAAGGTGCTGATGCTCGGCGTCCTGGGCATCCAATACCCATATACTGGGATAACGTTCGTCGCTCTGCCCCTCCAACTCGCCAAAATAGCGCTCTCTTAAGCGCGTCTCCACGCTTGGTGTGAGTCCAAACGCGTCAGCAATGTGGGCAGCCGTTTGCGACGTGCGCAAAAAGTCCGAGTGCACCACGCGAGTGGGTATCGGCCACTGCCAGTCAGCCACCCGTTGGGCAAGTTGGTGCTCACCCTGCTCGGAAAGCCCGAAGTTCGTCACACCGTGTTCGGGCGAGCTGACAATCACCCCCTGTTGATTCGCCTGGCTATGGCCGTGGCGTATTAGCAAATAGCGATTGCGCCAATGGTCGTAAGGCGCCTGTAAAGTATTTGACATAAGTTTGTCACAAACCCTAGATTGAAAGTGTCTACTTTCGAAAATAATCATCCTTCGCATCAAATGTCCACTTATGAAACATTTCCCGCTTTCTGAGTAGAAAATCCCAGCGAAGGGAAGCGATAACACAAAAACAACACACAACGAGGCTTATTATGACAACGCCGCTCTTTCGCAAGCGCCCGCTTGCAATGCTCACCGCTGTATCGCTATTGCCGCTCGCACTGCTATCCACCCAAGCCTACGCTGAATGTGAGCGTGGCGACCTGGCGGATATCTACTGTGACGCCGATGGGGATATGGTGGCTGACCGGCCAAGCGATGAATCGGAATGGGCCAACCCCGATACGCTGATCTTCGCCTACACCCCGGTCGAAGATCCGGCCATTTATTCGGATATCTGGCAGCCCTTTATCGACCACCTTGAGGAGGTTACCGAACGCGATGTGCGCTTCTTCGCCGTGCAGTCAAACGCCGCTCAGGTCGAAGCCATGCGCAGCGGACGGCTGCATATTGCCGGTTTCTCCACCGGCCCCACGCCCTTTGCCGTGAATCTCGCCGGTGCAGTACCGTTTGCCTTGATGGGCTCCGACGACGGCCGATTCGGCTATACCCTGCAGCTGTTCACCCATGTCGACTCCGATATCCATGAAGTGGAAGACCTCAAGGGCAAGCGCGTCGCCCATACCTCGCCGACCTCCAACTCGGGTAACCAGGCCCCCCGCGCGTTGCTACCCGAATTTGGCATCACCCCTGGTGAAGATTATGAAGTGATCTACTCCGGCAGCCACGACCAGTCCATGCTCGGCGTTGTCGCTCAAGACTATGACGCCGCCCCGGTGGCATCGGAAGTCGTCGAGCGCATGGCCGCACGGGGTCTTTATGATGAAGAAGATGTTCGCCTGATCTACGAGTCCGACAGCTTCCCCACTACCTCGTACAACTACGCGCACAACCTGCACCCGGATCTGGTCGACAAAATCGAGGAGGCCTTCTTCAGTTTTGATTTTGCGGGCACCGAACTAGGCGAAGAGTTTGAAGGCGTCGAGAAATTCATCCCTATCAATTACAAAGATAACTGGCAGGTGATTCGTACCATCCAGTCCGCTAATGGCGTGAGCTATACGCCGGAAAACCTGGAAGAGTAAAACGTTACGCACCGCCATTGGCGGTGCGGTTATTTCTCGACGATGGACGCGAACACATGCTGGAAATTACCAATCTGGTCAAACGTTATGGCCACGATGAAGCCGTGCTGAAAGGGCTTGATCTCAAGGTAGAGGGAAACAGCGTCGTTTCTATCGTAGGCGCTTCGGGGGCGGGTAAAAGCACCATGCTGAGGTGTATCAACCGCCTGGTCGAGCCGACATCCGGCTCCATCAAGCTCAACGGCAACGAGCTTGTGCACCTGAGAGGGGCGGAGCTACGTCGCGCGCGACGCAAGATTGGCATGGTATTTCAGGGTTTTAACCTGCTGGACCGGTTGACCGTGATGGAAAACGTGCTGGCCGGGCGCTTGGGCTATGTGAACCTTTACCAGGCGATTTCACGCCGCTACCCTCAGTCCGATATCGAGCGTGCCTTTGTACTGATGGAGCGCGTGGGCATTGCCCACTATGCCAACAAGCGCGCCGACGAGCTTTCCGGCGGTGAGCGCCAGCGGGTCGGCGTCGTTCGCGCCTTGATGCAAGAGCCTGACGTGCTGCTCGCCGATGAGCCCACCGCCTCACTCGACCCGCGTACGTCAGAGCAGATCATGGTTCTGCTGCAAAGCCTGGCAAGCGAGCTGTCGTTGCCGGTGCTGATTAATATTCACAACGTCGCCCAGGCAAAGACCTATACCGAGCGCATCGTGGGCTTACGCCACGGCAAGATGATCTTTGATGGCTTGCCCGCGGACTTCAACAAAGACGCTCTGGATGCCATCTACGGCGGCATAGACGCGCCGGACGATGCGATCACCGATACACCCGCGGAGGAACACGCTCATGACTCCGCCTGACGCCCAGGCATCAACGCCACGCACCTGGAAAAAACCACCATTTATTGCCAACCCCTTGCTGCGCTACGGCTTGATCCTCGTCGGCGTCGTCTACTTGGTCTGGGCCTTTGGCTCACTGCCGTTCAACTGGGAGCGGATTGCAGAAGGCCTTCCCCGCGCAGGGCGTATTTTCGGCGGTGGTTTCCCACCCAGTCTTGAGCGCTATGAGTTGCTGATCACAGGCTTCAAGGAAAGCTTTCAAATCGCCATCATGGCGACGCTGCTGGGCGTTTTGCTGTCGATTCCGTTTGCCGTCATGGCCGCGCGCAACATTGCACCGATGCCGATATATATCATTGGCCGGGCGGTGATCATCATCTCGCGCAGCTTCCATCCGGTCATCGTGGCGATTCTATTCGTCGCCGCCGTCGGTTTTGGTCCTCTCGCAGGGATTTTGACGCTTATCCTCTATTCGATCGGTTTTGTGGGCAAGCTCCTCGCCGAAGAGATCGAAGAAATTGACTGGGGCCAGGTCGAAGCCATGAAGGCAGCAGGTGCAGGCTACGGGGCCATTCTGTTCTATGCGGTCTTCCCGCAGATACTGCCGCGCCAGGTGGGGCTTTCCATGTACCAGCTCGACAGCAACCTGCGTGCCTCTGCAGTGGTCGGGATTGTCGGCGCGGGCGGCATTGGCAGCACACTGATGAACGCCTTTGGACGCTACGATTACGATTTCGCGTTTGCGATTCTACTCGTCATCATCGCGGTCATTCTGATCAGTGAAGGCATCAGCGGCTGGGTAAGGAAAAAAATATGGTAGATCACGCTCAACAACTTGCCGACCGCGTCTGGCAGCGTCACAACCCCAGGCAGCGCCTTATCCGTTTCGCCGTGCTCCTCGCGACCGTAATGGTGGTTTTCTGGGCAGTGCGCGATATTGATATCTTCTGGCCCTGGGTGTGGGACGCGCCCAATCAGATATCCGGGCTTGGCGCCCGTATGTGGCCGCCCAGTGGCGAAGGCTTGGACAACATCATTGGCGCCCTGATAGAGACCGTGCATATTGCCACCCTGGCCACTTTCCTGACGATTTTTCTCGCCCTGCCGGTGGCCTATATTGCTGCCCAGAACACGACTCCGAACCGGGCCTGCCTGTGGCTTGGGCGCTTTATTCTGGTCTCCAGCCGCTCGGTGAACACCATTATCTGGGCGCTGCTGTTCGTGGCAATTTTCGGCCCCGGGGTACTCGCCGGCATTCTGGCGATCGTGTTTCGTTCCATCGGCTTTATCGGCAAGCTGATGGGCGAAGCGATCGAGGAAATCGATCGGCGCCCGGTGGAAGCCATGGAAGCCACCGGCGCTTCGAAGGCCAAGGTCATTGCCTACGCGGTCGTGCCCCAGGTCATGCCAGCGTTTTTTGCCATCGTGATCCTGCGCTGGGACATCAATATCCGCGAGTCGACGGTTCTCGGGCTGGTCGGCGCCGGCGGCATCGGGGTCATCCTTCAAGGGGCAATCGACACCTTCGCCTGGCCCACCGTGGCCACTATCCTGATCGCCATTATCGTGCTGGTACTGATCGGCGAGGCAATCACCAGCCTGCTGCGTAGCCGGGTACTGTGACGCGCATGGTGTAAAGCCGGGCAGGCGTTTGACCAACCGCCAAACGCTTGCCATGGTTAAGTGACCACTAACGACAAGGAGGATGCGCCACGATGACCACCTACATTGTTGTCGCCGATGCCGCTCGCGCGCGCATTTTTACCCGCGATGCGCTGACGCTCAGCGAGCATGACAGCTTGATACACGCCGAAGGACGTCTCCACGAGGGTGACCTGGTCACCGACCGTCCTGGGGCCGACGTGCACGAATCCAGCTCGACCAGCGCGCGCAGTTCCGGTGACGAGGAAACCGCCTCGAAGCATGAAAACGAGCTCTTCGCCAAACAGGTGGTTCAGCGGTTATACACCGCCCGGGTGGAACATCTCATGGAAAAGCTGATTCTCGTCGCACCGCCTAAATTTCTTGGCCTGCTGCGCGAAAAGATGGATGCGCCAACCCAGAAGCTGATCATCCATACCCTTGCCAAGGATCACAGTAAAAGCTCCCTGGCTACCATTACCGCCGCAGTGAGCGACCTGCGCTAACCGCCGCGACAATACGTCGCTAACTTACCTAAAGAAACGACTGCTCTCGCCGATAACTTATGCGACCTCATGACAGGGCGTTCCCCGCGCCCTGACACGCATCCAGCCTCGAGAGCAATCCATGTTTTCATCCCTACGCGCCAAACTGTTACTTGCCACGTTAGCGGCCATCGTTCTTGCCCTGGTCGCCAATGGCATTGCCAGCTATATCAACGTCAAACACCACAACGCCGAGCAGGTTACCCGCAACCTGAATGCGGTCACCAACGGCAATACCCAGGCCATTGACGAGTGGTTCAACGCCCGCTATACCATGCTGGCCAGCATGGAAGACGCGGTTGGCAGCGATGCCCCGCTGGCCGCGCTGCGCCAGCTGGAAAACTCCGGCGACTTCATGTCGGCGTACCTGGCCGTTCCGGAGACATCCGACGCGGTCTTTTCGGATGGCTGGAACCCGCCGAGTGATTACGACCCGCGCCAGCGGCCCTGGTACAAGGACGCGGTTGCGGCTGAAGAAACGATCATTACCGCCCCCTACGTGGACGCGCAAAGCGGCGGCCTGATCGTCACCTTCGCGCGGCCTTACTATCAGAATGGCGAGCTTGCCGCAGTCGTCGGCGCCGATATCAGCATTGACGACGTCATCGAGATTGTCGCCAGCATCGCCCCCACCCCGTCAAGCTTTGCCTTCCTGACTACCGACGACGGCACCCTGGTAGCCCACCCCGATGCCGATCTGACGCTGGAGCCCTCCACCGCGCTCAGCGAACAGCTGGATACCGAGTATCTGCAGCGCATCGCGACCAGTGACCAGCCCTTGGCGCTGGCGCTGGATGGCCGTGACGCACTTCTGCAGGGCCGTACCATCGCCGGCAACAGCGGCTGGCAGCTCGTCGTAGCAATGGATGAGTACGAGGCCACGGCGGGGCTACGCGGGGTCGCCAGCACCTCGCTCGTCACCCTGCTGATCGTGGCCGGGATTACCGCCGTGGTGCTCAGCCTGCTGCTCAAGTGGCTGCTGCGCCGACTGCTGGTGGCCCGCAACGCCATGAATGACATCGCGTCCGGCGAGGGCGACTTGACCCAGCGCCTCCCAGAAGAAGGCAACGACGAGATCACCCAGATCGCCGCCGCTTTCAACCGCTTCGTCGCCACTATGGACGAGGTACTGCTGGACGTTCGCTCAAGCAGTGAAGCGGTGCATAACGCCGCCACCGAAATTGCCAACGGCGGCCAGGACCTGTCGCGCCGCACCGAGAACACCGCGTCTAGCCTGCAACAGACCTCCGCGTCCATGGAGGAAATCACCAGCACGGTCGAGCACACCTCTTCCTCCGCCCAGGAAGCCAACCAGCTCGCCGTGGCGGCCTCGGACGTCGCCGGCCGCGGGGGCGAGGTCGTGTCCCAGGTCACCACGACCATGGACGACATCGCCGAGTCGTCAGGCAAGATCGGCGAGATCGTCACGCTGATGGACAGCATTGCTTTCCAGACCAATCTGCTGGCGCTCAACGCCTCGGTGGAAGCCGCCCGCGCCGGTGAGCAGGGCCGTGGTTTTGCCGTGGTGGCCGAAGAAGTCCGCAAGCTGGCCCAGCGCAGCACCGACGCGGCCAACGACATCAAGCAGCTGATCGAGGATTCCCAGGGCAAGGTCACCAACGGGACTACGCTGGTGCAAAGCGCCGGCGAAACCATGGATGACATCGTCAAGCACATCACCCGCGTGACCGATGTGCTGGGCGAGATTTCCTCAGCCGCCGGCGAGCAGAGCGACGGTATCGGCCAGGTCAACGTGGCGGTGGCCGAGCTGGATCGCATGACCCAGGAAAACGCGGCCATGGTGGAGGAATCCACCACCGCCGCCGAACAGCTAAAGGACCAGGCCGACCACCTCACGGGCGCCATTAGCCGCTTCAAGCTATCGAGTGGTGCAGGGACCCAAGATAACCGCCTCATGGCGTCCAACCAATCGTCGCCGCAGGCGACCCTCGCGCATAGAGAGCATTAACAACAATGACATTCAAATCTGTCCGCACCCTCATCGCCACCCTGGTCGGTGGCTGCATCCTGCTGGTCGTGGCGGCGCTGGTCATCTACTCGGTGATTGCCAACACCCGCTCCCAGGCACTGGTCGAGAACCAGACGAAGGCGCTGCTCGAACGCAATATCGAGGCACGCCTGGCGGCAACCGCGTCGGCCCAGACCAAAGAAATCAAGGGCGAGCTCGAGCACGCCCTCACGCTTGCCCAAAGCCTGGCCAACACCAATGCCATGCTGGGCCTGGAAGACGACGAGGGGCAGCCGTTGATGACCATGAGCCGTGAAGAGCTTTCGCGGCTTGTGCGTCAGACCGTGGTGGATAATCCTGACCTGCTCGACGCCTTTATCGGCTGGGAGCCCGACGCCTTTGATAGCGATGACCTGTATACCGGCCTCGAGGATCAAGGTTACGGCCCGGACGGTCGCTTCATGCCGTGGTGGTACCGCACCGAAAGCGGCGATATCGAGGTGCTGGCGCTGGGCAGCGACATGGAAAACCAGCAGCGCGATGCCGATGGCATTCGGCGCGGGGAATACTACCTGTGCCCCAAGGAAACCCAACGTACCTGTGTAGTCGACCCTCACTATTACGACTACAACGGCGAGACGTTGCTGGTTACGTCGTTCAATGCGCCCATTCTGGTCGACGGTGAGTTCCGCGGCAGCGCCGGTGTCGACCTGTCGGTGGAATTCATTCAGAGCTTGCTGGAAGAGGCCAATCAGTCGCTCTACGACGGCGCGGGCGAAATCGCCCTGATCGCCTCGCAGGGGGCATTGGCTGCGCACACCAGCGAGCCTGACCTGCTCGGCAAGCACGCTGATGACGTGCTGGGTGAGGGGCTCCAGGCCGGTATCGCCCAGGCGCAGCAAGGCGAAAAGGTACGCCGGCTGAGCACGGATCAGGGCATGACCGAGCTGTATTGGCCCTTCCCGATCGATGACAGCGGTAACTACTGGGTGCTGATGCTCCGACTGCCTGAAAGCGCCGTCCTTGCCGGCCTGAACGATCTTCAGACACAGCTGGAAGGCCAGCGTGAGGCTTCGATGCTCGGCATGATCGGCATGGGATTGTTCATTGCCTTTCTGGGCCTGGTGGCCAGCTGGCTGCTGGGCAACAGCATCTCGCGGCCGCTGCGCCAGCTGGCCGACCGCATGCGCGATATCGCCTCCGGCGACGGTGACCTGACCCAACGGCTACCGGTGCGCGGCCGCGATGAAGGGGCCGAACTGGCCATTCAGTTCAATGCGTTCGTGGACAAGATCCATGAAGTACTGGTTGACGTGCGCAGCAGCAGTGAAGCGGTGCACCATGCGGCGAACGAGATCGCCACGGGCGGCCAGGACCTCTCCCGCCGAACCGACAACGCCGCCGCCAGCCTGCAGCAGACGTCGGCGTCGATTGAGGAAATCACCAGTACGGTTCAGCACACCGCAGCCTCCGCCAAGGAAGCCAACAAGCTGTCTCAAACCGCCTCAGAGGTGGCCAACGAAGGGGGCAAGGTCGTCGCCAATGTGGTGACCACCATGGAAGACATCACCCACGCGTCGGACAAGATCGGCGACATCGTTACCTTGATGAACAGCATCGCGTTCCAGACCAACCTGCTGGCGCTCAACGCCTCGGTGGAAGCAGCCCGGGCGGGTGAGCATGGCCGCGGCTTTGCAGTGGTGGCCGACGAGGTACGCAAGCTGGCGGGACGCAGCAGCGAAGCGGCCAACGATATCCAGAAGCTGATCGAGGACTCACAGAGCAAGGTTAACAACGGCACCGAACTCGTGCGCAATGCAGGTACCACCATGCAGGATATCGTGGCGCACATCACCCGCGTGACCGACGTACTGGAAGAGATCAATGCGGCCACCAGCGAGCAGAGCGATGGCATCAACCAGGTGAATATCGCCGTTGCCGACCTTGACCGCATGACTCAGGAAAATGCCGCCATGGTCGAAGAGTCCACGACGGCGGCGGAGCAGTTAAAAGAGCAGGCCGATCATCTATCGTTCACGATCGGCAGTTTCCAACTGTCCGAACACCCACCAGCGCCCCTGACGTTGACGTCGTCCAAGACCACGTCATCGTTCTGATACGGGACATCAGGGAATCGGTGGAAGGGGGATGTCGTCGCTACGCTTGGCGCCGGCGGTCATCTCCCGACACAGCCGCAGGAACTCGCGCACCCCGGTGGTGAGGTACTTGTGGCGGTGCCAGATAAAGGTGAACTGGCGCTTGAGATCCAGTTCCGGCGTGGGCAGCGGCACCAGGCTGCCCCGCCGGAACGCATCGCGCAGCGCCAGCCGCGAGACACAGCCGATCCCCAACCCCGACTCCACGGCCCGCTTGATGCCTTCGGTATGCTCCAGCTCAAGCAGCGTATTGAACCGGCTGCGGCGGTGACGCGCGGCGTGCTCCAGCGTCATCCGCGTTCCCGATCCTTCCTCGCGCATGATCCAGTCCTCGCGCAGCAGCTGCTCGAGTTCTAGGTGCGCCTTGCCCGCCAGCGGATGGCGCGGTGAGCAGAACACGCACAGCTCATCCTCGACCCAGGGCTGGCTGATCACCATTTCGTCGTCGCACTGGCCCTCGATCAACCCCAGATCCAGCGAATGCTGGCGGACGCCTTCGATGATATGGCGCGTATTGCGTACCGCAAGCCGCACGCGACTCCCGGGATGGCGCTGCATGAAATCGCTGATCAAAAGCGTGGCCAGGTAGTTGCCGATGGTCAGGGTGGCCCCGATGTCCAGCGCGCCCACCCCTTGCTGACCGCGCAGTAGTTCCTCGACTTCCTCGGCGCGGTCAAGCAGTCCAACGGCCTTGGGCAGCAGTTGAAAGCCCAGCGCATTGAGCTTAAGGCGTTTGCCGATGCGGTCGAGCAACTGGCAGTCGAACTGACGCTCGAGCTCCGCGAGGGCGGTGCTGGTCGCCGACTGCGACATGGCCAGCGCGCGCGCAGCATGGGACACGCTTTCGTGTTGCGCGACGGCAACGAAGACTTCCAACTGGCGCAGGGTATAGTGCATGAGGCCCGCCTATATCGATTTTGAAGATAACTGTTATCAATATAATGTACTTAACAGATATACCACCCTTTGCTTAGACTTGCTGGCAACTTGATACATATTTTTTATTCTTTTAAAGCATATTGTGGCGTAGTTGGCGTCACCCGACGGAGGAATTGGCATGAGCAAGTTCGCCCTGGAAGACGTACTCAGCGTTCATCACTGGAACGACACCCTGTTCAGCTTCCGCACCACCCGGGAACGCAGCCTGCGCTTCAAGACGGGCCAGTTCGTCATGATCGGTCTGGAAGTCGACGGCAAACCGCTGATGCGCGCTTATTCTATTGCCAGCCCCAACTACGAGGACCACCTTGAGTTCTTCAGTATCAAGGTTCCCGACGGCCCGCTCACCTCGCGTCTGCAGCACCTGAAGGTCGGCGACCAGATCATGGTCAGCCGCAAGCCGACCGGCACGCTGGTCACCGACGACCTGCTGCCCGGCCGCAACCTGTACATGCTGTCCACCGGTACCGGCCTTGCGCCCTTCCTGAGCCTGATCCAGGATCCGGAAGTCTACGAGCGGTTCGAGAAGGTCGTCCTGGTCCACGGCGTCCGCGAAGTCTCCGAGCTGGCCTACGCCGACTTTATCACCAAGGAGCTGCCGGCCCACGAGTACCTGGGCGAGGAAATCGCGGAGAAACTGGTCTACTACCCGACCGTCACCCGTGAAGAGTTCCACACCATGGGCCGCCTGACCGACCACATCCGCACCGGCAAGCTGTTCGAGGACACCGGCCTGCCGCCCATCGATCCGCGCCAGGATCGGGCGATGATCTGCGGAAGCCCTGCCATGCTCGACGACACCAGTGCATTGCTTGACGAGCTGGGCCTGAATATCTCACCGCGCATGGGCGAGCCGGGTGACTACGTCATCGAGCGCGCCTTCGTCGAAAAGTAACGCACTCCACCCTTAGCCGCTCAGTAAAAACCCCCGCCAGACGGTGCACAGCGGCACCGCTTGGCGGGGGTTTCGTGTTCTGGCGCGGGTCGTTATACCGCGTCTTTACCTGTCTCGCCGGTCCGGATACGCATCACTTGCTCAAGCGGCATGACAAAAATCTTGCCGTCGCCGATCTTGCCGGTATTCGCTACCTGGGTGATGGCGTCGATAACCTGATCGACCATGTCGTCGTCAACGGCGACTTCGAGCTTCACCTTGGGCAGAAAATCGACCACGTACTCGGCCCCCCGATAAAGCTCCGTGTGGCCCTTCTGACGACCAAACCCCTTCACTTCGGTGACGGTAATGCCCTGTACGCCAATGTCGGAGAGCGATTCGCGCACGTCATCAAGCTTGAACGGCTTGATAATGGCAGAGATGAGTTTCATTGCGAGATCCTCTAACTAGGTAGCCTTGGTGATAGAAAAAACGATAACGGGCGCTGGAGTCTCGCTCGCTATCCGTTACCTCTCAGCATACACCGCTACCGGCGGAGAATAAAAAAAGCCTCCCCGTGGGGAGGCCATGGACGAGCACTCGGGCTCATCTGGTCAGCATTTGTTTACTTCTTGATACCAAACTCAGGGTAGGCTTCAAGACCGCATTCGGCGATATCGACGCCTTCGTACTCATCTTCTTCGCTGACCCGAATACCCATGATGGCTTTCAGGATCAGCCACACGATCAGGCTGGCAATGAAGACCCAGGCAAAGATACCCGCGATACCGATAAGCTGCGGGCCGAACGAGGCACCGTCGTTGTTCAACGGCACGGCCAGGACACCCCAAATACCCACGACACCGTGAACGGAGATGGCACCGACCGGATCGTCCAGTTTCAGTTTATCCAGGCTGACGATGGCCGCCACCACGATCAGACCACCAATAGCACCGATAATCGTCGCGCCCAGCGCTGAGGGCGACAACGGGTCAGCAGTAATCGCGACCAGGCCAGCCAGCGCGCCGTTAAGTGCCATGGTGAGATCCGCTTTACGGAACCACAGCTTGGCGAGGATCAGCGCGGCGATGACACCACCTGCGGCCGCAGCGTTGGTATTAACGAACACCTGGGCGACGTTATTGGCCGAACTGATATCAGACATCTTCAGCTCGGAGCCGCCGTTAAAGCCGAACCAGCCCATCCACAGAATGAAGGTACCCAGCGTCGCCAGCGGCATGTTGGCGCCGGGAATCGCATGGATAGAACCATCTTTGCCGTACTTGCCCTTACGCGGACCCAGCACGATAACGCCTGCCAACGCGGCGGCAGCACCGGCAAGGTGCACGATGCCCGAACCGGCATAGTCAGAGTAGCCAACTTCGGCCAACCAGCCGCCACCCCAGGTCCAGTAGCCAGACACCGGATAGATCACAGCAGTCATTACCACGGCGAATGCCAGGAAGGCCCACAGTTTCATGCGCTCGGCGACCGCACCCGAGACGATCGACATCGCGGTTGCGACAAAGACGACCTGGAAGAAGAAGTCGGAACGCATGGAGTAGTATGGGGCATCATCGCCACCGGCGGTGACGGCATCCACGCTGTTCTCAGCGCCGATCAAAAAACCCAGATTGGGCAGAAAGCCACCGGCGTTGCCGGAATACATGATGTAGTAGCCCACCAGCAGATACATGGTGCAGGCAATGGCAAATAGCGCGATGTTCTTGGTGAGAATTTCAGCGGTGTTCTTGGAACGCACCAGGCCCGCTTCCAGCATGGAGAAGCCAGCGGCCATCCACAGGACCAGCACACCGCAGATCAGAAAGTAAAACGTATCGAGCGCGTAGCTCAGATCAGTCAACTCATTCATTGTAAGTTCCCCGTTGAACTAAAGAAATGATCCGCAAAGTCAGGTTTAAACGGCGTCCGCACCGCGTTCACCCGTCCGAATCCGAATAACGTCTTCAAGCGGCGTGACGAACACCTTGCCGTCGCCGATCTTGCCGCTGTTGGCCGCGCTGCAGATCGCATCAAGCACGCTTTCGAGGCGACCGTCGTCAACGGCGACCTCGACCTTGACCTTGGGCAGAAAATCGACCACGTATTCGGCGCCGCGGTATAGCTCGGTATGGCCTTTCTGACGGCCAAAGCCTTTTACTTCGGTGACGGTGATGCCCTGAACACCGTTGTCGGCCAGTGCTTCACGCACGTCGTCGAGCTTGAATGGCTTGATGATGGCGGTGATGAGTTTCATCCCGAATCTCCCCTGCTGGATTAAGGAGCGGCGACGCCGCCCGAAAAAGGTGCCTGCTCCACTAATGCGCATACCGTGCCATGTGTTTTTTTTTGCTTATTTTTCATTGCTTTAATTTTAACCAAATACAACATGCAGGGCTTTAACGGCGGCAGCACGCGCCATCGCTTCGGGTATTGCACCAAAATCAACCAAAGACAAAACGCAAGCGCGCCAATTTGGCGCAGAGCCAAGGCGCATGAATTCAGTCAAGAAACATGCGAATCCTGGCTGGGTTGCGTATCCTGAAGGCATCATCCGTATCGCGACACCCACATCTAGGAGAGAGCCATGGCGCCTCAAGACCGCATTAGCCGACTCGCCCAGCAAATTGGCGACCGCCTGCAGAACGCTTCCCAAGCGCCTGAGGATATTCAGAAGGGCGTGCATCAGGTGGTGCGCGGTGCCTTCGACCGCTTGGAGCTGGTATCCCGCGAGGACTTCGATATCCTGATGGACGTTTTACAGCGCACCCGGTCGCGGGTAGAGGCGTTGGAACGCCAGGTCGCCAACCTGGAAGCCGCTGTCGATGCCCAGGCCGCCGATGCGACGACCCCCGTCGAAGCCGAGGCACCGCCATTGCCGGTGGATCCGAAGCCTGAACACGACGACAACGCCCAGGACGATGATGGCGCCACCAAGCCGCCAGCTTGAATGCGAATAAATATCATTGACTAGCGAGCCGCGCGTGGTAACGTAATCGGTACTCCATGACGCAGGCGATGCACGGACTCGGCCACGCTACCCGCTGGCCAATGCGCCATTTTGATGCATCGCCGCGTCGCTGCATTTTTACCGCCACCGCGATTCCCGATGACCTCCTTCACTTCCCAGGCCAGCCCGCCGCTTCACGAATTAACTCCGGCGACGCTTGCTCAGTTGGGCGAGCGCTTTGGCATTGACTATCGCGTGCGTAACGCCCCCGCCGAGGCGCGCATCGCCACGGGCAGCGTCCGCGATATCGCGCTGCCCCAGTCGATGCACCTGACGCTTTCCGACCTGCGCGTGAATTGCGCCTACAGCTCCGCGTCCCGCCAGACCGCCCCCTGGTTTATCAGCGTGGTACTCGAAGGTCACATCATCGCCCGCCTGGGCGATCAACGCCTGGACCTCAAGGCCGGCGACGGCATTTGTGCCCATTTCACGCCTCAGCAGCCGCTGACGGTTTATCAACCTGCCCAGGCACGGCTGCATACACTGAATCTCGCGGTACTGGCGACCACGCCGCTGGCGTTGCCGCCACCGCCCGCCACACCGGGGTTGACCCCCTGGCGGTTGCCCGCCACCTTTAGCGAGACACTACGCCAGGCAGCCGTGGACACACTGGCGAACTGGCGTCAGCCGCTGATCTGGCAAGGCCTGGCGCTGCAGCTGCTCGGCGAAGGACTGCCCGACCATGGGCGGCTCACTTCGTCAGACGCCTCCTCCGTGCCCGCTTCGCCAGGTGTTTCACCGCGCGATGAGCAACGCCTGGCCGTGCTTTATCAGCGGTTGGCGGATCACCCCGAACACGCTTACTGCCTGAGCAACCTTGCCCGGGACGCCGCCATGAGCCCGAGCAGCCTTCGCCAGAAGTTTCGCGCCCGTTATGGCTGCTCCATTTTTGATCACTTGCGGCAACACCGCCTGGCGCAGGCCTACCAGGATCTGCAACGCGGCATGAGCGTGCAGCAAGCCGCGCATCGCTGCGGCTATCGCCACGCCACCAACTTTGCCACCGCGTTTCGGCGCCGCTTCGGCATGGCGCCTCACGATGTCGCCACTCGGCACGCCTTCTGACGAATTCGGCATTGCGCATAGCCAATCTGGCGGCACGCATACCTTTTAACTGTATTTAAAGGTAATAATTCTCATTACTATAAATCAGTAGGGGATCGTTTCCATGCCTGTCTTACCGCGCCGCTTATGTCATCCATTGCTGCCCCTGGTGGTGGCCGTTGCCAGCGGGTCTGCTTCGCTGGCGCTCGCCCAGGAAAGCCATCGCGAAAGCCTGGCCACCGTTACCGTGACTGCTCAGCAGGCGGCCACCAAGGTGGAAACGCCGTCGATCGAAACGCCCCAGAGCGTATCGACCATTACCCGCGAGGATATGGACAACCGCGGGGTTAGTACCGTACAGCGGGCGACCGACTACACCCCCGGGGTCTACAGCAACCAGATCGGGGCGTCGAACCGTTTTGACTACCTGGTGCTGCGCGGCTTCTCCGATGGCAGCTTGAGCAACACCTTCCTTGACGGCCTGAAACTCATCGGCGATACCAACTCGCATAGCTCCTTGCGGGTCGACCCCTGGTTTCTGGACAGTATCGAAGTCGTCAAAGGGCCCGCCTCGGTACTCTACGGCCAGGCCTCGCCCGGTGGTGTGGTGGCGTTGAACAGCAAACGGCCCGCGTTCCAGCCAGGCGGCGAGCTGCGCTTTCGCGTGGGCAATAATAATCAGCGCAGCGCCGCCTTTGACCTGACCGGGCCGCTGGGAAAAGAACAGCGCGTGGCCTATCGACTGGTCGGCATTGCCAGCGCCGCCGATACCCAGTTTGGCCCGACAGAAGAGGAACGCTACGCCATTGCACCGTCGCTCACCTGGGATATCAGCGACGCCACCAGCCTGACGCTCGACGCCTACCTGCAGGACGAACCCGAGGGCGGCTACCACTCCGGCGTGCCTTATGAAGGCGCTGTCGTCCCGCGCAACGGGCGCAAGATCAGCAATAACTTCTTCGACGGCGAGGAAGACTACGAGGCCTATGAGCGCACCCAGCGCATGGTGGGCTATGCCCTGGAACATCGTTTCAATGACGACTGGACCGCGCGCCAGCAGCTGCGCTACCTCAATTCCGATGTCACCTTGAACCAGGTCTATGGCTTTGGCTGGACGTCACCCACATCCAATGAACTGGCGCGCTACTACGCCGGCAGCGAAGAATCGCTCGACGCCTGGACAGTGGATAACCAGATTGAAGCCAACCTTAACGATGGCTTTATGGATCACACCGTGCTGGTCGGGGTCGACTATCAGCAGCGCGACAACGACGTCAGCTGGCCATCAGGCGCATTTCCCTCGCTGGATGCGTTCAACCCGACGTATGGCGCAGAGCCTACGGCGATGTATGCACCGACCAACGAACGCCACGAACTGGAGCAGACCGGTGTCTACCTGCAAGACCTGATCGCGCTGGATAACTGGCGCTTCACCCTGGGCGGGCGCTACGACTGGGTCGACATCGACAATACCAATCAGGATACCGGCCAATCGAGCACCCTCGACGACACCCAATTCAGCGGCCGGGCCGGGGCCGTCTACCTGTTCGACAACGGCGTTGCCCCCTACCTGAGTTACTCCACGGCCTTCACCCCCACCAGCTTTGTGGATGCCGACGGCGACCTGCTGGCCCCCATGGAAGGCGAGCAGTGGGAAACCGGGGTGAAATATCAGCCCAACGATGGCACCAGCCAGTACAGCGCCGCCGTGTTCCACATCAGCCAGGAAAACGTGGCCACCAAGGAACAGCCCACCGACCCTTACCGCGCAGTGGGTGAAATCGAGTCCCAGGGCATCGAGCTGGAGGCGCGTACCCAACTCACCGATGCGCTTTCGCTGCAGGCCGGGTACAGCTTCACCGACATTACCTACGCCAAGAGCGATGACGGCAACGAGGGTAATGATGCAATTTATTCGCCACGTCATCAGGTTCAGCTCTGGGCGCAGTATGCGTTTAACGACGGCTGGCTGAACGGTGCCGACATTGGCGCAGGCGTACGCCACTACGCCGACATTGCCGCTGACCGCGCCAATACCGAAACCGTGCCCGATTACACCCTTGTCGACGCAACGCTCGGCTACGACCTTGGCGAGGTCGGTATGCCAGGCGTTGAGACCCGCCTCAACGTCAGCAACCTGCTGGATGAGGAGTACGTCGCCTCGTGTAACTCGCTCGAGTACTGCTACTTCGGCGCCGAACGCGGGATCACCGCCAGCGTGCATTATCGTTTCTAGTCCAGGTACCCTTCGATGCCAGACGCCGCCCGGGCCTTCGCGCCCGGGCGCTTTATTCCAGGCGTTCAAGTTTGCAAACAATAAAGATTATCGTTTAAATACAGCTCCTGCTCCCAAGTGATGCCTTTACCATGCGCTGCTCTTTTGTTTCGTGCCTGTTCACCCGCCTCGGCCTGCTGTGCCTGTGCCTGCTTGGCACGACGCCGGCCAAGGCGCAGCTGGCGACGATCGACTGGACGGTGGCTGAAACCTTGATTGCCCTGGACGCCTCCATTGTTGGAGGTGCCCAGAAACAGGCCTACCATGAATGGGTGGGTGAGCCACGACTGCCCGACGAAGCCGCCGATCTGGGCCTGCGCAGCCAGCCCAACATGGAGCTGCTGGCAAAGATGCAACCCGAGCGGATCCTGATATCGCCCATGTTTGCCGGGTTAACGCCGCGTTTGGAGCGCATCGCCCCCGTCACGTCTGTCGAGCTTTACACGCCCGGCAGCGACACCTGGCAAGAAATGCAAAGCATCACCGAGCAGATAGGCGAACTGGCGGACCGCGCACCTCAAGCGGCGCAACTGATCGAGCGGGCGCATGCACTGATGGCCCGGCTGCGTGACGAACGCCCCGACACGGCGCCGCTGTTGATGATCCAGTTTATGGATGCCCGCCACGTGCGCGTGTTTGGCGACAACAGCCTCTACAACGCGGTACTGAAGCAGCTTGAACTGCCCAACGCCTGGGATCAGGCGACCAACGCCTGGGGCTTTTCGCTGGTCGGCGTTGAAGAGCTCGCTCGCTACCCGGACGCCACTCTGGTGATCGTCGACCCGTTGCCCACCGGCGTCGAGGCGCAACTCGCGGAAAGCGGCCTGTGGCAGCAGCTACCCAGCGTCAAGAACGACCGACTTTTACACCTGCCGCCGGTATGGAGCTTTGGCGCACTGCCCTCGGCGCAGCGCTTCGCCAGAGAACTGGTCGCCGCGCTGGAAGACGCGCCCCAGGAACGCTAAGCCCGGAGTGAGCGCGGGCTGTGCCGCACCGCGCATTTGGCTACTCACCCTCTGATAAATACGGTAGGTTAATAAGCATACGGTAATTAACAACCAGCGAGGGAACGCGCATGACGCTTGCCATTGTGGCGACACGGGCCGGGGTCGGCCTGGACGCACCGGCAGTGCACGTGGAGGTGCACCTGGCCAACGGTTTACCTGGCTTGACGTTAGTCGGCCTGCCGGAAACCGCCGTCAAAGAAAGCCGTGAGCGGGTACGCAGCGCCCTGGTCAACGCCGGTTTCGACTTCCCCAATACCCGGCGCATCACCCTGAACCTGGCTCCGGCCGATCTCCCCAAGGAAGGCGGTCGCTTTGACCTGCCCATTGCCCTGGGCATTCTCGCCGCCTCGGGGCAGATCCCCGTCGAGGCGCTGGAAGGCATGGAGTGTGCGGGCGAACTGGCGCTGGACGGCACGTTACGCGCCGTGCCCGGCATGCTGCCGTTTGCGCTGGCCACGCGGCGGGCCCAAAAAGCGCTGATCGTACCCCGCGACTGCGCCGATGAAGCCGCACTGGCCGGCGACTTACCGGTACTGCCCGCCGACACCCTTTGGCAAGTGGTCGCCCACCTGCTCGGCCAGGAAAAAATTCCGCCGCATCAGCTGCCCGCCTCGGTAAAAACCGCCGAGCCGATGGCCGACCTTGCCGACGTGCGTGGCCAGCAACAGGCCCGCCGTGCGCTGGAAGTCGCCGCAGCCGGCGGCCATAATTTACTTTTCGCGGGGCCGCCAGGCACCGGCAAGACCATGCTCGCCAGCCGCCTGCCCGGTATATTGCCGCCACTCTCGGAAGAAGATGCGCTGGCCGTCGCGGCGGTGCGTTCGGTGTGCGGGCTGCCGCTGGAAGCCGACTGGGGCCAGCGACCCTTCAGGCAACCCCACCACAGTTCCAGCGCCGCGGCACTGGTGGGCGGCGGCTCAAAACCCAAACCCGGCGAAATCTCGCTGGCCCACCATGGCGTGCTGTTCCTGGACGAATTGCCAGAATTTTCCCGCAGCGTGCTGGAAGTCTTGAGACAACCGCTGGAAACCGGCGAAATTCATCTCGCCCGCGCCAGCCACGAGCGCCGTTACCCGGCGCAATTTCAGCTAGTGGCGGCAATGAATCCCTGCCCCTGCGGCCACCTGGGCGATCCACGCAACCGCTGCCAGTGCACCGCCAGCCAAATCCAGCGCTATCAGAACAGACTGTCAGGCCCGTTACTCGACCGCATCGACCTGCAGGTGGAAGTCCCGGCGCTGCCACCCGAGCAGCTCACTGCACAGACACAAGGCGAATCGTCGGAAGCCGTGCGTCGGCGCGTGATGGCCGCCCGTGAACGGCAAATGGCAAGGGGTGCGCTCAACAGCCAGTTAAGCGGCAAAGCCCTGGAAACCGCCTGTGCCCTGGATGACGAGGAACGCGCCTGGCTGGCCGGGGTGCTGGAAAAACTCAAGCTCTCCGCCCGCGCCTACCACCGCGTGCTGCGCGTCGCACTCACCCTCGCCGACCTGCAGGGTGAACCCAAGCCCACCCAACCCCACTTAATCGAAGCCATTGGCTACCGGCAGCTGGATAGGTTGTTGAAAGGCGCTTAGCCGTGGGTCTTGGCCAGCGAATCGACCAGGCGTTGACAGAGGGCATCAAGCTTTTGGCCGGTGGCCTCATCATGTAGCGCGCCACTGTCGTTGAAGGCACTGCCTGCCTGGGGAAGCGATAACGGCTGCGGCAGTACCGTCAGGCTGAGGTTGGCGAGTAGCTGCTGCGCCAGGGGCATGGCGCGAATACCGCCCAACCCACCGGGTGACGCCGCGACCAGCGCCGCCCATTTACCGGCAAACAGTCCGAGTCCGGGGGTATCGCCGTAGGGGCGGGATAGCCAGTCCAGAGTGTTCTTGAGCAGCGGCGTGATGAAACCATTGTATTCGGGCGAGGCGATGAAAACGGCCTGATGCTCAGCAAGCAATGCCCGCAGTTTCTGCACGTTCTCGGGCATGCCCTGCGCTTCGATATCCTCGTCGAACAGCGGGCATGGGTAGTCTTTTAGGTCGATGAAGGTGGCGTGGCCACCCAGCGCCTCGATTCGCTTGGCCGCGAGGTGTGCCAGTTGCTTATTCAGTGAACCTTCACGGGCGCTGCCGGCAAACACCAGCACTTTCGTTGGGGTAGAGGTCATTGCACGCTCCTTATGGACAATAAACGAATGCTAATGCGTGCAACGAGTCTCGCACAGCCGGCATGCGATAGCATTAATCTTGCCCGTGTAAACTCATCGATAGCTACAGATTATCACTCACTGCTTACGATGACGGCAGCTTCTTCGCCGCTGCCGCTGACTTGGCGTGCGCCACACGGTCAACGAACGCATCCAGGGCGTCGAACAAGGCACGCCGAATCGGCTCGGCTTCGTTGACCAGATGGTGGCGAGCCTCCGGATGGCGGTATATCTGCGCGTCGGGAAACTTTTCTTCGAGAATCGCCAGGTTCCACTCCCAGTCCACGGTGACGTCCTGCTCGCCCTGCAAGATGATCACGGGCAAATCCAGCGGATCCCGGGCCAGCAGCCGGGGAATCCAGCGCCGCATGGCGGTAATCCAGGCCACGCTCAGCTGGTTGGGCTGCAGCGGGTCGTGGTCGCGCAAGAAGACGGTGAACTGCTCGTCGGTGGAGTTGGGCCGATACTTGCGTGGCAGTGCCTTGACGAACGGACTGGCAATCAGGTGCAGCCAGCTCGCCTGGCTCCACCCCCAGGGGCGCACCAGCGGCGCCAATAGCACCAATCCATCCCAGCCGGCCGCGTCGCGCCGGTTCAGCGCGTCGGTGGCCAGAATGGCCCCGCCGGTGCTTTGCCCGACGCCAAGCCAAGGGGTGGGCGCCATCGACTGCTGCGAGAGAATGGTTTGCACGTGCGTCAGGCATTGCTGATAGTCGTCAAAGTCGTCAATCGCCGCCCGCGCCCCGCTGGAAAGCCCGTGGCCGGGAAGATCCCACAGCACCACCCGCCAGCCCTTGGCCAGCAAGCGCTCGAGGAGGTGACGATAAAGCCCCAGGTGATCAAAGTAGCCGTGCACCACAAAGGCGGTTCCCCTGGGCGTCGGCGGGCTCCACACCTGGCACCACAGGGCAAAGCGGCCGGTATCGATGAACCCTGCGTACACGTCACGGGTATCGTTACGCAGCGCATCCAGGCCGTAATGCTGAAAATACTCGTTCATCGCCGTGTCGAGAGTGCCGCCCGGCACCAGGCGGGATAGCGATGCCCCGCCGGCGTGGCGGCGAAACAGGGCCTCTAGATGATCGAACTCGCGCATTCGCTGCTCTCCTTAACCGCTCGTAGGCAGGTGGCCAGTCACCGCCCCGTGCCGATCATTCCTTATCATTTGGTCGAGCATTATGGCGCGTTAGGGTCTACGCTGTTTACATGCCCGACCAGGTGTGGAATTATTTTCCACAAATAGATTTAAAATGTATTTTCATTCTGACTGTGACGGGGTACCTGCCGACTGACTCGGCGTCACAGCCACCTTAACAGGAGAGTCTCCATGAGCGAGCGTATCACGCGTCACCGTTTACAGGTGGCAGCCGACCTAGATCAATTCATCAGCCAGCAAGCCCTGCCCGGCACAGGCGTCGACGAAAGCGCCTTCTGGGCAGGCGTCGACGCCTTATTTCATGATTTAACGCCCAAAAACCGCCAACTGCTAGAAGAACGCGACGTGCTGCAGGAAAAACTCGACGCCTGGCACCGCGAAAACCCCGGCCCGGTGAGTGACATGGCCGGCTATCGGCGCTTCCTGAAAGACGCCGGCTACCTGGTGGACGCCCCCGCCAACGTCAGCGCCACCACGGCCAACGTTGACCGCGAAGTCGCCGTTCAGGCGGGCCCGCAGCTGGTCGTGCCGATGAGCAACGCGCGGTACGCGCTCAACGCCGCCAACGCCCGCTGGGGAAGCCTTTACGACGCGCTATACGGCACCGACGTGATTTCCGAGGAAGACGGCGCGGAAAAAGGCACCAGCTTCAACCCCAAGCGTGGCGAAAAGGTCATTGCCTACGCCCGTGGCGTCCTTGACCGCGCGGCACCGCTGGCCACCGGCTCTCACCGTGATGCCGTCAAATACGCCATCCGTGACGAGCACCTGATCGTGACGCTGGAAGGCGGCCGCGAAACCGGTCTGAAGGATGCCGGCAAGCTGATCGGCTTCAGCGGCGATGCCGCCGCACCGGAGGCCATCCTGCTGGGCAACAACGGCCTGCACCTGGAAATCCAGATCGACGCCAACCACTCGATCGGCAAAACCGACCCGGCGAACGTTAAAGATGTTGTCGTCGAAGCGGCGCTCACCTCCATCATGGACTGCGAAGACTCCGTCGCTGCGGTGGACTCGGAAGACAAGGTCGGTGTGTACAGCAACTGGCTCGGCCTGATGAAGGGCGACCTGGAAGAGAACATCGACAAGGGCGGCAAGACTTTTACCCGCAAGCTCCACGCGGACCGCACCTGGCAAACCACCGACGGCAGCAGCGTGACGCTACCGGGCCGCTCGCTGATGTTCGTGCGTAACGTCGGCCACCTGATGACCACGCCGGCGATTCTCGACGAGAACGGCAACGAACTGCCGGAAGGCATTCTGGACGCCGTGGTGACCTCGCTGCTGGCGCTGCACGACCTCAAGAAAGACGCCGACCAGCCGCGCAACTCGCGTACCGGCTCGGTGTATATCGTCAAGCCGAAAATGCACGGGCCGAAGGAAGTCGCGTTTGCCAACGAGCTGTTTGGCCGCGTCGAAGATATTCTGGGCATGAGCCGTGACACCCTGAAAATGGGCATCATGGACGAAGAACGCCGCACGACCGTCAACCTCAAGGCATGTATCGCCGAGGCTACCTCGCGCGTGGTGTTCATCAACACCGGCTTCCTCGATCGTACCGGCGACGAGATGCACACCGCCATGGAAGCCGGCCCCATGGTGCGCAAGGGTGACATGAAGAGCGCTGCCTGGATTACCGCCTACGAGAAGAACAACGTTCAGGTGGGCCTTGCCTGTGGCCTGCGCGGTCGCGCCCAGATCGGCAAAGGCATGTGGGCAATGCCCGATCTGATGCACAACATGCTCGAGCAGAAGATCGGCCACCCCAAAGCCGGTGCCAACACCGCCTGGGTGCCGTCACCCACCGCGGCGGCGCTGCACGCGCTGCACTACCATCAGGTCAACGTGACCGATGTCCAGCGCGAACTGGAAGCCCAGGGCGAGCCGGACTTCCTGGATGACCTGCTCACCGTGCCGGTGGCCGAAAACGCCAACTGGTCCGATGACGAAATCCAGCAAGAGCTGGACAACAACTGCCAGGGCATTCTGGGTTACGTGGTGCGCTGGGTCGAACACGGCGTCGGCTGCTCGAAGGTGCCGGATATCCATAACGTCGGACTGATGGAAGACCGTGCCACGCTGCGTATTTCCAGCCAGCACATTGCCAACTGGCTGCATCACGGCATTGTCGATGCACCGCGCGTGGAAGAAACGCTCAAACGCATGGCCAAGGTAGTCGACGAGCAGAACGCCGGCGACCCGACCTACACTGCCATGAGCGCCGATTTTGAAGGCTCCACTGCTTTCAAAGCCGCCTCAGACCTGATCTTCAAAGGCCGCGTACAGCCTTCCGGCTACACTGAACCGCTACTCCACGAGTGGCGTCAGGTACACAAGGCCAAATAAGCGCAATCGCGCACTGGCCACCCCAGCCCCAAGGCTCGCGCCTTGGGGCTTTTTTATTTATGCTGACTTACTTTAACAAACCCTCTCTACGACCTGCCCGCAGCATCAGGCCCTGTGCCTAAAAGAAAAAATCGAGGAATAACAACAATGACGGTAATGACCGCCGAGCAGATCGAGCATTTTCTGGACGATGTCTTCCCCCAGCGGATGGGCAGGATCGAAAGCGTCGGCGAGATGAGCGCCACCATGCGCCTGAGCATCGGCGTTGAGCATCTGCGCCCAGGCCCACGCGTTTCCGGCCCCACCATGATGGGCTTTGCCGACGTAGCGATGTACGTGGCGATTCTGGCGCAGGTAGGCCCGGAACCCATGGCCGTGACCAGCGACCTGAACTGCCACTTCCTGCGCGCGGCATCGGGCGACCACGACATCATCGCCCACGCCAAACTGCTCAAGCTCGGCCGCCGCCTGGCCGTCGGCGAAGTGCAGGTGGTCTCCGCCGCCGATGAAACCAAGCCGGTGATCCTCGTCACCGCCAGCTACGTGCTGCCGGTCAAATCCTAGCCTGCCTTACGGCTCCAGCGTCATGAACGGCTCGACCTGCTGATCGCTGAACGCGTAGACATCGTAGGGTTCTGACTGCGGCCCCGGCATACCCGGCGTGCCAATCGGCATCCCGGCAAGGCCAATACCGTCCACGTCGGGCTGCTGCTCGAACAGCGCCTGCACGGCCGCCATGGGCACGTGGCCTTCGATCCAGTACTCGCCGATCTCGATGGTGTGGCATGAGCCCAGGCCATGCGGAATGCCCGCCTGCTGCTTGATCTCGCCAAGCTCGGCATCGTCCACAATGGTGACATCCACGCCCTGCGCTTCCAGGTGGCGGGCGTAGCCATCGCAACAGCCGCACTGGGGATTCTTGTACAGCGTGGCTTCGTCGGGCATAGCGGCATGCGCCGTGGTGGCGCCCAGCAATAGCGCGCCTGAGACCCATAGCGAAGCAGTTTTTCGATTCATGAGTATTTCCTCAGTGGTAACGACGAGATCAATTAGCTCGGCTGAACAGGTATTTGGCCAGCGAGGCAATACCCAACCCGGCGAGTAGCAATATCGTGAGCGGCATGAGCCAGCCCAACCAGCCCATTGACCCCATCAGCGCGAAACAATCTCCATTCATCATGATAGCCTCCTGACAGTCGCTTGATGAACATGTCCGTTTAAAGCTTACAACCTATGGGTAACCCCAAGGTCAAGCAAAGGCTGTTGAGGCCACGTATTGCGGGCACCCCATCACCGCCGCCCAGTAATGGCTCGCCTCGCAACACCACCTCTTACGATCCACCAACGGTATAAGGAAACTGCCGGAGCATTATCCATGGTAATCTGCAACAAATTTAGTGCACACTTTTGTGAATCGCCTAGGCAACCATGGTTAGACCAGCGCTAGCGACAGCACATCCGTTTCTCATCATGAATAATGGGTTAACCGTATTTAGATGCTATTCAATATCTTGCCCGACCCTCAAAGCCTGGGTGCCGTTCAGGGGGAGCACGCCGCCCCGCTGGTGATGCTCTCATGGCTCGTGGCGCTGGCGGCCTCCTATGCGGGACTGGATATCATCAAGCTGGTAAGCAAAGGATCGCACCCGGCGTGGCGCCGTGCATGGCTCTGGTCAGGCGCCAGTGCCATGGGGCTGGGCGTATGGAGCATGCACTTTATCGGCATGCATGCCTACCGGCTGGGTTTTCCGGTCAGCCACGCGCCAGTGCCTACTTTGCTGTCAATCCTTCCCGCCGTTCTGGGCAGTTTCGGCGCCATGCGGGTGCTTTCCCGGGATGCGCCCTCGCATCGCGCCCTGCTTTCGGCCGGGCTAGTTCTCGGGGCGGGTATCGGGGTCATGCACTATAGCGGCATGGCCGCGATGCGGGCGCCTGCCGAGCTGTATCACGCCCTGGATCTTTTCCTGGTGTCGCTGCTGGTGGCGCTTGCCCTGGGCGTATTGAGCGTTTACGCCTACCGGCTTTGTCGGCATGAATGGGGTGTGCAACGCGCCAGAACCTGCGCCTTCATTGCCGCGCTTTGCATGTCCATTGCAGTATGCGGCATGCATTATGTCGCCATGCAGGCCGCCTGGTTTTTACCGCTACCGGGGGCCGCCGCCTCGCACTCGTTATCACCTGTCTCCCACTGGCTCATTTACCTGATCAGCGGCGTCGCGGTACTGACTACCCTGCTTGCCCTGATAGCGACGCGGGTACAGCGGCGCCTCCAGGAAAGCGAGCGCCATGAGCACATGACCCACACCCGCCTGCTGGAAGTCGTCTCCGCACTTCAGGATAGCGTGATCCTGCTCGACGAGCAGGCGCGTATTCGCCTGTGTAACGCGGCGTTTGAGCGCCAGGTAGGGCTGCGCTCGGATCAGTTGATGGGCCTTTCCGTATCCCAGCTTGCCTACGCCGAGGATAGCCATACGCTGAGCCAGCATATCCGCGAGGCATTGGCAGAAAAGGGCCAGTGGGACGGGATGATCACTGCCCTGCGGGCAGACGGCACCGGGTTCCCGGCGTGGCTGAGCGTCAGCAGGGTCACCTATGCAGATAGCGACGACCGCGATTATGTCGCGCTCTTAAGCGACCGCTCAAAAGAGCAGCAAGCCCAGCAGCGCATTGGCTATCTTGCCTACCACGACATGCTCACGGAGCTTCCCAATCGCCGCGCGCTTCAGGAACATCTGGCCGAGTTCGCCCAACGACCCCTGTCGCCAGGCGCACATGCTTTCCTGGCGTTGCTCGATATCGATCGTTTCAAGATGCTCAACGACAGCCTTGGCCAGGACATTGGCGATGAGCTGCTGCGCCAGCTAGGCAGGCGACTGCATCAGTGGTCGGGCGCCGGACTGTACGTGGCACGCCTGGATGGCAACGAATTCGCGCTGGTCGGCGAGCTTGACGCCCGCGATCCCGACGAAGGCAGCGAGCATGCAGCGCAGCAGCACCTCAACGCGATCATCGACTCCTTGACAGCTGGCTATGAGCTGCAGGGCCACACCTATCCGTGCCAGCTCAACGTGGGCGTGCTCGTTTTTCGCCCCCGGGAAAACGCCCCTGCCGCGCAGCTGTTCAAGCGAGCGAGCCTGGCGCTACTGGAGGCCAAGCGCCAGCGGGACGGGGAACCCCAGTTCTTTCAGCAGGCGCAGGAAGATGAGCTGGAAGAGCGCTTGACCCTTGAGCGCGAGTTGCAATACGCCATTGACCACGATGAGCTGTGCCTGTATCTCCAGCCTCAGGTCGATGCCCATCAGCAGGTGATAGGCGCCGAGGCGCTGGTGCGCTGGCAGCATCCGGAACGCGGCATGATTTCACCCGGCCGCTTTATCCCCGTGGCCGAAGAAACGGGGCTCATTCTGCCGCTGGGGAACTGGGTGTTGAAGGAAGGCTGCCGCCTGCTGGGCGAGTGGCGCCATCAACCCGACGATCACCATTTGAAACTGTCGTTGAACGTCAGCGTTCGCCAGTTTCAGCAGCCCGATTTTGCCGACCAGGTGCTGGCGGCCATCCAGCAGCACGATGCCCCACCCGAGCGGTTGACGCTGGAGCTTACCGAGTCACTGCTGCTGAGCGACCCCGACGGCACCATCGACAAAATGCAGCAGCTACAGCAAAAGGGCGTCAGCTTTGCGCTGGATGATTTCGGCACCGGCTATTCCTCCCTGGCCTATCTCAAGCTGTTGCCGCTGGATACGCTGAAGATCGACATTGCTTTCGTCAGGGACTTGACCCTGGACATGCAAGCCACGCCGATTGCCGCCACCATCGTCGCGCTCGCCGAGAGTCTGGGGCTTGGGGTCATTGCCGAAGGCGTGGAAACCGACGACCAGCGCCAGGTACTCGCCAACCTGGGGTGCCGTCTCTATCAAGGGTTCCTGTTTGGGCGTCCTGTGCCGCCAGAAATCTTTTCAAAAGTTATACACGAAGAACAGCAAAAATAACTAGTGTCGAAATAAAGACGTGCTTACATAACCAAAAGCTATTAGCGGTATTTTTAAAGTTATTTAAGGTCGCGTCGATAATATAACTTCCCCTGCACTGCTCCCCCTGAACAAAGCAAGGACACGATAACAATGTCAGACGCATCCTTTTCTAACCATATTGCACGCACCGACCGGCTCATGTGGCTACCGTTGGGCTTTGTCGCCTTTTTTTGCCTGGTTGTCGGTATCTTCACGCAAACGCTATGGCTGGCGGTGGCCGCAGCGCTGGTAACGCTCCCGCTTACTTACCTCATACAGCACCAATGGCATGGTCATATCATCAACGGCTTCGTCAAAGCTGCGGTCATGATGGTCTGGGCCGCCGTATTGATCGAACAAAGCGGCGGGTTGATCGAGGCCCATTTCAGTATCTTTATCCTGCTCGCCGTACTGATTCTCTACAGCGATTGGCGGGTCATCGCCTGTGGCGGCCTGACGATTGCGCTTCATCACGCATTATTCACCTGGCTCCAATACCAGGGCATTGTCCAGCTCTACACCAGCATGGGCGATATGCACAGCAGCGAGACAAGCCAGGGCGCCGCCGCCTTGGTCTACTGCCTGCTGATGCACGGCGGTGCCGTGGTGGTTCAGGTGATTATTCTCGGCTACCTGGCCAAGGTACTGGAAAGCATGGTCAAAGAAGGCTTGCACGTGACGCGCTTCGCCGTCGCAGCAGGCGGCGGCAATCTCGATGTGGCCTTCAGTGATCAGCAGCAGCAGCTTCCTGCCGTCGCCGCAGTGGTCAACATGCGCGACCAGGTCGCCGAGAGCCTGCGCAAAACACAGACCGCCGCAAGTCACGTCACCGATTACAGCCAGCAGCTGTTCGTTGCCCAGGAGCAACTGCGCACGCAAACGGCGCGCAACAGCAGCCAGACCGAGCGCATCTCCACAAGCACCGCTGAGCTTGCCGCCACGACCCGCGAGACGGCTGAGGAGTCTCAGCACATCCGTCGACTGGCCGGCCATGCCGAAGAGATCGCCCGTCAGAACGGCACCCAGGTCGAAGAAATGCGCGATATGATGCGCTTACTCAATCAGCACGCGGGCAAGATCCAAGACATGCTGGGCGAGATAGATAACATCACCTTCCAGACCAACCTGCTCGCGCTGAATGCCTCGGTGGAGGCCGCACGCGCCGGCGAGCACGGGCGGGGATTTGCGGTCGTGGCGAACGAAGTGCGTACGCTGTCGAAAAACACCCAGCATACCGCGTCGCGGATTCGTCAAACCATCGCGGATACGACCGACCAGGTCTCCCTCGGCGTTAACCAGACGTCCACCCTCGCCGAGACCACCCAGTCGCTGATGCAAAGCTTCGAGCAGGTGGCGCTGCGGCTGACCAATATGGACAACGCCGTTCAGCAGCAGCATCAGGGCGTTGAAGAGCTGGAGCAAAGCGTCAACGAGATCTACAACGCCCTCGAGCTTTCCCGCGATGCGGTGAATAACTCGCACAGCATGGCCGAACAGCTGTCCGAGACCGCCGAAGCCATGATGCAGGCCGTCAGTGGGTTCACCCTGCCGGCGCCCACCTCCTTGCCCAACACCCCGATGCTGGGCGCTCCCACCCGGGCTTAATACGGGGTGCCAGCCAGCGGCTCCCTCACCCGACGGCCAGCAGGTCGCCGGGTGAGGGAAGTTTGTTAACTAAACGCGCTTCAACGACGGTTGAGCAACGCCACCACGCCCAGCGCCAGCCAGCCTGCCATGAGCAGCAGCCCGCCGATGGGCGTCACGATGCCCAGGTTAAGGCCCGCCAGCGCCATCAGGTATAGCGAGCCCGAAAACCCGGCAATGCCCAGCGTCCATAGCGCCAGTACCCAACGCTGGCCGGCCAGTGGGCGGCTGCTGCGCCAGATCAGTACCGCCAGCATGGCCAGGGTGTGCCAGGCCTGATAGCGCACGCCGGTTTCCACTGCGCTGACCAGGTCGGCGCTGGCGCGTGCCTCCAGGCCATGGGCCGCATAGGCGCCGAGCATGACCATCAGCGCCCCTGATAGCGCTACCCAGCACCACCAGGGCGTATCTGTTCGCTGCACATTACTCTCCTTGATGGGTGGTTGACGGGCTTTTAACGTGGTGTTTTAACCTTGCCACATACCTTGTGCGGTGCGAAACCGCTACAATAGGCGCCATTCATCCCTACACATCTTTGTTGCCACACCATGGAACGCGCCTCGTTTATGTCTATCCCTAACGCGTCGATACAGCTTACGCTCAACGGTGACCCGCACTCGCTCGAGGCGGGGGCAACAGCCGCTGACCTCGTGGAACAGCTCGGCCTTGGCGGACGCCGCATCGCCGTGGAAATCAACGAGCAGATCGTGCCCAAGAGCCAGCTTGCCGACACCCCATTGGCCAATGGCGACCAGGTCGAGGTCGTTCACGCCATCGGCGGCGGCTAGGCCCGCCATATCGCTTGTGCTTTATCAAGGAATTGCCATGACACCACTGACCGATACACCCTTTAGCGTTGCCGGACGCGACTTCCGCTCACGCCTGCTGGTCGGCACCGGCAAGTACAAGGACTTCGACGAAACCGGCGCGGCTATTGCCCAAAGCGGCGCTGAAATCGTCACCTTTGCAGTGCGCCGCACCAACCTGGGCCAGGATACCGAGGCCCCCAACCTGCTGGATGTGATTTCGCCCAAGCGTTACACCCTGCTGCCCAACACCGCTGGCTGCTATACCGCCAAAGACGCGGTACGCACCTGCCGGCTGGCCCGCGAACTGCTTGACGGCCATAACCTGGTCAAGCTGGAAGTGCTGGGTGACGAGACCACCCTCTACCCGAATGTGGTCGAAACGCTCAAGGCCGCCGAAACGCTGCTCGCCGACGGTTTCGACGTCATGGTCTACACCAGCGACGACCCCATTGTGGCACGCGAGCTGGAAGCCATGGGCTGCTGCGCCATCATGCCGCTGGGCTCGCTGATTGGCTCTGGCCACGGCATTCAAAATCCGCACAATGTGCGCCTGATCATTGAACAAAGCCAGGTGCCGGTGTTGGTGGATGCAGGCATTGGCACTGCTTCCGATGCCGCCATGGCCATGGAACTGGGCTGCGACGGCGTACTGCTGAACAGCGCGATTGCCCATGCCCGCGACCCGCTGCGCATGGCCAACGCCATGAAGCTTGCCGTGCAGGCAGGACGAGACGCTTTCTTGTCAGGCCGCATGCCACGCCGCCAGACCGCCGACCCCTCTTCGCCTTTTGCTGGCCGGATTAACGGCTGATACAGAGACACCATGACCGATACGAAAGACACCGCCCCCGAAAACGCCGACGCCCCACTGCACCGACGGGGTATCAAAAGCTATGTGATTCGCGCCGGACGCATGACACCAGCACAAACGCGTGGATTAGAGGACGTTTGGCCACGCCTGGGGCTGACAATCGCCGACGGCCGCCAAGATCTAGATGCCCTGTTTGGCCGCCAGGCGCCGCGCGTCGTCGAGATCGGGTTTGGCATGGGCAACTCATTGATTGAGCAGGCCGAAACCCATCCGGAAACCGATTTTATCGGCATTGAAGTGCACGCCCCCGGCGTGGGCAAACTGCTCGATGAAGCGGATAAACGCGGCCTCACCAACCTGCGCGTTTACCGCGAAGACGCCCTGGCCGTATTGGAACAGTGTCTACCGGAAGGCTCACTGACCACTGTTCAGCTGTTCTTCCCTGACCCTTGGCCAAAAAAGAAGCACCACAAGCGGCGCATTGTTCAGCCTGCGTTTGTTGAGCTGATCCGCACCCGTCTTAAGCCCAGTGGCACCTTTCATCTAGCCACCGACTGGGAAGCCTATGCCGAATGGATGGCAGACGTGATGGAAGACGCCCCCGGCTACGCCAATACGGCTGGCGCTGACACCGCTCCCTACGTGCCCCGCCCTGCCTTCCGCCCACTGACCAAGTTTGAAGCCCGCGGCGAAAAGCTCGGCCATGGGGTGTGGGATTTGATTTACCGGCGAGAAGACTAGGCGCTTGCTGAAAAGCTACTCAAACGCCGTCATCGCAAAGCTTTCGCACTCCACTACCTTGGCATGCCAGGCCTGAAGTGTCGGAAAACGGTTAGGCCAATCAAAGGCCGGTAAGCGAAAGCTGAGATAGCAAAGCGCCACGGCAACGGTAATCGACCCCAGCGTGCGCTCCGCATTGCCCGTCAGCACGCTGGGGTGCGCATCAAGCGTTGCCAGCGTGCGCTCGATGACTTTCAAGCGGCGGCTGCCCAATACCGTTGTATCAACCTCATGGCCATTGTGCTTGCGGCCAATCACCACATTGAACGCCGCGTCCGTCAAGCCATGGCCAAGCCCGGCCAGCGCCAGGGTTTCCGCATATGTCTTGTGTGGCAAAAGCGACTCCCCTTCGCCTTGAGCATCCAAGTAGAGCGCTATCAAAAGCGACTCGGTCAGTACATCACCGTCGTCGGTGACCAGCGTCGGAATGCGACTGAGCGGGGTAATCTGTAAAAGTTCGCTATCCGCCGCCCAGGGGTCACACCAACAAAGCTCAGTGCGCTCGATCAACTGCTTTTCATACAGGCAAACCCGCGCCACGCGGGCATAGGGGGAGGTCGCGTTCAGGTAGAGTTGCATGGAAGTCTCCTTGGATGGGCACGTTTAACGCAGCTTGCGTGGCTAACGCGCGCAACGCAATAGGTCGATAGGTCAAAAAAAAGCGGCCCGTAGGCCGCTTAGTTGAGTACTTATATAACCGTCTCTCTACGATTGACGGCTTGCTGATTCAGGCTTCGCGCTTACCATCCACCAAGCGGCTGACACCCTCGGGGTTGGCATCTTGCAGGGCATCCGGAAGCAGCGCTTCCGGCAGTGCCTGGTAGCAAACAGGGCGCAGGAAGCGATGGATCGCCGCGCTGCCCACCGAAGTCGTACGGCTATCCGATGTGGCCGGGTAAGGGCCGCCGTGAACCATGGCGTGGCACACCTCGACACCGGTCGGCCAGCCGTTGGCCAGGATACGGCCCGCTTTGCGCTCCAGGGTCGGCAGCAGCGCTTTGGCCGCGTCCACATCGCCATCATCCATTTGCAGGGTGATGGTCAACTGCCCCTCGAGCTCGGCGGCCACGCGCATCATTTCAGCCTGATCGGCGCACTCAACAACCAGCGAGCTGGCACCAAATACCTCGGCCTGCAGGGTCTCATCGGTAAGAAAGTCGGCAGCAGAGGCAACGAACAAGCCCGCGCAGCACTGGTTAGCGCCTTCGCCGAGTTGACCACGCGCCACTTCGCGTACCTTGGCATGCGAGGAGAGAGCGTCTACGCCCTGCTCATAGGCCTGGTGAATCCCCGGAGAGAGCATGGTCTGACTGATACTGGCTTTAACGCCGTCGCCAGCGGCGTCGATAAAGGCGTCCAGCGCCTTGCCTTTAACGGCAATCACAAGCCCTGGGTTGGTACAGAACTGGCCGGCCCCCATATTGAGTGACCCAACAAAGCCTTCGGCGATCTTCTCGCCACGCGCGTTAAGCGCCTCCGGCAGCAGGAACACGGGGTTGATGCTGCTCATCTCGGCGTAGACCGGGATCGGCTGCGGGCGCGCCTGGGCCGTCGCCATCAGCGCCGTGCCGCCACCGCGCGAGCCGGTGAAGCCTACGGCCTGAATACGCGGATCATTGACCAGCGCCTGGCCAATCTCTTTGCCTGAGCCGAATAGCAGCGAGAATACGCCCTCGGCTAAATTGCACTTGGCCACGGCACGCTGGACGGCACGACCCACCAGTTCGGACGTGCCGGGGTGGGCAGAGTGGCCCTTGACCACGACCGGGCAGCCAGCGGCCAGCGCTGAAGCGGTATCACCACCGGCCACGGAGAACGCCAGCGGAAAGTTGGAGGCGCCGAACACGGCGACCGGACCAAGACCGATATGGCGCTGGCGAAGGTCAGTACGCGGCATGGGCGAACGATCCGGCAGTGCCGGGTCAATGCGCACGTCGAGCCACTCACCGGCACGTACCACGGAAGCGAACAAACGCAACTGGCCGCAGGTACGGCCACGCTCGCCTTCTATCCGCGGGCGCGGCAGGCCGGTCTCGGCCATGGCGCGCTCAATGAGCTCATCGCCAACACCCTCGATTTCCGAGGCAATGGTTTCGAGGAAGGTGGCACGTGCTTCAAGGCCGGTCTCGCGGTAGCTGGCGAAGGCGGTTTCGGCGAGCTCGCAGGCACTTTCAACTTCTGCCTTGCTACCTCCCACGTAGGTCGGCTCCATCGTCTCGCCGGTAGCGGGGTTAACCGCATGAATGTCGGCTTGATTGCCGCTAACGGCTTGCTGACCGATCAGCATTTCACCACGGATCGTCATAGATTCCTCCTTAGCTTCGTTTATCGGGCGCTTTGGATGCCCGATGGTGCTACGTTTGGTCCCGATACTGGGCATACATGTTCTTGGCTCGATCAAGATGCCGAAACATCATTTCGCGGGCTTTTTCTGCGTCACGCGACAGAATCGCCTCGATGATCTCGTCATGCTCGGCCTGAACACGCTCCAGGTAACGGTCGGATGATTTGGGATCGATTTCGATACTGAGCAGCTTGGCACGGGGAATGACACTCTTGCTCCACTGCTCGTAAAAAGATGCAAAGAAGGGGTTCTTGGTCGCCTTTGCAATCGCAAAGTGAAAAAGGTAATCCTCTTGCCGCGCCAGCCGTTTCTCGGCATGAGCCTTGATGAAGGCGTTATGCTGGGCCCTCAGGAGCTCTCGGTCGGCGTCGTCATGGCGCAGCGCCGCCAGCGCCGCCGCAGCAGGCTCCAGGGTTAACCTCAGTTCGAGCAGGTGCAGAATATCGGCAACGGTCGTGGGGTTGATATGCTGCGCGGGTCTTGGCTCCTCTGCCTTGGCCCGCAGCACTGTGGTGCCCACTCCCCGGCGCGTCTCTACCAGTCCCAGGGACTTCAGGTGGGTAATGGCCTCGCGCACCACAGTGCGGCTGACGCCGAAGGAGTCGCACAAGCTGTTTTCGGTGGGCAACTTATTGCCCACCGCCACCTTGCCCTGCACGATCAAGGCCTCCAATTGTTCGGCGACATATTGGGAGAGGCTACCCTGCTTCGCGACCTTGCTTACGTTAAGGGGAGGTTGAACCGATGTCATTTCGCTTTCCTTGACCATAAACACCTTCGCCTAAAGTATGATGATATACATCATATCAGAGCAGAGTGGCTCTTACCTCACAAGCGCAGGACGCTTGGGGTCAAACTCCCATCCTGGAATCAAGAACTGCATGGCCATGGCGTCATTGCGTTGAGTCACGTCGAGACTCTTGTAGAGCGCATGTGCCTCTTTCAGCTTCTCTTCATCCAGCTCGACGCCGAGGCCTGGGGTTTTAGGCACGGTCAGCTTGCCATCACGGATCTGGAACGGCTCTTTGGTGATACGCTGGCCATCCTGCCAGATCCAGTGGGTATCGATGGCGGTGATCTCGCCAGGGCAGGCCGCCGCTACATGGGTCATCATCGCCAGGGAAATGTCGAAGTGGTTGTTGCTATGCGAGCCCCAGGTCATGCCCCACTCGTTGCACAGCTCGCCCACCATCACAGCGCCCTGCATGGTCCAGAAATGGCAGTCCGCCAGCGGAATGTCGACGGAATTGAGCTGCACGGCATACTGCAGTTGCTTGAAATCGGTCGCGATCATGTTGGTTGCTGTGGGCAGGCCGGTGCGCTTTTTGAACTCGGCCATGGTCTCGCGACCCGAGTAACTCTCTTCCTGGCCGCAGGGGTCTTCCGCATAGCTCAACAGGTGCTTAATCGGATCGAGCACGCGTACCGCTTCGTCGAGCTTCCAGGCGCCGTTGGGGTCGAGGGTCAAGCGGGCTTCCGGGAAAGCTTCGTGGAGCGCGCGGATGCAGTCGGCCTCTTCCTCGCCGCGCAGTACGCCGCCCTTGAGCTTGAAGTCCTTGAAGCCGTAGCGATCATAGGCGGCCTTTGCCAGGTTAGCGACGGCGTCTGGCGTGAGCGCCTCTTTGTAGCGCACCTCGTCCCAGGCATCCTTGGGGTTCTCGGCCTTGGGGTACGGCAGGTCCGTCTTTTCAGGGTCCCCCAGCAGAAAAAGATACCCAAGCGCTTCGACTTCATCGCGCTGGCGCCCGTACTGCCCCAGCAAATCTGCCACCGGCATACCCAACGCCTGACCGAACAGGTCGAACAACGCCGATTCAATAGCGGTAATAACGTGAACCGCAACGCGTAGATCGAAGGTCTGGCGGCCACGCTCTTCACGTCCATTTTGGGCCAGTATCTGGCGCGCCTGGTTCAGTGTCTGCTTGACGTTGTTGACTTGCGAGCCTTCAACAAGGGAGCGGCACTGCTCCAACCCCTTGATGATACCGTCGCTGGAAGGGATTTCCCCGACCCCTGTATTGCCGGCATCATCTTCTAGAATCAGCACGCAGCGGATGAACCAGGGGGCATGGCCGCCGCTCAGGTTGAGCAGAAAGCCATCGTAGCCAGCCACCGGCACAACACGCATTTTTTTAATCGTCGGAAACATTTAAATTTGCCTCTTTATAGTATCGGCTCTGTCGAAATGTGTTTCTGCTGTTAAGTCACTGGTGCGGGATTGAATAGCACCAGGTCGTTGTAAAGGCCGAGCTTATCGGCGGCAACGCGCCGACGGCCGCTGGCCACGTCGAGAATGAGTTGGAAAAGCTCCCATCCCATCTCCTCGATGGATGCCTCGCCCGTGGCGATGCGTCCGGCATCGAGGTCGATCAGATCATGCCAGCGATGCGCCAGGGTAGAGTTGCTAGAAACCTTGATCACCGGGGTCATCGGCAGGTTGTAGGGTGTCCCGCGCCCGGTGGTAAAGACCTGCAGGTTCATGCCCGCTGCTGCCTGCAAGGTACCGCAGATAAAGTCGCTGGCAGGGGTGGCGGCGAAGGTCAATCCGCGCTTTCGCAGACGCTCTCCAGGCCCAATAACGTCAATGATGGGGGAGTTACCCGACTTGATCACCGACCCCAAGGCTTTTTCAACGATATTGCTCAATCCGCCTTTCTTGTTGCCAGGCGACGTATTGGCACTCCGATCGGTTTGCCCCTGAGACAGGTAATCGTCATACCAGGCCATTTGATCGACCAGCGCTTTAGCGACGGAAGGATCGATCGCGCGCGGCGTCAGCAGGTGAATCGCATCGCGCACCTCGGTGACTTCGGAAAACATCACGCTACCACCGGCCCGTACGATCAAGTCGGTTGCAAACCCCACTGCCGGGTTGGCTGTCAGTCCGGAAAAGGCATCACTGCCACCGCATTGCATGCCGACCACAAGCTCGGACACCGGGCAAGTTTCCCGCTGCCGCTTATCGAGATGCTCAAGGTGTCGCTCTGCCATGGCCATGATGCCTGCCACCATATCGTCAAAGCCCTCGAACGACTCGTCCTGCAGGCTCAACACATTGGCCTGGGGGTCAGCGGCCTCAGTATTCTCGTAGATCCTCACCGGCTGATCATCAACCAGGGTAGAGGGCTGTAGTTTCTCGCACCCCAGCCCGATGACCATGACTTGGTCACCAAAGTTGGGATTCTGAGCCAGATGCTTGAGCGTGCGAATGGGCACCACGGCGGCCGGGGCGTTGATCGCCACGCCACAGCCATAGCTATGGTTAAGCCCTACCACCGCATCGACATTGGGAAACTTGGGCAACAACTCACGTTTTATGCGCTGCACTACGTGATCCACAATACCGGCCACACACTGCACGCTGGTGGTAATACCGAGAACATTCTGGGTGCCGACGCTACCGTTGGCATTACGGAACCCCTCAAAGGTGTAACCTTCCAATGGCTCCACGGGTGGCGCCGGACGTGTCGCCAGCGGCAGATCGTCCAGCGCAGGCGGTGTAGGCATGAGTAGATTGGTCTCATTGACATGGCCACCACAAGGAATCGCCAGGGCCGCCGTTCCTATCACCTCACCGTAGCGAATCACGGCATCACCCTCGGCCAGGGCCACCAGCGCCACCTTGTGGCCCTGAGGCACATGCGTCTGGAGTTCAATGCCGCCATCGAGACGTTCGCCAGCCGCCAGACCACCCTGTGCGACAGCGACGGCAACATTATCACTGGGATGAATGCGGATCACTCGAGGTGACGGATTGTCCTGCGTCATGGTCGACCCTCCGGGATATGCAGCTGAACAGCTATCACTGGGAAGCCTCCTCGCGGCTGACCTTGCGACGCTTGAGCCCCATTAAGATGGAAAAGACCACCGACGCAATGATCAAGATCCAAAGCACAACGGCGATTGGGCTCTTGGTGAAGAAGATTGAGAAAGTGCCAGCAGACTCAAGGCTCTTGACGAAATAGACTTCCGCCTGGCTGCCTAAGATAAAGCCGATAATCAAAGGCGCGACTTCAAGCCCGACCTTCTGAATGACGTAGCCCAGCACACCGAAGATCAAAAGGGTCCAGACATCGAACATGATGCCGTAATTGATCGCATAGGCACCGACCACGCACATCATCACAATGATCGGGAAGAGCAGGTGCTTGGGTACCATCACCACCTTGGCGATATGCTTGATGGCGTAGAACATCAGGAAGAACATCACGATGTTGGCGAAGATCAGCGCCGTCATCATCACATACCAGGTATCCACGTTCTCCGGGATGAACAGCGGCCCCACCTGGATGCCTTGAAGGGTGAAGGCACCAATCAGCACAGCGGTGGTAGAGTCACCGGGGATCCCCAGGGAAAGCAGTGGAATAAGCGCACCGCCGGTCAAGGCATTATTGGCAGACTCCGAGGCAATCAAGCCCTGAGGCGCGCCCTTGCCCATTTCGGAGGAATCCTTCGACAGGTTCTTCTCCTGGGTGTAAGCCAGCACAGATGCCGCACTACCGCCCACCCCCGGCAGCATGCCGACGAAGGTACCTATAAATGAGGAGCGAACCAGGTTGGTCAAACGACCTTTGAAGATCGACATGGAGAAACCGCTGCCCCCTTTGCCGAGCTTCACGCCTTCACCGGTCAGGTCATTCTTAACGCCTTTTTCGGCCTCGAGCAGAATTGTTGAGATACCGAAGATACCTATCAATACAGGCAGCAAAGAGAAGCCTTCAAACAGGTAAGGCTCCATGAAGTCAAACATCAGCCGTGTCTTGCCGTTGCCACCGTCAGAGGTGCTATAGACGCCGACCAGGCTCAGCCAGATGCCAATCACGCCGCTGAAGATACCCACCAGCATGTTGCTGGAAAGTGAGGCAATCACGCTCAACGCAAGCAGAATGATCAGGAACTTCTCCACATAGGAGAACTTGATCGAGAAATCCGCCAGCATCGGCGCAAAAAAGAACAGCACGGCCGCACTGATCAGACCGCCGACCACTGAGGCGATGACGCTGACCCGTAGGGCCTTCTCGCCCTCACCTTTCTGGGCCATCGGGTAACCATCGAAGGTGGTGGTGATAGACGAGGGTGTGCCGGGAATATTAATCAGAATCGCCGGCACCATACCGCCCGATATTCCCCCTACATACAGGCCAAGCAACAGCGCCAAGCCGTGGTTAAGGCCCAGGGCGTAGGTCAACGGGAGACACACGGCTACCGCCATAGTCGCCGTCATGCCGGGTATTGCGCCAAAGATGATGCCGACCAGGGCGCCCAAGGCAGCAAGAAGGAAAAACGTTAGATCGAGAAGTGACAAAAATTCCATGGGGGGCACTCACTTCGGTCACGGCAGGGTAATTTTGAACAGCTTGGCCAGAATGAACCAAGCCAAGCTGGGCGCTACAATGGCCGTGATCACCGCGGTGGTCATAGCCTTTTTTGTCCACTCATGCATGTACAGCAATGCCATAAGCAAGACGAAAACCATCGAGACGAACAGGAAACCGTAACCCGTGTAGGGAAACATATTGCCCACGTACGCCATCAGATAGAAATACGCCACCATCAAGGCAAGCGTACCGAAGAAGCGGAAGCCATCCATGGACTCACCAATAATCGGCAAGGTCCGCTCGCCACGTTTCACAGCGGCCAGAAAAGGAACTGTCTTGGTCACTAAAACGGCAAGGAACAACAGTGCCAATACCCAATGAATAATCATCGGGAAGAACAGATGAGACGTCTCGAAATCGATCGAGATGCTAAGCAGACTTGACAGACCTGATTCCATAACAGCTCCGATATAGGCAGCAGGCTACCCTGGCCTATCATGGTTCTAGAGTGCTTTATGTCTTATAGCGATGGCACCGACACCCATGTGCCGGTGCCTGAATCGCTTACTTGATGTTTTCGATAATGCCTTCGTAGCGCGTCATCTTGTCTTGCAGGTACTCAGACGCTTCATCAGAAGGCTTGAAGTTAGGAATGAAAAACGCGTTCTTTTGTGTTTCTTGAATTTCGCCTTCCGCGTAGATTTCTGCTAAAGCCTCGTCAATCTGCTCAACAATGGCAGGGTCCATATCCTTGTTGTAAAGGAAGAAGAACTCTTTATCGAAGGTGAAGCTTTCGTCACCCCCCATAGTGACATTGACGTTAGGCTCGACATACTCCAACAACTGCTCACGAGTCGTCTGGCCCAGGCCCTCTTCTGGCGCCTGCTCGATGGTATCTTGCCGCGCCGTCAGCCACACAAATCGCATGGCCTTTTGATCATCTTCAGGCAAGCGCGTGTATTGCTCGTTGGCCTGCACCGTCCCGTTGATCACGTCAGCTTGGTCATCAAAAAGCTGCTGGTTTTTATCCGACTGCGAGCCGGTATTCACCGCTACCAGATTGTCTTCCTGGCCAGGGTGCTCAATCGCAATGGCATTCTTTAATGCACTAAAACCGATTTCCGAGACACCGCCTGGCTGGATTGCGACGCGTACCGTCTCTCCTTCACCCACCGCAGCAATAATGTCATTAAGGGTTTCGTAAGGAGAGTCTTTTGGCACCAAGTAGGCATTGCCTGGGTTAATAGCCACTGTCGGGCCCACGGTATATTTTTCAAAAATATTGTCGTAGCCCTCCACACCATACAAATACCCCAGGTAGGACTGGTCATGGAAAATCATCAGCGTGTTGCCACGGGAATCGCGGTCCAGGGTCCGGAAAGCAGAGTTCGCGCCAACCGCGTCGACCTTCATGTTCAGATCAAGTTTTTCGGATAACGCATCCGCAACAATGCTGGAGTTTTGATAGGTATCACCACCGGTCGACGTAGAGCCGATGACCACCCGTACATTGCCCCGCAAAGGGCCATCCTGAGCAAAGGCGACACCCGAGCCAACGGTCATTGATGCCATCAAGGCGGCCGAACCCAGTCCAGCTAGCGCTTTCTTAGATACCAACATGCTTCACCTCATTCGATCGTTGTAAATTTATTATGGTCTTGCGGTTTGAGAAGGGATTTACTTGGTTTTATCGATTAGTTGCTTAAGTTGCCGACATTCGTCAGCGGTAGGCATCGTTAAAGGCGCGCGCACCTTTCCCGCCGGGCGACCGATAATCTCGGCACCGGCTTTGATCAGGCTCACGGCATACCCGGCTTTTTGATCACGCAAATCGATAAACGGGATAAAAAAGTCCTGGGTAATTTGCTTAACGACACGACTGTCCCCAGCACGGAGAGCTCGATAGAAAGCCACCGCCATATCGGGAACAAAATTGAACACGGCCGAGGAATAGGTATTAACACCGATGGAAAGATACGCTTCGGCGAAAATCTCGGCGGTAGGCACGCCACCGATATAGGTCAGGCGGTCGCCCACGGTCTTGACGATCTTGTTCAGCGCCTGGATATCGCCCTTGCCATCCTTCAGGCCAATCAAATTCGGGCAGGCATCCGCCAGCGCCTGAACAGACGTCGCATTGAGAATGCCGTTACCGCGGTTGTAGTAGATAACGTTAATTGCCGTAGCGTCACAAATTTGCCGGGCGTAATCGACCAGGCCGTCTTGCGGGCACTCGGTCAGGTAGGGGGGCATCAGCAAAATGCCATCGGCGCCGGCCTCTTCGGCAGCAGCGGCAAAGGCCTTGCCCGTCGCCACGCTTAAGCCCGCACTGGCAATCACGGGGAGCTTGCCGTCAATCACCTCAACCGCCACCTGAACGATACGGCGGTACTCTTCCAGCGATAGGTTGAAAAACTCACCGGTGCCGCCCGCCACAAAGACGGCGGAAATATCATGGCTGATAAACCAGGCTAGCCGCTCGCGGTAGCTGGCTTCATCAAACTGGCCGTTGTCATCGAAGTCGGTGATCGGGAACGAGAGCAGGCCATCACCGATCGCTTGTATTACGTCTTGTTTGGAAAACTTCACGCCACCATCCTCATGCTTCCCTCGTTGCAGTGTGCCAACACCCATTAGCGAGGCTCGAAATCGTGACAACCGTCTAGTTGTCATACATCGTACAAATGAGAAGTTAAGCCTAGCTATCCAATCAGGCAAGGCTCAGGACACAAAATACAACCAAAGTTGAAGGCTGATCGCTTACGCTTCGGGAACCCTACTTAAGCCTATCGCACAGATAAACATCTGAATTAATAGTGACTTAGTGAGAAAAGACGAGGTTGTATAGCGGGATAAGAGAACTTGCTCACAACGCCGGGCGCAGGCAGCGGTGTGGGTCAGTTGGGTGACCAAGGCCCAAAAAAGAAAGCCGCTCCAGGGGAGCGGCAAAAGACCGTGACTAGCAATGAGAGGGAGAAACCATGACAGGTAACTGGTCGCGCTGACCTACGCTGCCGTGGTCTGTGGCGTCTCTCAAACGCCACAACCACAATGTAATAGTTCTCATTTACACCTTCAAGTGAAATGCGAATGCTTTTTATTTAAAATTTCAGAAAACCCTTTATCAATGATTCGGCAGCATAACGTCGGTTCGGTTATACCAGCCGATGCAGTGTGCCATTTCCACTTTCAAAGGCATCAATATTCTCGAGCGTCGTCTCTGCAATATTGGTGAGCGCTTCGTCGGTAAAAAACGCCTGATGACCGGTAATCAGCACGTTATGGAAGGTCGTAAGTCGCATAAACTGATCGTCATCGATCACGCCCTGGGACAAGTCTTCGAAGAACAGCTGCTCTTCTTCTTCGTAGACATCCAACCCCAAGCGGCCAATTTTGCCGCTTTTTAACCCGGCGATCACCGCTTGCGTATCAACCACGCGTCCTCGCCCTGTGTTTATCAGCATAACCCCGGGCTTCATTTGGTCTATCGCTTTTTCATTGATCAGGTGATCAGTGTCAGGCGTCAACGGGCAGTGCAGCGAGATGATATCGGCATCTGCAAAGAGTGTTTCGCGAGGAACATATTCTATAAACGCTTTGGCGTCTGGGTTTGGAAAAGGATCGCTGGCCAGAATACGGCAGCCAAAACCGTGCATGATATCGGCAAAGATCAGCCCGATGTTGCCAGTACCGATCACGCCCACCGTTTTGCCGTGCAGGTCAAACCCCAGCAAGCCGTCCAGGGAAAAGTTACCCTCGCGCACTCGGTTGTAGGCGCGATAAGTCATTCGATTAAGACTTAGCACCAGGGCTACCGCGTGCTCCGCGACGGCATGGGGTGAATAGGCGGGCACACGCACGACGGTCATGCCCAATTGTTCGGCGGTCGCTAAGTCGACATGATTGAACCCCGCCGAGCGCAACGCCACCAGCCGTGTGCCATTGCCGTGGAGCAGATGCAGAACGGAGGTATCCAGGTGGTCATTCACAAACACACAGACCCCTTCATAACCTCTCGCCAAAAGCGCCGTATCAGCGGTTAACCGCACGTCAAAAAAACTCAGCTCGTGATGCTTGTCCTCATTGGCAAGGGTCAGAAAGGTTTGGTCATAAGGCTTGGCGCTAAACACGGCGATGCGCATGGCGGTTGCTCCTGTCGAGGTTTCAAGGTCAGCATAGGCAAAGCGCCTATTATCTGCCTGAACAGCGCAGGGCGTTGTTGGCGAGGATCAAGAAAGTGGTTATTAGAAAAAAGAAAGCCGCTCCAGAGGAGCGGCAAAAGACCGTGACTAGCAATGAGAGGGAGAAACCATGACAGGAAAGTGGTAATGATTGCCAAATCTGTCGTGGTCTGTGGCGTCTCATCAAACGCCACAATCACAATGTAATAGTTCTCATTTACCTCGTCAACACAAATACGAATATTTTTTATTTACTTTTTTATTTCTAGCCGCCCGCGACTTGCAGCCAGACGGGTAGCGTCAGCATCGCCAGCAGCGTCTGGCCGGTGATAATCGCCGCCATCAATTCAGCATCGCCACCCAGCTGGCGAGCCAGAATATACGCTGACGTCGCCGTGGGCAGTGCGGCAAACAACAGCGCGACGTCGCGACTCACCGTATCCAGGCCAACCAGCCACGCAAGCCCCAGCACTAACGCAGGCATCAGCAACAGCTTGACGCTGTTCGTCGCCAGCACGCCACGATCAACGCGCAGCAGCGCTGCCGGGCGCAATGCCACCCCCACAGCAACCAGCCCAAGCGGCAAGGCAGCACGGCCTAGTAGATCGACGGTATCGTGGCTCCAGCCCGGCAGCCCTATGCCGGAAAGGTTCAACACAATACCCAGCAAGCACGCCAGAATCAGGGGGTTCTTGATTAGTGCCATGATGCTTTTGCCAATGCTGGCGTTGCCGAGGGTGCCGGCGGCAACAAAGCTGGCCACGCACATGATATTGACCACTGGCACCATCAGCGCCACCGCCACGGCGGCGGTGGTGGCGCCGGCGCTGCCGTGCAGGGCCGCCGCCCCGGCAACGCCCACATAGGTATTGAAACGCACCGCGCCCTGAAACACCGAGGTAAATGCCGCCGGCGTCAGCTTCAATCTTGCGCGCAGCCGCCAGAGCAGCAGCCCAAACGCGGCCATCGCGCCCAGCAGCACCAGCGCCAGGCGGGTCACCGGCACCTGGCTGACATCCGCTGTTGCCAGCGTCGCCACCAGCATGGCCGGGAAAAGCAGAAAATAGATCAGCCGCTCCATGTGTGGCCAGAACGTATCGCTGGGCCAGCGCTTTACGCCCAGCACTGCCCCCAGAAGGATCAACAGGAACAGCGGGCCTAGGGCACCGTTAATGCTTTCCATCGGGCTTCCTTATCCGTCTTGCCGCCCTGCCGTGACACGCGCAGGTTTACTGTTACTATGACATATAAACGCAGTTAAGCCGTCGCCAACGGGCACCGGCTCACCGCCTGCGGGGGATTACCATGACCTATCCAAAACGCTGGCTAGGTGTCGGCCTCATTACCATCCTGATTGTCGGCATTGGCGTCTTGCTCTACGACAGCGTGCTATCGCCGCACAGCGACATGCCCAGCGGCGGCGATATTGAACTGCCGTCCACCCAGGGTGACTTTTCACTTGCCCAGCTTGGCGAGGAGCAGATCGCCCTGGTGTCGTTTGGCTATACGTACTGCCCGGATGTCTGCCCCATGACGCTCTCGGTCACGCGGCAGGCGTTGGCGGGTCTTTCGCCAGCGCAGCGGCAGAAGGTGGTGCCCGTGATGATCACGGTCGATCCGGAACGCGACACGCTGGAACGGCTTGAGCAGTATCTGGCGTTTTTCGATGAGGACTTGATCGGCGCGCGAGGAAGCGACGCCGACCTCAAGGATGTCATGTCCCGTTATGGCGTCATCAGCCGTCGCGTCGAGGCGCCTGACTCCGCTATCGAGTACACCATTGACCACAGTTCGGCGCTCTATCTTGTCGATCGTGACGGCGACATTTTACAGCGGGTGCTGTACTCGCCGACGCCCCAGGCGCTTAGCGCCGCCCTGGTAGAAAAACTGGGGGGTTAATCACTCTCTGGCGCCGACTGCAGGCGCGCCAGCAGCGCCATCAGCGCGGCCACCTGCGCCCCTTCTCGGGTATCGTGCAGCGGGGTCAGCCGGGATGAACGCTCGGCATACCCCCACCAGTCCCAGCAGCCCTGAGGGTTCATCATGCTGCTCTGTACCTGGGGATACACCACGATCTGGCGGTGCGTTGCCGCCCACTCGTTGAGCCCACTGTGACGCACAAACGTATCGTCTATCGCGTCTGCGCTCATCTGGCAGCCATGAAGCGCCAGCGTAACCTCGCAGCCACCCTTTTCGCAGCCTTCGGGTATAAAGACAAAGCCGCTATCCGCCATGCCGTTAACTGCAAAGGCAGACTGGTCAAACGCGCGTAATTGCCCTTGGCCATCGCGCTGTGATTCGCGCTGGGGATACAGAAAGCTCAGCATGTCGCCGGCCACATCGTCATCGCAGGCCAGCAGATAGCTGCCGCCGCCCTGCTGACAGTCGCCGAGCAGTTGGGGTGGGGGCGCCTCATCATGCAGACGCACCGGCCAGCCATGCCCGGTGTCTTCGCGTCGTTTGACGCGAAGCTGCTCGGGCGAGGCCAGCCAGCGCTCCCACTGCTCGGCCAACAGATCGCCCAGCACAGGCGCCACCACCTCGTCCTCCTCGCCGTGCCACAGGTACACCCTTAGCTGGCTGAGCGCCTCCCGAGGGCCTACCTGCTGGGCCGACTCGTAGCGGCGGCGGCGATTTTCCAGCCTATCCAGTGACGGCTCGCCATCTGCTGTCGTCAGGCAATGATTGAGCGCCCGGCTTAGCGAGCCCTCCGCGCAGCCCCAGGGGCCGGCTGCCAGCACCCCCACCGCAGCAAAACGCTCGGGAAACGCCACCGCCAGCTGGGTGGCCATGTAGCCACCGGACGAAACGCCCACCACGCTGGCGCCATCCTTCCCAGCGTCCAGCGACGGCAGCGTCTCGGGAGCGCCCAGGGTTTGCGTCGCTGCCAACGTACTGCCCATGAGCAGCAGCCCACAGGCTAGATGACGCGGGGAGACGCCCATGCGTTACTCAACGTCCAGCAGGTCAACGCGGAAGGTCAGCACTTCGTTGGGGCCAATCGGCCCCTGACCGCTTTCGCCGTAAGCCAGGTCAGCGGGGATATACAGCATCCAGCTATCACCGACGCTCATTGCCTGCAAGGCTTCCTGCCAGCCTTCGATAACCTGGTTGACCTGAAAACTCACCGATTCGCCGCGCTCGAAGGAGCTGTCAAACACGGTGCCGTCCAGCAGCGTACCTTCGTAATTGACCTCGACCGTATCCTGGGGGCCGGGGGACTCACCGTCGCCCGCCTCGAGCACTTCGTACTGCAGGCCTGATTCCATGACCGTCACGTCGTCGCGCTCGGCATTGTCAACGAGGAAAGCTTCGCCTGCCTGACGGTTGGCTTCAGCGGCCTCAGCGGCTTCCGCTTCCCGGGCCGCCATGGACTGCTCCTGGAAGGTCATCAGCGCTTCACTCATTTGCGCGTCATCCAGCGCCAGGTCATTGCCTTCAAACACGTCGCGCATGCCGTCGGTAAAGGTATCGATATCCAGGTTTTCGATATCGGCCTGCATGCTCTCACCCAGGGTGACACCGAGGCTATACGCCAGCCGCTCCTCTTCGGTTTCCGGGGCGGCGGCCGACAAGGGAGCAACCAGCAGTAAACTCACCAGCGCCGTTGAGGAAATCGCTACTTTCATAAAACACCTTTTATTCAGGGTGCAACGCACCGTAATGAGAACCGTCAAAAGAGTAACACCCGCCGCCCCGGGCTGCATCTGCCAGGACGACGGGTGTGATTCACCCGCGACATTGGTTGAGCGGCGCGGCTTACACCACCAGCGTCGGGCAGTGCGCCGCGCCCGCCACCCGCTGGGAAACGCTGCCCAGCAGCAGGTTCTTGTCACCGTTAGTGCCCTGGGCACCGATCACGACCAGGTCACACTCGCGTTTGCGGGCAAAGCGAACGATGGTGCGCGAGGGCCTGCCGCCTTTGACAAAGGCCCGCACGCGCCCGCCATCGGCACCCATTTCAATGGCGCGAGACTTGGCATGCACGGCGATTTCCGTGGCGTACTCTTTCAGCGCATCGTCGGGGATATCCAGCCTGTTGGGCCGCACCATCGACAGCGACGCCTCCAGCAGACTGTGGTGCTTGAACACGCACAAAAGGTAAAGCTCGGAGCCGGTCAACATCTGCAGCCCCACTGCCTTTTCAAGCGCTTTCAAGGCCCCTTTGGAGCCATCCACCGGAACTAAAATGCGATTGAACATGGGCGTTCTCCTTGTGCCGAGTTAGCCGAAAGCTACGTCGCGCAGGAACAGGGCGATCTGCGGGAACATGATCAGCAGCACGGCCGCCAGGATCAGCATGAAGATAAACGGCGGGGTACCCTTGATGACGTCCCAGTAGGGGCGCTTGAAAATGGCAATGGCGGTGAAGATATCGCACCCGAAGGGTGGTGTCGCCGAGCCAATGGCCACCTGCAGAGTAATCAGGATCCCGACCAGCACCGGGTCAAGCCCGGTGGACGCAATCGCCGGCGCGAAGATAGGCGTCAGTACCAGAATGACCACGATCGGGTCGACAAACATGCAGGCCACGAAGAAGGCGATACAGATCGCAATCAGCACGCCGGTGGGGCCTGCTTCATTGACCCCTACCGCTTCCAGAATCGCCTGGGGAATCTGCGCGAACGAGATGATCCACGAGAAACTGTTGCCCACGGCCACCAGAATGAACACAACGGCGGTAATCAAGCCGGTGGACTTGGCGATGGCGTAAATATCGTTGACCTTGAGCGAGCGAAACACCAGAAACTCGAGAAAAACGGCGTAAAGCACGCAGGCCGCTGCCGCTTCCGTGGGGCTGAAGATACCGCCATAGATGCCACCGACGATAATCACCGGGAAGCCCAGCGGCCAGAGCGCCATGCGCACGGCCCTGCCCCGTTCCCCCCAAGTCGCTTTAGGCTCGGTCGGGACGTTTTTCACCGTTGCATAAATCATGCTGTAGGCGGCAAACATCATCAGTATCATCAAGCCAGGCCCGATACCGGCAATAAACAGCTCGCCGATAGACGTGCCTGAAATCACCCCGTAGATGATCATGCCGATACTGGGCGGGATCAAAAAGGCGATATCGCTGGAGTTGATAATCAACGCCAGGGTAAACGAGTCCGAGTACCCGGCTTTCAGCATGCGCGGACGCAGCGGCGAGCCAACCGCCACCACGGTGGCCTGAGTCGACCCGGATACGGCACCAAACAGCGTACATGACGCCGCCGTGCTGACGGCCAGGCCGCCTTTCACGTGGCCAATGAACGACATCACCATGTCGATCAGGCGGCTGGCCGATTGGCCTCGCGTCATGATATCCGCCGCCAGGATAAACATGGGTACCGCGATCAGCGAGGCCGGACGGATACCCGCCATCATCTGCTGAATCAGCGTTTCCATCTGCCCAAACCCATTGAACATCATGAAAAAGCCAATGGCCGAGGCGGTAATCAACGGGATCATCATCGGAAAGCCCAGCAAAAGCAGGACAATCATTGTGGTGACCATTATTGTCGTCATAGCAGTTCCCCTGGGCAGCTGTGCCCTGCGTTAGACTTCCGTTTCAGTATCTTTATAGCCATCCACCACCCCGGTGGAGAGATACACATCCCGGGAGGTCATGTTCTTGATGGCGGTGAGCAGGTATTGAATGCCGGTAATCAAGAAGCCCATGGGTACCCACAGGTAGATCATCCAGATGGGTAACCCCATGGATGGCAGCACGCGCCCTTTGCTATACAAATCGATGATGTAGAATACCGAGTAGTAAAGCAAAAAGAACATCACCATCGAGGTGAACAAGGCAATCACGATCATCAGCACCTTGCGACCGCCGGTGGGCAGCGCATCGTAGATCGCCGACATGCGGATGTGTCGCCCGTGGCGCGCCGCGTAGCCGATCCCGGCAAAGGTGATCATGATGATCAGAATGCGGTTGAGCTCACCTGAAAACATGATGCTGTTGCCGAACACAAAGCGCGACACCACGTTGGTGACCGTGTTCAGCGCCATCAACAAGACGCCAAGCGCCAGAATCACCGACTCGATCTTGCTGATAACGGTATCCACTACCCCGAGGATACCGGGCAAGCCTGAGCGGTAGCTTTTTTCGGACTCTTCTTCGGTCATGGCCGGACTCCTTTAATCACGGCAGCCTTGCGCTGCCGATTTCACGTTTCCACACCGATCCAAACGCAGGGTGCATGCACGTCACCATGGCTTGCATATTCAGCCTAACGGTAACCTAACGTTACTGGTTCAACGCTGGGTGAACGAATGCGTTCGCGTAAGCGCATTGATAGAGGCGATCTCTATATAAAAAGGGGCGGCCGCTGGCCGCCCCTGGGTGCTTCAACTGCAGCGCCTTTTAGTGGCGAGGGCTGCTAAGTCTTAGTCGTTGCTGACTTCTTCCAGGTCTTCCTTGAACTGGTTAAGTAGTTCTTCACCACGTTCACCGGTCATTTCCAGGAACTCTTCTTCAACCTGGGGGGCGCGATCGCGGAAGGCCTGAATCTGCTCTTCATTAAGACGCGTGACGGTGACTTCGTCAGAAGCTTCTTGAATCTTCGCGAGCGATTCTTCGGCCAGCCCCTGGATGTGCTCGATGGTATGGTCGTAAGCTACTTCAGAAGCTTCCTGAACCAGCTCTTTATCATCGTCGGAAAGGCCTTCGTAAAAGTCCTGATTGGCCATCATCGCAGTGGTGAACCAGCCGTGACCGGTAAAGGTCAGGTGCGGAGACACTTCGTAAAGGCCGCCGGACTCGATCCAGAAAATCGGGTTTTCCTGACCATCGATAACGCCGGTCTGCAGACCACCGTATACCTCACCCCAGGGCAGCGGCGTGGGCGTTGCCCCGAATGCGTCGTAGGTCTCCGACAGCAGCGGGTTGGTCATGGTACGGATCTTCTTGTTATCCAGCCCCTCGGGAGAGGTGAACGGCTCGTTGGTCGTAATGACCATTTCGCCTTCCGGATACATTTTCAGCAGCTCAAGGCCCTGTTCGGCGTAGAGCTCCGGGAACATCTCATTGATCGCTTCGCTTTCGTCGAAGAACTCAAGCACGGTCTCTTCGTCGGTGGGAAGCAGGTAGGGAATGAAGAAGATCTGGGCTTCCGGGATCAGCGAACCAGTAAAGCCGGGCGACTGGTTGACGAACTGGAGAATGCCGTTCTGGGTCTGCTCCATGATATCGTCGGACTCGCCAAGCTCACCAAAGCGATAGACCTGAACGGTGTGGTCTGAGTTGTCTTCGATGTGTTCTTTGAACGCATAGGCGAAAACGTCCTGGACGTCACCCTCGTATTCTTCGTGCGCGTAACGCCAGTTGTCAGCCTGAGCGACGCCCGACATGCCAACCAGTAGTGCACTGACGCTCGCCGTCGTTACTAACTTGCTTGCCTTCATGCGGTGTTCCCCTTGCAGTGGTAAGCGCGCTGTACGAGTGCGCAGGAATCTGCTTTTTCGGCGCGTCATGCAACGCGCTGTGTTACTCGTAGTGGTGCCAGCGCCGAGAGGCACGGCACGCTACAAAGCCCGAATAACAACCAGTTATTCAAAAGCAGCTAATTTTCAGGCTAGCGCGCTCGCTGTAAGGGGTCAAGCTGGCGACCCAGCACATCAAAGGCATCTTGAAGAGCTTCCACGGTCACTTCATCGAATACCGAGCGCTGACCATCATGTGGCGATAAAAGGCGTTCTTGCAGCCAAATGCCGGTATCGTTCGACATCGTTGGCTTATTTTGCAAGCGCTGCCACGGCGGGTCAGCGTCCCACGCCCACGTCTGCCAACGTTGAAGGTTTTCACGCTCGGCGAGCAACTCGGCCTGCTTGATGCGTTCCCGAAGCGCCAGGAGCGTCTCGCTGGGGCGTTCGGCGCGCTTCAGGTCACGCCGCAGACCGCGCAGCACCTCGGTGACGCCGGCTTGCCATTCACCGCACGACTGGCGTTGCGCTGACAACGCCTCTGGCCGCGCCTCCAGCCCGTGGGTGAAAAGCCAGCCGTGAAACACCAGCTCGCACACATCCACCGCGGCGATATCCTGCAGCGCCAGGCACGCCTGCTCGACGCCGGGGCGGGCGTAGAACGCCAGCGCGAAATCCCACAGGGGTGCCTGCTGTAACGCCGCGAATCGGGTAGAATCAAGCGCAGTGGAATCCAGCATTGTATGACCCTTTCTTTTCGGGAGAACGCATGATCGCACTGCGCCAAGTCGCCCTGCAACGCGGCACGCAAACGCTACTCGACAACGCCGACCTGACCCTGCCCAGCGGGGTGAAAACCGGCATTATCGGGGCAAACGGTGCAGGCAAGTCGAGCCTCTTCAAGCTGTTGCTGGGCGAGCTCGGCCCCGATCAGGGTGACGTGGAGCTGAGCGGCGGACAACGCATCGCCCACATGGCCCAGGAAGTCGACACCCTGGATCGGCCGATTATCGACTATGTGCTGGACGGCGATATCGACCTGCGCCAGGCCCAGGCCGATCTCCAGGCGGCCCGCGACGCCGGCAACCCGCACCGTGAAGCGGAACTCCACGGCCTGATCGAAACCCTGGATGGCTACCGGGCCGAGTCCCGCGCCGCCCAGCTGCTGGTCGGGCTGGGATTTGGACAGGCGGATCTCACGCGCCCCCTGTCGTCGTTTTCCGGCGGCTGGCGAATGCGCGTCAATCTGGCCCGTACGCTGTTCATGCCCTCGGATCTGCTGCTCCTCGATGAGCCCACCAATCACCTCGACCTCGATGCGCTGCTGTGGCTGGAGCAGTGGCTTACCCGCTACCCCGGCACGCTGCTGCTGATTTCCCACGACCGTGATTTCCTGGATGCCGTGTGCGACCACATCGTGCACATGCACCATCAAACGCTGGAGCTTTACCGCGGCAACTACTCCCGCTTTGAGCGCACCCGCGCCGAGAAGCTCGCCCTCCAGCAGGCCGAAGCCGCCAAGCAGCAGGCGCGACGCGAGGAAATCGAGCGCTTTATCACGCGTTTCAAGGCCAAGGCAACCAAAGCCAAGCAGGCGCAAAGCCGCGTCAAGATGCTCGAGCGCATGGAAGACATCGCCGTTGCCCACGTCGATTCGCCGTTCCACTTTACCCTTCCAGCAGCGGACAAGACCTCACACCCGCTGCTTGTGCTCGACCAGGCGACGCTTGGCTACCGCAGCGAGGCAGGCGATGTCGCCCAGCTCGACAAGGTCAACCTCACGCTGCTGCCGGGCAGCCGTATCGGCCTGCTGGGCCCCAACGGCGCCGGTAAGTCGACGCTGATCAAATCGCTCACCGGCGAACTCGACCTGCTGGAAGGCAAGCGCGTACCGGGTGAACACCTGGCGATCGGCTACTTTGCCCAGCACCAGCTGGAAGGCCTGGACGTCGCAACCACGCCGTTCGTACACGTGCAGCGGCTTTCGCCCACCGCCAGCGACCAGGATATCCGCAACTTCCTGGGCGGGTTCGGCTTCAGAGGTGACGATGCCTTCGGCCAGGTCGGCAGCTTTTCAGGCGGTGAGAAAGCCCGCCTGGCGCTGGCGCTGGTGGCCTGGCAAAAGCCCAACCTGTTGCTGCTGGACGAGCCCACCAACCACTTGGATCTGGAAATGCGCGAAGCGCTGACCCAGGCACTGGCCAGCTTCGAGGGCACCGTGATACTGGTGTCTCACGACCGCCACCTGCTGCGCGCCACGGTAGATGAGTTCTGGCGGGTCGCCGATCACCGGGTCGAGCCCTTCGACGGCGACCTCGACGATTATCGCGCCTGGTTGAAGGCACGCCTGGAAGAAAGCCGCCGGGATAGCCGCAACGAGAAGAGCGAGCGTCAAGGCCAGCAGGCCGGCGGCGATAACCGCGACGCCCGCAAGGCAGCGCGCAAAGCCGCCGCCGAACTGCGTGAAAAGCTGCGCCCACTGAAAAAGGAGCGTGACCAGGCAGAGAAGGCCATGGAACGCGAGCAGGCGGCGCTCGCCAAGCTGGAAGAAACCCTCGCCGACCCGGCGCTTTACACCGACGAGGCGCGCAAGACGGAACTTACCGACGCTCTGGCCCGTCAGGCGGATATCATGACGCGCCTCAACGATGCCGAAGCCCAGTGGCTGGCGGCCGAGGAAGCGCTGGAATCGATGGAAGCCGAGCTGCAGGCCAGCGAAAACGCCTAGGCGCCACCTAACTTTCCAGCAAGAAGGTCACTGGCCCGTCATTGACCAGCGAGACCTGCATGTTGGCGCCGAACTCACCGGTGGCCACGTGTTGCCAGGCGGCCTGTGCCTGGGTCACCAGGTAGTTGAACAGCCGCTCGCCTTCAGCGGGGGGCGCGGCGCTCGAGAAGCTGGGCCGCAGTCCTTTGCGCGTATCGGCAGCCAGGGTGAACTGCGACACCAGCAGCAGGCCGCCGTCGACCTGCTGGACGTTCTGGTTCATCTTGCCGTCGGCGTCGCTGAAGACACGGTAGTGAAGCAGCTTGTGGAGCAGTTTGTCGGCGTCGGCGTCACTATCGCCCTTCTCGACGCCCACCAGCGCCAGTAGCCCCTGGTCAATCGCGCCGACGCACTGCCCGTCGACGTCGACGCTTGCGCGACTAACCCGCTGAATAAGTGCTTTCACACCGCTTCCTCCCGCAAAAGCACCAGTATAACGCGCCTTCAGGCCGTGTGATTACCTGCCCAGCAGCGCGTCGCGAAAGTCATCGCCCAGCGGTTCCTCGCCCAGCCAGATGCCGAACATGGCATTGGCAAACGCGGCATCGCCACCTTCGAACAGCGTCTCGCCGTTGAGCACGAGGCGCAGTTGATCGCCGTCCCAGCTCAGCACGTAGCGATCCCCAGGCGCCACATCGCGGTAGCTGTCGTTGATCGCCTCAAGATCGCTTTCCAGGGCGCGGAAGTCACTGCTGCTCAGCGCCTCCTGGAGGGTTTCGGTGGTCGCTTCGGCGAACTCGTCGGCCTCGATATCGTGGAAGTAGGCCAGTTCAAGACGACGGGGGATATCGCGCTGCGGCTGGGGGTCGGTCTCGCCTTCCACCTGATAGTAGGCCCCGGCATAGGCGGTCCATATCATGTAGGTGAACACGCCGCTGCCGATCAGTTCGTAGCGCTGACCGTTCTCTTCAAGGCTGCGCTCGAAGCGTTCGCCCTCTTCGCTCACCGTTTGCGCCCAGAGCCCACTCGACCCGGGCAGAAGCAATGCGCCCGCGAGCCAGACGCCGACACTGCGTGACACGAAAATCTTTGTAAGTGATGGCATAGCAAGGCCCCTCTTGTTTGTGCAAGACAGCACCTATACTACTCTTATTGCCAATAAAAGTTCCGTACAATCATACGCGACACAGCATGACATCGCAGTGCGGCTCGCTCAGTAGCATGGCCGTCAGCTCACTGGCGTGATGCGGTTGGTCGCGGCTACCGATCACCACGAGATCCGGCGTATGGCGTTTGATGTAGCCGCCAAGCACCTCGCACGGCGCGCCGTGCTCCAGCACCAGCTCAACGTCGGGCACCCCGGCAAGCTCGCTCATCAGGCTGTCGATTTCCCTGGAGAGCTGCTCACGCAGCCGCGCCACCTCGTGGTCGCGCCACTGGGCGTAATACGGATGCGAGCCCAGTTCCCGCTCCCCCGGCAGGCGCCAGGCATGCAGCAGCGTCAGCGAGGCGTCGGGGAAACGCTGCAACGCCTCGCGCAGGCTATGCCGGGCCGTCAGCGAAAAGTCGATCGGCACGAGTATCGACTGCCAGGGCTGGGTGGGCGGCTGCGAGGCCACGACGACGGGGCAAGGGGCACTGCGGAGGATACGCATGGACGTAGCCCCCATCAGCAGGTCTTTCTGCCCGCGCTTGCGGTGCATGCCCACCACCACCAGACCTGCCTGACGCTCGTGGGCCTCGCGGATAATTTCCACGTAAGGCGCCCCGGCAACGGTCTGGATCAGGGTCTGGGGCGCTTCCAGGGCGTAATCTTCGCGAATATCGTTGAGAGTAGCGGCAATATCATCCACCACCGCCGCTTCCACATCGTGAAACACGCGGCGGGGCAGGTAAGGGTCGAGCACATGGATGATATCGAGCTGCGCGCCGTCGGCGTAAGCCAGGCGCAAGGCTCTGGCAAAGGCGGCGCGGTTTTCGGCGGAGAGGTCAGTGGCAAACAATACGGTACGGGTCATCGCAAACGCTCCTCGGCCGAGCAACTCAGCCTTGTTTAGCCAGCCTGCATGCGAACACCCTTCAGCATGGTGCGCAACGGGCTATTGCGCAAGCTAGCCAGAGCGCGATGGTGACACTTGCGCGCCAACCCGCTTACCACCAGGCGTGAAAATGATGCACCGGGCCACGTCCGCGCCCCACCTCCAGCCTTACGCTGGCCTCAAGGGCAGCATGCAACCATTGCTTGGCGTCGCTGATCGCCGCTACCGGCGCCCCTTGCGGGGCGTCAACGGGCAACTTGGCCAGGCAGGCAGTGATCGCCGACGATAGCGCGCAGCCGGTGCCGTGCAGGTTCTCGGTAGCAATGCGCGAGGCCGGCAGCCAGCGGTGCTCGCTGGGCGTGGCCAGCAGGTCGGGACAGGTTTCGCCGCGCAGATGCCCGCCCTTGAGCACCACGTAGGGCGCGCCCAGCTGGGTCAAGCCCGGCAGCAGCGCCTCCATGTCATCCAGCGTGGCCGGCGATGGTGCGTCGAGCAGCACGGCGGCCTCGGGCAGGTTGGGGGTGATAACGTCCGCCAGCGGCACCAGAATGTCGCGCACCGCCCGGATGCCTTCATTATCGACCAGGATATCACCGCTCTTGGCCACCATCACCGGGTCGAGCACGATCCAGCGCGGCCGCCGCCGACCCAGCGCCTCGGCGATCACCTCAGCCACGTCGCGGCTGCCGACCATGCCGATCTTGACCGCATCGATGGTGACGTCGCCCAGCAGATGGTCAAGCTGCTCGCGAATCGCCTGGGGGGATACGGGATACACCGAGGCCACGCCGCAGGTGTTCTGGGCAATGACCGCAGTAATCACATTGGTGCCGTACACGCCGAGCGCCGAGAAGGTTTTGAGATCGCCCTGAAGCCCGGCGCCGCCGGACGGGTCGGAGCCGGCAATGGTGAGCACGTTGCGAAGGCGGGAATCGGTAGACATGGGGTTCCTCAGCAGAATCGTCAGTAGTGACCCAGGATACTCAAGCTGGGACGTTTGCGCTGCCCCTGAACGCAAATGGCCGCCCTAAGGCGGCCATTTCATGCGGCGATGCGCAGATTACTCAGTGGTATCACCTTCCGGGTTACGGGCGTTGTAGTACGCCTGCTCGGAGATCGCGTGGTAATCCTCGACCTTATCCTGGAAAGCACTGTAGGACTCGTAGATACGCGTCGCCATCTCGCTGGATTCTGCCAGCTCAGCCACTACGTCTGCAGAGTGCTCGCGTGCCTGGGCCAGCACATCGTCGGGAATGCGGCGCAGCTCGACATCGTGCTCGTTGACCAGGGTTTCCAGCGCATCGTTGTTACGCGCGGTGTACTCGTCCAGCACGTTGGCGTTGACGTCACGAATGGCGGTGGTGAGGATGGCCTGCAGGTCGGCAGGCAGTTCGGCCATGGCCTCTTCGTTGACGATGGCCTCGAACATGACGGTCGGCTCGTGCCAGCCCGGATAGTAGTAGTAATCGGCCGCCTGGTGCAGACCAAAGGCCAGATCGTTGTACGGGCCGATCCACTCGGTGGCATCGATCGCGCCTGACTGCAGCGAGGTGAAAATCTCACCGCCCGGCATGTTGACGATCGCCACGCCCATGCGGCTCATCACTTCCCCGCCCAGACCCGGCATGCGCATCTTCAGGCCGTCCAGGTCGTCGACCGAATTGATCTCCTTGTTATACCAGCCGCCCATCTGGACGCCGGACGCCCCGGCCACCAGTACGTCGACACCGAAGTCGTCATAAAGCTCGTTCCAAAGCTCCATGCCGCCGCCGAAGTGCAGCCAGGCATTCATTTCCTGGGCGTTCATGCCAAACGGCACGGCAGCAAAGAACTGGGCGGCCGGCGCCTTGCCCTTCCAATAGTAAGAAGCGGAATGACCCAGCTCGGCGGTGCCATCGGACACGGCGTCGAATACTTCAAAGCCCGGCACCAGCTGCCCGGCACCGAACACTTCGATGGTCAGACGGCCGTCCGACATTTCATCGACCAGCTCGGCGAGGCGCTCAGGCCCCTGGCCGACGCCCGGGAAGTTCTTAGGCCAGGAGGTGACCATTTTCCAGCGGAACTCTTCTTCCTGCGCCTGGGCGTGATTATCGAGGCTCGACACCGCCAGCAGGCTGGCAGACATCGCGGTCGTCATGGCAATGGCGACGGGGAGTGTTTTAACTTTCATACATGAACCCTCTAGCTTTCTATTATTACTGTTATGAGTAGGAAAACACCGCTCGGCCGAGCACCTCGGGCATTGGACCAAGCGGCTTGCTGCAAATGGTTGATGCGTTATTTAACAGCGTCAGTATTAAGATTGTCACGTCCTTGCGTTGATAGCAGCGGCGACTTTCAACTAATGGCTAGCCGCCGAACTGTGCGGGCAACCACGTCGCCAGCTGCGGGAAGAAGGTCAGCATCAACAGCATGCCCAGCTGCATCAGAATAAACGGAATCACCCCGCGATAGATGGCCGACGTGGGCACCGACGGCGGCGCCACCCCGCGCAGATAAAACAGCGCAAAGCCGAACGGCGGCGTCAGAAACGAGGTCTGCAGGTTGATGGCGATCATGATACCCAGCCAGATAGGGTCGAGGCCCATGGCTAGCAGAATCGGCCCGACGATCGGCACCACCACAAAGGTGATTTCGATAAAGTCGAGGATGAAGCCAAGCAGGAAGATCACCAGCATCACGATGATGGTCGCGCCCACCACGCCGCCGGGCATGCCTTCAAACAGCTCGGTGACCATATGTTCACCACCGTAGGCCCGGAACACCAGCGAAAACAGCGCCGCGCCGATCAGGATCAGAAACACCATGGTGGTGACGTTCGTTGTCGAACGCAGTACGTCCTTCAGGGTTGCCCAATCGAGTTGGCGATAGGCCAGCGCCAGCACCAGCGCACCGAAGGCGCCTACCGCAGACGCTTCGGTGGGCGTGGCAAAACCGCTGAGGATCGAGCCCAGCACCGCCACGATCAGCACCACCGGGGGTACCAGGCCCTTGAGCAGCAGCATGCCCAGGCCCTTGGTGTGGCCAAGCTCTTCCATCAGTTCCTGACGATCCGCCGCCGGTGCCATGCTGGGACGCAGCCACGCCACCAGCGCCACGTAGCTCATGTACATCACGACCAGGAGCAAGCCCGGCACCAGCGCGCCCATGAAGAGATCACCCACCGACACCGTTTTGGGGCTGAAAATGCCCATATCCAGCTGCGCCTGCTGGTACGCCGAGGACAGCACGTCACCGAGCAGTACCAGCGCGATGGACGGCGGAATGATCTGGCCCAGCGTACCGGTGGCGCAGATCGTCCCGGTCGCAAGCGACGTGCTGTAGCCACGCTTCAGCATGGTGGGCAGCGACATCAGGCCCATGGTAACCACGGTCGCGCCGACAATACCGGTGGACGCGGCCATCAGCATGCCCACCAGGGTGACCGAAATGCCCAGGCCACCGCGCATGGCACCGAACAGCAGCGCCATGGCGTCGAGCAGGGTCTCCGCGACCTTGGACTTTTCCAGCAGCACGCCCATGAGGACAAACAGGGGCACCGCCAGCAGCGTCTGGTTGGTCATGATGCCGTACAGGCGATTGGGCAGGGCGGCCAGGTAGCCGGCGTCGAAGTTGGCATCGATACCCATGGCTTGGAGACCCAGCCCCATACCGGCGAACAGCAGCGCCGTGCCCGCCAGCGAGAGCGCCACAGGGAAGCCGAACATCAGCACGATGCAGATAACGGCAAATAACACGATCGGCATGAATTCCAGCATCAAACCCGCTCCTCAAGATGGGTATCATCCGTGCCGGGCGGTACGCTTCGCCCGGTCAGCACATAGCCATTGCGCACCACCTCGATCACGCCCTGAACGATCATCAGCAGGGCAAACAGCGGGATCAGGGTTTTGAGCGCATACACTGCCGGAATACCGCCATAGTCGGGAGACGTTTCCAGAATGCGCCAGGCGTTGGCCACGTACCCCAGGCTTGAGGCGATGATGAAAATCATCACCGGTATCAACAGCATGATAATGCCCACGATATTGATCAGGGCTTGGCGGCGCGGCGTCATACCGCGATAGAAGATATCCACCCGCACGTGCCCGTCGTGGCGAAAGGTGTAGGCAGCGCCGAGCATGAAGACGCTGGCGTGCATGTACATCACCAGCTCTTGCATGAAAATGCTGTTCACGCTGAAGGCATAGCGCAGCAATACAATCGCGAACTGAATCAGCATCATGATGATGATCAGCCACGCAAGGGTGCGTCCGAACCACTCCGAAGCGCGGTCCAGCGCACCGATAAAGGCAGGTAGTTGTGTAGTGTCCGACATGAAAGTGTCTCGCGTCATACGGCTAGGGGAGTCAGCGCCCCAGACAATAGCGCATATACGCGGACATTGCAGCGCCTGTGGGCGCCACGCCATGGCGATTATTTAACGCTTGCGCGAATCGCCGCCAGACAAGCGTCGGGAAGTGGCAGGTCGACAGCGATTGGGAGGTGGTCAGAAAACAGGTGATCCAACACCTGAACGTCCACCGCCTCGAGGGATTGGGAAAGCAGAATGTGATCCAGCGCCCGACGCGGCTGCCAGGAGGGGTAGCTCAGCAGGGGTTTGACCGGGTGGAGCGGCAGCGACGCGTTGAAACGCTCGTGGGCATGCAGCTGATCCGGCGTGCAGTTCAGATCACCCATGACCACCACATGGCGCAGTGGCTGGATGATATCGCTGAGGTAGTTCAGCTGTCGCACGCGACCACGGTGACTCAGTGCCAGATGCGCCACAAAAATATGCAGCGCATCCGGTCCCTCACCAAAACGTACGTGAATGGCCCCGCGCCCGGGCATGGCGCCCGGCAAACGGTGCTCTTCTATCTGGCTGGGTACCAGGCGCGACAGCAGCCCGTTACTGTGCTGGGCAATTCGCCCGAGGTTGCGGTTGAGCTGCTGAAAATGGTGAGGCATACCCGCTTGGGTGGCCAGGTATTCCACCTGGTTGATGCGGCTTGAGCGAAAGCTGCCCCCATCGACTTCCTGCAGGCCCACCACGTCAAACTTGCCCATTACCTCGCCCATCATGTCCAGGCGCTGCAGGCGGCGGGGGTGGGGCAGGAAGTGCTGCCAGCTGCGTGTCACGTAGTGATGATACGCCGAGGTTTGAATACCGACCTGGAGATTAAAGGTCAGCAGACGTAAATGGCCGCTGCTCAGCAGCGGCTTGCGAGCCTCCAGCTCATTCATGGTCAATCCCATACCCCGACCGTCAAACGGCGTTACTCATCGCGCGCTTCGCGCACCTGGTCGACCAGCGCATCGGCGATGTTCGGCATGTTTTCCAGACTGCCGGCGCTGCTCGGCGTTACCACGTAGCGGCCATCGACGACCAGGGCGGGGACGCCCATCAGGCGCATGTCACGCATGCGGCTGTTGGCCTTGTTGACGTTGCTGCGCACGTTGAAGGCTGTCAGGGCTTCCTGGGCTTCTTCTTCGCTGACGCCGTAGTGGGTGAAAAAGGCGGCGATCTCGTCGCTGTCGGTCATCGAACGCTTATCCTGATGGATGGCGTCGAAGAAATCCGCGTGCATCTCGTCGGCGATGCCCAGCTCTTTAGCGGCATAGAAGGCTGTGGCGTGGGTGTTCCAGTCGCCCCCCATGGTCGCGGGCATCTTGACCAGGGTGACGTCGTCATCGAGCGTGTCTTCCCATTGATTGACGAATGACTGCAGACGATAGCAGTGCGGGCAGCCGTACCAGAAAATATCCAGGACCTCGATCTGACCATCGTCCACCTGGGTATCGATCGGCTTCTCGAGCGCCCGGTAGTGCTGGCCTTCGACAAGCTCTTGGGCACTGACTGCCGCTGACAGGCTCAATCCGGCAACCGCAACCATCAACATTTTAAACATAGTGGCTATTTCTCCTCCGTGGGAAAGCCTGCGTGAGACCCCAGCGACGCACCAGGGTTCCGCACTCGACCGAAAAAGCGATAATAATCGTCAGCTTATTGAGGCGGGTCGTTTAATTCAAACCCAACAGATAGTTCGCCACCGCCTGCATATCGTCGTCGGTCATTTTCGCGGCGATATCACGCATGACCCCGTTGGGGTCGTTGGCCCTGTCGCCGGCGGCAAAGTCTTGCAGGGTCGAAACAGTGTAGTCGGGTTGCAGCCCCGACAGCGCCGGGTAAGCGGCACTGCCGATACCCGCCCCGGTTGGCGTATGGCAGGCACTGCAGGCGGGGATGCCCTTTTGCTGGTCGCCGGCCCGATAAAGCGCTTCGCCACGGGCCAGCAGCTCGGCGTCATCGTCGGCCTGGCCGAGGTGGGCATCCTGCTCGGCATAGAACGCCGCCACGTTCCAGGCATCCTGGTCGCTGTAGTCGTCTACCTGCCCGGCCATTTGCGGCACCTCGCGGCGGCCGTCGCGAATATCCATGATCTGTTTGGCGAGGTAGGACATCTGCTGACCCGCCAGATGCGGAAAGGTCTGCGTAGGACTGATGCCCGCTTGCCCATGGCACGCCGCACAGGGCGTCGCCAGGGATTCACCGGCGGCAGCGTCGGCCTCCGTCCTGGGGTCGGCAGAAGCGGTGCCCACGACACCCAGAGTCATCGCCAGGCTTGCCAGTAGCATTCTCATCGCTCGTCCATTGTTATTCGTCGTTAACGTTATCAGTCATTCACACGGTTGGTGAACGCACTCGGGTGATAAACCACCACCAGGAGAAACAACTGTCCACGTTGGTCGCTGCCCGGCAAAGCGCGGTGTTACACTAGCCTCGGTCACAGACGGCCCTAAGGGCAGTATAGCGAAGCCTCGGAATAGCGGAAATGCTATTGTCCCGCAGTACTCGTGGCAAGGCGTCATCCGGCCGTTCGCCTGTGTTGTCATCCATCGTGTTCGCCACTGTCGTCGCGCATTCATGGCCACCCTTTATTCATTGTTTTCATCTTTGTTCGTCAGGATCAATGCCATGCCTACCCACCAGGATAGTTCAGCTGTGCGACTCAATTACCCCACGGCGCAGTTCATGACCAGCGCCCCGACGCTTGCCCTCTGCCCGGACGATACCGGTGCCGAAGTGGCCTTTGCAGGGCGTTCCAACGCCGGCAAGTCCAGCGCCATCAACGCGCTGACCCAGCAGAAAGCGCTGGCGCGCACGTCACGCACCCCGGGCCGCACACAACTGATCAACTTTTTCAGCGTCATGAACGATGAGGCGCGTCGCCTGGTCGACCTGCCCGGCTACGGCTATGCCAAGGTGCCGGAAGCGGTCAAGCTCGAGTGGCAGCAGCACCTCTCCGACTACCTGAAAGGGCGTTTCAGCCTGCGCGGGCTGGTGCTGTTGATGGACGTGCGCCACCCGCTGACCGAGTTTGACCAGATGATGCTGGGCTTTGCCGACGAGCGTAATATGCCGGTGCATATTCTGCTCACCAAGGCCGACAAACTGAAAAAAGGCCCCGCCAGCGCGGCGCTGCAACAGGTACGTTCGCGCTTGAAGGAATGGGAAGACCTGGTCTCGGTGCAGCTGTTTTCGTCGCTCAAGCGAGACGGCGTCGATACCCTCGCCAAGCGTCTGGATGAATGGCTGAAAACGCCCCCTCAGTAGGGTACGTTCAACCTCGCCAGTACGCCTGGCAGCTCCTTGATGTGGGCAATCTGATGGACGCCCTCGGGCAGCGCGGTGCCGCGTGTCTCGCTGATCCACACCGCGTGCATGCCCAGCTGCTTGGCCGGCACGATGTCTTCTTCCCACGAATCCCCCACGTGCATGGCGTCTTGCGGTGCCACGTCAAGGCGCTCAAGCGCGGTGAGAAATGCCTTGGGGTCAGGCTTGGGGGTCAACAGCTCACCGGCGGCAATGGCCACCGGAAAATAGCCCGACAGCGGATGGCGTTTGAGGTGAATATTGCCGTTGGTAATCGCCCCCAGCCGATAGCGTCGCCCCAGGGCCGCCAGCAGATCGGCCGCCTCGGGATGCGGGGTCACCTGAACGCGCAGGCGATGGAACTCGTTCATGGCCGCTGCCGCCCACAGCCTCGCGGCACTGCGTGGCAGGCCTTGCGCTTCCAGCTGGGCCTCCAGGGCGCGCAGGCGCAGCCAGGTAAAGTCACCGCGCCGTTCGGGCACCTCGCGGGCCAGCTGCAGACGGCGCTCGAGGTAATCCTGCAGGCCGTCGTCATGACCCAGGGCAAGCGTTGGCCAGTCGCGTTCCGCAAGCCAGCCAGCCAGACCGTCCAGCAGCCAGCCGTAATGGCCGGCTTCCGTGCGCGCCATTACGCCGCTGTTGTCCCAGAGCGTATCGTCCAGGTCGAAGGTAATCGCCTTCAGAGAAGTCATGGTTCACTCCGTGTCGGGCGGCGTTTCGCCCGGGGATGCGCGGCATCATAGCTGGTCGCCAAATGCTGCCAGTCCAGCCGCGTGTAAACTTGGGTGGTCGAGAGGTTGGCGTGACCGAGCAGTTCCTGCACCGCCCGCAGATCCTGACTGGATTCGAGCAGGTGACTGGCGAAGGAATGGCGCAGCCGGTGAGGGTGCAGATGCTCCGGCAGCCCCCGCTCGATGGCCAACTGGGCCAAGCGTTTCTGGATCGCCCGGTGGCCCAGGCGGCTGCCTCGCTGGCCGACAAACAGCGCCGTTTCAGCGTCGGTCGCCAACTGGGGCCGAACGCTCAGCCAGGCGTCCAGCGCCTGCCGGGCGCGCTGCCCCACCGGCACCTGGCGGGGCTTGCCGCCTTTGCCCAGTACGCGGACACGTCGATCCTGCAAGGCATCAAGGTCGAGCGCCGCCAGCTCCGCCAGACGCAGGCCACTCGAATACAACAGCTCCAGCATGGCCTGGTCGCGACGCGCCAGCGGTGAATCGTCGTGGGGCGCATCCAGAAAGCGCGAGAGGGTGTCGACATCTACCGGGCGGGGCAAGTGTTTCGGTTGCTTGGGCGTGCGCACCAGATCCAGTGGGTTATCGGCGATCTCGCCCTGCTTGACCAGATGGTCGGCAAACCGCGATAACGCTGCCCGGCGGCGGGCCAGACTACGGGGGGACTGCCCTCGCCGCCGCTCGGCGCCCAAAAACGCGCGCATCAGGTGCTGATCGAACGCGCTGGCAGGCTCCCCCTGGCGATCAACAAAGCCGCATAGCGCCTCGATATCCTGGCGGTAGGCGGCCACGGTCGCCGGGCTGGCGTGGCGCCCGAGCGCGGCGAGAAACGCCTCGGCGTGCTGGCGAAGAATAGCGTCATTCATGCGGGGTCAGGCGTATCAGCAGCCGCGCGACGATGTCGCCCAGGTACTCGGTGAACAGCGTGTCCATGCTGGCGCGATACTGATCGGCATCGGGGCTGGCCAGCAGCAGGTAGCCCAGCGGCTCACCCGCCGACAGCCGCGAAATCGCGCACGAGCCAGCCTTGCGCGGCACTTTCACGTGGGGCAGCAGGCACTTCCAGTCGCTGACGCTGAGCTTGGCGCAGCGGCTGGTGCGGCCATCGAGCAGCGCTGCCAGCCGCGCGCTGGCGTGCTGATCCAGCACATGGCGCGGCGGCTGGGGAGGCGACGGCTCCGCATCGCTCAACGACGCGGGGCACCACAGCGCCATGGCGGGCGTGTTGAAGCGCTCGCTGAGCTGCGTGGCCAGTGCCTGGGCCAGGGCATCGCGGGTATCGGCCTCCACCAGCGCCAGCAGCGTTTCGCGCAGACGACGGTACTGGGCTTCGTTGTGGCGGGCGGTTTCCAACAGGTGCTCGAGGCGCCCCTCGGCGGTTTCGGCGCGCTGACGCAGGTCGATCACCAACCGCTCGAGCAGCGACACCGCCCCTTCGATATGCGGATGCGGCACCTGTAGCTGCTGCAAAAGGCCTTCCCGACCCACGAAAAAATCGGGATGCCGCGCCAGCCAAAACGCAACTTGATCGGGGTCGAGCGTCTTGCGCGGTTCCGGGGCTTGAGACATCGCCGTTCTCCTTGGGGTAGTCAAAGACTGTTCGCTTTAGAGCCCGCTAGCAAGCGCTGGGTTAATTGACCGCCACCCGGCCATCGAACACACGAATAGCCGGACCCACCATGATCAACGGGGCGTCGGGAGACGGCCATTCGATGCTCAGTTCTCCGCCCGGCAGGTGAACGCGTACCGGGCTTTTCAGCAGTCCCTGGCGGATACCGCTGGCCACGGCGGCGCAAGCCCCCGTGCCACAGGCTAGCGTTTCGCCGCTGCCGCGTTCAAATACCCGCAGGCGGATTTCGCTTGCCGACAGCACCTGCATGAATCCCACGTTCACACGCTTGGGAAAGCGCGGGTGGGCTTCGAGCAGCGGGCCGAGACGCTCGACCGGCGCACGGTCGACGTCATCCACCTGCAGTACCGCGTGGGGGTTGCCCATTGATACCACACCCAGTTGCAGCGTTTCACCATCCACTTCGACATCGTGCAGCGGCTGGTCGCCCGGCGCGTCGAACGGCACGCTGGCCGGATTGAAGCGCGGCCGCCCCATGTCGACACGCACCATGCCGTCGTGCTGGACGTTCAATACCAGCGGGCCACCGGCGGTTTCCACGGTAATTTCGTGCTTGTGGGTCAGGCGCTGCTCGCGGACAAAGCGCGCAAAGCAGCGCGCGCCGTTGCCGCAGTTCTCGACTTCGCTACCGTCGGCGTTGTAAATCCGATAGCGGAAATCCATGTCGGGGTCGCGGGGCGGCTCGACGACCAACAGCTGATCAAAGCCAATCCCGAAGCGCCGGTCGGCCAGCTGGCGAATCTGCTCGTCGCGCAACCGAGCGCGCTGGGTGACCAGGTCGACCACCATGAAGTCGTTGCCCAGGCCGTGCATCTTGGTGAAGTGCAGCAGCATCAGCAGGCTCCTTCGGGCAGCAGCGCTTCACCGGCCCACAGGCTTTCCAGCGTTTCGCGGGCGCGCACCACGTAGCAGTGCTCGCCATCCACCATGACCTCGGCGGGTCGCGGGCGGCTGTTGTAGTTGGAGGCCATGACAAACCCATAGGCACCGGCGGAGCGCACGGCGAGCAGGTCGCCAGCGGCAATCGCCAGCTCGCGCCCCTGGCCGAGGAAATCACCGGTTTCGCATACCGGGCCGACGACGTCATAGGTCGCGGTGGCGCGCGCGAGACGGCTGTCCACCGGCACGATGGCCTGCCACGCCTGGTACAGCGCCGGTCGGATCAGGTCGTTCATGGCAGCGTCGACAATCGCAAAATTCTTGGTCTCGCCGGGCTTGAGAAACTCCACCCGGGTCAGCATGACCCCGGCGTTGGCGGCAATCGAACGGCCCGGCTCGAACAGCAGCGTGAGCTGCTCGCCGCCTTCCCAGCGCGCCAGCCTGTCCAGTAGCTGGCTGGCGTAGTCAAACGGGTGGGGCGGGGTTTCATCGCGGTAGGGCACGCCAAGACCGCCGCCCAGGTCCAGGTGGTCGATCTCGATGCCGCGTTCGCGCAGCCGCTCCATGAGCACCAGCAAGCGCTCCAGAGCATCCAGAAACGGCGCGGTTTCGGTCAGCTGCGAGCCGATGTGGCAATCCAGCCCCTTGACCTGCAGATGGGGCAGGCTCGCCGCCAGCTCGTAGACCTCCAGCGCATCGTCGACGGGGATGCCGAACTTGTTGTCCTTGAGGCCGGTGGAAATATACGGGTGGGTGCCGGCGTCCACGTCGGGATTGACCCTAAGCGATACCGGGGCCACCTGGCCCCGCTCGCCCGCGACGGCGTTGAGCCGTTCGAGTTCGGGGCGCGACTCGACGTTGAAGCACTTTATGCCTACCTCGAGCGCCCGGGCCATTTCCTGGGGCTGCTTGGCCACGCCGGAAAACACCACTTTGGACGGGTCGCCACCGGCCTTGAGCACCCGTTCCAGCTCGCCCACCGAGACAATGTCGAAGCCGGCGCCCAGCTTGGCGAGCAGCCCCAGCACGGCAATATTGGAGTTGGCCTTGACCGCGTAGCAGATCAAATGCGGATGGCTGCCCAGCGCGTCGGTATAGGCGCGGAAATGACGCGTCAGAGTCGCCTTCGAATAGACATAGCACGGCGTGCCATGCGTCTCGGCGATCTGGTCAAGCGGCACATCCTCGGCAAACAGCAGGCCGTCACGATCGTTGAAATGGTCCACTTAGCCCTCCTGTTCGTCGGCGTTAGGGTCATCGGGCAGGTAGAGCGGCCCTTTTTGTCCGCAGCCGACCAGCAGCAGCGCGACCACGGCGAGCACGGCCATTTTTTTCATTGCGCCTCTCCTTTTACTGCGGTCAGCGCTTCGCGGGCACGCTGGGCAGCGGCGCGCACCTGATCCGGCGCGGTGCCGCCGATGTGATTGCGCGCCGCCACGGAACCTTCAAGCGTCAGCACCTCGAAGACGTCCTGCTCGATGGTGGCGGAGAACTGCTGGAGCTCGTCGAGGGTCATTTCCGACAGGTCTTTCTCGGTCTTCAGACCGTAAGCCACCGACTGGCCGACGATCTCGTGAGCGTCGCGGAAAGCCACGCCCTTGCGCACCAGGTAGTCGGCCAAGTCCGTCGCCGTGGAGAAGCCACGCCGGGCCGCTTCGAACATGCTGGCTTTCTTGGGCTCGATGGCGGGCACCATGTCGGCAAAGGCTTTCAGGCAGTCGCGCACGGTATCCACCGCGTCAAACAGCGGTTCCTTGTCTTCCTGGTTGTCCTTGTTGTAAGCCAGCGGCTGGGACTTCATCAGTGTCAGCAGGCTCATCAGGTGGCCATAGATACGACCCGTCTTGCCGCGCACCAGCTCGGGCACATCGGGGTTTTTCTTTTGCGGCATGATCGACGACCCGGTGCAGAAGCGGTCGGGCAGGTCGATAAAATCGAACTGGGCGCTGGTCCACAGCACCAGCTCTTCGCTCATGCGCGACAGGTGCATCAGCAGGATGCTGGCAAAACTGGTGAATTCGATGGCGAAGTCGCGATCGGAGACCGCGTCCAACGAGTTTTCCGCCGGGCGCTCGAAGCCCAGCAGCTCGGCGGTCACGTGACGGTCGATCGGGTAGGTGGTGCCGGCCAGCGCCGCGGCGCCAAGGGGCATCACGTTGATCCGCTTGCGGCAGTCGAGCAGGCGCTCGTGGTCGCGGGCGACCATCTCCTGCCAGGCCAGCAGATGGTGGCCAAAGGTCACCGGCTGCGCCGTCTGCAGATGGGTAAAGCCCGGCATGATGGTATCGGCTTCACGGTCGGCAAGCTCGATCATGCCCTCGCGCAGGCGGACAAGCTCGGCGTCGATGACGTCGATTTCGTCACGCAGGAACAAGCGGATATCGGTGGCTACCTGGTCGTTGCGCGAGCGGCCGGTGTGCAGCTTTTTACCGGTGATACCAATCTTGTCGGTCAGCCGTGCCTCGATGTTCATGTGCACGTCTTCCAGGGGCACCGACCAGTCAAACTCGCCGCGCTCGATCTCGCCTTTGATTTCGCTCAGGCCGGTAATGATCGCGTCGCGCTCGTCGTCGGTGAGCACCCCCACCCGGGCCAGCATCGTCGCATGGGCAATGGAGCCCTGGATATCCTGGCGCGCCAGGCGCTGGTCAAAGGTGACGGACGCGGTGAAGCGCTCAACAAAGGCATCGGTGGGCTCGCTGAAGCGACCGCCCCAGGACTGGTTCGTAGCTTGGCTCATCGGAAGCGTATCCTGCTGACAAAACAATTAGAGTCGAATAGCGGAAAGTGTAACAGAGTCGCCCACGGGAGCGGCACGCCGTTTTCATGACGACGGCATCAATGCCTCCGGTGCCGCAATCGCAGGGGGCGACGCCAAAAAAGCACGCAGGTCGCTTAATGGCATGGGGCGAGCAAAATAGTAGCCTTGGAAGTAATCGCAGCGGCGCTGCGCAAGGTAGCCAAACTGTTCAGCGGTTTCCACGCCCTCGACCAGCACCTCGAGTCCCATTTTTCCGGCCATTGCCACAACCCCGTCGATGATAGCGGCATCGTGGCGGTCGGTAATGACATCACGCACAAAGGAGCGGTCAATTTTGATTCTGTTGATGGGGAGGCGCTTCAGGTAGCTCAGGCTGGAAAAACCGGTGCCGAAATCATCCAGCGCAACGTGCACGCCCAGCTGACGCAGCCCCTGGAGCGCCTGGATGGCCTGCTCGGCGCTGTCCATCAGTACGCCCTCGGTCAGTTCCAGCTCCAGCAAGTGCGGGGCCAGGCCGCTTTCCTCCAGCACCTGCTCAATCGCTTTCAGAAAGCCGGGACGCTGGAAGTGCATCGGCGACACGTTCACCGCCATGGTGATCGGGCCGTGGCCCAACGCATTGAGCTGCTTGGCAACGCGGCAGGCGGTGGCCAGTACCCAGTCGCTGACCGGGATGATCTGCCCGGTGTCTTCCGCCAGGCCGATAAAGTCCCCGGGGGGAATAAAGCCGCGCTCGGGGTGGTGCCAGCGGATCAGCGCTTCGACGCCAATCACCCGGCCGCTGAGGCCGTGCATCTGCGGCTGGAAGTACAGCTCGAACTGCTCCTGCTCGATCGCCTGCTGCAGGGCGTTGCGCAGGCTGACCCGTTCACTTACCTTGCGATTGAGATCCTCGGTGTACCACTGGCAGGTGTTGCGCCCCCGACGCTTGGCCTTGTACATCGCCAGGTCGGCCTGCTGAATCAACTGGACCGGGTCGCTGATCGTCCCGTCGCTCATCGCCACGCCGATGCTCGCGGTAATGCGCAATTCGCTGCCGCGCTGCCAGTAGGGCGTGGCAAGACGATTGAGAATCCGCTCGACGACCTGAATCACGTCGTTTTCATGGGCCAGGTCGGGGAGCAGCACGACAAACTCATCGCCGCCGAAACGCGCGATGGTATCCCAGGGGCGCAGCTCCTCCTCCAGCCGCTTGGCCACCTCCACGAGAATGAAATCACCGACCTCGTGGCCGAGGGTATCGTTGATCGGCTTGAAGTCGTCCAGATCGACAAACAGCACGGCCAGGTGACGCTGGTAGCGGCGGGCCAGCATACAGCCCTGCTCCAGGCGCTGGGTGAGCAGCATGCGGTTGGGCAGGCCGGTAAGCGCGTCGTGGCTGGCGTTGTAGGCCAATTGGGCCTGGTACTCGCGCTGTTCGGAAATATCGTTTTGCACGCCGATGAAGTGGGTCACCTGACCCGCTTCATCGCGTACCGGCGAAATATAGAGATCGTTCCAGAACGGCGCGCCACCGCGACGGTAGTTACGAATCACCACATGAACTTCGGACTCCGCCACAATCGCCTGGCGCAACTGCTTGACGGTTCGCGGGTCGGTGTCTTCACCCTGCAGGAAACGACAGTTGCGCCCCCTGACTTCTTGCCGGGTATAGCCAGTGATCCGCTCAAAGGCCGTGTTGACGTACACGATGGGCAGATCGGCATGCCCCGCCTCGACGATCAGCATGCCATTGGTGCTCGATTCAACGCTGCGTTCCAGAAGCTGGAGCTGGCGCTCGGTGGCCTTGCTGGCGGTGATGTCCTGGGTGGAGCCCTGCACCCGAATCACGTTGCCGTCGCCGTCGCGAACCGCCTTGCCGATCACGCGCACACAGAGGGTCTGATGATCGCGGGTGATGATTTCCAGGGCTTCATCGAAGTCGATGCCCTGTTCACAGCAGGCGACAAAACATGCCTTGATGCGCGGCTTTGACGCCGGCGCGTAAAACCCCACGGCATCTTCATAGGAAGGCTGGTACCCCGGCGTGACGCCGTGGATACGACAGACTTCGTCGGACCAGATGGGCCTGCCTTCGTCGAGATCCACATACCAGCCACCGATCAAGGCCGTTTCACCAACGATCTCGAACAGTTGCTGGGTGCGCCATAACTGCTCTTCCACGCGCTTGCGCTCGGTGACCACCCGGGCCACGACGTAGACCACCCCGTCGCCCCGGGAAGGGTCGACCTCGAGCCAGTGCAGCGACCGCGCCACCGAGCGCGCGCGCACTTCAAAGGTCGCGACCTCAAGCCCCGCGACGAGGCGAGCCAGCATCGCCTCGATCAAGGCGTGGTCGCGCTTGTCGATCACCTTCACGGCTTTTTTGCCCAGCAGTTCATCGGCGGTATAGCCCAACAGGTTTTCAAATGCCGGGTTCACCTGCAGCATCCGTCCGTCCAGGTCGATACAGCAGAACAGGTCATGGGAAAGCAGGAAAAATTGATCCAGCTGTCCATGCGGTGCGGCGGGCGTCATAGGGTATCCTGGTTAAGCAGCATGGTTTGCATTCGGGCCGCTTGCGGCATCGGTTGTTTTTACTGGGTAGCCGGGTGCTTTATGATGAGACTTATCATAATTCAAAGGGCCGTGTCAGCGGCAAAAGGAGCATAACGTGGCATCTATCACCAAACTACGCATCGCCACGCGGAAAAGCCAACTGGCGATGTGGCAAGCGGAGTATGTTCGCGACCGTCTGATGGCGGTGCACAGCGAGCTTGAGGTTGAACTTGTGCCACTCTCGACCAAGGGCGACAAGATCACCGATACCCCGCTTTCCAAAATTGGCGGCAAGGGATTATTTGTCAAGGAGCTGGAAGACGCCATGCTGGATGGCCGCGCCGATATCGCGGTGCATTCCATGAAAGACGTGCCCATGCATTTTCCCGAAGGCCTGGGGCTGTCGGTGATCCTGGAAGGCGCCGACCCCACCGATGCGTTTGTCTCGAACCATTACCGTAGCCTTGACGAGCTGCCCGAAGGTGCGCGCATCGGCACCGCCAGCCTGCGTCGCGGCCTGCAAATGCGCGAGGCACGGCCTGACCTGAGCATCCTGAACCTGCGCGGCAACGTCCAGACCCGCCTGGGCAAGCTGGATGACGGCGAATTCGATGCCATCATCCTCGCCACGTCGGGCCTCAGACGCCTCGGCCTGGATGACCGCATCACCCAGGCGATGCCCCCCGAAATCTGCCTGCCGGCCTGCGGCCAGGGCGCCCTGGGCATCGAGTGTCGCCTTCATGATCCTGAATTGATTGCACTTCTCGCGCCATTGGACGATGCTGATACGGCAACGCGTGTGCGTGCGGAGCGGGCGTTGAATACCCGACTGGAAGGCGGTTGCCAGGTGCCCATTGCCGGCCACGCGGTGCTTGACCTCGACAACGAGACCCTGTGGCTACGTGGGCTGGTGGGCAACCCGGAGGGCACCGAGGTGCTCCGTGCTGAAGGCCACGGCTCCATGCACGAGCCCGAGGCGCTGGGCATTCGCATCGCCGAAGACCTGCTGGACCAGGGAGCGGGCAAGATTCTCGCCGAGGTATACGGCAACGAGATATGACGCTGCCGGTACTCATCACTCGGCCAGGAGATCGCGGCCGCGTTCTCGCCGAGGCGCTACGCCAGGCGGGGTACCCGGTCGATACCCTGGACGTCATGCAGCTGCAGGCGCTGCCTGAAGACGCCGCCATGCGCCAGGCCTGGCTGGACATCGACCACTACCATAAGATAGTGGTCGTCAGTCCCTTTGCCGCCGGCTGCCTGAGCGAGGCGCTGGATCGCTACTGGCCGCAGCTGCCGGTGGGCATCGATTATTACTGCGTGGGGCAAGCCACCGCCGCCGCCCTTCACGACCGGCTCGGCGTGCGCGTGCATCTGCCGCCGGCAACGGCCGGCGAGGACACCAGCGAAGCGCTATTGCGATTGGCGTCGCTGCAGACGTTGGCCCACCAGCGCGTATTGATCGTGGCGGGAGAAGGCGGGCGCGCGCTGCTGGCGGATACCCTGGCCGCCCGCGGCGCCCAGGTGACTCGCCTGGCCGTGTACCGGCGCTGCCTGCTGACGCCGCCAAACACCATGCAGGCACATCTCGCCACGGGTGATTATCGGGCGTTGGTCGTTACCAGCGGCGAACTGTTAGAACATCTGGCAAAATGGTGCCAACCGGCAGCGTTGAACCAACCGCTAATCGTTTCCAGCCACCGTTTGGCTACACTGGCTGAAAGACTGGGGTTTCGTAGCCCCATCGTGGCGTCAGGAGCCACACCACCGGCGTTAATCGCCGCGTTGGCTCGGGCCTAGACCCAGCGGGTGCCGATGTCGATCAAGGAACTTAATAAGGGCTAGCGACAGATGAGCAAACAAACAAGCGATCAGGACGACACCCAGAAGCATCCGGCGGATACCTCGCCTGAGGACAAGGCGACCGCGTCGTCGTCCTTGACGACCGGCACCCGATCCTCCGGAGGCAACGACCCCTCCTCCTCCGATACGTCGACCTCTTCGTCGTCGCAGCCGTCTACTTCCTCGTCCAGCGGACAGCGTTCGCGACGGCGCCAGAAAAACGCCAAGCAAGACACATCGTCACAAGGCGGGGCGGCCGAGCACTCCTCCAGTGGGGAAACAAAGGCAACGTCATCGTCGGACACCTCATCCAAGCCGTCCGCTGCTGCCCAAGAGACGACCACCCACACCGCCTCGACGTCTTCAACCGCGTCATCCGGTGGCGACAAGGCCGGCACGCCGTCTACCCCTCCTCCAAACAACGGGGGCGGCGGCAAGGGAAAAGGCGGCATGGCCGTCGTGCTGGTGCTGATACTGGCGATCATCGTGGGCGTGTTAGCCTGGCAGGGCTGGCTGCGTCTGGAAGCCCAGCAGCAGCGGCTGACTGAACTCAGCGACCGCGCCGAGGGCAGCGCCACACAGCAGTCGGTCGACGAGCTTGCCGCTCAGCTTGAAAGTAACCAGGCAGCCCGCCAAGAGCAGCTTGAGAGCACCGTCAGCGAACTGCGCAATGAGTTTGCTGACTATCGCAGCGACGTCGACGACACCCTGGACAACGTGCTGGATCAGCTGTCCCAGGAACAGGAAACCGACGAACGCGACTGGCTGCATGCTGAGGCCGCTTATCTGCTGCGCCTGGCCAACCAGCGTCTGCAACTGGAAGGCGACGTTGAAGGCGCCGCCGCCCTGCTGCGCACCGCCGACCGTCGCCTGGCGGATGCCGACAACCCAGCCCTGACCCCGGTTCGGCGCGAAATCGCCAGCGAACTGGCGGCACTGGACTCGGTGCCCCGCCTTGACCGCACCGGCGTTTATCTGACTCTCAATGCCCAGCAGGAGCGCGTGGCCGGCCTACGCCTTGCCCAGGACGTGGAAGAGCGCGCCGTGACCTCAAGCATTGAACAGCCCCCCACCGGCACCTTCCAGCGCCAGCTGGCCCGCTTTGGCGAAGAGCTGAAAGACCTGGTGATGATTCGCCATCACGACGAAGCCCTTGAAGCGCTGGTGACGCCTGAGCAGGAATCCTACCTGCGGCAAAGCCTGCGCCTGATCATCGAGCAGGCCCAGTTAGCCTTGCTCAAGGAAGAACAGGGACTCTATGAAGCGAGCCTCGGCAAGGCGCTCGATCTGCTTGACCGCTACTACGACACCTCACGTGAAGAAGCCCAGCGCGTCATCGAGCGTCTTGAAGAGCTCCAGCAGGTGACCGTCGAGCCCGAGCTGCCCGATATCAGCGGGTCGCAGCAAGCCATGACCGACTTTATCGACAACCGTCACGCGTCGCGCCAGCAAGAGGGAGGTGAGTCATGAGAAAGCTCATCCTGCTGATTGTTGCCGGGCTCGCCGTCGGAGCACTGTTTGGCCATCTGATGATGTCGGTGCCCGGCTACTGGCTGATCCGCGTCGGTGATACCTCGGTTCAAACCTCCTTCTGGTTCGGTCTGGTGCTGCTACTGGCGGCTTTCCTGGTGGTGCATTTTGCGTTGCGTCTGCTCAGCGGCATGATTCGCCCGGTGGGACGCTTTCGCACCTGGAACAGCCGCGCCCGCAACCGCCGTGCCATGAAGCGTACCGTACGCGGCCTGGTGGCGATGACCGAAGGGCGCTGGAAGCGCGCCGAAAAAACCCTGGTGAAAGCCGCCGACGACTCCAGCACGCCGCTGGTCAACTACCTGTCGGCCGCCCTGGCGGCGCACTATCAGGGCCACTACACCCAGTCTCAGGAACATATCAACCAGGCCCAGTTGACGACCGAAGGCGCCGATACCGCGATTGGCCTGATGCAGGCGCAATTGCTGATCGACCGCCAGCAGCCCGAAGAAGCCCTGGCGATTCTCAACCGCCTGGACAAGCAGCTGTCGAACCATCCGCAGGTACTCAAGCTGCTCAAGCAGGTGTTCCTGAGCGTCAACGACTGGGAAGGACTACGCCGGCTGATTCCGCGACTGGCGGCGCAGCAGCTGATCTCTCAGCAGGAGCGCGAAGAGCTCGAGTTCAAGGCGTATCGCGAGTTGATCATCTTCGAAGCCCAGAACCCCAGCGATATCGAACGCGTGCGCAGCCTCTGGGCCGACATGCCCGACTACCTGCGCGGCAAGACCGAGCTCATCGTGCTTTACACCGAAGCGCTGCTGCAGGCCAACGAAGATACCATTGCCGAGCGGTTGCTGAACCACTCTCTCGACCACCACTGGGACGCTCGCCTCGTCAAGCGTTACGGACTGCTTAACGTGGATCCGGCGCGCCAGCTTGCCAAGGCCGAGAAGTGGCTGCAGGAGCGGCCCAACGACCCCGAGCTGTTGCTGGCCTGCGGGCGGCTGTCGCTGCGCACCGGCAAGTGGACCAAGGCTCAGGAATACTTTGAAGCCAGCCAGCGTCAACGCCCCAGCGGCGTGGTCTGCGCCGAGCTTGCCCGGCTTTACGCAAGCCTTGGCGAGCACAACAAAAGCCAGCTGTACTACCGCCACAGCGTGGAAATGCTGGCCAAATCGCTGCCTTCGCTGCCCCAGCCAAGCGATGCCAGCGATAGCCAACCGGGCAGCAAGAAAGCCGCCAAGCGCGCCTAGCGTCGCACGGCTGCCACTGAAAAAGGTGCCTGCGGGCACCTTTTTTTATGCGGTTAATAAAAAGCCATTACAGCGCCAGGCGACCAGGACTATTCGAGCGACTCGTAAGGCAGACCCACATAATTTTCCGCAATCGTGGTCAGTCCGGCTTGAGAACTGGTCACATAGTCCAGCTCGGCCAGCTGCATGCGGCTGTTGAAATCGTCTTCATCCGAAAAATTGTGCAGCATGGAGGTCATCCACCAGGAGAAGCGCTCAGCCTTCCAGATACGCTTCAGGCAGGTTTGCGAATAGCGCTCGATCAAATCCGTGCGGCCTTCCTGGTAGACTTTCACCATTAGCCGATAGAGCGTGTTCACATCGCTGGCGGCCAGATTCAGCCCTTTCGCGCCGGTGGGCGGCACAATATGCGCCGCATCACCGACCAGAAACAGCCGCCCGTGCTGCATGGGTTCGACCACGTAGCTACGCAGCGGCGCGATGCTCTTCTCGATCGAAGGCCCGGTGACCAGCTTGGCGGCCACCTCGTCAGGCAGCCGACGCTTGAGCTCTTCCCAAAAACGCTCGTCAGACCAATCTTCTACCTTTTCATCCAGCGGCACCTGAAGGTAGTAACGGCTGCGGGTGGCGGAGCGCATGCTGCACAGACTAAAACCACGCTCATGGCGTGCGTAAATCAGCTCATCCGACACTGGTGGCGTATCCGACAGCATACCCAGCCAGCCAAACGGGTAGACTTTTTCAAACGCTTTGATGCGCTCCTGAGGGATCGCCTGGCGGGAAACGCCGTGGTAGCCATCGCACCCGGCGATATAGTCGCACTCCAGCTTGACCGCCTCGCCGTTGTGCTCAAGGGTGAGATAGGGATGGTCGCTCTCCAGGTCGTGCGGCTGAACGTTGTCCGCCTCATAGAGTGTGGTTGCGCCAGCGGCTTCGCGGGCCTCCATTAAATCCCGCGTTACCTCCGTTTGGCCGTAAACCATGACTTTGCTGCCACCGGTCAGCTCATCCAGTGCGACCCGCACGCGGCGGTTGTCGAAAACAAGCTCAAAACCGTCGTGGGGTAAGCCCTCTTGATCCATGCGCTGATCAACACCCGCCTCGCGCAGCAATTCCACCATGCCCTGCTCAAGCACGCCGGCACGGATACGGCTCAACACATACTCACCGCTGCGCCGCTCAACAATCACATTATCAATGCCTTGGCGGTGGAGTAGCTGCCCGAGCAGCAGGCCAGAGGGGCCCGCACCAATGATCGCGACCTGTGTCTTCATAGCGAATACCTCGTCATTGTCATTATCTAAACTGATGACTTGTATTTTTCAATGAAACACGTCGCATAATAAGGCATGATCGAGGTCAATTATTGGACATTTTGCGCCTTGTTACTCAACCTTGGTCGTACAGGAGGTACAGATGATGCCTGCCTCGTCGGCAACGTCCGTGCCGGTATTCAAGCTCTATGGCGAGACACAGCATTGGCCCACGCCCGACTTGCTCCACTGCGAATCCATCGCCGAACGCAGCCAGCTCCATGACTGGCATATCCGCCCGCATCGACATGCCGATCTCGTGCATATTCTGTTTATTGCTCAAGGGAGTGTTGAGTTAGCGCTGGAGGGAACGAACCACCAGCTGCAGAGCGCCAGCGCTATCGTTGTTCCCGCCATGGCTATTCACGGCTTTATCTTTTCACCGGATGTGGAAGGACACATTATCACCCTGGCCAAGCCGCTGGCCGACCACTTACATGGACTCATGGGTGAGAGCAGTGCGCTAAAAAAAGCCGACTTTTACCCACTGCTACAGGCCAACCGGGCTGAGCGAATTGCCACCCTGGTCGCTCAGATCGACCAAGAGTACCGCCAACCGGCCCCCGGACGGCACAGCCTGCTCGAGGCACTTATTCAAGCCTTGGTGGTCGAGCTATCGCGCCTTGGGGCGTATACCGGCAGCACGACAAAACGCTATGGCCCCCGCCCGCGTGACAAAGGGCGGCAGCATCTGGAACAGTATCAGGCACTGATCGAAGCGCACTATCGCGAGCAGCCTAGCATTGAGCAGTTAGCCGAGCAGATCGGGGTGAGTAGTGCGCACCTGAACCTGCTCTGCCGCCAGCTCGCCGGACGCAGCGCCCTGCAGTTGCTGCATGAGCGTCTGCTGCTGGAGGCCAAGCGACAGCTCACCTACACCAATATGACCATTGGCCAGGTCTCTGACAGTTTAGGCTTTACTGAACCGGCTTACTTCACACGCTTTTTCAAACGCAATACCACGCTTTCACCGCGGGATTTCCGTCGGCGCCAGCAAGTGCCATCCTGAGTCTCCCACCTGTCCTGCATGGAGGCTGACGTGTCGCTTCCTTGGGCAGGAAAGGCCGTCTCCAGATGGATGGTTCTGAAGCGTCATCAACATGGTTAATGATAATAGGAGGGGCAAGCCTGTCTGAAAAAGGCATGCATTGACTGGCCATTCTGGCAAGGATCGACAAATTATCTGCAAAGAAGCACAAGACCCCGTATCCAGACAAAGGTCACTGTTGTCCGTGAACCTGCTACAAGCGAACACTAATGAACAGGGTAGGCGCAATGACACATCACCCTACATTTCACGCCCTCATTAATGGAGAGCTGATCACTGGCACTCAGCAGATGCCCGTCATCAACCCCAGTAATGAAGAGGTTCTGACCTACTGCCCCCAGGCCACGCCTGCAGACGTCGAGCGGGCCATTGGCGCGGCAAGAGCGGCGTGGCCCGCCTGGCGGGACGCACCCATGGCGCAACGCCGCCAGACGTTGCACGCCATCGCCGACAGCATTGAGGACAATGCCGAGGAGCTGCAGCGGTGGATCACCCTGGAACAGGGCAAGCCGCTGGCAGGCGCCGCGGTCGAAACCAGCCAGGCCCCGGCCATCTTGCGCTACTTCGCTGAGTTGGATCTTTCACCCCGCACGCTGCAAGACGACGAGCACCAGCGCGCTGAACTCCACCGCCGCCCCCTGGGCGTTGTGGCCGCTATCGTGCCCTGGAATTTTCCGCTGGTGATGGCCTGCTACAAACTGGGGCCAGCGCTGATTGCGGGCAACACCTGCCTGATCAAGCCAAGCCCCACCACGCCGCTGGCGACCCTGCGCCTGGGCGAACTGATTGCCGATCTGATACCGCCAGGCGTGGTCAACATACTCCCGGACGGTGGTGATGTTGGCCCCTTGCTCACCGGTCATACCGGCATCAATAAGGTGTCCTTCACGGGTTCCACGACCACCGGCCGGGCAGTGATGCGCTCTGCAGCCGATAGCCTGCAGCGCCTTACCCTGGAGCTGGGTGGCAACGACGCCGCCATCGTGCTGGACGATGTGGACGTCGACGCCGTGGCACCACAGCTATTCGCGCTGGCCTTCGTCAACTCCGGCCAGGTGTGCATGTCGATCAAGCGCCTGTATATCCAGTCCGGCATCTACGACCGCATGTGCGACGCCCTCGCCGAGCTGGCCCGCGCCGCCAAGCTAGGCGATGGGTTAGACCCAGAGACTGAGTATGGCCCCGTGCAGAACCGTCAGCAGTTCGAGACAGTACAAACGCTGCTGGAGCAGGCCCCCCAGCACGGCCGCATCATTGCCGGTGGCCATACCTACGGCCCAGGCTACTTCGTCGAACCCACCCTGATTCGCGATATCGAGGAAGGCAACCCGCTGGTGGATGAAGAGATTTTTGGCCCGGTGCGCTCACTGCTGCGCTTTGATGACGTCGATGAGGCCATAGCGCGGGCCAACAACTCATCTTATGGCCTGGGTGGTTCGGTATGGACGCAAGACCTCACGCTGGGCAAGCAGATCGCCTGCCGACTGGAATCAGGCAGCGCCTGGGTCAACCAGCACTTCGCCATGGCGCCGCACATTCCCTTCGGCGGCCATAAGCAGTCCGGCATTGGGGTGGAGTTCGCCGAGGCAGGACTCCACGAATACACCGCGATTCAGTCGGTGGTGGTCGCCAAGTAACTCACTTGAACTTAACCGGAGCATGCCATGAATATCATCGCCGCCGTTGCCCGCTCGCCTCAGGCACCGTTTGCTATCGAAACGCTACAGCTTGAGGCGCCCCGTGCGGGCGAAATCCTGGTGCGTGTGGTCGCCACCGGCATTTGCCACACCGATATCGCCATGCGCGACCAGCAGCTACCTACGCCCCAGCCCGTGGTGCTCGGCCATGAAGGCGCCGGTATCGTTGAATCGGTCGGGGCCGGCGTGACCAAAGTGGACGTCGGTGACCCTGTGGTCATGACCTTCAACTCCTGCGGGCACTGCCCCAGTTGCTCGGGTGGCCAGGCCAGCTACTGTCATGATTTTTTTCCACGCAATTTTTTTGGCACCCGAGCCGATGGCTCCAGCGGCCTATCAAAAGACGCCGAGCCCGTTCACGCCAATATCTTCGGCCAGTCTTCCTTCGCCAGCCACGCCCTCTGCCATGAGCGCAATATCGTCAAGGTGCCCCCTTCAGCACCGCTGGACCTGCTCGGCCCGCTGGCCTGCGGCGTGCAAACCGGTGCCGGTGCGGTGCTGAACTCGCTTGCCGTGGCGCCGGGCGAATCGCTGCTCGTGTTGGGTACCGGCTCCGTAGGGCTTTCCGCGATCATGGCGGGGTTGGTCGCCGGTGCGACCACCATCATTGCGGTCGACCTCCACGAGCAGCGGCTGGCACTGGCACGCGAGCTTGGCGCCAGCCATGCCATCTCCGCCAACGCAGACGACCTGATGGCGCAGATCTTCGACGCCACGGGCGGCATCGGCGTTGATCATGCGCTCGATACCACGGGCCTGCCCGCCGTCATTCAACAAGCAGTGGATGCGCTGGCGCCGCGCGGCACCTGCGGGATTGTCGGCGCTTCCGACCCCACGACCACGGTGGAGCTGAACCTGACCCATATGATGTCAGCGGGGCGTAGCCTGCGGGGCATTGTGGAAGGCGACTCGCTGCCCGATGTCTTTATACCGGCGCTGATTCGGCTGTATGAGCAGGGCCGCTTCCCCTTTGACCGGCTGGTGACCTTTTACGAGTTCGATCAGATCAACCAGGCAATCGACGATGCCGAGCATGGCCGGGTCATCAAGCCCATCGTGCACGCCTCTACTGCCTGAAGCGCGCTCGTTGATTACATTGCCACCGGATCACCATCTATCCGCCATTGACGTCTGCCAAGCCCGGCCTTGTACCGGGCGATGGCCTCCGTCAACAACGGACGTTATGACCAGGCCTTGGCATCGCTTATTTCCATGCACTTAAAGCAAAAAGAAGGTCGAGAGTACCGGGAACAGAATCAAAAGTGTCAGGCGCAACAGATCAGACACCACAAAGGGGGCCACCCCTTTAAATATCTCCCCCAGCCCCACGTGCGGCGCCATCGCCTTGATCACGAACACGTTCATCCCCACGGGCGGAGTCATTAGCCCCAGTTCCACCGTCAGGACGGTGATGATGCCGAACCACACCGGGTCGATACCCATGGCCTGGATGATGGGGTATACCACCGGCACGGTGATCACCAGCATGGCGATGGAGTCCATGAACATGCCCAGCACAAAGTAGAGCGCCAGAATGCATAGCACGACGACCAAGGGCGTCAAATCCATGCCGTAAAGCACGTCGGTAATCGAGAACGAGATACGCGATACCGAAATGAAATAGCCAAGCGTTTCGGCCCCTACCAGCATAAAGAAGACCACGGCAGAAAGCGCCAGTGTCTCCTGAAGACTGCGCCACAAGCCACTCAGGCGCATGCCTTTGGCCAGGGCATATAACAAGGTCGCGAAAGCGCCGACGCTGGCCCCTTCGGTGGGCGTAAAGGCGCCGAAATAGATACCCAGGATCATGATCAGGAAAACGCCAAAGAACGGCAGCAACCCCGTCAGCGAAGCGAGCTTGGTTTTCCAGGCGGTCGGCTCACCGGCCACGGCAAGTGAGGGACGCAGCCGCATCAGTACCGTGATGGTCAGCGCATACATGACCAGCCCCAGCAGGCCGGGAATCAGCCCGGCCATGAACATATCGCCAACGGACTGCTCGGTCAGTATGGCGTAGATAAGCAGCGCGATACTCGGCGGAATCATGATGCCCAGCGTGCCGCCTGCGGCCAGAGCACCTGTCGCCAAGCCGCGGTTGTAGCCATAACGCTCCATTTCCGGCAGCGCCACTCGAGTCATGGTGCTTGCTGTTGCCAGCGAGGAGCCGGAAATCGCCGAGAAGATACCGCAGGAACCCACCGCCGCGATGGCCAGGCCACCTTTCCAGCCGCCGCAGATGGTTCGCGTCGAATCAAACAGCTTACCGGCCATCCCCGAATGCGCGGCCAGCACCCCCATCAAGACAAACATGGGCACAGCACTGAAGCTGTAGTTCGAGAGCACTTCCACAGGCACTGTCTTCAGCTGGGCGATAGCCGCATCCCAACTGATGATCTGGGCAAACCCCGCCACGCCGACGATCAGCATCGTCAAGGCAACGGGCACACGCAGAATCATCAGTACCAATAACAGCCCCAGCCCCATGGCACCGATTACTTCACTCCCCATGGGCTGCCTCCTCTTCAACGCCAAACAGCATGCCCAACAGCGCATGGATCGCGCTGCGTATACCCAGCAATATGCTCAAGAAGGCCGCCAGATAGTAAACCGGCCCCATCGGGATACGCAGGTCTTGCGTTACCTCCCCATGGCGGGCCGCCGAGGCGGCGGAGTCCAGCAGGCCGAAGAATAGCACCAGACCAAGGACGGCAAACCCCAATAGATAAACGCCATGCAGCCGCGTTTTCAGCGTTGTCGGGAGGCCATGGGAGAAAGCCTCCACCACCACCTGGCTTTTCTCGACATTGGCCGCCATGGCGGCCAATAAAGAAAACAGCATCAGGTAGCTAACCAGCTCAACGCTGCCGCTCACACGAAACGCGATGGCCCCTTCGGTAAGCTTTGATAAATAACGCGTGGAAACATCCGCGATGGTCACTGCCAACAGGCTGATAAGCGCAACACCTGCGACCAGACGGCAAAACAGGGCCAGCCAATGGCTGGCCCTTAACAGGATTGACTGCATGACGGACTACCCCTGTTGGGTGGCACAGGACTCGCTGGCGTCAAGCGCGGCGTCGTAAACCTCTCGGCCTGGCAGGCCCCGCTCTTCAAGCTCGGTGAGATAGCTTTCGATACCGTCCTTGAGCGGCTTTTGCCAATCGGGATGATCCAGCGGATTGTCGATTTCGCGGATGGTGTGACCCGCGTCGGCCGCTTCCTGCTTGCCTTCAACGTCCAGGCGGTCAAATACTTCGCCCGCGTTCTCTGCCCACTTCATGCCCGCGTTATTGTTGATGACGGCTTGTTGCTCAGGCGTCAGGCTGTCGTAAGCGCGCTGATTCATGGTGGCGACGAAAATCAACGTGTAGAACGGCACCTCGGTGTGGTAGTTGACCAGCTCATTGATGCGGAAGCCTTTAAGGCCCTCCCAGGGGAAGCTAAGTCCATCGATAACGCCACGCTGCATGGACGTGTAGATATCCGGTGCCGGCATGCCGACCGGTTCGGCCCCCATATTGTCCAGCATCTGGCCCGCCACAGCCGTTGGTCGACGGATGCGCAGGCCTTCAAGGTCTTCTGGGCGCTGCACATCCGTATCGATGGTATGGATACCGCCTGGCCCGGTGGTGAACATGAACAGCGGGCGCGTGTCCTCATACTCACTATCCAGGTGGCCGTCGTCGTAAAGCGTTTGCAGCACGCAGGCTCCCTGGGTCGCGGTCGTCGCGACGCCTGGCAGTTCGACGATCTGCGACAGCGGGAAGCGTCCAGCGGTGTACCCCTGCGCGGTTGCGCCGATGTCCGCGATGCCGTTTGCGACAGCCTCATAAATGGCGTCTGGCTTGGCCAGGGTGCCGGAAGGGAACATTTCAACGGTTAGATCGCCGCCAGACGCTTCTTCGATGGTCTCGGCCCAGGCTTCAAAAATAGCTTCATTGATACCCGAGGCTCCAGGCCAGAAATGCGCCATACGCAGGGTCGTTTCTGCTTGCGCCGAGGCGGCTGTCACACCGGCGACGGCAGCTGCAAGCAAGCAGCGGGTGAGCATCGTTTTCATAGGGGCTCCAGGCATTTATTATTGGATTCATATCAGTTCGCATAGCGAATATTAGTTCGCCATATAACACTACGTTAGTCCACTATGGAGCGCGGGGCTAATCGACATTGGTCTATAGTCCGTCGAGCGCCTTAACAACGCCTGCGCACCGGATCGGCCCAGGCGCCTCCCATAGCAGAAAACCGCCTTCGCAGGCGCGAAGGCGGTTGACGATGCCAGATGACAATAAAGGCTACTGTGTCTGCTCGGTATACGTCTCTACCAGTCGCGTCGCCTCATCATAAAGCCGTTGGCCATCGAAGCCACGGCTCTCCATGTCGTCAATCCACTGGGCTGTGGCCGTTTCAGCAGCCGCCTGCCAGGGTTGCAGCGAATCCTCGGTGATGTAGACCATGTTCCCCTCACCGCTTGCTTCAATGGCGTCAATCGCCTTCTCTTCTGCTTGATCCATGACCTGACCGATGCGCTGTGCTTCCGCAAGTCCGGCATTGTCGTCAATCACCTGCTGCAGCGCCGGCGAAAGCGCATCATAGCTAGCCTGGTTCATGGCCAGCACCATCATGGCCGTATATAGCCCATGTTCGCCCTCGAAAAAGGTGTGGTTCTGGGCAACGTCCAGCACGCCCAGCGCCGCCGCACTTTCAAACGGCAGCGCCAAGCCGTCGATCACTCCCCGGGAGATGGCTTCCGGAATTTGCGGCATTGGCATGCCCACCGCTTGCGCGCCCAGCAGCCCCAGATAGCGATTCATGGTCTTCGAAGGGGCACGAAGGGCCAGGCCATCGAGATCATCAGCACTTTCGATAGATACGTCCCTGGTATGCAGTTTGCCCGGCGTATGGGCAAAGACGGCGATCGGGTAGACACCCTCGAAGTCATCTTGCATATGCGTTGTCGCAAACTCATGGGCCGCCATGCTGGTGGCTTCCCCGGTGGTGGGCAGGAAGGGCTGGTCGAATGCCTCCGACTCGGGAAAGCGATTCGGCGTATAGCTCAACAAGGTCCAGGCAATGTCGACGACCCCGTCCTTGGCCTGGTCGTAAAGGGAGGGGGCCGACCCGCCCAGCTGCATGGCAGGGAATATTTCGACGTTGATGGCCCCGTCGGACTGCGCTTCGATTCGCTGTGCCCAGGGTTCCAGATACTCGGTCTGCACGGGGGTGGAAGGGGCGGCAAAGTGGTGCAGACGCAGGGTCACGGTGTCTTGGGCGTGGCCACCCGCGCTGATGAGCATGCCGCTGATCAACGCGAGGCTGGCGAGTGTGGGTTTTATTGTCATTGTAATGGACTCCTTATTGACGTCGCTTGCTTGCAGGACATGGTGTCCTGCACTTAGCTAAATAGGGTAATGGCGCGGACCAAGCTGCATGGTCATCCAGCGCAGGTCGGTGAATTCCTCGATCCCGGCCTTGCCGCCGAAGCGTCCATAGCCGCTCGATTTGACGCCGCCAAAGGGCATCTGCGGCTCATCGTGCACGGTGGGCGCATTGATATGGCAAATACCCGACTCAATGCGTTGGGCAAACTGCATCGCCCGGGCGGTGTCGCGGCTGAACACAGCGGCTGAAAGGCCGTATTCGCTATCGTTCGCCACGCGCAGCGCGTCTTCCTCATCCTTGACGCGCATCAGCGCCACCACCGGGCCAAACGACTCTTCGCCATACAGACGCATCGCCTGGGTGACCCCATCGACCACGGTCGGCTGCATGATGACGCCTTCGGCCTTGCCGCCGCAGGCGAGGCGCGCGCCGTGCTGCCGGGCGTCGTCGATCAGGGCATTAAGTTTCTCGCCCGATTCGCGATTGATCAGCGTCCCCAGCGCATTGCCTTCTTCTTTCGGGTCACCCGCGCGCAGTGTTTCCGCCTTGCGAGCCAGTTTTTCGACGAAGGCATCGGCGACCGCATCCACCACAATCAGCCGCTCGGTGGACATACAGATCTGCCCCTGATTGAAGAAGGCGCCAAAGGCAGCGGCCTCCACGGCGGCATCCAGGTCGGCATCGTCAAGCACCACGAACGGCGCCTTTCCACCCAGTTCCAGCAAGACCGGCTTAAGATGACGCGCCGCCTTTTCGGCAATGATGCGCCCCACCTGGGTAGAGCCGGTGAAGTTGATACGCCGTACGGCTTGATGTTCGATCAGCGCCTCGACGACCTCGGCGGCCTGCGGGGGCGCATTGGTCACCACATTAACGATGCCATCGCCCAGGCCCGCCTCGACCAGCACTTCCCCGATCAGATGGTGGGTCGCAGGGCACTGTTCGGAGGCCTTGAGGACGACCGTATTGCCGCACGCCAGCGGGGTGGCGATGGCACGGGTACCCAGTATGATGGGCGCGTTCCAGGGTGCAATGCCCACCACCACGCCACAGGGCACGCGCACGCCCATCGCTAAACTGCCGGGCACGTTAGAGGGTATTACTTCGCCGCCTACCTGCGTAGTCAGCGACGCCGCCTCACGCAGAATGCTGGCGGCGACCATGACGTTAAAGCCTGCCCAGCCTGGCGTAGCGCCGGTTTCATCGACCATCCGTTCGATGAAATCGGCTTGGCGTGCCTCCATGGCGTCGGCCGCCTTGAGCAGCTTGGCGCGCCTTTCGCCGGGCCCCGTTCTTGACCAGGCAGGGAAGGCGTTCGCGGCGGCGTCTGCGGCCCGCGCCGCATCGGCGGCAGAGGCCGCCGCGGCCTGGGTGACGACATCACCGGTCAGCGGATTGGCCCGCGTAAAGTTCGCGCATTGTTCAGCGGCACACCGCTCACCGCCAATTAACAGTTCAAGATCCATGGCAACCTCTCGTTTACATCATTGTCGGTTGTTGTTGTCCGGGTTTAACGGTGATAACTCTCAAGCCCGGGCTTGATGCTCTTTTCGTCGAGGAACTGCTTCAGCCCTTGCTCGCGCCCCTGTTCCGGATCGAGCTGCTGCGCCTGGTCAAGCTTGGCGTAGAGGTACTCTTCATTCTGCTCCCAGGTCAGTTCGCGGCACATCTTGAAGCCGATCTTGGCCGCACGCATCACCACCGGATTCTTGTCACGCAGCGTGGTCGCCAGCTCCCGGGTGGCGTCACGCAGCTCGGCGAGCGGCACACTTTTATTCACCAGCCCCATCTTGGCCGCCTCGGGCCCGGTAAACGTTTCTCCGGTCATGATGTAGTAGAGCGCTTCACGATGGCCCACGGTGTCAGCCATGGCTTTGCTGACCAGATTGCCTGGGGGAATACCCCAGTTGATTTCGGAAAGGCCGAACACCGACTCGTCGGCGGCAATCGCCAGGTCGCAGGCCACCAGCGGCGAGAAGGCCCCGCCAAAGCACCAGCCATTGACCATGGCGATAGTGGGCTTGGCGTAGTGGCGCAGCAGCTTCCACTGCCAGGTAGAGGCGTCACGGCGCACCTTGACCTGAACGATCTCGGGGCTGGCGTCGATCTCGCGGAAGTACTCCTTGAGATCCATGCCGGCAGAAAAGGATTCGCCCTCGCCACTCAGCACCAGTACGTGGGCCTCTTGATCCAGTTCGATGGTCTCCAGCACATCGATCATTTCACGGTTGAGCGTCGGGCTCATGGCGTTGCGCTTTTCAGGGCGATTCAACGTCACCCAGGCAATGCCCTCTTCGACGTTAACCTTCACGGTTTGCCAGCGATCTTGGTAATGACTCATCTCTTGCTCCTCGGGTTTATCGAACGACTTACAACGTTACTTATCAAAAACGATCGTTTAACAATTTGTTCAGCGCTGAACGTCTCGATTAGCTATCTCCTCGCCATCAAGTGGGCGTTAATCTTGGCTGGATCGCGACGTGGTTCATGTCTTACCTCTGGCTCAGTTGATCAAGTAGACGAAGCCAAGCGTGATGGCGGGGAAGAACACCAGCAGAATGATGCGGATCAGGTCAGCGACCAGGAAAGGCAGGATGCCTTTAAAGGTTTCCGTCAAGGGAATGCGCGGCGCCATGGAGTGGATGATGAAGATGTTCAGCCCCACCGGCGGCGTGATCATGCCAACCTCGACGACCACCAGCGCCAGGATACCGAACCAGATCGCCACATCCGTGGCGGGCAAGCCGAAGTCCATACCCATGATGATGGGCAGAAAGATGGGCACGGTGAGCAATATCATCGACAGGCTGTCCATGAAGCAGCCGAGCACCAGATAACATAACAAGATGCCGGCCAGCACCACCCAGGGACTGATCTCGAGGCCTACGATCCAGCCAGCCGTGATTTGCGGCAGCTGAGTCAGGGCAAGGAAGCTGTTGAAAACGCTGGCACCGAGCACGATGAAGAAGATCATTGCCGAGGTCACGGCAGTGTCGAGCACGCAGTCGCGAAGCCCGCTCCAGCGCAGCCCGCCGCGGGTCATCGCCAGAATCCCCGTGGCGACCGCGCCTACGGCTGCCGCTTCGGTGGGGGTAAAGACACCGGTATAGATGCCCCCGATGACCACGATAAAAATGGCGGCACCAGGCCATACTTCCAGTAGCGAGCGCCAGCGCGCTCCCCGGGATGATTTCGCCTTATTCGGCGCACTACTCGGGAAGAGCCGCACGTATAGCGAGATGGCCAGCATATAGCTGAATACCGCCAGCAGCCCCGGCACCAGCGCGGCGGCAAACATTTCGTTAATGTTCTGTTCAGCCAGAATCGCATAGATGACCAGCACCACAGAGGGGGGAATCAGGATCCCGAGCGTGCCACCCGCCGCTAGCGCACCGGTCGCCAGGCTACCGCGATATCCCTGGCGCTCCATTTCAGGCAGTGCCACCTGTGTCATGGTCGCCGCCGTGGCCAGCGAAGAGCCGCAAATGGCGCCAAAAGCGCCGCAGGCGCCAATCGTGGACATCGCCAGCCCACCGCGACGGTGTCCCAGCCAATCGTTGGCGGCCTGGAACATGGCCCGGGAAAGCCCGGCTCTCGCCGCAAACTGGCCCATGAGCAGGAAAAGCGGAATGATGGATAGCGTATGACTGGAAAAGTGTTCGTAAGGGAGCGTCTTCAAGCCATTCAAGATGCCCATCGGCCCGGTGATGAGCATCATGCCTAGCGCACCAACGACCAGCATGGCCAAGCCAATCGGAATACGTGAAGCCATCATGAACAGCAGGACAATAAAACCACCTGCGCCCAGGGTAAGCGATGTCATCACAGGTCTCCTTGGTCGGCACTGTCTTGCGTCGGGGCCTGTGACCTGGGCTCGTACGCTAACGCATCGGTGGCGCGACACAGGCAAACCGCCGTCAACAATGCCAGGCCCACGATGCCGCCGATGTACCCCCACCAGAGCGGTATATCCAGCAGCATGCTGGTTTCCATATAGCGACGTTTATCCAACAGGCCGTGGTAGAGGCGCCAGGTCATTACGCCCGAGACCACCAGAAAGAGGGTCTCGGCGACAACGGCGAGCCCGCGCTGAATAATGGTCGGCGCATGCATCACCACCAGGTCCACCGTGACGTGACCGCCGCGCAGATGGCAGTAGGGCAGGAACAGGAACACCGCGATGGCGGTCCCCATCTCCACCAACTCGTAATTCCCCGTGATGGGGCCCATCCAGTCCAGTAAAGACAGATCGCTAAGGACAGGCGCGCTTGCCAGCCACCGACCCAGGATGCTGACGACGGTGATGATCGCGAGCGCCGCCACTAGCAGGCCGCCGCTTATCGCGGCCACCCGACAGAGCGTCTCGAGGCTGCGGCGCATCAGTGCAGTGCCGGTTTTCGGTACCGTCGCTAAACTGCTCATTGTCTTGTCTCTTTGTTATATGAATTCGCCGTCTGGCGTAGCGCATGGCATCGTTTCTTGCTTGGTCAGGACGCCACCCTGGATACGGAAACTCCCATGACATGCACAACCGGGATCGCCGACACCAAACTAGTTATCAACTATAAGTAATTTTCTTTTAGACAGCATGCAAGCGGCGTTATTAAAAATACGACTAAAGCATTATTCGTCGGCGGTGTCCGGCGCATAGATTTTTACCAGCAAAGACAGCAATTGACGCCGCTCAATCTCACTAAGTGATTGAGTTGCCTGAATATCGCTTTGTTCTGCCAACGCTTTCAACTGCTCGGTCAACGCCTCGCCCTTTTTGCTGAGGAAAATTCCGTGGGAGCGCTTATCACGCTTGCAGCGTACCCGCAACGCCAGCCCTCTTTCCTCCAGGTGATTGATAAGGCTAACGATTCTGGGCGGATCAATATCCAGTATCTTGGCCAGGTTCGTTTGGGTTATCCCCGGATATCCTTCAATCACTACCAGCGAAGAGAACTGGGCCGGACGTATTTCATACGCCTGCATGGCTTCGTTGAAATGCTTGAAAACCGTCAGCTGGGCTCTTCTCAAGGCATAACCCAGGCGGTTTTCAAGCGCCAGTCCAGCAACAGACGTCGGCTCTTTATCATCGGGCTCGACCTGGTGAACAGATGCGCTCTTCTTGGATATGGTCATGAAAATAATTCCCGTCTCAAGTGAGTTAGATACAACCAAGGTCTTATACTGGCATCCTAGCCAACTATCTAGTTAACAACTATAACTATATGCGCCAGCATGACAGCACACAATAAAACCAAGAGTTTTCGCTATGGAGCCACGAATGTCACCCCCCTCCCCCGCGTCGCCCAGCCACTCGCAACACGCTCAAGACCATCGACTGCAGGGTGGCGACGTACCTGACTACCCCCGCGCCATGACCCAACGCCTCGCACACTGGGCCAGTGAAACACCGCAGCAAACGTTTCTGGCGGAGCGAGTGGATGGACCGCAGAAGTGGCGAACGCTGACGTTTGGCGATGCGATGGCCCGGGTGACCTGCCTGGCACAGGCATTGCTCGATCACGGCTTGTCAGCGGAACGTCCGCTGATGGTGCTGTCTGGCAATAGCATTGACCATGCCCTGCTCGCCTGTGCCGCCATGCATGTCGGCATTCCCTACGTGCCGGTCTCGCCTTCTTACGCGCTGCTGTCCGAAGACTTCGTCAAGCTGCAGCATGTGATGGCGCTGGTGACACCGGGCATGATTTTTGTCGATGACGAGTCGCGCTTTAGCCAGGCGCTGGCGGTCGTTTGCGACGACAACATTACCTGCGTGGCCAGCGCGCCGGCTCAACGGTCCCTGGCGCTCGCGTCACTCGCCGCGACACCGGCAAGCGCCGCAGTTGACGCCGCCCACGTCTGCGTAACGCCTGACAGTGTCGCCAAGTTACTGTTTACCTCAGGATCGACGGGCATGCCCAAGGCGGTGATTAACACCCACCGCATGCTGTGCAGCAATCAAGCCATGCTGACGAAGCGACTGGGCTTTCTGGAGCAGCGCAAACCCGTGCTGGTCGACTGGCTGCCCTGGCACCATACCTTCGGCGGCAATACCATTCTGGGAATGGCGATTCACAACGGCGGCACTTTATACATTGATGACGGCAACCCCACGGCCCAGGGAGTTCGTCGTACCGCCGAGAACCTGCGCGAGGTTTCACCCACGTTTTATTGCAACGTCCCCAAGGGGTTCGAGGCGCTGGTCGAACACTTACGCGACGACGACACGCTGCGCGCCGCCTTCTTCCGCCACCTGGAAATGATGCACTTCGGCGGCGCCGTGCTGCCCGGGCATGTGCGAACCGCCCTGGAAACCCTGGGACGACAGAGCCGTGGCGCCCCTGTGCCCATGTTAAGCGGCCTGGGCTCCACGGAAGCGTGCCTGGCCTTCTGCACCGACGACCCTGGCGACATACCGGGGCTGATAGGCGTGCCCGTTCCCGGCATGACGCTCAAGCTGGTGGCCACGGACGATAAATGGGAAGCGCGTCTCAAGGGCCTCAACGTCACGCCGGGCTACTGGCGGGATGCCCAGCGGACGCACGAGGCGTTTGACGACGAAGGGTTCTACTGCACCGGCGACGCCATGCGCCTGCTTGACCCCGACCACCCGGAGCGGGGGCTGCTGTTCGACGGTCGACTCAGCGAGAACTTCAAGCTGGTCACCGGCACCTGGGTCAATGTGGGCACGCTACGCCTCCACCTTGTCGAGCACTTTGCCCCTCTGGTACAGGACATCGTGGTGGTTGGCGAAGGGCGCGACTACCTCACCGGATTCGTCGTCTTGAATCTGCCAGCCTGCCAACAGCACCTTGGCCAGGCAAGCGCTTCCCTCGAGGCGCTCGCCACGAACCCCGAGCTGCACCAATGGTTCGCCGAACGCCTGGCCGCGCATGGTCACGGCCAGTCAAGCTCCATGCGGCTGGATCGCCTGCTCCTGCTGGATCAGCCGCTCTCCGCCGACCAGGGCGAAGTCACCGACAAAGGGTCGGTGAATCAGCGGCTGGTTCGCGAGCGCTACCCGAACCTCGTAGCCTGCCTCTACGCCGAGCCGCCTCGGGATGCACGCATTGTGCTGCCCGCCAGCTGAGCACCTAGACACCGACCCCCGGGTTACCCAGTGGAGCACAGGACCCGCTCGAGGCTGCTCCCGAGACCACGTTGGGAGCATACTCATGACACGCGGCCACTACGCGGCCTTTGAAGACATCCACCTGGTTGCCGCCTTCCGCACGCCGTTTACCGACCTGAACGGTGCGTTAGGCGCCAATTCACCCACCGACCTTGGTATCAAGGTGGCCCGGGAGGTGCTGGCCGCATGCGGCACGTCTCCCGCAGATGTGGATTCCGTCATCGCAGGCTCAGTGGCACAAGCCAGTGTCGACGCCTACTTACTCCCCCGCCATATTGGGCTGTATGCGGGGGTGCCTCAGGAGGTACCTGCCCTGCATGCGCAACGCGTCTGCGGCACCGGGTTTGAACTGCTGAAACAGGCCGCGGAACAGATTGCCCTTGGCCAGGCCACACGCGTGCTGTGTGTCGGCACGGAATCCATGACCCGCAACCCGATTGTCGCTTATACCCACCGAGGAGGCTTCAAGTTGGGTGAACAGGTGGCCTTCAAGGACTTCCTGTGGGAAGCGCTCATGGATCCGGCGCCTGGTGTATCCATGATTCAGACCGCCGATAAGCTGGCGCAGCGCTATGCCATCACCCGTGAGCAGGTAGACGTCTATGCCGAGCGCAGCTTCGCCCGCGCGGTCGACGCCCAGGCGCAAGGGATTTTCTCTGCGGAGATCGTAGCGGTTGGCAACGAAACCTTCTCCCTGCCTGGCTATTATGACCGGGGCATACGCCTCCCCCGCAAGATCAACCGCGTGGACCAGGATACGCATATCCGGCCTTCGCCTCGGAGCGTATTGAACCCGTTACCGTCGGTATACGACGACGGCGTACAAACCGCAGGCAACAGCGCCGCCGTGGTCGATGGTGCCGCAGCGGCACTGGTGATGGCGGGCTCGCACATGGGCACGCCACCTCTGGCACGCCTGTGCGCCACCGCCGTGGTCGGCGTAGCCCCCGAGCTCATGGGTATCGGGCCCGCCCCCGCCATTCGGCTGCTGCTGGAACGCAGCGGCCTCACGCTCGACGATATTGACTGCCTTGAGATCAATGAGGCTCAGGGTGCACAGGTGCTTGCCGTCGCCCGCGAGCTGGATCTCGACCTCACCAAGCTCAACGTCCATGGCGGCGCCATCGCCATTGGCCATCCGTTGGCCGCGACCGGCCTGCGTCTCGCAATGACGCTCGCTCGCCAGCTCAAACGCGATGGGATGCGCTATGGCATCGCCGCCGCCTGCATCGGGGGCGGACAAGGGATGGCCATACTGCTCGAGCACACGCCCGAATAAGCCTTGGGCTCACGCGACCATCAAGCGACTGAGCGGCTGCGTAGCAAAGCCTTCCCGCTGGCCCTGCACACATGCACAAAAAAGGCTGGCAAAGCGCCAGCCCAAAACGTGATCAAAACAGCGGTACATCACTGACACCTTCACATCACTGCAAAGCGTAAATCGCTAGAACTGGAAGGTGGCACTTGCCTGCAGTCGGCTTGCATCATTGGCATCACCGTTCACCTGCTCGATATCGGCATGCTGGTATTCGAGACCGACCGCCATGCGTTCGGTGACGTCCCAAATGACGTTGGCAAACGCGTAGTCAAGGGTTTCGAAATGATCGCCATAGCCAGACGGCAGATCCTGCTCCAGGCGCGAAACGCCGGCGGAACTGAACCAGCTGTCCGTCCAGTAATGATTGAGCGACAGACCAAACGCCTGGGTTTCGATCGTTTCGATGTCAGTACCCTCCACATACACGTCCGGGGCATTACGGTGACCCACATTACCGGGATTCCCCATATAGTTACCGATGCCCTCGCCGAAGGTAGCGCTGCCCCGCAAGCTGGTCGTCGAGCTGAAGGGCATATTGAACTGCGCCTGAACCCCATAGCCAGTGGCGTCGTCATCGATGGTGTTGGTGATGTTATTGGTCGACAGTTGACGCGCGATCCCCGACAGGGCAAACAGGCGCTTGTATTCATAGCGCAGCGTCAAGTCGGGCAGTTGGCTCTCGCCATCGGCAACGTCGGCGTCATTGCGAGCAATGACGGTGGTGGGATTTTCCAGGGCAGCCGAAAACGTACCGTCGCCCACCGGCTGCGTATAGCGTAACTGCGCCTGCCGCTCGAAGGCGTAGCCCTTGGGGTCGCCTAACGCCAGCGTATGCGTACCGCCCACGAAGCTCATGAAGTTTGACCATGTCTGCCCGGCTAGAAAGCCATTGAGCTCCCCGTAGGCATGGCGCAGGCCAAATTTGCCGTCGGGGACAAAGTGCCCCTCGAAGTAAGTCGATAGACGCCCATAGTCGGTTTGGGTCTGCGTACGAAAATTCAGGCGTGACTCATAGGCCGTAAAGCTGGTGCGACCATCGGTCTTGTTGCCCGGGTTCATGACCGCGTAAGGGTTGGTCGATGTGCCCAGGTCGTAATCGAAGTCGTAAAAGGCATCAAGCTTGACGTACCCGCCGAAGGCGATATCTGTTTGCGTGCCGGGAATATTGATCGTCGACCGATGGTTCCAGGGCGGGCCTACGCGGCTTGGCTCACCGGTTACCACGGGTTGCCCTGCTTCCACTACGTCAAAGGCATGGGCCTGAGCAGCAAAAGCACAGGGTGTCAGAAGGGCGCATGCAACAAAACGGTTCATTTTCATTGTTGATCTCTGCTTTTAGTGTCGAGTCTAATTGTATTTGTTCTCAATGCGAACGCTGATCCGCATTACGTACTAAAGCTGCAAAAAAAACCTCCACCTGTCAATTAAGGCGGAGGTCTTATCTGATTGAGATAATACAAACTATTGATTAAATGGAATTTTAAATATTTTATACTTTGGTTTAATTACATATTGAAACTAAATGACTCTTCGCTTCAGGGGTTATCAGCCAGCAGCTCGGGATAACGCAGCCCAATCAGCGCGTGCTCACGCATCAACATTTCCGCACGGGCACCCTCCCCTGACTTAAGCGACTGAAATATAAGCTCATGGTGAAACTGGGCCAGCTGCAGTTTCTTGAACTCTCGCGCCAAATCCTCGCTATCGATAATGATGGAGTCGGCGGCAGCAAAAGGAAGATGGTTATTTCGCGAAATGGCATCGGCCACCACACGGCTATCGGCAGCCCCCACAATGCTGCCATGGAAGTGTGAATTGATATCGCTCCATTGATTGATATCGGCTTCCAACAGGTACCCTTTATCCAGTAGCCGCCTGCCTTTTTGGATCCAAAAACCCAGTGACTCGGCCACATCTTGCGGCATGCCCCGCTCCGCCAGGCGTCGGGCGGCCAGCCCCTCCAACACCCCGCGAACCTCAACGGCGCAGTGAACATCGGCCTGAGTAAACTCACGCACCATAAATCCCCGCTTGCCCGCACGCTGGAGCAATCCCTCCTGCTCCAGCGTGCGAAACGCCAGGCGCACCGGCGTTCTTGAAACACCGAACTGCTCGGCTACCGCCTCTTCCCCAAGACGCTCTCCTGGGTGGTAGTGGCCCGCACCTATCAGCTTGCGGAGCCGACTGACCAGGCTTTTATCGTCGTCACTCATGTGGTTTTTCTCTCATATCAACAAGTTTTAGCGACCCGTTAGCGCACGCTACGAAAGTATAGGTTGACGGTAAAAACCCTTCTAGCCTTTACTTTGGATCCAATAACAATGATTCAAATACCCATCAACAATACCAAGAAGGAGTTGACCGTGACACAACAAGCCCCCTACCCAATGAACACATGGTACGTCGCCTGCACCCCTGATGAGCTTACCGACAAGCCGCTCGGGCGAACTATTTGCAATAAGCAACTAGTTTTCTTCCGCGGCGATGAAGGTCGCGTTGCTGCCGTGGAGGACTTCTGTCCTCATCGCGGCGCTCCACTCTCACTGGGCTTTGTCCGTGATGGCAAGCTGGTGTGCGGTTACCACGGCCTCGAGATGAACTGCAGCGGCAAATGCGACAGCATGCCCGGTCAGCGGGTTCGCGGCTTTCCAAGCAACCGCGCCTATCCCGTTGAAGAACGTCATGGCTTTATCTGGATCTGGCCGGGCGACCCCGAAAAGGCTGACGCTGATCTGATTCCCGAGCTGCACTGGGCCAATAATCCCGACTGGGCTTATGGCGGCGGCCTTTACCATATTCAGTGTGAATATCGCCTGATGATCGACAACCTCATGGACCTTACTCATGAGACCTATGTGCATGCCTCCAGCATTGGCCAACCCGAGATAGAAGAGGCGGCGCCGGACACAACGGTAAACGGCGATGAAGTGGTCACCAGCCGTGAAATGGAAAACATACCCGCGCCGCCTTTCTGGCAGGCCGCCCTCAAGGGGAACGGGCTGGCTGACGATGTGCCCGTAGACCGCTGGCAGATCTGCCGCTTTACCCCACCCAGCCATGTGTTAATCGACGTCGGCGTAGCCCACGCAGGCAATGGCGGGGCCAACGCACCGGCCAATGTCAAAGCCTCAAGTATCGTGGTCGACTTTATCACCCCGGAGACCGATACCTCTATCTGGTACTTCTGGGGCATGGCTCGCAACTTCAAGCCGGAAGACCAAGCGCTTACCGATAAGATTCGCGAGGGTCAGGGCAAGATCTTCGAAGAGGATCTTGAGATGCTCGAGGCACAGCAGCGCAACCTGCTGCTCTACCCCGACCGCCAACTGCTGAAACTCAATATTGACGGTGGGGGCGTACAAGCGCGCCGCATTATTGATCGCATCTTAAAAGAGGAGCAGGCCGAGCAACCCCAGGAGGCAACGGCATGAGCCACCCCTCTCTATCGCTTATTGTCGAGGTAAAAGCTCGCCATGAGGAGGCGCTGGGCATCGCCACCTTCGAGCTTGCCGACCCTCATGGCCGTCCGCTTCCGCCCTTTAGCGCAGGCGCTCATATCGACGTGCAGGTCAAGGAGGGCGTGATACGACAGTACTCGCTGTGCAATCACTCGGAGGAGCGGGATCGCTACTTGATCGGCGTATTGCGAGACGAAGCCTCCCGAGGAGGCTCCGTCGCCATGCACGATGAGGTGAAAGAGGGCGACCTCCTGCTCATCAGCGCCCCTAAAAACCACTTCCCGCTCAAGCCAGCTAAGCGAACGTATCTGCTGGCGGGCGGGATTGGCATCACCCCGTTGCTGTGCATGGCAGAACGGCTGGCGCGCACCGAGACAGACTTCGCACTGCACTACTGTGCACGCTCCGCCGAGCGCATGGCCTTTCGCGAGCGTATCGAGGCATCAAGTTTTGCCGATAAAGCGCACTTCTACCTGGACGATGACACCGCGTCCCCAGCCCTCGACCTGGAAAAACTGCTCGGTGAGCCAGACGCTGATGCCCAGGTCTATGTCTGCGGCCCTCGCGGCTTTATCGACGCCGTCATCTCGACGGGTAAACGGTGTGGCTGGCCAGACGAGCAGCTGCACACCGAGTACTTTGCCGGTGCGGAGACCGCCTCAGAAGACGACGGCAGCTTCGAGGTACGCATTGCCAGCAGCGGCGCGGCCTTTACCATCCCCGCCGATAAAACCGTCCACCAGGTGCTGGCTGAAAATGGCATCGAGATCATGGTGTCCTGCGAGCAGGGGGTCTGCGGCACCTGCCTGACCGGTGTGCTTGAAGGCGAACCCGACCACCGGGATCTATACCTGGAGGACGATGAACACGCGGCCAACGATCAATTCACACCCTGTTGCTCCAGAGCCAAGAGCAAAACGCTTGTGCTGGATCTCTGAGCCACCATAAAAGCCGTCTCAAGAACCGTCTCAAAAACCATCTCAAGAACAATCACAACAACGTACTCCCGTTGACTAGATATGAGGATAACGACAATGAAAAAACAGTCCCGCCCCCTGGCCAAGGCAACTCTGTTTGGCGTACTCGCCGCGTCACTTGCCGCCTCCACCGTGGAGGCCAGTACCACCCTCAGAGTGGCACACGTCTGGCCGGGCGGCTCCATGATCGACCGCGAGCTGTTTCAGGCCTGGGCGGAAAGCGTCGAAGAGGCTTCCGACGGTCAGTTGAGCGTGGAAATTTTCCCCAGCCAGACCCTCGCCAAATCTGACAAGACCTATGAAAGCGCCGTGATGGGCATCGCTGATATTGGCGCTTCCGCCCAAGGGTACACGGCAGGCCGCTTTCCTCTGACCCAGGTCGTTGAGCTGCCGGGAGTATCATCAAGTGCCCGCCAGGGTGCCTGTATCCTTCAATCACTTTACGACCAAGGCCACTTTGAGGAGGAGTACGCCGACACGCGCCCTCTGTTCCTGTTCACGACCGGCCCAGGTTATCTGCATACCAAGGATCAACGGATTGAAACACCGGCAGACCTTGAGGGGCTTCGCTTACGCCGCCCTACGCCGGTGGTGGGTGATATGTTCGAACGCCTGGGCGCCCAGGCGGTGGGTATGCCAGCGCCAGATGTGTTTACCGCCATGCAGCGTGGCGTCGTCGACGGCCTCAGCTTCAACTGGGAAGGCATGAAGACCTTCCGGCTGAACGAACTGGCGCAGTACCATACCGAAGTTCCTCTCTATGACCTTTCGCTGTTCGCCACCATGAGCCAGCGCAGCTACGACCGCCTGCCAGCTGATTTGCAGCAGGTGATCGATGACCACAGCGGGTTGGAGTGGTCGCTTCGCGCGGCGGAAGTTTACGACGAGATGATACGCCAAGGGCGCGAAGAAGCCGTCGAGGCAGGGCATGAGTTCGTCGTCATCGACGACGCGCTGGAAGACCCTGAATGGGGCCCGGTGCTGCAGCAAACCATTGATGACTACCTGGAAGACATTGGCGGCGCTGCCAACGACATCTACAACGCCGCAATGGAGTTAAAGCAAAGCTGCTCTGCGTAACGTAACAATAGAGGGCGTCTTCCTTATTTCCAGACTGAAAAGGGCAGCCATTTGGCTGCCCTCATCGTTGCATGCACCTCAGGCATGTATCAAAAATCAAAAAATACCGTCTCGCCTTCGCCCTGCAGGCGGATATCAAAGCGATAACGCACCTTGCCGTCCACCTCTTCGCGCCTGGCGATCAGGGTCTGGCGGCGCGTCGGCGATTCGATACGCGTAAGCACCGGGCACTGGGCGTTCGCTTCAACCTCATCATCGAAGTAAAGCCGTGTTTGCAGGTGAATATTGACCCCCCGGGCAAAGACCGCCAGGTTAATGTGCGGCGCCATCAGTTGCCCGCTGGGGTGTTTCACCGCGCCGGGCTTGATGGTGGTCAGCGACCACTCGCTGCCGTGATCAAAGGTGGTAGCGGTCCGGCCGAAGCTGTTGAACGGCTTGCCGAGGTCGTAATCGGTCTGGTAGTTGCCGTTGGCATCGGCCTGCCAGGCTTCTAGAAACGCATCGCGCACCAGGTCACCATTGCCGTCGATCACGGTGCCCACGATCTCGATAGGCTCACCCTCGGCGTCGGGCTTGGCCATCTCGTTCCAGATCTCTTCATCCCGGACGGGGTTACCGGCTGCGGCGAGCGCCAGACCAATATGCACATAGGGGCCGGCGGTTTGCGACGCCGTTTCGCGCAGCATCAGCTCGCTGGCTGGCTGGGTGTTGGGTTGAATAGCGGGTTGTTGCATGATGATCCCCCTGGCCTTACTGGTTTTCGAAGTAAGTTTGCAGCTCGCCGCGCACCACGATGTCAAAGCGATAGGCAAGGCAGTCCATCGGTTTACTGTGCGCCATATCGAGTCGGCCGATCATGGTGTCCACTGCCTCAGGATCGCTGAGCGTATGCACAATGGGGCAAAGCGGAATCAGCGGATCACCTTCAAAATACATCTGCGTAATCAAACGAGTAGAGATTGAAGGCCCGGTCACCGAGACATGGATATGGGCCGGGCGCCAGCTATTCACATCGTTGGGCCAGGGATAGGGGCCGGGCTTGATGGTGCGGAAACGGTAAAAACCCTGATCGTCGGTCAAGCAGCGCCCGACACCGCCGAAATGGGGATCCAAAGGCGCCAGATAGGCGTCCTTTTTATGCCGATAGCGGCCGCCGGCATTGGCCTGCCACATCTCGACCAGGGTATGCGGCACGGGCTTGCCGAACTGGTCGACGACGCGACCATGCATGATGATCCGCTCACCCTGGGGCAGCCCCTCCCCCTGGGAAAAGTTCATCAGCAGGTCGTTATCATGGGGGCCCATGCGCAGATGGCTGAAATCGGGGCCAGTCAGTTCAGACACGGTGGGTTGCTGCATGCTCACCAGCGCCTGCTGCGGCGAGCGTGGCACCGAGGTTTTATAGCCCGGGGCGTAGGCAGGCGGATGCCAATCTCGGTCACGTGCTACAAAGCGTTTGTTGTCGTGGCTCATCACCCTTACCTCTCGTTCGTTAACATGTCTCGCCTATTCACCCCAACCCAACTCTTTAGCGAGGGCAAAGGCGTGATTGGCGGCTGGCACGCCGCCGTAAATCGCCACGTGCATCAGCACCTGGCGCAACTCCGCCTCCGTTAGGCCAATACGCTGGGCGGTTTTCAAGTGCAGTGTGAGCTCTTCGCGCCCTAGCGCGGCAAGAATCCCGGTGGTGATCATGCTGCGCTCACGGCGGGTTAAATCATCGTTGCTCCACAGCTCGCCCCAGGCCAGGCGGGTAATCATCTGCTGGAAGGGGGCATCCAGGCTGTTCGCATTGGCGGTGGAACGCTCAACGTGTGCGTCGCCCAACACCTGCTTGCGGGTTTCCAGGCCGGTCGCGTACGCCACGCCATGGTTGGCCACGTCGCCCAGATCCGTGGCCAGCACCCCGAGGAGCTTTTGCGCGAACAGCGCCGGGGCTTCTACCGAGGGTACATGGCCGACACTGTCAAAAATCTCCAGCGGTGCGTCATCGAGCTCTGCCGCCAGGGCTTCCAGCGTCGCGGGCGGCGTGGCCAGATCTTCGCTTCCGCCAAACAGCTGTACTTTGACCTTATTAGGAACGACCTTATGAAGGGCGCTCTTACCCGAGAGCTTCCCAGTGAACGTATCGCGGCCAAGCATCTCACACAGCTGAGCGTAGGACTCATCGTCGCCACGGCCCATCTGGGTGCACCAGCCGGTTTTCAAAGCGGGGCTTGCCTCAAACGCCGTCGGGGCAAACCAGCGCGGCACGATTTCTTCAGACAGCGCCGCCAGGCCCTCCTGGCGCACGCGGCCTGCACGGGTGTTCCATAGTTCCGGGTTGCCGATCACCGCGCCGGTGTTGGTCAGCGTCGCGGAGAGCAGGCGGTCGCCATGCGCAGCAATCAACTGCTGGCCGACGACACCGCCAATGGAGGTACCGGCAAAGTGAAAGCGCTCAGCGCCCGCCAGCTCTGCCAATGCCAGCGCCTCAGCGGCTAAATCAGCGGGCGTGATCTGCTCGTCGCTGACCGCCTGGCTGGCACCGTGACCGGGCAGATCCCAGGTCAGCACCCGGTAGCGGGACAGCAGCGCGGGAATCACGTCGTCCCATACCGCCTGGCTCATGCCCAGCGGGTGTGCCAGCACAACCAGCGGGTTTACGTTTGCGCCGAGCAGCCGGTACGCGACGCTGCGGCCATTGATGCTATGAAATGCCATGACGGTCTCCGTTAAACGCGTTCAATCAACGTCGCGATACCCTGACCCACACCTACGCACATGGTGCACAGCGCATAGCGCTTGCCGCTGTTTTGCAGCTCATGGGCGGCGGTCAGCAATAGGCGGGCTCCGGACATGCCCAGCGGGTGCCCCAAGGCAATCGCGCCGCCGTTCGGGTTGACGCGAGGATCATCGTCGGCCAGCCCCAGGTCGCGCATACACGCCAGTGCCTGGGCGGCAAAGGCTTCGTTGAGTTCGATAATATCGATGTCATCGAGGCGTACACCGGTGCGTTCCAGCAGTCGGTTGACGGCCGGAACCGGCCCGTAGCCCATGATGCGCGGCTCGACGCCTGCCGTGGCCATGCCGATGATTCTGGCCATCGGGGCAAGGCCGTGCTGTTTGACCGCCGCGCCGCTGGCCACCAGCATGGCGGCGGCGCCGTCGTTGACGCCCGAGGCGTTACCCGCCGTGACACTGCCTCCATCGCGGAAGGGCGTGGGCAGGCCAGCGAGTTTCTCGAACGTGGTTTCCCGCAGATGCTCGTCCTGATCGAAGATCAGCGGTTCCTGCTTGCGGCGGGGGATCTCGATGGCAGTAATTTCCTGCGCGAAACGTCCGCCCTGTTGTGCCGCGGCGGCTTTCTGCTGGGAGCGCAGCGCAAAGGCGTCCTGGTCTTCCCGGGAAATGTCGAACTGCTCGGCGACGTTCTCGGCGGTCTCCGGCATGGACTCGACGCCGAAGGCGTTCTTCATCAGCGGGTTGATGAAGCGCCAGCCGATGGTGGTGTCTTCAATCTTCTGTCCTCGGGCAAAGGCGCTATCGGCCTTGCCCATGACGTAGGGCGCGCGGGACATGGACTCCACGCCACCTGCCAGCGCCAGCCCCATCTCACCGGCTTTAATGGCGCGAAACGCGGTACCCACCGCGTCCATCCCCGAGCCGCACAGGCGGTTCAGGGTCGTGCCAGGCACCGAGGCAGGAATGCCCGCCAGCAGCGACGACATCCGCGCCACGTTGCGGTTATCTTCACCGGCCTGGTTGGCGCAGCCCATGAAGACTTCTTCGATCGCTGCGGGATCGAGAGTCGGCGCTTCCGCCAGCACGGCTTTGAAAATCGTCGCGGCAAAATCATCCGGGCGCACGCTGGCAAGCGTACCGCCAAAGCGACCGACAGCCGTACGACGCGGGTGACAGAGATAGACGTCGTTCATTTCGACATTGCTCATGACAAGCTCCTTATTCGCCCCCGTGGGCCCGCTCGGTGCGTGCTTTGAGCTCACGCAAGATCTCAAGCTCGTTGTCGCTGGGTTCTGGCGTGCTTGCGAGCTGTTCGGCAAAGCGCACTTCCCAGCCGGTGGCGTCAATCACGTCTTCACGGCTGACGCCTGGGTGCAGTGACACCACGAGCAGCTCGTTGGTGGCCGGGTCGGGTTTCATCACGCACAGGTCGGTGATGACGCGGGTGGGGCCTTTACCGATATTGGGCACGTTGTCGCGCCCCTTGCCGTCGCGGCCAAAGCCTAGGGTGGTGACAAAGTCGACATCTTTCACAAAGGCGCGCTTGGAGTGCTTCAGGGTGATAAAGACTTCACCGGCGTTGGTGGCGATTTCCGGCGCGCCGCCACCGCCCGGCAGGCGTACCTTGGGCGCTTTGTAATCGCCGATCAACGTCGTGTTGAGGTTTGCAAAGCGGTCGATCTGCGCGGTGCCCAGAAAGCCCACGTCGACTTTGCCGCCCTGTAGCCAGTAGCGGAACATCTCCGGTACCGCCACGGTGGTCAGCGCCGATTCGCACAGCTCGCCATCGCCAATAGATAACGGCAGAATATCGGGCTTGGTCTGCAGCGTGCCGGATTCGTAGATCAGCACCACATCGGGGGCATGGGTCAGCCGTGCCAGGTTGGCGGCTTCCGAGGGCAGACCGATGCCCACAAAGCAGGTCATGCCGTTTTCCAGCGCCCGTGCGGCGGTCACCGACATCATTTCAGAAGCGGTATATTCGAGACTCATTTGCTGTTCTCCCCTACACTGTAAACGTTGTCGTCGAGCCAACGGGTGAAGGTGTCACGATCGCGAGCGATGGCATCCCACTCTTTATAGAAGCGGTTGCTGCGGCCGTAATAGCCGTGGGTGTAGGAGGGCAGCGCGCCTTTCTCGGCGACAGCAATAGCGCTGATGGCCCAGCCAGGAATCACGCAGGCATTGGGGTGTGCATCAAGGTCATCGACGATCTCCTCCACCGTGACGATGCTGTGCGTGGCCGCCAGTACCGCCTCCTTCTGGACGCCGACAATGCCTTCCACCAGCACATTGCCCTGCCGATCCGCCCGCTGGGCGTGGATGATCGACACATCCGGGCGCACCGACGGCACGGCGGCCAGGCGCTCCCCGGTAAACGGGCACTCGATGAACTTGATCTGGTCGTTGACGCTGGGCAGCTCGCTGCCGATGTAGCCGCGAAAAACCGCCAGCGGCAACCCCGCCGCGCCTGCCTCAAAGGCGCAGGCCATGGCGGCGTGGCTATGCTCCAGAATCTCGACCTTATGCGGCCAGCCTTTCTCGACCGCATCGCGCAGGCGGTGCAGCGAGCCCACGCCGGGGTTGCCGCCCCAGGAGAAGATCACCTTTTTGGCGCAGCCTGCGCCAATCAACTGATCGTAGATGATATCGGGGGTCATGCGGATCAGCGTCAGGTCACGCTTTTCCTGGCGGATGACTTCGTGGCCCGCCGCAAACGGAATCAGATGGGTAAAGCCTTCCATGGCCACGGTGGCGCCGTCTTCGACGAAGCGCGCTACCGCGTCATGCAGGCTGAGAAACTCGGCCATGATGGGTGCCTCTTAGCTGGACATTACTGACTCATCGGTAATTGTTCGTTAGGCGAACATAGATTCTTCATACGAACAAGTTACTGCCGAATGCTCATTGGGTCAAACCCGGCGGCACCCACCAACCGCGCGCCCGGATCCATCGTCCCGTCCACAGCCGAACTTAACGCTTTGTTTTTCAATGCGCTGACGAGGACGCGAGCCATTTCCTGGTGCGCATGACCTGGGCGGCGCTGCTACCAAGGTATAAAGCGGGGTCGCAGGCTTCACGCAGCGCATCGGGATTAACGGCCCCTTTCACATCAGGATGCTCGGCCAGTACCTCTGAATAGGGGCGTGCTTCCCGGCGTGAAGTTTCAGCTGCTTCCGCGCTGATCGCTTTGGCTTGCTCCACGCCCAGCGTGGGAGCCAGCAGCCGCGCCACCGGCTCGGCCATGATGCCGCCGCCGGCTGCCGCGAGGTTGCGGTGCATGTTGGCAGGGTTCACCTCCAACCCTTCAAGCAACACCGCCACTTGCTCCAGTGCGCCTTCGACCAGCAGCGCGCTCTCGGTAAGCGGCGCCCACTCCGCATGCCATTCGCCTAGTCCCCGCTCAAGGGGCTGGGCGGCGGCGTTTAGCAGCACGCTGGTATGGCCATGCACCTGCCGCGCCGCGCCGCGAATCAGCGCGCTGCGTACCGGGTTGCGCTTGTGGGGCATCGAGGATGACTCCCCCATTCCCGGCGCGGTAGGTTCCGCGACTTCGCCGACTTCGGTCTGGGTGAGCAGCGACACATCCAGGGCGATTTTCTCGGCGGCCCCGGCGACGGCATCCAGCGCCGTGCCAAGGGCATGAATCGGGTAGCGATCGGTATGCCAGGGCAGCACCGGCACCGCCAGGCCTAGCCGCCCGGCCAAGGCGTCCATCCACTCAAGCCCGAGGGTATCCCACCCCGAGTGAACGCCGACCGCCCCACCCAACTGCACGGGAAGCTCGACGGCGAATAAACGGCGGCGCGCCTGCTCCAGACCGATAGCCCAGTGAGCCACCTTCACCCCGAAGGTCATCGGCAGCGCCTGCTGCATCAGGGTGCGCCCCACCATGGGCGTGTCGATGTGCACCTCCATCAGCGCCAGCGCGGCCGAACGACAGCGCAAGAGCAACTCATCGAGTGCTGCCAGGCGTGGCTTGAGCAGCAGCATCAGCGCGGAGTCGACTACGTCCTGGCTGGTCGCCCCCTGATGCCAGTAGCGCTTGAGATCATCGGTGAGCAGCGCACGGCCCTGCTTGACGAAGGGAATCGCCGCGTTGCCGCCGCTGGCGATGCCTTGGGCAATCTCTGAGGCATCAAGGTCGGCACGCGCAAGCTGTTCTCGCATTTGCTGGCTCACGCCATGCGGGATGGCGCCACTGGCTTCCTGAACCTCGGCCAGGGCCAACTCAACGGTCAGCATGGCGCGAACCATGGCGTCGTCGTCACATTCAGCGACGGCGCGCTGGCTCATGAAGGGGTGCTTTAAAAATCCGGCCGGCATGGGCGTCAAGCCTCCTGTTAGCGTTGTTCAGAACCCGCAGCACCGTTCACAAAGTCACGACTCGGCAGGAACGAATTTGCACAGATGTTCGCGCTTCGAACTATACGCTAAATAGGCAGACGCTAACTTGCAATCACTGACGTGCCCGCCATCGTCATGAGCGGTGACCTACGTCATCGATCAGGGCGCTTCCCGGTCGACCCTTACGTAGCGCAGCACCATATCGGTCACGTGGTCTTCCAGTTTCTGCTGGTTCTCTGGCGCCGTCTGCTGCCAGTCAAAAATACGCGAGAAGGTGTGCTGGTTTGAGACATTGAAGAATGACAGCGCGCTGATCAGCCAGTGCAGCTCCCTCGGGTCCAGACCCTCGCGAAAACAGCCCGTTGCAACCCCCCGCGAATAGACATTACCAAGCACATCAATCACCCCTGCGTTGAGCGACTGAATCAGCTCGGACTGCGCCAGAAACCGGCCGTGGTGAATATTTTCGATCATCACCAGGCGAATAAAGTCAGGGTTCTTGGCGTGATGGCAGAACGTGAACCTCACCAGTCGACAGAGCGCCTCGAGCGGGGCCAGGTGATCCAGGTCAAGCTCGGCTTCCTGCAGGCGCACCTTCTGGTAGGCGGCCTCCAGCGTGTGCAGGTAGAGCGTCTCTTTATCGCTGAAATAATAATAAATCATGCGCTTGGAGGCACGGGTCTTCTCGGCGATCTCATCGATCCGCGCCCCCGAGAGCCCCTTTTCGGAAAATTCACGGGTGGCTACCGCGAGGATATCGGCGCGCACGGATTCGGGGTCATTCTTGCGCCGACGTCGCGTTCCTTTAGGGCTGGCCGTTGCCGAAGTCGCTGTCATGGAGCATGCCTTTTATTGTCATGGTCGTCTTTTGTCTAGTATGCCATAGCTTGACTGAACGTACCATTTCGTACATTGTTCAAAAGGACAGAATGAACTGGCCTGGCACGCCTTTGCTCAAGGCTTTTTCACCCCCATGACAACGGCCCGACAAGAGGACAACAACAATGTCTTTACCACTCGCTACCGCCAACGTGTCCCTTAAACGCACGCTGACCGCTGCCATCGCCACTGCCACGCTTATCGGCGCGGCGCATGCCTCCGCGCAGACGCTGCGCTTTGCCCACGTGGACCCGGATGACTGGACGACCTCGAAAAAAGGCGCCGCCGGGCAGGTATTCAAGAACCTGGTGGAAGCCGAAACCGACCTTACCGTGGAGCTTTACCCCGCAGGCTCGCTGGGCGGTGAGACCGAGCTGATCGAAGGTACTCAGGATGGCACCATCACCATCTCAATGGTTTCCGGCGCCTACGCCAATTTCTGCGAAGCCGTCGCCGTTACCGATATTCCTTATACCTTCCCGTCTGCGCCGGTGGCCTGGGAAGTGATGGACGGCGAATTCGGCACCGCCCTGGCCGAGCACTGCCTGGAAGAGACCGGCCTGCGTACGCTGGCCTACGGCGAGACGGGCTTTCGCCACTTCACCAACTCCGTGCGTCCGATCCACTCACCGGAAGACATGGAAGGCCTGAAATTCCGCGTGCAAACCATTCCGCTCTATCAGGAAATGGTAGAGGGACTGGGCGCTGAACCGCAGGGTATCGCCTGGGGTGAGGTGCCGACGGCGCTTGCCACCGGCGTGGTCGACGGCCAGGAGAATCCTATCTCGGTGATTTACGGCAACAATTTCTACGAGTTTCAGGATTACCTCACGCTGGATCGCCACGTCTACGGTGTGGATCACATCCTGATCAACGATGAGATCTTCCAGTCGCTTAGCGCAGAAGAACAGGCCGCCGTGAAGCGCGCCGCTGTGGTCGCCGGCACTACCGGCCGTGCCATTCAGCAGTTCAACTCGGCAGAGGGTATCGCCAAGCTGGAAGCCGAGGGCATGGAAATCACCCAGCCCACTGCCGAGCAGATGGAGGCCTTCCGCGAAGCGGCTCAGCCACCGGTTCAGGCATATCTGCGCGATGAGCTGGGCGATGATGCCGAGTGGATCGAACGTCTTTCTTCCGCCGTGGAAGATGCAGCCGCACGCTTCTAACCCCCGCTTGACCAAAGCGCTTTGCGGGTGGGCCCTTCAGGGCTCACCCGCGACCCTGCGTACCTGACTAACGATCGAAGGTGCTTTCATGTCTCATCTTCTTGCCCGGCTACATCGTGGCCTGATCCTGTTCAATGGCAGCCTGGCCGGGCTTGCCATGATCCTGATTTTTCTACTGGTCGCAGGCAATGCCTTTGCGCGCTATACCGTCGGTGCTTCCATCACCTGGGGAGAAGACACCGCCATCTACCTGATGATCTATGGCCTGATGTTTGGCATGTCCTGGGCCTACCTGCAGGACAGGCACATCGGCTTTGACCTGATTCGCCGCCTGCTGCCGCCGCGCTGGGTGCGCTGGCAGGCCGTCGCCGTCGACCTGGCGGTACTGGTGATCGGCATCGGCCTGATGATGTCGGCGGTTGAGTTCATCGCCTCCCGAGGTGGGCGTACATCGTCGAGCACCGGGATGCCGATGTGGCTCTTTCAAGCCTCCATGTTGGTTGGCGGCGGGCTGCTCAGCGTCTCTGCCCTGGTAATGGGCGCACGCCGCTTGACCAGGCACGCCGATGAGGAGGCAGCATCGTGATATTTATATTGCTCTTGGCGCTCATCCTGCTTGGGGTGCCGTTTGCCTTTGCCATCCTCGGCACGTTGACGGTGTTGATGGGTACCGGTGACTTGCCTTACCACATCCGTATCGTCGCGCAGCAGTTCTTCGGCGGTATGGACTCTTTCCCGCTGCTGGCGATACCGCTGTTCATTCTGGCCGGCGAGCTGATGAACGAAGCGGGCATTACACACCGCATTATCAACCTGGCCACTGCCATTGTCGGCCGCCTGAAAGCGGGACTGGCGCACGTCAACATCTGGGCGTCGGTGATTTTTGCCGGCCTCTCGGGGTCAGCAATTGCCGACACCTCGGCGCTGGGGCGGGTCTTCGTCCCCGCGATGGAGAAAGAAGGCTACCCCCGCGATTTCTCCGCTGCACTCACAGCGGCCTCGTCGGTGATCGGCCCGATTATTCCGCCGAGCATTCCGGTCATCATCTATGCGCTTACGGTGTCGGGTGTCTCGGTACCGGGGCTGTTTTTGGCGGGTATCGTACCCGGGCTATTGCTGGCGCTGGGCCTTTCCATCTACGTCTACTTTTTCGCCGGCGACCTGGGCGCCACTCGTTCAGAACAGCCGTCACGCCGCCACGCCCTTCTCCACGGCCTGCTGCCCGCGTTGATGCCGGTGTTTGTGGTCGGGTCGATTCTCGCCGGTATCGTCACGCCCACCGAGGCGGCGGCCTTTGCCGTGGTGTACGCGCTGATGCTGGGCGTGGTGCTCTACCGCAATATCAAGCTGGTGGATCTGCCCGGCATCTTCGCCCGTGCCATGCGTGACAGCGCGGTGATCATGGTCATCATGGGCGCCGTCGCGGCGGCCAACTGGGTGCTCACCTTCGAACGCGTGCCCAACATGCTCACCGAGTGGGCGCTGATGAGCATCGATACCCAGTGGACCTTCCTGATCGCCGTCATTCTGCTGCTGCTGGTGGTGGGCCTGTTTCTGGAAGGCATCGCCGCCATTCTGGTACTGGTGCCGATTCTGCACCCCATCGCCATGGCGCTGGGTATCGACCCGCTGCACTTCGGCATCGTGGTGATCTTCAACCTGATGATGGGGCTGATCACACCGCCCATGGGGCTCTGCCTGTTTGTGGCCGACTCGGTTTCCGGTGTGGGGATGGGGGCCATTATCCGGCGCATTCTGCCCATGCTGGCCGTGCAGTTCCTGATCCTGCTGCTGATTACCTTCGTGCCCGAGCTGGTCACCTTCCTGCCGCGCCTGGCGGGCTACTGATGTTCATCAATCAAAGGAGCGTGATGCCATGTACTCATCCATCGCCACGGTTTGCCTGAGCGGCTCGCTGGAAGAGAAGGTCGACGCCATTGCCCAGGCCGGCTTCGAGGGGCTTGAGCTGTTTGAAAACGACCTCACAGCGTTTCCCGGCACGCCGCGAGAGGCGGGCGAGCTGATTCGTGCCCGCGGGCTCAAGCTGGTCACCCTGCAGCCGTTTCGCGACTTTGAAGGTCTCCGGGGGCGCGCGCGGGAACGGGCGTTTGACCGCGCCGAGCACAAGTTTGACCTGATGGAAGAACTCGGCACGGACCTGTTGATGGTATGCAGTACCGTTCATCCCGATTCGCTACCGGGCTTGAGCCGCGCCGCCGACGACTTCCATGCGCTGGGCGAGCGTGCTGCACAACGTAATCTGCGCGTGGCTTATGAAGCACTGGCCTGGGGCCGGCACATTCACGACTACCGCGACAGCTGGGAAGTGGTGCGCCGCGCCGCGCACCCCAATGTCGGCCTGGTGCTGGATACCTTCCATATCTTCTCCCGCCAGACCGAGCTTGGCACCGTCGGCCGTATTCCAGGGGATCGCATCTTCCTGGTGCAGACCGCCGATGCGCCACGTCTCTCCATGGATCACCTGTCCTGGAGCCGCCACTATCGCTGCTTCCCTGGGCAGGGTGAGCTGCACATGGATAGCTTCATGACCATGCTGCAGGAAACCCGTTACGACGGACCGCTCTCACACGAGATCTTCAACGATGTGTTCCGCATGGGTCACAGCGACCAGACGGCCCGGGACGGGCTGCGCTCGTATCATTTGCTGCGCAGCATGCAGGCCGACAGCGGCATTCCCGCACCGCAGCCGATCGAGTCGGTCGCTTTTCTGGAAATCGCCGTCGAGCCTGACGATCTAGCCTCGCTACGCGAACTGCTTACCGCGCTGGGCATGGCCTGCGTGGGCCGTCACCACTCGCTTAACGCCGAACGCTGGGCGGCGGGTGACGTCAACCTGGTGCTCAACACTGACGCGAGCTTCACCGGCCGCGCGCCCGGGCGCGATGCCACCGCCATCACCGCCATCGGCCTGCGCGTGGGCAACGCTTATGAGGCGTTCAAGCGGGCAGACAAGCTTGGCTACGCTATTGTCGAGCCTGAAGAGGTGGGTGCCAGCCACCGCATGAGCGCGCTGCGCAATGTGGATGGCAGCCTCTCCTATATCATCGACGACTCGCAGCTTAGCCGCACCTGGGACCGCGAGTTCCCTGTCGATGTACAGCCGGTTCCTCAGGGGTCGCTGGTGGATATCGACCATATCAGCGTGGCGCTCTCCTACCACGACTACCTCTCGCTGATGCTGCAGTACCGCGCTATTTTCCAGCTGGCGCCAACGCCCTCCTTCGATGTCACCGACCCCCGCGGCCTGATCCAGAGCCAGGTGCTGCAGAACCATAACGGCCGCTTTCGCCTGGCGCTTAACGCCAGCGCCTCGCCGGATACTGCCAGCAACCGCTTCGTCCGACAGTACGGCGGCTCGGGGATCCATCACGTCGCCCTGCGCACTAGCTCCATGCGCGATACCAGCGCAGCGCTCCAGCAGGCAGGCACGCCGGTACTGCCGATTCCGGGTAACTACTACCGTGACCTGGCCGCACGGTTCGACCTGCCGGCGCAAACTCTTGAGTGGATGAAGGATCATCATATCCTCTTTGACCAGGACAACGACGGCGACTTTCATCAGCTGTATACCCAGCCCGGCCGTCAGGCGTTCTTCTTCGAACTGGTGCAGCGTGAAGGCTACCAAGGGCTGGGCGCACCCAATGCCTTTGTGCGCGTCACCGCGCAGCAGCGCCTGGAAGCGGAAATTGACGGCATGGCGTCAGAAACACCAGACCACACGTCGGGAGACACCCAAGCATGATCAAACTCGGACTGGTAGGCGAGGGCATTGCCAAATCGCAATCCCCGGATTTGCATGAGCGCCTGGGTGCGTCACTGGGCGAGTCGGTACGCTACGACCTGGTCGATAGCCTGGGCGTCGAGGGTTTTGACTTTCCCGATGCCATACACACCTTGCGCGCTGAGGGCTACCGGGGCACCAACGTGACCTTCCCCTTCAAGGAAAAAGCCGCGCAATTGGCCGATATTCGCGGTGAGGGCGTACGCCGGGTCGGCACCGCCAATACGCTACTTTTCGATGAAGGCGGCCTGCGCGCTGAAAACACCGACTACACCGGCTTCATCAGCGCCTACCGCCACTCTTTCGGCGATCGGCCAGCGGGCGATGTGCTACTGATCGGCGCCGGGGGGGTAGGTCGTGCGGTGGCCTGCGCGCTGGGTGAACTCGCGGTCAGCTGTATCCACATTCTTGAGCATGACAGCGCCCGGGCAGAAAACCTCAGCCGTGACCTCAACGCCATGGGCATTCACGCGACGTGCATCACGTCAGCGCAGGTACCGCAAGCACTGCCCCATTGGCAGGGCGTGGTCAACTGCTCGCCCATTGGCCATATCAACCACCCCGGCTGCCCCATCGATACCGCCGGGCTGGGCGTGCAGCACTGGGTCTTTGATGCGGTGTACATCCCCGCCCACACCGAGCTGTTAAACGCCGCTTATCAGGCTGGCGCCAGAACGCTTTCCGGCGTTGATCTGTTCGTGTTTCAGGGCGTGGATGCCTTTCGTTTCTTCACTGCCGGGCGTATCCCCGCCAACCAGATCGATCAGCACGTGATACCGCTGCGTACCCATTACATAGAGCAGCTGGTCGCGCCTTCTATTCACTCCATGCCATGAAGCGACGGCGAAATAGCGTACACTTATTCGCCATTCGAACCTAATCCTCTGCCTTCATGCGTCAAGGGGCTGCCATGCTCGCGATTCTGGGAATCACCACCCCCATATTCCTGCTGATTGGCGTAGGCTACGCAGCGAGATGGAGCGGCATTATCCAGCGCGAGCAGTTGCAAGGGGTGGGCGTATTTGTACTCTACTGCGCGCTCCCGGCGCTCGTGATTCGCGCGTTAACCCAGCAGCCGCTGGAAGAGATACTGAGACTCGACTACCTGATCGCTTACGGCCTGGGCTCCATCGTCGTTTTCAGCGCAGGGTTGTGGCTTTGCTACCGGCTCCAGCGCCAACCGCTCAACGTCAGCGCCATGCAGGCACTGGGCATGGCCGCGGCCAATAGCGGTTTCGTTGGCTACCCGGTGGCCGCCATGGTCATCGGCTCCCCCGCCGCGGTGCTCTTGGCACTGAATATGCTGATTGAAAATCTGCTGATTATTCCGGCAGCACTGATCCTTGCTGAAATGGGCAATCAGCAAGGCGCCAGCCTGTGGCAAACCGTTCGTCAGACAGCACAAAACCTGGCCAGAAACCCGGTATTGATTGGCCTCTCGGTGGGCATACTGATTGCGCTGACCGGGCTCGTCATACCAGGCCCTGTTGATAAAGCGATCCACATGCTTGCCGACGCGGCAGGGCCTGCGGCACTGTTTGTGATTGGCGGGTCGCTGTTCGGGCTGCGCGGCAAGGGCATGGCGCGCGACGTGGGCCAGATCGTGATCGGCAAGCTGATCCTTCATCCCCTGGCGGTTCTCGTGGCGTTTCTGCTGATTCCCGATATAGAGCCGGTTTACGTTGCCGGCGCGCTACTGTTCGCCGCCGCGCCGATGATCAGCATTTATCCCCTGTTCGGCCAACGCTACGGCCTGGCGGGTGTCAGCGCCACCGCCATGCTGGTGGCGACGGTGGCCTCCTTCTTTACGCTCAGCCTGATGATCGCGGGTATGACGCTCAAGGGATGGCTGATCATGTAGCGACTGGCGGCTACTCGGTTGATGCCAGGATAGCGTCCAGCGCCGCTTGATAGCCCTGGGTGCCAAGGCCTGCAATGACCCCATCGGCACGCAGCGATACATAGGAATGATGCCGAAAGCTTTCACGCTTATGGACATTGGAAATGTGCACCTCGATCACCTTGCCTTCAAAGGCATTGAGCGCATCCAGGATAGCAACGGACGTATGGGTATAGGCAGCCGGGTTGATGATGATGGCCAGGGTTCCATCGAGGCGCGCCGCATGAATCGCGTCGATCAGTTCGCCTTCATGGTTGCTCTGAAAACAGTTGATTTCCCAGCCCGTCATGATCGCGGTGTTGCGCAAGGCGTTGTTCACATCGTCCAGCGTTTCATACCCGTACACATCGGGCTGGCGAACCCCTAGAAGGTTCAGGTTGGGGCCATGAAGTACCGTTACTTTTGGCTGACTCATTGATTGATATCCTTTCTCAGCACCACGTCGTCATCATGTATAAACTCGTATAGCCATTATAACGTGTTATTAATACGACGTTATCCGTCGGGAGGTGCAAACGTGCTCATTTGTTCGTTATTCGAACAGCGTGTTATATTGCGCGGTTAAATCCCTCTGAATGGCCTATCGACCCCATGGACGCAACGGCTCAGGAAGACAAACTCGATCCCGATGACCGCGATTTTGTCACCGCGCTTGCCAGCGGTCTGGACGTCATCCTGGCGTTTGACGATGCGCACCCGCGGATGACATTGAGCGAAGTGGCCTCGCGCACCGGCATGAATCGCGCCAAGGCGCGACGCTTCCTGCTGACGCTGCACGCATTGGGCTACGTACGCAAGCAGCAGCGCTACTTTGAGCTGGCGCCGCGCGTGCTGCAGCTTGGCTATGCCTTTTTGTCGGCCAATGACTACCGCAGCGTCATTCAGCAGTATCTGGAAGATATTACCCAAGAGAGCGGTGAGTCCTCTTCGCTTGCCGTCCTGGATGGCGACGATATCACCTACGTGGCCCGCTCTGCCGCCCCGCATCGCCTGATGGGCATTACCCTGTCGGTGGGCACACGGCTACCCGCCGCCCACACGTCGATGGGTCGGGTTTTACTCGCTCAGCTTCCCGACGCCGAACTCGACGCCTACCTCGAACGGCTGACGTTAACCCGCTACACCGACAAGACCATTACCCAAAAAGACGACCTCAAGCAGTGCATTGGCAAGGTGCGTGAGCAAGGCTACGCCGTTGCCGATCAGGAGCTCGATCCGGGCCTGCGGTCATTGGCCGTGCCCGCCTTCGATGCCAACGACAAGCTCCTGGGCGCCATCAACATCAGCACCAATGCCGCTCGGGTCGATCTTGAAACGCTGATGGAACGACACTTACCGCTGCTGCTGGAAAAAGCCCGGCTCATTCGCACCACCATTTCCAGCTAACTGCGCCAGCGCCTGCTCGAGCGATGCCTGCTGGCGCTTGGCGTAGAGGGCGACTTCATCGGTGACCGGCACGCCGAGCGCCTGCTCGAATTGCTGCTGGTTGGCATCCTGAGCGTAGCCGCTTTGGCCGTTGTCACCCAGGTTCGACTGGAAAATGCCCGCCGCGCTGACCGGCAGAAAGTCCTCGTAGGTCATCGGCGTGGCGGTCAGCGCGCCTTGCGCCATCAACCGCTCAACGTCACCTTCATCGACCGGCTCGGCCACTTGTGCACCAGGTACCGCGTGGTAGTGGAAAAACGCCAACCCTTCGCGCCGGAGCGTCGCTTCGTCATCCGGAAAGGCGTCAAACACCGCCGCTAAACGGGCCTGGTGCGCGGCGTTATCCGCCTCCGCAGCCTGTTTCGCCTCGCCAAGCAAGCGGTCGTACAGCGCACGGCCTGTGTGGGTGAGCGCGATGCCGCGCTGCTCGATTTCGCCAAAGCGCGCCGTGTGGTGGCCCTGGGCAGCATCGGCAAACGCAATCGGCTCTTCCAGCGCCTTGAAGCTGGTCTGGCGCAGCAGAATAGGGCACCGACGACGCGGCGGCCCTTCGATAATCGCCTTGGGATCGATGCCCACCTGGGGCATGCGCCGCTGTACCTCGTCGATATCCAGGGTGCGCGGGGTCAGGTGGTTGATATGCGGCCCCTTGAAGCACACTACATCGGCAATCAGGCGGTGCGCCTGCTGCAGACGCTGATAGGTTCCCAGATCGACCGTGGCCTGGTCGTGCCAGCGAAACGTTTTCAGCGCCTGATCGACAAACTGCGCCGCCTGCTCGGCGTCTAGCCCGCCCTGACGCTCGAAGGTTTCAATCAACGCCTCGGCCTGCGGGGTCACGATACGCCGTGCATCCAGAATCTCGCGAGCCCGCTGGCGCAGCTCGGGATCCTCGATCAGTTCCAGGCGCAGCAGCGACGTGAAGATCCGAAAAGGGTTGCGCGACAGCGCCGCATCGTCGACCGGGCGGAACGCCGTGGAGTGAACCGGCACGCCGGCAGGTGCCAGATCGTAGTAGCCGACGGGCAGCATGCCCATCACCGCGAACATGCGCCGCAGCAGCGTAAGCTCCTTGGGCGTGCCGACGCGAATCGCCCCGTGTCGCTCCACGTCGAGGCGGGCCAACTCGCCATGCGCGTCGAGCGTCTCACGCAGCGCCGGCGACGCGGCCAGCACCGCCTCGTTCACCGAGGCGACCAGCGACAGCAGGGCACTGTACTGCGGGACTTCCTGCTGGTACATGGCCGACATGGCCTTGGAAAATTGATCGCGAATGTCGTCGCTGCTGACGTGCGCTGCGCTCATGGTGCGCTCCTTGGAAGCAATGGGAACCGGGTAAGCAAGAGCTTGATACGATAGTAACGCGCCTGTTTTGCCGATAATTGTATATTTTCCGCCCATAGCTTCATCAAAATGCCATCAGAGCACCTTGCCCGCCGGACAAGCACTGGGACGTTAACCGCCCGGCTGCTACATTAAGCGGCCATCTTCCTTGAGGCAGGCTTCACACCATGACGTGCCCGCTCTATATCGGCTTGCCCATGTGGTCCAACCAGGACTGGCAGGGCACGCTTTATCCGCGCCACGCCAAGACCGAACTGCTCAGCGATTATGCGGCGGTGTTTACCAGCGTCGAAGGCAACACCACCTTCTACAGCGGTGCGCCCAAGCCGGAAACGGTGGCCGCCTGGGCACGCCAGGCACCCGCGCACTTTCGATTCTGCTTCAAGCTGCCGGCCAGCGTCACCCACGACCAGCGGCTGACGCGCCTCGAGGATGCCTGGGCGTTTTTAGCCGCCCTCGCGCCGCTTCACGATCGTCTGGGTCCCACCATGGTTCAATTACCGCGCGACTTTGGCCCGGATGAACTGCCCAAGTTGGAAGCCTTGCTGGCCGCCTGGCCCACCCATCTCGCCTGCGCGGTGGAGATCCGCCACCCTGAGTTTTTCCACAAGGGCGCGGCCGAGAAGGCCCTTAACCGATTGTTGATAACTTATCGGGCGAACCGCGTGATGCTCGATGTGCGCCCGCTGTTCTCGACCTCGGCAGATGGCTATCCAGGCCTTGCCCATGCCCAGCAGGAAAAGCCGAAAGTCCCATTACACGTGCTTTCAACAGCGAATCATCCTGTGATTCGTTTTATCGGGCATGTTGACAAAACGATCAACATTGATTATTTCAACGCCTGGAAATCGCAGCTCTCCCTGTGGATAAATCAGGGGAAAACCCCTTTTTTATTTGTGCATACTGCCGATAACCGAGAGTCCCCCAGCCTCGCCCGCCGGCTGTATAACGACCTCCGGGCGCACACCCCGCTGCCGCCCCTGGGTGACTTTGCGGATGAGAAGCAGAGCCAACTGTTTTGACCCGGCTTTTTGGAGCAGCTGACTGGCATGCACGCCACTGATCGGATAAATTGCGCGTACTTTCGAAACATCACGCGGGCAATCCTCTGCCCATGCTGCTTTCGAAACGCGGTGCAACGCGCCGACAACGACTCATTACAATCAATTAATTAACAGGTGATGTATGGCAAAACTTGCACATGCACAGTGGTCATCAAAAATGGCCTTTGTGCTCGCCGCCGCAGGCTCTGCGGTGGGCCTCGGGAATATATGGCGCTTCTCATATCTGGTCGGGGAAAGCGGCGGTGCAGCCTTCGTGCTGGTCTACCTTGCCTGCGTGGCATTGGTGGGCGTGCCGATTCTACTGTCTGAATGGATGATCGGTCGGCGCGGCCAGAAAAATCCCATCGACAGTATGCGCGAACTGGCCAGGAAAAGTGGAAAGTCCCAGGGGTGGGCGCTGGTCGGTATCAGCGGCGTTCTCGCCGGTTTTCTGATCCTGTCGTTCTACAGCGTGATTGGCGGCTGGTCGCTCAACTATACGCTGAGTTCAGTGATTGGCACCTTCAGCGGCCAGGATGCCGACAGCATTGGCGCGATCTTTAACGGCATGCTGGCCAGCCCCGGCACGCTGCTGCTCTGGCATAGCGCCTTCATGCTGCTGGTCATCGGCATTGTGGCCCGCGGCGTGACCAAGGGGCTGGAGAGCGCCGTGCGCTCGCTGATGCCCGCCCTGGTCATTTTAATGCTGATTCTGGTGGGTTATGGGATGACCACCGGCCACTTCGGCGAAACGCTGGCGTTCATGTTCAGCCCCGACTGGAGCGCGCTGGACGGCGGTGTGGTGCTGGCCGCCATGGGCCAGGCGTTCTTCACGCTCTCGCTGGGCATGGGCATCATGATGGCCTACGGCTCGTACCTGGGCGAAGACGTCAACCTGCTGAGCACGGCACGCACGGTCATCATTATTGACACCGCCATTGCGCTGCTGGCCGGTCTGGCGATTTTCCCCATCGTGTTTGCCAATGGCTTGAGCGCTGGCGAAGGCCCGGGGCTGATCTTCGTCACCCTGCCTATCGCGTTTGGCAATATGACCGGCGGTGTCGTACTCGGGCTGATGTTCTTCCTGCTGCTGACGTTTGCCGCGCTGACCTCGGCGATTTCGCTGCTGGAACCCACAGTGGAGATGCTTGAAGAGCGCACCTCGCTGTCACGGGTTCCCGCGACGCTGGTCAGCGGCATTGTGGTGTGGCTATTGGGTGTCGCAGCGCTGCTGTCGTTCAACCTATGGTCGGATGTCTTGTTCTTCGGACTGAACATCTTCGACTTGCTGGATACCTTCACCGCGAAAATTTTGCTGCCGCTTACCGGCCTCGGTGCCGTCGTGTTTGTCGCGTGGTGCCTGGATCGCAAGAGCGTCGAGCAGGAACTGGCGCTGTCCGCAACAGGGCTCAGCGTCTGGAATATCGTCGCGCGCTTTATCGCGCCGATTGGCGTGATTGCGGTCTTCCTGGCCGGCATTCTCTAACCACCGGCCACTCGTGCCCTGCTTGGCGCAGGGCGCTGCGCGCCTTGATGAGCGTTCCTGCAACGGCCCGGCCGGTCAAGCCGTCTGGCCGTTGGGGAGGTTGATCAGTTCAGTGCAGTTCGCTCTCTTGCCGTTCGTCTGCGTCCGGCAAGGGGGCGATATCCCGCGACAGCTGTTGAAACTCCCGGTGCAGCTCTATCCCCCGCCGTGCGCGCAGATTACGTTGTGCGGCGCTACGACGGCGCTCGGCGTGTTCGTCCACTTCCATGCTCATGAAAATATCGAGCAATTCGCTCTTGAACGAGGTGATCCGTTCGACGTTTCGCATGATCGACGTTCCTCCAGGTGAATATGCCTTCGTCCACCTGCATCGGTGACGACTGTTGGATGATGCAGTGCGGCACTTCATTTTTTACTATAGCCTACTTGACAAAATGATGACCAGCTCGAGAAACAACCGTCTGGCGCCGCTGCCGTCCACCCAGGCGCAATACAATGATTGCCCATTCAGTGCGTCACTCAGGCATACTGGGCGCACGCCTGGCACATAACGCTACGCCGCTTGATTAAAGGAGCCACACGTGAGTCGCGCCCTGTTTGATGAAATGAGACGCCGCATGGAGCACTTTCGACGCTCCGAGCAGAAAGTGGCACGGTTTGTCCTGCGCAATCCGGAAGAAGTCATCCACATGCGGATTGTCGATCTCGCCACCGAGGCGAAGGTCAGCGAGCCAACGGTGGTGCGATTCTGCCGCGCCCTGGGCTGCAACGGTTTCCAGGATTTTAAATTGCAGCTAGCGCAGATGCTGGCCACCGGCAGCCAGTTTGCCCAGTTCTCGATGAACGATAGCGACTCGGTCGCCGAGTTCTCCCACAGCATTTTTGACTCGACGGTGGGCACGCTGCTCTCGGTGCGCGACCGCCTGGACAACGATGCCCTGGGCCGCGCCGTCAATGCCCTGGCGATGGCCAACCGCGTCGAGTTTTACGGTTTCGGCGCGTCAGGGGCGGTGGCCTTTGACGCCCAGCACAAGTTTTTCCGCCTGCAGATTTCCACCTCCGCCTATGCCGACCCCCACATGCAGAACATGTCGGCGGTGACGCTCAAGGAAGGCGATGTGGTGGTGGCCATTTCGCAAACCGGGCGCACCAAGGCGCTGGTGGCCAGCGTTCGCCTGGCCAGGGAAGCGGGGGCGACGGTGATTGGCCTGTGCCCCAGCGACTCGCCGCTGGCCGAAGAAGTCACGCTGCCGCTGTATATCGATGTGCACGAAGACACCGAAATCTATACCCCAATGAGTTCGCGCATCGCGCATCTGGTTCTGGTCGACGTGCTGGCGGTGGGCGTCGCCAAGACCCGTGGCCCGAAACTCGCCGAGCAGCTCAAGTCGGTGAAGAAGAGCCTTAACTCGCTGCGTTTCCCGGAAGACTCCTAACCCATGTCCGAGGGCAGGTTGAAGCGAGGGTTTTTCGCCATGGCCGGAAAATATTCCCGACATTTCCGGCATTTCCGCCATCCATGGCGGTCAGATGGCGAAAGTAGCGCCCAGGGATGGGTTCACAGCGCCCTCGCGGAGACCTGCCCTCGGCACTGAGTCGTGCAAATGCCATGCCTGTATACACAGCCAGTTCATTGGCTGTGCTAAACTGACGGCCCATTTTTCGACCCGGCAGCGGCTTATATGGACGACGTCACGGCGATACTCGATCAGCTCAACTCCGACCAGCGCGAAGCGGTCAGCGCCCCTCAGGGCAACCTGTTGGTACTGGCAGGCGCGGGCTCTGGGAAAACGCGGGTGCTGGTGCACCGTATTGCCTGGCTGATGCAGGCGGAGGGGCTGTCGCCTTACGCGCTGCTGGCGGTAACCTTCACCAACAAGGCCGCGCGCGAGATGCGTACCCGGCTGGAAGCGCTGCTGGGTATCTCGTTGCGCCATGTCTGGGTGGGCACCTTCCACTCGATTTCCCACCGCCTGCTGCGTACCCACTGGCAGGATGCGCGGCTGCCGCAACACTTCCAGATCATCGACGCCGACGACCAGCTGCGGCTGGTCAAACGGCTGCTCAAAGACTACGCCATCGACGACGAACGCTTCCCGCCGCGCCAGGTGCAAGGGTTCATTTCCGGCTGCAAGGAAGAGGGCCTGCGCCCCCATCAGGTCAATGTCGACGGCGATGGCTACCTGGGCCAGATGGTCGAGCTCTATGAACGCTATCAGCTCACCTGCGAGCGCGGCGGGCTGGTCGACTTCGGCGAACTACTGCTCAGGAGCCTGGAACTGCTGCGCGACAACCCGGCGCTGCTGGCCCACTATCGCGAGCGCTTCGGTCACCTGCTGGTCGACGAGTTTCAGGACACCAACACGCTCCAGTACGCCTGGCTGAAGCTGCTCACCGGCATGCAAACGCCGATGACCGTGGTCGGCGACGACGACCAGTCGATCTACGGCTGGCGCGGGGCCAAGGTCGAGAACATCCGCCGCTTCGAGCAGGAATTTCCCCAGACCCACACCGTCCGCCTCGAGCAGAACTACCGCTCGACCAGCGCGATTCTCGATGCGGCCAACGCCTTGATCAGCCACAACAGCGAACGAATGGGCAAACAGCTATGGACCGACGGCGTCGAAGGCGAACCCATCTCGATCTACGCCGGCTTCAACGACCTTGAAGAAGCCCGCTTCATCGTCGACACCATCAAGGAAAAAGTCGACGAAGGGCTCAACCGGCGTGATATCGCGATTCTCTACCGCTCCAATGCCCAATCGCGGCTGCTGGAGGAAACGCTGATCCGCCAGGGCATGCCCTATCGCATCTACGGCGGCCACCGTTTCTACGAGCGGCTGGAAATCAAGAATGCGCTGGCCTACCTGCGCCTGCTGCTCAATCGCGACGACGATGCATCGCTGGAGCGGGTGATCAACGTGCCCACCCGGGGCATCGGCACTCGCACGGTAGAAATCGTTCGCCTGCGCGCCCGAGAACAGGGCATCCCGCTGTGGCAGGCGCTTCACGACGCAATTCACGACGGTACGCTGAAAGGCCGCGCAGGCAACGCCGTGCAGGCGTTTGCCAACCTGATCGAGCAGTTGGATAACGACGCCGCCGGGCTCGCCCTGCACGACATCATCGACCACGTGACCGTGCGTACCGGCCTGATCGAACATCACAAGAGCGAACGCGGCGAGAAAGGCCAGGCGCGGGTGGAAAACCTCGAGGAGCTGGTCAACGCCGCCCGGGCCTTCACCCACGGCGATGCCTTCGAAACCCCGGAAGCCGGTGAAGGCATGGCCGCGCTGGAGGCATTCCTGTCCGAAGCGGCGCTCAATGCCGGGGACCACGAGGCCGAGGAGTTTGAAGACAGCGTGCAGCTGATGACGCTGCACTCGGCCAAGGGGCTGGAGTTTCCCGTGGTGTTTATCGCCGGCGTCGAGGAAGGCCTGTTCCCCCACAAGATGTCCCTGGAGGAACCGGGCAGGCTCGAGGAAGAACGTCGCCTGTGTTACGTCGGCGTGACCCGGGCGATGCAGAAACTTTACCTCACCCACGCCGAAACCCGCCGCCTGCACGGCAAGGAAGTGTTTCCGCGCCCGTCGCGCTTTCTGCGCGAATTACCCCCGCACCTGCTCGAAGAAGTGCGCCTGCTCGGGCATGTGTCACGCCCGGTCACCGCCTCGCGCCCTTCGTACGCCCAGCAACGCGTCGAGAGCCATGACGATCTGCCCAGCCTGCACGTCGGCCAGGGAGTCGAGCACCCGGTGTTCGGCCAGGGCGTTATCCTTAACGCGGAAGGCGAGGGCCCCCGCGCCCGGGTGCAGGTCAGCTTTGAGGGCGAAGGCGTCAAATGGCTGGTGCTGGGATTTGCTAAGCTAACGCCGCTGTAAACCACTCACGACCCATCGCTCATGCGTCATTACTCACGCCCCCGGGCGCCGTTTAGAGGGCCTTATGAAACAACGCTTGAAACGCCTATTTCCTGAAGTGTGTAACGGCTGGTCAGAACTTAGCGGCTACCATCGTTTCGAACGCATTATCTCACTGGTACTGGCGCTGGCCATCGGCGGCGCTGTGCTGGTCGCCATGTACTACCTGGTGATTCACGTGGTGCAGCTGTTGTTTATCGAGAGTCGCGACCCCTTCGACTACCGCGTGTTTCAAGCCCTGTTCGACATGATTCTCACCGTGTTGATTGCCATGGAATTCAACAACTCCATCATCCGCACAATGACCAGCGGCAAAGGCTTTATCCACGTCGAAATCGTGGTGCTGATTGCCATCATGGCGCTGGTGCGCAAGTTCATGGTGCTGGACATGGAAACCATCGACCCCTGGCAAATTGCCTCACTGGCCGCTGCGGGGCTGGCCTTGGGGGGTACCTATTGGCTGGTTCGTCATGCCAACCGTATGAAAGACGCAAGCGATGACTGACGGTAGACTTGCTGGCAAAATTCGCTTTAACGCATACTGACAGGCGGACACCCCGCCGCGATAACAACAGCGTGATACTTTCTGGAGTCTTGCTCACTATGCAACGCCGTCACTTCCTCAAAACCGCAAGCCTTAGCGTCGCAGGGGCCGCTGCTGCCCCGTTCGTATCGTCGTCACGTGCGCGCGCTGACGAGACCTACACCTGGGACATGGTCACCTCCTGGCCAAAAAATTTTCCCGCGTTAGGCACCGGCGCCAATGACTTTGCCCGCCGCGTGGAACAGCTTTCCAACGGCCGCATGACGATCCGCGTTCACGGCGCCGGAGAACTGGTGCCTGCCCTCGAAGTCTTTGACGCGGTCGCCGCCGGCACGGCGGAAATGGGCCATTCAGCGTCTTACTACTGGCGCGGCAAGGTCGCCGCCTCGCAGTTTTTCACGGCCGTGCCCTTTGGCATGACCACCACCGAAATGAACGCCTGGCTTTACTACGGCGACGGTCAGACGCTGTGGGATGAGATCTACGCGGCGCACAATCTGAAACCCTTTGCGGTGGGCAACACCGGGCCGCAGATGGCGGGCTGGTTCAAGAAAGAAATCAACTCGCTGGACGATATGCAGGGTCTCAAGCTGCGCCTGCCGGGCCTCGCTGGTGAAGCCATGAACGGCATCGGCGTGAGCACCGTCAACATGCCGGGGTCGGAGATATTCACTTCGCTGCAAACCGGCGCCCTGGATGCCGCCGACTGGGTCGGACCCTACAACGACCTGGCCTTCGGTCTGCACCAGGTGGCTGACTACTACTACACCTCGGTGTGGAACGAGCCTTCGGCCGTGCTGGAAGGCACCATCAACCTGGACGCCTGGAACGCGCTGCCCGAGGATCTCCAGGCGGTGGTCACCGAAGCCGCCCGTGCCTCGAACCTGGCCATGTACAGCGAGTTTGCCTTCCGTAACGCCCAGGCCCTCGAGGCCCTGGTGAACGAGCACGACGTCAAGCTGCGAACCTTCCCCGACGACGTCATGGCAGCGCTTTACCAAAGCTCACAGGACGCCATTCAGCGTCAGGTAGACGACGACGAGGAATCACGTCGGGTATACGAGTCCTATGCGGCGTTCCAGAAAACCGTTCGCCCCTTCAGCGACGTAGGCGAATACGCCTACTTGAAGAGTCGTGACAACGTTCGCGATTAAGCGGGCAACGGCAGAAGTAGGCAGGCATCAAGGGCGCTCGACCAAGCGCCCTTTTGTTTTTCCGGTCTTGTTCTGGCTAGCCATGCACGGCGCGGATACGGCCGTTGTCGTCCAGCGCCACCATCACGAAACGCGCCTCGGTGACTTTTTGACGCTCGTCCACATGCCGCTCGTGGGGCGCGCGCACCCATACCTCGACGTCGATCGTCATCGAGCTGTGCCCCACTTCCTGGAGCTGGGTGTAGACGCTGATCACCGACCCTACTCGCACCGGGCTTAAAAAATCCATCGCCTCGATGGCGACGGTGGCGGTTCGACCGCCGGCCTCCCGGCCGGCCGCCAGCTCCGCCGCCTGGTCCATCTGGTTGACCAGCCAGCCACCGGAAATATCGCCGTAAACATTGGTATCCTGGCGCGAGGCCAGCAGCTTGAGGCTCAGTTGTCCCTGGGGAGCAGGCACATCGTCCAAATCGGTATCCAGCAGTGTCATGTGTCGGTCGCTTTGTCGGTTTATTATTGTGAAAATCAGGGCGTCATCAAAGGCGCACCTTGTTGCATCGCAATAGACGGCTAGTTAATCACAAGAGAGCGTTCGATTGAATAGTAACGGTTTCGCTGTACGCATGAAATATGCCGCCGCCCTGGGCCTGGCCTGGCTGTTGTTGAGCCTGCCGCCAGCCGGCTGGGCCCAGCCTCAGGGGCCTTCGGTGAGCGGCACCCTGGGGGCAGTGGGTTCGGATACCATGGCCGGGCTGATGCTGCGCTGGGGCGAGGCGCTGACCACCCGATACCCGGATATCAACGTTCAGTTCCAAGCCAGCGGCTCGGCCAGCGCGCCCCCGGCGCTGCTGGCCGGTACGACGCGCATCGGGCCCATGTCGCGCCCCATGACCGACGACGAACGCCACGCCTTTGTCGAGCGTTATGGTTATCCTCCGCTCGAGCTGCGCGTGGCCCGCGATGCACTCATCGTCATCGTCCATCGGCATAACCCGCTGCCTGACATCTCGCTCGACGAGGTGGATGCGGTTTTTTCGTCCACCCAGGCGTGTGGCCGTGCGCCGATAGCGCACTGGGAGACACTGGCCGAGGGCGACACGGGCCCCCGGGGTCCCATTGCCCTGCATGGGCGTAATATTACCTCGGGCACCTACGGGGTGTTTCGTCAGCGTGTGCTGTGCGACGGCGACTTCCGACCCAAGGTCAGCAAGCACATGGGGGCCTCGGCGGTCGTGGCCGCCGTTGGCGAGTCCTATGGAGCCATGGGCTACTCGGGCTATAACCATCTGACGCCTTCGGTAAGGCCACTGCCGCTATCCAACCGCCAGGGTCGCCCGGTGATGCCAAGCGACACGACCATTCAAAATGGCGACTACCCGCTATCGCGCTACCTGTATATCTACGTCAATTTACCGCCTGAAGCGCCGCTACCCCCGGCGGAGCGGGCGTTTCTGAACCTGGTCATGTCCGCCGAGGGCCAGCAGATTACCCGCGCTGCGGGTTTCGTTCCCTTGCCCATGGACACCCTGGAGGCGCAGCGGGCATGGTAACCCAGCACTGTCACTTATCTGTCATAAAGGTCACGTAACGTGAGGAATCTTCATGCTATCCCACACGCCGATCCCATCGCTGACTTGCCCATGATCGTCACATGACCCGCGCCCGGCTCTCATCCCAGCCGCTTCGCCACTTGCAAGACCGCATCGCCACGGCGCTCATCACCGCCGGGGGCATCGGCGTGCTGCTGGCGGTCTTGGGCATCGGGGTATTTCTGCTGTGGGAAGCGGCTCCCCTATTGCTGGACGAGGAGCTTGGCTCGCTGAGCATGCTGACCCCGCTGGCCTGGGGCACGCTGAAAGCCGCGCTGATGGCACTCCTGTTTGCGCTGCCGCTGGCGCTGGGGGCGGCCGCCTACTCGGCGTTTTTCATGTCGCCGCGGCTGCGCAGCCGCATCAAGCCGACGCTGGAAATGATGGAGGCCATCCCCGGGGTGGTCGTCGGCTTTATTGCCGGCATGGTGCTTGCCCCCTGGGTCGAGCGGCACCTGGCGAGCACGTTGGTGGTCATCGTCTGGCTGCCGCTCAGCGCAGGGCTCGCGGGCATGCTCTGGCATCTGGCAAGTCGCCATTGGCAGCGCCGCCTGCCCCTTTCATGGGCGGCGCTGTGGCTGATTCCCTGGCTTGTCGCCATGGGCATGCTCGCGCTGTGGTCAACCCCGCTGGTCGAGCAGGCCCTATGGGGCGGCGACCTTCGCCGCTACCTGTATGACGCCTTTGGACTCGACTACATGACCCGCAATGCGCTGATTGTCGGCCTGGCGATGGGTTTCGCGGTGATCCCCAGCGTTTATTCGCTGGCCGAAGACGCGCTCAACGAGGTGCCCCGCCCGCTGATGGAAGGCGCCCAGGCGTTGGGCGCCAGCCGCTGGCAGGCGGTGATCAAGGTGGCACTTGCCGCCGCGGGGCCGGGGCTGTTTTCCGCCGTCATGATCGGCGCGGGCAGAGCGGTGGGAGAAACCATGATCGTGCTGATGGCCAGCAGCAATACGGCGCTGCTGAGTGCCAGCCCCTTCGAAGGCATGCGCACCATGGCGGCCGCCATCGCCATTGAACTGCCCGAAGCCACCGTGGGCGGCGTCACCTATCGCATGCTGGTGCTGGCGGCGCTGGTGCTGTTTTTGTTCACCTTTTTCGTCAACACCCTGGCGGAAGTGGTGCGTCAACGGCTGCGGCGACGCTATCAGCGCATGGGGGGTGGCGCGTGACCTGGTTGAAAAACGCTCTGCAGCAGGGCGTATGGCCCTGGCTATGTGCCGGCAGCGTCGCGCTCTCGCTGCTCATGCTGGGCGCCCTGCTCGCGTTATTGCTGACCCGTGGCCTGGGGCATTTCTGGCCGGCGGCGTTGACCGAGGTGACGCTGAATAGCGGCGACGTGGTGGCCGGCGAGGCCGTGCGCGACATGCCGCTTCCCGACCAGTCCGGCAGCGAACGGCTCTACTTCACGGGCAATCGCGACCTCGACGACGCTCGCTGGCGCTGGGTCGCCACCGACGCCATTGCCCGGCAGGCCCAGCCTGAGAACCTGCTTCGCCTGGAGCGGCGCACCTGGGGCGACTTTATCGGCTACCTGGAAGCAGTGGAGGTCAATGGCGAGCGCTTTACCGGCGATGACGCCTGGCAGCAGGTTCAGCAGGCGCTGTCCCTGCCCACCGCGCAGCGCGCCCGCTATCAGCTTACCTTGCGCACGCCCCAGGGGCAGACGCTGCGCCAGTCGCTGGCCACCGTGATCAGCGCCGAAGCGCCCAACGCCATGCACCTGGGGGAAAAGCTTGGCGCCTGGGGAAGCGACGTCTGGCAGTTCTTGAGTCAGGGGCCACGGGCCGCCAATACCGGCGGCGGCGTATGGCCCGCCATTTTCGGTACCATGCTGATGGTCATCGTGATGTCGGTGATCGTCACCCCATTTGGCGTGCTGGCCGCCATCTATCTCAACGAGATTGCCCACCAGGGGCCGCTCACCCGGCTGGTGCGTGTCGGCGTACGCAACCTCGCGGGGGTGCCCTCGATCGTTTATGGCGTTTTCGGACTCGGGGTGTTCGTGTACGGCATTGGCGGTTCGCTGGACGAGTGGTTCTTCGCCGATGCACTGCCCTCACCGACTTTTGGTACCGGCGGCCTGCTATGGGCGTCGTTGACCCTGGCCCTGCTGACGCTGCCGGTGGTGATCGTGGCCACCGAGGAAGGGCTTGCCCGCATCCCCGACGCGCAGCGTGAAGGTGCGGTGGCGCTGGGCGCCACCCGGCTTGAGATGCTGACCCGTGTCGTGCTGCCCATGGCCACGCCGGCCATGTTGACCGGGGTGATTCTGGCGGTGGCGCGGGCGGCTGGCGAGGTGGCGCCCCTGATGCTGGTCGGCGTAGCCAAGCTGGCGCCGCAAATGCCCCTCGACGGGGAATTCCCTTACTTGCACCTGGAGCGCAAGTTCATGCACCTTGGCTATCATCTGTTCGACACCGCCTTCCACGGCGAGGATGTCCAGGCGGCTATCCCCCTGGTGTATGCCACCGCCCTGTTATTGGTGCTGATTGTGCTGGTGCTTAACCTAACTGCCATATTGTTGCGTCATCATCTACGTCGTCAGCGAGGAAGCGAATGCTAGCACCCCGACATGTCGATCACGCCACCCAGGCGCCGGTGACGCATTTTCCTGCGGATCAGCGCTGCCTGACCATTGACCGGTTCAGCCTCGCCTATGCGGGGAAACCGGCGTTGCAGCAGCTGACGCTGCAGGTGCCCCGGCATCGGGTAACGGCCTTCATCGGGCCTTCAGGGTGTGGCAAGTCGACCCTGTTAAGGGCCATCAACCGGCTGCACGACCTGAATGAGTCGGTCAGCCACAGCGGTGATATCACCCTGGAGGGGCAGAACATTCATGCCGCAGACATGAAGTTGACAGAGCTCAGGCGGCGGGTGGGCATGGTGTTTCAAACCCCCAATCCCTTTCCGATGTCGATCTACGAAAACGTGGCCTTTGGCCTGCGCCTGCAGAAGCGACTCGCCAAGCGCCAGCGGGACGACATCATCGAGTGGGCGCTCACTTCGGCGGCGCTGTGGGATGAAGTCAAGGATCGTCTGCATCATTCTGCCTGGCAGCTGTCCGGCGGGCAGCAGCAGCGCCTGGTGATCGCCCGTACCCTGGCGGTTCAGCCCGATGTCCTGCTGCTCGATGAACCTGCATCGGCGCTGGATCCCATTTCCACGCTCAAGATCGAAGAGTTGATCCGTAATCTGAAATCTCAGCTAACGTTAGTGTTGGTGACTCACAATATGCAGCAGGCGGCCCGGGTGTCCGATTACACCGCCTTTTTGCAACAGGGTGAGCTTGTGGAGTACGGCCCCACCGACCACGTTTTCACTAATCCTCGTTTACAACGAACCGAAAACTACATAACCGGCCGCATGGCTTAGGTTGCCGCAACCCCGTTAGGAGGGCTCCATGGACATTACCAGCGATACCCACAGCACGCATATCTCGCGCCAGTTCAACCAGGAGCTGGAAGAGCTCAAGACCCACCTGATGGCCATGGGCGGGATGGTGGAAAAGCAGGTGCAGGATGCCGTTTTTGCCCTGCTGGAAAACGATTCGCGGCTGGCCGAAAAGGTCCGCGATAACGACCGCCAGGTCAACGACCTGCAAATGCAAATCGATGATGAATGCACCCGCGTGCTGGCACGCCGCCAGCCTGCCGCCTCGGATTTGCGCCTGGTGCTGGCAGTCATCCGCGCCACGTCCGATCTCGAACGGATTGGCGACGAGGCCAGCAAGATCGCCCGCAACGCCCTGACGCTGAGCGAAAACAGCAATACCGTGCGCGGGCTGGTCGAGGTTCGTCACATCAGCGAACACGTCCGCAAGATGCTGCGCGATTCGCTGACGGCGTTTGCCCGCTTCGATACCGAGCTTGCCATGCAGGTCGTTCGCGAGGATGAGTTTGTCGACGGCGAGTACGGCAGCGCCATGCGCTCGCTGATGACCTTCATGATGGAGGATTCGCGCTCGATCACCTCGGTACTCAGCATCATGTGGGTACTGCGTGCGCTGGAGCGCGTCGGTGACCACGCCAACAACCTGGCCGAACACGTCGTCTATCTCGTCAAGGGGCTGGATATCCGCCATACCGATCCCGACACCCTGGATCAGCAGGCGGCACCGAAAAAGTCTTGACCTGACGCTGGATTCCTCATGCAATACGCCCTGGCTGCGCGGCAGCCAGGGAATTGCGATCAACGAGGAGTCATCCGCTGCCATGCTAGACGCGGTCACTGCCATCAGCCGAGGTACACGCTGTGTGTACGGGCCTGGGCTGAGGCGTTATGTCTTTTTACCCATCCTGGTCAACCTGCTGGTCTATGTCGGCATGTTCAGCTTTGTGATTAGCCGCTTTGATGGCTGGCTGGCGCATTGGATGAGCATGGTACCTAACTGGCTTGATTGGCTGTCGTGGCTTATATGGCCTCTTTTCGTCATTAGCCTGTTAGTCGTGGTATTTTTTACGTTCACGCTGGTGACCAGTCTGATTGCAGCGCCCTTTTACGGTTTCTTGGCCGCTAAAGTTGAAGTTCAAGTCACCGGTCGCGAACCTAAGGATGACCGGGGGCTCGCCAAAACGACCGTTGATGCGCTGGGTCGCGAAATGGTCAAGCTGGGATATATCCTGCCCCGTGCGGCGCTGCTGTTTTTGATCGGCTGGATCCCGGGGCTCAACCTGCTGGCGCCGATTCTGTGGGCACTGTTTTCCGCCTGGGTAATGGCCATTACCTATCTGGACTATCCGATGGATAACAACAAGGTCTCGTTTCGCGACATGCGCGGACGCCTGTCGGCGCGCTGGTGGCAAAGCCTGAGCTACGGTGGGGTGGTGACGCTCTTGACCTGGATTCCGCTGGCCAACCTGTTCTTGATTCCCGGGGCCGTGGCCGGGGCCGTGCTGATGTGGGACGACCATTACCGTGATGGGCAGGCAATGAGCCGCTAGCAAAAACAAGACCCCGCCGTGGCGGGGTCTTCGACAGTGATCATTTTTAGGCGGTGATGCGTACCAGCTTCCAATCCTTTTGCGGGACTCCAACCGTGGACGTTACCCTGACTGGCAGTGTGACCGCCTTCTTGATTCATTCCATGAATCTTCAATCATCCCTGTTAACACAAGACATCCTTGCCCTGCATCGGTTCACTATCTAAGTGTAGTTACTTTTCCAATTTTCGTAAAGAAAAGTATCAACAGATGTCTGCATCTTACAATGCGGAGTCACTGTCTTGAAGACTATAAAGCAGCTACTGTGCCAGTTGCCCGACATTCATTTTTTTAATCATCTTTACAGATACTTATAATTAAAACGCAAAGGCATTTTAGAGCCCCGAGCGTGACATTTGGATACCCTTGGCATGGGTCGTTATGACACATGTGGCGCGACTACCCAGCGGTGAGCCGGGCAAACAAGCCGAGCAAACTAGGTAACGGACGAGACGTTGTGCGTCGGCGCAGCGGGGGTCACGAGGCGGGTAGCCGGGAAGACACAGCGGAACAGGGCGCCTTCCCCCGGGTGTGAATCGATCTGTAGCTGGGCGTCATGGCGCAGCAGCACGTGCTTGACGATGGCAAGCCCGAGACCGGTGCCCCCGGTCGCGGTGCTACGGCCCTTGTCGACGCGATAGAAGCGTTCGGTGAGACGGGGAATATGCACGGGGTCGATCCCCTCACCGTTATCGCTCACCTCGATACAGGCGCCTGAACCGAACGCTTTCCAGCGCAGCGTAATGGCACTGCCTGGCGGCGTATAGCGCACCGCATTGAACGCCAGGTTGGAAACGGTACTGCGGATTTCCTGTTCGCTACCCACCAGCTGTGCGACGTTGTCGATGTCGATATCAAGCGTATGCTGGTGGTCGGAAAGCGCCAGCGCATCGGCCCCCACGTTGTTCAACAGGGCCGCCACATCCAGGGGCTGGTGATCTTTCCCGCCCTGGTCAATTTCCAGCCGCGACAGCAGCAACAGGTCATTGACCAAGTTCTGCATACGCTGCGTCTGGGCCTGCATCTGCTCGATGCCACGCCCCAGGCGAGGGGGTAGCTGGTCGGATAGCTCGCCGTAGGTCTCGAGATAGCCGGACAGCACGGTCAACGGCGTACGCAGCTCATGGGAGACGTTAGCGACGAAATCGCGACGCATCTGCTCCAGCTGATGCAGCCGGGTGATATCACGGGCCATCACCAGACGTTCATCGTCACCGTAGAGGGTGATCTGGTACTGCAGGATACGTCGTTCATCGATCGGCGAGGTCAGGGTGAGCGGCTCGCTGTAGTCGCGGGCGTTGAAGTAACTGATAAACCGCGGATCACGCAACAGGTTGGTAATGTGCTGACCACGGTCGTGGGCCGTTTGCAGACCCAGCATGTTGGTGGCAGCGCTGTTCCACCACTCCAGGTCGCCATGGTGGTCGAGCATCACGATGCTGTCGCGCATGGCCTCGGAGGATTCCTGGATACGCGCAAGGGTCGTGCGCAGGCGGTTCTGGGTAATCCGCTGGCTTTTCTGGTAGCGATAGAGGCGGTCAAACAGCTCGCCCCACAGGCCGTTAGCGGCGGGCGGTTCATCCTGGGGGCGTTGCGTTAGCCAGCGATACGCAGCGCGCAGCTGCCGCAGGTGGTAGGTCAGACAGACCGCGAAGCCGCCGGCAAGGCCCAGGCCCGGCATGCCGACCAGCCACCCCAGGCAGATACCAAGCGCCGTCCAACCGATCAGGCGCCACAGCTCACGACTCCACAAACGCACGGTTAGGCTCGCGCGGAGAAGCGGTAACCGGTACCGCGTACCGTTTGAATCAGATTCTGATGCGCATCACCCAGCGCCTTGCGTAACCGGCGAATATGTACGTCAACGGTGCGCTCTTCCACGTAGACATTGCCTCCCCACACCTGATCGAGCAGCTGGCTGCGCGTGTAGGCCCTTTCCTGGTGGGTCATGAAAAACTGCAGCAGGCGGTATTCGGTGGGCCCCATATCCAGCGCTTTGCCGTAGGCGCTGACCCGGTGACTCACCGGATCGAGCAACAGGCCGTTAATTTCGATGGGATCCTCAACGCCGCGAGGGGTCGCACGGCGCAGCACGGCCTTGAGGCGCGCCACCAGCTCGCGGGGGGAAAACGGCTTGGTAATGTAATCGTCGGCGCCGGCTTCCAGGCCCTGAATCTTGTTATCCTCCTCACCCTTGGCGGTAAGCATGATAATCGGCAATTCAGCGGTGGCTTCTTCCCGCTTGAGCCGACGCGCCAGCTCGATGCCGCTGGTTCCTGGCATCATCCAATCGAGCAGCAGCAGGTCGGGCTGGTGGTCAACCACCATGGCATGGGCATCCTGGGCGTTTTCCGCTTCCAGTACGCGATAGTCAGCCATTTCCAGCGCCACCGCGATCATCTCGCGAATGGATGCCTCATCATCGACGATCAAGACGGTCTTGGCAGTCATTCCGGAGCCTCACGGTGTTCGATAGAAAGAAATCCAGTGACAGATCAATGACGATGACACCATGACTTGATGACAATTCTATGACATTGCCAGGGATTCGCCAGCCGCTGGCCACCAACTCAGCACAATCCCGGCAAACACCAGCAGACCCGACCAGTGATTATTCAAAAACGCTTGAAAACAGGCGTCGCGCTCACGGTGACGGATCAGCCGCTGCTGGTGGACGAAGGTTGCCGCCATTCCCGCCAGCCCCAGCCAGAAAAAGCCGCCCAGCCCCACGCGCGCCCCCGCCCAGGCCAGCAGCGCCAGGGTCATGAGCTGCAGCAGCCCGATCACCCAGCGGTCGGCGTGGCCCAGCAGCACGGCGGTGGATTTGATGCCAATCTTGATATCGTCGTCGCGATCGACCATGGCGTACTGGGTATCGTAGGCGACAGTCCACAGCACGTTGGCCAGGAACAACAGCCATGCTTCCACCGGCACATACCCGAGCACTGCGCCGAACGCCATGGGAATCGCCCAGGAGAACGCCGCCCCCAGCACCACCTGAGGAAAGTGGGTATAGCGCTTCATGAACGGGTAGATGAAGGCCAGCACCACGCCGCCTAGCGACAACAGTACGGTAAACCAGTTGGTCAACAGCACCAGCATGAACGCCGCGACCACCAGCCCGATAAACAGCAGCTGCGCCTCGGTCTCACTGATCCGCCCGGTGGCCAGGGGACGATGCTTGGTGCGTTTGACGTGACCATCGAGGTGGCGGTCGGCGTAATCGTTGACCACGCACCCGGCCGCGCGCATCACGTAGACGCCAGCGATGAAGACCAGCAGCACGCTGCGCCCCGGGACGCCCTCAGCGGCCACCCACAAGGCCCAGAGCGTGGGCCACATCAGCAACCAGGTACCGATCGGCCGATCCAGCCGCATCAGCCGAATAAAATCCATCAGGCGACCCATTCCTATCGGCCGCAGTAGAGAACGATCCATGCTTACCTCATCCATCCAAGAGACGCAGCGTTAGCCTAGCGCGAAGGCAGCGCAAGATCATCCGCCATGGTCGATAAAAAATATTCCTGCACCAGTAGCGATAGCCCACCGTGCTTACAGCCGTGCTTACAGCCGTGCTGGAAAACCGAGCGCCGCCCCCACTGGCTAGTGACGTCTTCATCGCCTGGGTAGGTAAATTCAGGCGCCTGTCGCGTGGCGTAAAGCGGCCCACGCACCAGATCCGGCTGGCGAAACAGCCAGCTGCCCAGCGACCGCTCGCCCAGACGCTCCAAACCCTGGCCGCGCAGGGTTTCAAGAGGTGCCACCGAGCGCGCCACGACCCAGGGGGCCTCGTCCACGCACAGGGCAACCTCGCGCTGCCAGGCATAGCGCCTGGCCGCCATGCCCAACGCCTGGGCCTCATGGGGCTGGGGGAGACCCACGCCCTGGCGCAACAGCCGCACGCGAAACGACCGTTCGCCGCCGGCGGCCACCAGGCGTGCCGTCAATGAATCCGTGGACGCCACCCACTGCCACCACGCGGCGCTCATGGCCGGGCGCAGCGCGCTAATCGGGCGCCAACGCGGCAAATCGGGAGCTGAACAAACAGAGCGACGCAACACCAGCGCCTCCAGGCAATTTAACGGTGCGTTAGTGTAACATGGGGCCACGTAAAGGCTTTTGTCCCACTGACCCTTGGACCACTGCATGCCCTCATCACACGCTGAACTCACGATTGTCGGCACCGGGATGGCGGGCGTTGGCCTTGCCCGCGCGCTGCGTCGCCAGGGCGATACACGCTCCCTCTGTCTGATCAGCGCCGACAGCGGCGACGACTACAGCAAGCCCCTGTTATCAACCGGCTTTGCCAAGCGCCTGCCGCCGGAGCGTCTCGCCCAACGCAGCGCCGACGAGCTCGCCGCCTCGCTGGACGCCCGCGTGATCACCCAGACGACCGTGAGCCGGCTGGACGCTACGCATCAATCGCTCCAGTTGGCAGACGGCCAGGCACTTGGCTACGACCGCCTGGTGCTGGCCACCGGCGCCGAACCCCGCGTGCCCATGGCCATTCCCGACCCGCTCAAACCGCGCTGCTTTACCGTCAACAACCTTGACGACTATCGGCGCTTTCACCGTGCGCTGGGGGCAACGCCTAGCCGCGTGGCGGTCATCGGCGCGGGCCTGGTGGGCTGCGAGTTTGCCAATGACCTGCACGCCGGCGGCCATGACGTCAGCGTTATCGCGCCCGACGCGGCGCCGCTTCCCCGCCTGCTGCCTGGCCCCCTGGGACATGCGCTGGGCGAGGCGTTTGCCGAGGCGGGCATCCATCTGGCGCTGGGCAGAACGCTCAAGACCATGGCGCTCGACGATGACGGTAACGTCACGCTGACGCTGGATAACGACGAGCTACTCACGGTGGACGTGCTGTTGATGGCGACCGGCCTGGTGCCGCGCACCGCCCTTGCGGAAGCCGCCGGACTCAGCGTGTCCGCAAACGGTATCCATGTCGATCGGCAGCTGCAAACCTCGCACCCGGCCATCCACGCGCTGGGCGACGCCGCCTGCGTCGACGGCGTCAACGCCATGTATGTCCAGCCCCTCCAGGCCAGTGCTCACGCCCTCGCCGCCACCCTGGCAGGCACGCCCACGCCGGTGCGCTTCGGCGCCTGGCCGGTGATCGTCAAGACGCCGCTGCTGCCGGTGGTGGCCTACCCGCCCCTCCAGCCGCCGGGACGCTGGCGGATCGAAGGCGAAGGCCGTGACATGACGGCAATCGCTGAAGATAAAGACGGACGTTTGATTGGTTTTGCATTGACAGGCAGCAACGTGAGAAGGAAAGTGGAGCTTTCCAGAGCAGCCCCCGCGCTGCTAGGCTAAATGCTGCGGCACTGACGGCCTGGTTGAACCCATGGCCAATCCGGCGGTGGCCTCACCAACAACACGACAGTGTATCTGCACCATCATTATCAAAGGGAGTTTCCTTATGCGTAAACCTGAACTTGCAGCCGCCATTGCTGAAAATGCCGACCTGTCCAAAGACAAAGCGGGCCAGGTCCTTAACGTGATTCTCGATGAAATCACCAACAGCGTTGCCAAGGGCGAAGACGTTGCGCTGATTGGCTTTGGCACCTTTACCGTTCGTGAGCGGGCTGCCCGTACCGGCAAAAACCCGCAAACCGGCGCCCCGCTGCAGATTCCGGCCAGCAAGAACGTGGCCTTCAAGCCGGGTAAAGCGCTCAAGGACGCTGTCTCGTAATGAAACTTAAGCTGACGCTGTGGCTACTGGGCCTTTTGCTCAAGCGGGCCCTGCGCCGCAAGCCGCGCTTTCGTGAACAGCTCGAACAGATGCGCGGCCTGAACTGGGGCATCGCCACAGAGGATCTGCGGATAGCCCGCCATTACCGCATGACGCCCCACCGCGTCACCTCGGATAAAGGGCTGCCGGTCGACCTGGATCTTGAGCTGCGTTTTCGCGATGAGTCAGCCGCGTTGGGCATTCTCAAGAAGCCCACGCAACAGGCGTTCCTCGACGGCATGATCAACGGCGAGGTTCGCCTGGTAGGCGACTCCGCCGATATGAACAAGCTGCAGAAACTGCTCAAGTATTTGTAGCTGACGGCCCCGACGGCAATCTTCACGCCCGAGGGGTCTTGTCTTCACATACCACGCCGTTGACACCCTGCCTTCTCCCTTGATGACCTGGCCCTGTTGCTCGCCAACCGCCCGCCGTGCAAGACAATCGCTACCCTAACCCTTTATACTAAGGGCACGACTAAAGTCTAATAATAGCGATGACGAAGAGCCCCTATGCCCCTTGCCCTGCCGCTGCGCCGTCTTTGGACGCTGGATAAGTTCGCCTACAGCCTGCGCGTCTTCATCGCGTTCAGCGGCGCCCTGCTGATCAGCGCGGTGTCCGGCGACGTGGCGCTGGTCATCCCGCTGTTTCTGGGCATTATCGCCAGCGCCCTGTCGGAAACCGACGACAGCTGGGAGGGTCGCTTTCAGGCCCTGCTGGTAACCCTTGCCTGCTTTGCCTCGGCGTCGTTCATCGTCCAATGGCTGTTCCCCTGGCCCTGGCTGTTTGCCCTGGGGCTTGCGGTGTCGACCTTTACCCTGATCATGCTCGGCGCCATCGGCCAGCGCTACGCCACCATCGCCTCGGGGACGCTGATCCTGTCGATCTACTCGATGATCAATATCGAACAGCACGGCGGGGTGGACGACGACGTCGCCTACCGCCAGCTTCTATTGCTGGCAGGGGCCGCCTGGTACGGCGTCATTTCGGTGATCTGGTGCGCGCTGTTTTCGCGCCAACCGGTCAAGCAGAGCATGGCACGGGTCTACAAGGCGCTGGGCGAGTTCCTGATCCTCAAGTCGGCGCTGTTCGAGCCGGTTCGCGGCGTGGATGTCGAAGCCCGGCGGGTGGCCCTGGCACGCCAGAACGGCAAGGTAGTGAGCGCGCTGAACCAGGCCAAGGAGATGATCTTTCGCCGCCTGGAAGGCCAGCGGGGGAACCGCAAGCTCAACCGCTACCTGCGCATCTATTTTATCGCCCAGGATATCCACGAGCGGGCAAGCTCGACCCACTATCCGTATAGCAGCCTGACCGAGGCGTTTTTCCACCATGACGTGCTGTTCCGCTGCCAGCGGCTGCTGGATCAGCAGGGCCGTGCCTGCCGCCAACTCGCCAAGTCGCTGCTGCTCAACCGCCCCTTTGGCCACGAACAGAGCGAACAGGCGCTGGCCGACCTACGCGCCTCGATCGCTAACCTGCGCGACCAGGGAAGACCTGAATGGCAACCGCTGATGCACCCGCTCAACGCCCTGGCCGACAACCTGACCACCCTGGAAGCCCAGATTGCCAGCGCGCACAACCCGGACGCCAGGAGTGAGCGCCGCGACAGTGCCCTATTTGACCGTTCGCCCTCCAGTCTGCTGGAAGCGTGGAAGCGCGTGCGGCTCAATTTACACCTGGGATCGCCCACCTTTCGTCACGCCGTGCGGCTGAGTACCGCGCTGGTCATCGGGTACGGCTTGCTGCATTGGCTCAATCCCGAACAGGGCTTCTGGATACTGCTGACCACGCTGTTCGTGTGTCGGCCCAACTTTGCCACCACCCGGCGGTTTCTCTCCCAGCGCATCATGGGCACGATACTTGGCCTGGTGGTCGGCTGGGCGTCGATCAGCCTCTTTCCTCACCCGCTGGTACAGAGCATGATCGCCGTGGCCGCCGGGGTGTCGTTTTTCGCCAACCGTGAAAAGCGCTATGTGCTGGCCACCGCCTCGATTACCTTGCTGGTACTTTGCAGCTTCAACCAGGTGGGCGACGGGTTCGACCTTATCTGGCCCCGCCTGTTCGATACGCTGATCGGCGCCCTGATTGCCGGCCTGGCGGTGTTCTTCATCCTGCCCGACTGGCAGGGACGACGGCTCAATCGCGAAGCCGCCAACGTACTGACCACCCATCGCCGCTATCTGGAAGAGATCATTCACCAGTACGAGGAAGGCAAGCAGGACGACCTGGCGTATCGCCTGGCTCGCCGTAACGCGCACAATGCCGATGCGGCGCTGTCCACGCTGCTGACCAACATGCTTCACGAACCGGGCCATTACCGTAAGCAGGATGCCGATGATGGGCTACGTTTTCTGGTGCTCTCCAACACCCTGCTGAGCCACCTGTCGGCGTTGGGCGCGCACCGCCACCGGCTGGCGGACGATGAAGACGACAGTGCGTCCGTGCCCGCCGCCAAGCGCATGTGCGAACTGCTCGACCAACTCGCCGAGCAGCTACAAAACCGCCAGCCCATCACCCCGCTGTCGGCCCAGGCCGAGGCGCTGATCGCGCAGCTCGATGAGCAAGGCCCGCCCAAAGAGGAAAACGCCGTCACGCTTTACCGGCCGATCCAGAGCCAACTACGCCTGATTGCGAACCAGTTGGCACCGCTGAGCGACGCGGCGAGCCGTCTTATCAGCACTAACGGAGCCGACGACCCTAGCTTGAGTTAAACCTGCCCATAACGTCCGGCGGCTTCGCCCAGCCAGCGGCGCACCAGCACGGTGGTGATGTCCTTGTTGCCCTGGAGCGCCTGAGCCAGGGCGGTGACCTGGTCCAGCAAATCAGCATCGCGCTCCAGGTCGGCGATTTTCATCTGCGCAAGGCCGGTCTGGCGGGTGCCGAGGACTTCGCCGGGGCCGCGAATCTCCAGGTCTTTCTCGGCGATGCGGAAACCGTCGGTGGTTTCGCGCATCACCGCCAAACGCTGCCGGGAGGTGTTGGAAAGCGGCGGGTGGTAGAGCAGTACGCAGAAGCTCTCGGTACTGCCGCGCCCCACGCGGCCACGCAGCTGGTGCAACTGGGAAAGCCCCAGGCGTTCGGGGTTTTCGATAATCATCAGGCTGGCGTTGGGGACGTCCACGCCCACCTCGATCACCGTGGTCGCGACCAGTAGGTCCAGCTCGCCTTCTTTAAACGCCGCCATCACCTCGGCTTTTTCGCCGGACTTCATACGCCCGTGCACCAGGCCAATGGCCAGCTCCGGTAGCGCGTCGGTCAGCTCGTCGCGAGTCACTTCCGCCGCCTGGCACTGCAGGGCTTCGGATTCTTCGATCAGCGTGCATACCCAGTAGGCCTGGCGGCCTTCGCTGCAGGCGCGCCGGATACGCTCGACCACTTCGGGGCGACGCTCGTCGGACACCACCACGGTTTTCACCGGGGTGCGCCCCGGGGGCAGTTCATCGATCACCGAGACATCCAGGTCCGCGTAGGCACTCATGGCCAGCGTGCGGGGAATGGGCGTGGCGGTCATGATCAGCTGATGGGGTGTCAGCCCGCCCGCTTCGCCTTTTTCACGCAGCGCCAGGCGCTGGTGCACGCCGAAACGGTGCTGCTCGTCGATAATCGCCAGCCCCAGGCACTGGAAGTGAACGTCGTCCTGGAACAGCGCGTGGGTGCCGACCACCATGCGCGCGCGACCGTCGGCAATCGCCGCCTTGGCATCCAGCCGTGCCTTGCCCTTGAGCTTGCCGGACAGCCAGGCCACTTCGATGCCCAATGGCTCGAACCAGGCTTTAAACGAGCGGTAGTGCTGCTCGGCAAGGATTTCCGTGGGCGCCATGATGGCCGCCTGGCAGTTCCCCGCCAGCGCCGAGAGCGCCGCCATGGCCGCCACCACGGTTTTCCCCGAGCCGACGTCCCCCTGAACGAGACGCAGCATGGGGGCGGGGCGGGCAAGATCGAGGGCAATTTCGTCAAGCACCCGGCCCTGGGCGCCGGTCAGCGCAAAGGGCAGCTGCGCCAGAAAGCGCGCTTGCAGGTTACGCCCGGACGGTAGTTCGGGCGCGCCGTCGGCCTGGATGCGCAGCCGCACTTCACGCAGGCTAAGCTGATGGGCCAGCAGCTCTTCCACCGCCAACCGCCGCGTTGCCGGGTGATGGCCGTGGCTCAATTGCTCCATATCCGCCTCGGGCGGCGGCTGGTGGAGCAGCTGCAGGCTGGCGTGCAGCCCCAGTAGCTGAAAGCGCTGGCGCAGCGCCTCGGGAATCACCTCCGGCAGCGCGTCGGGGTCGCTTTCAAGCAGCCTCAGCGCCTGCTGGGTCAGGGCGCGCAGGCGGGTTTGGTGAAGCCCCTCGGTGGTGGGATAGATCGGCGTAAAGTACTCATCTACCGAGGTATCGCTGCCGCCGCTCAAGCGGTATTCGGGATGATAGATTTCCAGCCCCGTGGCCCCGGCGCGGGCTTCGCCGAAGGCACGCACCACGGCACCGGGGCGCAGCTGCTGCTGTTGGGCCGGCGAGAAGTGGAAAAACCGCAGGCTCAGAATGCCGCTTTTATCGCGCAGCCGCACCAGCAGGCTGCGCCGCCGTCCTTTGACCACGTCGCAGGCGGTGACTTCGCCTTCGATCACCGCCTCGCTGCCCGCGCGCAGTTCGCCAATCGGCGTCAGCCGGGTGCGATCCTGATAGCGCAGCGGCAAGTGGAACAGCAGATCGCTTACCTGCTCGATCCCCAGACGGGCAAGCTTCAGGGCCAGCGCTTCGCCGACGCCCTTGAGGGCCGTGACCGGTGCCGACAGCGTGGTCATGAAACAGCAGTCGCCGCCTGGGTGGGACGGTGGCACTGATTGATCGCATTGACCAGCACATCGATGGCTTTCGGACGTGGAAAGCTGGCTCGCCAGGCGATGGCGACCGTGCGCGATGGTGCAGGCGACACGAACGGACGGCTGATCAGCATGGCGTTTTCGTACTGGTCGGTGCCCAGCGCCGACTGGGGCAGCACGGTGATGCCCAGTTTCGAGGCTACCATATGGCGAATCGTCTCCAGCGAGCCGCCTTCGGCAATGAGGGTGTTATTGGGATTGTTGAGCTTTTGCGTGATCGCCGGGCAGGCTTCCAGCAGCTGGTCGCGGAAGCAATGTCCCTCGCCCAGCAGCAGCAATCGCTCTTCCAGTAGCTCTTCTTTATGGATGGCCTCGCGTGACTCCCAGCGGTGCTTGGCGGGCATCAGGACTTCGAAGGATTCATCGTAGATCGGCTTGGTGACGACGTCGGTTTCGGTGAACGGCAGGGCCACGATAATCACGTCCAACTCGCCGCTGCGCAGCTTGGTGCGCAGCGCGCCGGTCAACCCCTCCTCGATATACAGCGGCATCTGCGGTGCGGCCTTAGCCAGCTCAGGGATCAGGTGTGGAAACAGATAGGGGCCAATAGTGTAGATAGCACCGATGCGCAGCGGGTTGGCCAACTGGTCTTTCCCGGCGCTTGCCATGTCAAAGATCAGGCTGCTCTGCTCCAGCACGCGCTGGGCCTGGGCAATGATCTTCTCGCCTAGTGGCGTGACCTGAACCGTTGCCTTGGAACGCTCGAACAGCGGCGTTTCAAGCTCGTCCTCCAGCTTTTTGACGGCCACCGACAGCGTGGGCTGGGAAACGTGGCAGCGCTCAGCAGCGCGACCAAAGTGGCGTTCTTGGGCAAGGGTTACGATGTAGCGAAGTTCTGTTAAAGTCATGGTGGTGCCGGTGGCATCCTCTCGTAGCAGCTTGTGACTCACTCGCGTGACAATAAGCGGGAAGGAAAAGGACAGGCAAACCCTGCTGACGGTATCGTCTCTGCGATAGCTTCTCTATAAAGGAATTGTAGATCAGGGACTTTGTATCTAATAGGGATTATTTATCAATAGGAGTAAGCAAGGTGACGCTAACCGTACTGATTATCGGCTGCGGCGATATCGGCATGACGCTAGGCCGAGAACTGCTGGGCGAGGGGCATCGCGTAATTGGCGTTCGCCGCCACGTCGACGCGCTGCAGGACACCGGCATCGAGCCCCTGGCCCTGGATCTGGACGCGCTGGAGGGGGCTTGCGCAAGCGCGCTCCCCGAAGCGGACTACGTCATCTACACGGTCAGCGCGGACCACTTTGAGGAAAGCGCCTACCAAAGCGCCTATCCGGACGGCATGAAGCGGGTACTGGGCGTTCTGGAGCAGCACGCCACCCCGCCGCGCCGGGTTTTCTTTGTATCCTCGACCAGCGTTTACGGCCAGCAGGAAGGCGAAGTGGTCAACGAGGAAAGCCCCACGGAGCCGACCAGCTTCTCCGGCACGCTGATGTGCGAAGCCGAGCAGGCGCTGATCAACCATCCGATTCCCGGCACCGTGGTGCGTTTTTCGGGCATTTACGGCCCCGGCCGCGACCGGCTGATTCATCAGGTCGCCGAAGGACGGCTAGCCACGGTGACCCCGGTAATCTACTCCAACCGCATTCACCGCGATGACTGCACCGGCATTCTGGCCCACCTGATCCACTGCCAGGAAAACGGCCAGCCCCTGGACGACCTTTACCTGGGTAGCGATTGCGAGCCGGTCACCCTGCATAACGTGATGGCCTGGATCGCCCAGCAGTTAAAGGTCGAGTCCACCGAAACCATGCAGTCGCCACTGCGCCGGCGTACCAGCAAACGCTGCGATAATCGCCGCCTCCTCGGAACCGGCTACCAGTTCCGCTATCCCACCTTTCGTGAGGGCTACGCTCAGGTGTTGAAAGAAGGCGGCTTCTGGCAGGTGCAGAAAGCATAACCTATCCCCGCCATGAGCGAGCGTCCGGCTCGCCCATGGCGGTAGTGACGTCAGTCGCCAATCACCATGACGGCTTCGGCTTCCACCTGACTGCCCTTGGGCAGCGCTTTCACGCCTACTGCCGCGCGGGCCGGAAACGGCGATGAGAAGTACTCTTCCATGACCTTGTTCACGATCGCGAAGTTATCCAGGTCGACCAGGTAGAGGTTGAGCTTGACGATATCGCCAAGGCTGCCCGCGGCTTCTTCGCACACCGCCTGCAGGTTGGTGAATACCTGCCGGGCCTGAGCCTCGAAATCATCAGAGACGATCTCCATGGTCGCCGGGTCGAGAGGGATCTGGCCCGACAGGTAGACGGTATTGCCGGCCTTGACGGCCTGCGAATAAGGCCCGATGGCGGCCGGCGCCTTGTCGGTATTGATCACAGCTTTGTTGCTCATTGGCTTTCTTGCTCCTTGATGCACTCAACGTTGATTAGCTTGGCCGCTGCCATAGCTGACGCTGGCCAGCCAATGGCTGGCGTAACGCCATGGTGGGCGCTTAATTTGCCATGCGGGTTATTTTGCCGACGTTGGGCAGGTTGCGGATGCGTTTCATGATGCGGGCGAGGTGAACGCGGCCTTTTACCGACAGGGTAAGGTTCACCGTCGCCAGGCGTGCGTCGCGCTCTTCGATACCGATTCGCTCGATGTTGGCGTCAGCGTCGGTGACCAGTCCGGCGAGCTCGGCGACCAGACCGCGGCGGCTTTCGATTTCGATACGCAGCGCCACCGGGAAATCTTCGTCGATATGCGCCGACCACTCCAGGGCAAAGACCTTGTCGGGATCGTCTCTATCCACCAGATTCTTGCATTCCGCCCGATGCACCACCAGCCCTTTACCGACCGATAAATGTCCGACGACGGCATCGCCAGGCAACGGATGGCAGCAACGGGCAAAATTCGTCACCATGCCCTCGCTGCCGCTGATCACTACCGACTTCTGGCCTGCCTCCTCGCTGGCCCGTTCGCCTGGATGCCCGTCCGCCACATCCATCAGGCGTTGCGCCACCACGTGAGCCACGCGGGTACCAAGCCCCAGCGATTCTAGCAGTTCCTCTTCCGAGGACGCGTCGAGCGGCTCGAACGCACGGTTGAGCACCGCCGGATCCAGCTCCTCGAGGCTGGTATTGAACGGCGCCAGGGCCTTGTTCAACAGCCGCCGCCCGAGTATCACCGCCTCGGTGTGCTGCTGGTGCTTGAGCGCGTGGCGGATAGCCGAGCGCGCCTTGGCCGTGGTGACAAAATTCAGCCACGCCACGTTGGGGCGCGCGCCGGGGGCGGTGATGATTTCAAGGGTCTGGCCGCTTTCCAGGCGGGAGGAAAGCGGCGCCAGATGGCGATCGATCCGGCAAGCGATGCAGTTATTGCCGATATCGGTGTGCACGCTGTAGGCGAAATCAATCACGGTGGCCCCTTGGGGAAGCTCCATGATGTCGCCCTTGGGCGTGAACACGTAGATATCGTCGGGGAACAGGTCGTTCTTGACGTGTTCGATGAACTCGAGCGAATCGCCGGCATGGCGCTGCATCTCGAGCAGCCCCTTGACCCAGGCACGCGCCCGTGCATGGCTGCCTTCGGCAATAGGGTGGGAGGTTTGCCCGGCCTTGTAGAGCCAATGGGCGGCAATACCGTTGTTGGCCATGGCCTCCATTTCCCGAGTGCGAATCTGCACCTCGATGGGCATGCCCCGCGCGCCGAATAACGTGGTGTGCAGGCTCTGGTACCCGTTGGCCTTGGGTATGGCGATGTAGTCCTTGAAGCGTCCGGGTACCGGCTTATAAAGGTTGTGCACCACACCTAAAATGCGATAACAGCTGGCCACGTCCTCGGTGATGATCCGAAACCCGAACACGTCCATGATTTCAGCGAACGGTTTGCGCTGGTCGCGCATCTTGCGATAGATCGACAGTAGATGCTTCTGGCGTCCGACCACCGTGCCGCTCAGGGCCTCGTCATCGACGCTCTTCTGCAGCGTGGCCTGGACTTCGCGCATGGCGCTACGCCGATGCCCCCGAGCGTTGGAGACGGCGCGCTTGATGCGCTCGGAGCGCATTGGATGAATCGCCTGAAAGGAAAGGTCTTCGAGCTCGACGCGGATGGTGTTGATCCCCAGCCGTCCGGCAATGCGGGCATAGATTTCCAGGGTTTCGCGGGCGATGCGGCGCTTTTTGTCGGGGCGCAATGCGCCCAGGGTACGCATGTTGTGCAGCCGGTCGGCAAGCTTGACGATAATCACGCGGATATCCCGGGACATCGCCAGCACCATCTTCTGGAAATTTTCCGCCTGGGCGACGGCTTTATCCTCGAAGGTGATCTGGGTCAGCTTGGAAACCCCGTCGACCAGCTCGGCCACCGGCTCGCCGAACTGCGCGCCCAGGGCTTTTTTCGACACCCCCGTATCTTCGATCACGTCGTGCAGCATGGCGGCCATCAGGCTCTGATGATCCATGTGCATGTTGGCGAGGATGTTGGCCACCGCCAGCGGGTGGGTGACGTAAGGCTCGCCGGAGCGCCGCCGCTGACCATCATGGGCCTGTTCGGCGTAGTAAAAGGCGCGTTTGACCTGTTGAATCTCGTCGGGGGGTAAATAGCCGCCGAGTCGGTCGGCCAGGTCATCAATGGTAAACATTCACCGCGCCTCTAATCGGTCATGAATCCTAGTCGTCGATTTGTGCGCTGGGAGCCATCGCCGGACGCGTGCGAACGGGCGCTTCGACCGGTTCGTCCAGTATCGTGTGATCGACCAGACCCGCTGCAATTTCACGCAGCGCCAAGACCGTGGGCTTGTCATTTTCCCAGGCCAGCTGGGAATCACGGGTGCCCCGCGCAAGCTGACGGGCACGCTGGGTGGAGATCATCACGAGCTTGAAACGGTTTTCCACATTTTCAAGACAGTCTTCAACGGTGACGCGAGCCATGGGTGCCTTCCTGTAATAACGACGCTGGATCGCGTCCGTAAGGGGTCAAACGGGTCGATCCAGCTAAAGAGGGTAGTAGAACCTTGTAGATTACTCGACGCCGGGCGCCTGTGACAAGAGCGTTGCCAGCAAGGGCGCGTGGCGTTCGCTCATCAGCGGGCGCGTTAGGCGACGGCTGATGACCAGCGACTGAAGTTCGCGCAGCGCAGTGGTGAAGTCATCGTTGACCACCAGGTAGTCGTATTCGTCATAGTGCGACATTTCGCTGATCGCGTCGCGCATGCGCCGGGCAATGATGGCGTGCTCGTCGGTGCCGCGGCTGGCCAGGCGCCGCTCAAGCTCGCTGCGCGACGGCGGCAGGATGAAGATCGATACCGCCTCGGGCATCTGTTTGCGCACCTGGCGCGCGCCCTGCCAGTCAATCTCGAGGATCACGTCCTGGCCCGCATCCAGCACCGTTTGAGCCGCCTGCCGGGAGGTGCCATAGTAGTTGTCGAACACCTTGGCGTACTCAAAGAACTCGCCGCGTTCGATCATCGCCTCGAAGGTCGCCGTATCGGTGAAGTGGTAGTTCACGCCATCGACTTCACCATCGCGCCGGGCGCGGGTGGTGTGCGATACCGATACCTGAATACCGTCGAGGCTTTCGATCAGCTCGCGTACCAGGCTGGTTTTACCCGCCCCCGAGGGGGCAGAAACGATAAACAGTGTACCTTGGGACATACGCGCTTCCCTTGTTGGCGAAGTAGGCTCAAGCGTTGGCGACGACAACGCGTTCAATCAGAGCCGTGTAGAAAAGGCACGCAGTATCGCATACCCGCTGCTGTGACTGTAGCGTTTCGCAGAACAGGGCGTCACCATGCGCAGCACGCTATGGATAGTGGCGTTGATCGCGCTGGACACTGACCGCGACGCCTGTGATTTCGTCGGCAACACCCTGGGCCCCGACTACAACGCCGCGCACGCCGACCATTTTCACTTCGGCATGCGCGGTTTCAGCCTCTGCCGTTAATGCGCAACCGCCACCCGGGTCGGCGGATAGCGTTTTTCCAGCCAGCGGCCAACGGCAAACAGCACCAGCCCGCACAGCGCCAGCCCGGTCCCCACCAGACCGGTGCTCGACCAGCTGAAACCCGCGCTGATCACAAGCCCGGCAAGCCATGCGCCCAATGCGTTGGCGCCGTTGAACGCCGCATGGTTAAGCGATGCCGCCATGGTCTGGGCGTCTTCGGCGACGTCCATCAGGCGGGTCTGCAGCGCGGGGGCTAGCGCCATGCTGGAGCCCACCAGCCCCACGAACAGCAGCCCGGTCCACACATTGTTGGCCGCAAAGTAGAAAAGCCCCTGAATCACCGCGCACCACACCAGGGTGGCAGGAATCGCCCGCATCAGGTTTTTATCCGCCGCGCGGCCGCCAACCAGGTTGCCGGCAATCGAGCCCAGCCCGAAAATCACCAGCACCAGCGGACCCAGCGCCTCGCTCATGCCCGCCTGATTCGTCAGGGTCGGCATCACGTAGCTGAAAATCGCGAACATGCCGCCGCAGCCGATGCACGCAATGGCCACCGTGACCAATACGCGCTGCTTGACCAGCGCGGAGAGTTCGCGAAGCGGGCTCGCATGGGCATCGAACGGCTGCACCGGCACCCACAGGCGAATCAACAACGCGGTGAACAGCGCAATACCCCCCACTGCCCCGAAAGCTACCTGCCAGCCGAACAGATTGCCCGCCCAGGTGCCCAGCGGCGCACCGATCAGGATCGCCACCGTCAGGCCCATCATTACGCGGGCAATGGCCCGCGCGCGCTGGTCGACCGGCACCGCCCCGGCGGCGACCAGCGCCGCCACGCCAAAGTAGGCACCGTGGGGCAGCCCGGCGATAAACCGCAGTCCCACAAACGACCAGAACCCGGGGGCCATGGCGCTGGCAATGTTGCCCAGCGCAAAGACCAGCATCAGTGCGATCAGCAGCGCGCGCTTGGGGACGCGGGCCGCCAGCGCTGAGATCAGCGGCGCGCCGACCACCACGCCCAGCGCGTAGCTGCTGATGGCGTAGCCCACCTGGGGCACGCTGACCGCCAGGTCTCCCGCCACGCGGTTCATCAGCCCCATGATCACGAACTCGCTGGTGCCGATACCAAAGCCACCCAGCGCCAATACAAATTCGGCCAGCCGCGGATTTCGCGCCAGCCCCGATGACGATGCCTGCATAACACTCCCCCGGGTACCTCGGCACCCGCTGACAAAACGGCCTTTAGAGTGGAATGATCGCAGGACTAGACGAAAGTATAAATATAACGCGGCAAAAAAATTAGCGCGCGAAGAAATGGCCTATGGTTAGTCAACCACCCGACCATGATTTGAGCTTTGACGACGAGTCTGTCCACAATACGGCACAATCAAGCCGCGCGAGGTTGCCATGACGCCCGACACCATCAAAGAGGCCATGCAGGTACTGGCCAGCGCCGACCCGGACATCGGCCGCGCTTACCCACTGGTGGGCGCCCCTGCCCCACGCCAGCGCGATCAGGGCTTTGCGACGTTTTTCGCTACCATCGTCAGCCAGCAGATTTCCACCGAGGCCGCCCGCGCCATCATGGGCCGCGTCAACACGCTGCTGCCCGAACTGCATGCCCAGGCCGTGATGGACGTGGAGGAGCAGGCGCTGCGCGATGCCGGGCTCTCCTGGCGCAAGATCGAATACGCCAAGGGGCTGGCCGAGGCGGAACTGGCCGGAACGTTCAGCGCCGATGGGCTCGAGCAGCTAAGCGACGACGAAGCGATTGCCGCCATCACCCAGCTGCGCGGCTTCGGCCGCTGGAGCGCCGAGATCTACCTGATGTTTTCGCTGCAGCGCCCGGACATCTTCCCCGCCGACGACCTCGCCCTGCGCGTGGCGCTGGGTCGCTTGAAAGGCATGGACGACAAACCCACGCCCAAGCAGGCGCGCCAACTGGTCGAACACTGGTCGCCCTGGCGCAGCGTGGGCTCGCTTTTCCTGTGGCACTACTATCGTGGCGAACCGCTGTAGGGACGCCGCCGTTGAGCACCCGGTGCTCGCTTTATCGCCATTTCAAGGAGTCACTCACCATGGCCAACCCAGCCCCCGCCTACCGCGCCAAACCTGGCTCTCCCCTGAGCGTTGACCCGGCGTTCTACAACCGTATTGCCAACGCCACGGATCAGCGAAGGCTGGTAGAGAAGCTGGAGGTGCCGATTCGCGACGCGCGCGCCTGGAAAGTGCCCGCCGGTCACGTGATGCGCATCTGTACCCGCCAGGGCCCTCAGGTGGGCGATTTCAACCTCTGGTCGCTGCACAACCCTCGCGAGCGCTTCTGGGCCTCGCGCACTCGCCAACTGCAGCGCGCCCACGTCAGCGTCCACGACCGCCTATGGTCGACCCTCCCCTATCTGCGCCCCATGGCCACCATCACCGCCGACACGCTCGAACACTACGGTATCGACGAGGACGGCGGGCGCGTTCACGATCTACTAGGGACGCGCTGCGACCCCTACGTGAACCATTTGCTGACCGGTGAGGATTTCGACTTCCACTGCCACTCCAACCTGACCCGGGCCGTGGCGCCGTTCGGTCTCACCGAATTCGATATCCACGACGTGCTCAACGTCTTCCAGTGCACCGGCCTGAACGAACAGGACCAGTACTTCATGAAAGCCTGCCCCGCACAAGCAGGCGACTATCTGGAGCTGTTTGCCGAAATCGACCTGCTCTGTGCGCTTTCCTGCTGCCCGGGCGGCGATCTTTCGGTGGATCTATGGGGCAGCGACGCCACCGACGACGACCTACTGGCCACCTGCCACCCTATCGGCATCGAGATTTACGCGCCCGATGACAAGCTTCTGGAGGGCTGGTCGCCGCCGACGCCGCCCGACTATCGCGGCCACCACGGCGTGCGTCCACCCGAAGCGGATTGGAGCGCCAAACGTCGTTCAGGCTGCTGACGCGCCCGTCAGGCATCGAGGCCGCCAAATTTGCCGTTCTGGTAGTCCTCCACCGCCTGAACGATCTCTTCACGGCTCGACATCACAAAAGGCCCGTGGGACACCACCGGCTCATCGATCACCTCGCCGTGGCCAAACAGCAGGCGCGCGTCGCTGTCGGCGTCGATATCGAGGCTGTCACCATCGCGATCCACTTCGATCAGGTGGTGCGGCTTGACGGCGGAGCCGCCCACCGTGACCTCGCCGCTTACCACGTAGAGAAATACCTGCCGCCCCGGCGCCACGGGTAACTGTTCGTGGCCACCGGCCGGCAGCAGCAGCGTGGACATGAAAACGCCGGTCAGCGTGTCGATAGGGCCGGTGCTCTCCTGCCACTGCCCGGCAATCAGGTTCAGCTCGCCGCCGCCCGGCAACGCGATGGCCGGTATGTCCGGCTGCTGCAGGCCGACGTAGCGCGGCTCGCTCATCTTCAGGCGCGACGGCAGGTTGACCCACAGCTGGAGGATCTCCAACGGGCCGCCGTCGCGCAGAAACTCCTCCGGCGAAATTTCCGCATGCACGATGCCGCTGCCCGCCGTCATCCACTGCACGCCGCCCGCTTGGATCACGCTCTGATGCTTAGTGCTATCCGCGTGGGCCAATGAGCCTTCCAGAATAAAGGTAACCGTCTCGAAGCCCCGGTGCGGGTGTGGGCCGAACGGCAGGCCCTGGTTATGGGCCGGATACGTCTGGGGGCCGTGGTGGTTAAGAAACAGAAACGGATCGAGCTGCTCGAGCTGCGGCCCCGGCAAGGGCCGCCGGGTGACCAGATCGCCGATATCGTCGCGCCTGGCCGGGTGCTGGGCGATGACATGACGCGCTTGCTGGGTGCTATTCGAGGACATAACCATCTCCTTATTAATATCCCCCAGCGTAAAACCTCAACGCCCCCATGAGGAGCGAATAATTTGCCTCGTTTCATTGAAGGAAATTGGTAGAAACCGGCTACGGCGCGCGAACGTCCAGTCGTCCCACCACCTCCAGCCCATCCGCGGCCGGGCGCACCACCACCATCTCGCCCGAGCCCACGCCGCGCCCGGCGAGCGCCGAGATATTCACCTGATGGGTTACCAGCAGCATATTGCCTGACCTTTCCCAGGCGACTATCTGCTCGCGGGCGGCTTGGGTGATGACGTCCCGATCACCGCGTCCGCGAAAGAACGAGTCCAGCCACGGCGCAGGCTCGACGTCGCCCAGTTCCATGAGCTCGGCGGTATCCAGCGCCCGACACCAGCGCGACGCGTACACCGCCCCGATGGGGATATCCCGCTCGCGAAACGCCTCACCAATCGCCCGCGCCTCGGCACGCCCCTCCTCAGATAGGTTGCGCTGGGTTTCGCAGCGGCCACGTTCGAACCCGGGCGGGTCGCCGATGCCCGGCGCCAGCGCATGGCGCATCAGCATCACCAGGCCACCCTCCTCGAGCGCCTGCCAGATGGCCTCGTTGGCCTGAACACCGAGCGGCAGCGCGCCCAGTAGCACGAGGAGCAGGTTCACTAGCATGTGACGAAGGGTGGGCATGGGGTGGCCTCTGTGACGGTACTCTGCAAAAGATAGACACCGACGAGCACCGTCGACACCGGAGTGGTCAACTCGCCCTAAACGCTATGGGCAGATCCCACGCCACCGAGCGACCCAGTCACCACCGGGGCGCTTGTTCCAGCACCCAGGAACGATCCGCGTCAAGCATCAGCCCCTCTTCGACGAGTCCCTCAATTGACGTGTTCAACGCCTCTCGATACGCCTGCGCCGTGGGATAGCGCTCGCGTACCGGTGTTCTGGGATCGCGGGGGGTGTCGTTGCCAAAGGCAATGAAGCTGCCCGCCAAGTTACATAGCTGGCCTTTGGCATATCCCTCATCACGCAGGTTCCACCCCAGATAGCTACCCAGCGGCGCCGCCACATAAGGCTGACGGATCCCCCCAAGGTCGATGCCATCTTCGTCGACGCGGGGAACGCTGAGGCTATATGCAGAACCACCCGACGACGGCGGCAGCACGTCATGGCGGCGGGCCAGCAGTGTATTGATCGGCGGTTCAGGCACCTCTTCGTAAAAGGCAGGCAGGTCTAGAGCGCCCGGGGCAACCAGGGTGTCGTCACCCGCCAACCCTGGATAGTGGCTTGCGGGAGGTGGCTGGTCATTCATCACCCATGCCTGCATCGCGCGGATCAGTGCCCGCATGCTGGGCGCGACGCTGAGAGGGTTAGTCGGGTACTGACATATGTCGTTGGTCGTTGACTGGGCGCCCCAGGCGTTGAAATGAGGCGCGCCAGAGAAGAAGTAAAGCCTGACGTCATCCGGCATGCGTAACGGCTGCCCTTGCGGCGAGGTTGATACCAGGGAAGCCCGTGCCTGCCAGAATTCGGCGGAGGTGTCGGTATGCATCAGCCTGGGGCATGTCTCGGTTTGTCGACAGGCTGCCAGGATACTATCGCGGCGACCGCTGTAGGGATCCTCTGTCTCGACATAGCTGAAGGGGAATTGATCGCCAGGCGCATCGTGATCTTCGTGCTGCCGTGAGAACCTTCCGGGCTGGGCGAAACGATAGTTGGTGAAGGTCTTTCTTGACCCCGCGATGTGCACCATGGCGCCGTCAAAAACACGGTTGCCCGATGCATCCGCATTATAGCCCTGGTAAATCAAGTCGCGCAGAAAACGCCCCGACTGAGAAATCCCCAGCGCCATCGTGTGCGCGATATCGTCCAGCGGCGATGGCACATCATGCCCGGGCGACCCGCGCAGAAAAGAAACGAGGTCACTGGTCGCCAGCATGCCTAACCCGCTCGGCTCAGCGTCTCGAGCAGGGTAGATAAATTCATATATCGCGCCGCCATCCATGCTCTCAGGCCGCACAATCTCGATGTGCGTATCATCCAGGTATCGAAACGACAGACCTTCCAGCACCTGCCTTGGCGCATCGGGCGTGGGTCGCACCGTCAGGCTCGCCGCTTCCCTCTGCTGGTTGGCGGCCGGGTACGAGAGCGTCGCCACGCTGACCGGTTCATGGTTATCAAAGATAAATTCTTCCCGGGACATGCCCGCCACCCCGTCGGCCACTGGGAGCTTCAACGCTATTCGTTTATCGCCCAAATGCGTTTGCCATCCGCTCCACACCATGGTGTCGCCCTGGCGCATCAAGAAACCGTCACCCGGATCCTGAACGCTAAACGCCTCATCGGGCGCGGACAGGTTCATGAGCGGGAACATCAAGTTGCGGCCTCGATTGGGTATGTCATACATCAGCATTCCTGTGCCCTGAGCCTTCGGGCGGAGTATGACGACGTCGGTGCTGAAGACGACCTCACCTTGCTCATTGACCGGTACCCGATCGATATCCACTACCTTGCTGGCCCTTGGCGAATCCGGATCCACGGCAAAGTACGCCACCGCTTCAATCTTTTCGTAGCCGGCAACCCGGCTATCGCCGTGCTCTGGATAGGCCTCCGTGACTGCCTGCACGTCAAAGGCGGTAACGCTTGCCTGGGCGCTCACCGACCAGCCCAACACACCTGCCATCGCTGCGGATGCAAGACAACGCCTTGTGATAATGTTCATTGGCCTCAAGCCCTCTGACGAAGACGCGCCACGAGCCGGTCGAGCCGGGTCTCGTCTAAGGCCCCTGCGGTGAACGCCACCAGCGAGCGCAGCGGCATATAGCGCAGCATGGCAGCGATCATCTCATCGCCTTGTGCTTCATCCGCTGGCTCCTCGGCCAATGCCGTGAGTAGCGGGCTCTGGCTGGCAAGTGACGCCAGCTCATCGCGCAGGGTTTGCTTGAGGGCCGGAAAGCCCTCGAGGTCGCCTACCAGGGTATTGCGGTCCAGATGCGGCACGGTGGGGGCATCACCGCGCACCTGCAGCGACTGGCTAAGCCGGATATCCGCGGACGAGGCACCTATTCGCACCACGAACTGGCCGCTCGGCACCCGCCAAGCATTGCGTTCGACATCAAAATAGGCGAAGTCACGCCGGGAGAGTGTGAAACGCAGCGTGGTCGACGCGCCCGGCACGAGATACACCTTGGCGAAGTGGCGCAGCGCCTTGGGCGCGACCGGCAAGGTCCGGGAATGGTCGCTGATATAAAGCTGAACGATCTCTTTCCCTGCCCGCCGGCCCGTATTGGTTACCGCTACCTGCACCTCTAGCGTTTCATCGGCGCTCATGGCCCGGCTCGACAGCGTCAGGTCCTGGTACTCGAAGGTGGTATAACTCAGCCCGTGACCGAAGGGAAACAGCGGCGCCATCCGTTTCGCCTCAACATAACGGTAGCCGACAAAGATGCCCTCGCTGTAATTGACCACGTCCCCGGTGCCGGGAAAGTCCAGATGGCAAGGCGTGTCTTCCAGGCGCTGAGGGAAGGTCTCGGCGAGCTTGCCGCAGGGCGAAGCATCGCCAAACAACAGGTCGGTGACGGCCACCCCCATCGCCTGGCCACCCAGGTAGGCTTCCAGCACGGCGGACGCCTTGGCAAGCCAGGGCATCGTCACCGGCGAGCCGTTGGCCAGCACCACCACGATATTGGGCTGAACCGCGTGCACCGCCTCGATCAGCGCATGCTGGTTGGCGGGCATATCGAGGTGCTGACGGTCATAACCCTCTGACTCATAACGCTCAGGCAGGCCAAGAAACAGCACCGCGACCTCGGCGTTTTGCGCACATTTAACCGCCTCATCGAGCAGCGCCTGATCGATATCGTCCCGGTCGATGGCAACGCCCTGGGCATAATCCACCTGCTCGCCGCGAGCCTGCATGGCATCCAACGGCGTGTCGACCCGGTACGGGTTGACGTGGGAGCTGCCGCCGCCCTGAAAACGGGGCCGGGTGGCAAACTCGCCGATTACCGCCACGCGCTGACCGGCAGCCAACGGCAGCGCACCCTCATTCTTGAGCAGCACCATGGACTCACGGGCAATGCGCCGGGCAAGCTGGTGGTGGTCGTCGAGATCGACGCGGGACTCGGGACGGCGCCGTGTCGACGTTCGTTGAATCAGCCTCAGCAAACGCTCCACAGCTCGATCCAGCACCGCCTCGTCGAGACGCCCCTGTTCCACCGCCGCGACAATCTCCCGGGTGCGGGTGTCGCCGCTGCCCGGCATTTCCAGCTCCAAACCCGCCTCAAGTCCGGCCACGCGCTCGTTGACCGCGCCCCAGTCCGACACCACGACGCCGTCAAACCCCCACTCCTCGCGCAGTATCTCGCTCAATAGCCGCGCATGTTCACTGCAGTAGGGGCCGTTGACACGGTTATAGGCGCACATCACCGTCCAGGGTTCGGCCTGCTTGACGGCCTCTTCGAAGCTCGCCAGGTAAATTTCGCGCAGGGCGCGCTCATCGATACGCGCATCCACCGACATACGCCGGTGTTCCTGGTTGTTGGCCGCAAAGTGCTTGAGCGATGCGCCCACGCCCTTCGCCTGCACGCCCTGAATATGCGCGCTGGCAAGCCGGGAGGAAAGCAGCGGATCTTCCGAGAAGTACTCGAAGTTACGCCCGCACAGCGGTGAGCGCTTGATATTGGTGCCCGGCCCCAGCACCACATCCACGCCCTCGCTCTGTGCCTCGTCGCCCAGCGCTTCGCCCAGGGTGGTCAGTAGCGCCGTATCCCAGGAGCTTGCCAGACCCGCTGCGGTGGGAAAGCACGTCGCCGGTACACTATCCAGCAGCCCGGCATGGTCGGCGCCGGGGCCATCGGGCTGCTTGCGCAGGCCATGGGGGCCATCGGAGAGCATAAGGGCAGGAACATCGAGATGCTCGATGGCACGGGTTGTCCAGAAATCTTGACCCGAACAGAGGGCGGCTTTCTCTTCGAGGGTCATCGCGGCAAGCGTTTCATTGATCGGACGCATGGACGGCTCCTTTTCCTTGCAGTGGTGGGTCGCGCTGTTGCTCATTCAGGGTTGGCCGACGACGGCTCGGCCAAACGCGCTCAGTTGGTGGTCGGCTTTTGCCGCCTTACCTTGGCCATGACGGCGTCGCTCAGCGGATAGCGCAGCATCAGGCCAAACACGCCCAGCGCACCGACCGCCGGCAGCACGCTCATCATGGACTTCAGCAGCAGCAACACGGCGTCGCTCTGTTCAGCGTTGGCCACATAGCCAAAAACGCTGAACAGGGTGCCGGTCAACAGCCCGCCGACGCTCATGCCAAATTTATGGCTGAAGGTCACGGCGCTGGTCGAGGCGCCGGTTGCCCGACGCCCCGAGCGATACTCCACGTAGTCGGCAATATCGGCCACCATCGCCCACATGGTGGCGGCCACGATGCCGGAAAGCAGCTTGATCAGCATGAAAGCCCCAAAGTAGATCGGCGCCGCCATGTCGGCTGCAAAGAAAAAGCCCACCAGCGCCACCGCGTATCCCAAATTGGTCCAGAGCATGACGCTGCGCTTGCAGAAGCGATTCAAGACGAACTGGTTGATCAGTACACCGGCGATCAATGCCAGATAGCCACAGGCCAGAAAGAGCGAGACGCCCTCTTCATCACCCAGGTAATACTTGAAGAAGTAGACCGCCACCGAGTCGGGCATCAGCATCAGGGTAAAAATCAACGTGCAGGTCGCGAACATCAGCCAGAAGGGTTTGGTCTTTGCGACGTCTTTAAAGCTGGTCAGCGGGTTACCCGCGCTTTCACCCTCGGTGTGGTGCTCCTTGACACCCTTGAAGGTAAGCATCAACACCCCGAACGTGATCGTGCCGTACAGCGCGAACACCCGCGAAAACCCCAGGGCGTCGTCGCCGCCTCCCAACCAGTGGACCAGCGGCAGGGTGGCGTAGCTCAACCCGACGAAAGCGGCATACGAACAGATCATGCGCAGATTGCTGAGATCCCGTCGCTCCTGATTATCGGTCGTCATCGATACCGGCAGTGCCGAATAGGGAATATTGACCAGCGTGTAAAACCCCATCAGCAGCATGTAGGTCGCAAAGGCATACGCCACCTTGGCCGCTGGACTGAGCTCAGGCGTGGTAAAGGTCAGCCACAGTAACACCCCCAGCGGCAGCGAAAACCACAACAGATAGGGCCTCAGGCGGCCAAACCGGGTGCGCGTCCGGTCGCTAAGCACGCCCACTAGCGGATCGGTAATCGCATCCCAGAGCCGTGCGGCAAGAAATAGCGTCCCCACCAGCGCGGGGTTGATGCCGAACACATCGGTATAGAAATACATCAGATAAAGCGATATGGAGGCCCAGGTGAACGCGAAGGCAAAATCCCCGATGCCAAAGCTTAGTTTTTCTTGTCGTGTCAGCATAAATCACTCCCCACCATGTAACGCGTTACATAAGTAACTGGTTACATGCTAGTAGCAGCCCCCGTCGACAGGTATACACCTTTTGTCGATAGCGACTCATCTCGATGAGCGGCATACTTCGGCCTGGTGACAACAACAGGGAGCCTCATGGCAAACATTCGTGATGTGGCGAAAAAGGCAGGCGTATCGGTCGCCACCGTATCGCGGGTTATGACGGGCGATGCGCCGGTCAACGAACAGACCCGTCGGCGCGTCGAACGCGCCATGGCAACGCTCGACTACGCCCCCAACGCCTTCGCGCGCTCATTGGCCTTCAATCGATCTTTCAGCGTAGGGCTATTGATCTCCCACCTGGCAGGCCCCTTCATCGGGCGGCTACTCACCACGGTGGAAACGACGCTACGTGACAGGCAGATGTCGCTCATCGTCGCTTCCGGCCAGAGCGATGCGGAACAGGAGCAGGCCGCCATTCACTTCCTGCTCAGCAAGCGCTGCGACGGCCTGCTCGTCCACGCCGACGGCATGAGCGACGCCGCGCTGGGCAAGCTGGCCGACCGGGTACCGCTGGTGGTGCTCAACCGCCACGTCGACGCGCTGGCCGACCAGTGTGTCGTGGCGGACAACGTCCTTGGCGGCTATCTCGCCACACGGCATCTGATCGACCTGGGCCATCAGCGGATTGCGTGCTTGACCGGCTCGCTGTTCAAGCAGGACGCTCACCACCGCCTGGCCGGGTTTCAACGCGCCATGGACGAAGCCGGTCTGGACGTGCCGGAGGGGGCCGTTGTGGAAGGCAACTTCACCGAAGCCAGCGGTGCCGCTGGCGTCAGGACGCTCCATGAACGCGGCGTGGCCTTTACCGGCCTCGTTACCGGCAACGACGAGATGGCCATCAGCGCCATGGGCGCCCTGCGCGCGCAGGGCTATGCGCTACCCCACGATATATCGGTGGTGGGTTACGACGATGAGATGTACGCACGCCACATGGTGCCTAGCCTGACCACGATCCACGCCCCGGTGGAAGAGATGGCCAATTATGGGGTTCAACTGATCACCGCGCTTATCGACCAGCCCGAGCAGGCCATTGCCCACCAGAACTTCCCTCCCCGGCTGGTAGTACGCGGTTCCACCGCGCCGCCCGCTAAGGTAGGTTTGACTTGAATGACCGCTCGCCCCCGCCTCGTCGGCCAAGCGGTTCGAGTGCCAAACAAAGAGAGCCTCGCGTGGCCGAGGCCATGGATACTATCCTCACCCAGCACGCCTGGAACGCCAACCAGCGCAAGTGGCTGCAGCGTCTGGCCAAGTAGCTGGTCAAGGTGCTCAGCGAACAGCTGGATAACGTGCTGGAAGAACTCAACGAGGCGATGTGGCCGTCAGCAGGCTAATAGACGCTTGAACAAGACAAAATGAAAGCGCAGAATCAACGAAATTTCGTTGGTTATCGCTGAATATGATTAAAAATCTGATCTTCAAAAATTTCTATAGCTTTGCCGACGACACCGTCATCGACTTTGCCCTGGGCAAGAAGCCAACGCCTTCGGGGTACGATATCGACGTCGGCGGTGAACGCTACAACAAGGCCATCGCAGTGGTGGGCGCCAACGGCTCGGGTAAGACCCAGTTTCTCAAGCCGCTGGCGTTCTTGCGCTGGTTTATCGCCAACTCCTTTTTGGGCAGCGACCCCGAGCGAGATATCCCTATCAGTGGGCATGCGCTCAATGGCAACGAGCCCAGCCGCTTTGAACTTGAATTCATGGTGGGGGGCACTGATTACCGCTACCAGCTCGAGCTCACCCCCAAGGAAGTGCTCTTCGAAGCGCTCTATGAGAAGACCAGCACCCAGTTCAGCTACCTTTTCAAGCGCGAGAGAAGCGAGCAGGGCTACCGCTTCAAGCACAAGGGTTTCCCCTTTCCCAAAGCGCAGGCGGAAAAGCTGCGGGGAAACACCTCGCTGATCAGCGCGGCGCATAGCTATGATGTCGAAGCGGCCAAGCCGTTTATCGACTTCTTTTCACGTATCGAAACCAACGTTGTCAGCGATGGGCGGCGTCACTTTCATCATGGTGCGCTGGTGGGTGCAGCGACGTCCTTTCAAAAAGCGCCGGAACTGCAAAAGCGCATGTCCAAGGCACTGAGCACCTTTGATCTGGGCTTGGACAGTGTCGAGATACGCAAGCTTCCCGTCCTCGACGAAACAGGCCAGGAGGAAGAGATCTACCTCCCCTTTGGCACTCACACCACCGAGGATGGCCGCTCCTTCGAGCTCTCGTTCTTTGAAGAGTCAAGCGGCACCCAGTCCGCCTTTGTGCTGCTCGAACCGATCCTGAACACGCTGCATAACGGCGGCGTCGCGGTGATCGACGAGATCGACAACGATCTGCACCCGCACCTGGTGCCGCATCTATTGGAATGGTTCGAGTTTGAACACACCAACCCTTATCAGGCGCAGCTTATCTTTACCTGCCACACGCCGGAAGTGCTGAACCTGCTGCAAAAGCATCAAATCTATCTGATCGAGAAGCGTAATCAGCAGAGTGACGCCTGGCGGTTGGACGATATGACGGGGCTGCGCGCCGACGATAATCTGTATGCCAAATACATGGCCGGAGGCCTTGGCGCCACCCCGGAGCTGTAACGCACCATGGCTAGAAAACACACCACCCGAAAACGACCGCGCCAGGTCAGCCAGACCACCTTCTTGATCGTGGGTGAAGGCGCCGACGACCAGGCCTTTATCAAGCACATGCACCAACAGCTTCGCTCACCGCAGAGCTGCATCAAGCCGAGAATCGAAAAGCAGTCCGGCGGTTCGCCGGGTAACATCATCGACAACGCCGCCAGAAAGTACGATAGCCAGGACTTCGACCGGCGCTTTATCGTGCTGGACGCCGATGTGCCGCTCACGCAGCAACAGCGCGATAAGGCGCGAAAGCAGGGTTTTCGCCTGATACTCTGGTCGCCGACCTGCCTGGAAGGCGCGCTCTTAGAGACGCTTGACGAGCGAGTGAACGATCACGAAACGGCTCAGCAGTTGAAAGATCGGTTGCATCCACGGCTGGCGGCACACCACACCGAACCCGCCGCCTACGCTGGCCTCTTCCCACGCCCAGTGCTTCAGGCGGCCACCAACGCCTCCGTGGTCGACGTGCGCAGCGCACTCGCCGAGCAACGTTCTTGACACCCTTGCCGTGCAGGCAAGGCCAATCGGTTGATTCACGACCCATAACGACATCGTTCAAAAGCTCTGGAGCCTCTGCGACGTTCTGCGCGACGACGGCATCAACGACTCGGACTACGTCACCGAGCGGGTGCTTTGTCGACCTGACCGCCCAGCAACAGGCATTCCAGAAAACCGCGCCTTCGTGGGCAGCGAACGGGGCCCGGCACCCACCGGCTGGCGCTGATGAATTGCCTGCTCCAAGGTATGGAAGGCGGCGACATGAGCCAGGCGGCCGGGGTGGTGCCGACTACGGATACAGCCGACCGACCAGCTCGGTGCGGTTGGTGACCTCGAACTTGCGGTACAGATTGTCGAGATGGGTCTTGATTGTGGAAGGGGCGATGCCGAGCGCACGCGCCATGGCCTTGTTGCTCAGGCCCTGGCGTAAAAGCGGCACCAACTGCGCCTCGCGTTCGGTCAAGGGCACGCGTGCGTCCTGGATCTGCGCCGGTGCCGGCTCGACGGCGCTGGCCGACACCGCCAGTTGAAGCATTTCCTGCAGCGACTGCAAGGTGTCGAGTTCCCGTGGGGTAAAGCGCCCGTAGCGGGACTTGCGCAGCAGCGACATGCCCATGACCGGGCGGTCGCGGGTGTAAAACAGCACCTCGGTGACGTCCACCACGTCGTGCTGGCTCAGAAACGTCTGATATCCTTCGTTGTGCCGTCTCGACTGCAGCGCCTGGGCGTCGCGCAGAGGGACGACCTGCCTGCCGAGGCGCTGACAGTAGCCCGGCTGAAGCGGGTCCAGGTGGCGATAGCGGCGCAGGTAGCTGTCGTGCATCTGGGTGGGATCGCCGTGAAGCTGGAAATCGACCGCGCTCAGGCCGTCGTCGATGCGATAGAACGCCGCCAGCGAGGCGGGCACGGCTCGGGTGAAGGCATTCAGGCAGTTGACGCCCAGTTCCTGGTGGGAGTACATGGCTGGCCGACTCCATGTTGATCGATACCTTCAACATAACGAGTCGGCCGGGTGCAAGCAACGGGAATCTGTCGCCTTGGCGGCTCAGTCGAGCGCGGTCACGCTTTCCGGCAGCAGGGCGCCGCCATCGACGATGATGGTCTGGCCGGTGATGTACCCGGCCAGGTTAGAGCCCAAGAACAGCATGGCGTTGGCGATGTCCTCCGGTGCCCCCAGGTGGCCCAGCGGAATGCCGCGCTCGAGGCGCTGGCTGTGCGCGTCGTCGCCAAGGTTGTCCATCGCCGGGGTGCGGATCATGCCCGGCTCGACGCCGTTGATGCGGATGTTTGAACCGCCCATTTCCAGCGCGGTGTTGCGGATGAAGCCGTTGACCGCCGCCTTGGACGCGGCGTAGTGGGTCAGCCCCGGATACGCGACCCGATTGCCGGTCACCGACGACGTACACAGGATCACGCCCTGCCCCTTCTGCTTGAAAGACGGCAGCAGGGCCTGCGTCATCCAGAACAGCGACTGCACGTTGACGGCGAAGGTGCGCTCGACCCGCTCGCGGGTGAGCTCCTCAAACGGCGTCAGCGGGAAGTAACCGGCGTTGTGCACCAGCACGTCGACCGGGTCGCTTTCCTCGATCATGGCGCGGGTGGCGGCCTCGTCGGAAAGATCGACGGCGTAGGCCTGCACCTGATGCCCCTCGGCCGTGAGTTTGTCAGCCACCCGCGTGGCCTGGTCGCCGTTGATGTCGGCCAGCGTGACGCGGGCACCGGCCTCGGCAAAACGGGTCACGATAGCCTCGCCGATGCCCTGGGCACCGCCGGTGATCAGTACGTGCTGGCCGCTGTAATCGATACGAATACTCATGAACGGACTCCATTGATCCGGGACAGGGCAACCGGGCCCGGCTGCCCTGTCGTCTTCTAGAGGGCCTCGAAAGCGAGGGTGGGGGTGTCGACGATATGCGAGCCGCCGTCGGCCATGATCATGCTGCCGGTAATGATGGCGGAAGCCGGACTGATCAGAAAATGACAGACCTCGGCGATTTCGTGGGCACTGGCTGGCCGCCGCAGGGGCACGTGCTGCGTCACGCGGGCGTAGGCGTCGTCGAGCGACTCATTATAATGAGTCATCAGCGGCTGCATTTCTTCATCGGCCATGGGCGTTCGAATCCACCCCGGGCAGACGCAGTTGACGCGGACGCCTCGCGGGCCGAAGTCGCGGGCCATGGAACGCGTCAGCCCCACGATGGCGTGCTTGGCGGTGGTGTAGCCGCAGACCTCGCCACCGGCCTGGAACGAGGCCAGTGACCCTAGCAGCACCATGGTGCCCTGCTGCTCGACCAGGTGCGGCAGACAGGCGCGGGCGCTGTAGAACGCCGTATCCAGATTGAGGCGCATCGATTGATGCCAGTCGTCGTCGGTCATGTCGGTGGCGGTGCCCAGGCCGTGGCCGCCCGCGCTGCAGATCAGGCTATCGATCCGGCCGAAGGTCTCGATAATGCGCTGGCAGAACCCGTCCCACTCGCTGGCGCTGGCGGCATCACCGGCGAGCACCAGTCCGCCGGTGTCCGCCGCCAGCGCTTCAAGGGGTGCCTTGCGGCGGCCGATCAGCACGACGTTATGGCCAAGCGCGGCCTGCTGGCGCGCACAGGCTTCACCCACGCCGGTACCGGCGCCGGTAATGACGATGGTTTTGGTATCAGAGGTCATCGGGATACTCCGTATCGGTCAGGCGCTGGCAGTAGGAGGCCATCGGGAAGTTGGCCAGCGGCGCGTCTTCGGTGTCGCCCACGCCGAAGATCTTGCCGTCGCTGCGGTGATTGCGCTCGTCGACCATGACGATACCCAGCGTCGGGACGATCTTCTCGCGCCAGATGAACAGGTACAGCGCATCGGTAATCTTGTAGTAGTGGCAGGCGTCGGTGTCGCAAAGGCCCTGCTCCACGCCTTTCAGGCAGTGCCAGGTGTAGAAGTGCGCGTTCAGGTAGACGTGCTCATACACCTCGGTGGGGCTGTAGTGGTAGAGATTGCGCACGCCGATCAGCTCGTCAGTCTGGGCATGCGGGCAGGCCCCGTCGCGGTAGGGTGTGTTCACCGCGCCGTGGCTGATGTCGACCTTGACGTCGGTCAGCGGACGGCCGCCCAGAGCACGCTCGTACAGACCGGTCTTGATGACGTCAAAGGTGGGCAGGGTGCCGATGACCTGGGTGTAGCTGTCGGTCAGCGTATCCAGCACTACGGTGTAGGACGTAGCGGGCTTGGTGCGTTCATCCAGCCAGTCGAGCAGATAGACGCCTTCACGTACCGAGGTAATGCGCACCTTGGCCGCCTCGCCGCCATCGATGGACAACTGCTCCTGGTCGAACTCGAGGCGGCGCACGGTGCCGTCGGCGGCGTGCAGTTCGACCTGCTTGCCGGTGAGGTCGGCCGAGTTATCCAGCGCATAAGAACCCGTCGCAAAGCCCTTTTCAAGGTCGGCAACCGAGATCCAGTCAGTGGGGGAAGAGGTTGTTGTCATGGGGTTGTCTCCTGGGACCGGGATTAGGTGTACGGCAGCAAATGGCCATGTACCCATGTATCGTCGGCGCTGTTTCGCCCCCGGGGTATCCCCCGGATGGGGGAGGTCGACCACGGGCCGGGGCGATCGAGACGGCGGCAGGCAGGCAGAGGAAAATTTCTGGCAGCACCAAACAAGAATGCGAGTCGGGTAAGGCGCAGATTGAGTATCAGGTTGTCCGTATCAACCGAACAAGAACTCAACCGGCCAGGAGATGACTCACCATGCTCGACACCTCGAAGGCGGGCCCAGTGCCCCAGGCAAGTGCCCCCGTGCGTCAGCACATCGGCTTCAGAACCATGATCGCCATCTGTGTGGGTACCGTGGTAGTGCAGGGCGCCATGGCCTCGGCGTTGATGGGCTTTGGCATCGGCGGCTTGAGCTTCCTGGCCGCCATGCTGGTCGCCACCCTGCTCGCCGTCTGCAACGCCATGTCTTTCTCGGAGCTTGCGCTGATGTACCCGCAGGCGGGCACGCTGGCCACCTACACACAGAAGGCCATCGGCCATTTTCCGGCCATCGTGTCGGTGTTTGCAGGTTATGTGGTAGTGGCCATCTTCGCGATTCCTGCCGAATTTCTGCTGGTGGATGCCCTGCTGCAGACGCTGTTCCCTGAAACGCTGCCCTCGCATCTGGTGCCGATCCTGCTGCTGGTGATCCTTGCCGTGCTCAATATCCTGGGCACCGACGTCTTTGCCAAGCTTCAGAACGTGTTCACCTTCGCCATGATCGTTGCCATCTTACTCGTGGGCGCCACCGCCCTGCTCCAGCCGCCGTCGCCGGAGGTCGCCCAGGCCGCGGCAGGTATCGACTGGGGCATCGGCGGGATTGTCGATGGCAGCTTTATCGGCCTGGTCGCCCTGGCCATGTGGATGTTCGTCGGCTGCGAGTTCGTCTGCCCGATGATCAACGACATTCGCCAGCCGGAAAAGCGGATTCCCCGCGCCATGTTCCTGTCGCTTTGCATCATCTTCGTGCTGTTCTCGATCTTCTGCCTCGGCGCCGGCCACTATCTTTCCGTTGAAACCCTGACCACCTCGCCCCTGCCGTATCTCGACCTGGTCGACGGCGTGTTTGGCCAGGCCGGCTTGATCATTGCCACCGTGATGGGGGTCACCGCGACCTGCAGCACGGTCAACACGGTGCTTGCCGCCGTCCCGCGCATGCTGTCGGGCATGGCCGATAACGGCCAGGCGTTTGCCATCATGGGCAAGCTGCATCCGCGCTATAACACCCCCTGGGTCGGCATCCTCTTTCTGGCGCTGGGCGTGATCGTGCCCTTTTTGCTGATCAAACCCGATCAGATCATCGCCCTGGTAATCGCGGCGGCGACCAGCTGGCTGCTGGCCTACATCGTCGCGCATATCGATGTGATGGTGCTGCGTCGCCGCCGCCCCGCGCACCGCCGCCCGTACCGCACGCCCTTTTATCCGCTGCCGCAGATACTGGGTATCGTTGGCATGGCCTACGTGGCCGCCAACGCGTCTCCCTCGCCGGACATGACCGCCCTGATCTATACGCTCCTGGCGGTGGTGCTGGGCATCGTCAGCCTGATCGCCATCCTCTGGGTCAAGTTCAAGATGAAAAAAGGCCTCTTCGAGCCGGACCTAACTGATTAGCGCCGTTCGAGGCAGACGACGGGGCGCTCCATGAGGGGCGCCCCGCTGCTTTTTCAGCCGGCGTTGATCAAGAGGTCAGCAGCCTTCTCCGCCACCGCGATGGTCGGGGCGTTGGTATTGCCGCCGGGCAGGGCAGGAAACACCGAGCAGTCGATGACCCGAAGGCCTGGCACGCCATGCACGTTAAGCGCGAGATCGACGACCGACTGGTCGGCGTCTGGCCCCATGCGGCAGGTCCCCACCGGGTGATAGGTCGTCTTGCAGTATTGACGCGTGAAGGCCTCGAGCGCCTGTTGGCTGTCGGCGCGGCTTTGCGCCATCAGGTGGCGCGCCTCGGGAGGTGAGAAGACATCGTCGATGACGCTTGATAGCGCCTGCGTATCCAGCAGTTCGAGCCCGGCACGCAGCGAGCGAACCTGATGTGCAAGGTCTTCCGGCGCGTCGAGGTAGTTGGCGTTGATAACTGCACGGCGGTCGTCGCTTGAGCCGCTCAGGCGCACTGTGCCCCGGGAAGCAGGCCGCAGGTGGCCGACCTTGAGGGTAATGCCATGGGTGCGACCACGGCCGATGCCGTTGGGGTCGTCCCAGGTGTCCAGACCCGGCATGAAATGAATCTGGGTGTCCGGGCGGCCTTCATTGGCGGTGTCCAGAAAGGCGCCGCCCTCCAGGACGTTGGAGGTCATGAGGCCGCGCCGGTGGAGCAGCCACTCGGCGCCATGGCGCAGCGCCTTCACGCCGGCGTCTTCTCCGTACAGGGAAGTCGGCTCCTTGAGGGTGGCGTTGATCGAGAGGTGCAGATGATCCTGCAGATTATCGCCCACCGGCAGGTCCCGCAGACACTCGATGCCCTGCTCTTCCAGATGGTCGCGGGGGCCGATGCCAGAACTCATCAGGATTCTGGGGCTGCCGATCGCGCCGGCACTGACGATGACCTCCCGGCGGGCGTGCAGGGTCAACGCGCCCTTTCTGATGTGACGGGCCTGGACGCCGGTGGCCTTGCCCTGCTCGATGATCACCCGCTCCACGTCGGTATCGGCCATGATGGTCAGGCGCGGGTTCTGGCGTACCTGGCTCAGGTAGGCCTTGGAGGTGCTGTAGCGCTCGCCCTCGAAGGTGGTGGTCTGGTAATAGCCGACCCCCTGGCGGCCGTTGTCGTTGAAGTCGTTGACGTAGGGCAGGCCGCACTCCTGGCCGGCGCGAACAAACGCCTGGGTCAGCGGGTGGCGGTAGCGGTTCTCGCTGACCTTGAGTGGGCCGTCATTGCCGTGGAGCGGGCCGGACAGAGACTCATTGCCCTCACTGCGAATGAAATAGGGCAGCAGGCTGTCGTAATCCCAGCCGGTACAGCCGTGGTCGTGCGCCCAGGCGTCGTAGTCGGTGCGATGCCCGCGGATGTAGATCATTCCGTTGACCGAGCTGCTGCCGCCGATCAGCCGCCCCTGGGCGATGGTCATGGCGCGGTTGTTGGTCGCGCCGTGGGGGGTGGTCATATAGGGCCAGGTGTGGGTCGGGATCACCTTGCCGACCGCGGCGGGCATTCGAATGAGCAGACTGGAATCGGATCCGCCGGCCTCGACCAGCAGCACCGAGACGTTCAGCGCCTGAATCAGGCGGTGGGCCATCACGCACCCGGCCGAACCGGCGCCGACGATGATGTAATCGTAATCTTGTTGCATGGTGCCTCCTTGAGGTTGTAGAGCGCCAGGGGCGCGTCAAGGAGCAGCGTAAGAAGCCCGGGGCGGGATCAATTGACCGAGCGTGCCGAGCCATTGTCACTGGCTGACACGCGGTTTAATTAGCATGCTTATCAATAAGTTAAAAAGATATACTTTCGTCGTACTTCGTTCGACAGGTAGTGATGAATCACTTGATCCCCATGCATAGGTACTTGATCTCGAGATAGTCCTCGATACCGTAGCGGGAGCCTTCCCGGCCGACGCCGGAGGCCTTGATCCCGCCGAAGGGCGCGACTTCTGTCGAGATGATGCCTTCGTTGATGCCGACCATGCCGTATTCGAGCGCCTCCCCCAGGCGCCAGCTGCGCCCCAGGTTCTGGGTGTACATATAGGCGGCCAGGCCGAAGGGCGTGTCGTTGGCCATCTCGATGGCCTGCTGCTCGGTACTGAAACGAAACAACGGGGCGAGCGGGCCGAAGGTTTCCTCACCGGCCACGTCCATCGCCTGGGTCACGTCGCCGAGCACGGTGGGCTCGAAGAAATTGCCGCCCAGCGCGTGGAGCTGGCCGCCGCAGAGCACGGTCGCACCATGCCCGACGGCGTTGTCGATGTGGGCGCGCACCTTGGCCACGGCCTTCGGATTGATCAACGGGCCCTGCTGGGCGCCTTCGTCGTCGGCGGAGGCGACCCTGAGCGCCTTCACGGCGGCAACCAGCTTGTCGCTGAAGGCGTCGTACACGGCGTCGTGCACCAGAATGCGGTTGGTACACACGCAGGTCTGGCCGCTATTGCGAAACTTCGAGGCGATCGCGCCCTCGACCGCCGCGTCCAGATCGGCGTCATCGAACACGATGAACGGCGCATTGCCGCCAAGCTCCATGCTGACCTTCTTGATGGTGCCGGCGCACGCTTCCATCAGCTGGCGACCGATGTCGGTGGAGCCGGTAAAGGAAAGCTTGCGGATGGCCACGTTGTGGGTTAGCTCCGTGCCGATCTCACCGGCACGCCCGGCTACCACGTTGAACACCCCAGCCGGCACGCCTGCCCGCTCGGCAAGCTCCGCCAGCGCCAGCGCCGACAGCGGCGTCTCGGATGCGGGCTTGAGTACCATGGTGCAGCCGGCGGCCAGCGCAGGTCCAGCCTTGCGGGTAATCATGGCAATGGGGAAGTTCCACGGCGTGATCGCGGCCACCACGCCGACCGGCTGCTTGATTACCACCAGCCGCCGATCCGGCTTGTCGTTGGGAATCACATCGCCGTACACGCGCTTGCCTTCTTCGGCAAACCACTCGATGAAGCTGGCGCCGTAATCGACCTCGCCGCGGCTCTCGGTAAGCGGCTTGCCCTGTTCCGCGCTCAGCAGGCGCGCCAGGTCTTCCCGGTGTTCCTGCATCAGCGCGAACCAGCGTTTCAGAATGGCCGAGCGGGCCTTGGCGGTCATCTCGCGCCAGGCCGGAAGCGCCGTTGCGGCGGCACTGATGGCGCGCTGGGTCTCGGCGATGCCCACGCGTGCCACGGTCGCGACGGTATGGCCATTGGCCGGGTTGGTCACGTCAAAGGTGTCGCCGCTGTCGGCGTCCTGCCACTGGCCGTCGATGTAGGCCTGTTGGCGCAGAAGTTGCGGATCGGTGAGATGCATGTGTTTTCCTGGCGTTGGGGGCCTGAAGCAGGCCCGGGTAAAAGCGAAGGGGAGTCAGTAGACCGAGGGAGCCGATGGCGCATCGTCATCGCTGCCCTTGAACTCGCTGGAGAGCGCTTTCAGCGAATTCATCAGCAGGCTGGTGTCAACGCCCACGGCCACGAAGGTGGCGCCGAGTTCGAGATAGCGCCTGGCCAGCGTCTTGTTGGCCGAGAGAATGCCGGCGGCCTTGTGGGCTTTCTGAATGCGGGCGATGCCGTCCTCAATGGCCCGCTGTACGTCTTCATGGCCGGGATTGCCTCGGTGGCCGAGCGAGGCGCTGAGGTCCGCCGGACCGATGAAGACGCCATCCACGCCCTCGACGGCGGCGATATCATCCAGATTCTCGAGGCCCTCCCGGGTCTCGATCTGTACCAGCAGACAGATTTGGCTGTCGGCGTGATCCAGGTAGTCGGGGATCGAATTCCAGCGCGAGGCGCGGGCCAGCGCACTGCCCACCCCGCGGATGCCATCGGGCGGGTAGCGCGTGGCACGTACCAGCGCTCGGGCCTGCTCGGCGGTGTCGACCATGGGCACTAGCAGGGTCTGCACGCCGAGATCCAGGTACTGCTTGAGCGTCGCGGCGTCGCCGACGGGAGGGCGCGCCACCGGCTGAGCCGGATAGGGCGCGATGGCCTGCAGCTGGGCGAGGATGCTGCGCAGGTCGTTGGGGGCGTGTTCGCCGTCGATCAGCAGCCAGTCGAAATCGGCGTTGGCGGCCAGTTCGGCGCAGTAGCCGTTGGCCAGCCCGAGCCAGAGACCGATCTGGGGGGCCTTGTTGCCAAGGGCCTGCTTGAAGGTATTGATGGGCATGTCCATTAGGAGGCTCCTCAAAGGTTGGCGTGTCGCATTACATCGGCCATACCGCGTCGATCTGGCCGTGCAGCAGCGTGCAAAACGTCGGCGAGAGTGGGCGGAGCAGCGCGATCTGAACCGCAGGTCGTCAATGCCATGGAGCAAGAGGCCCGTCGGTGTTTACTATAGAGGCTTGTCGGGCGGACGCACCGCACGAGTTCAGGAGCGCAAGCATGGCGTTGGATCCCATTCCCAACATCACGATCGGTCAGGAATACGACCAGCGGTATGCCGATGCGACGGTGCATTACGATGCGCTGGGTCGCATGGCGGATTTTTACGGTCGCAACATGCCGGTTCATCATCACGACCGGTTCTTTCAGGTGCACTACGTCAAGCGCGGCATGGTGCGTGTCTATCTGGACGAGCGGCCGTTCCATCAGCAGGGGCCGATGTTCTTTCTGACCCCGCCGACCGTCCCCCACTCCTTCACTACCGAGGAAGGCAGCGACGGCCACGTGCTGACGGTGCGCCAGCAGTTGGTGTGGTCGCTGCTGGAGGAAAGCCCGGATCTGGGGGCCGCCCAGCGCGTTGCCCCGGTCTGCGTGGCGACGGGGCACGTCAGCGACGAGGCAAGGCTCGACGTGGCCCGCGTCGAACGCCTCTTCGACGAGCTTCGTCTTGAGTTCGAGGCCGACCGCCCGGGCAGGGAGCTGGCGCTCACCACGCTGACGCGGCTGATCTTCGTGAGCCTCTTTCGGCTCTCGGCCAACTCGCTGCCCGCCCAGAGCGTGCGCCGCGACGAGCTGGCGCTGTTTCATCGCTTCAATCTGGAGATCGAGGCCCATTACAAGGCGCACTGGACGCTGCTGGACTACGCGCGCACCCTGAATGTCACCGAGGCCCGCCTCAACAACGTCTGTCGGCGCATCGCCGGAGTGCCCAGCAAGCGGGTGGTTCACGACCGGCTGATGCAGGAAGCGCGCCGTCTGCTGACCTTTACCCGCATGAGCGTCAACGAGATCGGCTACCAGCTCGGGTTCAAGGATCCCGGTTACTTCTGTCGCTTCTTTGCACGTCATGCGGGCACCACTCCCTCGGGTTATCGCCGTGACCAGCCTGGCCATTGACGGCGGACAGGCCGCCTAGTCGAACGTCAGTGACACGGCCCCGAACGGTCCGTAATCGGCCTCGATCCGGCTGCCGGACGGGCACTCGATGGGGCCGATGAACGACCCCGAGAGAATCACCTGGCCGGCCTCGATGCGCTGACCGTAGGTCGCCATGCGGCGGGCCAGCCAGACAAGCCCGATGACCGGGTCATCCAGCACCCCGGCGCCGAGGCCGGTGGCCATCACCTCGCCGTTGCGCTTGACGATCGAGCCGACCCAGCGCAGGTCCAGCGCCTGCGGGTCGTGGCGCTCGGCCCCCAGCACGATGCCGGCGTTGGCGGCGTTGTCGGAGACCGTGTCGACAATCACGCGCGTCTGGCCGGTCTCTTCGTCCTTGCGCACGATGCGGGTATCCAGGATCTCGATGGCCGGCGCCACGTAGTCGGTGGCGGCCAGCACGTCGTCGCGGGTAACGTCGCCATCCAGCGGCGCCTTCATCACAAAGGCGATCTCAGCCTCGATGCGGGGCTGGATGAAGTGGCCCGGCGGGATCACCGCATCGGTGGCGTAGCGCATGTAGTCATAGAGCACGCCGCTGTCCGGCGTGTCGATGCCCAGCGCGTCCTGCATGACCTTCGAGGTCAGCCCGATCTTCCAACCGATGATCTCGTGATCGGCTTTCTTGCGTGCCATCTGGGCGGTCTGAATTGCGTAGGCATCATCCAGGGTCATGTCCGGGTACGCTTTCGAGAGCAGGCCGACCTGCTCGCGACGCGCCTCCGCCGTGAGCAGGGCGTCGGCCGCCGCCGCGATCTGATCCTCAGTCAGTGCCATGCTGTTCGTCCTCCACGCCGTTGACGAGGGTGCCGATGCCGTCGGCCTCGACCTCGATCACATCCCCCGGCTTGAGCCAGACGGGCGGGTCGAAGCGCGCACCGGCACCGGTGGGTGTACCGCAGACGATGACATCCCCCGGCGCCAGGGTGGTGAAGGTCGAGACGTAATTCACGATGTAGCGGAAGTCGAACATCATCCGCGAGGTGCGATCGTTCTGACGCACCTCGCCGTTGACCCGAGTGGTCAGTTCGATGTCATCCAGCTGCGCTGCGCGCTTGAACGGCACCAGCCAGGGGCCGATGGCACCGGTGGCGTCGAAGTTCTTGCCCTGGGTGACGTTGAACTTGGCGTGGCGCACCCAGTCGCGGATGGTGCCTTCGTTGCACAGCGTCAGGGCGGCGATGTGTTCATAGGCCTTGTCGCGCGGGATACGGCGACCGCCCTTGCCAATCACGATGGTCACCTCGCCTTCGTAATCGAGCTGCTCGCTTTCCGGCGGGCGCACGAGGTTCGCACGGTGGCCGACGAAGCTGCGCGGAAAACGAATGAACAGCGACGGCTTGCTCGGCGCGGCCTGGCCGTCCTTGTACTCTTCGTTGCGCGACGGAAAGTTGACGCCGACGCAGATCAGCTTTTCCGGATTGGCGACCGGCAGCAGGTAGGTGACGTCGGCATCGCGGTAGCTCGGGCGGCGGCCTGCGGCGACGCTCAGCAGCTCGTCGATGGCGCCAGCCTCGATCACTTCCTTGAGCCCTTTGAAGCGGGCACCGAATTCCGGGGTCAGGTCGACGATACCGTCCTCGGTGACGACGCCGAAGCGGTCGGCACCGCTGGCGCGAAAGGCCGCGAGACGGGGAGGAAGGGGGTTACTCATGGACAGTCTCCAGACGGCCCGAGCCTTCCCGGGCCTGTTGAGTCATGGGCGATACGCATCCGCGTCCGGTTCAGGGCGCGATGATGGGCGTGGCATTGAGCTCGGCATCCACAGGCTCAAGATTTTCAAACAGCGAACCGTGCTCGAACCAGGAACGCGGTGCCGGGGCACCCCACAGCGTTTGACGCTGCGGATCCTTCAGGTCCCACTTGATCGCCTCCAGATCCGGGTCGACGGTCTGGTAGTCCGAGCAGTAGATCTCGATGCGGTGCCCGTCCGGGTCGAGGATGTACAGGAAGAAGGCGTTGGAGATGCCGTGACGGCCCGGGCCGCGCTCGATGTTATCGACGTAGCCGGTGGTGGCCATCAGGTCGCACAGGTCGATGATGTTCAGGGGCGTGGGTACCCAGAATGCCGTGTGGTGCAGGCGCGGGCCGCGGCCGTTGGTGAAGGCCATGTCGTGTACACCGCCCTTGCGGTGGGTCCAGGCCGCCCACAGCTTGCCGCTTTCCTCGTCCTCGGTGTATTCGGTGACCCGGAACCCGAGGCGGTTGTAGAAGGCGACTGCCTCGTCAACGTTGGGCGAGAACAGGTTGAAATGGTCGATGCGCAACGGCTTGACGCCTCTGTAGAGGGCGTACTGCTGATGAATCGGGGCCAGCCGCTCCATCTTGAAGTACAGCTCGATGGGCACGTCGAAGCAGTCGGTGGTGCGCAGCGTGCGTCCCTGATAGGGCCGCTCGACCCATTCCACCGGATGCCCCTGCGCCTTGAACCAGTCGTGCGCCTTGTCGAGCTCCTGCTCGTCGAAGACCTTGAACGACAGCGACTGCACGGTGGCGCTGGCGCTTTGCTCCAGCACGATGCAGTGGTGGCCGCGCTCCTCCATGGCGCGCAGGTAAATGCGCTGATCGTCCTCATCGGTGACCTGCAGGCCCAGGGTGTCAACGTAGAAATGACGGCTCTTGGCAAGGTCGGACACGCCAAACACAACGTGGCTCAGTCGAATGATATTGAACGGAGGGTAGAGATTGGGCGTTGGAATAGGCATGAAACGTCTCCTTTGTTCGACAGGCAGGGCGGCGCATCCGCCCTGCGAAAATGGCATCAGCCGAGTTTGGGCACCGGATGGGCCTTGCGCGGGAAGGAGACGTTGACCGTCTCCATGTAGAAATCGAACGACCAGTCACCGCCGTCGCGGCCGATACCGGACGCCTTGACGCCGCCGAACGGCGAAGGCAGGTGGCGCACGTTCTCGGAGTTGACCCAGATCATGCCGGCTTCCAGCTCGTCGGTCAGCCGCATGGCGCGATCGAGGTCATTGGTCCACAAATAGGCAGCCAGGCCGTACTGGGTATCGTTGGCCAGGCGCAGGGCTTCTTCTTCATCCTTGAAGGGAATGGCGGTCAGCACTGGGCCGAAGATCTCTTCCTGGGCGATGGTCATGTCGTTGCGGGCGTTGGTGAACAGCGTCGGGCGCACGAAGCAGCCCGCGTCGCCAACCTTTTCACCGCCGGCGGCGACGGTGGCGCCTTCCTCGCGCGCCTTGTCGAAGTACGACAGCACCTTTTCTTCATGCTCGGGATGAATCAGCGGGCCGACCACGGTGTCGGGATCCAGCGGGTGGCCGACCTTCACCCCGTTGGCTACTTCCGCCACACGGCGGGTGAATTCTTCGTAGATGGTGTCCTGCACCAGCAGGCGGGAGGATGAGGTGCAGCGCTCACCGTTGAGGGAGTAGATCATGAAACTGGCCGCGTTGACCGCGCGATCGATGTCGGCGTCGTCAAAGACCACGACCGGGTTTTTGCCGCCGAGCTCGAAGTGAAAGCGCTTCAGGGTCGGGGCGGCTTGAGCCATGATCAGCTGGCCGGTGCGGCTTTCACCGACAAACGCGACCGCCTTGATGCCCGGATGCTCGGTCAGCGCCTTGCCGGCGTCCTCGCCGAAGCCGTTGACCAGGTTCAGCACCCCCTTGGGCAGCCCGGCTTCCTCGGCGATCTCGACCAGCAGCTTGGCGGTCATCGGCGAGAACTCGGCCGGCTTGTGGACCACGGTACAGCCGGAGGCCAGCGCCGGGGCAATCTTCCAGGTCGACAGCATGAACGGCGTGTTCCAGGGCGTGATGACGCCGATTGGCCCGAGCGGGCGCCGGGAGGTCACGTTCATCTGGGTATCATTGCGCAGTGCCTGACCGTCCTCGGCCTGGGGTGCCTTGTCGGCGAAGAAACGGAAGTTGGCCGCCCCGCGAATGGCTGCCTTGGACATGAAGCGCAGCGACTGGCCGGTATCCATGCACTCGGTGAAGGCAATTTCCTCGGCGCGGGCCTCGATGGCCTCGGCCACCTTGATCAGAATCGCGCGACGTTCCTTGCCCGGTGTCTTGCTCCAGGTCTTGAACGCTTTCTCTGCGGCCTGAACGGCGCGGTCAATATCGCTGGCACCGCCGCAGGCCACGTTGGCCAGCGGGGCAAGATCCACCGGCGAGAGTGTCTCGAAGGTCTTGCCGGAATCGGCCGCCAGCGACTCACCGTTGATGTGGTTCAAGACTCCGCGGTCGCGAAACCGTCTCATGTAGTCCTGCGCGCGGGCGATATTATCGTTCAATTGGCTCATCAAGAATCCTCCGGAAGGGGCATGGGGCTCACTGTTTGGATAGCCGGGCATGGATCGGGGTGTCTTTCCAGCTCAGCGCGGCATCGATTTCGCGGATTTCCAGCGACAGGGCGAAATGCGGGGTGGATAGCGGGCCGGCAAGCATCTGCTGCACGGCGGAGAAGAGTTGCTCACCGGCGGCCTGGAGATCGCTTTGGAACCGCCCGCTGCCCACGCTCAATGTCATGGCCAGAAAGTCGTTGTCGGGGTGGTCATCGGCCACGATGCAATGATCGGCGGCAAAGGCGCGTATACGGATCCCGGCCAGCGGGAAGAGCGCGGACGCCGTCATCACCCCATGGGCGGCCCGGCAGACCTCACGAACGTCGACACGCTGGGCGAGACCGGGTGAATATTCGATATGCAGATGGGGCACGTCGTTCTCCTTGAAAGCCTGCATGGGTGGCAAACGGCCGGGGCCAGCCCGATATTATTAATATATTAATGACTGTTCGATAATGCTGTGTCAAGCAACCGTATTCAATCATTTCGACAGATATCGCATGCGCAATCCAGCGACGGGAAATGCGTCTAAAAAGTGCCTTTAAGGACGCTTCCCGACTATCTCATTCATAGATTAACGAGCAATCGAGGCTATTTGGCGGCATACCGACCAAGGTAGGGGGCATATTTATGAAAAGTACAATCAAGGGGGCGTAAAACACATCCTCACCGCGTCGGCGAGTGTTCAGCATGAAAAGGGTCAGGGCACCCGGCTGCGCTGTCGAACGACCAGGCCGCTGCGCGATGCACGGCCAGCCGGGGCCGTCACGCTCAATGAGGAATAGACTATGCAATTTCACCATCACGGTTATGTGTCAGGCGACCCCCGCATTCAATCCCCGCGCGGCGAAGGGCTCGACCGACCCGAGACGCTGCCCGACGAGGTGGATGTGCTCATCGTCGGCACCGGCCCGGCCGGCATGATCATGGCGGCGCAGCTGTCACAGTTTCCCCACCTCCGGACCCGCATCATCGAGCGTCGCCCGGGGCGGCTCGAGATCGGCCACGCCGACGGTATCCAGGCGCGCAGCGTCGAAACCTTCCAGGCGTTCGGCTTTGCCGACCGCATCACGGCCGAGGCCTACCGCATTACCGAGATGGCGTTCTGGAAGCCGGATCCCGACCGGCCCGAGCACATAGTGCGCACCGCCCGAACGCCCGATGACCCCACAGGCATCAGCGAGTTTCCCCACCTGATCGTCAACCAGGCGCGGGTGCTCGACTATCTGGCCGAGTCCGCGTCCAACGGCCCGGCGCGGATTCGACCGGATTTCGGCATTGCGTTCGAGGACCTCGAGGTCGCAGACGACGGTGACTACCCGGTGAGCGTGTCGCTGCGCATGGAGGCCGGCTCCGAGAAAGGGCAGCAGCGCACCGTGCGTGCCAAGTACGTGGTGGGCTGTGACGGCGCACGCAGCGGCGTGCGCCGTGCCATCGGCTGTACCCTGGCCGGCGACCAGGCCAACCACGCCTGGGGGGTGATGGACGTACTCGCGCGCACCGACTTCCCCGACATCCGCACCAAGTGCGCCATCCAATCCCATGCCGGTGGCAGCATCCTGCTGATTCCCCGCGAGGGTGGGCACCTGTTCCGCATGTACGTCGACCTGGGCGAAGTGCCCGCCGACGGCAGCAACGCCGTGCGCAACACGCCTATCGAGCAGATCATCGCCAAGGCCAACGAGATTCTTGCGCCCTACACCCTCGACGTGCGCAACGTCGCCTGGCATAGCGTCTACGAGGTGGGCCACCGTCTGACCGATCGCTTTGACGACGTCGAGCACCCGGCGTCCGGCCAGCTACCACGGGTGTTCATCACCGGCGATGCCTGCCACACCCATAGCGCCAAGGCAGGCCAGGGCATGAACGTCTCGATGCAGGACGGCTTCAACCTGGGCTGGAAGCTGGGCTACGTGCTGTCCGGCTGCAGCACGGCCCGCCTGCTCTCAACCTACTCCGCCGAGCGCCAGGTGGTGGCCAGGAACCTGATCGCGTTCGACAAGGAGTGGTCGACGATGATGGCCAAACGCCCCGAAGAGTTCGAGGATCCCGGCGAGCTCGAGGCGTTCTACACGCGCACCATCGAGTTTCCGGCAGGCTTCATGACCGAATATGAGCCGTCCCTGATCACCCACGACACCGCGCACCAGGCGCGTGCCACCGGCTTTCCCGTCGGCAAGCGCTTCAAGTCGGCCATGGTTTCGCGGGTATGCGATGGCAACCCGCTGCACCTGGGCCATCAGGCCCAGGCCGACGGGCGCTGGCGCCTCTACGTGTTTGCCGACGCCGCCGCCCAGACGGGCGATTCAGCCACCCGGCGCCTTGCCGAGTGGCTGACCCAGTCGGCCGACTCGCCGCTCAACGCGAACCTGCCCGGCGGCGCCTGGGTTGACTGGTTCGACATCAAGGTGATTTACCAGCAGCGTCACGAAGACGTCGCGATCCAGGATGTGCCCGACGTGTTCACCCCGGAGGTAGGCCCCTTCGCGCTGATCGACCTTGAAAACGTCTACGGCGTGGCCCCTGACGAAGACATCTTCGAGACGCGTGGCATCGACCGCGAAGGCGCGGTCGTGGTGGTGCGCCCCGACCAGTACGTCGCCGACGTGCTGCCGCTCGCCGAGGTCGACCGGCTGGCGGCCTTCTTCCAGCGCCTAATGGCCTGAGGCGACCTCGCCTTTCGGGCACAGGCAATGTCTACCCATGGCCGTACGCCCAGGTGTGCGGCCATTTTCGTTGAGGCTCGGGAAAAGGTAGCCAGGACGATGAAAGATGCAATCTTAATGTTAAACCTCGAAGCGCACGGGTATGTCGGCTTGTGCATAAAGTCTATTTGTTAATTTATTAACGATCATCTAGCGTAGATTATTAATCAAATAACGATAGGCGTCAGCGCCGACTTGATGGAGATCGTATGAACAAGCCAATCAACGCGCGCCCCGCCCCCGTGGCGGACTGGGTCGATCTCGAGACGCTCTATCAGGATCCTTTCCCGATCTACAAGCGGCTACGCCGCGAGGGTGGCGTGCACTGGGTGCCCTGCGTCAACCGCTACCTGATCACCAGCTACGACGCCGTGATCACCACCGAGCACGACCAGGCAACCTACTCTGCCAATGAAAAGGACTCGCTGCAGATCCGCGCCATGGGCCACTCGATGCTGCGCCGCGACGACCCGGAACACTACCGCGAGCGGCGCCAGTGGCAGACCGTGTTCAAGCCCAATGCGGTCAAAAACGTCTGGACGCAGACCTTCCATGACAAGGGCCGCGAGCAGCTGGCCCGCTTCATCGACAAGGGGCCGGGTGCGGACCTGATCTGGGATTTCGCGGCGCCCTTTGCGGCCGAATGTCTGAAATCGCTGCTCGGGCTGTATAACGCCTCGGCCGAAGATTTGCAGCGCTGGTCGCAGACGCTGATCGACGCCACCGGCAACTACGGCGACGACCCGGAGGTCTGGGCGGCGGGCAGGCGCTCCTTCGACGAGGTGGATGTCGCCCTCGACGAGATGCTCGCGTGGCACCTCCACCACCGCGATCATTCCCTGATTTCATCGCTGCTCTCCTCGCCCGAAGAACAGATGCCGCTGGAGAAGATTCGCGCCAACATCAAGATGAGCATCGGCGGCGGCTTGAACGAGCCACGCGACGCCCTGGGCGTGGCCGCCTGGGCGATGCTGACCCACCCCGACCAGCGCCGCGCGGTGGAACGCGACCCCAGCCTCTGGCCGACGGTGTTCGATGAAACCATTCGCTGGGTGGCGCCCATCGGGCTTTATTCGCGCCAGACCACGAAACGCACCGTGCTGGCAGGCGTCGAGCTGCCGGAAGGGGCGCGGCTGGGCATCTGCATTCTCTCGGCCAACCGCGATGAATCGATCTGGGATCGCCCGGACGCCTTCGATATCCATCGCGAGGTCAAGCCACACCTGGCCTTCAGCAAGGGCACCCATGTCTGCCTGGGTGCCCGGGCAGCGCGGGCGGAGATTGCCGATGTGGCGCTGCCGCTGCTGTTCAATCACCTGAATGGCCTTGAACTGCATCCTGACCGCGCCCCCACCATCGGCGGCTGGGTGTTTCGCGGCATGCTCTCGTTGCCGGTGATCTGGCACGACGTGCGTCCGCTCGAAGGCAGCGGTGTATCCATGTCGGTCCGTGGTCAGGTGGGATCTGCCGCCGAATCCGAGGCGACCCCGCATGTGGCCATTGTGGGGGCGGGGCCGGCGGGCTGTTTCACCGCCAAGGAAATCCAGCGCCGCATGCCCGGCGCCCACATCGACCTGTTTGACCGCCTTCCGGTGCCCTATGGGCTGCTGCGCTACGGCGTCGCCGGCGACCACCAGGGCACCAAGGCCGTGGCGCGCCAGTTCGACCGCCTGTTCGACTCCCCCAAGGTGCGCTTTATCGGCAACACCACCATCGGCCAGCATGTCACCGTCGATGACCTGCGGGCTAGCTACGACGCGGTGGTGCTCGCCTCCGGCGTACACGCGGATCGTCGGCTGGAGATCCCTGGTGATGCCCTGGCCCGGGTGTACGGCGCGGGCTGCATTACCCGGCGGCTGAATGGCCACCCGGACGAGACCGAAACGCCGAGGCTAGGCCGACACGTGGCGATTATCGGGCAGGGTAATGTGGCCATCGACGTGCTGCGACTGCTGTCGATTCGCGCCGCCGACCTCGAGGGCAGCGACATCGACGATGCCGTGCACGGTGCCCTGACCCGTGAGATCGACACCCTTCATATCATCGGTCGCTCAAGCGCACAGCAGGCACGCTTCGATCCGGTGATGATCCGCGAGCTGAGCCGCTTTTCGGGCATCGAACATCGCCTCCACGGTGTCAACCCTGACAGCGCGCCGGAGGGCAAGGACGCCCGGCTGGACGCGCTGCGTACGCTGCCGGGCGTGGGCAGGGTCGAGGTCGAAGAAGCGCCACGCATGACGGTCGAGTGGTGGTTCGAGGCGGTACCCGAGCGCATCGACGGGCAGACCCGGGTCGAGGGTGTCGTGCTCTACCACCATGAAGAGACCGTCGCGCTGGCGGTGGACGCGGTGATTACCGCCATCGGCTTCGTGCCCGACCCGGCGGACGCTATATCAAGCGCGCTGTCCGAGCTGCCGGCAGCTTCCGAGACCGGGCGCGTCGAGGCCGGGCTCTATCTGGCCGGCTGGCGGCGGCGCGGCGCCCGGGGCACGATCCCAGACCAGCGCACCGACGCCCGGGCGCTTGCCGGCGTGATCGGCGCCGATATCGCCGCCGGCGAGGTGCGCTGCCAGCGCGATGGGCTCGTCCCCCACTCGGGAGCAACCGACATCGACGGCTGGCGGCGGATCGATCATCTGGAGCGCATGCAACCCCCGCTGGGGCGGGTACGCACCAAACTGGCCACGCTCGAAGCGCTTTTGGCGGCGGCGCGGGATGAGTCGCTGGTGGTCGAATATGACGCGCAGCGCACCACTGACGGCGGCGACCGTCTGGGCGACCTCACGATCAGCATTCTGTTCGGTACCGAGTCCGGCAACGCCGAGTTGGTCGCCGAGGAACTCGAGTACTCCCTCGACGGGCGCTGCGCGGTAAGCGTGGCGGATCTCGCCGACACCGACCCGCCTTCGCTCGACCCGGAACGGTTCTACCTCATCGTCTGCTCGACCTACGGCGACGGCGAGGTGCCCAGCGGCGCACGCGGATTCTACGAAGCGCTGCGCGATGACGCGCCAGACCTCGCCGGGATTCGCTTTGCAAGCCTGGGGCTGGGCGACAGCAGCTACGCCAAGACCTATTCCCGGGGCAGCGAACGGCTCACCGAGGCCTTGATAGCCTGCGGTGCAACGCAAATCGGGGAGTACGGCCGCCACGATGCCAGCGGCGCGCTTGCCGCCTCGGACGTGGCGCTGGACTGGGCAGAGGGCGTGCTGGCCCTGGTGGCGAGCGAGGCAAAGCTGCCGGCCTGAGGACGCCGGTGTCGCGACTGGCACCCGCCCAGAGGTCCTATCAACGGAGTTAGGAGGCAATCCAATGACAATGAAAAACGCGGCAACCATGATGCACTGCTTGAAACGGGTGTGGGGGCTCTGTCTGGTACTCAGCTTGACCAGCCAGGCGGCGTCGGCGGCAACCACCCTGCGCATTGCGCATTTCCTGCCGGCGATGTCCAACGCCCAGCAGCACGTCATCGAGCCCTGGTGCGAGGATCTCGAAACCCAGTCCGAGGGAGAGCTGCGCTGCCAGATATACCCGTCCATGCAACTGGGCGGCACCCCGGCGCAGCTCGCCGACATGGTGCGCAACGGGGTCGTCGATGTCGCCTGGACCGCACTGGGTTATTCAGCAGGTCGCTTCCCGCGCAGCGAGGCGCTGGAACTGCCCTTCATGCTGCCTGCCGGTGGCGTCGAGGCCAGCCGTATCGCCTGGGCATTCACCCAGGGGCCCGCCGCGGCGGACTTTGCCGATTACAAGGTGCTCGCCGTACATAGCGATGGCGGCAGCGTCTTCCATACCCGGGAAACCCCGGTCCACGACCGCGCCGATATGCAGGGGCTGCGACTGCGCGCGCCCACGCGCATGGCCTCGAACGTGATCGACATGCTCGGCGCCTCGGCGGTGAGCATGCCACCGGCCCAGATCGCCGACACACTGGCCAAGGGCGTTATCGATGGCGCATCGGCTGGCTGGGAAGTCGTGCCACCGACGAAACTCGACGAGGTTACCCGCTACCACATCGAGACGGCGGCCGATCAGGCGACGCCGACGGTGACGGTGCTGGCGCTGCTGATGAACCAGCAAAGCTATGACCGGCTACCCGAGAAGGCGCGTCAGGTACTCGATTCGCTGAGCGGAGAGACGCTGTCGGTTCGCTTCGGCCGCGCCTGGGACGAAGCGATCGACAAGGTCAAGACACGCCTGGAAGGCGACCCCGACCAGACGATGATAACGCTTGATGACGCCGCCTATGACGATATGCGCGACGCCACCCGTGGCATCGTCGAGGACTGGATCGCCGCCGGCGACAACGATACTGACCGTGGTGCACTGGTCGAGCAACTCGCGTCGGTCGTCGCCGAGCATGCCCCTGACCTGCGACGCGCGGAGTGACGCGATGACCGGATTGACCGAATGGCGTGCCGAAGGCGCACGGAGGCCTTTATGATGGGTGTCATATTGAAACGCTCGGCAATGGCGCTGGCCATGGTCGGTGGTGTGCTGCTGATGACGGCGATCGGCATGTCGCTGGTCTCGATGCTCGGCCGCCGGCTCTTCTCCACGCCCATTACGGGGGACATCGAGCTGCTGCAGATGCTGGTCGCGGTCACCGTGGCCTGTTTCCTGCCGCTGTGCGAGGTCAACGACCGACACATCCGGGTCGATATCGTTGCCACGCTCTTCCCGGCCAGGCTCAATCGCGCCCTGCTGGCGATCTCGCACCTTATGCTGGCGCTGGTCAGCGCGTTGCTGGTATGGCGAACGGCGCTATTGGCCGTCGACAGCCTCGACTACGGCGCCCAGAGCGTGCAACTAGGCATTCCGCAATGGATCCCCCAGGTCGCCATGCTGGCGGGCCTCGCTCTGCTCGGGGTCTGCGCGCTCCATAAGAGCGTTCTCCAACTGACCGGGGACGCCAGGGAAGCGGCAACGGGAGGAGAGCGTCCATGATCGGTGGCCTGGAAGTGGGCGCCATCGCGCTCGGTGTCCTGCTGGTGATGCTGGGCTGTCGCTGGCATGTGGGGGTCGCCATGTTGCTGGCGGGGGCTCTCTGCTACTGGCTGGTCAATGACGGCGATACCCGGGCGTTGCTGTTCACCCTCAACAATCTCGTTTATGCCCGATTCTCGAGCTACGACCTGGCGGTCATTCCCATGTTCGTGCTGATGGGGCAATTCGCGATCCACGGCGGGCTATCGAAGGCGCTGTTCCGCGCCAGTGCCAGTTGGATTGGCCACTGGCGGGGCGGGTTGGCGATGTCGGCGGCGGGGGCCTGCGCCGGTTTCGGCGCCATCTGTGGCTCCTCGCTGGCCACGGCGACCACCATGAGTCAGGTGGCCCTGCCGGAACTGGCGCGTTACCACTACGGCAAGCGACTGGCCACGGGCACCATCGCCGCGGCAGGGACCCTGGGGATTCTGATCCCGCCCTCGGTACCGCTGATCGTCTACGCCGTGCTGACCCAAGAGTCGATCGCCGCGCTCTTCATGGCGGCGATCCTGCCGGGATTGCTGGCAGTGGCGGGCTATCTGGTGGTGATCCGCATCGTGGCGACGCGGACAATGCGCGACGTCGAGCGGGCGCCACGCTACGGCTGGGGCGAGCGGCTGGCAAGCCTGGGCGATATCGCGCCGATACTGGTGATCTTCGCCGTGGTCATCTACGGGCTCTACGGCGGCTGGGCCAACCTCACCGAGGCCGCATCGATCGGCGCCGCTGCCTGCGGTCTCTATGCCGTCTGGCGCGGCGGCATGCGCTGGCAGGGCGTCTACCGCAGTCTGGCGGGCACCGCGGAGGCGACCGCCATGATCTACCTGGTGGTGGTCGGCGCCGACCTGCTGAACAGCGGCCTGGCGCTCGGCCAACTGCCCACGGCGCTGGCGGAGTGGATCATGGGCAGCGGCCTGGCGCCGCTGACGGTGCTGCTGATCATCCTGCTGATCTATCTGCTGCTGGGCTGTGTGATGGATTCGCTGTCGATGATTCTGCTCACCATTCCGATCTTCTATCCGATCATTCTCGAGCTCGACCTGTTCGGCCTCGACGACACCGCCAAGTCGATCTGGTTCGGCATCGTCGCGCTGATGGTGGTGGAAATCGGCCTGATCACGCCCCCCATGGGCATGAACCTGTTCATCGTGCAGAAGTACAGCCACGGCACCTCGCTTGCCACCGTCAGCCGCGGCATCCTGCCGTTCATCGGCGCGGACATGGTGCGTATCGCCATCGTGGTGTTGGTGCCGGCGCTTTCGCTGGTGTGGCTCGATTAGCCGCGCGGCGGCAGCGCGAGGCAGGTTTTCGTCAGGGGCAGACAAGCGCGGGTTCCAACAGCTCGCTAGCCTGGGATCAGCGGTCGCACGCCTTCGGTGCGGCGACCCTTGCATCAACACGCATCGCAACAACAACCGTGGACGACTGACCCATGATCACCTCACGCTACTGCCCCATACTGACAAGACTTGCCGTTGGCTCGATCATCACGCTTTCAATGTGCGGGAATGCCTCGGCTGTCGAGATCCATGACACGGCACAGACCCAGATCAACCTGAACGTCACGGGCGTGGCCGGGGCCTTTCACAGCCAGAAGGGCTACGCCCAATCCGAAACCGCCGAGGCCGGAAGCCGAGACTGGCAGGAGGGGTTCGTCAAGTACGGGCTCGATGTCACGCACGCGCTGGGCGGTGACAGCAGTTCGCTCTATGCCAACGTGGCCGGGGTCTCGGGAGGAACGTTCGGCCAGGGCGACGCCGCCGGCTTCACCACCGGCGATGAGCGGCGCACCCATCTCGAGAATCTCTACGCCGGCTGGAAGTCCGGCGGGTTGTTCCCGGCGCTGGGCCAGGATGGCGTCGACCTGTCCGTGGGACGTCAGCATGTCCAGGTCGGCGACGGCTTCCTGATCGCGGGGGATTCGCTCAATTTCGGCGAGGGGGTGCTGGGCGGCGACCTCGACCGTGGCGGCGCTTACTATCTGGCAGCGCGCCAGTCCTTCGAGAATACCGCGGTGCTGCGCCTCGGCGGCGATCAGGGGTGGCGGGGTGACCTGATGTGGCTGACGTCGGGCAACCCCGCCCAGGCCGAGCCGGAACTCAGCGTCGCCACGCTGGAGCACGTCTCCGACGCGGGAACACTGGGAGCGACCTACCTCGACGTCCTCGACATCGATGACGACTACGCCTTTCTCTACCCCGAGCGCGAGGATACCCGGGTCTACAGCCTGCGCGGCCAGGGCAACGCCGGCGTCGAGAACCTGTTTCTCGCCGGCCAGTACGCCTGGCAGGAAAACGGCAGCGACGACCACGAGAACGCCTGGTATCTGGAGGCGGGCTGGACCTTCGACAAGCTGCCCGGCTCGCCTGCCGTTAGCTACCGCTTCAGCCGCTTTTCCGAGCAGTACGATCCGCTGTTCTACGGTAACGGACGCGCGCTCGGTACCTGGTTCCAGGGTGAGGTCGCCGCCAACTACGCCGGCCCCTTCAATACCAATGCCCGGGTGCAGCAGATCAACCTGACGCTGACGCCGTCGGCGAGCGTGAGCCTCGGAGCGATGCTCTACGACTTCGATACCCTCTCCACGGAGGCGGGACCGAATCTCAGCGGCAACGAGATCGATCTGTATGCCGTGTGGTCGCCGAGCGAGCGCTGGTGGGTCATGCCGCTGCTGGGTCGCTACAGCCCCGACGTTTCCGCGAACGACGGCGGAAGCCAACTGGGCGACAGCGATACCAACTATTACAGCCAGTTGCTGGTTGGATTTAATTTCTAAACTTGGCAGATAGCGTCATGCAACCGGCAGACACGGACAAGTTGTCGGGGGAATGGCGCATTAGCCTGACGCTCAGCTAACCCTTTTGCGACATCGCGCGACATGCCGATGTCGCCTCATTTGAAGCCTTGCATGCGCAGGAGATCGCTCATGAATCAGCACACCGCATCACAGGTCGTACAGGATTTCTTCACGCGAGCGACGGGCTCGTTCATCGACGGTGCCTTTTTGGCCGACGGCCAGGCCCGCGACGTGCTCGACCCCTCCACCGGCCAGCCGCTGACCCGGGTGGCCGAGGGCGATACATCACTGGCAGACCGGGCAGTGGCACTGACACGGCAAAGCGTCGAGGACGGCCGATGGTCGGGGATGACACCCGCCGCCCGCGAGCGGATTCTGCTACGTTTTGCGGACCTTCTGGAGGAGCACGGCGAGGAACTTGCCCAGATCGAGACCCTCAACCAGGGCAAGTCGATCAATATCGCCCGCGGCGTCGATGTCGGCTTCTCGGTCGACTTCATTCGCTACATGGCCGGCTGGACCACCAAGCTTGAGGGCAGCACCCGTGAGGTGTCCATCGGCATGCCCGAGGGCGCTAAGTTCAATACCTACACCCTTCGCCAGCCCATCGGCGTGGTGGCAGCTATCGTGCCGTGGAACTTTCCGATGATGATCGCGCTCTGGAAGGTGGTGCCGGCGCTGGCGGCGGGGTGTTCGGTGGTGCTCAAGCCCGCCTCGGAAACGCCGTTGAGCGTGTTGCGTCTGGCTGAACTGGCGGTCGAGGCAGGGGTGCCAAAAGGCGTATTCAACGTAGTGCTGGGCTCTGGCGCCACAGTCGGGACGCGTATTGCCGAGCATCCCGACGTCGGCAAGGTCACCTTCACCGGCAGCACCGCGATCGGCAAGCAGGTCGGCCATGCCGCCGTCGAGCACATGGCGCACTTCTCGCTGGAGCTGGGCGGCAAGAATCCGATGCTGGTGCTGGAGGACGCCGATATCGACAAGGCCGTCAATGGCGCGCTGCTGGGTGGATTGTTCAACCAGGGACAGGTCTGCGCGGCCGCCTCGCGGTTCTACGTGCATCGTAGCCTCCACGACACCTTCTGTGAGCGACTGGCCCAGGCCGTCGATAGCATGCAGGCAGGGCCCGGGATGGATCCGCAGGCACAGGTCAATCCGCTGGTCTCGAAGCGTCAGCAGGCGAGCGTGCAGGGCTACATCGACCGTGCCCGCGATCAGGGCGCCAACGTCCATGTAGGCAACAAGGTGCCATCCGAGGGCTTCTATGTCTCGCCCACGGTGATCAGCGGCGCCGATCACGATATGGAAATCGCCCGGGAAGAGGTGTTTGGTCCGGTACTCACGGTGATTCCCTTCGACGATGACGAGCAGGCGCTGCGGATGGTCAACGACAGCGAGCTGGGGCTGGCGGCTAGCCTCTGGACCGAGAGCCTTTCCAAAGCCATGGCGTTGACGCCACGCATCGAGGCCGGCACCGTCTGGGTCAACACCCATGTCACCCTGGATCCGGCCATGCCGTTCGGCGGGCTCAAGATGTCCGGGCTGGGCAAGGAATTCGGCCCCGAAGCGGTCAACGCCTACACCGAGCTCAAGTCGGTCTGCATCGCCTACTAGATAGAAACGTACAGCGGCCGGCCGCCGTGTGATTGGCAAGATGGCCGGTGCCGATCAGCGGGTGTGCAGTACGCCCGCGGGTCGGCACGCCGCGCATCATGCGGCCCGCGCCAGGTACGCGCGACGGTATTCACGGGGCGAGCTTGCAAACTCGCGCTTGAAAGCACGGCTGAAGTGCGCCGAATCGGTAAAGCCCCATTTGTAGGCAATCTGAGTGATCGAGCGCTTGATCAGCATCGGGCTTGCCAGTTCCTCCGCACAGCGCGCCAGGCGGCGACGCTGAACGTAGCGGCACACCGTTTCGCCGTGCTGTTCGAACAGCCGATAAAGCTGGCGAACCGACATGTGGAAGGCCAACGCCAGGCGTTCCGGCCCGAGTTCGTCCTCATGCAGGTGCTGGTCGATAAACTGCTGCACGCAATTGAACAGCGTGCCATCGGCCTGCTCCATGAACGACGGCGACAGCGCCTGATGTCGGTAGATCGTCGGCAGCAGCGCCACCAGCGAGTCCGAAACCCCCTCCTCTTCTTGTTCGGCCGATGCCAGCGGCTCGGTCACCATACGATTAACCACCAGTTGCAGAATCTGGCTGCTGGCGCAGTCTGCCGTGATCTTCATGAAGGGGATCGACGTCTCGCCGAAGCGCTGGGCGACTTCACGGCGCGACAGGTGAAGCGAATCGTGCTCGATCAGTCCGTGGGGGATAACGTCACAGGCCTCGATGGAATCCATCAGCGCCATCTCGCCCGGACGCAGCACAATCGCCGTATCGTTTTGCACCAGTGTGGCGCGCCCCTGCTTCTGCACGACCAGAAAACAGTAACGATCTTCGTCGCGACGCTGGGCACGGCTGCTGGTCACCTTCTCGGCGTTCGTGACGATGTTGGCAATGTCGATGCCACCGTTGGTACGCGTCGAAACGCTGCCCTGAAAACTGCGCCGATCTCTAGGGGTGCAGTCGAAGTGACCGCAGGTCTGGCGCAGCGCGCCCAGCCAGGCATCGAACGGCATGGATGTTGCAGAGGTTGCAGGAGTCGGTGTTGAAGTCGTGTGTAGCATTGGGTCACCATTTTTATTAACATTTTAATGGTTATACTCACTCTAGATAAAAAAGCGCCTTGGCACCACCCTTCATTGGTCAAGTTTCAGGTTACCTGGTTGCACCGTGCGCTCGCACTGCACGGGTCATTTGCAAACAGCAATTTGCGTGCCACAAGCGCCACGGGCGGGAGGCTTTTCATGACCATTGCACTGCACCACTGTCTTGATGCGGCGGAGCATGCCCAGCGTCTGGAGGGCTGGCAGCAGGAATCCAGCCAGATCGAAGCCGGTGTTTTCTCGGGCGAGATCGTGGACATATCGAGCCAAGAAATACGGCTGTTTCGTGAAAGCGCCAATCTGGGGCTCTTTCAGCAGATGCACTTTCCCGACTCGCAGTGGCACCTGGTCACGCCCATTCGCTGGCCAGGCGAGGATCTGTACGGCGCCGATACCGTGACCGTCCTGCCGCGCTGCGATCAGTTCTGGAGCGTGGCGCCCTCGAACTACGATCTGCTGGTGGTCTCCATCAACCGCTGCCGTCATGCCTGGCTTGGCCGCGATGAACATCGCCTGCGACGGCTCGACGTGCCGGTGGTGCTGTTGAACCAGGTACGCGAGCAGTGGCAGTTGATGACCGATTACCTGCGCCAGCGCCCCCGCCATGAATTGATGACCCCGGCGCTGCAGGAGTCGCTGGTGCGCCAGCTCGACGACAGCATCGAATGGCTGCTCGGCGACTGCGTTCTCTCGAACGAGCCTGATACCACCAATTACCGGACTCGGCGCTACATTGTCGACCGCTGCCAGGCACGGGTACGCGAATGCCCGGACGAACCGCCTTCGCTGATGGCCCTGTGCCATCAGTTGAGGATTTCCAGACGCACGCTGCAATACAGTTTTCAGTCCGAGGTCGGACAATCCCCCGTGCATTACCTGCGTGCCCTTCGTCTCAATGCCGTGCGTCGCAGCCTGTTACACGACCCCAGCCAGCGCCTGGCCGACGCTGCCGCGAGCCAGGGCTTTTTCCACCAAAGCTACTTTTGCCGCGAATACCGCCGCCTGTTTCAGGAGCTGCCCTCAGCCACTCGGGCGCGGGCGCGGGCGCTCGACACCGACCAAAAGGACGCGGCGTCAGAGGTCTAGAACCGTCCGAAGCGGTAGGGTTTTGGGTCGATGATCGGCGTCTTGTCCATGATCAGATCGGCGGCGAGCTGGCCGGCGGCTGGCGAAGTGCCAAAGCCATGCCCCGAGAAACCGGAGGCCAGGGTCAGCCCGGGCACGCCGGGTACCGCATCGATGACCGGGTTGGAGTCCGGCGTGATGTCGATCATGCCCGCCCAGGCTTCTTCGATGGTCGCCTTTTCGAACACCGGCCAGGCCGCCGACAGGTGGCGGTGGGCCTCGTTGTTCAGCCCCTGGTTGATCGGCGGGTCGATGGTGCGCTCGCGCTCGAAGGGCGAGGGGCCGGTTTTCCAGCGCCGCGGCAGCGCGAGCTCCCGCCAGAAATGCTTGCCCAGCGACATCCGCAAAAGCCCCCGCTGGGCGCGTAGTGCGCTCAGGTACTTGGCGCCGACCAGCAGATGATCCAGCGTCAGCGGCGCATCGAGCGCACCGCGCTGGGTCACGATGAAGCCGCCATCCTTGTGCTTGCGAAAGGAGAAATCCGGCCCGCCCACGGCACAGTCGGTGGGGCCCTCCATGGCGGCGGTTCTGAACACCGACAGGATCAGCGGCAGCGTCGGCAGGGAGATGCCGATATTGCCCAGAAAGCGCCGCGACCCCATGCCGCCGGCCAGCAGTACCTGGTCGCACCGGATCTCGCCGCGCTCGGTCACCACCCCGCTCACCCGGCCGCTGGCGCGAGTAATGGTGCGCACCGCGCAGTGCTCGACGATCACCGCGCCACGGGCGATGGCCGCCCGGGCAATGGCGCTTGCGGCAAGTGTGGGCTCGGCGTAGCCGTCGGAGGGGGTATGGATGGCCCCGGCCCAATCGCCGCGACCGCCCGGTACCTTGGCATCGATCTCCCGCGCACTCAGCATTCGTGAATCCAGCGACAGGTCCGAAACCGACTCGAGCCAGGCTTCGTGGACGGCGAGCTGATCCGGCGTGCGCGACAAAAACATGATGCCCGACTGGCGATACCCCACGTCGCTGCCGGTGCGCTCGGCCATGGTGGCCCATAGCCGGTCGGAGGCCAGCGCCAGCGGCACGTCCTCGCCGTGGCGGCTGGTCTTGCGGATCCAGCCCAGGTTGCGGGAGGACTGCTCACCGGCAATACGGCCCTTTTCCAGTACCGTGACGGGCACGCCACGCTCGGCGAGCGTCAGGGCGGCGGTCAGGCCGATAATGCCGCCACCGATGATGACTACGGTGGTCGAAGCGGGAAAGTCGTGAGAGGTCTCGACGGGGGCGATAGTCGGTGCCATGAACGCGTCCTGATCGGTCGGTGATCGAACGGGCGCCAGCCGGTATGGCCGGTCACACCCGCCCGATCAGGTTAGAAGCCGAACGACGCCTCACTGAGCGGAGGTGTCGATCCGGATGGTCTCGGCGCTGCCGGCGCCACGGTAGGCGGTCACTTCCAGCTCGACCTTGTAGACCTCGGCGCCGAGCGGCGGGCAGGTCACGGTAATGACCGGGTCGACGCCGCGCATGGTCTCGCCGAACTGGGTCATGACCGTTTCGGTATCGGCCGGGTTCTGGATGAAAATCCTCGCCGATACAATGTCGGACAGGTCGCTTTCGACCGCGCCGAGAGCGCCTTCGATGTTGGCAAAAACCTGTGTCAGCTGTTCGCTGACGTCGTCTGGAATCTCCTTGGTCACCGGGTTGCGCCCGGCGGTGTTGGAGACAAGGATCCAGTTATCGACGGCCACCACGCGCGAATAGCTGGCGTGTTCCTCGAATTTGGAGCCGGTTTTGACCTTGGTGATCGTGCTCATTATGGAAGTCTCGCTATGCAGTCGATGGGCAGCGCGGGCGCTGGCCCGAGCCAGGCATCCGCGCTGGAACTTGTCGGTGCGTTATTTCAGCGCGGGCTGATCCCACAGGTTCAGCTTGACGCCGATGCCCTGCTCTACGGCCTTGCGGTAGACGACTGTGGCCCAGGCAACGTCTTCCACCGGCATGCCGCCGACCGACATCATGATGATCTCGTCGTCGCTTTTTCGGCCCGGACTGTCGCCGGAGACGATGGCGCCAAGGTCCTCCAGCGCCTTGGCCTCGAGCTTGCCGGCGTGGAGCATGTCCATGAACTTGACGCCGACCAGCGGAATCACGCTATGGGCAGGCTTGGGCACTTCTTCGTACCAGGCTTCGTACAGGCCGGTGTCATCGAGCACCTTGCGGATGTCCGGCGCTTCCATGCCGGCATCGAAGTTGCACGGCGCCGGCATTGCCAGAAAGGCGCCGGGCTTGACCCACTCGCGCTTGACCATCGGGTAGAGGTCGGGATTACCGACTTCGCCGGAGGCGCAGTAGGTCACGATGTCCGAATCGCGTACCACGGCTTCCTCGGAGTCGACTACCTCAATGTTGGTGACCTGCGGATAGTGCGCCTTCACCCAGTCGATGAAGCCGTTGATGTTCTTCTCGCTGCGCCCCTTGATCTTGATGGTGTCGATCTCCGGGCAGACCGCCATGAACGCGGCCACGCTCGTGCGGCCCATCACCCCCGGACCCAGCAGGCCGATAACGCGGGAATCCTTGCGCGCCAGATGGCGAGCGCCGACCCCCGGTACGGCGCCGGTGCGGTAGGCCGACAGCAGATTGGCCGACATGTACGCCAACGGTGCGGCGGTGTCCGGGTCGGTCAGCGTGAACATCAGGATGGAGCGGGGCAGATCCTTTTCCCGGTTGGCGATGTTGGAGCCATACCACTTCACGCCGGAGGTGCAGAAGCTGCCGCCCAGGTAAGCGGGCATCGCCATCATCCGACGGTCCGCAGTCGGTTTCGGCATGGTGGGAAAGGGCGACTCCTCCGGAAACATGATCATCGCGCCGTGGGAGTCGTTGTTGGGCCCGGCCATGCGGTAATCGCCGATGTGAAGCAGGTGGAAGACCTCTTCCATGGTGTCCACGCAGGCGGCCATATCGGTCACGCCAGCCCGGATCATGTCCTGCTCGGAGAGGTAAATGAAATCGATCCTGGTGTTGTTGTTCATTTCGTGGCCCTCGACAAGTGCTTGTTGGAATGCGGTGCCATTCATCATGCGCATCGCAGGGCAAGGGCGTTAGCACAGATCGGCAACCCGCTCGGGGGCATCGACTAATGGCTAAAAGCACGGACGGTATTCCGGGCAGGGGGTCGCTGCCGGGAATAGCGTTTGAGTTGATTATCGGCGGGCTGCCGATGCGCCGGAGAGATTGCAGTGGTTATTCCATGAGTCCAGGACCTAACAGCAAGTCTTGAGGCTGATTGAGCATTTCTTGTAGTACGGATGAGTTAAATCGCCGCTGAATGGTGATGGCATAAAACTCTTCCCATACGCCCGGCAGCGCGCCGTAATCGGTGAGCGTACCCTGCTGCAGTTCGTCACGCACGACGACAGGTGGCATCACGGCAATATGCTGGGTATCCCTGGCCAGCAGGCGCATCATGGCCATGTCGTCTACCTCGGCGGCAATATTGGGGATTAGCCGGTAGTGGCTGCAGAGTTGGTCGAAGGCGAGGCGGGTGGCGTTTTCGACGCCGGGCAGGATAAGGGCGTGCTCGCTCAGCCCATGAGGGAATACCGGTGACGGCGACAGATGGGGCGATGCAATCAAGCTCACCGATTGGCGTGCCAAGCGCTGTGAGTGCCAGGGGTGTTCGCTATCGCCACGCACGGGCTGGTTCGAGAGCACGACGTCCAGCTTATGAGCAGCAAGCCGCCGCAGCAGGTCATCCATACCACCGCTTTGCAATATCAAATCCAGATCATCTCGGCCCAGCAGCGGCCGCACAAATCCCTCCTGAAAGTTACGCGAGAGCGTCGCTACCGCTCCCACTCGCACCACTTCTCGATGAGCGTGTCCGCCTTCAGCGAACAGCGCGCTAAGCTCTTCACCCTGGGTGAAAATGGCCTCTGCATAATCAAAGGCAAGCCTACCTGCTTCGGAAAGATGGAGCTGGCGTCCTTCGCGGATAAACAACGCTTGGCCCAAGCGCGCTTCCAACTGGCGAATTTGCTGGGAAAGTGACGACTGCGATACGTGCAGCGACTCGGCAGTGCGGGTCAGATGACCCGATTTGGCCACTTGCCAAAAATAGTAAAGATGGTGGTAATTGAGCTTCATGACATCGCGGCCTCGACAGTGGCTTGGCTTTTCGTTCTTTTTTAAAGAACGTTTTATGAAAAATAAACTATTTTTTATATGATGACGAGAGGGGCATAGTCGTTCGCATACACCTTATGGGGAAAGGCGATGCCAACGTTTGTCGACGTGATCGTACGATTACTACTGGCGCTATGGTTGTTGATTCCAATATCGCTGCTGGTGATGGCGGGTATAAGCGCACGGGCTAGCACCCCGGCATCTTTGCAGCGGGCTTGGAAAATCGGCCGTGGTCTAACCGCGAGCGCGTTGGTGGCCAGCTTGGCGGTCGGCATACTGTTTGTGCTGGATACGCTGGGCGTTTCCACCGGCCTGCCGGAAACCGCGCGGCCGTTGGGTCTCTATCCAGATGGCCTTGCCGTTTGGATGGCCATGCTGATCAGCTTGTTAGGGACGGTGCTGCTGCACTTTGCAGAAGGCTACCTGAAGGGTGACCGTGGCGAGCGTCGTTTCTTACCCTGGTGTCAGGTTGTGTTCGCTAGCGTGATGCTGCTGGTCTTTACCCATCACCTGGTCGTGATGCTGATTGCCTGGATCGGCGTGAGCGTCGCGCTGCATCATCTTCTGACGCTATACCCTGAGCGTGTCGAAGCCCAGCGTGCTGCGTGGCAGAAGTTCGTTGTCAGCCGCATCGGTGATGCCGCGCTAATCGCTGCGGTGGCGTTTTTGTACGCGCGTTTCGGTACCTTTGAGCTGCCCGAGCTGTTCGCCGCTGCGGCTGTCACTTCCGGCGGCTGGCAGGTAGAAGCGGCATCGGTGGCGCTGGCCATCGCGGCGCTGTGTAAATGTGCCCAGGTACCGATGCACGGCTGGTTGATTAAAGTGATGGAAGCGCCTACGCCGGTCTCCGCGTTGCTTCATGCCGGGGTGATTAACCTGGGGGGATTCGTGTGGCTGCGACTCTTCCCGGTGTTTGATGGCCTCACGTTGGGGCACTACCTGCTAATTACCGTGGGAGGCTTCACCGCCCTGGTGGCGGTGATGACGATGCTGACCCAAGCCTCTGTGAAGCATGCGTTGGCGTGGTCTACCTGTGCACAAATGGGCTTTATGCTGTTTGAAATTGGCGTGGGGGCTTACACCCTGGCGCTGGCCCACCTGCTCGCACACTCCCTCTACAAGGCACACTCCTTCTTGGCCTCTGGTCGTGCCGTGAGGGCAGCGCGCTGCGAACGTTTGCCGCTTGCCCCGCTGCGGCAGCGTCTTTCCATCGCGCTGCCTGCGGCAGCACTGGCCGCAGCGGCGCTGGTGGCATGGCCTTCACTCATCAGTCACAACCCGCTATTGGGGGCACTGCTGAGCTTGGCGGTGGGCAGCACGCTGCTGGGGATGCCGGTCGGGATGACCAAACCAAGGCGCCTGGCGTTGTTCGTCATGGCGCTGGCCCTGGTGCCGCTTTATGCCTTGCTGCACAGCTTGCTGGCCCCTGCGCTTCCCAGTGCTTACGCTCCGTTAACCTTGACGGCGGGGCTGCTTGGCTCACTGATGCTGGCAAGCCTGATACTGGCCGCCGGCGTAGTCATGGTGTTTCCCCAGGCAGCCTGGGTGGCGCGCTGGCGCGTGCACTTTAGCCAGGGGCTCTACCTGGCAATGCCGTTTCAACGAGCTCTGGGTAGCGTTGCTCCCTCGCGACCACGGCGGCATTCGGCGGCATTTGTTCCCGGTTTCAAAGGAGAGGGGTCATGAGTCAACCGGCTGTGCCTGAAAACTTTATGTCATCTACCCCGCAATATCAGCCGTACCATGCGTCGCTAAAGCGGGCGACCAATGCCATTGCGCCGGTGTGGCCGCTGGATCAGTGGATTGCGGTAAACCCTTGGTGGGGTCTGAGACACCAGCCTATCGAGCAGGTGAGCGACGCGCTGAGCCGCCGAGCTGGGCAGCCGATGACCATGCCCGCCGCGTTTTATCGCAGCGCTTGGGAAGCGGGGCGCATTACCCCCCACGACGTGAAGCAGGCCCTTCGCCTGGGCGGCTACGCCTATAGCGAGCAGCGTCTAGTCGACTATCTATCATCGCCCCCGGACGCCGTGACGCCCTTACGCAGTGCCTGGGACACGCTAGAAAACGCGGCGGGATTTGATCCGCTTGCGGAGAGCTGTGCCAGCTACTTCGACCAGCATCAGCAGCGTTGGCCAAACCAATCGGAAGCGTCGCTTTACGGCTTCTGGAAGCGTACGGCGCAGCACGATTTACGCTGGCCCAAAGCGCTCCGCCAAGCACTGCTAGCACTGCCGAATGAAACCACCGCAGCCATTGAGCATATAGCCGCCGATTGGGCATTAACACCGGAAGCGTTTGAAGTGCTTGCCCATACGCTGCTGCTGCGCGTGAACGGCTGGGCTTCCTGGTGTCAGGGCATTGGCTGGCACTCGGCCCACCAACAGACGGCGGCTGGCATTACCCAGCTTGCCACGATGGTGCTGGCCTGGGAGTGGTTAGGGTTTAAACAACTCCCGCGTATTCAGCAGAGCGAGTGGCTTGCCCAATGGCAAGCCGCCGATGCCACTTTGCCCGCTCAGCATGAAGCGCTATGGTGCTGGCAACACGCCTATGAGCTTGGCTACCAGCGGGCGCTGGCCGCTACGTTGACGGCACCGAGCGCCACCCACAGCACTGCGCCAGACGTTCAGGCCGCGTTTTGTATCGACGTGCGCTCTGAACGTTTTCGTCGCCATTTAGAACATGCTGCCCCCTCGGTGGCAACCCTCGGGGTGGCAGGGTTCTTTGCTATGCCGGTTACCGATGCTGCCACTGGACCAGAACGGGCCCAGCCCCGTGTGCCAGGCTTGATAAAGCCCACTTACCGGGTAGGCGTTGCGCAGCCCCAAAAGCGCGGCGTTCAGCGCTACCAGAAAGAGAGTCAGCGTCAAAGTGTACGCCATGCCAAGTACGCGCCGCTCTCGACCTTCACCCTCGTCGAAACGACCGGCCTTGCCTGGGGCTGGAAACTGATAAAAGACACTCTGCGCAAGCAGACATCGGTGCCACAGTGCGAGGCACCCGCCGGGCTTTTCCATACCTACGACGGCGAGCCCATTGCGCGCCATGAAAAAATAGCCCTGGCTAAAAATCTGCTGACGCTGCTGGGCAGTCCTACTGCCTCGCTGCTGGTGTTGGTAGGCCATGACTCGCAAAGCGACAATAATCCGCACCACGCAGGGCTAACCTGCGGCGCCTGCGGTGGGCAAGGCGGCAGCATGAATGCGCGGGTCGCCGCTGCACTCCTGAACGACCCGGACGTTCAGCACGCCTTGCAACACGTCGCCGTATCATTACCCAACCCGTTTTATGTGCTGGCGGCGACCCACTGCACCCTGACCGACCGTGTGCATGTTTATCGGGATGAGCAGATGCCCAGGGCGCTGGAACCCGCTTTAGCCGAATTCGAAAACGGCGCGCAACGCGCTGGCGACGCCACCCGGTCAGAGCGCGCACCCGCCCTGGGCGTGGATGAAACCAACCACCGTGAGCGCTTGAGTACTCTGGCCATGCGCGGTGCTGACTGGTCTCAACCTCGTCCTGAATGGGGACTGGTAAATAACGCGGCGTTGATTTTGGCGCCGAGAGCGCGTACCCAAGGTAAGGTACTGGAAGGGCGTACATTCTTGCATGACTATCATCCCGCTCAAGATCCCGATGGAAAGGTGTTGGAAGGGCTGATGACGGCGCCCATGCTCGTCGCGAGCTGGATCAATCTGCAGTACTACGCGTCCACCGTGATGCCCCCGCTATACGGCGCTGGCAACAAGCTCCTGCATTCGGTGGTGGGCGGGCACTTGGGTGTAATCGAAGGTAATTCGCCTCAACTGCGTATCGGCCTACCGGATCAGTCGATACGTGATGGCAACACGCTTTACCACGAACCGTTGCGTCTAACCGTGGTAATTGACGCACCCAAGGATCGCATCGAAGCAATCCTTGCACGCCATTCGATGCTTGCAGACTTGGTCAACCACCGTTGGCTTTGGTTGGCTCGGTTACACAACGATGACGTCGACGTTTATTCATCGGAGGGGTGGCAGACGATAACGGCAGACGTGACATCCGGGGTCTGTTGAACGTGTCGCTCACGGCCGGGCCAAGGATAAAGACGAGCACAGCCCTTCAGGTTGCCCCGCAAAGCGCGCCATACGACCTGCTTGCGGGGCTAGTTGAGATGCTGTGAGGAATCTAGGCTAATAACCATCTGATTTATAAAGGCTTAAAAACAACATCAAACACTCAAGCACATCACTCAATATTCTGAATCTGCTCGCGCATCTGCTCGATCAGCACCTTAAGTTCCACCGCGCAGCGGGTGGTGTCGGCGACCACGGATTTGGATGAGAGCGTGTTGGCTTCGCGGTTGAGTTCCTGCATCAGGAAGTCCAGGCGGCGGCCTTTGGGGCCTTTCTGGGCCAGCTGGCGGCGCACTTCTTCCACATGGGCCGTTAGGCGGTCGAGTTCTTCGTCCACATCGGCTTTTTGCGCGACCACTACCAGCTCGGCTTCCAGGCGTTGCGGGTCGAGTTCGGTCTTGGCGACCTCCAGCCGCTCCAGCAGCTGGGCGCGTTGGCGCTCCAGAATCTGCGGCAGCAGGCCGCGCACGGTGGCGACCTGCTCGCTCACGGCGTCCAGGCGAGAGGTGATCATCTCGGCGAGCTTTGCGCCTTCTCGTGCGCGGGCGTCAATCAGCTCGTCCAACGCTTGCTCAAACAGCGTGGCAGCAGCGGCTTTGATGGCCTCTTGGTCGAGATGCTGGGTCTCCATGACGCCGGGCTGATTTAACAGGTCGAGCGTAGTGGGCACGCCGGCGTGGGGAACCTGGTGGTGCACCACGCTCAGCGCTTCGGCGATTTCCGCCAGCCGGCGGGTATTGACGGCGGGTGCCTGACTGTCCTCGGCGGCGTCAAAACGCAGGCTGCATTCGACCTTGCCGCGCGCCAGGCGGTTACGCAGGGCGTCGCGCAGCAGCGGTTCCAGGTCGCGCAGGGCGTCGGGCAAGCGAAAGTGCGGCTCCAGGTAGCGCTGATTGACCGAGCGAATCTCCACCTGCAGGGTGCCGAACGGGGCGGCCTGCTCGGCGCGGGCAAAGGCGGTCATGCTGTGGACGTGACGGGGGCTGGCCATGGGGGATTCCTGTTAATCGCGCATTTACGCCAGTTTACCCGATCTGCTGCCGGTTGCGATGTCCGCCTTGAATAGGCGCATCGGCGGTGGCATTGACGTGTACAATAGGAGGCTTTCCTACTCCAAGATTTGATGTGAGGTGCTATGCGTCCTGATGTTGTTCGCCCCAGCGGTCGCGAAGCCGACCAGCTCCGCGACATTCGCTTGACCCGCGACTACACCCGCCACGCGGAAGGCTCCGTACTGGTGGCGTTTGGCGATACCAAGGTGCTGTGTAACGCGAGCGTGGAAGCGGGCGTACCGCGCTGGCTGCGTGGCAAGCATCAGGGCTGGATCACCGCCGAGTACGGCATGCTGCCCCGCGCCACTCACTCGCGCAGCGGCCGTGAAGCGACTCGCGGCAAGCAGGGCGGCCGTACGCTGGAAATTCAACGCTTGATCGGTCGCAGCCTGCGCGCCGCGGTGAATTTGAAAAAGCTCGGCGAATTCACCATCACCGTGGATTGCGACGTCATCCAGGCCGATGGCGGCACGCGTACCGCGGCGATCACTGGCGGCTGCGTCGCCCTGGTGGATGCGATCCGCTATCTGCAGCGTGAGAAGAAAATCAAGGGCGACCCGTTCAAGCAGCTGGTCAGCGCCATTTCGGTAGGCATCTATAAGGGCGTGCCGGTGCTGGATCTGGACTACCCGGAAGACAGCAAAGCCGACACGGACTTGAACGTGGTGATGACTGAAAGCGGCGAGCTGATCGAAGTGCAGGGCACGGCGGAAGCAGGGGCGTTCAACCGCGCCGAGCTGAATGCCATGCTCGATCTGGCCGAAAAGGCGGGCGGTGAGCTACGCGAACAGCAGCGCGAAGCGCTGGGGATTCGTGGCTAAACGCCCACCCACAGCCACAACGCAACACGCCGACTCAAGGGTCGGCGTGTTGCTGATTGCCCGTTACCAGGCGGCGACGCGGGAAAGTACGCTGTCGGGTGCTTAAAGCACCAGGTCGTACTCGACGATCAACGGGGCGAATTCGGAGAAAGTCGCCTCGTAATCGATCCACGCGTCGACCACGTGGCGGCGGAAGTTGGGGCCGACCAGCTGATAGTCGATCCGCCAGCCTTCCTGGCGCTCACGGGGCACGTCCTGGTCTAGCTTCGGCCACCAGGTATATTCGCCCGCGTCGCGGTTGATTTCCCGGAACGTGTCGATAAACCCGGTTGGGCCAAGCACCTGATCCATCCAGGCGCGCTCTTCCGGGCGAAACCCCGGGGTGAGCTGGTTGTCCGACCAGTTGGCCAAGTCGACGGTCTTGTGGGCAATGTGCCAGGTTCCGCAAATGATGTATTCGCGACGTTTGCGCGACATCTTGGTCAGGTATTCCTGGTACTGCTCCATGAACGCCTGCTTGGCTTTCTGGTCGCTTCCATCAGGCATCAGGAAGGTGGCTATACTGAAGCGGTCATAGTCCGCCTGCAGAAAGCGCCCTTCGTGGTCGCACTGGGGGAACCCAAGGCCATACATGATCGCCTTGGGGATCTTGCGGCAATACAGTGCCACACCGGAGAAACCGTCTTCCTCGGCATCCAGGAAATAGCCTTCGTAGCCTTCCGGATAGAGAATATGGTCACCCAGTTCAAAACTTTTTGCCTTGATGTTCTGCACGCAGACCACGTCGGCGTCCTGCTGAGCCAGCCAGTCCAGGAAGCCACGATCAACGGCATCACGTATACCATTGACATTGATGCTGGCAATTTTCATAAATCGTCCCTTTTGCGTCGCTGCTGTATGATACCCGACGTTTAGACGTTTGGGTAAATAGACAAACCTAATCTTGCTATTTACCTAGCTTTTATTGTTGCCTTTGCCCTACATGCCGACTGACAAGAGAAGACCGCCGTGGCCAACACTCTACAACCCTACCAGCGCGATTTCATTGCCTTTGCCATCGAGCAGGGCGTGCTCAAGTTTGGCGAGTTCACGCTCAAGTCGGGGCGAGTGAGCCCTTACTTCTTCAACGCCGGGCTGTTTCAAACCGGCCGTGCTCTGGCCAAGCTGGGCCGCTTTTACGCCCAGGCGATCGCCGATAGCGGCCTGCAGGCCGACGTGCTGTTCGGCCCGGCGTACAAGGGGATTCCCCTGGCGGCGGTGACTGCGGCGGCCCTGTCGGACCACCACGACCGCGACATGCCCTATGCCTTCAATCGTAAGGAAGCCAAGACCCACGGCGAAGGCGGCAATATCGTCGGCGCACCGCTTTCTGGCGATATTCTGATCATCGACGACGTGATTACCGCCGGCACCGCCATTCGTGAGGTCATGGACCTGATCGAACAAAGCGGCGCCCGGGCGGGCGGCGTGATCATTGCCCTCGACCGTCAGGAGCGCGGCCAGGGCGAGCAGAGCGCCATTCAGGACGTTCAGACCCAGTATGGTATGCCGGTGGTCAGTATCGTCACCCTTGAGCAGGTGCTTACGTATCTTGAAGAGCATGCCGGTGGCGAGATGCTCGCCTACGCTGAAGCGGTACGCGCCTACCGCGACCGCTACGGCATCGCGGGCTAGATGTTAGGGTGAGGCGAGCCCGGCACCGGCATAGCCTTGCTGGCGCCACGCCTCGTAGCTGACGATGGCCACGGCGTTGGAGAGATTGAGGCTGCGGTTATTGGGCTGCATGGGCAGGCGCAGCTTCTGCGCGTCGGGTAACGCAGCGTGTACCTCGGGGGAGAGCCCGGCGGTTTCCGAGCCGAACAGCAGCACATCGCCCGGGGCAAAGGCGGCGTCGCTATGGGTGCGGCGGCCTTGGGTAGTGATCGCCCAGATGGTGCGCCCCTGCATGGCGTCTTGAAAGGCCGTAAAATCCGCGTGACGGGTGACGTTGGCCAGATCACGATAATCCAGCCCGGCGCGGCGCAGCTTTTTCTCTTCGAGATCAAAGCCCAGCGGTTCAATCAGGTGTAAACGGCAGCCGTTGTTGGCCACCAGGCGCATGATGTTCCCTGTATTGGGGGCCATGCGCGGTTCAAATAGCGCTACTTCAAACATCACCACCTGCCTATTATTGACGCATTGTGCATTCGACCAGCGCCACCGATTGTAATGGATATCTTCCAGGAACACTTGTAGAGGTCACGCTTCGCCATGACGCCCCAACCGCCAAAAAGCATTCTTAGCCGCATTAACGGGCTGAACCCACGCCAACAGGAAGCGGTGCGTTATATCGATGGTCCCTGCCTGGTACTCGCGGGGGCCGGTTCCGGCAAAACCAGCGTGATCACCACCAAGATTGCCTACCTGGTGCAGGAATGCGGCATGAGCGCGCGCAAGATTGCCGCGGTGACCTTTACCAACAAGGCCGCCCGGGAAATGAAAGAGCGCGTGGGCCAGATGCTGAAGGGAAAGGAAGGCCACGGGCTGACGGTCTCGACCTTCCACACCCTGGGGCTGAACATCATCCGCGGCGAGCTTAAAACCCTGGGCTACAAGTCGGGCTTTTCGCTATTTGACCCAGAAGATGCCAAGGCGCTGCTACGCGATTTGATGAACAAGGACGCCCAGGTGGACGCCGAACAGATCAACGCGGTGCAGAGCAAGATTTCCACCTGGAAGAACGACCTTGTGCTGCCCAGCGATGCGCTCTCGTTTGCTGCGGATGACAACGAGCACTTCGCCGCCCGGGTCTACGAGGCTTACGTGCGCCACCTTAAAGCCTACAACGCGGTGGATTTCGACGACCTGATTCTGCTGCCGGTGGTACTGCTGCAGCGCGACCCCGACGCGCTTGAGCGCTGGCGGCGCAAGATTCACTACATGCTGGTGGATGAGTACCAGGACACCAACGTGTCCCAGTACCTGCTGGTCAAACTGCTGATGGCCGAGCGGGCGACGTTTACCGTGGTCGGCGACGACGATCAGTCGATTTATGCCTGGCGTGGTGCCAGGCCGGAAAACCTGATCACCCTGGGCGAGGATTTCCCGCGCCTGAAAGTCATCAAGCTGGAGCAGAACTACCGCTCCACCGGCACCATCCTGCGCGCCGCCAACACATTGATCGCCAACAATCCCCACGTCTATGCCAAAACCCTGTGGTCAGACATGGGCGACGGCGCGCCCATTCGGGTGGTGGTCAATCGCCACGAGGAAGCCGAAGCCGAACGGGTCGCCAGCGAAATGTTCACCCGGCGGATCAAGGAACACGCCGAATGGCGGGATTTTGCGGTGCTCTACCGGGGCAACTTTCAGGCGCGGCTGCTGGAGCTCAAGCTGCAGCACTACCAGATTCCCTACAAGCTGTCGGGCGGCACGTCGTTTTTCTCGCGCAACGAGATCAAGGACACCATGGCCTATCTGCGGCTGTTGATTAACCCCGCCGACGACAACGCTTTTTTACGCATCGTCAACGTGCCGCGTCGCGAAATCGGCCCCGGCACCGTCGAAAAGCTGGCCAATTATGCGACAGAGCGTTCCATTTCGCTGTTTGCTGCCTGCCATGAGCTCGGCCTGGAGCAGGTTCTTCCCACCCGGGCGGTGGAGCGCCTGTCGCGCTTTACCCACTTTATCGACGGCGTGCGCAAGCGCATGGATCAAGGCGATGCCATTGCCGCGATTCGCGACATGCTGCGCGATATGGATTACGAGGCATGGCTGTATCAAAACGCCAGCGCGCCGACCGTCGCCGAGCGGCGCATGGCTAACGTGTGGATACTGATTGATCAGTTGGAGAAATCGCTCAACCGCGACCCGGAAGACGATACGGCGTCTGAAAGCACCGAAACCGACGGCGTCGAGGCGGCGATATCCCGCTTGGTTCTGCGCGATATCCTCGAGCAGCAGGCCGAAGAGGATGACTCCGACCGCGTGCAGCTGCTGACCATGCACGCCTCCAAGGGGCTGGAATTCCCGCATGTCTATCTAATGGGCCTGGAGGAAGACCTGCTGCCCCACCGCAACGCCATTGAAATGGGCACGGTGGAAGAAGAACGGCGCCTGGCCTACGTGGGCATTACCCGGGCCCGCCGCTCGCTGACGCTGACCCTTGCCCGCCAGCGCAAGGCCTATGGGGAGCTGATGGATTGCCAGCCCAGCCGCTTTCTGGACGAGCTGCCTGCTGAAGACCTGGAGTGGGAAGGCCGCGCAGATAAAGAAAATCCCGAGAAAAAACAGGCCCGTGGCCAGGATGCCATTGCCGGGCTGCGTTCCTTGCTGGGCTGAGGGCGCTCTGTTGACACAAGCTTATCCACAGCCGGTTGTTGCGACACCCTGTGGATAGCTTATTCCGCCTCGGCCACCATGTAGTCGACGACCGCTTCGATCTCGTCATCGGAGGCGCTGCTGCCACCCCGCGCCGGCATTGCGCCCTTGCCGTTGAACACGCTTTGATAGAGCGCCTCGTTACCCTGCGCCAGCCGCGCCGACCACGCTTGGGTATCGCCGAGCTTGGGCGCGCCTGCCGCCCCGCTGTCGTGGCACGCCGCACAGCCGGTGCTGGCATAAAGCGCGGCACCATCCGAGCCACCGCCACTGCTCTGGTCGTTTGCTCCAGCCTGCGCTTCGGCGGCCGCCGTGCCGCAATCCTGGCCTTGCAGGCAAACGCTCCCCACGGGCGCCAGCCGCTCGGCAATGGCCTCATCCGACGTATCGGCCAGCAAGCCCGGGCCACCCGTCATGGCGACCCCCAGCACGAAAAGCCCCCTCACACTCCATTTATTATTCACGCGCACCACCTCATCGTTATTATTGTCGGCGTTTGGGCGGCTGAAATACCTTGGGCTGCCGAGACGCCTCGTCAACGAATATTAGCAGTATAGTGGCAATTGAAAGGGCGACAAAACCAACCGCGCCTGGTGGGTCAACGAGATAACGACGCCTAGAGCACCCAGTCAACCGCGCCAGGCCAGCACCTGCTGCCGGGCATATTCGCTGAAACCCGCGCGGGAATAGAGATCAAAGGCCGGCGTATTGTCGTGATCCACCGACAGCAGCAGCTCTTCGGCGCCTGCCTGCTCGGCGAGTGCCAGGGCGTGGTTGATAATATGCTGGCCCAGCCCCTGACGACGCCATTCGGGCACCACGCCCATGAGCATCAGTTCCCAACGGTTGATCTCGTGACGCGGCGCCAGCAGCAACACGCCCACCGGCGTCGGCGAGTCATCCACCCATAACGCATACCAGTGCGCCGGGGCGAGAGCATCCTGCTGATAAAAGCCTGCCAGCAAATCCTCCACCGACAGGATCTCGCGCAACACGCAGCAGTCCAGCGATTCATGTTCCACCGCTGCCAACAGGTCATGCTGTTGCGCGGGCGTCAGCGCTTCCCAGGGCGCCCAGCGCAGTGAGGCCGCCGGTGCCTTGCCGGGAAGACGATTGTCTGTGGCGCTCTTCAAGCAGTGCAGCGATACAAGCGGCTTCATCCCGTGGGCCAGTAATTGCGCCCTGGTGCGGGTGGCGTCAGGGGATATCTCGACATGGCAGAGCGTGCGTCGCTGATCCATGACCCAGGCGCGCGCCGCCTCGATGAGCGCGTTGCGATGTTCGCCCTGAGCGTCGGGCAGCCACAGCTGCGCCATGTTCAGGGGCAGGGCTTGCACCCAGATGGCGCCCACAAGCCGCGTCCCTGCACGGCCGATCAAAAGCCCGTCCCATTGGGCATTCGGCTGATCTGTCATGGCGTTGATCGCAGCGCCAAGCGCTGTTTGCTGTGCCGGATCGTGGGCGGCCGCCAGCTGCAGTAGCGCTTCACGGCGCTGTTCCGGCGGACAGGGAATGACGTTCAAGGCGTCGGCGGCATGCTGGGGCGATTGCATCAAGGGCGGGCTCCGAATACTTAACAAAGCGTGCTACGTTACTATTCATACGTTTATCCTGACCGTCTACGTCTTGGCATGCCAGCCTTTTTCATTAAGCTGGCACGTCCTGGATCGGCAAGAGACCTCCGCGCCATGCGCATTTTATTGGTAGAAGACGACGCAAGTTTAGCCTCGGGTATTCACCTCGCCCTGAAGCCCGAGCACTACACGGTCGATCATATAAGCGATGGCGCCACCGCGTTGCATGCCTTGACCGAAGGCGAGCCGTTTGACGCGGTGATTCTCGATCTTGGCCTGCCCCATCTGGACGGTCGAGAAGTGTTGAAGGCGGTTCGACACCACGGCAGCCAGGTGCCCATTCTGGTGCTGACGGCCCGCGATGCGGTGGACGACCTGATCGCCGGGCTGGATGCCGGTGCCGATGACTACTTGACCAAGCCGTTTGAAGTGGCCGAGCTGAAAGCCCGCCTGCGTGCCCTGCTACGTCGCAGCCAGGGTCAGATCAGCAGCGTCCTGAGCGGCTGGGGCATACGTCTGGATCCGCACACGCTGAGCGTCAGCTACCAGGGCACAGACGTGGCGCTATCGCGCCGGGAGCTCACCCTGCTACAGGAGTTCATGAGCCATCCTGGCCGAGTGTTTACTCGCGGCACGCTGACCCGCCTGGTCTACGGCTGGGATGAGGATGTCGAAAGCAACGCCATCGAGGTACATATCCACCATTTACGCCGCAAGCTGTTTCCCGGCGTCATTCGCACGGTGCGCGGCATCGGCTACGTGATGGATAAACCGCCCAAGGATGTTATATGACGTCGATCCGCCGACGTACGCTGGGGCTTTCGCTGCTGGTATTCGGGATCAGCATGCTGGTGATCGGGTTTACCAGCTACCGCTACGCCACCCACGAAGTCGAAACGCTGTACGATTCAAGCCTTGCCCAAACCGCCCGGCTGCTGGAAGGCGTATTGCAAGCCCCGCTGCCCGAAGCGACACAGGAGGAACTGCTTAGTAACCTGGAACAGGCCCTTGGCAAGGTGGCGAGCGGCGAACAAGCCACGACCGCGCGCCGCGAGGATAGCCAACTGGGCTTTCAGCTGTGGCAGGGCAAGCATCGCCTGCTGCACTCCGCCCATGCCCCTGACGTGGCGCTTGCCGATGACCCCACAGGCTTCACCAGCGACCTCATCGGCGATCACGAGTGGCGTCTGTATATCCATGACGTCCGCGATACGAACCGGCGCATCGTGATCAGCGAGCGGGAGGATGTTCGAGGCGATATTATCCGCGCGGTGGCACTGCGCACCCTGATGCCCGACCTGATTGGCCTGCCGTTTCTCGCCGTTCTGCTGTGGTGGTCAATCGGGTGGGGGCTGGCGCCCTTATCGCGCATGGCCGCGCAGATCCGCCATCGCGACCCGCAGAACCTGCAGCCCCTGTCGTTTGGTGCGCTCCCTCAGGAACTCGGCACTATCGCCGGCGCCCTCAACCGGCTGTTGGCGCGCATCCGCATGATGCGCGAGCGTGAGACGCGCTTTATTGCCGATGCCGCCCATGAACTGCGCACCCCCCTGGCGGTGCTCGATCTGCACGCCCAGAATGCCCTGGCTGCGGATAACCATGCGGATCGTGAAGAAGCCCTCCACCTCCTGCGCGGCGGCGTTGCCCGGGCGACACGTCTGGTCACCCAGCTGTTGACCCTGGCGCGCCTGGCACCTGATGACGCATTACGCGTCGAGTACCGGACGGCCAACCTGCTCGTCGAGGTTCGCGAGACCCTGGCCAAGCTGTCGCCGCTGGCCGCCGAGCGCGAACAGGAACTGCGGCTCGACGCCGACGAACAGGCGGATTGGTCAATCGAAGAAGAGCTCGGCGCCATGGACACCCTGATACAAAACCTGGTGGGCAATGCCATCCAGCACTCTCCACCCCGGAGTGCCATCCGCATTACCCTGGCAACGGTGCCGCCGGGATTTGTGGTGTGGGTGGACGACCAAGGCCCTGGTATCCCGCCGGATGAACGTCAAACTGCCGTTGAGCGCTTTCAGCGTGCAGGGCCCGGCGCCGGTTCTGGGCTTGGGCTTTCCATTGTCGAGAGGCTGGTTGCCCGTCACGGCGGCACCCTGCAGCTTGATGAGGCCCCCGGTGGCGGGTTGCGGATACGTATTGATCTGCCACGCCGCACAACAGAATCACCCTGAACCCTCTGTTTATCCGTTGGATGGATCTCTTAAGGTTGCCATAAGAATTGCGTGCAACTGTGGAAGTGCATGGTAAGCCAGCCATCAGGGTTTACCCTTTTCTCCACACGGAGGTTCCAATGAATCAAGCCACCTTTTCGCCCAAACCATTGATCCAACTCGGCTCAACACCGCTACTGGCGATGCCGGCGGCACGACGCCTCGCACCTACTAGCCCGGCCATGGCCGTACTGACCGACTTTTCGCAGGTGGTACCTCAATCGGTCGATGCCGATACGCCCATCGACGAAGCGCACCTCAAGATGCGCTATGGCGGCGTGAGACTGCTCTTCGTGATGGACACGGCGGCGCACTGCATCGGCATCGTTACCTCGAAAGAAGTGATTGGCACTCGGCGTATCAATATCGCCATGCAGCAGCGCAACCTGTCTCGCGAAGACATCACTGCGGAAATGGTCATGACGCCCTGGCACAAGCTCAGTGCCATGCCGATCGCCCAGCTGGCCTCGCTGACCATTGAGGATCTGGTGCTGTCGATGGAAGCGGTCACCGACCAGCACCTGTTGATCACCGAGCAGAACGATGACCACGAACTGAGAATCCGCGGCCTCGTCTCCGCCACCGATATCCAGAATGCGATCGGCAAGGAGATCAGCCCGGTGCCCAGAGCGAAAAGCTTTGCCGACATTTGCCAGGTCATTACCGGTCACGACCTGTAAGCCGTCGTCACTGATGGCTCCCTGACGTACAACGCCCTTTACCGAACAGTCGGTAAAGGGCGTTTCAGGTAGGAACGACGCTGCGATCCCGCGTTAGAACAATCCGGCGTTGATCAGCATATGGACGCCGATACTGGCGATATAGCCCAGCAGGATGATCGGTGCCCAGCGCAGGTGCCGTGCGAAGGTATAAATCCCCCTCGCCTGTCCCATCAGGGCGACGCCTGCCGCAGAGCCCATCGACAGCAGGCTGCCGCCGACGCCCGCCGTCAGGGTAATCAGCAACCAGTTACCCGTGGACATGTCGGGCGCCATCGAGAGCACCGCGAACATCACCGGGATGTTGTCGACCACCGCTGACATCAGCCCCAACACCACATTGGCCCACACCGGATTCCAGCTGCCGTACAGGGTTTCCGACAGCAGGCCGAGGTAGCCAATGAACCCCAGGCCACCCACGCACATGACTACCCCGTAGAAAAACAGCAGCGTATCCCACTCGGAACGGGCAATCCGGCTGAAGATATCGAACGGCACCACACTGCCCAGCTGCTCGAGCTTTTTCCAGTCACCGCGGCGCGAGTACCGCTCGCGCTTGCGCTCCAGGGAACGCGGCAGGCTGCGACGCAGATAGTAGCCAAAGAACTGCAGCAGTCCGAGACCGAACATCATGCCCATGGCCGGCGGTAAATGCAGCACCGAATGGCTGAGCACCGAAATCGCCACGGTGATCAGGAACAGCACGATAATCCGCCGCGCGCCGCGCTTGAGCCACACGTTTTCCGACAGCGATTCGGGTTTTCGATTGTGGATAAAGCAGCTCATGATCACGGCCGGCACCATGAAATTGACGATCGACGGCACCAGCAGCTTGAAGAAATCGGTGAAAGCGACCTGGCCTGCCTGCCATACCATCAGGGTGGTGATGTCGCCAAAGGGACTGAAGGCGCCGCCGGCATTGGAGGCCACGACCACGTTGATACAGCATAGGCTTATGAATCGGTCGTCCCCCTCGGCCACTTTCAATACCACGGCACACATCAGCATGGCCGTGGTCATGTTGTTGGCGATGGCCGAGATACCAAACGCCAGCACGCCGGTGATCCAGAACAGGCTCCGGTAGCTGAAGCCCTTGCGCACCAGCCAGGCGCGCAAGGCATCAAATACCCGTCGCTCTTCCATGGCGTTGATATAGGTCATCGCCACCAGCAGGAACAGCAACAGCTCGGTGTACTCAAGCAGCGTCTCGCGAAACGCCATTTCTGCTTCGTCGGGCAAGCCGGCTTGAACATACACCCAGGCGACCAGCGCCCAGATCAAGCCGGCCGCAACCAGAACGGGCTTCGACTTGCGCATGTGCAACAGCTCTTCGGCCATGACCAGCGCATAAGCCAGAACAAAAATGAGAACGGAGAGAATGCCGGCCAAGGAACGGGTCAGGTCGAGCGACCCGGCAGCGGCAAAAGAAAGGGAAGGAACGGCAAGACAGCAAAACGCGAACAGCAAAACCATCACTTGGCGTTGTGAGCGCCCGGCGATGGCGTTATCGGGTGGTTTCATGGCGGATAAATCCCAGCGGTGGAACGAAGGAAGGATAAACCGCCATAATGATAAGCCGCCTAACAGAATGTGGCAATGCAACATTATCGTTCACTGCTGGCCACCGCCGGCGGGTACCCCACGGTGGCCATGAGGTCGTCTACTCGACTGTGACGCTTTTCGCCAGGTTGCGCGGCTGATCCACATCGGTGCCTTTCAACACCGCCACGTGGTAGCTCAGCAGCTGTAGCGGCAAGGTATACAGCAGCGGCGTAAGGGCTTCGTGGATATGCGGCAGGTGTAGCACCCGAATATCGTCGCGCTCTTCAATCCCCACCTGCTCGTCGGCAAACACGAAGAGCTGCCCGCCGCGCGCGCGCACTTCCTGAAGGTTGGACTTGAGTTTTTCCAGCAGCTCATCGTTAGGCGCCACGGAAATCACCGGCATGTTGGCATCCACCAGCGCCAGCGGGCCGTGCTTCAGCTCACCGGCGGGATAGGCTTCCGCATGGATATAGGAGATTTCCTTGAGCTTGAGCGCCCCTTCAAGGGCGACCGGAAAGTGAGCACCACGCCCCAGGAACAGCGCATGCTGTTTTTCGGCAAACGCCTCCGACAGTACTTCGATCGCCGGATCCAGTGCCAGCACCTGCTGGCAAAGGGCTGGTAGTGCCTTGAGCGCCGCGACGATCTCCGCGTGCTGATGATGGCCGCCCTGAACGCGGCTGATCGCCAGGGTCAGCAGCATCAGTCCAATCAGTTGGGTGGTAAAGGCCTTGGTCGACGCCACACCGATTTCGGGCCCCGCTCGGGTCATCAGGGTAATGTCCGATTCGCGCACCAGCGAACTGCCGGGCACGTTGCAGACCGCCAGCGTGCCGATGTAACCCAGCTGCTTGGCATAACGAAGCGCCGCCAGGGTATCGGCGGTTTCACCGGATTGGGAAAGCGTCACGAAGAGCGTGCCTTCAGGCACTATGGGATAGCGGTAACGGTACTCGGAGGCAACCTCTACCTGCACCGGTATGCCTGCGTAGCGCTCCAGCCAATAGCGTGCCACCAACCCGGCGTGATAGCTCGTGCCACAGGCGATGATGTGAATTTGCTTGACCGTCTGGAAAATATTCTGGGCATCGGGGCCAAAGCTTTCCACCAGCACATGGTCATCGCTCAGGCGACCTTCCAGCGCGGCACGGATCACCTCGGGCTGCTCGAAGATTTCCTTGAGCATGAAGTGACGGTAGTCGCCTTTATTCACGGCCCCATCGCTGTGTTCAAACGTCTGAACCGGCCGTTCGACGTCATTGCCCCGGCCATCGACGATTCGGATCGCGCCCTTGTCGCGCAGCTCGACCAGATCGCCTTCTTCCAGATAGATGAACCGATCGGTTACCTGGAGAAGCGCCAACGGGTCTGACGCCAGAAAGGCTTCATCAATGCCCACGCCCACCACCAGCGGGCTACCCTGGCGAGCGCCGACCACCACCCCCGGCGCTTTGGCACTCATGACACCCAATGCGTAAGCGCCGCCCAGACCATTCACGATCTGCCGGGTCGCCTCCAATAGGCTAAGACCGCTATCCAGCTTATCAGCCAGCAAGTGAGCAATAACTTCGGTATCGGTTTCCGAGCTAAATGGATAGCCGCTGGCTTGCAGTTGGTCTTTGATTGTCTCGTAGTTTTCGATAATGCCGTTATGCACAACGGCGACGTCCTCACCGCTGTGATGCGGATGAGCATTGGCCTCCGAGGGCCGTCCATGGGTCGCCCAGCGGGTGTGGGCGATACCCGATGTGCCGGGCAGTGCCGACGCCTTGAGCTTGCCGGCCAGCGCGGCGACCTTACCGACGGCTCGGTGGCGCGTCAGGCCCTGGCCATCAAAGACCGTCATGCCGGCGGAGTCGTAGCCACGGTATTCGAGGCGTTTCAGTCCTTCCAGCAGGATCTCTTGGACGTTGCGCAGGGCAACGGCGGCCACAATGCCACACATAACAGCTCTCCTGAGTTACTCATCCATGCGCGCAAACGGTAAACCGGCTGCAGTGGAATATGAATACGTCCTTTTAATGATTCTTAGCACTAGGGGGCTATACGTCCACGCGGACGTTGCCAATCACGTCTCTCTAATTGACGCCCTCGGGATACCGCCAGGGCATGATCGCTGACGTCTTTAGCAATAGTGGAACCAGCCCCTACCGTGGCACCTTCTCCGATCGTCACCGGGGCTACCAGAGCGGTATTGGAGCCGATAAAAGCATAATCCCCCACGGTGGTATGATGCTTGTTTGCGCCGTCGTAGTTACAGGTGATCGTGCCCGCACCGACATTGACGCCACGGCCAAGGTTTGCATCACCCACGTAACTCAAATGATTGATCTTGCTACCTTCACCCACGTCGACATTTTTCGTCTCGACAAAGTTGCCAACTTTCGCCTTCACCGCTAACCGGGTGCCGGGGCGCAAACGCGCGAAGGGACCGATCTGGTTGAGCCCGGCAGCCACGGTGGTGTCCACCACGCTATGGGCGTCCACGATGCTTTCCGCACCGATGGTGCTGTTTTTAATCACGCAGTAGGGGCCAATGTGAACCCCCTCACCCAGTTCCACTTCACCCTCAAACACGCAGCCCACATCGATAAAGACGTCGTGCCCACAGGTGAGTTTACCGCGTACATCCAGCCGCGCGGGATCCGCCAACGCCACGCCCTCCTGCATGAGCTTTTCGGCGGTCTGACACTGGTAAGCTCGCTCCAGGCGGGCCATTTGCGCACGATCGTTGACCCCTTCCACCTCGATGACGGTTGAAGGCTGCACAGTGCTTACCTTGACCCCATCGCTTGCTGCCATGGCGATCACGTCGGTGAGATAATACTCACCCTGGGCATTGTCTGAGGAAAGCCGCGGCATCCAGCGTTTCAGCTGCTCGCTGGTCATCGCCATCATCCCGGTGTTGCACTCGGTGATCGCCCGTTGCTCATCGCTCGCATCTTTCTGTTCGACAATCGCTTCGGCCTCGCCTGCCGCATTCCGGACAATGCGGCCGTAGCCTGTGGGGTCTTGCATGGTCACCGTCAATAGCCCCATGTGCTGATCGTCTACTTCAGCCAACAAGGTCACAAGCGAATCGCGATGAATCAACGGCACGTCCCCATACAGCACCAGCACCTTGCCATTGCCCAGCTGTGGTAGCGCCTGGGCGACCGCATGGCCGGTGCCTTTTTGCTCGGCCTGAACCGCAAACTGTACGGGGTAATCGATCAGCGACTGGCGCAACTGCTCAGCCCCGTGGCCGATAACCACATGGATACGTGTCGGGCATAGCCCGGTGGCAGTATCCAGCACGTGGTGAACCATCGGCTTGCCGGCCAGCGGATGCAGCACCTTGGGCGTCTGTGAACGCATTCGCGTGCCTTTACCGGCCGCCAGAATGACAATATCGAGTTCCTGCATGTTAATCACCTGTCGCGGTTTCGCGTTCGTCCGTGCGGGCAACCGCAATTTCTATTCCCAAGGAATCGACGAGCTCATCGCCAAAATAGCGGGCAAAGGCGGGACTGGCCACGCTTCGCCATTGGTCACCATCGCGCACCAGCATCAGGACATTCAGGTCATGTTCGCGGGCCATGGCCATGCCTTCCTCATCGCCTGCCACGTCCAGCGCCGTGGCCCAGCCGTCAGCCCAGGCATTGGAGGGATGAAAGACCGACACGGAGGCCAGATCGTGGGTAATCGGCCGACCGGTACGCGGATCGATGGTATGCGAGTAGCGCTGGCCGCCAGCTTCAAAGTAATGCCGATAATCCCCCGACGTCGCCACCGAGATCGACTCAAGAGGCAGTACATGCTGGGCGCGTTGCAGGCCGTTTTCGGGGACTTCGATACCGACGCGCCAGGCGGTCTGCTCGTCCACGTCACGGTAGCCTTGGGTAATCAAGTCCCCGCCCAGGTTGACCAGGTAATTCTCGATCCCCTGCTGATCCAGATACGCCGCCACGCGGTCGGTAGCATGGCCCTTGGCAATGGCCGAGAGGTCAACAAACACATCCCGTGTGCGCCGCGCCTCAAGTGCTTGCAGATCAAGGTCGATAGCATCATGGCCCACCCGCGCCAGGCGTTCGTTAAGTTCCTGATCCGAGGGCACTTCTTCGGGCCGCGCCTCAGGGCCAAAACTCCACAGGTTGACCAGGTCACCAACGGTGATGTCAAAGGCGCCGTTACTTGCCTCGGCAATCGACTGGCTGATCGCCAATACGTCGATGAGGCCATCGGACAACGGCTGCCACTCGCCCAACGGGGCCTGATTGAAAGCCATCAGCTCCGCGTCGTCACGGTATGTCGACATGGACTGATCCACGCTTTCCAGTTCCGTCTTGATCCCCGCTTCGAGCTCGTTGACCTGCCCCTGGGTCAGCCTGTCGACCATGGTCACCTGGTAGAAGGTGCCGAAGATATTACCTTCCAGTTTGACCGGTGATTCCAGCGGCCGATCCGTTTCCGAACAGCCTGCCAGCATGACCAGCAGCACCATGAGCAGCACGCCATCGTGCCGCCAAGTACGCTTTTCTCGCATCATCGTGACCCCACCCTAACCATGAAAGAACCATAGCAGCCAAATGCCAAAAAGCACGCGATATAGCACGAAGGGCTGCATCCCCATCCGCTTGATCAGCGCCAGAAAAAAGTGAATACAGGCGTAGGCGCTCACCCCGGAGAGCAGTGCGCCGGCCACCATTGCCCACGCGTCGACAGGATTGGGCTGGCCGATGAGTTCCAGCGCCTCCAGACCGCCGGCCAGCACAATCACCGGTATCGAGAGCAGGAAGGAAAAGCGCGCCGCACCCTCGCGACTCATTCCCAGCATCAGCGCTGCGGTCATGGTGACCCCGGAGCGCGACGTGCCGGGAATCAGCGCCAGCGCCTGGGCCCCGCCAATCAACAGCGCGTCGTTAAGTGTGAGTTGGTACTCGCTGCGCGTGCCGCGCTTGCGCCAGTCGGCATAGCCAAGCCACAGACCAAAGACGATCAGGCTCACGCCAATGATCAGCGGAGAACGCATGTAGTCCGCCACCACGTCGCGCAGAAGGAACCCCACGATGCAGACCGGCAGCGTGGCAATGACCACCCAGCCGGCCAGGCGCGCATCGTGATCGACCCGTTGCCCTTTTACCGCCGCCATGCAGCTTGTCATCATCTGCCACAGTTCGCGGCGAAAATAGATCACCACGGCCATCAGGCTCCCCAGATGCAGCGCCACGTCGAACGCCAGCCCCTGATCCTGCCACTCGGTGAGTACCGGCACCAGGATCAAATGGGCGGAGCTGGACACCGGCAGAAATTCGGAGACCCCCTGAACCAGGGCGAGTACCACAATCTGAAGCCAATCCATGGGGGATCCTCATTGATACCTTGATTGAGGGAGTGAATGGCGCCTAAGGATACACATCCCTGCGAAGCTTGTCCGCCATTGGCATGGCGGCCCGAGACGATCGATAAAGCGAAGGACTATAGGGCACGCGGGTGAGTGCGCTACAATGTCGGCCTATTAGCCAATGTGCGTTCCTTCAAGGTACCTCATGACTCAGAGCGTCGACTCCTCGATAAGCCAGGATCCGCAGTTGCAAAGCCGCGAGGCCAAGCGCGTTACGTACATCGGCGCCTGGCTGGATGGGCTGCTGGGCATCGTGAAATTCCTCGTCGGCTTCTGGGTAGGCTCAGCGGCGCTGGTCGCCGATGCGGTTCATTCATTTTCTGACCTGATCACCGACGGCTTTGTGCTGGCGGCGATTCACTACGGCCGCCAGGCACCCGATGAAGACCATCATTACGGCCACGGCCGCATCGAAACCCTTACCACGCTATTACTGGGGAGCGTGCTGATCTTTGTCGCCGGGGGTATCGCCTGGTCGAGCCTGGATCGGCTGTTCAGCGGTACGCATGTCTCCGCCCCGGGGCTTGTCGCCATCGTCATCACCATTGTCGCGCTGTTCGCCAAGGAATGGATCTACCGCTATACCATGCGCATCGCCAAGCGCTACGGCTCTAAACTGCTCGAGGCCAACGCCTGGCATTCACGCAGCGATGCACTGTCCACTGCCGTCGTGCTGATCGCGCTGCTAGGCGCCCAGTTCGGCCTGGGGTGGCTTGACGCCGTGGCCGCCATCATCGTCGGGCTGCTGGTCGGCAAGGTGGGCTGGGACCTGCTTTGGGAATCGGCTCGTGAGCTGGTGGATACCGCCCTGCCCGAAGATGCCCAGCAACAGATGCACGATGTTGCCTGTGGGGTGCCCGGCGTGGATAGCGTGCACGACCTGCGTACCCGCCAGTCCGCCGGCTGGGTGATGGTCGACCTGCACATTGTGGTCGGCCCCAAGATTACCGTATCCGAAGCCCACGAGATCGGTAACGAGGTCAGCCGCCGGCTGCGCCATCAGTTCCCGGCGTTGACCGACGTGATCTTCCATATCGACCCCGAGGACGACGCCGGTGAGGGTGACCCAAGCCGCCTGCCCGGCCTGCCACTTCGCCCGGAAGTCGAGGCAGCGCTGGACGCGCGCTGGTACAAACATCCGGTATGGCGCACGCTCAGCGAGCTGCAGCTGCATTATCTGAACGATAAAATATCGGTGTCGCTGATCATTGGCGATGCCGTCCATCAGCCCCCCCAATGCCTGGCCAGCCAGTTGAAAGCGCTGGCCAGTGATATCGAGTGGCTGGGCAATGTGGAAGTGTTGTTCATTACCCGCGCCGCCAGCTACAGCATGCGCTAGGCGTCTGTCAAAGCGGGCTGAGAATGGCGGTCGCAATGCTGAAGTAAATCAGTACCCCCGAGGCATCAATCAGCGTCGTCACCAGCGGCGCCGATGCCGTGGCCGGATCCACCTTGAAGCGCTCCAGCACGAACGGCAGACACATGCCAATGAGGCTGCCGAACAATACGATGGTCACCATGCTCAGCGCGACGATAACGGCCACCGCCTCGCCGCCGCGAATCACTCCGATGGGCGCCACGGCAATGGCCATGGTAATCCCGAGCGAGCCGGCCACCAGCAGTTCGCGGCCCAGCATCTTTCCCCAGTCCTTCACGCCAACGTCACCGGTCGCCATCCCGCGCACCATCAGGGTCGCCGCCTGGGCGCCGGCATTCCCGCCGCTGCCGATCAGTAGCGGCAGAAAGAACACCAGCGCCACCTGGGCGGCGATGGTGTCTTCAAAGTAGGCAATCCCCGCGCCGGAAAACAGGTTGGCAAACACCAGCAACACCAGCCAGAACACCCGCTTGCGGTACAGCGACCATAGCGGCACCCGGCTGACCCCGTCCTCCAACTGGCCGATGGACATCCCCTTGTGGATATCTTCTGTCGCTTCCGACTCGGCAACGTCCATGGCGTCGTCGTGGGTCACAATACCCACCATGCGCTCATCGGCATCGATTACCGGCACCGCCAGCAGGTCATAGCGGGCCACGATTCTGGCCACGTCTTCCTGCGCTTTATCCACCGGTGTACTGATCACGTCCTTGATCATGATGTCGTCGACCAGCGCGCCTGGCCGCGCGACCATCAGTTGACGCAACGACATAGTGCCTATCAGTTGGCCGTCGCTGTCCAGCACATAGAGCTGATAGACGGTCTCCGCGTCGGGGGCAGTCTGGCGCACGCGCATCATGGCCTGGGAAACCGTCATGCCGCTGGCAATGGCCACGTAGTCCGAGGTCATGATGGCCCCGGCGGTACCCTCTTCGTAGCTGGCCAACCGTTTGAGGTCTTCGCGTTCCTGGTGCGCCATGCGCCGGAGCAATGCCTCACGGCGGTCTTCGTCGAGCAGGTTAAACAGGTCGGCCCGTTCGTCCGAACCCATTTCCTCCAGCAGCTTCAGGACATGGGTATCCGAAAGTCCACCGACCACTTCCAACTGACTTTCGCCGGGCAGATAGCCCAGCACGTTGGCGGCACGCTCGGTCGACAGGCTATCGAGTAACGCCAGTGCGTCGCTCAACGCTTCATCGTCCTCGATGAGTTGTTCAAGCACCTCACCAATATCCGCCGAGCGAATTTCGGACAGGCGTTCTGACAGCATTGTCTTGTCGGGCGCTTCCTTTCTCAGCTCGTCAACAAGCTCCGTCTTCAATGCTTGCAAGGTTTCATCATTCAATGACATGGCATTTCCCCTTTACCCTGACGAGCGCTCCGCCGCCGATATTCCCATACGCCATACTACCAGACAAAAAAAAACGCCCCTTGAACCTGGCGACAGGATCAAGGGGCGTCGTCGTAATCGCCAGACGGGGCGGTTAGCCTTTCCCCGCCTTCTTGCGCAGCTGCTGGATCGTGCGCAGCTGGGCAACGGCTTCGGCAAGTTCCGCGGCAGCCCGGGTATAGTCGAGCTCGGACGACTTGTCGTTAAACGCTTTCAGCGCTTGCTGACGCGCTTCTTCGGCAGCCGCCTCGTTGAGGTCGCTGGCCCGCGAGGCGGCGTCAGCCAAAACGGTCACAATGTTGGGTTGGACTTCCATGAAGCCCCCCGTGACGAAGAAGTGTTCTTCTTCGCCGCCATCGTGAATCACCCGTACCGGTCCAGGCTTGAGTTCCGTCAACAGCGGGGCGTGTCCGGGTAAAATCCCCAGATCGCCCGTGATGCCAGACGCAACCACCATCTCGACCGTTCCCGAGTAGATGGACGCTTCAGCGCTGACGATATTGCAAGTGAAGCTATTCGCCATAGCGAATCCCCCTAATGGACGGGATTACTTCTTCATCTGGTTGGCTTTTTCGACCGCTTCGTCGATCGAGCCGACCATGTAGAAGGCCTGTTCCGGCATATCATCGTACTCACCCTCGAGGATGCCCTGGAAGCCACGGATAGTGTCTTTCAGCGACACGTATTTACCCGGGGCACCGGTGAATACCTCGGCCACGAAGAACGGCTGCGACAGGAAGCGCTGGATTTTACGCGCGCGGGCAACGGCCAGCTTGTCTTCGTCAGACAGCTCGTCCATCCCCAGGATCGCGATGATATCCTTGAGCTCCTTGTAACGCTGCAGCACGCCCTGAACGCCACGCGCCACGTTATAGTGCTCGTCACCGACGACCAGCGGATCCAACTGACGCGAGGTGGAGTCCAGCGGGTCGATCGCCGGATAGATACCCAGCTCGGCGATGGAGCGTGCCAGTACGACGGTGGCATCCAGGTGCGAGAAGGTGGTCGCCGGCGACGGATCGGTCAAGTCATCCGCAGGGACGTAAACGGCCTGTACGGAGGTGATCGAGCCGGTCTTGGTGGAAGTGATACGTTCCTGCAGAACCCCCATCTCCTCGGCAAGCGTCGGCTGATAACCCACCGCTGACGGCATACGACCCAGCAGGGCCGATACTTCGGTACCGGCCAGGGTGTAGCGGTAGATGTTATCGACAAACAGCAGAACGTCGCGGCCTTCGTCACGGAATTTTTCCGCAATGGTCAGGCCGGTCAACGCCACGCGCAGGCGGTTGCCCGGCGGCTCGTTCATCTGACCGTAGACCAGCGATACCTTGTCGATAACGTTGGATTCGGTCATTTCGTGATAGAAGTCGTTACCCTCACGTGTACGCTCACCGACACCGGCGAATACCGAGTAGCCGCTGTGTTCGGTGGCGATGTTGCGGATAAGCTCCATCATGTTGACGGTTTTACCGACACCGGCACCGCCGAACAGGCCAACCTTGCCGCCCTTGGCAAACGGGCACACCAGGTCGATAACCTTGATGCCGGTTTCCAGCAGCTCTTCAGAGGCTGCCTGGTCGGCATAGCCGGGGGCCTTGCGGTGAATTGGCATGCGCTCGTCTTCGCCGATCTCGCCCGCTTCATCGATGGGCTCGCCGAGCACGTTCATGATACGGCCCAGCGTGGCTTTACCCACGGGGACCGAAATTGCAGCACCTGTGCTGGTCACGTCCATGCCACGCTTCAGGCCCTCGGTGGAGCCCATGGCGATGGTGCGCACCACGCCGTCGCCCAGCTGCTGCTGGACTTCGAGGATGGTCTCTACATCAGAGACCTTCAGCGCGTCGTAGACCTTGGGCACAGAGTCCCGCGGAAACTCTACGTCAATCACCGCGCCGATGATTTGTACGATACGTCCGCTCATCTTGGTTCCTCTCAAAAACCTGCAAATGAAACCTGTCTGCCGGGAGCCTTCATCAATCGAGGCTCCCTAGGCGTTATACGGCAGCAGCGCCGCCGACGATCTCGGAAATTTCCTGGGTAATGGCGGCCTGGCGGGCCTTGTTGTAGACCATTTCCAGATCGTCAATCAGATTGCCTGCGTTATCGGTAGCGCTCTTCATGGCGATCATCCGGGCTGCCTGCTCGCAGGCCCCATTTTCCACGACCGCCTGATACACCTGCGATTCAATGAAACGAATCAACAGGCTATCCAACAACGCCTTGGCATCCGGCTCATACAGGTAGTCCCAGCTTCCGGGACGGGCGTTTTCGTCGTCCTGCTCTGCGTCTTCGCCAATATCCGACGTCAGCGGAAGAAGCTGACGTACCACCGGCTGTTGGGTCATGGTGTTGATAAACTCGTTATGCACCACGTACAGACGGTCAATACGGCCTTCATCGTACGCTTCGAGCATGACCTTGATGCTGCCAATCAGACCCTCGACCGTCGGCGACTCACCCAATCCGCTCTTGGCGGCCACCAGGTTGCCGCCATAGTTGCGGAAAAAGCCGCTGGCCTTTGAGCCCAGGGCGCAGAAGTCAAGCCCAGCGCCTTCCTGATGCCAGGCCTTGGCGTCTTTTACCACGGCCTTGAACAGGTTGTGGTTCAAACCGCCGCACAAACCACGGTCAGTGGATACCACAATGTAACCGACCCGCTTCACCTCGCTCCGCTCGAGCATATAGTCGTGGCGGTATTCAGGGTTGGCATCGGCCAAGTGGCTGACCACGTTGCGGATCTGCTTGGCGTAAGGCTGGCTAGCCTTCATCAGCTCTTGCGCTTTACGCATTTTCGATGCAGCCACCATTTCCATGGCGCTGGTGATCTTCTGCGTATTTTTAATGCTCCCGATCTGGGTGCGTATCTCTTTTGCAGCTGCCATAGCGATCTACCTTTCGTTCGTGGCTCTCAGAAAGCATGCAAGCCCGCCTGACAAGACGGGCTGGGGCATTACCAGCTCTGAGTCGCCTTGAACTTCTCGAGACCTGACTTCAAGCCGTCCTTGATCTCGTCGTTGTAGTCGCCGGTCTGGTTGATCTTGTCGAGCAAATCGCCGTGCTCGGACTTCATGTAATCGTGCAGGGCACGTTCGAAGTCCAGCACTTTATTCACGTCAACATCATCCAGGTGCCCTTCGTTGGCGGCGTACAGCGTAAGCGCCATCTCGGCGACCGACATCGGCGAGTACTGGTTCTGCTTCATCAGCTCGGTGACACGTTGACCGTGCTCGAGCTGCTTGCGCGTGGCTTCATCAAGGTCAGAAGCAAACTGCGAGAACGCCGCCAGTTCGCGGTACTGAGCCAGGGCCAGACGGACGCTGCCGCCGAGCTTCTTGATGATCTTGGTCTGTGCCGAGCCACCCACACGGGAAACCGACAGACCGGCGTTGATCGCCGGACGGATACCTGAGTTGAACAGGTTGGTTTCCAGGAAGATCTGACCGTCGGTGATTGAGATCACGTTGGTCGGAACGAACGCCGATACGTCACCACCCTGGGTTTCGATGATCGGCAGCGCGGTCAAGGAACCGGTCTTGCCTGTCACTTCGCCGCCGGTAAACTTCTCGACGTAGTCGACGTTCACGCGGGCGGCCCGTTCGAGCAGACGCGAGTGGAGATAGAAGACGTCACCCGGATAGGCTTCACGACCCGGCGGACGACGCAGCAGCAGCGATACCTGGCGGTAGGCCACAGCCTGCTTGGAAAGATCATCATAGACGATCAGCGCGTCTTCACCGCGGTCGCGGAAGTATTCGCCCATGGTGCAGCCGGAATACGCGGCCAGGAACTGCATCGGCGCCGGGTCGGCAGCGCCGGCCGCGACGATGATGGTGTGCTCCATGGCGCCGTGCTCTTCGAGCTTGCGTACCACGTTGGCGATGGTCGACTGCTTCTGACCGATCGCCACATACACACAGGTCACGCCCTTGCCTTTTTGGTTGATGATGGCATCAATGGCAATGGCGGATTTACCGATCTGACGGTCACCGATGATCAGCTCACGCTGACCACGGCCGATCGGCACCATGGAGTCGATGGACTTCAGGCCGGTTTGAATCGGCTCATCGACCGACTGGCGGGTGATAACACCCGGGGCGACCTTTTCCACCGCATCGGTCATCTTGGCGTTGATATCGCCCTTGCCGTCGATGGGATTACCCAGCGCATCGACCACGCGGCCAATCAACTCGGGGCCTACCGGCACTTCGAGGATGCGACCGGTACACTTGGCGGTCATGCCCTCTTCAAGTTTCAGGTAGTCACCCAGCACCACGGCACCCACGGAGTCACGCTCCAGGTTGAGTACCATGCCAAAGATGCTGTTGGGGAATTCGATCATTTCACCAAACATCGCGTCTTCGAGGCCGTGAACTTTCACGATACCGTCGGAAACGCTGACGATGGTGCCCTCGTTACGGGCTTCGGATGCGACGTCAAGCTTTTCGATTCGCTGCTTGATGATGTCGCTGATCTCGGAAGGATTCAGTTGCTGCATGCCATGTCCCTCAGACTCAAGCGGTTAGCGCGTCAGTTAGGCGGTTCAGTCGACCACGTACCGATCCGTCGATGACGGTATCGCCGGCACGCAGGATAACGCCGCCAATCAGCGTTTTATCCACCTGAGTGGTAATGGAGATTTCGCGATTCAGACGTTTCTTGAGCGCGTTCTTTAGCTTGGTCTTCTGCTTGCTATCAAGCTTGTAGGCCGATGTCACCAGCACCTCAACCCGCTGTTCATGTTCGGCGCGCAGGCGCTCGAACTGATCAGACATTGAGGGCAGGGCATGGAGTCGACCTTCGTCTGCCAGCGTATCCAAGAACCGGCGCAGGGCACTGTCGCCATCTTCGGGCAACATGCCCGCCAGCAACTCGGCCTTCTGCTCAGCCGCTAGTTTCGGACTGCTCAACAGACGATGCACGTCACTGTGGGTAACGGCTTGGCTCAATAGGTCAAGCGCTTTCGACCAGCTATCCAGCGCCTCATGATCACGCGCGTATTCAAACGCCGCCTTAGCGTAAGGACGAGCGACGGTCAGTAATTCCGCCATAGATCACCTCCTTACAGTTCGGCAGCAAGCTCATCGAGTAACTTGCGATGGGCTTGTTCATCGACCGACGCTTCCAAGACACGCTCGGCACCGATGATGGCAAGGTGCGAGACCTGGGAACGAAGATCCTCTTTAGCGCGATTCACTTCCTGCTCGATCTCGGAACGGGCGCTTGCCACCAGGCGCTCGCCTTCGGCGCGGGCCTGCTCGCGGGCTTCCTCAACGATCTGGGCAGAGCGCTTATTGGCCTGCTCGAGGATCTGGGATGCCTGTTCTTTACTTTCACGCAGCGTCTGCTCGGCTTGTTCTTGAGCGACCTCAAGGTCGCGCGAAGCACGGCTAGCGGCGTCCAGGCCATCAGCAATCTTTTTCTGACGCTCATGAAGCGCGTTGCTGATCGGCGGCCACACATACTTTATGCAAAACCAGACAAAGATCGCGAAGGCGATCGTCTGTCCGATTAGCGTCATGTTGATATTCACAGGGATGTACCTCTGACAAGTTCGTGGCGACCGGAGTGAAACAGAACCGAGCGGGATACCGCTCGGTCAAGCTGTCATTAACCGGCAACAACGAAGATCAGGTACATCGCGATACCAACACCGATCATCGGTACCGCATCCAGCAGACCCGCCATCAGGAAGGTTTTGGTTTGCAGCTGATCGCTCATTTCCGGCTGACGTGCAGTGGACTCGATCAGCTTGCCACCCAGGATGGCAAAGCCGATGCCGGTACCCAGGGCACCCAGGCCAATCATAATCGAAGCGGCAACGTAGATAAGTTCCATGGTATTGCTCCTAGTTTCTCAAGGTTAAGGTCAAGGTTGAGGGTTGAGGTTAAGGGTTAACGTGCAAGCATTGCTCTAGTCAGTGATGTTCGTGGGCCGAGCTCAGGTAGACCACGGACAGCACGGTAAAGATGAAAGCCTGAAGGGTAACGATCAGGATATGGAAGATGGCCCACGGCACATCCAGCAGCCAGATGGCCCAGAAGGGCAGCATGGCGATCAGGATGAAAATCACTTCCCCGGCAAACATGTTACCGAACAGACGCATTGCCAGGCTGAACGGCTTGACCAGCAACGCAATGATTTCCAGCAGCAGATTGAAAGGGATCAGCGCCCAATGGTTGAACGGCGTCAGCGACAATTCTTTGGCAAAGCCGCCTACGCCTTTCATTTTGATGCTGTAATAGAGAATCAGGCAGAACACGCCTAACGCCATGCCGAGGGTGGCATTGGGGTCGGTGGTCGGCACGATTTTCATGTAATCAACGCCCAGGCGAGCAAACAGCTCCGGGAAGTAATCCACCGGAATGATCTTGAGCGTGTTCATCAACAAAATCCACACGAACAGCGTCAAGGCAAGCGGCGCAATAAGCGGGTTGCGGCCATGGAAAGCGCCCTGAACCATACTTTCGACGAACTCGAACACCATTTCGACGGCGTTTTGCAGGTTGCCCGGAACCCCGGTGGTCGCTATTTTCCCGGCTTTGCGGAAAAGCCAGATGAACAGCAGCCCCATGGCAATGGACCAGCCCATGGTGTCCAAGTGAACCGCCCAGAAGCCCATTTCACGTGCTTCTTCAGCAGAACTGGCCAGCGACCAGCCATTCTCTGGATGGTTACCAAAGGTCAGATTCTGCAAGTGGTGCTGGATATAGTAAGTCGGCGAGACTTCGTTTCCTGCGGCCATAGACTTGTCACCTCGATCAGTTGCGCAATTCTCTAGGCATCAGCCAGGGGGCCAGCCAATGCGTTAGAACAACTGCGACATAAGCACTAAAAAAGAAAGTGGGGTTTGAGGGAGGTACTGTGCTCAGCACTATGGCAAACAATGCCACCGTCAAACCAAACTTCCCTGCTTCGGCACGAAACAACCTGAGCGCATTGCGCGATGCCGACGCACGTTGCTGGAAGATCGCCATCCGATATACAAAAAACGCCTGGGGGAGAAACGCCACCAGTGCCCCCAACGCTACCGATCCCGCGCTGCCCTTGTCGACTGCCGCCCATGCCAGCAGCGAACCGACCAATGCCACCAGCAGCTGGGCGATGGTCAACCGAATGACATAGGCCTGTCGTCGTAAGGTTTCCAATCGCTGCATGACATTCAGGCCCATTGAAATACGTTCACAGGCATGAACATCCTTGGGCAGCCTGCACAAATCTTGCGCGATTATAGGGAAGGGCTACCACACCTTCAACCGACGTTGCGCGTATTTCACGCGTTCGGGCAGTTTCCTGCGACCAAAGGGGAAGAAATCGTCGTTTTTTGTCGCTTTATTAATAAGCCTGCTAGTGATAAATACAAAGCCTGCTATTTAATATGCCCCAGGATACCATCCAGTTCTTCGAGGCTGGTGTAGCGAATCGTGACTTTTCCCTTGCCTCGCTGGCCATGATCAATGGACACCGGCGCACCGAGCAGTTCCCCCAGTTGGGTTTCCAGTCGCGCCACATCTGCGCTTTTGGTTTGGCGTTTCGATGACGGTGGCGCTACCGGCTGGCTTTGCATTTTTTTTACCAGCGCCTCAGTGGCACGCACGGTGAGATCGTTATTGACGACTTCATGTGCGACCTGACGCTGCTGGGCGCTGTTCAACGTCAGCAGGGCACGCGCATGCCCCATATCCAGGTCGCCGCGTTCAAGCAGCGTCTGAACCTCGCTATCCAGCGCCAGCAGGCGTAGCAGGTTGGCGACCTGGGTGCGCGACTTGCCCACCGCATCGGCCATCTGCTGCTGTGTCAGCTCGAACTCGTCGCCTAACCGTTTCAGCGCCAGCGCTTCTTCAATGGCATTGAGGTTTTCACGCTGAATGTTCTCGATCAGCGCCAGGGCGAGGGCGACTTCATCGCTGACATCGCGGATGACTGCGGGGATAACGTCCAGTTCGGCCAGCTGTGCGGCACGCCAGCGGCGTTCACCGGCCACGATCTCGTAGCGATCCTGGCCGATCGGGCGCACGACGATGGGCTGCATGACCCCTTGGGCACGAATCGAATCGGCCAGCTCTTCGAGCGCTTCGGGCTGAATATCCCGGCGTGGCTGATATTTACCCCGCGTAAGCTGGCCAAGCGGTAGACGTTCGAGGCGTTCCTCGCTCTGTGCAGGTGCCACTTCTGGGGTGCTCGCGCTTTCGACCGGCGTCGGAGACGCGCCCGTGGCAACGTCCAGGCTATCGCGGCGGCGGGCACCGGCACCAATCAGAGCATCCAGTCCACGTCCCAGCGCAGGTTTACGCGTCATGGGCATTCCCTCGTGATAAATAGGTCCGTCGTCGCTGATTATAGCGCGAGTCGTCGAATGAGTTCTTTTGCCAACACGCGGTAAGCTTGGCTACCGCGGGAAAAACGCGCGTACTGAGTGACCGGCAGGCCATGGCTGGGTGCTTCGGCCACCTTGACGTTACGCGGAATCGTGGTTTTCAACAGAGCATCGCCAAAATAGTCGCGCAGCTGCTTGTCGACTTCACGGGTCAGGCTCGTCCGTTTGTCGTACATGGTGCGCAGAATACCGGACACCGCCAGATCGGGATTGATACTTTGCTTGATTTGCTCAACCGTATCGAGCAGCGCTGACAGTCCTTCCAGCGCGTAGAATTCACACTGTAGCGGGATCAACACCCCGTGGGCGGCCGTCAGCGCATTGACGGTCAACATGTTGAGCGATGGTGGGCAGTCGATCAGCACCACGTCGTACTCGGCAAAGACACTGGTGAGCGCGGCGCTCAAGCCGCTTTCACGCTGATCGGCGTGCATCAACTCCACTTCCGCTGCGGTCAAGTCGCCGTTGCTCGGCAGTACGTCGTAGTTGACCGGTAATTGCCGGACGATGGTATCGGCGGCAGAGGCTTCCCCCAGAAGAACGTCGAGCACGCTTTTATCCAAGCTGTGCTTGTCGATACCACTGCCCATGCTGGCGTGGCCTTGCGGATCAAGATCCACCAGCAGTACCCGACGATCGAGTCCGGCGAGGCTCGCTGCCAGGTTCACGGCTGAAGTGGTCTTGCCCACGCCGCCTTTCTGGTTGGTCAGGGCAATGATCTGGCTCACTTACTCAACTCCTTGTGGGGTCAGGATCAACAGCTGTCGCTCGGCCGTCTCAAAGGGGACATTCAGCGTGTGACGGGCGCAAAGCTGAATACCGTCCGGCAGATCAAGCAATTCGTCATTGGCACCCGGGCCTTTCATCGCCAGCCACTGTCCCTGGGCGGCGGGCAGCTTGCGGGTCAGCGTAACAAAGTCCACCAGGCTTGCGAATGCGCGTGAAATCACCTGATCAAAGGCGCTTTCGGTAAACGCTTCTACACGGGCTTGAACCGGGGTGACGTTCGCTAACCCAAGCTCCATCACCGCCTGGCGTTGAAAGCGGACTTTCTTGCCGTTGCTGTCCAGCAGCGTCACGGCCAGTTCCGGCTTGAGGATCGCCAGAACGAGCCCTGGCAGCCCTGGCCCGGCCCCGACGTCGAGCAGCGTTGCCCCCTTGATGAAGGGTAATACCGCAGCACTGTCGAGTACGTGGCGTGACACCATGTCGTTGACGTCCCGTACCGCTGTGAGGTTATAAGCCCGGTTCCACTTGTGCAACAGCGCCAGCAGGCCGAGCAGCTGATCCTGCTGCTCGGCGGTGACCGAGGTGCCCAAGGCATCAAGTCCTTGCGTCAGGCGCGGAGCCACTTGCCCAGGCAAGCTGTTCAACAGCGTCATCAAGTGACTCATCCGGTGGCGACCGCTGAGGTTGACACCAGACGGCGCTTCTTGAGATGAACCAGCAGGATCGACACGGCGGCGGGGGTAACCCCTGAAATTCGCGCGGCGTGGGCAAGGGTTTCTGGCCGCGCCTCGCTCAATTTCTGACGGATTTCGTGGGACAGGCCTTCCACCTGCTGGTAATCCAGGTCAGCGGGCAGCGGCATGGCTTCATGGCGCTTAAGCTTATCAATCTCATCCTGCTGCCGATCGATGTAGCCTTGATACTTGGCCTGGATCTGGACCTGTTCGGCCACTGCTTCGTCGGTAACCGGCGAGCCTTCCACCCCGGGAAGCGTCGTCAAGGCGGCATAATTCAACTCTGGCCGCTTGAGCAGGTCGCTCAACCGATACTCGCGGTTCAGCGGTTGGCCCGTGTACTCGGCAACGCTTGTCGCCGCTGCACTCTTCGGCTGAATCCAGATACTGGCGAGGCGGGCTGATTCGGTTTCGATGGCCTCACGTTTCTTGCTGAATGCCGACCAGCGTTCATCGTCCACCAATCCCAGCTCACGGCCCTTTTCAGTCAGCCGCAGGTCGGCATTGTCTTCGCGCAGCAACAGACGATATTCCGCACGTGACGTGAACATGCGGTAGGGCTCCTTGGTGCCCATGGTGATCAAGTCATCCACAAGCACGCCAAGATAGGCTTCATCGCGGCGAGGATGCCAGGCGTCGAGCTGCCTGGCGCGGCGCGCGGCATTCAACCCGGCGAGTAGCCCCTGGGCGCCGGCTTCTTCGTAACCGGTAGTGCCGTTGATCTGGCCGGCAAAAAACAGGTTGTGGATAAATTTGGTTTCCAGCGAGTGCTGCAGATCCCGCGGATCGAAAAAGTCATATTCGATCGCGTAGCCGGGCCGGGTGATATGCGCGTTTTCCAGGCCCTTTATCGAGCGCACGACCTGCAACTGGATATCGAACGGCAGCGACGTTGAAATGCCATTCGGGTACAGCTCGTTGGTGTCCAAGCCTTCGGGCTCGACGAATATCTGGTGGCTCGCTTTATCGGCAAAGCGATGCACCTTGTCTTCGATGGATGGGCAATAACGCGGCCCGATGCCTTCGATGACGCCTGAGTACATCGGCGAACGCTCAAGGTTCGCCATGATGATCTCGTGGGTATGCGGGTTGGTCTGCGCGATATGGCAGCTCATCTGCCGGGGATGCATATCCCGCGAGCCCAGATAAGACATCACCGGCGTGGGGGTATCACCGGGCTGCTCCTCCATTTGCGAGAAGTCCACCGTCTTGGCATCGATGCGCGGTGGCGTACCGGTTTTAAGCCGGTCAACCCGAAACGGTAATGCACGCAGTCGCTCTGCCAGGGCATTCGAAGGCGCATCGCCGGCCCGGCCACCGCGGCTTTGATCGAGGCCGATATGAATGATCCCGCCGAGGAAGGTGCCTGTCGAGAGAACGACCGTCTCGCTATGAAACCGGATGCCGGTTTCCGTGACCACGCCGCGCACGGTGTTGTTGTCCACCATCAGGTCGCCGGCGGCCTGCTGGAAAATCGTCAGGTTGGGCTGGTGTTCCAGCATGCCACGGATAGCCGCTTTGTAACGAACTCGGTCGGCCTGGGCACGAGTGGCGCGTACCGCCGGCCCCTTGCGGGCGTTCAACACACGAAACTGAATACCGCCCATGTCGGTGGCGAGCCCCATGGCACCGCCCAGGGCATCAATTTCCTTGACGAGATGGCTCTTGCCAATCCCGCCAATCGCCGGATTACACGACATTTGACCGAGGGTTTCGATGTTATGGGTCAGCAGCAGGGTTTGACAGCCCATGCGAGCAGAGGCCAGTGCGGCTTCGGTTCCCGCATGGCCACCGCCGATGACAATCACGTCAAAGCGGTCGGGGTAATTCAAGAGACACCTCGTCTTGTGCCCTGAGGCACGGATGAGTTGAGCCGGTGCACAGGCACCTTAATTCACTAGGTCGGCAAGTATAAACCCCCTGTGGGTAACCGTCAGGTTTTTCCACACCCCGATTTGTTCCTTGGCCTCTATTAATAACAACATAAATATAAAATAAGAGAAGTTCTGTTAATGCTGTAATTACTGGTGTGGACAAAATCTGTTGATAAGTCTATAAAGCACATATTTATCAGAAAATTGCATTGTTGATCTTTACGTGATTAAACGGCGTACTAGCTGCGTAGAAACGGTGCTGGGCCTGTGGATGAAATGCCAGTTTATCCACCGGTAAAATAAAACACGCCTTGTCCACCGCTGCATACCGGAGTTGTTACCGCGACTGTGAACAAGAGGCAAGCCACCTGGTGTATCGCGCCTAACGCCAGCGTGCCGCTGGATGGCAGCGGATTGGCATGGATCGTAAAAAAATACTATCCACAGGCAAAAAAATGGCCTGTGAAGATCACAGGCCATGAAACGCGGTCTTTAGATCGGGATAATTGGCTGAATCAGTGCTTGAGTACCCGCGCTAAAAACGATTGGGTGCGTTCGTGCTGAGGCGTATCGAAGAGCTGTTCAGGAGGGCCTTGTTCGGTAATTTCGCCTTGGTGAATGAATATCACCCGGTCAGCAACCTCGCGGGCAAAACCCATTTCGTGGGTAACGATCACCATGGTCATACCTTCTTTTGCCAGCTCGCGCATGGCATCCAGCACCTCACCGATCATTTCCGGATCAAGGGCCGAGGTAGGCTCGTCAAACAGCATCAGCCGGGGTTCCATGGCCAACGCGCGGGCCAGTGCCACGCGTTGCTGTTGGCCGCCTGACAGCTGGCTTGGGTACTTGTCCGCCTGATCCGAGATGCCGACCCGCTCGAGCAGTCGCTTGGCAGTCTCCAGGGCGTCGGACGCGCTCCAGCCGCGTACTTTCATCGGGGCCAGGGTAATGTTGTCGATAACGCTCAAGTGTGGAAACAGATTGAATTGCTGGAACACCATGCCGACTTCGGTGCGGATGGTCTGCAGCGCCTTGCCACTTTTGCCATGGGGTAGCAATTCGTTGCTATCGACCTCCAGCTTACCGGTCTGGAATTCTTCCAACCCGTTGATACAGCGGATCAAGGTGGACTTACCCGAGCCGCTGGCGCCAATCACCACGACGACTTCGCCGGGGGTGATCTCCATGTCGATATCCTTGAGTACGTGCAGGCTGCCAAAGTGTTTATTGAGCTGCTGCATACGCACAATTCGCTGGGGTGTGTCGTTCATTGTGCGTCTCCTTATTGGCCGACCAGGCCTTTGCTTTCAAGCTGGCGCAGGACAATCGATAGGGTCCAGGTAATGGCGAGGTACATGAGGGCCACCATCAGGTAAACCTCCATGGCCGTGAAGGTGCTGGCGATATATACCTGCCCTTGGCGAACCAGTTCACCCACGCCGATCACTGAAAATAGGGACGTATCCTTGATGCTGATAATGCCCTGATTACCCAGCGGCGGGATCATGCGGCGAAACGCCTGCGGCCAGATGACATAACGAAACGCCTGGGTACGCGACAGGCCAAGTGACAGGGAGGCCTCGCGCTGGCCGCGTTCAATGGACTGGACGCCGCCCCGTACAATTTCGGAGATATAGGCGCCGGAGTTGACCGCAATGGCGGCAATACCGGCCACCAGGGCATTGATAGGACTTCCGAGCAGCTGCGGCAGACCATAGAAGATAAACAGCACCTGGACCAGAATTGGCGTGCCGCGAAACACCTCAACGTAGACGATGGCAGGCCAGCGCAGCCAGCGAAGTGGGCTGATACGCAGCAGACCAAAAAAGATGCCGATAAAAAAGCCGATGGCGAGGCCGCCAAACGAAATCAGCAGGGTATAGGGAATCCCCGGCAACAGGTGGGGAATCGAGTTGATGGTCGCTTCCCAATTAAACTCAAAGCTAGGATCCACGCGCGTTCTCCTGAGAGATGAGAAGACAAACGAACAGGGCCGGGGGCTATGCCGCCCGGCCCTGATGAAATGGTTAAATCATGATCAGCGCTGATCAGTCGTCGCTGGGGGCTTCCCCAAACCATTTTTCATAGATTTCATCGTAGGTGCCGTCTTCGCGCATCTCGGCCAAGGCGTCGTTGGTGGGTTCTACCCATTCGCTGCCCTTGTTGAAGACGATGCCATACTGCTGACCTTCATAAAGCGGGCCTACGACCTTGGTGCGGCCTTCACCGCGGGTCTGGGAGAAGTACGCGACGTTAGGGGCATCGTAGAAGACGGCATCCACATTACGTCCCAACAGCGCCATGTACATGTCGGAGGTGCCCGGGTAGGGAGTAAAGTCAGCGTCGTCACCAAACTTGTCTTCCAGGAAGTCGTAGCTGGTTGAACCCGTCTTGGTGGCGATGGTCATGCCTTCCAGATCATCGATGTCTTCAACATCGCTATCGGCACGAACGATGATCCGCAGACCGGAATCGTAGTAGGGATCAGAGAAGTCAACGACTTCCGCCCGCTCTTCGGTAATGGTGATACCGGCAATGGCAATTTCCTGGTTGCCAGTTTGCACCGCAGGAATAATGCCCGAGAAGTCCATGGTGGTCAGGTTGACGTCGAACCCGGCACGGTCAGCCACTTCATTGATGATGTCGATATCGAAACCGACCATTTCACCGGTATCTTCGTCCATCATTTCGAAAGGTACGAAGCTTGGATCCGTCGCGACATTGACGCTGGGAGTTTCCTGGGCGTGGGCCGCGCCGCTTAATGCCAGCGCAAGCGCCGAGAGGGGAAGGGTGGTGCGTCGTAGTGATTTCATGAGTTTTCCCGTGATTTGTATGGCTCAGTACGTCTGGAGCAGCGAGGGCTGCCGCATAGCAGGCGTCTGAGTCTGTTATTGACACTATAACCTTGGCGAGAAACGCTCAGGGCGTCAAGTCACGGGAATGGCATGTGGTAAACGCTGGGCCGGTGCGGAACCACCGGAACAGCCGATGGAGAGGCTACACCATGAATGAGGCGCCGCACCCGCAAGTGGTGGTGGCATTGGGGTTCTGTACCCGAAAGCGGGCACCTGCCAGGCCTTCTTCGTAGTCGACGGTTGATCCCACCAGGTACTGGTAAGACAGCGGGTCGACCACCAGGGCGGCATCGCCGAATTCGATCACCGTGTCGTCATCGGCAACGGTATCGGCAAAGTCAAAGCCGTATTGAAATCCCGAACAGCCCCCTCCGGTAACGTAAACGCGTAATTTCAAGGTGGAATTTTTTTCTTCTGCCATCAAGGCGTTGATCCGTTTTTGTGCGCTATCGGACAACAATAGTGGCGTAGGAACGAAGGATTCTGCGCTGCTCATGGCTACCTCCCGTGAGCGAGTGGGGCGGCTAATGCTTGGTGTAAAACACACGCCCCTTAACAATTAGTCTGAACTAGCAATGATTATGCGTAACACCCAGCAAAAGGGTCAACTATTACCCGACCTGATCGATGTCAGGGCATGACCGCCGGCGCGCTGAGTCCGGTGGTTTCGTCAAAGCCAAACATCAGGTTAAGGTTCTGGATGGCCTGTCCGGACGCGCCCTTGACCAGGTTATCAATCACCGAGAGTACAACGATCGTGTCGCTATTTTCAGGGCGGTGAATGGCGATGCGACACGTATTGATGCCTTTGACACTGCGCGTTTCTGGATGGCTGCCTGCAGGCATCACATCGACAAACGGCTCGTTTGCGTAACGTTGTTCAAAGCGCGCCTGAAGGTCGCCGGGGTCAACGGTGAGCTGGCTGTAAAGCGTGGCATGAATACCGCGAATCATCGGCGTCAGGTGGGGAACGAACGTCAGTCCTACCGGCGCTGAATGCATATCGCCCAGGCCTTGACGGATTTCGGGTAGATGGCGATGTCCTGAGGCGCCATAGGCCTTCATGGATTCGCCGGCTTCGGCGAGCAGCGAACCGACCTTGGCGCCGCGACCCGCGCCGGTGACGCCGGATTTACAGTCGGCAATCAGCCGTCCGGTATCCACCAGGCCTGCTTCCAGCAGGGGGAGATAGCCCAGTTGAACGGCGGTGGGGTAACAGCCAGGCACGGCGACCAACCGCGCGGTCTTGATTCGTTCGCGATACAGCTCGGGCAGTCCGTAAACGGCTTCATCCAATAGTTCAGGGGCGCCATGGGGCTGGGCGTACCAGGCCGCCCACTCGTCGGCGTCGCGTAGTCGAAAATCCGCAGACAGGTCGATGACACGGGTGCCCTTGTTCAGCAGCTCCCCCGCCAGCGCATGGGCAACCCCGTGGGGAGTGGCGAAAAATACCGCGTCCAGGCTGCCCAACTGGTCGGCATCCGGCTCGCTGAACGCCAGCGTGTCGTAATGGCCGCGCAGATTGGGGTACATGTCGCTGACCTTTACGCCTGCTTCAGAGCGCGACGTGATCATGGCCACGCTAACCTGGGGGTGCTGGGCGAGTAGCCGCAGCAGTTCAACGCCGGTGTAGCCTGTGCCGCCAACAATACCTACCTTTATCACACCATACTCCTTGCGGATCTCTGAGCGGAAATCGAATCGCCAACGGCTTAAGCATAGGATACCAAGCTGTTTATGCGTATCCAGCTATGATACACAAGAGTGTATAGACACAAGAGCAAGGAAGGTTGCCTGTGGCGCGTTTTTCTCGATCCGATTTCACCCTGGACAGTTTCCGACGCCAGCTGGCAAACGTCGATGCGTTGCCGCAGCTATGCGTATTGGGTTTGGTCTCGGGTCTGATCACCGGCGCCTTGATGGTCATCTTCCGCCTGTTGCTGTCGGCGGGGGGATTGCTGTTGATGCCCGATGGCGACCCGGAAGCCTTTGAGGGGCTGGCGCCTTGGGTGCGCGCCGGACTGCCGTTTCTCGCCGTCACCTTGATCGGTGTGTTGCTTTATCGACAAAAAGCGGCTGCCCGCAAGCTCGGTGTCGGCCATGTCATTGAGCGTCTGACGTATCATCAGGGCCGCTTTCCGTTGCGCAACTGGCTTAACCAGTGGTGGGTGGGGGTAATAGCGGTACTCGGTGGTCTCTCGGCAGGCCGGGAGGGGCCTGCCATTCATCTGGGCGCCGCCGCGTCGAGCGGCCTGGGCCTGCGGATGCGCCTGCCCCACAATAGCCTGCGGGTGCTGGTGGCGTGCGGCACGGCGGCGGCGATTTCAGCGTCGTTCAATACTCCGATTGCCGGGGTCATCTTCGCCATGGAAGTGGTCATGATGGAATACACCCTGATGAGCTTCATGCCCGTTATCCTGGCGTCGATGATGGGCGCGCTGGTGGCGCAGCTGGTGTATGGCAACCAGCCGGCGTTCGATATTCCCGACGTTGCGCTGGGTTCGCTGATGAACCTGCCGTGGGTGATCCTGCTGGGGTTGGTGATTGGTTTGCTGGCCGGCGGCTTCATTCATTTATCGCGGCTGCAGCGTTTCCAGCAATGGCCGCTGTGGTTCCGCTTGGGTACGGTGGCGGCGGTAACGGGCGTTGCCGCCTTCTGGTTTCCCGAGGTGCAGGGGATCGGCTATGACAGCGTGGCTGCTGCGCTCAATAACCAGCTGACGGTTCAGGTGCTGCTGGCGCTGATGGCGGTCAAGCTGGTGGTTACCGGGTTAACGGTGGCCGGCGGCGTGCCTATCGGGATTATCGGTCCAGTACTGGTGATGGGGGCCGCCACCGGCGCACTCAGTGGCTTGCTGGGCGCCTGGGTATGGGAGGCCAAGGCGGCCGATCCCGGTGTCTATGCCATGCTGGGCATGGCGGCGATGATGGGCGCGGTGCTTCAGGCACCGCTGGCGGCGTTGATGGCACTCCTGGAACTCACCCATACGCCGGGTATCATGTTGCCGGGCATGCTTGTCGTCGTGGTGGCGTGCCTGACCTCGCGTCAGCTCACCGGCTGTGAGGGGTTTTTCATCAGCAGCATACGCTATGGCCTGCACCCGCTTCAGCAACCGCTGATGCAGGCGTTATCGAGGGTATCGGTGCCGGCTGTGATGGAGCGCAACCTGGTGCGGACGACGCGAATGATAAGCCCTGACCAGGCGAGGCGCTTGCTTGAAACCAATCCGGTGTGGCTGGTGATCGAGCGTTCCAGTGGCGATAAACCGGTGCTCGGACTCAAGGCAGCTGAGCTGGCGCGCTGGCTGATCGAGCACGACGAAACTCACGGCATCAATGCCCCCGCAGATGACATGATCGATCTCCTGGAGATTCCCGGTCAACGGCTGGAAATGGCCCCGATTGCGCTGCAGGCAACCCTGTCGGAAGCTTTTCTGGCCTTGCAGAACAACACCCTCGATGCGCTTTACGTGGTGCATGGATATCGACCGAAACAACAGCGTATTTCGGGTATCATCACCCGGGGCGCTATCGAACGCTACTACCACTACCGCGATCCTCGCGACAGCGATTCGTCTCACAAAGAGTCCTCAGCCTAAGGAGTTACAATGTACTTATGGATCAAAGCGATTCACCTGATCGCCATGGTGACCTGGTTTGCCGCCCTGTTCTATTTACCCAGGCTGTTTGTCTATCACGCCCAGGCGCGGGATGCAGGTGACAGTCAGGCGATGGCCTACTTCACGACAATGGAACGCAAGCTTTATCGGGGCATCATGATGCCGTCGATGATTGCCGTGCTGATTTTTGGCGGTTGGCTGCTGTTTCTTGCGCCGGTCTGGTTAAGCCAGGGGTGGATGCACGCCAAGCTGCTGCTGATCGTGCTGCTGATTGCTTATCACCACGTGTGTCTGATTTACCTGAAGCAGTTCAGCCAGGCACGCTGCACCAAAAGCCATGTGTTTTTCCGCTGGTTCAATGAGGCACCGGTGATCGCGCTGATCGGCATCATCCTGTTGGCGGTGGTGAAACCGTTCTGATGCCCCAACCATTACCGCCTGTTGTACTCGTGCTGGCTGGCCATGATCCGACCGGCGGCGCCGGGCTGATCGCCGATAGCCAGTCGATCTCCGCGTGTGGCGGCTGGGCCGTTACTATTCCCACGGCGCTGACCGTGCAGAGCTGCCAGGACGTCGTTCGCGTGATGCCGACGGATGCCCAACTGATGGGCCAGATGGTGGATGAGATCGCCTCCATGCCGGTGGCGGCCATCAAGCTGGGCCTGATCAGCCATGAGGCGACGCTTGAAGCCGCCGTGGCGATCATTCGACGTTTTCCAGGCGTACCGGTGGTGGCCGACCCGGTATTGAAGGCCGGCGGCGGTGCCGAGCTCTCGACCCCTGAATTACGTCAGCAGTATCGCGAGCAGCTGCTTCCGATGGTGGATATATTGACGCCCAATCGCGCTGAGCTGGCCATGCTCACCCCTGAGTGTCCGCCAAGCGATGACGATACGGCGAGAGCCGTGGCGCTGCTGTCTCTTGGCTGCCAGGCCGTCCTGGTGTCGGCCACGGATGATCCGCTGCCCGGCAATGACGATCAGGTTGTGTTGACGCTGCATTCGCCGGATAACACCCGGCAGTGGCAGTGGCCCCGCTTACCCGAGACGTTCCATGGGTCAGGATGCACGCTGTCATCCGCCATTGCGGCGCGCCTGGCTGATGGTGAGCGCTTACTTATAGCCTGCGAGCAGGCACAGCACTTTACCTGGCATAGCTTGTCACAAGGCTATCAGCCGACAAGCGGGCAGTGTTTACCCAACCGTTCCCCGCATACTTCACGTTTTTGACTCTATGACGCCATGCGATTAATCAAGAGGACGCCATGACGACTTCCGCTGAACTGTTTGAACTTGCCAGCCGCCATATTCCGGGCGGCGTAAACTCGCCGGTGCGGGCTTTCAAAGGACTGCACCGCCCGCCTGTCTTCATGGAACGCGCCCAGGGCGCTCATTTGTTCGACGTGGAAGGCAATCGCTACGTCGACTACGTGGGCTCCTGGGGCCCCATGATTACCGGCCATGCGGATCAGGACGTCCTTGCCGCCGTGCGTGCGCGGCTGGACAACGGCCTGTCATTTGGCACGCCCACGGCGGTCGAGACCACTATGGCGGATCTGATCTGCGAGATGATTCCGTCGATGGAAATGGTACGCATGACCAGCTCCGGCACCGAGGCGACCATGTCGGCCATTCGGCTGGCACGCGGCGCGACGGGGCGCGACAAGATCGTCAAGTTCGAAGGCAATTACCACGGCCATTCTGACTCGCTGCTGGTCAAGGCGGGCTCCGGTGCGTTGACCCATGGTGAGCCCAGCTCGCCGGGCGTGCCTGCGTCGCTGGCGGCGCATACCATCACGCTGTCTTACAACGATCCCGAAGGCGTCGAAGCCTGTTTCGAAGAGATGGGCGATGAGATCGCCTGTATTATCGTCGAGCCGGTCTCCGGCAACATGAACTGTATTCCGCCGCAGCCGGGCTTTCTGGAAACCCTGCGTCGGGTGTGCAATGAGCACGATAGCGTGTTGATTTTCGATGAAGTGATGACCGGCTTCCGGGTAGCCCTTGGCGGTGCTCAGGCTTACTACGGCGTAACCCCCGACCTGACCTGTTTGGGCAAGATCGTCGGCGGCGGCATGCCGGTCGGTGCCTTTGGTGGCAAGCGTGAGATCATGCAGAACATCTCGCCGATGGGGCCGATCTATCAGGCGGGTACCCTCTCCGGTAACCCGCTGGCCATGGCCGCGGGGATTGCGCTGCTGACCAAGCTTCAAGTGCCCGGCTTCCACGATGCGTTGGCGCAGCGGGTCGAAACGCTGTGCAATGGCCTGCAGGAACGCGCGAATGCGGCCGACGTTCCGATGATGACCCAGTCGGCCGGCGGCATGTTCGGGGTGTTCTTTACCGGCCAGCGCCGTGTGGATAACTTTGCTCAGGCGACGGCCTGTGATCCGGAAGCGTTTCGCCGCTTCTTTGGCGCCATGCTCGACCACGGCGTCTATCTCGCACCATCGGCGTTCGAAGCCGGTTTCATGTCCAGCGCCCACACGCCGGAAGATATCCAGTTAACCCTGGACGCCGCAGAAAAAGCCTTTGCAAGCATGTAACAGTAAGTAACGAGTATCCCGCTATACTCTAAGAGCCGCTGACAACCAGCGGCTCTTTTTGTAAGGGGAGGGCCATTATGAAACATTGCTTTACGTGGCCAGGCGCCGCGCTATTGGCCATTGGGCTGACCTTTCATCCACCGATTACGGCACAGACGCCACAGGAGGCATCAATGTCTCAAATCCGCATCACCATGGAAGGCACTGAGGGCGCTGCGTTTTCCGCCCGTTGGAAAGTGACCCACGAGGGTGAAACCACCGAGCACGTTGAGGAAAACGGTCGCGTACCGGCTGAATTCAGCTATGAGGGCGAAGCACTTGAGGGCACGGTAACGCTGTTGAGCGACGGTGATCGTCTGGAAGTGGATATTCAAAAAGGCACTAACCGCTCGCGATCATCCACTCAGGGCAAGGGCGGCACGTTAACGGTATTGATCCGCTAACAAAAAAACCGCCCCTGAAAAGGGGCGGTAGTCTTAGGCAAGGCTTCTAATTAGTAGCCTTGATAAACACTGTTAGTATTACCGCTACCAGTGGTCAAAATTTGGCTAAAGTGTTGACCATTGCTTAGTCCACCAACACCTGACTGACTGACAATTTGACGATTGTCATTTCCGACGGTGCGCACAAACGAATCGTGGCCTTCTCCTGTTTGTGTGATTTTAGTAAAGTTACGATTTCCATCAGTCAGGATGTGACTATCCAGTTCATTACCGCCTTGATAAACACGGTCTATATTTCCATTTCCTACTGAGGAAATATAGCTATCATTACGGTTGCCATCTTGCTCGACTAAAGAGTCGTTATCGCTTCCATCCTGCTTGATCCATGAATCATTATACTCACCCAGTTGGTTGAGTTTAACTTTGTTATCGTTACCTTCTTGCCGAACAATTGACTCATTGAATCCAGGTGACACTTTCGCAACTCCAACTTCGTCATCCTGAACAACCGTTACTCGGTTACGGTCTCCGGTTTGTGTAATTCGTGAGTACTGAGTTCCCCATTGGGTCACGTTGTTTACGTTGTCATCGCTACCAGCTGTTTGTGTGATGTAGGAATCACTGCCAGCACCGCTGCCTTTTGTATATCCAGCCATGGTATCAATGGTATTGATACTACCGTTGAAGGTTGTGCTTGGCGTTGTTTGAGCAAAGCTTGCAGAACTTAAAGCGATGGCAACAGCGGCAGCGATAGTAGTTAATTGCAGTTTCATGGTGTTTCCCCTTTACGATATACTTGCTTTAGTTATTACTGAAACAACCCATGTTGCTCAGTAAGTTTCGACGGTGACCGAGCGTGCATTGCCTGAAAACGCTTGCTGTTCAATGCTAATGCCGTAGGAGCCACTCCCCGAATGCGAAATGCTGACGTTACTGTTTTGACCGTTCTGGATGATTTGCGAGTCAAGAGAGTTACCGATCTGCGTAATGTTGGCTTCGTGTCGATTACCATCTTGACGTATCAGGCCGGTGTTGTCCGAGCCTTTCTGATTAATCATGGCGTCGTTATAGTTGCCGTTCTGTACAATGGAAGCTAAATTAGCCTTATCTTGGCGGCTGCGACCCTGGTTGATGAGATTGGTATTTCCATCACCTATTTGCCGGATCACCGCTACATTGGCTCGGCTTTGAGCAAAAGCTTCTTCAAAACTGTCTAATTGAACGCTATTCTCAGTAATAAACATTTGAGCTTGCTCATTATTAACTTGGTTTTCTTTTGCCGAAACAGTAACGGAGAACGCCATGAGTACTGTCACCAGCCCAAAAAACAAGCTAGCTTGAGTACCCCTGAACGTAATACCACGTTGCGAAACGATAGAGCCGACCCATTTGATTTCCATGGTTACAATCCTGCCTTTTTGTGACTTTGTGTAATTGTTTGTTGAGTTAAGTATGGAGGGAATCGACGCGGTTACCATAGACACTTAAGTTGAATTGAAAGTTAAAAAACTCATGTTCATGAGCGAAGTAAAAGTGAATTTTTTCATACTGGTAGGATTTGCTATAGGCTTATAATGAGAAATAGAAAAAACCACTACTTTAACGAGGAGGTAATCTATCATCAGGCCTCTTACAGCTGGATATGAATTTTTATTCATAAAAAAAGGTCATGTATAAGCATGACCTTCAGCGTGAGCCTGGCTGGGCTTTTGTTGGGGTATTCGTCGTTATAACTGAGGTATGGGCGCGTTCAGGTAGTCCGCCAAAATGGTGTCATTGAAGTTGACATCGTTGGGCAGATTCCATAACCGGTTTTCTACCCCTTTTGCGATCAAATGGATAACTGAAGCATCGACAGCCGACATGACGGCCATTTGTACGGGTTCATTGGTGGTAACCCCCGCTTCAAGCTCAAGCAATCGGCTGAAGTCGATGAAACGGTAGACACCCGCCCGTAATTCTTTGGAGTAGATCGTTTTCGTCGTAGTGACATTCGCCAATACCTCGCCTGATGAAATCTCCACTGCCCTGAGGTTGACCGTCACCTGATCCACCTGGTACTGGCCTGAGGCCCCAATACCGAAATATTCCGCCCCGGCACCCCCGGTACGTATATTGGATTCATAGGCGATGATACCGCCTTCCAGCATAACGGAAGCGGCGCGTAACGATGGCAATGTGTCAGGTTGTCCAAAGCGTTCGAATTCCGCACGGATGATGCGCCTTTCTGTTAGCAGGTTCTGTAAGCCGACCCGCTCAAGGGGAATAAACCAGCCCGAGTCTGCCAGTGCCCCGGTCAGCATTGCTGCGGCACCCTGAGTTACCGCAGTGGAGAAGGTGCTGGCGGGGGCCGGTCGGTACTGGCCTGTCTGGTCTCTGAAATCATAGACTGAGACAAAGATGCGCCCAGCCGGTGGCGGTAGTGATACAAGATCCTGGTAAGTTGCGCCCCTTGGCGTGAGCGTTGCCGGTGCGCCTTCCAGGTTTTCTGACGTGGCCATAGTGCTGGCACATCCACTCAGCCACAGCGCCAGCATTGCAACGATAACAATTCTCATGACTGTCCCCTTGTTTTATAGTGTCTACTTTTTTGATTGGGTGTATCGGTGGAGTTCAAGGGTTGAATAAACCGCCAACATTGATATTTGTAACATCGCCGGTGATCTTATCTACGACTCGGACGGTCAGTTGGCCACCATCATCCCTGACGACCACACCAAACTCGTCGCTATCGAAACTGCCTTCTCCAACGTCACCATTTCCCACATCGCTGATAAGCTGTGAAATAAGTCGGCTTTCCAGGCTCTGAATTAAACGAGCCGTCGATGAAAGCGGTTCAGAGCGACGAGAGTTAGGGTCGGTATTAGTATCTTGGGCCTGTGCTTTGCCTAGTAGATAACTTCCTGTAAAAGGGTTCCCGCCAAATGACGGGTTGATGGGTTCGTAGACGAGGTCTCCCGCGTGAGCCTGCAGCGTTAACAGCCCAGCCAGCAGCGCTGTGCCTATACCTGCGGTGCGAATTGCCTTTGCTTTCATTATCGTAACTCCTCTCTTCCCAAGTCTTTGTCGGAAGATAGCGCTGAGCTCAGTTGTTGACGTAGTAGTGCTTCTTCCACGGTTTGTACGGCTTCCTCCGCGGCACGGTCAGCTTCGCTGATGCGCGGAGAGAGCTGTGTACGGAAATACATCTGGTTGCCTTGCATAATCCACAGCTGGCTTCCCCAACGGGCGTCGGGGCGTTCCTGAATGGTGATGGTGGCGTTGCCAATGATCATGTTACCCATGGCTCGCTGGCTGAAGGCGCGATAGAAGGTTTTACCTGCCATGGTGATGGTGCGGTCGACCAATACACCGGTGAGCTCGCTACTGGGGCTGCCGCGTTCTTGGATGGAGGGGCCATCAGGGCTTGATAGTTGGTTAATGGCGTCTACCGCCTCCTGCTCATCGACGGGCGCTGGTTCATTTGGGGGCGTAGGTTCATTGGCTAGCACCAGTGAAAGACTCATCCATATCAATAACCCTGTCAGGGCGTGTCGACAGTAACGTAGCGGTGCCATAGCCAGTTCACTCTTGTAAGACGTTATCAGTGGCGTTGCAGGCTTCGTGCAGTTTCGATGTTGGGCAGAATCGGGCCCAGATTCTGATGAATCCAGTTCAACGCTTGAATACGGTTATGTACGTTGATTTTGCGGAAAATGTTGTACAGGTGAGATTTGACGGTGTGCTCGCTGAGAAACAGTTTTTCGGCGATTTGATGGTTCGATGCGCCGGCACTCAGCAGCGAGATAATTTCCATTTCCCGGTTCGTGAGGCCGCAGGCGGGGCGAAAGGCGTTGTTCTGATACTTGCGATAGAACAGGATCAACCGGGTCATGAGTTCGCGGGACATCCACAATTCGCCTTCCAGCAACGCATGAATCCCCTTGCAAATGACATCCAGGCTCTCCTGGCGATAGAACACCCCTTTCAATTGCGCACACGACAGAGCTTCAAGGGCGTGATCCATATCGCGAATGTTAAACGCGGCCAATGGCGCGTTGCTGAGCGCCTCGGGTAACTGATGTTGCCAGTCCGGCAGGGTATCAACGCCAATATGATCGCTATCGATCAGCATCAAGGTGTCACCTACTGGCGGTGCAGTGACCTTTTCATGGGGTGACTGAATCTGCACATGGCACTCGGTATGAGCCGCCAGATATTCCGCAAATAGTTGTGACTGTGGGCTTTTTTCGGTAACGACAAATACCGTGTTGGTAGCCTTTTCCTGCGGCATTGGGGAGATCCTCGTAGAAAGAACGCATGAGCAGGTAGTCACTTGAGTGTATCTATTAGTTTTTAAATGTAAATGTATGTTACTTGATTTGTAGGATTAAAATTCGCCTAAGTAGTGTTTTTCTGATTTAAATATATGAATAATAACAAATATTATTTTTATAATACTTGAAAGATAGTTTTTATAGAAACATGCCGTTACATTATGACTGCCTTTGTCATGGCAGTAGCATGTAAACTGATCATCCATTCCAGGAGGTCGCCGGATGACCAGCACGCAAACGCTCGTGCTTGCCAGCGGAAACGTTGGTAAGTTGAAAGAATTTAACGAATTACTATCGCCGCTTGGTTTTGACGTACGACCGCAGGCCGATTTTGGCGTGCATGACGTGGCCGAAACGGGTGTGACGTTCGTTGAGAACGCCCTGATCAAAGCGCGTGAGGCAAGCCGGCAAAGCGGATTGCCTGCCCTGGCCGATGACTCGGGTCTGGAAGTGGACGCATTGCATGGCGCGCCGGGGATCTATTCCGCACGCTATGCGGGCGAACCCAAGAGCGATCAGCGCAATAACGCCAAGTTACTCGAGGCGTTACAGGACTGCCCCGAAGGGCAGCGCACGGCGCGTTACTGGTGTGTGCTGGTGTATCTGCGCCACCCTCATGACCCGGTGCCGGTCATCGTGCAACGCAGCTGGGAGGGCGAGGTGCTGGCCCACCCGCGTGGAGAAGGCGGTTTCGGTTACGATCCGCTGTTCTGGCTGCCTGACCAGGGAATGAGCGTGGCGGAACTGCCAAGCGAGAGCAAAAACCGTCTCAGTCATCGTGGCCGGGCACTTGCCGGCCTGGTGGAGGTTTTAAGGTTGGCCCATGGGTGAGCCATTGCCACCGCTTTCGCTGTATATCCATACGCCGTGGTGTGTCCGCAAATGTCCTTACTGTGACTTCAACTCTCATGAACCTCATAGTCAGACACTGCCCGAAGCACGCTACCTTCAGGCGCTTCTGCAGGATCTGGATGCGGATCTTGCGCTGGCAGCGGGACGTACGCTTGAGACGGTTTTCATTGGCGGCGGTACGCCGAGCCTGCTGTCACCCGACTTTTATCGGCAGTTATTGAATGAAATTGGTGCGCGGCTGCCTTTAGCCAACGATATCGAGATTACCCTCGAGGCGAACCCCGGTACGACCGAACAGACTCGGTTTGTCGGCTATCGGGAAGCCGGTATCAATCGACTGTCGCTGGGTGTGCAGAGCTTTCATGCCGCACAGCTTGAAGCACTTGGCCGTATTCACAGTGGCGACGAGGCGGTTCATGCCGTTGAACAGGCGCGCGCCGCTGGTTTTCAGAATATCAACGTCGACCTGATGCACGGCCTGCCTCAACAAAGCGCGGATCAGGCGATGGCCGATATTGACCAGGCCCTGGCATTGGCACCGGAGCACCTCTCCTGGTATCAACTGACCCTGGAGCCCAATACGGCGTTTTATGCTCACCCACCGGTATTGCCTCAGGAGGAAACCCTTTGGGATATTCAGGATCTGGGCCACCAACGCCTTGAACAGGCGGGGTTTGCACGTTACGAGATTTCGGCCTATGCCAGGCCGCTTCGTCAGAGCCGACACAACATCAATTACTGGCAGTTCGGGGATTATCTGGGCATTGGCGCGGGTGCCCACGGCAAGCTGAGTCATATTGACCGTGAGGGACGTTGGCACATCGAACGGCGCTGGAAAACGCGCCAGCCCGATGCCTACCTGCGGCGCCTCAATGACCCGCGCGGCTTTGTTGCCGGCAAGCAGGCGATCGCCGAGTGCGAACTGCCGCTGGAGTTTGCCATGAATGCCCTGCGTCTGACCCGGGGGGTGCCGTTGTCGATTTGGTCTGCGCATACCGGGTTAGCCGATGAGGTGCTGTTGGCGCGCTTGCATGATGCTGAGAAAAAAGGACTTTTGATGGAAATGCCCAAAAGGCTTCAAGCTTCCCCTCAAGGTCTATTATTCTTGAATGAATTGCTGGCGTTGATCAGCGATGAGTAACCTCATAGACGCAAGACAAGCTAAGGAGTGAGCGATGCGTATTTATCGACTACTGACCCCGTTGGTGGCTGCCATGTTGGTGGCCGGCTGTGCAAGCTCAAGTCCCTACGGCGGTGGTGAAACTCAACGCTCCAGCACCGCCACCGGCACCGGTATTGGTGCTGCCGTTGGCGCCGTCGCCGGCGCGCTATCCGGGGACGGTAGCAGCAGCCGTCGTGACCGTGCCGTGATTGGCGCGGCTGTTGGTGCAGCCGCCGGCGCCGGCATCGGTGCCTACATGGATCGCCAGGAAAAGCAACTGCGCGAAAACCTGCAGGGCTCGCGTATTGAAGTGGATCGCCGCGGCGACGACATCGTCCTCAATATGCCCAGCAGCGTGACCTTTGGCTTTGATTCCGCCGAGTTGACCAGCGAAGCGCGCAGCGCGCTCAATGAAGTGGCCAACGTGGTAAGCCAATATACCGATACCCGGGTCAATATTGCCGGCCATACGGATAGTACTGGTGATGACGCCTATAACCAGCGTCTTTCGGAGCGCCGCGCTCAAGCAGTGGGCAGCTACCTGGGCCAGAATGGCGTGTCGCCAGCGCGGTTAAATACGCGGGGGTACGGCGAATCGCAGCCGGTGGCCAGTAACAATACCGAGGCCGGACGCAGCCAGAACCGCCGCGTCGAAATTACCCTGACACCCACTGGAGATGGCCAGCAACAAGGCTGAGCAGTGTGATTGCAATGCGCCACCCCAAGCCCGCTATGCTGACGTAGCGGGTTTTTTTATGAGCGACCTATCATCATGTTGTCATATCAACACGCCTACCACGCAGGCAATTTTGCCGACGTACATAAACATTTGACGTTGTTTGCGACCCTTGAGTATCTCCAGCGTAAACCCTCGCCGGTTACCTATATGGATACCCATGCGGGGCGCGGGCTGTATCCGCTATCGGGCAAAGAAACCCAGCGGCTTCAGGAGTATCGCGAAGGGGTATGGCCGCTCTGGCACGCAACTGATTCGCTTTCCAACCCGCTGCTCGTCGAGTGGCTGGCGACGTTATCCCGCGCTCAGCCTGCGCCAGGCAAGCTGACCCATTACCCCGGCTCTCCCTGGTGGATAAGCCAGGCGCTACGCGCCAAGGAGCGCCTCTACGGGTTCGAGCTGCACCCCGGAGAGCATCAGCATCTGGATGACCAGACGCTGGCAGATGGCGCCGAGCGCATACATGGAGATGGCCTGGCAGGGCTATGCCAACGACTGCCCGTGCCGACACCCCGCGTGTGTGCGCTGATTGACCCTAGTTACGAACGTAAAGACGAGTACCAGGAGGTAGCGGACGCGCTCCGCCAGGCACTCGCGAAAGCCCGTCACGCCGTGATCCTGGTCTGGTATCCCTTGCTGCCTGCCGGGCATCACCAGGTGCTGCTGGAGGCGCTAGCGCACAGCGGCATACGTAAAATATGGCGCAGCGAATTATGCTTGCGTCCGGCGGGCAGCCTTGAACGCGGCATGTTCGGCAGCGGTATGCTGGTGATCAATCCGCCCTGGGGGCTTGATGAACGCATGGCCGGCGCCATGGATCAGCTGACGCCGCTGTTGGGCGCGCAGAGCCGCTATCACGCGGATTGGTGGGTCCCCGAATAACTCGTCACCGTCATCCCCGAGGCTCATTTACCGATGCAGAAGCTGCCGAAGATTTCGCCCAGCAAGTCGTCGGCGCTGAATTCGCCGGTGATTTCGCCGAGTGCCTGTTGAGCGTCGCGCAGGTCTTCCGCCAGCAGCTCGCCTGCACCGTTACCTTCGAGCTGAACACGGCCGGTTTCCAGGGCGCGCATTGCCCGGTCAAGGGCGTCCAGGTGGCGACGGCGTGCTGAGAAGCGCCCTTCGGTATTGGCGGAAAAGCCCATGATGTCTTTAAGATGGGCTTTCAAGTTATCCACACCCCGTCCGGTTTTCGCCGATAGCCGCAACGTGGGCGGGGCTGTGGATAAATCAATGCCCGGTTGCTCAGCGCTGGTATCGATCTTGTTGCGGATCAGCGTTAGACGCGTTTGATCGGGCAGGCGAGCGACGAATTCAGGCCAGATGGCCATCGGGTCGGTGGCCTCAGTAGTAGACGCATCGACGAGTAGCAGCACACGATCAGCGCGTTCAATTTCTGCCCAGGCCCGGGCAACACCGATCTTTTCCACGGCGTCAGGCGTGTCACGCAGGCCTGCGGTATCAATGACGTGCAGGGGCATGCCGTCGATGTGGATATGTTCGCGCAACACGTCCCGGGTGGTGCCCGCGATGTCCGTCACGATAGCGGTATCCTGCTCGGTGAGCGCATTGAGCAGGCTCGACTTGCCTGCATTGGGGCGCCCGGCGATCACCACGCTCATGCCTTCGCGCATGAGCGCCCCCTGGCCGGCCGCGGCCCGCACGTCGATCAGTTCCTGGTGGACGTTGTCGAGCAGGCTCGCCACGTGGCCGTCGGCAAGAAAGTCGATTTCTTCCTCGGGGAAATCAATCGCTGCCTCGACGTAGACGCGTAGCTCGATGAGTCGCTGTACCAGCGCTGACACCCGGTTGGAAAACTCGCCTTGAAGCGAGCGCACTGCGTTTTCAGCCGCCGAGCGCGAGGTGGCATCGATCAGGTCAGCAATTGCCTCGGCCTGGGCTAGGTCCAGCTTGTCGTTCAGGAAGGCGCGTTCGGAAAATTCGCCAGGCCGTGCCAGCCGAGCGCCGAGCTGGACGCAGCGCTCGAGTAGCATATCCATGATGACCGGCCCGCCGTGGCCGTGAAGTTCGAGGACATCTTCGCCGGTGAAGGAGTGCGGGTCGGGGAAGAGCAGCGCGATCCCCTCGTCAATGCTGTTGTCGGCCCCCTTGAACTCGCCATGGTAAGCATGACGGGGCGCGGGGCAGTGTCCCAGCATGGCAGTGGCGATATCGCGGCTGGCCGGCCCGGAAACACGAATAATACCGACACCACCGCGACCGGGAGGGGTTGCCAGGGCGGCGATGGTGTCTGGGGTATAGAGTCGGTCAGCCATGAGGTCTCTCGCTGCAAAAATAGCTAGTTTGAATTTTTCAGGCCTAAAACGCCAGACCCCCGCAAGGGCGGGGGTCTGGACGTCTTCGCTAGCGGCTTACTTCTTGGTTTTCATGCCTTTCCCAATACTGGGATCCTGCTCGACTTTGCGCGTGATGAAATACTGCTGCGCCACCGAGATGATGTTGTTGACCACCCAGTAGATAACCAGACCCGCCGGGAACCACAGGAAGAAGAACGTAAAGATGATAGGGAGCATCTTCATGATCTTCGCCTGCATGGGATCGGGCGGTGTGGGGTTCAGCAGCTGCTGCACGTACATCGAGATACCCATCAGGATCGGCAGGATGAAGTACGGGTCTTTCACCGACAGATCCTGAATCCAGAACATGAAGGGCGCGTGGCGCAGCTCTACCGATTCCAGCAGCATCCAGTAGAGGGCGATGAACACCGGCATTTGTACCAGAATGGGCAAACAGCCGCCGAGCGGGTTGATTTTCTCTTTCTGGTAGAACTTCATCATCTCTTGAGACATTTTCTGGCGGTCATCGCCATACATCTCTTTGAGACGCTGCATCTCAGGGCCGAGCTTGCGCATCCGCGCCATCGACTTATAGGCCTTGGCAGAAAGCGGGAACAGCACGGTCTTGACCAGTACGGTCAATAGAACGATCGACCAGCCCCAGTTGCCAACGATGTCGTGGATCTTGTCCAGCAGCCAGAAAAGCGGGTTGGCCAGGAACCACAGCCAGCCATAATCAACGGTCAGGCGAAGATTGGGGGCTACGTCTTCAAGATGGTCCTGTATTTTGGGGCCCATGTAGAGCGTGGCACCCAGAGTGGCGTCTTCTTCCGGTGACAGCTCGCTGGTGGGGCCAGCAAAGGCCACGACGTTGCGATCACGGGAATCCGTTGAAACGTAGTAGAGGTTTTGCTGATCCTGCGAGGGCGCCCAGGCCGACACAAAGTAGTGCTGGATAATTGCTATCCAGCCGCCTTGTGCTTCGCGATTATTGAAGTTGCCGGCCTGAATATCGTCAAAATCGATTTTTGCGTAGCGTTCTTCTTGGGTCGAATAGGCAGCACCGAGATAGGAATTCATGCCCATACTGACGCCACTAGACGGATCCGGGCTGTTATCCCTGGCGAGCTGCCCGATAAAGCGCGCGCTGACCGGCTCGTCGGTGTTGTTGGCCAGGTAATAATTCACATCGACGGCATAGTTACCGCGTTCGAACGTCAGCCGCTTGATAACCTCGATACCGTTCACTTCAGCACTGAGGTTCACTTCAAGCTGGTCTTCGTCATCGCCCAGCAGGTACTCGTCGCTATCCGGCGTGAACGCAATGCGGCGCGCTTCGCCGTCAAGCTGCAAGCCCGAGCGCGCTACGTAGCTGCGCGTCTGGTTATCGGAAAGCAGGATGTAGTTGCGGCTTGAGTCGAGCGTCTGCTTATGCTGGGGCAACGCGGCATACACAATATCGCCCCCGTGCGGGTCGATACGCACATCCAGCACGTCGGTGGTGACTGCGATGAAGTCACGGCTGTCGCTATCGCTTGCGTCGCTGTCGAGCGTCTCTTGAGGTGAGGCGTCGCCGTCGCTGGGAACAGAGAGATCATTCGCGTCGTCGCCACGAGATGCATCGCCGCCGCCAGACCCTGCATTATTGCTGCTGGTTTGGCTTTGCGATATCTCCGACGACGATTGATAAGACGTCTGTCCGTAATCCTGATTCCACTGGACAACCAGCAGATAGGCCAGAATGGCTAGCGGAATCAGTAATATAAGTCGTTTTACGTCCATGAGGGTTCTGCCCGCTGGGTGGTGAACATGCTAATGGCGCAGTGTCAATTACTCGACCCTTGACACACGAAAGCCTGCCAGGCGGCAGGCCGAGGTCGAGCGGTGAGGTGCCCATCAAGCGTTGCGTATTGAGCCTTCAGGCGGCGCACTGGCCGACTGGGCATCGCGCCGAAGCCGTTTCCACATGCCATGAAGCTGACGGTAGACAACATCATTTTCCATGTCTTGGACGCCACGTCGAGCAAGCACCACGATATCCACAGCGGGAAGCTGGTCTTGACGTAGGCGGGCTGACTCGCGAACGAGCCTTTTGAAGCAGTTACGATCAACGGCGAGCTTCACATTTTTTTTGCTGACTATCAGGCCCAGGCGCGGATGCCCGAGGGTATTCCAGCGCGCAAGCGCCATCATCCCTTTACCATGAACCTTGAAATCTGCCTGCTCAAAAACGAAGCGGTAATCCCCAGCGTTCAATAACCGACAACACCGGGGAAAACCTTGATGTGGCACACGCAAGCCGAAATCAGGCGCTCAGACGCTTACGGCCCTTGGCGCGGCGACGGGCGATGATGGCGCGGCCATTTTTGGTTGCCATACGAGCACGGAAACCATGCGCGCGCTTGCGCTTGAGAACGCTAGGTTGAAAAGTGCGTTTCATAACTCGTTATTCCCACGTGGTTTAGGACGGAAAATGAATTCCAAAAGGCCCGGTCCAGTGAGGAACTAGCCGGGAGATTCAATTCAAGACCCGAAATTGTAGAGGCTTCCCGCGTTGCGTGCAATTTTTCCTTGCAAAAAATGCCTTCTGCAGAGGCGCTTGCCTGTCGCATCGACATCGCCAAGCGGGCAATATATCGTCTAGTGATGCACAGGCGATGATACCGCCTTGCTGTGGCTAATAGTGGGGATACTTTTTGTTAGTAACCCACTATTATTGTTTTTATTCAAATGCTTACTGTTGGTTCAGTGTTGTGGACAAGTGTCCTTAAAGTGGATGATAAGCAGTTGATTAGCTGTGAATTAAAGCGTCGTCAGGGTTGACTTTCGGGATGCTCCCGTCAGTTCGGGAGGCGACTTAAACGGCGAGGGTTAAAGTTTTCCACAGCTTGTTGAATCGCTTCTTGCCTGTGTGGATAACCACGCCGTTGGGCGCTACAATGGTCGGCCTTTTTCAATCGATGGTGAGATGAGTGTCACTCGCGCTTTGGCAACAGTGCCTGGATTACCTGCAGGACGAGCTGAGTTCCCAACAGTTCAATACATGGATACGTCCATTGCAGGCCGAAGATAGTGAGTCCAATGAGCTTCGCTTGTTGGCGCCCAACCGGTTTGTGCGTGATTGGGTGAGTGACAAGTATGCCAAGCGAATTAGCGAACTGGTGCGTGAGCTATCTCCTTCGAAGCCTCCCAAGGTCAGTCTTACGGTCGGCAGCCGGCGGCCGGCCACACCAGCCCCCCAACCTCGTGATTTGGGCAATCCGGTATCTGCCGCACCGGCGCCGCGTTCATCACCGGCGGTTCATACGCCGCCGCGTGGTGACATTGCCGATGAGCGTGAGATAGACCAGCTACGTGAAGAGAACGAAGAAAATAACGGCCGTCGTAATAATGATCGCCAGGTTCAGGTTGAAGGCAGTCTCAAGCATACCAGCGGGCTGAACCCCAATTTCACCTTCGACACCTTCGTTGAGGGTAAATCTAACCAGCTTGCCCGCGCGGCCTCGCGGCAGGTCTCGGAAAACCCCGGTGGCGCCTATAACCCGCTTTTCCTGTATGGCGGCGTTGGCCTGGGTAAAACCCACTTGATGCATGCGGTCGGGAATGGGCTGGCCGTTCGCCGCGAAAATGCGCGCGTCGTGTACCTTCACTCTGAGCGTTTCGTTGCCGACATGGTGAAGGCACTTCAGCTCAACGCGATCAACGATTTCAAGCGTTTCTACCGTAGCGTAGACGCGCTGCTCATAGATGACATTCAGTTTTTTGCTGGTAAAGAACGGTCGCAGGAAGAGTTCTTCCATACGTTCAATGCCTTGTTGGAAGGCGGGCAGCAAATGATCCTGACATCCGACCGTTACCCCAAGGAAATCAGCGGTGTAGAAGAGCGTCTGAAATCCCGCTTCGGGTGGGGGCTTACTGTCGCCATCGAGCCACCCGAACTGGAAACCCGCGTTGCGATCCTGATGAAGAAAGCCGATCAGGCCAAGGTCGACCTGCCCCATGACGCGGCGTTCTTCATCGCCCAGAAGATTCGCTCGAACGTGCGTGAACTCGAGGGCGCGCTCAAGAAGGTGATTGCCGATTCGCATTTCATGGGCAAGACCATCACCCAGGATTTTATCCGGGAGTCGCTCAAGGATCTGCTGGCATTGCAGGACAAGCAGGTGGGGGTCGACAACATCCAGCGCACCGTGGCGGAGTATTACAAGATCAAGGTGGCCGACCTGCTCTCCAAACGACGCTCGCGGTCAGTGGCCCGGCCACGCCAGGTGGCCATGGCGCTGGCCAAGGAGCTGACGAACCATAGTCTGCCCGAGATCGGCGATGCGTTTGGTGGCCGTGACCATACCACCGTGCTGCACGCCTGCCGCAAGGTTAAATCGCTGCAGGAAGAGAGCGCGGATATCCGCGAAGACTACAAGAACTTGTTACGCCTACTGACCAGTTAATCCCTCAGGACGGACCTGTCTCTAGCAGGTCTTTCAGGATATAGAACGGAGTATTGATGAAATTTTCGATTTCCCGAGAGGCGCTGCTACGTCCGCTAACCCTGGTAGCCGGGGTCGTAGAGCGCCGTCAGACATTGCCTGTCCTGTCTAACGTATTGATTCAGGTGGACGGCGACCAGGTGTCTCTGACAGGCACAGACCTTGAAGTGGAGCTGGTCGGTCGTACCGTTGCCAGTCAGGTCGACGCCCAAGGCTCGGCTACCGTGCCGGCGCGTAAATTGATGGACATATGCAAATCACTGCCTGATCAATCCGATATTCAGCTAGCGGTAGAAGAAGGACGCGCCGTGCTGCGTAGCGGTCGCTCGCGGTTTACGCTGTCCACTTTGCCGGCTGCCGAGTTCCCATCCATTGAAGATGGGGAGGGGAATCAGGCGCTGAGCGTGCCCCGGGGGACGCTCAAACGCCTGATCGAATCGACATCGTTTGCCATGGCCCAGCAGGATGTACGCTATTACCTCAACGGCATGCTGCTGGAAATCCAGAGTAATCTGCTGCGTACCGTGGCGACTGACGGTCACCGTCTGGCAATGTGTTCGCGGCCTGTCGATGTCGTGGTCGACCAGTCTCAAAAACTGATCGTGCCTCGCAAAGGCATCCTTGAACTGTCTCGCTTATTAGATGACAGCGATGAACCCGTCAGCTTGACATTGGGTGCGACGCACGTGCGCGTGCATACCGGGGATTTTACGTTCACGTCCAAGTTGATAGACGGCAAGTTTCCCGATTATGAACGCGTCGTTCCGCGCAACGGCGATAAAGTATTGATTGCCGAACGTGCGGAACTCCGCCAGGTGCTTTCACGAACCGCTATCTTGTCCAATGAAAAGTATCGTGGCGTGCGCCTTTATCTGGAGGAAAACAACCTCAAGGTAATGGCCAACAATCCCGAACAGGAAGAAGCCGAGGAGAACATTGCGGTCGAGTATGCCGGATCTGCCATGGAGGTTGGTTTCAATGTTGGTTACCTGGTCGATGTGATGAGCGTGCTGGACGAAGATCGTGTCCAGATCACCCTTGCTGACCCTAACAGCAGTGCGCTTCTGGAAGAGCCGGGCGGCGGTGACGCGCTTTACGTTGTTATGCCCATGCGGCTGTAAGCACCCTCTTCATGATCCTGCTCCTCACGGCGGCGCTTCTGTACAGGGATGCGCCGCCTCTTTTTTATAGCGCACAGCATAAGTGATGGCTAATGAGTCTTCTCCAGCTCAATCTTGACGGCGTACGCAATTTGCAGTCTGTCGATATGGCGCCCTCACCGCGCATCAATCTCATTAATGGTGTCAACGGCAGCGGCAAGACGAGCCTGCTCGAAGGCATTCATATTCTGGGGATGGGAAGATCCTTCAGGGCACGTCAGCTTAAAAACGTGATACAGGCTGATACTCCTTATATGACCCTTTACGGGCGGCTGGAAGGTGATCCTCAGGTCTCGCTAGGGGTGCGTCGATTGCGAGGCTCCAGCGAGCTGGAATTGCGCGTCAAGGGGGACAAGAATGCCAGGCTGGCAGACCTGGTCGAGGTGATGCCATTACAGCTCATCAACCCCGATGCCTTTCGTTTGCTTGAAGGCCCCCCGGCCGGCCGTCGCGAGTTTCTGGACTGGGGGGTGTTTCACGTGAAACATCGTTTTCTCGAAATATGGAAGCGCACCCGGCGAGCGTTGAAACATCGGAATGCGATGTTGAGGCATGGTAGAATAGACCCAAGAGAACTCGGCGTCTGGGAGCAGGAGCTTGCAACATGGGGTGAACAAATGGACACGCTGAGACGTGCCTGGTTTGCTGACTTTCTTCCCGTATTTGAAGAGACGCTGGAGCGTTTGCTTCCGTTGCCGGGCCTGACACTTCATTATGCCAGAGGGTGGGATAAAAAAAGATCGCTGGCCGATGTGTTGGAAGCTAGCCGGGCGACCGATCAACAAATGGGCTTTACCCAGCAGGGCCCCCAGCGCGCTGACTTGCGTATCAAGCTCAACAAGCAACCCGCTATTGAAGTACTTTCCAGAGGGCAGCAGAAACTGGTAGTCAGTGCGTTAAAATTAGCGCAGGGCCGGCTTCTGGAAAGTGCATCACAGCGACACTGCATCTACCTGATTGACGATCTACCCGCCGAGCTAGATGCTCATCATCGGTCGCAGTTTTGTCAGTTACTCGAAGACATGCAGTGCCAAGTATTTATTACCAGCGTCGAACCCGAAGCCTTACGGCAGGCATGGCAGGCTCAGACAACAATTAGCATGTTTCACATGAAACATCGTAGCGATGGATTGAGCCAGCTAGTGCCGGAAGGCTAGGCGACACGGATAGAGACAGACTTCACGACGGAGTGGTCAATGAGCGAGCAGGCTTACGATTCATCAAGCATCAAGGTGCTCAAGGGGCTGGACGCGGTGCGCAAGCGTCCAGGCATGTACATCGGCGATACCGACGACGGCACCGGACTGCACCACATGGTCTTCGAGTTGGTGGACAATTCCATCGATGAAGCCCTGGCTGGCCACTGCAGTGAAATCCGCGTGGTGATCCACCCTGATGAATCCGTTACGGTGAGTGATAACGGGCGAGGGGTGCCGACCGAGATCCACGAAGGCGAAGGCGTGTCGGCGGCCGAGGTCATCATGACCGTGTTGCACGCAGGCGGCAAGTTTGACGATAATTCGTACAAGGTATCTGGCGGTCTCCACGGCGTCGGCGTGTCCGTGGTCAACGCACTTTCCGAAGAGCTGCGGCTGACGATCTGGCGGCAGGGTGACGTGTTTGAGCAAGTATACCGGCATGGCGTGCCTCAAGCGCCTCTCGGCGTCGTGGGTACAACGGAAAAAAGCGGCACGCGCGTACACTTTCGGCCGTCACCGGATACGTTTGGCAATATCGAGTTCCACTACGATATTCTAGCCAAGCGCTTAAGAGAGTTATCTTTCCTGAATTCCGGCGTTGCCATCCGTCTAATGGATGAACGCAGCGGCAAGGAAGAGCTGTTCCACTATGAAGGCGGTCTTAAAGCCTTTGTTGATCACCTCAACAAAAACAAGTCGGTTCTCAACCCGGTCTTCCATTTCAATGCCGTCCGCGAAGATGGCGTCGAAGTAGAAGTGGCCATGCAGTGGAGCGACACGTTTACCGAAAACATCTTCTGCTATACCAATAATATTCCACAGCGAGATGGCGGAACGCACCTGGCGGGTTTCCGCACGGCGCTAACGCGTACCCTGAACAACTATATCGAAGCCGAAGGCTTGCTCAAGAAGGCCAAGGTGAGTACGGCGGGCGACGATGCCCGTGAAGGACTGACGGCGATCATTTCCGTCAAAGTACCGGATCCCAAATTTTCGTCGCAAACCAAGGAAAAGCTTGTTTCGTCTGAGGTGAAAACCGCGGTTGAACAGGAAATGGGTCGCTTGTTTGCGGACTATCTGATCGAGAAGCCCAACGAAGCCAAGGCGATCGTCAACAAGATGCTGGACGCGGCAAGGGCGCGGGAAGCGGCACGCAAAGCGCGCGACATGACGCGCCGTAAGGGCGCGCTGGATATCGCCGGGTTACCCGGCAAACTGGCCGACTGCCAGGAGAAAGATCCAAGCCAATCCGAGCTTTACCTGGTGGAGGGCGATTCGGCGGGTGGCAGCGCTAAACAGGGCCGTGACCGTCGCACTCAGGCGATTCTGCCGCTCAAGGGTAAGATCCTCAACGTCGAGAAAGCACGCTTCGATAAAATGCTTTCGTCGGCAGAGGTGGGTACGCTGATCACGGCGCTTGGCTGCGGCATTGGTCGTGAGGAATTCAATCCCGACAAGCTCCGCTATCATTCGATCATCATCATGACCGACGCGGATGTTGACGGCTCGCATATCCGAACGTTGCTGCTTACCTTCTTCTTCCGTCAAATGCCCGAGCTTATCGAGCGCGGGCATGTCTTTATTGCCCAGCCGCCGCTTTACAAGATCAAACGCGGCAAGCAAGAGCTGTACCTTAAAGACGAGCAGGCCATGGTCGACTACCTGACCACCACGGCACTCGACGGAGCCGGTTTATACGTCAATCCGGATGCGCCAGGGATAACGGGCTCGCAGCTGGAAACCCTGGTGAACCAGTACCGCAACGTGATGAAGCGGATTGACCGCCTGGCGCGAGTGTACCCGATCGAGGTGCTCAAGCAGGCCGTTCATGCGACCGGGCTTCAGGGCGAAGCAAGCCTTAAAGACCGTGTCACCATGGAAAACTGGATTGGTGAGCTGCAGAAAGCCATGGACGATAGAGTGGCCTATGAAGGCGGGCCGCGGTACCAGTTCTACCTTCATGAAGATGCGGAGCGTGGTCTGTACCTGCCATCCGTGTCGTTAATTGCCCATGGGGTGACAAACGACTACGTCTGGGGACTGGATTTCTTTGAAAGCGCCGACTATCGTGCGATTGCCGCTTTGGGTGAGACCATCAACGGGCTTCTCGAAGAGGGAGCCTATATCGCCCGCGGCGAACGGCAGAAGCCGGTTTCTCACTTCTCTGAAGTGCTTGCCTGGCTAATGCAGGAAGGCCAGCGTGGCCTGTCCGTACAACGCTATAAAGGCCTGGGTGAGATGAACCCGGATCAGCTGTGGGAAACTACCATGGATCCAGACGGTCGTCGTATGCTGCGCGTCACGATAGAGGATGCCGTCGCGGCTGACATGATGTTCAACACCTTGATGGGCGATGAAGTTGAGCCGCGCCGAGACTTCATCGAATCGAACGCACTGGTCGCGAATCTGGATATCTAAGCCTACTGGCGTGTTTCACGTGAAACATGCCAAGCAAGGCGGAAATCAAAAACGCCGCTCCAGTTTATGCTGAAGCGGCGTTTTTATGTTCTGTTGGTAAGGGTTAAGGTTGGCACAGCCAATTGGTAAACTCAGCAAGGTCATGGAAGACAGCCGACTTTTCCAGCCCGATATGGTTGAGCAGCGTTTTTTCGCCTTTGCCGGTTCTCACCAGGGCCGTACGACAGCCGACGGCTTCGCCGGCCTGAATATCTCTTAAGCTATCACCGACCATCCAACTGCCGTTCAGGCTCTCTAACCCAAGCGCGTTCTGAATTTGAATAAGCAAGCCGGGTAAGGGCTTGCGACACTCACATTGGTCATCAGGCCCGTGTGGGCAATACGCAATATGCGCAATCTGACCGCCTTGCGCGCTTACCAACGCCTCTAGATGGTCGTGCATTGCCTGCAGCGCGGCTTCGCTATAATAGCCCCGTGCAATACCCGATTGATTGGTAGCCACCGCCACCTTGAAGCCCGCTTGAGATAGCCTGGCGATCGCTTTGATGGCATTTGGATAAGCTATCCATTCCGCCAGGGATTTGATGTAGGCATCCGAATCATGGTTGATCACACCGTCGCGATCGAGAATGACGAGTTGGCTTGCGTTTAACATGGGTGTCCTCGGGCCGTTGAACCGGTCATATGCGCCTCAGATTACTATGAGGCGTGCAAGAGTCGAATGTTTCACGTGGAACATTGAGCAGATCGTCACAAAGAAGCCCGGCGCTTTGCAGAGCCGGGCTTCGACGAACCGTGAAAGCTACCGAGATGCCGATGGCAACCGGTAGCGTTTTACCTATTGGGGCAGCTGAGCAATATCGGCCACGGCAAGGAACAACGCTTGAAGGCTTGCCAGCAGCGCAAGCCGATTGCGACGAATGGCATCATCGTCGGCCATGACCATTACCTGATCAAAGAACGTGTCCACGGGGTCACGTAATGTGGCCAGGACATCCAGCGCCTGCTGGTAGTTGCCTGCCGCAAATAGCGGTGACACTTTGCTTTCGCAGGTCGTGACGGCGTCGAACAATGTCTGCTCGGCCCGCTCCTGGAGCAGCGCTGGATCGACCTGGGTGCGGCCATCATGCGACTGCTTGCTGAGAATGTTGGATACGCGCTTGTTGGCAGCTGCCAGGGCGGTGGCTTCCTCGCGCTGAGCAAACGCCTTGACGGCACGCAGACGGCGGGCAAAATCCAGTGGCTTGGTGACTGGGCGGGCGCGTACGGCCAGGTACATTTCGGCGCTGATGCCTTCTTCCTGCCCCCAGGCGCGAAAGCGATCCAGCATGTAGGTAAGAACGTCCTCGACGAGGCCATCGGCCTCAGGCAGGCCCTGATGCTGCTCAGCAGCGACGCTCAGCAGTTCGCGAAGGTCAAGATCAAGCTCGCCCTTCACAAGAATGTTCAGCACGCCGATGGAGGCACGACGCAGGGCGAAAGGGTCCTTTGCGCCAGTGGGGCGCTGGCCAATACCGAAAATGCCCACTAGAGTGTCAAGGCGATCTGCCAGAGCGAGGGCCTTGCCCGTCGCGCTCTGGGGAATGGCATCGCTGGCGAAGCGAGGCAGATACTGCTCTTCCAGCGCTTGGGCCACGTCCTCTGGCTCGCCATCCTGTTCGGCGTAATAACGTCCCATGATGCCCTGGAGTTCAGGGAATTCGAGCACCATCTCGGTGACCAGGTCGCACTTGGCAAGGGCGACGGCGCGCTGGGCGTGGGATACGTCACCCTGAATCTGCTCGGCGATGTACGAGGCGATCACGCGACTGCGGCGTGCCTTATCCGCAAGTGTGCCCAGCTGTTGCTGAAACACGACGCTGTCGAGCTGTGGTATACGCGAGGCAAGCGTGTGCTTGCGGTCGGTCTCATAGAAGAAAGCAGCGTCAGCCAGGCGTGGGCGAATGACTTTTTCATTGCCGGAAATCACCTGCTGCGGGTCGGCGCTGTCGATGTTCGAGATGGTAATGAACAGCGGCTTGAGCTTGCCTTGTGCATCCAGCAGGTGGAAGTACTTCTGGTTGGCCTTCATGGAGGAAATCAGGCACTCCGCCGGCACGTCCAGAAAGCGTTCGTCAAAGCTGCCGGTCAATGCCACGGGCCATTCCACTAGGCCGCTGACTTCTACCAGCAGGTCTTCGTCGATGACGGCATGGGCATCCTGTACTTCAGCCTCGGCCAGTACCTGCTCGCGAATACGTTCACGACGCTGGTTCCGGTCAGCCAGCACATAGGCGTTTTCAAGTGCTTCAAGGTACTCGTCAGCATGCTCAAGCTGAATGGCATCCGGCGCGTGAAAACGGTGGCCATAGGTGGTGCGACTGGCTTCTAGCCCCAACGCCTCTGCGGCAATCACATCGCGGCCGTAAAGCGCCACCAGCCAATGTACCGGGCGAGAGAATTCGATGCGGGAGCTGCCCCAGCGCATGTTTTTGGGGACGGGCAGCGCGGCAATCGCCTTATGAAGGATGTCCGGCAGCAATGCCTGGACGCTCTCACCCGGCTGCTGTTCGCGGTAACCAAGCCAGGTGCCTTTATCGGTTTCAAGGTGAATCAGCTCATCCACGCTGACGCCACAGGAGCGGGCAAACCCTTCCGCTGCCTTGGTGGGGGCGCCGTCTTTAAAGGCGGCCGCCAGCGCCGGTCCACGACGTTCCACCTCGCGGTCAGGCTGTTTATCGGCAAGTGCTGTGACCTGAACCGCCAAGCGTCGCGGCGTTGCGAACGCATTAACGCTTTGGAAGGGAATCTCGGCGTCCTGCAGGCCTTTCTGGATGCCCGCCGCAAAAGCATCGGACAGTACATCCAATGCAGTGGGTGGAAGCTCTTCCGCGCCCAGTTCCAATAAGAGCGTATCAACAGCCATTATGCGTCTCCCTCGTCAGCTAATAGTTCGCGGCGCAGTGATTCATCGGCCATGGGGAAACCTTCTGCCTTGCGCGACGCAAAGTAGGCAGCGGCCACGTCCCGTGCCATGGTACGAACGCGTAGAATGTAGCGTTGGCGTTCGGTGACCGAAATGGCATGGCGGGCATCTAACAGGTTGAAGGTGTGCGATGCTTTCAAGACTTTTTCGTAGGCGGGCAGCGGTAGGCTGGCCGCCAACAGTTTGCTGCACTCTTTTTCCTGATGGTCGAAGTCAGCAAACAGCTGGTCGACATCGGCGTGTTCAAAATTGTAGGCAGACTGCTCGCGCTCATTTTGCAGATAGACATCGCCATAGCTGACTTCACTGCCGTCGGGCGCGATGGCCCAGACAAGGTCGTAGACGCTATCGACGTTCTGCAGGTACATGGCGATACGCTCGAGCCCGTAAGTCAGCTCGCCGGTGACCGGGTAACATTCGATACCACCGGCCTGCTGGAAGTAGGTAAACTGGGTAACTTCCATGCCGTTGAGCCATACTTCCCAGCCAAGCCCCCAGGCCCCAAGCGTAGGGGATTCCCAATTGTCTTCGACAAAGCGCACGTCATGGATCAGCGGATCAAGCCCGAGGCGCTTGAGTGAGCCAAGGTACAGATCCTGAAAATGGCTGGGCGACGGCTTCATCACAACCTGGAACTGGTAGTAATGTTGAAGGCGATTGGGGTTCTCACCATAACGGCCATCCGTCGGGCGGCGAGAGGGCTGAACGTAGGCGGCATTCCAGCTCTCCGGGCCGATGGCGCGCAGGAAGGTCGCGGGATGAAAGGTCCCCGCACCCACTTCCATATCGAGCGGCTGGAGGATAACGCAGCCCTGTTCTGCCCAATACTGTTGCAGCGCAAGGATCAAGCCTTGAAAGGTCGACACATCAGGCGTCGATTGGTTTGTCGAGACACTCATCGCGGAAAGCACCGTTGGCCATGAATTCATTAGCCGTCAAGTATACAATCCCAGGCAGATAGGTTATAGGCGCGCAAGCCAACAGAACCGCTTTTGGTAAGGAGAATGAAATGATTGTTGTAACCGGCGGCGCTGGTTTTATCGGTGCCAATATCGTCAAGGCGCTGAATGCGCGGGGACGAAACGATGTGATGGTGGTCGACGACCTGCGCGATGGCACCAAGTTTGTCAATCTGGCGGACTGTACCCTGGCGGATTATCTGGATAAGGATGATTTTCTAGCGCGGGTAAGGCAAGCGCTGCACGGCGAGTCGGTTGATTTGCCGCCCATCGAAGCGATTTTCCATGAGGGTGCCTGTTCCGATACCACGGAATGGGACGGTCACTACATGATGGACAACAACTTCGAGTACTCAAAGGTGCTGCTGAACTACTGTGAAAAACGGGGTATTCCGTTTATTTACGCGTCGTCGGCAGCTACCTACGGCGGCAGCGAGGTATTCAAGGAAATCCCCGAGTGCGAAAAGCCGCTCAATGTCTACGGCTACTCTAAACTGCTGTTTGATCAGCATGTGCGCGCTCGCTGGAATGAACTGACGACCCAAGTGGTCGGTTTCCGCTATTTCAATGTGTACGGGCCCCGGGAACAGCACAAGGGCAAGATGGCGAGCGTGGCCTATCATAATCACCTGCAAATCCGTAATGACGAAACCCTGAAACTGTTTGGCGCCTATGCGGGGTACGAGGCGGGTATGCAGAGCCGCGACTTTGTCTATGTGGGGGATGTCGTCGATGTGAACCTGTGGTTTCTGGATAACCCGAAGGCATCGGGTATCTTCAACCTGGGTACCGGCCGTGCAGAGCCGTTCAAAGCCATCGGTGAGGCGGTGATCGATTACTACGGTAAAGGCCAGATCGACTACATTGCCTTCCCTGAGGAGCTGAAGGGGCGCTATCAGAGCTATACGCGTGCCGATATCAGCCACCTACGTGATGCTGGCTGCGACGTGGAATTCAAAACCGTGGCGCAAGGGGTAAAAGCGTATATGGAGTGGCTTAATGGCTAACACCGCGATGCGGCTATTGGTCATTGGGCCATCCTGGGTGGGCGATATGGTCATGGCACAAAGCCTGTTCATGACGCTGAAAGCACGCTATCCACATGCCACGATCGGTGTGGTAGCGCCGGCATGGTCGCAGCCTATCCTTGAACGCATGCCCGAGGTGGATGAAGTGCTCCCGCTGGCGGTGGGCCACGGTGAGTTCGGGCTTGCCAGTCGACGGGATCTCGCCAATCGCCTGAAAGGGCGCTTTGATCGCGCTATCGTGTTGCCGCGCTCGTGGAAAGCGGCCCTGGTGCCTTTCATGGCACGGATTCCCGAGCGGGTCGGCTTTTTGGGGGAGCACCGCTATGGGCTTCTGAAAGAGCGTCGCAAACTCGACAAGCAGGTGCTGGATCAAACCGTCAAGCGGTTTGTATCGCTTGGGTTGCCGCTGGAGGAGGTGGTGGGAGGCGACTTCTCTATCCCCAAGCCGCGGCTGACCATCGATCGGGACAATCTCGTCAATTTACGCCTGGCTCACGCGCTTTCCTCGCGTCCGGCCATCGGTATGATGCCCGGGGCAGAATATGGGCCAGCCAAGCAATGGCCGCCTGCCTACTTTCATCAGCTCGCCAAGAAGCTTATTGCCGACGGCTATGAAGTCCGTGTGCTCGGCGGCCCCAAGGATCACGACGTTGCTGAGACCATCGTGAAAGACCTGCCCCAAGCGTACAACCTGTGTGGCAAGACGGCGCTGGCAGATGCCGTGGATCTGCTGGCCGACTGTCGCCAGGTCGTGACCAACGACTCAGGTTTGATGCACGTAGCCGCAGCGGTGGGCGTGCGTATTCATGCGCTTTATGGCTCATCGTCACCTGCCTATACACCGCCGCTCACCGATAACGCGACGATCCATTATCTCGCGCTGTCCTGCTCGCCATGCTTTGAGCGTACCTGCCCGCTGGGTCATACCAACTGTTTGAATGAGCTCCACGTGGACTCGGTCTATCAAGCGATTCTGGCGGATCGTCAGCGTGAGAACGTGATCGTCAACGCATGATATCGACTTCGTCCGTCCGGTCAGCCGGGGTTTCAATCACCTGTTCCTGTGGCGTCGTGCTGTCCGTATCGCGTCGCTGAGGCGCGAGGCCTTCCCACAGGCGATGTTGCAAGGCGGTTTCCTCGCGTAGGCGCTCGTTCAAGGTGTCAAGGCCATGGCGCTCGACCAGGGTTTCCTTGTCGCCAAGCAACGACACACCGAGCCCTGCACGGTGATCGTCCAGGGTGAAGCCGAGAGATTCCAGAAGCGTGGGAAAAACATCGAGCATGGTCGCATCACGCTGGACGCGCCGTGGCGATAAGTGATCGCCCAGCAGCATAAAGGTGTTCTGCCGATCCAGCCTCGTCAGCTCATCCCATACCGAAACGCGCATGGTGAGGTGATCGCTCATGATCGCGACGAGCGTATTATCGAGTAACCCTTGGCTATCCAGACGATTGATCAGATTGCGGGCCAGCCAGGCAGAGCATTCGACCGAGTAAAGGATGTCCTGCCCGTCGAAGGGCCCCTGACGTTCAATACAGGACTGGGCGGGAAACCCATTGGGCGCATGGCCGGCAATGCTCAACGCCACCACCCCCCAGGGGCCGTCATCCGCTTCGTCTAGGCGGCGAATTTCGTCAACCGTCATATCATATAGACTGTCGTCAAAAAGCCCCCAATCATTGACGTACGCAGGGTTATCAAGCTGTCGGGTTAACTCGTCTTTCCCTTGCACGCTTTGAAACTGGTGACCACGATAAAATAACCCTTTTCCGGCAAATTCCTTACTGGCGCCACCCAGGTAGCTTAACCGATAGCCCTGAGCCGCCAGGATATCGCCCAGGCAATCAATGCCAGGGACAACGCTTTTCAAGGGTTCGAACTGGCTGTCATGCAGAAGACCGGCCGGCATCAGCGGCACGCCGCACTGGCTGGCAATCATGCCGGCCATGGTCCAACCGGTATCTTCCATTTGGCGAACGCCCTCAAACACGACACCGCGTTCGCCCAAGCGGTGAAGGTCGTCGTAGGCGTTGCCAAACTGCTCATCGCTGTAGGTACGCTCGATACTTTCCAGATAAAGTATCAGCAGGTTGGGAGCATCATTCTGATCGGACGCAGTCGGCTCGACATAGCGATGGTCAAGCCAGTCGGCATCGTCGGCGACCACGGCTGCACTGCGCTGGCCTAATCCGTAAAGCATAGGGTTGCTGGCCAACAAGCCAAGCGCCAGAAAACGTTCCATTAACCGCCATCGCTGATCATTTCGCGATAGCCAGGTGACGGAAATCAGTACGCCAAGCATACTCAACGTATAGACAACGGCGGTGATCATTTTTCCTGCGCCGCCGTGATCGGCCATACCGGCCTGTAGGTGAAAAAAAACCGCACCCAGGTCGACATTACCGAAACTGTCCGCCAGGTAAACATAGACGCCCCACAGGCTCAGTGGCACCAATGACCACGGCCATACCTTACGGTAGCGCGCATTGAGCGGTCGTCCCCAGCGTAATTTGATGCCGACGCCTACCCAGACGAGCGTAAAGAAGAACAGCGCCCACCAAGGCAGACGAGTCAGTACCGTGATGGCATAACCAAGGCTCAGGCCTGTTATTGTTAACGCTGTCAGCTCTCGCTTCGCGGCACCTAATGCGGTAAAAGAGAATATACGTATGATGACACCCACCTAAATATGAATAGTTAAAGCACGCAATAGAAGATTAATCGCCATGGTGATAGCGATCTCCGGGTACCAGGCGATGAACCGCATTTAGTGTATAAAGTTTTAGCTTGCTAAGGTTTTTATAAAATTTTTCAGGAGCAAAAAACACATTCACTAACTCACGATTGCTTGGTAAAGCTGATTGTATGAATCAGCCATTGATCGGGGGTCGTATCGATCTAGATGCTTAGTGGCTCCTTGGACTAAGTGCTGTCGAAGAGCTGAATTTTCCTTTAAATATATAATACCTTTTGCAAGAGCGGAAGCATCATTGGCTGGTATAAGTAAGCCTGTCTTTTGATGTTTTACAATATCAGGTATGCCCCCCACATCGCTAGCAATAATAGGCACTTTTGCATTCATGACGTCAAGTAAAATAGAGCCTAAACCCTCATTGCGAGAAGGAAATGCAAATAGGTCAAATGCACTAATATAGTCCAGTATATTTGTCTTGAAACCCATCCAATTAACATTGGTTGACTGCTCACTTTCTTTCCTTAGTGAGGCCTCATCGTCACCTTGCCCAAAGAGTAAGAAAACTATATCTGGGTAATCTTTTTCCATTAACTTTGCAGCTTCTAATAGCACACGTTGTCCTTTGTGCTTATCTACTAAAGCGCCTATATGCCCTACAATGAATCTTTTTGCATACTGACTGCGAAGCGATGCCGCAGTGTCAGCGCTCGGTGCTGAAGGCGTCAGGGCACTGGGTATTACGGGAATGGGCACGCGAGTTAAAGCAGATAGTTCAGTTGCTATGACATTGGAAATGGCAACACAGCAATCTGCTTTCCCATAGAACATGAGATTAGTGCGTTTTCGCTTGATCGGCGTGTCGACACGTCGAGTGATTATGTATGGAGTTTTGTACAGTGTTCGATGCAGCCAAGCCCAGTGTACGGCTTTTGCCTCATGAGCATGGACAATATCGGCATTGCCTGTAACATGGTGGCCCCATAACTGGTGTTTAGCCGAGACAATGCGCACACTGGCCACCTTTGCAAGCTCCTCGCGCATCGGCGAGTCAGGCCGACAAACGAGGGTCTGGGAAACCGTTGGGTACAGTTCTCCAAGCGCTTCAATGAGCAGTACGGTTTGCCGTTCTCCTCCGCGAAAACCCTTCGCCAGATTAGCGTGTATAATATGCAAGAAAGGCTCCATCGCGTTCAACGTTATAACGCTATCATATCATTGTCTCCCTTCCAGAAAAGGATTTACCGATGATGCCCATAGGGATGAGTGTTGTTATTATTACCCGCAATGCGGCGTCGACCCTGGTATCGACGTTAGACGCGCTCAGCGAGTTCGGCGAGGTCGTTATCTATGACAACGGCTCGATTGACGAAACGCCAAGTATCGCCGCTCGTTATCCTAATGTTTCTTTGCATCAAGGTGAGTTTTTCGGTTTTGGCTTAACCAAACGCCATGCGGTCTCACTGGCGAAGAACGACTGGATATTATCGCTTGACGCCGATGAGGTGCCAAGTAAACGGTTAACTACCGAATTACGGCAATGGATCGCCAGTGCTCGTTCCTGTGATATCGGTAATGTCCTGCGAGAAAACAGCATGTTGGGACGACCTGTACGCCATAGCGGATGGGGAAATGACTGGTTGGTGAGGCTGTTCAACAGGCGTGATTATAATTTTAACGACGCCATGGTTCACGAGTCGGTGGAAATTGACCATAAGGCAAATATTATACAGCTCCCAGGCTGTATCGAGCATGCGGCGGTTACAGACTTATCTCAATTTCTAGAAAAAATAAATCGCTATTCCACGTTACGTTCGAATTCCGGTAAGTTAAAGAAATATTCTCCTGGGGTGATTTTTCTTAAGTCAATTTTTGCGTTTATACGCACCTATTTTTTTCAGCTCGGTGTATTGGATGGCTGGAGGGGGCTGGTGATTGCCGTTGCAAATGCAAACGGCGTATTTTGGAAGTATATTAAGTTCTATAACGTAAAGTGATTAGCTAGTAATTCTGTGGCATGTTTTTCAGTATGTTATAGATTATAATTTTGAGGTGTTTCTTGAGCTTTCAAACAAAAGTTAAATGCATAGCGGTTTTTTTGCATAATAGGCCTTTTTTCGGTGCCCATGTTGTACATGCTCCGTTTTTATCTCTTTTAAAAGAGAGGTATCCTCATGCTATGGTAGTTGGGATATCAAGGAGTAGTGGTGCTGATTTTCTGGTTGATGCTGGCTTTTTAGATGCAGTTGAAGTGTTAGAAAAAAGCGGTTTTTTATACTTGAATAAGAAATATAAGTTTGACATGGGTTTTAATCTTCGGCCATCAAGTGTAAGTACCGCACTTTTAATGCTAGCGCTTCGTATACCTCGTAGGGTTGGTTTTAAAGGTAAAGCTAGCATTGCATATACTAAATCATATCCGTTGAATACTTCTTTGTATAGAGCTGATTTATTTTTGTCGTTGTTAAATGTTTCTTCTTCCTTGGAAGCATGTCCCTACGTAAGAAAGATGTTTTTACATGAAAAAAACGATAACTGTAAATTTTTAATAGCCCCCGGAGCCGGAGGGGAAGAAAAGAAGTGGCCTCTTGAATATTATATCGAGCTAGCTGATATGCTCTCGGATTATCAAGATAAATCTGTGTGCTTTATTACCGGGCCCCAAGAAGAAGCAGAGAAAAAAATCCTTGAAAAAAAGGGGTTTAACGTTGTCCATAATGCCAGCATAGTATCGCTGTTTAGTTTGATCAGAAATTGTGAAATTTTCATTAGTAATGACTGTGGTCCATCACATGTTGCGCATATAATGGGCGTTAAACAAGTGGTTATTTTTAAAAAATATTTGCCTGAGTGGTTTCTTGAGAGAGGGAATAGTAGTTATTTGGCTTCTGAAAATAATTTAGCCTTTATCAAACCTTCACAAGTGATGGAGAAGTTTCTTAAACTTTATAGCCACTCATAGTGTTTGTTTTTCCAGGGTTTTAATATTATGAAGCTTTGGAACGATATTTTGAGAACATTCTTGAAGTGGTCTATGTAAAAAGTCGTCGATATTTTAAATTTTTAAATGGCTTGTGTGTATCGTTGAACATGCTTGCTATTATCTTGTCTCAAAACTCTGAAAAGTCTAGGCATGCAAACGGAATAATAATGTTACGAAAATCACGAACACCATTCAACCCAGATTCAGGTTTTTCTTCAATCGTTGACACTAGGATGTATTGGCCTACTCAGCGTGCCCGTTTTCAGGTTGTTATTCGTGAGGGGGTTCAAAAGATATTAAGTGCTCCAATCGAAAATGCAATTTTCCGCTTTTGGGAGTATCGCCTTCTTGGAAGTACTTTATCTGAAAACTGGTGCCTTCCAAGACGGCTCGTTGAGCGAAACCTGAACGACAGCCTAACAATCTACGTTAACCCTCGGGAACTGATTCGCATCAGAGATTGGCGTGACTTGCCAAAGCGTCGACGCCCTTCATCCTCAGCGTTCATTTGGGACGGGGATTGGGATATGCGACGCGGAGATTTACGTTATGGTTCGCGCTATCGTTTCATTAGTGACTTGATGCATAGTCGCGAAGATCTGACACAGAGCTATGCGTTTTACCGCTTCAAAACGTATATTGACGAAGGCCGCCCTTGGTCTTCCTACCATTTGGGTATTTTGCTGGACTCGGAGGAGCGAATCCATGATTACCTTAGCATTTACCTAGGCTTCATTGACGATATGGCACTCAATGGCTTTGATCAACGTAAAGGAAAAGACGACATCGGCGTGGCCGTCAGTCGTGATGGAACCCTGATTAAAATCAACCGTGGTCTGCATCGGCTGGCTATGGCGCAATATTTGGGCTTGCCGCTTGTACCCGTGAAAGTAAAAGCCATCCATCGACAATGGTGGGAAGAGGTGACGCAACACACACGGGGGACTGATGCGCTCGAACGTGTGGTGCAAGCTCTCCAACACTGCACACCAGAGCAACAACCCGGCCCGTTAGACCCTCATGAAACCCCTGAACACTTTTCGTGGCCAGCAAAGCGCGTATAGATCAGCTTGCTGAGTGATAGCCCTGGCTAATCGGTGAGAAAGCGGTAGCGGGGCTGAATTTACGTATAGACCGCGCCAATCTGTCTAGATTTACTTTTTGCCAACGGCCGCTCTGGCGCAGGCGGCAGCGGTCCAGGTCGATTAACCAAGGTGTTTCGTGGGCATCAATCAGGATATTGCGAGCGTTAAGATCCACATGGTCGAGGCCAGCCTGATGAAAGCGTTTGACCATGGCGCCGATGCTCATCAGTAGTGCCTTGTGGGCTCCGCCTTCTTCCAGCACTGAGGCGAACGCCCGCGCAGCAGGTACCCTGACGGTTAATAGTCCAGCCTCATAGGTCAAACCGTGGCGGGTAACACAGCAGGCGACTGGCCGTGGGACGGGCAAGCCTTGATCGTACAACGAGGCTGTCAGTCTCAGTTCCCGAAAGGCCCGTGTGCGCTCAACGCCGGTCCACAGGTATTTTTTTCCGCTGAGCTTGGCGATGAGCCCCCCTCGCCGATAGGGCCGCAAGACCCACTGTTCGTTGTCGGTAGCCTGTATAAACAGACTGCTACCGCGGCCGGGGGCTTCACCGACGATCAGTCCCCGCTCACGCCAGTAGTCGGCCTGGAACCATGCGGTCTGCGGTTGGTGTGTCGAGGCCTCGTCACATAAACTGTCTGCTTCATGTAAAATCAGACTATTTCCTTGCTGGAGTGCCGCTAAGCGCATGAAGCCCTCTCTGCCTGCTCAACCTAACCATATTGCGATTCTGCGCCTCTCTGCGTTGGGAGACGTGTGTAACCTCGTCCCCACGGTGCGAGCGTTGCAGCGCCAGTGGCCGCAAGCACGCATTACCTGGATCATCGGCAAAGGGGAATACAGTCTACTGGCCGGCCTGTCCGGGGTCGAGTTTGTTGTATACGACAAGTCGAGCGGGTTTAAAGGAATGCGCGCCCTATGGCGTGAGCTTGAGAACACGCGTTTTGATGTACTTTTGCACATGCAGCAAGCGATCCGCGCGAGTGTGTTATCGCTTGGGTTGAAGGCTGATGTGCGTGTGGGCTATGACAAAGCGCGCGCCAAGGATGCTCAGCACCGATTTACCCAGCGCCATATTGCACCCAGAAGCAATCCCCATGTGCTGGAGTCGTTCATGGATTTTGCGCGTTTACTGGGCGCTGAAGGGGGGCCGCTTGACTGGGAGATGCCGGTGCCGCCTGACGCTTATGATGAAGCGCGGATGATTAGCGGTGAAGCGCCTTATTTAGTGATCAATCCATGCAGTAACGTACGGCTACGCAATTTTCGTAACTGGTCGGTAGAAGGGTATGCCAGCGTCATTGAGTATGCGTGGGTTCAGCACGGCCTGAAAAGCGTGTTGACCGGTGGCGGTAGCTCCCAGGAGCGCGAGATCGGTGAACAAATTGAAGGGCTCTGTCAGCCGGTCAGTGTGATCAATGCCATTGGCCAAACGTCATTAAAGGGCCTTCTGGCGCTGATCGATGGGGCCCACGCGGTGATTGCACCGGATACGGGTCCCGCCCATATGGCAAATGCGATGGGCACGCCGACACTAGGGCTTTACGCCACGACCAACCCCCAGCGCGCAGCCCCTTACCTGTGGCGCGATTTTGCTGTCAATGCTTACCCTGAGGCTGTACGCACGTTCTTGCACAAATCCGTGGAAGACGTTAGCTGGGGGCAACGGGTACGCCATGCCGATGCCATGGATCTGATCAAGGTCGATGATGTAATCGCCAAGCTTGAGGCGCTATTAGCCTATAGCGCCGAGCACCCAACCACAGGAACCACGGATGAAAGTTGATTTAACCGCTCTGGAGCATGGTCGCGTTCTCGTTGTGGGCGACGTGATGCTGGATCGCTATTGGCATGGTGGCACCTCGCGCATATCGCCAGAAGCACCGGTTCCGGTGGTGCGCGTTGAAAATGCCGACGACCGCCCCGGCGGTGCTGCCAACGTGGCGCTGAATATTGCCGCCCTGGGGGCGCAGGTATCGCTCGCTGGGGTAGTCGGCAACGATGACAATGCCGAGCTGCTTACCAGGCGATTATTGGACTCAAAAGTTAGTACTTACTTTCAATGCAGCGATGATATTACCACGATTACCAAGCTCAGGGTCATGAGTCGCAACCAACAGCTTCTGCGCTTGGACTTTGAGCAGCGCCTGGACGGAGTCGACACCACTGACCTGCTTGCCCAGGTCGAGCAGGCGCTCCCCGACTGCGACGTGATGATTCTGTCCGACTACGGGAAGGGCACCCTGAACCAGGTTGAAAAGCTGATTGCGTTGGCCCGCAGTCAGGGTAAGCGCGTATTGATTGATCCCAAGGGTGGCGATTTCAGCAAGTATCGTGGCGCGAGCCTGATCACCCCCAATTTGACAGAGTTTGAAGCAATCGTCGGTTCGTGCAGCAGCGATGAAGAACTCTCGCGTCGCGGCGAAGCGCTGCGCGCCGAGCTTGAGTTGGAAGCGCTGCTGATTACCCGCAGCGAAAAGGGCATGACGCTGATTGGCGACGGCCAGGCGCCGTTACATTTACCGACCCGGGCTCAGGAAGTTTTCGACGTGACGGGCGCGGGCGATACCGTGATTGGCCTGATGGGGCTCGCCCTGGCATCCGGCCATGGGCTTGCGGAGGCCATGATGCTGGCGAATCTCGGCGCTGGGTTGGTGGTCGCCAAACCGGGTACCGCTACGCTGTCGATTGCTGAGCTTTACACCGCCCTGCACGGCGATAGGCTTGCCGAGTATGGCGTGATCGAGCCAACCTCCCTGGTAGAGGCCGTGCGAGCAGCCCAGCGCCGTGGCGAGCGCGTGGTGATGACCAACGGCTGTTTCGATATTCTGCATGCGGGCCATGTGGCCTATCTCGAACAGGCCAAACGTCTGGGCGATCGCTTGATCGTAGCGGTCAACGATGATGCCTCTATTGGTCGTTTGAAAGGCCCGACACGCCCGATCAATCCTCTCAATCGGCGGATGCAGGTACTGGCCGGCCTGGGCGCGGTCGACTGGGTTGTTCCCTTTGGCGAGGATACGCCGCAGGCGCTTATCGAGGCCGTACTGCCGGATATACTGGTCAAAGGCGGCGATTACCTTCCTGAGGACATTGCCGGAGGAGAAGCGGTGATAGCCAATGGCGGCGAAGTCAGAGTGCTGGGCTTTGAAGACGGCGTTTCAACCACGGCGATGATCAGCTCGATTCTGGATCGCGAGCGCTGATGGGCTGGCCCCGCTTTGCCTATTCAGCGGCGCTATACACCCTGTCACCGCTGATTACGTGGCGCATCTGGCGTGAGCAAGTACCCACTTACTCGCGGCTGCAGCGCCTCGGTATGCGCCTCGACCCGCTGCCATCCGGGCCAACGATCTGGCTGCACTGCGCATCGGTGGGCGAGGTGCGTGCGGCGCGCCCGCTCATCGAAGGACTGTTGCAACGCTACCCCGCTCATGGGCTGCTGATGACGACGCTCACCGCTACCGGGGCCAAGCAGGCCCTTACCTTGATCAATGATCAGCCCGACCAAGACCGTGCCCGGATAGTCCACCGGTTCTTGCCGCTGGACTATCCAGGCGCGGCGAAGCGCTTTATGGCGCGGGTAAAACCGGCGCTGGCCCTGCTGTTCGAAACCGAGCTATGGCCCAATTTGCTGCACGCCTGTCGTCGGCATAAAGTGCCCGTCGCGGTTGTTAACGGGCGCTTGTCACCTCGCGCGTTTGCGCGTTACCAGCGCTTGCGACCGTTGATGGCCAGCGCCCTGGCGAACGTCAGTTGGCTGGCCGCCAAGTCCTCGGCCGATGCCGAGCGTTTCAACCGCTTGGGATGCTGCGTTGACGCCACCAGCGTCGTTGGCTCGTTAAAGTTTGAGATGCCCAGTCACGACAGGGAACTGGAAGAGGGTGAGCGCTTACATCATGAATGGGGTGGGCGGCCCGTGTGGGTGGCGGGCTCCACCCGAGACGGTGAAGAAACGTTGCTGCTGGAAGCCCATCGCCAGCTGGTCACGCGCTATCCTGAAGCGTTATTGGTCGTGGTGCCGCGCCATCCCAAACGGTTTGACGAGGTGGCCCGCCTTTGCCGTGACGAGGGCTGGTCGTTAAGCCGTCGCAGTCAACAGCAGCCCGTCACGCCCCATACCGACGTCTACCTGGCCGATACGCTAGGCGAGTTGTCGGTGCTGTATGCCGCAGGTAGCGTGGCCTACGTGGGTGGAAGTCTGGTGCCCTTGGGCGGCCACAATGTGCTGGAACCCGCTGCGCTGGGAAGGCCAGTCATTACGGGGCCTTTCCTTGACAACTTTGCCGATGTGGCCGAGCCGCTTTTAGCGGCGGGTGCGCTCACCCAGGTGGATAGCCCGACGGCGCTTGCCGAGGCGCTAGTTTGTCACTTTGACGATCCAGCAGCGGCGCAGCGACAAGGCCAGGCGGGATATGAGGTTATCAAGGCACAAGCGGGCGCGCTGACCCGCACGCTGGACGGCTTGACCAGACTGCTGCCCCAGCCGCGTTCAGTGGTATAGACTCATCCCCTGTAGGGTTGCAGCATGAACGTCTGATAGGTCAGCTGTTCGAACTCATGGTCGAGCACGGCGAGGCCGACAAGTGTCGTGAACAGCAGCGACAGCGCATAGCCGTAACCGTAAAACACTGGGCCGAGCAGCTGGCTCAGCAGCGTCAGTACGATATTGCTTATCAAGAAAAGCAGGCAAAGCCACAGCGCGGGTTTGAGCCGATCCAGATAGAACAGCACGTTCAGAACGGCCATCAGCAGTACCTGAATGCCCACCGCCACGATATCGATATTGAACAGCGGCAAGTACCAATGTGAAAAGCCCAGCCAGGTGAACAACAGCGGACCGCTGAGTAACAACCCGGCGACGGTAATGCCCTGTACCTTGAAGATATCGTAGATACCGTGGCGAACGCTTGTGACCATCTCCCCGCGAAGTGTCTCGATCTGAGCGAGCGTTTTGCCCGCTCTTATGGCGTCATAATAGGCATGGCAGCATTCGGCAAAGTCGGTTTCCATGCGCATGATGAAGACCGCCATTCCCGGTACGATGGACAGATAGGCCAGAAAAATCGGCAGGTCGTAAATAGGCGAAGCACGCAGCGGGCCGATAATGGTTTCGGACGTCGCCGGATTGAACCAGAAGACGAGTTTGTCTGCCCAGATGCCCGCCTGATAGAAGAGGCCAATGGCAATCAGTGAGCGTTTGCACTGCCCGGTGTGGTGCAGCTCAAAGCCCCACAAGCGGTCGCTCGGGTAATGGCGAATCACCATGGCCAGCAACATGAAAAGCAGCAGACCTTGGCCGATCACAAAGCCACCCAGCAGGCCGACGAGACCATACCCATTGAGGAGTAGACCGCTCATGAACGTCGCGCCATAGCCACAGGCAAACGCCAGCAGCACCTGGCGGTAGGCTTTAACCCCGGCGACAAACACGGTGACGCACCAGATCATGCTGAGGACGATGAAGCTGACCAGCATTTCCAGTTGATAAAGCCACGGTGTTTGTTCAAAAGACCACCACAGCAGGCTGACGCCAATAAGGGTGGCCACCACCATGGTCAGGGTGAGCAGGCCGAAAAGATTGGGCAAGATGGCGCTATCGCGTTTTTCAAATAGCCGATCGGCCACAAAGCGAGTGAAAAGCAGCTGTACCAGTGATGTCAGCAGGAGCGACCCGGCTACCAGCCAGGTGACCGATACAAGAAAGGCGGTGACATGGCCGTCGTTGTTAGGGCTTGCGGCGGCCGACAATACACCCAGCGCCATCACCGCCAGGATGGAAAGCACCCAGGGACCCGAGCTGATCAGCCCAGCATAGCCGTAGGCGTGAAGCAGGCTGAAATAGCTGTCCTGGCGAAGTAAACGTCGTAGCTCAAAACCAATGCCGGCCATGGATACCGTCTCCTGACGTTAGCGGTTATCGGGTGCTCAACGCCGGCAGCAGGCTATCCACCATCGGGGATACCTCGCTGGCGGTTGCCGAGGGATGAATGAGGTCTTCATACAGCTGCCGGTAGCGCGCTAACATCAGCGTTTCGGTGTATTCGGCTTCGACGCGGGTAATCCCTGCCTGACGTGCGTTTTGCCAGGCTGCGGGATGGGTCAGCATGAAGTGCATGGCGTTAGCGGTCGCCAGCGGATTGGCAATCGGCACGATGCTGCCTGCGGCATCAGCATCCGCATCACCCATCACCAGGTCGCGGCAAGCGCCGACATCGGTGCAGACCACGGGCAGACCGGCCGCCATGGCCTCGAGCACGACCAGTGGCTGGGCCTCACTGATGGACGTCAATACCACAAGTCGTACCTTGGCGAGGATATCCTCCGTGCGCTGAAAGCCCAGGAAGCGCACGTTGCTTTCCACACCCAGTTGCACCGCCAGGTCTCGGCATTCTTGCGCATAGGTGGGGTCTTCGCTGTCCGGGCCGACAATCCAGCCCTCAGCGTCGGGCAGTTGACCGACGAGCTGGTGCATGGCGCGGATAAACGTCTTGATATCCTTGATCGGTGTGACCCGGCCCAGCAATGCCACAACCGGCGCCCGGTTGTGGGCCGTCCTGTCGCGCAGCGACGCAAAGCGCTCTATACAAATACCATTGGGAATCAAACGGGTACGTGCTTCAGGTGCGCCATCCTGTAACTGCCGCAAGCGGTTGCCTTCATGCAGTGTGGTGATGTGCGCGGCGCTGGCGTAGGTCATTCGGCCCAGTCCCTGGAAAAAGCGGATCCACATCTGGCGGATATAGCCGGTGTCGATTTGAAAACCATGAGAGAGCGCATCCCGGGACGTCTTGATCCACTTGGCGTCGAGCAGGTCGATCTGGCGTTCCTTGGTATAGATGCCGTGCTCGGTGATGGCGAGAGGTAACTGATGGATATGGTGTGCCAGGGCGCCCAAAAAGCCGGCGTAGCCGGTGGAAATGGCATGCAAGCAGCGGCTTCTCGGCAGGTTGTTGGCAATCCGCGCCAGCATGAATAGCGGCGCATGGATGTTGCGCACTGACCAGAAATAATCGATGAACGAAGGTTCGGTCACATGCTCGAGGTAGTGGTCGACAATGTACTGCCATGCGGCCTGACTGTGTAGGAAATCTTCCTGGCGGATCCCATCGCGTTTACCGATCATGCGGGCAACGTCACACAGTGTCTGGCGCTGGTCACTGTCGTCCGGCGCGCGCAGACCGTCATGCAGTTCACGGATCTTGATGAAGGCACTGGGTCGCCCGCGGCGGGCCTTGATGGCGCTGGGGGCCGGGACGTCGTCCATTAGATAATGGCACTCCAGGTGTACCACGTTGGTGGGGCGTTCAAAGAGTATGCCGTCATAATGGTCGCGTCGCCCGCCCAGGAAAATCAGTGCGAAACGCTGCTGTGGCAGCCCACGAATAAGCTGATCCACCCAGCCGCTCACGCCTCCTCGAACCATGGGATAGGTGCCTTCAAGCAGCAGGGTGACATCCGCTGGAGGCTCGTTTGGGGTCAGGGTTGGCCAACTCATCGCCAGTACTCCATCAGGGGGTGCAGCATGGGGTGCTGCTGGGTAGTCGGGCGCAGTCGCGCCAGCTGCGCGTGAAGCATTGAGAAGCGGCGGCTCATAAAGGCCTGCTCTGCGAGATAAGGCATCAGGTCATCGTTGTCCATGCCGAGCGCCGCGCACTGACGAAAGGCCGCGTCCGCACCGTGATGATCCTTGAGGGCGAGGTATATGCGGCCGCGAAGCAGCTGTCGGTGGGGTTGGTTGGCATGGTCGATGGCCTGATCGATATAGCGCAGAGCATGGGCCAGGAAGAACCCGGCCGAACTGCCTTGGGCGAGGGCGAGATAGTCATACTCCCAGTAAAGGGTGGCCAGAGCTTCGGCGGCGTGTCCGTAAGGATCACCATTGTGCTCGACGTGTTGTGTGAGCAGTTGAATGCGCGCGTCTACATCACGCTCGATACCACTGAGCATGGAATACGCCATTAAACGTACATCATCAATGGGATCGGCCAGCCCCAGGCGAAGCAGGCCGACTGCCTGGCGTCGCGGCAAATGACGACTTGCCAAAACCGCCTCCTGACGCAGCATCGGGTTTTCGGAATAGCTCAGTACGCTGCTCAAGCCTTCGCGCATGGCGAGAGTGTCAGGATCGGGTGGGGTGAGAGGCTGATAGGGCAACGTCGGCAAATCCAGCCCTTGCCAATGAAGGCCGCGTTTGGGTGTGGCCTGGTAAAGTGCCGGCACCACGGCCAGAGCCAAGCCCAGCAAACCTATGCCGGGCAATAAAAAAAGTAGCAAGAACAGAAGCGCTATGCTGCCGGAGGCAGGTCGTTGATAGCCTGCGGGTAGGCTGTTACGGATTCCTTCCGCCATCAGCAAGGCGCCCCCTGCATGCAGCAAAAAAATCTCGATAGACGGTCCCGCTGTCGTCGTCATCAACCAATGGACAGCGAAGGCTTCCGCAGCTGCGCCGCTGACTAGCCAGGGCAGGCTTCGGAGTAGCACGATCGATCGTCGGTGTGTTCGATCAGGCATGCGCATGGTGTGCCTCACGCTGGTCGTTGGGCAACATCAGCTTTCTGGCCGAAAGTCGCCCGTCAATCACCTGATAGCTGAGAGCAACGTGTTGGCAGGCTTCGCCGATGCCGGGTTGTGCGGCCAGGGTTTCCTTCAAGCGCTCGGCATAGATCGCAAAGGCACTCGGCTGGGTCAGAGGTAGCAACACGTAAAGCCGTGACGAGCAACCAGCCCGGTCGGCGACCCAGCTACGGTCGAGGCCGCGTTGCTGACTGACGATGCTATCGATGGCCAAGGCTGTTTGGTCATGGCCAAGCTGCGCTGAAAAGTCGATCGTGACCAGCAGCGAGATAAGTTGATGATCACGGGCGTGGCGAACCCAGCGGGCGACGACCGCACGTTGGTCAGTGTTACCGCCTTCAAGGGTGTGCTGCGTCTGCTTGAGCATATCGCCCAGTTGTGCACCCAGAACCGCCAGTAGGTGCAAGTGGCCGCGATGAAAATCGATAAACGGCATCGCGGTGATCGCGACCACTGCGTAAAGGCGTTGCTCAACGTCGACCAGCGGCACTACCGCTAGAAGAGGGGCGTTGTCGATGTTGATACCCTGTTCCATGGCACTTTTTAGGCAGATCATGCGACGCTGCTCAAGGCAGGCGCACAGCATCGGATCGTGCCATGTCAGGTCGGTCTCGCCGCCGAACCAGGTGGAGGCATCCGGTTGCAACTGCTGGCGATGATCTACCGGTATCAATACGGCTTGCTGCACACGAGCGTGTAGTGCCAGGAAATTCAGCAGTTCGCTGCCATGGTGTCTGAGCACATCGTCGTCTGGCGCAAGCGACTGATACTTCGCTTCAAGGGCTTTTAGCGCGTCGCGCAGCGTGAAAGGGTTGGCGGCCAAGCGTTCGGCTAATTGGTCGTGGGACACCCGCAGCAATTGATAATGGCGGATAAACTCATCCAAACGCGTCGATTGCGCCTGATGGACAACGGTCATTTGCTGTAAGCGTCGCCGCCAGGTATCAGCCATTTCCCCCGCCAGCATACCGACCAATATCAGCGCAATAGCCACTGGCAGGCGCTGTGACGAGTCAGCGAGCCAATCGCCGTGATACCACCATCCTTCCAGGCCCATCAACATAACGCTGACTAACGCGCTGCTGAAACCGAGGGCAAATCCGTAACGCATGCCGACGAGCAAGGGGCCTATGGCCAATAACCAGGTCAGACCACTGTCGAGCAGCAGGGGGTCGTCGGGATTGATTATCCAGCCGATGACCGGAAACGCGAGGGTGATCACGAGGGTTTCCAGACGCTGAAGTCCTCTGGGGGCCAGCGTGGCTTGTTGTTTGTCGATGGATGGGGTCATGATCGGCTTACTCCTGAACGGGCAGGGTGTCGATTAAATCTGCCATGAGCTTTTGTGCCACGCCGCTAGTGGTACTGAAGCCCCAGCCAGTGCGTGCGCCGCTGGCGCTCCACAGGATGTCGCCCGTGTTGACATCCACCACGCGCAGGCTGATGCCAATGGCGGGTTCACCATCGAGTCCCGCTTTGTATTGCCACTCATCCACCGAGCCCGTCACGCCGTAACGCACGCCCCGTTGCTGGGCCCAATCGAGTGCTGCCTGAAAGTCTTGTTCGCTGGGCAGTGACAGCAGGTTCTGTCGCTTTGGGTGGGGGGCCTGGCTCAGGCGTGTGATGCCTTGCTGGTGGAGTAGCGTCAGCAGGCTGGCCTCTGCCTTGCGTCCCGCCAGGGGCGTTTCGGAGTGATTGGCGATGGGCAGCAATGCCCACTGAGCCTGTCGGCTGAGCGGCTCTGTACGATGTACATCCGTGACCGCGCAGCCACCGAGTAATATCAGGCTAAGTAGTGCCAGCGGAACCCATGCCCTCAATCGATAAATATGCATCGTAGTATCTCCAGGGCGCCAGGAAGGCGCCTTGTGCAGTGGTCGGGACAACGGCGCTGCCGTTGAGTTGCCTGTGACATGGTCAGTGCCCCAGGAAGTATTGATACGTCAATGACACGCCGAGGTTGGTGTTGCCGCCACTCCTCGACCCCTGATCAGCTTCCAGGCTCAGGCTGAGTGAATCGTTGCCGAAAAGCCGACTACCTAGCGCCACGCGGGCATTGAGCCCAACCTCCTTGTCGGGTAGCCGGTAACCCGCTTCCAGCGCTACTTCAAAACGAGGTGAGGCCACGAGGGGAATGACGCTTTCAGGGTCACCGCGGCGCAAGGCAATGCCTACACCAACAAAGCTGGATGATCCGGTAAGCAGATCGTCGAGCTGGGCGTCTTCCGAGAGCCGCTGGCGAATATCGTCAGGCAGGCGATCAATGGAATAGTCGTCATGCTGCGCCAACAGGCTTAGATCAAGCTGGCGAGTGGCGCCCTTGAGCAGGGCATGCCGCCACTCGGCGTCTGTCCGGAAGCCATCGCCAAGCGGGTCACGCGTTTCACGACTGCGCAGCCTGATATGGCTGGCGTTCAAAATAAGGGTGTCTCGGGCGGTGGGCGCCCACGTCAGTTGCGCCCCGATGCGATCCTCGACAGCCAGTAGTCGCATGAGATCGTTGATCAACGAGACATGGCTGATTTCACCGTATAGGGTGCCCGCCAGGCGGGAGGTTGCCTGCCAGCGTTGGGAGGCCCCAGCGTAAGGTCGTTGATAGCGGGCAGTGTCCAGTTGGCCCATCGTGACGCTGGTATCACTGCGTGGGCCGTTCCAGCCGAGCTGCACTTCGGCGGCTCGTTCATTGTGGATACCGTTGCTGTCTATAACGTCATCTGCAGTGTCGAGCTGGCGTGTCACCAGTATAAGCCGGCCCCACAAACGCTCCCCGCTCACCTGGTAGAGTGCTTCCTGCGCGGCGATATCCAGGTTTCCCAAACGCTGGTAGGTGGCGTGAGTGGCCAGCCTATGGGGCATCTCGGCATCGAGAGCCGCACTGTCGCGCAGATGGTTGGCGCCCTCAGCGGTGAGCTGCCTGGCAAGCGTCCGAGCGTCTTGACGGCGGTCTAGCTGGCGCGCCACCGCCAGGCGGTCGGTGGCGGAAAGCGCGCGTCCGGCATCGCTATCCAGTAATGCTTCCAGCGTATCGCGGTCGTTCTTTTCCAGGGCGACGGCCAGGGTTTGCCAGGCAGGGCTAACATGCCCCTGGGACTGCGCGCGAAGCAGTAAGTAGCGAGCGTGAATGGGTTGTTGCATGGCCACGTTGGCATTGAACAGCCACTCGCCGTCGCTGGCTTGACGTGCCGAGTCAGCGCCCCCTTCGGCCACGAGCTGGTCGAACCAGCCCCGCACGCTATCGGGGCCGTACTGGTCAGCCACCAGGCCCATTGCCTGGGTATGGTCGCGGCGTTGTGCATCGTTAAGGGGGGTATTTGAAGGGACAATGAACGTCGGTGACAGCTCGGCGAAGGCGGCCAGGCGCATGTTGAACGCCAGGGCGTCTTCACCGCGCTGGCTGAGGGCATCAGCGTGGTAAATCTGCTGCCAGGCATCCAGCACGCCTGCGTCATTGGCTAAGGCATACCAGAAAATCGCTTGATCCAACTGGCCTAAAAACCGATGTGCGTCGGCCATGGCGCTCATCATGGCGGGGGTTTGCGCCGCTTGTTCCTGCCATTCATCCAGACGACCGTGCAGTGCTTCTTTGTCCCCTGCGGCGATTAACGCATACAGCAAGCCTGCGCGTAAGCCTGGATCCTGCGTAGTAAGCTCCAACGCGCGTTGGTAAGCATTGACCGCATCGTCGGGCTGGCGTTGCAGCAAAGCCTGTTGTGCCACGGCCCCCCAGTAATTGGCTGACTGGGCAAACTGGCTAGGCGCTTGATCCGCCATGGCTAACAGTGTTTTGGTCAGGGGCGTTTGGTAGTCGCGCTGTGCCAAATACAGCATTTGAATCAGCGCATCACCGTCCCTTGCTTGAGTCCAACGGTGCTCGGTCACCCGCATGGCGAGGTCGAGGTGGTCGTTATCGGCGGCGACGAGAATAAGGCGCGAGGCGCCTTCTGCGTCCAGGGCGTCCTGTTCAAACAGCGTTTGGTACGCCGCCAGGCTGGCCTGGCTATCCCCTTGCTGCCAGGCCAGTTCCGCACGTTGCGCGACAATACCAGCATCCGAGGTGAGGCTTGCCGTGGGTTGCCCCAGGAGCTTGAGGGCGTTATCAAGCTGCCAGGTTTGACTCATCACCTGATGCTGTGCCTGAAGGAACGCGGGGCGCGCACCGTAGCGCGCATTCAGGGCCGCCCAGCTGTCTGCAGCTTCGTCCAGGCGTCCGGTTTGGCCAAGCCAGGTCGCGAGGCGAATGCTCAATGCCTCATCGTCAATGCCCCCTGCCTGCCAGTCTTGAATGCGCGCGATCGCAGCGTCTGGGTCGCCTAACTGTTCAAGCAAGTCGGCCCACAAACGGCGATCCTCCAGGGTAAGCTGGCGCTGCTGGTCGAGTCGGCTCAAGGCGCTGATCGCAACGCCGCGCTCCCGGACATCCAGCGCCAGCGAAATGACCCAGCGATTATGGTCTTCGTCGCCGGTTTGGCGCGCCAACTGTTCAGCATTTTGCAGTGCACCAGCCGCATCGCCGGACCACTGCTGTACTTGAGTCAGCCGTTCCAGGTAAGCGGTGTTATTGGGATGTTGGCGGCGCAGCTGGTCCAGCGCCGTCAGGGCGCTGGATAATTCGTTAAGGCCAAGCGCAATACTCACATGGCGCTCTAGGGTCTTCGTGTCTGGCGCTGTCTGCTTGTCAATCAGCCGCTGCGACCAGCTGAGCGCCTGCAGGGGCTGATCGTGGGCGAGTGCCAGACGAATACCCAGGTCAAGCAGTTCGCGGTCGTCTGGAAATGCCGCCAGGTATTCGCGGGCATAGGCCACGCCGTCGTCTTGCTGGCTCTGTTGGGCGGAACGTAACGCCTCAAGGGCGGCAGCACGACGAGGTGATTCGGCACTATCGTCGCTTTGCTGGGCGTGGGCAGGTGTAATCAGCCAGCCAAGCCAGCCAAGCGTTAAGCGAGGCGCTTCCGCCACCCGATAGGCTCGGTGCCAGGCAGCGGCCGAGCGCTCTGGATAGCCGGCACGTAGCCACCAATAGCCGGCCAGCGATAACCAGTGGTATTGGCGGTCCATCTCCTGGCCGGCGAGCCGCTCATACAGCGTGGCGGCCTGCGCGGGGTCTTCAATTGCCAGCCAGTAGCCGGCCATGCGTTCCAGATACCCATCAGACAGGTAATCATTGGCCTGGAACGCCTGCAGGTCGTTCTGGAATTGGCGCAAGGCTTGTGGACGCTGAGGAGCTTCGGCGCCAATCGCGGCGAGCAGTTGCCACTCAATGGATAAGCGCAGCCACTGGATCGCTCTATCGTCCGAGTCTTGCAGCGGTAACATGATGGTACGCGCCAGCGGGGCGTCGCCCACTTTCAGCAGCTTGTTGGCCAGGTTAACGCGCAGCTCAACGTTGTCGGGGTCGGTATTCAGCAGCGCCTGGGAATAAAGCAGTGAAATTCGGCTAGGCATACTGTCGCTGTCGTCAAGCGTCAGCAGGTGGTGAGCGGGAAACAGCACTACCAGCATGAGGGCAAGGGCCAAGGCCATCAGGCGCAAGGTAAGCGGTCGAATTAATCGGCGCTGGCGCAATACGGCGGGGGCTTTAGGGTTAGCGTTTCGCACAGCGCACCTCAATACGCTCGGCGTCAGCGCGGACAAAGGCTAGCAGGGTGGCACCATCACGTTGCGTGATACGTGCGCCAGGGGCGGATACCTGGCAGTTGTCGGTGGCCGCGAGCTCTACCTTCAGTGGCACCTGCTCGGCGGCAAGGCTGAAGCTGAGCTCGCCAGGTGAGCGAGAGTGCCATGTGGTGATACGCCCGTTGGCATGGCGCAGGTGAGGCGTTCGCGGCCTGGCAGAGGTGGTGAAAAGCGTGGCATTGCCGCCTCCCGTGAGCGCCACATAGCGTCCGGAGGCAATCTCGCGAACCCCGGCAACGCCGTCAGAGCGTTCGAGATCCGGCCAGCCCATGGCCGGGGGCAAGCGCAGCGTGCGCATGTGGTTGGCTCCCTTGATCTGCCAGCCGCCGTCCAGGCGTTTGGCGATACCCGTGTGGTACCACTGCGACGCGACATCGCTCCAGGCGCTGGCGTAAAGCGGCAGCGTCTCCTGGGTGAGTACATAGTCGTACACTTCATGCAGCGCGCGCAGGGCGCCGGGACTCGCCGCAGAGTAAAAATGGTAGTAAATATCGATGGGCTTCAGCCGACGCGGCTGGTCGGTAAGCTGATAGGTCTCAATCGCGCGTCGATAGCCCCATAGTGGGCCTAACATATTGTTGGTATAGACATTTTCATTGATTTGGGGGGCGTAAACCTGAAGATAGCGGCCCAGCGGACGCAGCATGGGGGACACGTCGGTCATGGTCGGATTACTGCGGGTAACGCTGGTATTGCCGCCGTTCAAGTTACGCAGCCCCAGTTCGTCGGCAATCGCCAGGGCTTCCACCGGCGGCAACGCATTGCCTGTCCACAAAATCACGTTGACCGGCTTATCAGCGGGCGCCAGTTCGCGATTGATATAGTCGCTGGAGCCTTCAATTTCACGCCGCAACGAAAAGCGGTAGTTGGGAATGGGCAGGTTATAGTTGAAATTGGCCAGTGTTTTGCCCTGGCCCGCCAAGTCATTTTCCTGGAGGCTTTCCCACTCGAACGGATGGCTAAAGGTGTGCGTTGCCACCTCGACCCAAGGCAGGCTGAAAATACGCCGTGCTATAGGTTCCAGGGTGGTGCTCCTTTCAGGGTAGAGACCTTGCGGGCCGATCTCGCCTTCAATGACCGACACCGTGGTGGGAACCCGATAGCGCTGTAAAATATCCGACAGCATCAGTTCGCCGGTAAAGGGGGTGCCTGGCATATCAGCGCGGCTGACAAAGGCATCACCGTCGATCTGGGTCATCCAGTAACGGGCGCCGTTTTCCGTGGTGGCATCGGCAATCGGCATCTCGGGTAGCGCCAGGGCGCGCTGCAAGAATGCAAAGGGGTCGAGGTTCCAGCGTATTTGGGTTTCGCTGGCCTGCTGAAACACCCAGGGGTAGCTGGCAAGCCCGCCCCAGGAGCCGGTGAGGATCGGTGAAAAGCGACGATCGCGGTCATCGCCAAGGGTTAGGTGTGAGGTCAGTGCGCCATCGATCAGTTCGTAACTGGTTTGAGGGGGGAGTGAGGGAGGCGGGAAACCCTCGAAATCGACCAGTTCGTCATGGGCCAGGGGCGTCAGTGAGGCACTTGCAAGACCGTTGACTTCACGAACGCCCATGAAGCTGCCAAGCGCCCCAGCAAGTGGCACCCCAGGATTGCCGACGATCGCAGCGCGCAGGCCATTACGCATTTGGTGCAGTAGCCATGGTGGATAATGCGGCGGGCCCGTCAGTGACTCGTCAAACCAGGTAACGACCCCGGCATAGCGGCCGTGAAGCAGATCGCTGGGCAATGGTTCATTGACGTCGCGGTATTCAGCCCCGTAGCCCAGGTACTCAAGGGGCATGGCAAGGTAGCGATGAGCATTGCTGTAGGCGAGTTCTCCGGCTTCCGTCTTGGCCTTATCAAACAAGATAAGCACCCGCCGCGGCATGGCCTCGATCAGGCCGACGCCCATCTGATTGAGCTGCGGTACGCTCACCCAGGGAACAAACCCTGCGTCGCTGATGCGCTCGGCAGTTTGCCGGGCCAGCGAGCGGTTATTGGCCGGCACGTAGTCGATGGCGATGGCGGGTAGCTGATAGTCATTCCTGACACGGGCCAAGTGGTCGTAAAGCCAAGCCTGATCGTCGTCGGGTACGTCACCGTATACCTTGGTGGCGGGGTTCCAGCCGCGATAAAGGGATTCGGCAGCGACACCGACCACATCGTCGTGAACGCGGTCGAGAATTTCAAAACCGCGGTTCATGATCAGTTGTATATCGGGGTACTGGCGCTTGATTCGGGCAATGATCGCCACCAGCGCCTCCTGCTGGCGCCGGGCGTCGTCACCGTCAGGCGCGAACAGACGATAGCTGTCGAGGGTATCGAGAAACAGACCCCGGTATCCGGCTTCCCACAGCGGCCTGACATGCTCCTCAATCAGCCACCGCTGCCATTCTGGGGCGGTTAAATCGGCCACCTGACTATTCCAGGCGTCGTTACGCGTCATCAGGACGCTCTCGTCGACGGGGTTTTTGCTGTTGCGCCAACCATCGAGCTCGCCGACACTGAGGTAGGCGAAAGGCTGCCCGCCATGTTGGGTGAGTTGGTCGTACTGGTGCTCATCTACATTCGCAGCTTCCACCACGATCCAGTCAAACTGCGAGAGCAACTCGGTAGGCACATCATTGCCATAGTAAAAGGCAACGCTTGGCGGGGCAGATGGGGCAGCCGCCTGCGCCAGAGCACTGGCGCCCACGACGAGCGTCAATAGCATTCCACGTAACACAGAATAAGCCACGGCATCACCTTTATCAGTAGGCACGCATGAACCCGGCGCGATGATCAGGCATTCACGGTGAGCGGGGGGCGCTCGTCGTCGGTCATAGTCTGACGGCAATGATGAATGAGCTCACCCAGCCCTTCGTCCATCGTCCATTGCGGGGTGAGCGATAGCCATTCGGCCAGGCGGTGTGGGTCCCCGTAGGAGTGACGAATATCTTCTGCCTTGGCGGGCAAGTGCTGAGCGGGTAATGTGCAGCCGGTGGATCGGCTGAGCAGATCGATCAGGTCAAGCAGGTCAATTTGCTGACCGGTGGCAACGTTGCAAATGCCGCAGTGGGTGCTGAACAGCGCGGTAAGGTTGGCACGGGCAACGTCGCCCACGTAGATAAAATCGCGTGACTGGGTGCCGTCGCCAAAAATGATGGGCGCTTGATGGGCAAGCATTCTATCGATGAAGCGTGCCACGACACCGGCGTAGGGTGAACGCGGGTCTTGGCGTGGGCCGTAAACATTGAAGTAACGCAGTCCCAGGCTGGGTAAGCCGTGCAGACTTGCCAGCAGGGCGGCGTAGCGTTCATCCACCCATTTTTCCAGCCCGTAGGGAGATAGCGGCGCCAAGGCTGACGCTTCTGTTAGTGGCAACTGAGAGGGTGCGCCGTACACTGCAGCAGAAGACGCATACACAAGTTTTGACACCTTTGCCTGGGCGGCGGCGTGCATCACGTTGAGCGCGCCCAGAATATTGTGCGTAGCGGAGTCGCAGGGATCTTCGACCGAGCGTGAAACAGATACCTGGGCGGCCAGGTGCAGGCAGTGCGTAGCGCCCTGCATGACAGCGTTAACCTGCTCTTGATCGCGAATATCGCCCTGGACAATGTCCAGATGCTCGTGCTGGGGGAGGTTGTCTATGTGACCGCTTGAGAAATTATCCAGCACGCGTACCGAATAGCCGGATGCGAGAAGCAGTTCAACGGTGTGTGAGCCAATGAAGCCGGCTCCCCCGGTTACCAGAATACATTTATCATCGTTGCCCATGATTCTGTCCCCTTCCTTTTGGAGGCTGACTTGGCCCGCGGTGGCGAGCATGTATCAGTGCTTAGCTTTTTGAAACAATTTGTATCTTAATGTTTAATTATAATTACAATTAGATGCAAGCGGTGGAAGGGTGAAATGACTCAATAGCGAAGTATGCTTTTACTAATCATCAAGCCGGGGAGGAACAGCGTTCGGATGCAGTCGGCAACAAAAAGGCCAGCGCAAAAGGCTGGCCTGTCAACATTGAAACGCTTAGGCTGGACTAGCAGGTCGTGATGCGCTCCACGCCCTCCTGATTGCCGAGCAGCAGCACGTCGGCGCCCCGATCGGCGAACAGGCCATTGGTCACCACGCCCACAATGGCGTTGAGCTTGGCCTCCATGGCTAAAGGGTCATCGATCATGAAATCGTAGCAGTCGATGATCTGGTTGCCGTTGTCGGTGACCACCCCTTGCCGATAGACAGGCTCGGCTCCCAGGCCGACCAGCTGGCGGGCAACGTAGGAGCGCGCCATGGGAATCACTTCAACCGGTAACGGGAAGTTGCCCAGTTGGCTGACGTACTTGGAATGGTCGGCGATGCAGATGAAGCGCTCGGCGCAGGCGGCGACGATTTTTTCGCGAGTAAGCGCCGCACCGCCGCCCTTGATCATTTGTAAGTTGGCGTTCACTTCGTCGGCGCCGTCGATATAAAAAGGTAGTGTGCCAACGCTGTTCAATTCGAACACATCAATACCCAGCGATTTCAAGCGCTGTGCGCTGGCCTCCGAGCTGGCTACCGCCCCCCTGAACCGATCGCGCAGCGGTTTCAGGCGATCAATAAACAAATTGGCGGTAGAGCCGGTGCCGATGCCCAGCACGGTATCTTGCTCAAGCCAGGGTTCAATTTCGTTGATCGCTTTGTCCGCGACGGCGGCCTTGAGTTCGTCTTGGGTCATGGTATGCCTTTTCGCTGGGAGGAGTGGGTTCACGGCTCATTATAACGGCGCGAGCGCGGCCTGCCGATCAAAACGCCGCTGGACGCCGCGAGGCGTAATCTGCTACCAATAGATGTTTTGTCCGCACCCGTCAGGGTTACGCTCTTCCTTGGGATTTTCCGCATGCTCGAAGCAACCGTCAAAAAGATCCTCCAGGCCCATGTGTATGAAGCCGCCTGTGAAACGCCTATATCGCCCGCTCCCTTTTTGTCGCGTCGTTTCAACAACCAGATTTTGATTAAGCGCGAAGATCTGCAGCCAGTGTTTTCCTTCAAAATCCGCGGGGCCTACAACAAGATGGCTCAGCTGAGCGAAGAACAGAAGGCCAAGGGGGTGATTGCGGCCTCGGCGGGCAATCATGCCCAGGGCCTTGCCATGGCTGCCAAGCTGATGGGCGTTAAAGCGGTCATTGTCATGCCGCGGATTACCCCCGAGATCAAGGTGCAGGCGGTTCGCGCACGGGGTGCCAAGGTGGTGCTCAAGGGCGATGCCTTTGCCGCCGCTGCCGAGCACGCGCAAGCGCTGATAAAAGAGCACGGCTACACCTATATCCCGCCGTTTGACGACATTGACGTTGTCGCCGGTCAGGGCACCATCGCGGTGGAAATCCTGCGCCAGCAAGCCGGGCGCCTCGATGCCATCTTCGTGCCGGTGGGCGGGGGCGGCCTGATTGCCGGTATTGCCGCCTACGTCAAATACCTGCGTCCGGATATCAAGGTGATCGGCGTGGAATCCGAAGACAGCGCCTGCCTGAAAGCGGCGTTGGAAGCGGGGGAGCGCGTTATATTGGATCAGGTAGGCGTTTTTGCCGAGGGCGTGGCCGTGGCACAGATCGGTGAGGTGCCGTTTTCGCTGGTCAAGGATCTGATCGACGAGGTAATAACCGTCACCGCCGATGAAATGTGCGCCGCTGTCAAAGATATCTTTGAAGATACTCGCGCCGTCGCGGAAACCTCGGGGGCGCTGTCGCTTGCCGGGCTGAAAAAATATATTCAGCAAACCGGTGCGGAGGGGCAGACCCTGTTGTGCATCAACTCCGGGGCCAACACCAATTTTGACCGTCTGCAGCACATTGCCGAGCGAACCGAGCTTGGCGAGCAGCGGGAGGCGATTCTGGCCGTGACCATTGCTGAAAAGCCAGGCAGTTTCAAGAAGTTCTGCCGTACGCTGGGTAAGCGCATGGTGACCGAATTCAGCTATCGCTATGCGGACAACAGCGAAGCGCATATCTTTGTCGGCGTACAGGTCAAACCCGGCGGCGAGGATCGCCAGGCCGTGATCGAGAAGCTCGAGGAAGGGGGGTATCAGGTCGAGGATCTTACCGACAATGAGCTGGCGAAGTTGCATATCCGCCATCTCAGCGGTGGTCGTCCCAGCGAGCATTTTGAAGAAGAGCTGTACCGCTTTGAATTCCCCGAACGCCCTGGCGCACTGATGAACTTCCTGACCCAGCTGCCCCACGACTGGAATATTTCGCTGTTCCACTACCGGAATCACGGCGCTGCTTACGGCCGTGTCCTGGTCGGCATGCAGGTGCCCAACGGCGACCGCAAGCATGTTGACGAGCACCTGGATGCAATTGGCTACCGCTATTGGCGGGAAAGCGATAACCCGGCGTACCGGCTGTTCATGGCGTGACGGTGTGTAGCGTAATAAGTAAGCAGTTACTAACGTTTCAGGCCGCCGTGGGTCGGCCTGTTAAGAAACGCTGTGCGTTTATTTTTTAGAGGTAAATGACCGTTTAAAGCGTTGTCAACGGCTGCCTATTGGCCCTATAGTCACAGACGATATTAAGGAAAGACATCATCCCGGCAGTATTAAGCGATTCATGTCCGGCAAGCCGTTTGATGTCTTGACAAATTTGGCAACGTTCAAGGGGCTGGAGAAGCAATATGCGACGCAAGAAGCCTGATATGGTGATGGCACTGATGGTTGTGTTCGCGCTTGGGGTGCTGGTGACTGGCTACGCGCAGGCGCTGTCGGGTAACTGACCCATCCCGTGGTAAGAAAAAGCATCGATTGTTGAACGGGCTGGCCTTTTGGGTCGGCCCGTTTTGCTTTCCAGCCGGTCAAACAGACCCAGGTCGCACAATATGCCGGTCGCTGACCACCGCGCTTAACGGTATGTCCCAGGGTTCGACGGGCAGCGCGTCTACCTGCTGGCACGCATGGGCGACGCCCAGCAGCGTTGGCTTGGGCCCCGGTCGGCGCATGAAGGCAAGACTGCGATCATAAAAGCCTCCGCCCATGCCCATACGGTTAGCCTGGGCGTCGAAACCCACCAGGGGCACCACCAGGGTATCGAGCGCCCAGGCGGGCAGGCGGTTGGGACGCCTGGCGGCAAAGCGGGTGTCGGGTTCGGCGATGCCGAAGCGATTCTTGATCATTGGCGTCCCCGAGTGGTAAGCGACGAACCACAGCGAGTTGGCGCTGAAAGGCCGCAAAACCGGTAAATACACTGAGATGCCTCGCTGGCGGAGCCAGGGAATCAGCGGGGTAGGATCGATTTCGCCCTTGACGGGCAGATAGAGACTTATGCGTCGGGCACGGCGAATCTCAGGAAGGCGTTTGAGCTGACGACAAAGGCGGAAGGCCGCTTCGCGCTGCTCGCGAGGTGTCAACGCCTGGCGCCGCTGGCGTAGTTCACGCCGCAGCGTTCGCTTGTGGTCAGCGCTGTGAAGACTGTCCATCATTATCAAGTGTTCCCCAGAGTGCCGCTGTCGTTCTGGCCCTGAACCTACTGGTTCAGGTGGGTGGCCGCAGCCAGGCCGTCAGGCTTTCCGACGCACGGACATGCACACGGGCCTGGCTAGCATTTGGCCCCCTGGGTATTACGCATAGGCTCGAGGGACTATAACGACTGGCGCACACCCCAGAGAACTCCGTTATCCTAACAGAGCGCGGGCCAATGCCAAAGGCCTGCGTTCAACGGCCTCACGACTTGCGGGTTTGCGACAAAGCGTGCTCGAGCCGCTCGTTAAGCCGGTTCAAATTCGCTTCTCCGGCACGTTGTTCGTCCATAGTCTCAAGCAGTTCGTGGGTAATATTGAGCGCCGCCATGATCGCGATACGCTCGCTCCCCAGCAGACTGCTTTGCGCCTGAATTCCCTGCATGGCGCGGTCCAGATAGCGGGCCGCGCGCTCAAGCTTGGCTTCTTCACCGGGGTCGCAAGCAATCACGTAATCGCGCCCTAGCAGGCTGATTTCGGTAGTAGGCCGCTTAGTGTTACTCATGACAAGCTCCGGCACGGGTCAAAAGGATGCCCAATGCGTTAACATCACTGTAGAGGAAGGACGCTGGCGCTCACTATAAGAGAGCGGCTTGCACGCGGTCAACGCGCAAGCCGGAGCGGCCTACCATCGCGAACCCATGCCAACGAGTGAAGACCATGTCGCTAATTGACGAACGCCAGGAATTTTCGGATGTCGCCGATGTTTTTTTGCTGCACGGGAGCATGCAGTCGCCCGCTTTTCTCGATGGCCGGCTTTGCGCACTGTTAGCCCTGCGCGATGTGGACGCCCAAACCTGGCTGGAAGAGGTCTGTTTGAGCCTCGGTGTGGAACAGCCCCGTGACCCGGCCAGCGCCGAACGGCTGTTGGGCTGGCGTCGGCAGACGCTGGAGGCACTCAGCGCCAGCGATCTCAACTACGCGCCGCTGCTGCCCGACGAGCTGTTCAGCCTGGCCGAGCAGGCCCAGGGCCTGAAAGAGTGGACGCTGGGCTTTATGGAGGTGGTTGACGAAGTGGTCGATGAAGACATGCGCCAACGCTGGTCGCAAACCCTGCGCGAAGCGGTGGACGACCTTTCGGGGCTTGGCCAGATCGAGACCGATATCGATGACTCGCCAGAGAATGAAAATGACCTCTTTGCGCTGACCGAGCACGCGCGGATGGCGGCCATGCTGCTGTACACCGAGCAGCATCCCGGTCAGCCGCAGGTCGAGCAAACCGACACGCCCGTTCATTAACCTGTTGTTGGAAAACGTTATGTCGCCTGATGTACTTCCCCGGCCGCCGGCGATTACGCCGGCGGAATATCGCCAGCGGCGCGACACCCTCATGGCACAGTTGCCTGCCAATGCCGCGGTCATCTTACCCAGCGCTTCGCTGGTGACGCGCTCCAACGACAGTGAGTATGCGTTCCGCCAAAACAGCAACTTTTATTACCTCACCGGCATCACCGAGCCGGATGCCCTGCTGGTGCTGCTGCCGGGCCGTGAGGCGGGGCAAAGCGTGGTGTTCTGCCAGGACCGCGACCCCACCATGGAAGCCTGGACAGGTCGGCGGTTGGGCGCACAAGGCGCGGTGACCGAACACGGCGTTGATCAGGCGTTCGAGAATGCGGAGCGCGAGGCGACCCTGGCAACGCTGCTGTCGGGGCGTGAATGGCTTTATCTGCCTCTCGGGGACGCGGATGCCCAGGCCATCGCCGATGCCGCCTTGGCCGAGGCAACCACGGGCCAGTGCCGTGGCCGGCCCGCGCTCAAGGGCTGGGTGGACACGGATCCGCTGATTCACGCCATGCGCCAGATTAAAAGCGCGGCCGAAATAGCGCTGCTGCGCCATGCGGCGCTGATTTCTGCTCACGCGCATGTGCGCGCCATGCGCGCGGCAAAGCCTGGCCTGAGTGAATATCAGCTACAGGCTGAATTGGAGCATGAGTTTGTCTGGCAAGGGGGTAGTGGGCCTGCTTACAGCACCATTGTGGGTGGCGGTGCCAATGCGTGTGTCTTGCACTACATTGAGAACAGCGCACCGCTGACCAGCGGCGAGCTGGTGTTGATTGATGCCGGCGCGGAATTCGAGCTCTATGCCGGCGACATTACCCGCACCTTCCCGGTATCGGGGCGCTTCGATGAGGCCCAGCGGGCACTTTATCAAGTCGTGCTGGATGCCCAGGAACGAGCCGTCGCGGCGGTTCAGCCAGGTGCTACCCTCGCTGAGATCCATCAGGGCGTGGTGGCCGACCTGACCGCTGGATTGATTGCACTGGGCCTGCTGGACGGCGAGCTGCAGACCTGTATCGACGAGCAGCGCTACCGGCGGTTTTACCTGCATTCCACCTCGCATTGGCTGGGCCTGGATGTCCACGATGTGGGCCGCTACCGGCTGGACGAAGAGACGCCACTGCCGCTGGCGCCGGGCATGGTACTGACCGTTGAGCCCGGTCTTTATATTCCCGATGAACCGGATATCCCCGCTGCCTTTCGAGGCATCGGCGTGCGCATCGAGGACAACGTGGTCGTGACGGCGCAGGGGCATGACGTGCTCACCGACCAGGTGCCAAAACGTATCGCAGATATCGAGGCGCTGATGGGCGGCGAGGGTTAGGTCGCCATTCGTTATGTAATTTACGTTACGCAATAGGCGCGGTGTGCTTGAGCACATCCGTCACCATGGGGAGGCAGCCAATGCAAGCGACGGGGCAGGCAATAACGCACGACATCGTGATTGTGGGGGGTGGGTTGGTAGGCGCGAGTCTGGGCTGTGCCCTGGCCCCCTTGATTGAGCGTTTTGGTTGGAAAGTCGCCATCATCGAAGCGGCGCCGCTCCCCGTCGCGTCCCTCGATGAGGGCTGGCAGCCCAGTTTCGACGCCCGCGCCAGCGCCATCGCCGAGGGCTCCGCCCAGCGCTTCCGTCAGCTGGGAGTGTGGGACGCCATGCAGGCCGAGGCAACGCCCATCAAGCGCATCCACATCAGCGAGCGGGGGCGGCTGGGGGCTACCCGGCTTAACGCTTGTGAGCTCGGCGTCGAGGCGCTGGGGCACGTGATTCCCAACGCCTGGATGGGGCGCGTGCTTCATCAACGGCTCAACACGTTGCCCCTTGAGTGGCACTGTCCTGCCAAGGTGGAGAGCATTACCCCGACCCCTCAGGGCCACGACCTGAGCCTCTCCGATGGCAGTCGTCTGCACGGCGCCTTGACGGTGCTGGCCGACGGTGGGCGCTCGGGGTTGAAAGAGCAGCTGGGTATCGCCAGCCGCCGCGATTCCTATCAACAAACCGCGTTGATTGCCCACGTAGGTGTCAGTCAGCCCCATCAAGGCATCGCCTACGAGCGGTTTACCCGCGCGGGGCCGATTGCGCTCCTTCCTCTGCCAGGACAGTCAATGGAGCTGATCTGGACGCATGACAGCGGTGAGGAGCAGGCGCGTCTGGCGCTGTCCGATGGTGAATTCCTGGCGCAGCTTCAAGCCGCCTTTGGCGACCGTGTCGGACGCTTTACCCAGGTAGGTCAGCGCCACAGCTATCCGTTAACCTTGATCACGGCCCAGGAACCGGTTCGCCCCGGACTTGCCGTATTGGGCAATGCCGCGCATGCGTTGCACCCGGTTGCCGGGCAGGGCTTCAACCTGGCCCTGCGCGGGGTGATGGATCTGGTCGATGCCCTGGAAGAAGGCGAGTGGGCAAAACGCCCGCTGGGCGACATGGCCACCCTGCAGGCGTTCGAGCGGCGGCGCGCGCGCGACCGGGCCAACGTGATCCGCTTTAGTGACGGGCTGATTCGCCTGTTTGGCCTGTCGTTCCCGCTGTTGCCTCACGCCCGGGCAGCCGGTTTGATTGGGCTCAATATGGTAGGGCCATTACGTAAAGGGCTGGCGCGCCGGGCCATGGGGTTGGAGCGATGAGTCACCCCGCATTGCCCACGCGTGTGAGCCAGCTAAGCTAACGTTAAGGAGCGTTATGCCGTCATCCAAAGAGTTACCGATACCACCAGATCGCTGCTATGACGCCATTATTGTCGGCGCTGGCATGGTGGGGGCCACCCTGTGCTGGTTGCTGGCGAACGCCGGCATGCGGGTAGCGCTGGTGGAGGCGCAATCAGCGCCGCCTAAGCACGCGCTGAGCGAGCGTCCCGGCACGCGGGTCAGCGCCCTGACCCCGGTTTCACAACGGTTGTTGACGCATGTCGGCGCCTGGCCATTGATGGTCGAAGCCCGGGTGACACCTTACCGCTATATGCAGGTGTGGGACGCCGAGGGCAGCGGTGAGATTGCCTTTTCCGCCGATGAGGCGGGCGTTCCCGTGCTGGGTCACATTGTCGAGAACGACGTCACGCTATCGGCGTTGCACGTGGCACTCGCGCGCCAGGCCAAGGTTAGCATGTACTTCGATGCGCCGGTGGCGGCATTGGCGGAAACAGCGTCAGGGCGCCAACTGTGCTTGGCGAACGGCCAGGTGTTGCACGCATCCTTGATTGTAGCGGCGGACGGGGCGCGCTCGGCGCTGCGTGAGATGGCGGGTATCGACGTGGTCAGCGAGTCGATGGGGCAAGAAGCGGTGGTCACCACGGTGCATTGTGAAAGACCCCACGGCGACACTGCACGCCAAGCCTTTGTCGACGGCTGTCCGCTGGCGTTCCTGCCGCTGACGGTGCAGGGGGATGCCCACTACTGTTCGATTGTCTGGTCGACGACGCCCGCCCATGCCAATGAGCTTTGCGAGCTTACTCAGGCATCATTGGGCGATACCCTGGGTAACGCCTTGGGCGGGCGAATGGGCGCGGTAACCGCCTGCGACCGGGCGTATCGCTTTGCGTTGGTTCAGCGTCATGCGCGGGACTATGTGCAACCGCATTTCGCCCTGGTGGGTGACGCCGCGCACAGTCTCCACCCGCTGGCCGGGCAGGGCGTCAACCTGGGGTTGATGGATGCCGCCGTCCTAGCCGAGGAGGTCACCGCCGCCTGGCGGCGGGGCGCTCCCTGGGGCGAACTCGGCACGCTCAAGCGCTACGCCCGCCGTCGGCGAGGTGACAACCAGCGCATGCTCGGGCTGATGAAAGGCTTTAAAGTGCTGTTTGGCAGTCACGATCCGGCGTTGACCCTGGCGCGCAACCTGGGCATGAGCGGAATGCATCAGCTTGCACCGCTCAAGCGGATCGTCATGCGCCAAGCGACCGGCGAACGCGGCCGCTTGCCGGTCACCTGCCGTTAGTCACGGCGGCGGTCGACCACGTTCAGCGCTTTGAGCAAGTTAAGCGCCTCGCTCAGCTGGTAGTCGTCGCGCAGCCGTGGCGATGTTTCCTCGCGGTCGCGTGGGGCCTGTTGGGCGCTTAGATGGCCTTCGAGGTCGGCTTCGCGGGTTTCGCGACGGCTTTCGGCCACTTCAAGACGACCACGCACTACATCCACATCCGGCTCAATGCCCTGGGCCTGGATCGAGCGCCCTTCGGGGGTGTAATACAGCGCGGTGGTCAGTTTCAGCCCCTCGCCGTTGCCCAGCGGCATGATCTGCTGCACGGAACCCTTGCCGAAGCTGTCGGTGCCCATGATGATGCCCCGACGCTGATCCTGCAGGGCGCCGGCGACAATTTCGGCGGCGGACGCGCTGCCGCTATTGATCAGCACCACCAACGGCACGTCGCCGGCGGGGGTGTCGGCCGACGCCGAGAAGGAGAGCTCGTTGTCGGGAATCCGCCCTTCGGTATAGACAATCAGGCCGTCGTCCAGGAACAGGTCGGCCACCCCGACCGCTGCCTGCAGCACGCCGCCGGGGTTATTACGTAAATCGAGCACCAGTCCGTCCAGCGGCTGCTCCCGGGCCATGCGCTCCAGCGCTTGGCGTGCCTGCTCCGGGGTGCGCGACTGGAACTGGCCGATCCGTAAATAGCCATAGCCGGTTTCCAGCAGTTCGTGCTTGACGCTTTCGCTGCGGATAATCTCGCGGGTCAGGGTGAACTCGCGGGGCGACTCCTCACCCGCGCGCAGTACAGAGATATCAATGGTCGTGTCGGGATCGCCGCGCATCAAGGTGACGGCTTCCTGCAACGACATGCCTTTAGTCGGCGTGCCGTCGATGCTGATGATAATGTCCCGGGACATCAGCCCTGCCCGTGAGGCGGGGGTATCGTCGATCGGGGTGATGACCATGAGCTGGCCGTTTTCCATGCCCACTTCGATGCCGATCCCGCCAAACTCACCCTCGGTGGACTCGCGCAGGCTCTGGTATTCCTCTTTATCGAGGTAGGCGGAGTGGGGATCCAGCTCGCTCAGCATGCCGCGCATGGCGTTACGCAGCAGGGTGCGGTCGTCGACATCCTCGACATAGGCACGCTTGATGCGTTCGAACACCTCGGCAAACGTCTGGATTTCTTCAAGCGGCAGGTCGCTGTCGACGCTATTGCTACTTGGCTGGGCAAGCAACGGAAGCGGGGTCGATAGTAAAGCGATGGGCAGCAGGAGCGCCAAGAAGCGTTTGGCGGTGGCCGATCCCTGGGTAACTGATAGCGTCATGCGGACTCCGCGAAGCGATAGGTGGGTAGCGGTGGCGCTACCCGAAGTGACAACAAGTATGGCTCAGCTTATCCCGTCAGCGGCGTGCAATCCAACGTTGCGGGTTAATGGGTTCACCGCGGCGGCGAACTTCAAAGTAAAGTGCATCACGCGGCTGCCCGCCGCTGTTGCCCACCTGGCCAATCGTATCGCCGCTTTTAACCTGTTGGCCGGGGCGCGCGTTGAACTGCTGTAGATGGGCATAGAGCGTCATGATCTGATCACCATGGTCGATAATCAGCAGGTTACCAAATCCGCGCATCCAGTCGGCAAACACCACACGGCCGGTATGCACCGCGCTGACCGTGCTGCCCCCAACGGCGCGAATGACGATGCCGTTGTAATGCACGCCGTCGCGACGCTGGAAGTCCGCCGTGATATCGCCCTGAACCGGCCAGGGTAAGTCGCCCTGGGTACGCGTAATCTGGGTGCTTGGCGTCGGCTCGTCAAGGCGGGCAAGTTCGGCCTGAATCTCGCGAAGCCGCTGTTCGGCCTGTTCGCGGTCTTCATTCAAATCGGCCAGGCGGGCGGCTTCACTGCCGTAGCGGTCATCCAGATTGGCGACGACGCCACGGCGTTCCTGGGTGCGCTCGGCAAGCCGTGCGCTTTCTTCTTCAAGCTCCTCAGACAAGGTATCCAGGCGATCCTGACGCTCGGCAAGTGCCTGTTGCGTATCAGCCAACGCATTATCCAGCCGGGCGATGTCGTCCAGGCGCTGCTGGCGGGCGTCGGTGAGCCGGTTTAGATAGGCCTGCATGCGGTCAAGCGCGGCGGGGTCGCCCTGATTCAACAGCAGCTTGAGCTGGGGCGTCGGGCCTAGGCGGTAAAGCGCTGCCAACTGCTGGCCAAGGGCATCAACCTGGGCGTCGCGGTCGGCTTCAAGGCGCTCGCGATGCTGGCGAAGCTTACGGGTTTCTTCGTTCAGCTCGCGCCGCTCGCCCTGCAGCTGATCAAGCCGCTGGTGGGTCTCGGCCAGTTCGGTTTCCACCTCGCGCAGCTCGCGCTTGGCGCCTTCGCGGGCGTCGTCGGTGTCGCTCAAACGTTCCGAAACCGCCTCGATGGCCTGGCCAATATCATCGAGTTGCTGGCGCGCTTGATCTTCGCTGGGCTGGGCGGCACTTTGCGTGGCGACCATCAGCGCCACGCAAGCCGCCATCCCGACAAGTCGTCGCATGCAGGGACTAACCGAATCGAATCAGGGGGTGACCGGTCATTGCCTCAGGAACGTCCTGATTCATCATGGTCAGCAGCGTCGGTGCCAGGTCGCATAGTCGGCCATCGGCGAGCTGAGCCGAGCGCTCTCCAACATAAATCAGCGGCACCGTAAAGGTGGTATGCGCGGTTTGCGGCGCCCCGGTCTCCGGATGAACCATCTGTTCGGCATTGCCATGATCCGCCGTAATCAGGCAGGCACCACCTGCGCGCTCGATGGCCTCGACCACGCGACCGACGCAGGTATCGACGGTTTCGATGGCCTTGACGGCGGCGTCGAAGTCGCCGGTGTGGCCGACCATGTCACCGTTGGCGTAGTTGCACACCATTACATCAAAGTGGCCGCTATCGATAGCGCCGACGAGTTTGTCGGTAATTTCGTAGGCGCTCATCTCGGGCTTTTCATCGTAGGTCTTCACGTCGCGCGGGGACGGCACGAGAATGCGCTTTTCGCCCTCATATTCGGCTTCGTTGCCGCCTGAAAAGAAGAAAGTGACGTGGGGGTATTTCTCGGTCTCGGCGATTCGCAACTGGGTCAAGCCGCGTTTGGCAACCACCTCGCCCAGGGTGTCGTGGAGATCGTTGGGCGGAAAGGCGGCCGGCGCCGGAATGTCCGCCGCGTACTGGGTCATCATGACCAGTCCGTCCCCTGCCAGTTTGGGGCAGACGCGCCGTTCGAAGCCGTTGAAGTCGGGCTCGACGAAAGCGCGGGTCAGTTCGCGAGCGCGATCCGAACGGAAGTTGAGGAAAATCGCCGCATCACCGTCCTGCAGCGTGATGGTGCTGTCGCTGGAGCCATCGCCGACCGGTATGCTGCTGGCGGCGACGAACTCGTCGGTTTCGCCCCGTTCGTAGGCATCGCGCAGCGCGATTTCGGCGCTGGTCGCGTAATAGTCGGCATGCCCGTCAGTGATCAGTCGGTAGGCTTGCTCGACGCGTTCCCAGCGATTATCCCGATCCATGGCAAAAAAGCGCCCGATAATCGAGGCGACAAAGCCATTGTCGGCGCCGACCAGCTCGGCCAGGCGCGCATTGGCCCGCTCGATGGAGCGAAGCGCGCTCTGGGGGGGCATATCGCGGCCGTCCAGGAAGGCGTGCACGTAGATGCGCTGGGCCCCGCGGCGCGCGGCCAGCTCGGCCATGGCCATAAAATGGTCTTCATGGCTGTGGACGCCGCCAGGCGACAGCAGTCCCAGCAGGTGCACGGCGCGACCGTTAGCCACGGCGTCGTCGATGGGCCTGGTGAGGGCGTCGATGGTATCCAGGTCGCCGTCTTCAATGGCCTTGGTGATGCGAGTGAAATCCTGGTAAACGATGCGTCCGGCGCCCAGGTTCATGTGGCCCACTTCGGAGTTGCCCATTTGCCCGTCCGGCAGCCCAACATGGCGGCCATCGGTATGAACAAAGGCATGGGGGCGGTTCGCCCAGAGCTGATCCATCACCGGGGTGCTGGCGGCGGCCACCGCATTGTGCGCACTGTCGGGGTTGTGACCGTAACCGTCCAGAATAATCAGCGCGACGGGGCGGGGAGTGCGTGCAGTGTCCATAAAATCCTCCTGATAAGTGGCAAGCCGGACGACATAACGTGGATCAGGGTCGCGACTAACGCATGCATCGGGCATCATAACGCAGCCAGTGGCTAAGCGTCATGGCTCAGGCCTGCGCGCGTGGCCTCCAGACGTGTATACTTGTCGCGTTTTAGCGGTGGCAACGCTGCTTTTTTCCGTATTGACCAAGAGATTGTGTCGCGATGATCGATCAGCTGTTCGAATTCGTACTGAATCATCCCCTGCTGGTGGGGGCGTTTTTGCTGGCGCTGATAGCGTGGATTGTGTATGAGACACGCAGCGCTTCAACCCATGCGCTCACCGCCTCCCAGGCCACGCAGCTCATTAACCGTGAAGATGCCGTTGTCGTGGATATCCGGGAAAGTAAAGACTTCAAGACGGGCCACATCGCCGGGGCGCGCAATATTCCCCAGAGCAGCCTGGATAGCCGCATGAACGAGCTGAATAAAGTTAAAGACAAGCCGATCATTGTGGTGTGCAAGCACGGACAGGGGTCCGGCGCGGCGCAGACCAAGCTCGCCAAGGCCGGCTTCGAACGCGCTCTGAAGCTGAAAGGTGGCATGGCCCAGTGGCAGGCTGACGGCCTCCCGGTGGTTAAAAAATAAGCGTAGGTGCGCATCCTACTGACGGCATCAACGCTTGCACTGACGATTGCATCAACAAACGAGGAGTTCTCCCATGGCGGAAGATAACAACACCCCGCAGGCCGGCGCACAAGGCGACGACAAACCACAGCTCAAGTTTTCGCTGCAGCGCATTTACGTTAAGGATATTTCGTTCGAAGCGCCCAATTCGCCGTCGGTGTTCCAGGAGTCGTTTAAACCCAAGGTGAGTCTTGACCTCAATACCAGCAGCAGCAAAATTGCCGAGGATCAATATGAGGTCGTCGTCAAGGTGACCGCGCAGGTTAACGATAAAGAAACGGGCACCACCTCCTTCCTGGCGGAAGTCGAACAGGCGGGCCTGTTCCGCATCAGCGGCATCGAAGGCGCGCAGCTTGACCAGACGCTGGGCGCTTTCTGCCCTAACCTGCTGTTCCCGTATGCCCGTGAGTGCGTGGATAATCTGGTCAACCGTGGCGGCTTCCCGCCGCTGATGCTGGCACCGGTGAATTTTGAAGCGATGTACGCGCAGCGCAAGCAGCGTGAACAGCAGCAGGCCGGCCAGCAGACCGAAGAGAACACGCACTAAACGATGTCTGAAGTGCTGCTCGCCGCTGACTGGTATGCCAGGCACGGCAAAATGCCGCGGCTTTATGTACCAGTGGTGGTGACCCCGGGCAGTGAGCTGACCCTGCCGGATGGCCCAGCGCGGCACGTCACGCGCGTGCTGCGCATGGGTGAAGGGGCACCGCTGGTGGTGTTCGACGGTAGCGGCCAGGAGGCGGGAGTGCGCCTGACCGAGGTCAGCCGCAAGCAGGCGACGGTGACCGTGGAAGCCGTCTGGCCGGGCAGCGGTGAATCGCCGCTGGCCGTGCATTTGGGCCAGGCGATTTCCAAGGGTGACCGGATGGATTACGCCATTCAGAAGGCCGTCGAGCTTGGTGTGGCGGCGATCACCCCGCTTTATACCGAGCGGGGTGACGTGCGTCTCAAGGGCGACCGGGAGGACAAGAAGCTGGCCCATTGGCAGGCGGTGGCCGCCAGCGCCTGTGAGCAGAGCGGGCGTGCAGTGGTGCCGCCGGTCAATCCGCCCATGACGCTAACGTCCTGGCTGGGTGAGCGTCATGAAGCGTTGCGCCTGATGCTCCACCTGGCGACGGATCACCCTTTCGACAGCAAGCAGCGCCCTGAGACAGCGGCGTTGTTGATTGGCCCTGAGGGTGGCCTTGGCGATGCGGATGTGGACGCTGCCCTGGCGGCTGAGTTCACCCCCCTCACGCTCGGCCCGCGTGTGCTGCGCACCGAGACCGCGCCGCTCGTGGCGTTGACGCTCCTCCAGCATCATTTCGGCGATCTGTAAGCACTGACGCTCCATTGCTTGCGCCGTGCCTCCTCTGCAGATGTTCACCTCGACGCGCCATTGGGCAGCCAACGCGCTTTGCCTTGGCAACGCAAGACACCATAATGAACGCCTATTTACTGTAAGGACGGCACCCATGGTCCGTGAGTCCCATTCCTCGCCCCGATCTGCCAGCGATGCGGCCGCCCAACTGGGGGAAGTAGCCTACTTGACGGTGACGGCGGTCAACAGCACCGGGGCGTTTTTACGCTGGGGGCAGCCCAAAGATGTGCTGTTGCCCTACAGCGAGCAGCGCTTTCGCCCCGATCCGGGCAAGCGCGTACTGGTCATGCTGTACCAGGATGAACAGGGCAGGCCCGTGGCGACCATGCGACTCGATCGCTTTTTGACCGATGACGCCTGGGCGCTTGCAACGGGTGATGCCGTGAGCGTTGTGGTGGCCGACCGCACCGACCTGGGCATGAAGGTTGTCGTCGATCACCGCTACTGGGGGTTGATCTATCAGGACGATATCAGCCAGCCGCTGCGGCGTGGGCAGTCGCTGACGGGCTACGTCAAGCAGCGCCGCGAAGACGGCCGGGTGGATATTTCACTTCTGCCGCCCGGCGCCGCCCGCCTGGATGTGGTGGGCGATAAAGTCCTCCAGGCTCTGCGCGAAAGCGGCGGCTATCTGGCGCTGGGCGATAAAAGTGACGCACACGCGATCAAGGCGCGGCTGGGGGTAAGCAAGAGCGCTTACAAACAGGCGATTGGGCGGTTGTACAAGCAGGGGTTGATAACCCTGGAGCCAGGCGCCATACGTCTGGTACCTGGCGCGCTCAGCCAGTAAAGAAGCTAGCGGTTGGAGCCTAAGAGGCAGTGCGGCATACTGCTTACCTATTGTTCATGTATGGATTGTGCCCCGATGAGTCAGTCAACATTGCACCTGGGTGTCGTGATGGATCCCATCAGCGACATCGCCTACAAGAAAGATACCACCATGGCGATGCTGTGGGCGGCGCAAGCGCGCGGTTACGCCCTGCACTACATGGAGCAGGAAGATCTCTTCTTGAATGCAGGGCAAGCCTATGCGCGCATGCGCCCGTTGACGGTTCATCGTGATCCCGAGCACTGGTATGACCTGGGTGAAGCGTCCGCCCGGCCGCTGGCCGAACTGGATACGGTCTTGATGCGCAAGGATCCGCCGGTGGATGCAGACTTTACCAATGCGGTGCATCTGCTGGGGTTTGCCGAGCGTGAGGGCGTTCTGATCGTCAATCCAACCGCTGCGTTGCTGCAGTGTAATGAAAAGCTGTTTGCCCAGCAGTTTCCCCAGTGTTGCGCGCCGACCCTGGTAGCCAGCCGTGCCGATGTGCTGCGTGCCTTTCACGCCGAGCACGGCGATGTCATCTTCAAGCCCCTCGACGGCATGGGAGGAACCGGCATCTTTCACATCGGCCCCGAAGGACGCAATATCGGGGCGGTCATCGAGCAGCTTACCCTGCGTGGTCAGCGCCAGATCATGGCCCAACGCTACCTGCCGGCCATCAAGGAAGGTGATACGCGGATTTTGCTGGTAGACGGCGAGCCGGTACCTTATGGACTTGCGCGTATACCCTCAGCGGGTGAGACGCGCGGCAACCTCGCCGCCGGCGGGCGCGGTGTCAGCCGCGAGCTGACCGAACGAGACCGGTGGCTTATCAAGCAGGTGCAGCCCATGATCCGCGAAAAAGGACTAATGTTTGTCGGCCTGGACGTGATCGGCGATTACATCACGGAAATCAACGTGACGAGCCCGACCTGCGTTCGCGAAATCGACGACCAGCGTGGCACTGATATCGCCGGCCGACTGCTGGATGCCATTGAGCGACGCCTTGCCCCATAAGCGCTGGTCTGTCGCACTGACGCGCACTACCCACTGAATTTAGGCTGGCTGACGCCTCAGCTGGCCGCAGGAGACGCATGCAAAGTTTAAAACATCACTTTTTGATGGCCATGCCGCACCAGGATGATCCTAATTTTGCGGGCAGCCTTATCTACCTCTGCGATCATGACCACAATGGCTGTATGGGCGTCATTGCCAACCGTCCCCTGGACATTACCCTGGACGCGCTGTTTGAGCAGCTTGAGCTAGGGGGTGACGACAGCCCGTTTCGCAATGCGCCGGTATATTACGGCGGGCCAATGCATAAAGACCGTGGCTTTATCCTGCACACCGGCGATAGCCAGGCGTGGGATTCCAGCCTTCAGGTCGAAGACGGTATTTCGCTGACCACGTCGATGGATATCCTTCAGGCGCTAGCCAACGGCGAAGGGCCGGAACAGTTTCTGGTTTGTCTAGGCTGTGCCGGTTGGGAAGTGGGTCAGCTTGAAGAGGAATTGAAAGAGAATGCCTGGCTGACCGTGGAAGGCCAGGCCCCGGTGCTCTTCGACACCCCTCCCGCTGAACGGCTTGCCGCAGCGGCGGGCATTCTCGGGGTCGATCTAAATCTTATGACCCGTGATGCAGGGCACGCGTAATGGCCAAGCGCAATGGCTGAGCTAGGCCAGCGTCTGCTGCTGGCGTTTGATTTTGGTACGCGGCGGATTGGCGTGGCGGTCGGCAATGAGCTGCTGAAAAGCGGCCGCGAGCTTGCGCCGCTCACCGCTCGGGACGGCATTCCCGACTGGAACCTCGTCACGCGCCTGGTGGAGGAGTGGCAACCCGATCTGTTTGTGGTGGGGTTGCCGCTCAATATGGACGGCACAGAGTCGGCCATGAGTACGCGGGCACGTAAATTTGGCAATCGACTCCACGGACGCTTTGGTAAACCCTGCGAAATGGTCGATGAGCGTGGGTCGACGCGGGAAGCCAAACAAATCGCCCACGCGGCCGGTCATCGCGGCAACTATCGTGAAGACAGCGTCGACGGCATTGCGGCCGTGCTGATTCTGGAGGGCTGGTTTGCCCACCAGGAAGGACTTCCCGGTGGGCGCAACGCCTATTAAAGCGTGAAATGGGAGGCTAGCGGTCGAGAGTGCCGGTTTGGGACGGTACAAACCAGCGCACCGGCCGCTGGTCTTCATCAATCAACGCGTCTACTTTCAGCAGGGTGGCAAAGATTGCCATGCGCATAGGGATGCCGTTATCGGTCTGGCGGAAAATGGCCAATCGCGGGTCGCCGTTAAGGTTCACATCCAGGTCGTTGGCACCGGGGCGGCTATCTCTGGGCAGCGGGTGCATCACAATCGTGCTTGGGCTGCAGCGCTGACCAAGAAAATCGCGATTGATCATGAAGTCACCGGAAAGCCCCTGAAAGCTCTCGTTCATTTCATCGGTAAAGCGCTCTTTTTGAATGCGGGTGGCATACACCACATCCAGATCAGAGAAATCGCATGCCAATGAACTGCGCTGCTCAATGCGGTGCCCGCGTGAAGCTACCAGGTCGATCAGTGCCGACGGCATCTCAAGCCCCGGCGGCGAGACCAGCGTAATGCGCAGCGGTCCGTAAAGTGACAAGAGTTTGATCAGGGAATGCACGGTGCGGCCATATTTCAAGTCGCCGGTCAGCAGGATGTGGGCACCGCTAAGCGATTTATTCAGTCGCTGAAACTCTTTATCAATCGTGTAGAGGTCAAGCAATGCCTGGCTTGGGTGCTCGCCAGGACCGTCGCCGCCATTGATTACCGGTACATTCGTTGCCGCAGCAAACTCGGCGACGGAGCCCTGGTCGGGGTGGCGCATGACGATGGCGTCGCAATAGCCACTCATGACACGGCTGGTGTCATAAAGCGACTCGCCCTTGGCCATGGACGAAAAGGTAAAGCCCGTGGTATCGCACACGCTGCCGCCCAGGCGGCAAAAAGCCGCATTGAAACTTACCCGCGTGCGCGTACTGGCTTCAAAGAACAGGTTGCCGAGCACCGCCCCTTCCAGCACGCGGGTGACTTGGCGGCGATTGGCAATCGGCTCCATGCGCGCTGCAACGCGAAGTAAGTGGTCAACGTTCTCGCGGGCTAATGAATCGACCGTTAATAAATGCTGGCTCATCGCGGACCTCGGCAGGAAGATAGGTAGCGTTAGTGTAACTGCCAACCCCGCTGTCGCCGAAGCGCTTTTGGTGTCCTAGGGGATCGATGGCAAAATTTTTCCTTGCTCCCCCCTTGCCAACCCGGCAGCAACACCGTAAAGTACGCATCCGCTGCCGGGGACGCCAGGCGTTGCCAGCGGTGGATGAGGTGTAAAAACCTCGGTTTGTCAGTAGGTTAGGCAAATAGCGGGAAGGAAAATCGCATCAAACATTTCCTTCGCTTCTGCCAAACAGCCATT
>NZ_JAJLLW010000018.1 GCF_020991005.1 Halomonas sp. CUBES01 | reverse complement strand
GTTTGGGGTACGGTCGCACATGATCTGAAGCTTAGAGGCTTTTCCTGGAAGCGTGGCATCGATGACTTCAACACCGTAGTGTCTTCGTCTCGTCTCTCGGCCTTGAGGAACCGGATTTACCTGACTCCTCAGCCTACTGACTTTCACCAGGACAACCAACGCCTGGCTCACCTAGCCTTCTTCGTCCCCCCATCGCAACCATGTCCGGTACGGGAATATTGACCCGTTTCCCATCGACTACGCCTTTCGGCCTCGCCTTAGGGGCCGACTCACTCTGCTCCGATTAGCGTCGAACAGAAACCCTTGGTCTTCCGGCGAGGGAGTTTTTCACTCCCTTTATCGTTACTCATGTCAGCATTCGCACTCGTGATACCTCCAGCGAACTTCTCAATTCACCTTCATTGGCGTACACGACGCTCCTCTACCGCTCATCCAGAGGATGAACCCGTAGCTTCGGTACCTGGTTTAGCCCCGTTACATCTTCCGCGCAGGCCGACTCGACTAGTGAGCTATTACGCTT
>NZ_JAJLLW010000017.1 GCF_020991005.1 Halomonas sp. CUBES01 | reverse complement strand
CTTGTCTCCCGAACAGATCAGCGGCAAGCTCAAGCATATGAATATCCCTGACCTTCGAGACGCCTACGTCTGCCGAGAAACGATCTACAGTGCCATCTACGCGTTGCCCGTCGGTGAACTGAGAAAGGAGCTGATCCATTGTTTGCGGCAAGGCAAGCCAACCCGTAAGCCGCGCCGTGGCCAGGTCGACCGGCGCAACCAGATCCCGGACATGGTCAGCATCCATCTCCGCCCTCCAGAGGTGGAAAAACGTGAATTTCCTGGCCACTGGGAAGGCGACCTGATCAAGGGCAAGAACAATGCATCGGCTGTCGGCACCCTTGTCGAACTCAAAAGCGGTTACCTGATCCTGGCGAAGATGAACGATGCGACAGCCACCTCTGCGGTAGAAGGCTTCAGCGCGGCGCTGAATCGCATGCCGCTGGCCACACGGAAGAGCATGACATATGACCAGGGACGTGAGATGACACAGCACGCCAAGGTCACCCAGAATACCGGTGTCGCTATCTACTTCTGTGACCCACACAGCCCATGGCAGAGGGGCGCCAACGAAAATATCAATGGGCTCATAAGACAGTATTTGCCCAAGGGAACGGATCTATCGGTCTATAGCCAGCAAGAACTAGATGAGATCGCGCTTGAGTTGAACATGCGCCCGCGAAAGCGCTTCGACTTCAAGTGCCCAATTGAGGTGATGAGCGAGGAGCTGGCGAAGTACCATGAGGTTCCGTCATCGACACATTGACGGTGTTGCACTCAGA
>NZ_JAJLLW010000016.1 GCF_020991005.1 Halomonas sp. CUBES01 | reverse complement strand
CAGTCGCTCTTTAACAATGTATATCATGCTGACATGAACGTTTTTTTAAGACGTTCATACGTAATTGTTTTGTGATACGTCTCAAGCGTATCCGGCAATCGTTATCATTGCGAGATACCAGACCCCTTCGGGTTATAGGGTCAAGCAATGAAGCGCACACGGTGGATGCCTAGGCAGCCAGAGGCGATGAAAGACGTGGAAGCCTGCGATAAGGCTCGGCGAGGTGGCAAACAACCTGTGACCCGGGCATTTCTGAATGGGGAAACCCACTCATCATCAGATGAGTATCCCACGCTGAATATATAGGCGTGGGAGGCGAACCAGGGGAACTGAAACATCTAAGTACCCTGAGGAAAAGAAATCAACCGAGATTCCCCCAGTAGCGGCGAGCGAACGGGGACCAGCCCTTAAGCATGTGACTGATTAGGCGAACACGCTGGGAAGCGTGGCCATAGCGGGTGATAGCCCCGTAGTCGAAAGTCTGATCATGTGAAATCGAGTAGGTCGGGGCACGAGAAACCTTGACTGAAGACGGGGGGACCATCCTCCAAGGCTAAATACTCCTGGCTGACCGATAGTGAACCAGTACCGTGAGGGAAAGGCGAAAAGAACCCCGGAGAGGGGAGTGAAATAGATCCTGAAACCGTGTGCGTACAAGCAGTAGGAGCAGACTTGTTCTGTGACTGCGTACCTTTTGTATAATGGGTCAGCGACTTATATTCAGTGGCGAGGTTAACCGTATAGGGGAGCCGTAGGGAAACCGAGTCTTAACTGGGCGACACAGTCGCTGGATATAGACCCGAAACCGAGCGATCTATCCATGAGCAGGTTGAAGATTGAGTAACATCAATTGGAGGACCGAACCAGGATCTGTTGAAAAAGATTTGGATGACTTGTGGATCGGAGTGAAAGGCTAATCAAGCTCGGAGATAGCTGGTTCTCCTCGAAAGCTATTTAGGTAGCGCCTCACGTATCACCGCCGGGGGTAGAGCACTGTTTCGGCTAGGGGGTCATCCCGACTTACCAACCCGAGGCAAACTCCGAATACCGGTGAGTGCCAGCGTGGGAGACACACAGCGGGTGCTAACGTCCGTTGTGAAAAGGGAAACAACCCAGACCGTCAGCTAAGGTCCCGAAATCCTGGTTAAGTGGGAAACGATGTGGGAAGGCTCAGACAGCTAGGAGGTTGGCTTAGAAGCAGCCATCCTTTAAAGAAAGCGTAATAGCTCACTAGTCGAGTCGGCCTGCGCGGAAGATGTAACGGGGCTAAACCAGGTACCGAAGCTACGGGT
>NZ_JAJLLW010000015.1 GCF_020991005.1 Halomonas sp. CUBES01 | reverse complement strand
TTCGGGTGGCAGGTAAGAACCGCATAGATCTTAAACTGAAGAGTTTGATCATGGCTCAGATTGAACGCTGGCGGCAGGCCTAACACATGCAAGTCGAGCGGTAACAGGGGTAGCTTGCTACCCGCTGACGAGCGGCGGACGGGTGAGTAACGCATAGGAATTTACCCGGTAGTGGGGGATAACCTGGGGAAACCCAGGCTAATACCGCATACGTCCTACGGGAGAAAGGGGGCTTTGGCTCCCGCTATCGGATGAGCCTATGCCGGATTAGCTAGTTGGTGAGGTAATGGCTCACCAAGGCGACGATCCGTAGCTGGTCTGAGAGGATGATCAGCCACATCGGGACTGAGACACGGCCCGAACTCCTACGGGAGGCAGCAGTGGGGAATATTGGACAATGGGGGCAACCCTGATCCAGCCATGCCGCGTGTGTGAAGAAGGCCCTCGGGTTGTAAAGCACTTTCAGCGAGGAAGAACGCCTATCGGTTAATACCCGGTAGGAAAGACATCACTCGCAGAAGAAGCACCGGCTAACTCCGTGCCAGCAGCCGCGGTAATACGGAGGGTGCAAGCGTTAATCGGAATTACTGGGCGTAAAGCGCGCGTAGGTGGCTTGATAAGCCGGTTGTGAAAGCCCCGGGCTCAACCTGGGAACGGCATCCGGAACTATCAAGCTAGAGTGCAGGAGAGGAAGGTAGAATTCCCGGTGTAGCGGTGAAATGCGTAGAGATCGGGAGGAATACCAGTGGCGAAGGCGGCCTTCTGGACTGACACTGACACTGAGGTGCGAAAGCGTGGGTAGCAAACAGGATTAGATACCCTGGTAGTCCACGCCGTAAACGATGTCGACCAGCCGTTGGGTGCCTAGCGCACTTTGTGGCGAAGTTAACGCGATAAGTCGACCGCCTGGGGAGTACGGCCGCAAGGTTAAAACTCAAATGAATTGACGGGGGCCCGCACAAGCGGTGGAGCATGTGGTTTAATTCGATGCAACGCGAAGAACCTTACCTACCCTTGACATCCTGCGAACTTGGTAGAGATACCTTGGTGCCTTCGGGAGCGCAGAGACAGGTGCTGCATGGCTGTCGTCAGCTCGTGTTGTGAAATGTTGGGTTAAGTCCCGTAACGAGCGCAACCCTTGTCCTTATTTGCCAGCACGTAATGGTGGGAACTCTAAGGAGACTGCCGGTGACAAACCGGAGGAAGGTGGGGACGACGTCAAGTCATCATGGCCCTTACGGGTAGGGCTACACACGTGCTACAATGGCCGGTACAAAGGGCTGCGAACTCGCGAGAGCAAGCGAATCCCTTAAAGCCGGTCTCAGTCCGGATCGGAGTCTGCAACTCGACTCCGTGAAGTCGGAATCGCTAGTAATCGTGCATCAGAATGGCACGGTGAATACGTTCCCGGGCCTTGTACACACCGCCCGTCACACCATGGGAGTGGACTGCACCAGAAGTGGTTAGCCTAACTTTGGAGGGCGATCACCACGGTGTGGTTCATGACTGGGGTGAAGTCGTAACAAGGTAGCCGTAGGGGAACCTGCGGCTGGATCACCTCCTTAAACGATGCATCATCCTCGCGGTAAGCGCTCACAATGAATTACCTGATCAA
>NZ_JAJLLW010000014.1 GCF_020991005.1 Halomonas sp. CUBES01 | reverse complement strand
ACGGTGTTGAAGTCATCGATGCCACGCTTCCAGGAAAAGCCTCTAAGCTTCAGATCATGTGCGACCGTACCCCAAACCGACACAGGTGGTCAGGGTGAGAATCCCAAGGCGCTTGAGAGAACTCGGGTGAAGGAACTAGGCAAAATGGTGCCGTAACTTCGGGAGAAGGCACGCCGGCGTATTGTGAGAGCCCTCGCGGCTTAAGCGAGAACCGGTCGAAGATACCAGGTGGCTGCAACTGTTTAGTAAAAACACAGCACTCTGCTAACGCGTAAGCGGACGTATAGGGTGTGACGCCTGCCCGGTGCCGGAAGGTTAAGTGATGGTGTTAGGCTCCGGCCGAAGCTCTTGATCGAAGCCCCGGTAAACGGCGGCCGTAACTATAACGGTCCTAAGGTAGCGAAATTCCTTGTCGGGTAAGTTCCGACCTGCACGAATGGCGTAATGATGGCCACGCTGTCTCCACCCGAGACTCAGTGAAATTGAAATCGCCGTGAAGATGCGGTGTACCCGCGGCTAGACGGAAAGACCCCGTGAACCTTTACTATAGCTTCACACTGGACGCTGATGTTGCCTGTGTAGGATAGCTGGGAGGCTTAGAAACCCGGACGCCAGTTCGGGTGGAGCCAACCTTGAAATACCAGCCTGGCATCATTGGCGTTCTCACTCAGGTCCGTTATCCGGATCGAGGACAGTGTGTGGTGGGTAGTTTGACTGGGGCGGTCTCCTCCCAAAGCGTAACGGAGGAGCACGAAGGTACCCTCAGCACGGTCGGACATCGTGCAATGAGTGCAAGAGCATAAGGGTGCTTGACTGCGAGACAGACACGTCGAGCAGGTGCGAAAGCAGGTTCTAGTGATCCGGTGGTTCTGTATGGAAGGGCCATCGCTCAACGGATAAAAGGTACTCCGGGGATAACAGGCTGATACCGCCCAAGAGTTCACATCGACGGCGGTGTTTGGCACCTCGATGTCGGCTCATCACATCCTGGGGCTGAAGTCGGTCCCAAGGGTATGGCTGTTCGCCATTTAAAGTGGTACGCGAGCTGGGTTTAGAACGTCGTGAGACAGTTCGGTCCCTATCTGCCGTGGGCGTTGGATGTTTGAGAAGGGCTGCTCCTAGTACGAGAGGACCGGAGTGGACGCACCTCTGGTGTTCCGGTTGTCACGCCAGTGGCATTGCCGGGTAGCTATGTGCGGACGGGATAACCGCTGAAAGCATCTAAGCGGGAAGCCCCCTTCAAGATGAGACATCCCTGAGGCCTAGAGCCTCCTGAAGGGCCCAGCGAGACCAGCTGGTTGATAGGCACGGTGTGGAAGCGCTGCAAGGCGTTGAGCTAACGTGTACTAATGGCCCGTGAGGCTTGACCCTATAACACCCAAGGGGTCTGGTCGTGATGATAACGATGAAAGAACCGGATACGCGCACTGAGCCGACTGTTCAAGACACAGGGCTTGGTAAGAGACGCCCACAAAACACAGCATGATGTACATTTAAAGTTACGCCTGACGACCATAGCAAGCGTGAACCACCTGATCCCTTGCCGAACTCAGCAGTGAAACCGCTTCGCGCCGATGGTAGTGTGGGGTCTCCCCATGCGAGAGTAGGTCATCGTCAGGCAC
>NZ_JAJLLW010000013.1 GCF_020991005.1 Halomonas sp. CUBES01 | reverse complement strand
AAACCGCTTCGCGCCGATGGTAGTGTGGGGTCTCCCCATGCGAGAGTAGGTCATCGTCAGGCACTTATACCGCAGAACCCCCCTAGCACATCGTGCTCGGGGGTTTTTGTTTAGGGGTCTCCCCATGAAGCGTAGCGGAAGGCCGCCCCCAGGATGGCCTGCCCGATCATCGTCAGGCACTTATACCGCAGAAAACCCAGCCAATCGGCTGGGTTTTTTGTTTGGGCGGAAGGAAAGGCTCGGGCACACTGCACACACGCTATCCTTACAGGTTTGTTTATTTATCTGGCTGATTTTTGTGTCAGAATGCGGCTCTCAAGGAGGAACGTCATGACACAAATGCGCTGGGAACAGTTACTTTCCCCTAAACGGCTCCACGACCAACGTTCAGTAAGCACCCGCGAAATTGGCCGCAGCCCGTTTCACAAAGATCACGACCGCATCGTCTTTTCCGGTTCCTTTCGGCGCCTTGGTCGCAAGACGCAGGTGCATCCGCTTACAGAAAACGATCACATTCATACCCGTTTGACCCATTCGCTGGAAGTCGGCTGTGTGGGCCGCTCCCTGGGGATGATCGTCGGCGAGCTTCTCCGTAACCGGTTACCGGCGTGGATTACGCCGGCGGATCTGGGTGTCATAGTGCAAACTGCCTGTCTGGGACACGACATCGGTAACCCTCCTTTTGGACACGCCGGTGAGTATGCCATTCGCGACTGGTTTCGACGTGCCCAAGGCAGCGGCTTGCTGGATGGCTTGTCCGACGCGGAACGCGACGACCTGCTTACCTACGAGGGCAACGCGCAAGGCTTTCGCGTGATCACCCAGATTGAATATAACCAGTTCAATGGCGGTATGCGTCTATCAGCCGCCACGCTGGGGGCGCTGCTTAAATATCCCTGGACCGTTCGCTATGGCGGGCGAGCGGGCAAGTTCGGGGCTTATCAGTCAGAGCAGGCGCTGCTCAAGGAAGTGGCCGACGCCGTGGGGCTTTTGCCCCAGGGTGAGCAACGCTGGTGCCGGCACCCTCTGGCCTGGCTGGTGGAAGCGGCTGATGATATCTGCTATGCCCTGCTGGATCTGGAAGACGGTCTGGAAATGGGCATTCTGCGCTACGAAGAAGTGGTCGAGGTGTTACGCCAGATTGCCGGTGAATTCCCGCCCGAGTACGCTGAGATGCAAGCGCGCAACGTTTCCCAGCGCCGTCGCATCGCACTGCTGCGCGGTGCGGCCATGGAGCGTGCCGTCAACGATGTGGGGGCCGTGTTCGTACAGCATGAACAGGCCCTGCTTAACGGCACGCTCAAGGACGATCTGCTTGAACTGTGTCATCCGGATTTAGGCTGGGGCGTCAAGGCGGCGAAGCAGTTGGCTCGCGAGCGGATTTTCCAGAACGAGCGAAAGGCCAAGCTGGAAATCGGCGCTTACACCACCCTGGGCATATTGCTTGAAGCCTTTATCGGTGCGGCTCACGAACTTCACCACACCGGGCATAGCTCTTTCAAGCATCAGCGGGTTCTGGCACTGATCGGCGAGAATACGCCCCTGGTCTCCTGGCCGCTTTACGACAGCTACCGGCGCATGCTCGATTTTATCGGCGGCATGACCGACCATTACGCCGTCGATCTGGCTCAGGAGATGGGCGGACGTCTGCGGGGCGACTAGGGCGTTATACCGACGGCTGACGCAGGTGAGTCAACTCCATCAGCTTGGCACGCTCAAGCAGGGTGTTGATGATCTTGTCGTGGATCGGGTCGCTGAGCTGGCCTGGGGTCAGTTCGGTCAACTGTTTTGAGAGCGCGTTGCCGCTGACCACCAGGATATCGGGGGCGGCGTCATCGGTATCGATTTCCCAGCCAGGCAGCACCAGCACACCGCGCACGGGCACGGGCACGCCGCAGCGCTGCTCCAGCCACTGACTGAGCCAATTTACGCCTTGCCGGGTTTTGTGCAAGGGACGACGCTCTTGCCAATAGGGAAAACGAAGACGCTCGCGTTCAACGGCGACGACATTCTGCTCAGACCCAACATGGCTGATGGGAACCGTACGTGCCCGGGTTTCGACGACAAAAACGCCATGTGGCGTGACCACTACATGGTCAATCGTGAAGCTGTCCGTTGGCACATCGTGAAACACATAGTAGGGATGCGCATCGGGGCGAATCAGCCGTTCAAGCTCTTGCCCCACCGCAAGCTCACAGGCCAGACCCAGCTTCAGTCGACGAATGCGTTGATAGTCGCGCACCAACAGCAAGGAAAAGGCCAGCACCAGCAGCGTGCTAAGCAAGCCATAAAGCGCCCACTCGACCCAGTCCTGGCGATCGACAAACAGCATTCGACCCATGCCGTAGACAAGTGGTGCAAGACTCACCAGGGGGCCTAACGCGCCATTGAGAAACAGGCTCGAAAAGGCCTGATCCAGGCGGTGGCGCAACGCCTGGCCGGGTTCGCGTAACGGCGTATCGAAAGGCGACTGCACGCGGGCATCGTGGAGGCTGCGCAGCGCCAGGACGATGCCCCCCATTGCGGCCATGGGTAAGAGAAAAATCAGCGGGAGCAAATATTCGAGCCAGATCATTTCAATACCCTAGTGCAGGTGACGACGCAGTATAGGTTCGTCCTGCAGGAGATTGGATTAGCCACCCGCCAGTTTGACCTGATAGCCGCGTGCGGTGAGGGCCTGTTTCAGGCTGTCGCGATGGTCACCCTGTATTTCAATGATGCCGTCTTTCACCGCGCCACCCGTGCCACAACGCTTTTTAAGATCCTTGGCGAGCGTTTTGAGTTCTGCCGTCGTCAGGGGGATACCGCTCACCGTGGTAACGCCCTTGCCTTTCCGGCCACTGGTTTCGCGTCGAATGCGCACGACCCCGTCCAGCGCGGCAATGCGTGCCTGCTCGCTATCGGCGTCGCAGCGACAAGCGTCAAGCGATTCACGGCAAGCGGGGCAGGTGTCGCCCTTTTCAGTGGAATAAACCAATCCACCCAGCTGGTCGCGTAATGAAGCCATGACGTTATTTCCCTTCAGAGTAATAAGGTTCGGCCGCCGGACTGACTTCCTGACTTAGCTGCCGGACGACGGCAGGTAGCTGAAACATACTGCTGATCATGATGGCGTTCTCCGGCGTCGTCTCGGCATCAGGAAAACGATTCAAATGAATGACTCTCATCCCTGCGTCGAGTGCCGCGCGCACGCCCACCAAAGCGTCGTCAATGGCGATACAGTGAGCGGCGCTGAACCCCATGATACTCGCTGCATGGAGGTGCAGACAGGGCTCGGGCTTCCAGCAGTTGGCGGTGTAACCGCTGAAAAGGCGCTCGGCAAAATAGTGGTCGAGGCCGGTTGCCTTGAGTGCGGTGCGGATCTTGCCTTCCGGGCCGTTGGACACCACGGCGCTGGGATAGGCGGATAACTGCTGAAGCGCCTCTTTGGCACCGGGAATCGTCGTCAATTCCTGGGCCAGTCGCCTGGCCAGGTTGGCACGCATGGTGGTTTCCATGCTGTCCAGTCGGTCGTTGGAGACGTCTCCATGGCGAGCCTGAAGCTGGGCCACGATGTTACGAAAACGCGTGCCGCGAAACTCACCCAGATAATCAGACGGCAGAAAAGGCAGCCCCACGCTGTTCAGCCCTGTCGACATCTCGTCGGCAAGCAGCGGTTCACTATCGACCAAGGTGCCATCGCAATCAAATAACAATAGTGGGAGCGGCATGAGATTTCCTTGCAGTGACATGGCAGCTGCAGTGACAGAACGAATAGACCACATGGTTATTGAACGAGATTTTAGCGCTTTTGTGAACAGTGTTCTGTAATTTTTTGCTTGCCTGTTACCGTGTGCTGATTCAGATTGACCTAAAACATGTGACTAGCATGCCGTTTTTTACCGTTTATTGAGCGGCATGTTTGCGTTTTATCGTCAAAGCGCGAGGCGCGAAATGACGTGCTAAGCTGTACTATCACAATAAGGAGACCGTGACGATGCGATTAACCCCCTGGATCATACCATTTGCGTTTGCTGCCGCCATGCTGGCCATCAGCGGTACGGCAACGGCAGACGAACACGAGCACGAGCCTCTCGACGACCAAGCGCTCGAGGAAGAATATGGCATTAAAGAAGGCGCTGTGAAGCGGGAGCAGGAAGACCGTAGCAGCACCCCCTCTGAGTCCGAGCGTAACGTTGCCGAGGGCGAGGAAGAAAATGAAGAAACATCAGCGGGTACGGGCGGTTCCGGTGATGCGAAGGCAGATAATGAAGATAGCGATAGCGGCTCTGAAGACGAAGAGTAAGAGCCACGTTAAATTAAGCGTCCATTAAAAAGACGGCCAAGTTGGCCGTCTTTTTTGGTTGGTACCGCTAGCCATGATGTCGCTGACGTTATTTTACCTTGGGCGCCAGCTCGCCACGCTCGTAGCGCTGGTACATGGCTTCCAGGCTGATTGGCTTGATCTTGCTGGCGTTGCCTGCGGTACCAAAGGCCTCATAACGCGCAATACACAGCTCGCGCATGGCCGATACCGTTTCCTTGAGGAATTTACGCGGATCGAATTCTGATGGATTCTCTGACAGGAAGCGACGCACTGCCCCGGTAGAGGCCAGACGCAGGTCGGTATCGATGTTGACCTTGCGCACGCCGTGCTTGATGCCCTCAACGATCTCTTCGACGGGCACCCCGTAGGTTTCAGGGATCTGGCCGCCATGCTGGTTGATGACATCCAGCCACTCCTGGGGCACGGAAGACGAGCCGTGCATCACCAGGTGAGTGTCGGGAATGCGCGCGTGGATTTCCTTGATACGCTGGATCGACAGCGTATCCCCCGTCGGTGGCTGGGTGAACTTGTAAGCACCGTGGCTGGTACCGATGGCAATCGCCAGCGCGTCCACGTGGGTGGCCTTGACGAACTCGGCGGCTTCTTCCGGGTCAGTGAGCAGCTGTTCCATACCGAGCTTGCCTTCGGCGCCAATGCCGTCTTCCTCTCCGGCCATGCCGGTTTCCAGACTGCCCAGGCAGCCCAGCTCGCCTTCGACGGACACGCCGCAGGCGTGGGCCATATCGACAGCGCGACGCGTCACGTCGACGTTGTACGCGTAATCCGTCGGCGTCTTGCCGTCTTCTCCCAACGAGCCGTCCATCATCACCGAGGAGAAGCCAAGCTGAATAGAGCGCTGGCAGACCGCCGGGCTGGTGCCGTGATCCTGATGCATGACAACGGGGATATGCGGAAACTCTTCAACGGCCGCGAGAATCAGGTGGCGCAAGAAAGGCGCGCCTGCGTACTTGCGAGCCCCGGCGGAGGCCTGCACGATGACCGGCGAGTCGGTGACATCGGCCGCTTCCATGATGGCGCGCATCTGCTCCAGGTTGTTGACGTTGAACGCCGGAATGCCGTAGCCGTATTCGGCAGCGTGGTCGAGCATTTGGCGCATGCTGATCAAAGCCATGGGGTTACCTTATCTGTGTTGTCTAGACGGGTTAGCAGGGTAAACGGATATAGTGAGCATTGGGTTCGAGAGGTTAACGATTAACCACGCTGTGCGGCCGCTTCGAGCGCGGCGACGGCAGGCAACTGCTTACCCTCAACGTACTCGAGAAAGGCACCGCCGCCGGTTGAGATGTACGAAACACGATCGGCGATGGCGTATTTATCAATGGCCGCCAACGTATCACCGCCCCCGGCGATGGAGAAAGCGCTGCTGTCGGCAATGGCGTGCGAGATGACCTCGGTGCCCTTGCCAAACTGGTCAATTTCAAACACGCCGACCGGGCCATTCCAGAGAATCGTGCCGGCATCTTTCAGCAGGTTGGCCAGGTGCGCGGCGGTATCAGGGCCGATATCCAGGATCATTTCATTATCCGCCACCTGATCCACGGGTTTGACCACGGCATCGGCGGATTCCGAAAACTCGGTGGCCACCACGACATCGGTGGGTAGCGGGATGGCGACCTTATCCATCAGCGCTTTGGCCTGGCCGATCAGTTCCGCCTCATGCAGCGACTTACCCACATTGTAACCGGCGGCGGCGATAAAGGTGTTGGCGATCCCGCCACCGACAATCAACTGGTCGCATTTTTCAGAGAGGGCGGTCAGCACGTCCAGCTTGGTCGAGACCTTGGAGCCGCCGACAATCGCGGTCATCGGCCGCGCAGGGTGAGCGAGGGCCTTTTCAAGCGCTTCCAGCTCCTGGGCAAGCAGCGGGCCGGCGCAGGCCTTGGCAGCAAAGCGCGCAACGCCATGGGTCGATGCCTGGGCGCGGTGCGCCGTTCCGAAAGCGTCCATCACGAAGATATCGCACAGCGCGGCGTACTGCCTGGCTAGCTGCTCGTCGTCTTTCTTCTCGCCGGTGTTGAAACGGACGTTTTCCAGCAGGGCCACCTCGCCGTTGGCAAGCGTGGGCGCACGGTCGAGATAGTCGCTGATCAGCTCAACCGGCCGGCCCAGCAGTTCGCCGAGATGCGCAGCGACGGGCGCCAGTGAAAACTCGTCAGCGGGCTCACCTTCCGTCGGGCGCCCCAGATGGCTCATCAGCAATACTTTCGCGCCGGCCTTGGCGGCGGCCTGAATGCTTGGTAGCGCCGCCCGCAGACGCGCATCGCTGGAAACACGCCCGTGCTTGATCGGTACGTTGAGGTCTTCACGAATCAGGACGCGTTGCCCTTCCAAGGGCAGGTCGGTCATTTTTTGCACGTTCATGTGAGTGTTTCCTCGTGTTCAAGCAGATGAAAAGTCGTGGTGCGGCCCGGCATGTCTAGCGGGCGTTGTCGTCAGCCGTCAAGGCCGCCAGCCGCTGCGTGATATCCAGCATCCGGTTGGCGAACCCCCATTCATTATCAAACCAGCACAGCAGCTTGACCAGGCGTTTGCCGGCCACCCGCGTCTGCGTGGCGTCTAGGATGCCAGAGCGCGGGTCGTGATTAAAATCAATCGATGCCATGGGCGCTTCGGTATAGCCCAGCACGCCGGCCAAGCGGTGTTGGCTGGCGTCATACAGTAGCCGGTTGACCTGGTCGGCATCCGTGTCCTGACGCACAGTCAGGGCGGCGTCCATGGCCGATACGTTGATCGTGGGCACGCGTACGTGCAGGCATTCAAAGCGTCCGACAAGGCGGGGCATCAAGCGGCTAATGCCCAGAGCGAGCCCGGTATCCACGGGTACGATGGACTGCATCGCGGAGCGTGTCAGGCGCAGATCGGTTTGATGGTAGGCATCGATCACCGGCTGGTCATTCATCGCCGAGTGGATCGTGGTGGTGACCCCGTGCTCAAGGCCCAGCGCCTGATCCAGAACGGTGAGCAGCGGAACCAGGCAGTTGGTGGTGCAAGAAGCGGCCGAAAGAATGCGTGACGAGCGGGTCAGCTCGTCTTCGTTAATGCCCCAGACAATGGTGGCGTCGACATCGCTTTCGGCGGGTTGGGAAAACAGCAGGCGCTTCGCACCGGCCGCCAGGTGCTGCTCGGCGGTGCTACGATCCTTGAAGCTACCCGAGCATTCCAGCACCAGGTCGATATCCAGCGCCGCCCAGGGTAGTGCCTGGGGATCTGGCTCGCAGAGCACATGAATGCGCTGGTCATTGATCAACAGCGCCTCGCCGTCGTTATCCACCTCGCCAGGGAAGCGGCCGTGGGTGGTGTCGTATCGGGTCAGGTAGGTAATGGTCGCCAGGTCAGACAGCTCGTTGATCGCTACCACCTCGATGTCATGGTGGCTGCGCTCGATCAATGCGCGCAGGACGCATTGGCCAATGCGTCCGTACCCGTTGATAGCGATGCGATACCTTGTGGTGTTAGCCATGTTGCGAGGCGGCTCTTGAAAAGTGAAGCTGGGCCACAGTGGGCGCGAAAGTAGGCGCGATGATAACGTATTTCAGCAGGCGATGCTTATCCACTGCCCATGCCGACCAGCCGCCAGGCGAGCGGCAGGAGGAGGGCGGTAAAGATGCCGGTGAGGCTCATGCCCAAGGAGGCAAAGGCACCCGCGGTGGGGCTTAACTCAAACGCCCGAACGGTGCCGATGGCGTGGCCATTGAGGCCCAGCGCGAAACCGATAATGCGCTCGTCGTCGATGTTCAATAGCCGCGCGGCCAGGCTTACGAAGGGAATCGTCGCGACCCCCGTGACCAGCAGAGCGCCCATCAATAACGCTACGTTGCCACCCAGCTGTTCGGTAATGCCGATGGCAATGGGGGCGGTAACCGACTTGGCGGCAATGGAGGCCAGTATTTGCCCAGGGCTGCCCATCAGCCAGGCAATGCCCAGGGCATAACAGGCGGCAAGCGCCGCCGCGATGGGTAGGCACACCGCTAATGGGCGCCAGAGCGCGCGGATACGCGGCAGTTGCTGATAGAGCGGCATGCCCAACGCCACCGTTGCCGGACCCAACAGTATCGTCAGCCAGACGGCGCCTTCCTGGTAGGCTTCATAGGGCAGTCCAAGTACCGTCAGCATGGCCGCCAGCAACAGCGCGGCGATTAATATCGCGGGCAGCCAGGCGGGTTGTCTGAGGCGGCTGAACAAGGCGTTGCCCAGCAGATAAGCCGCCAGCGTCAGCCCCACGGCAAACAGCGGCGTTGCGGTCAGCGTCGACAGCAGGCTAGTGGGCATGAGACCCCATGAGGCGTTTCAACAGCCAGAGTGTCGTGACCACGCTGAGTAGCGTGCCCAGCAGCAGCGCTACCAGAATGGCCAGCCACTGACCGGCCAGTTCATCGAGGATAAAGAACACGCCGACGACGCCAGGCATGATGAGCATGGCCAGAAGGGCGATAAGCGGTTGGGCGGCGGCGGCAAGGCTGTCGGGCACGCGGCCGATCACCGCCAGGGTGGCGCACAATAACAGCATGCCTACCACCCCGGAGGAAACGGGCAGGCCGGAGAGGTAGATGACCACCTCGCCGACCAGCCAGTAGCCAATCAGCCATAACAAGCCGGTTAGCGCGGGCATGAAAGCGCTTGTCTGTGGTTAACCAAGTAGCTCATTGGCCTGCTTGACCACGTTCTCGACGGTAAAACCAAAGTGTTTGAACAGATCCCCCGCCGGGGCGGACTCGCCAAAGGTCGTCATGCCAATCACGCGGCCTTCAAGGCCCACGTACTTGTACCAGTAGTCCGCATGGCCGGCTTCGATGGCGATACGCTTGGTGACTGCCTTGGGCAGTACGCTTTCACGGTAGTCAGCATCCTGGCCGTTAAAACGGTAGGCCGAGGGCATGGACACCACGCGCACGGCCTTGCCCTGCTGCTCGAGCTCGGCGGCGGCATCCATCGCCAGTCCCACCTCTGAGCCCGTGGCGATCAGAATCAGCTCCGGGGTGTCGTCGCTGTCCTTGAGCACGTAGGCGCCGTTCTGGATCGCCGCCAGCTGTGCTTTGGTGCGCGGCTGATGGGGCAGGTTCTGGCGCGAGAACACCAGGGCGGTGGGGCCGGAGTGACGTTTGATCGCGGCATCCCAGGCAGCGGCAGTTTCCACCGCGTCGCAGGGCCGCCAGGTGTTCAGGTTCGGCGTGGTACGCAGGCTGGTGAGCTGTTCGACCGGCTGGTGAGTGGGGCCATCTTCGCCCAGACCAATGGAATCATGGGTGAATACATAGATCGCCTGCTGGCCCATGAGAGCGGCCATACGCACGGCATTGCGCATATATTCCATGAAAATCAGGAAGGTGGCACCGTACGGTACAAAGCCGCCATGCAGGCCGATGCCGTTCATGACGGCCCCCATGCCGAATTCGCGCACGCCGTAGTGCAAGTAGTTGCCGTTGGCATCGTCTGGCGTAATGGCCTTGGCGCCTTTCCAGAAGGTCAGGTTGGAGGGGGCCAGGTCGGCGCTGCCGCCCAGCAGCTCGGGCATTTGCGGGCCGATGACGTTGAGCGCTTCAAACGAGGCCTTGCGCGACGGAATACTGTCGCCTTTTTCCTGGGCCTGTTCGATCAAGGCTTCGGTGGGCAACTCGGCCGGCAGCTGCGCCTTCATGCGGCGGGTAAATTCCCGGGCTTCGGCGGGGAAGGCGTCCGCGTAGCGACTGAAGCGGGCCTCCCAGTCCTGCTGGCGCTGTTTGCCGGCTTCACGCGCGTCCCAGGCCGAATAAATGGGCTCGGGTACGTGGAAAGGCGCGTGGGGCCAGTCAAGCTGCTTGCGCGCGGCGGCGACTTCGTCATCGCCCAGCGGTGCGCCGTGGGCTTCTTCCTTGCCCTGCTTGTTGGGCGCGCCGAAACCGATCACGGTTTTGCAGATGATCAGGCTGGGCTTGTCATCCTGGCTCTTGGCGAGCTCGATGGCCGCCTTGATTTCCTCGGGCTTGTGGCCGTCGACGTTCGGCACCACGTGCCAGCCGTAGGCTTCAAAGCGCTTGGCGGTATCGTCGGTGAACCAGCCTTCCACTTCGCCGTCGATGGAAATGCCGTTGTCGTCGTACAGCGCAATCAGCTTGCCCAACTGCTGGGTGCCCGCCAGTGAGGCGGCCTCGTGGGAGATGCCTTCCATCAGGCAGCCGTCGCCCAGGAAGCACCAGGTATGGTGGTCGACGATGGCATGCCCGGGGCGGTTGAACTGTGCGGCCAGGGTTTTTTCGGCGATCGCAAAACCGACGGCGTTGGCGAACCCTTGGCCAAGCGGACCCGTGGTGGTCTCAATCCCCGGCGCGTAGCCGTATTCCGGGTGGCCGGCAGTGGGCGAGTGCAGCTGACGGAAATTCTGCAGCTGTTCCAGGCTAAGCTCGTAGCCGGTCAGGTGCAGCAGCGAGTAGAGCAGCATGGACCCGTGACCGTTTGACAGCACGAACCGATCGCGGTCGGCCCATTTGGGGTCTTCGGGGTTGTGCTTGAGGTAGTCATTCCACAGCACCTCGGCAATATCCGCCATGCCCATTGGGGCGCCGGGATGGCCTGACTTGGCCTTCTGGACGGCATCCATGGATAGGGCGCGAATGGCGTTAGCCAGCTCAAAACGGGACGGCATGGGGTGCTCCTCGCCTGAAAACGGAAATAATGAAGGCGCCTATTGTCGCTGACTTCCCCGGCGGCGGCAAATTCTGGCGGCTGCGTTCTGGGAAGAACTCCCGACAGCGTGTAAACTCTGCCCCCCGAAGCGCCAGTATCGCTTCTTTAAAATACGGGCAGGGTCTACCTGCCATGATTTCCTGCTGATGCTGCGGTTCGAGCGCAGCCGTCATACAGAGGGTCGAGTGCGCGATGAGCGAATATTCCCTGTTTACCTCCGAGTCCGTCTCCGAAGGGCACCCCGATAAAATTGCCGACCAGATTTCCGACGCGGTGCTAGACGCTATTATCGCCCGGGACAAGCAGGCGCGCGTGGCCTGTGAAACCATGGTAAAGACCGGGGTCGCGATCATTGCCGGTGAAATCAGCACGAATGCCTGGGTGGATCTCGAAACCCTGGTGCGTGAAGTGATCACCGAAATTGGCTATACCTCGTCCGACGTTGGTTTCGACGGCGCCACGTGCGGCGTGGTCAACCTGATCGGCAAGCAGAGCGTCGACATTGCCCAGGGCGTTGACCGCAGCAAGCCTGAAGATCAGGGCGCCGGCGACCAGGGCCTGATGTTCGGCTACGCCACCAACGAAACCGATTCGTTCATGCCCGCCCCGATCCATTACTCGCACCGGTTGGTGGAGCGTCAGGCCGAGCTGCGTAAAAACGGTCTCCTGCCGTGGCTGCGCCCGGATGCCAAGAGCCAGGTGACGTTCCGCTACGACGATCGTGGACAGCCCTGCGGTGTCGATGCGGTGGTGCTCTCGACCCAGCACGATCCGGATATCGACCAGGAAGACCTGCGCAAGATGGTCAAACGCGAGATCATCGAGCAGGTGATTCCCGCCGAATGGCTCGACGACAAGACCCAATACCACATCAACCCGACCGGCAAGTTCGTGATTGGCGGCCCGGTGGGCGACTGCGGGCTGACCGGGCGCAAGATCATCGTCGATACCTACGGCGGCATGGCGCGTCATGGCGGCGGCGCTTTCTCCGGCAAAGACCCGTCCAAGGTCGACCGTAGTGCCGCCTACGCCGGTCGCTACGTGGCCAAGAACGTGGTTGCTGCAGGGCTTGCCGACAAGTGTGAAATCCAGGTGTCCTATGCCATTGGTGTTGCCGAGCCGACCTCGGTATCGATCGACACCTTCGGCACCGGCAAGATCAGCGATACGCTGATCGTAGACCTGGTACGCGAGCACTTTGACCTGCGCCCTTACGCGATTACCAAGATGCTCGACCTGCTGCACCCGATGTATCAATTGACCGCAGCCTATGGTCACTTCGGTCGTGCCCCGTTTGAGCACAGCTACACCTGGATAAACGACAAGGGCGAAGCGCAGAAAGAAACCTTCACCGCCTTCCCTTGGGAGCGTACCGACAAAGCCGACGCACTGCGCGAGGCGGCGGCTTTATAAGAGATTTGCTCGCCGTGCTGTAAGAAAACGTCCCTTTGGCACTTGCCGGGGACGTTTTTTTTGCGCGGTGCGCTAGGCTAACGCCATGACCGGACGATTGGCGGAGGCGACGTGAAAAAGCAACGGTATGTGCAGGGAGTACTGTGGGGGTGGTTAAGCGCCGTGGTGCTAACGGCTCAGGGCGCCGAGTGCCCCGACTGGAGTAAACAACGGCTGACCCGGGAAAGCCAGGCGCTGTCTGTCCAGGTAGCAGCCTGGGATCATGCCTATCATGACCGGGGCGAAGCGCTGATCGACGATGCGCTCTACGACCAGGCGGTGGCTCGGCTGGCCGAATGGCAGATCTGTCTGGGCGAGACGCCCGATCACCAGCCGCTGACGCGCATCACCAGCACGCGTAATAGCCTTGCCCATCCATACGCGCAAACGGGCCTTGAAAAAACCGATGGCGACGGCGTGCGGCGCTTCAGCAGCCGCCGGGACAACCTGTGGATCCAGCCCAAGGTCGACGGCGTGGCGGTAACGCTGCGTTATCATGAGGGAGAGCTCGTCGAGGCGATCAGCCGAGGCGATGGCGAGCGCGGCCAGGATTGGACGGCCCGCGTCAGCCAGCTGCCCGCCGTGCCGGCCACGCTGCCCGCGCCGCTATCGGGCGTGTTGCAGGGTGAGCTTTACTGGCGGCTGATCGATCATGTCCAGGCACGGGATCCGGCCACGGGGGCGCGGGGAAAGGTGGCGGGGGCGATGGCTCAGCAGGCGCCGACAGCGCAGACGCGGTCGCAAATCGGTCTCTTCGTCTGGGGCTGGCCCGATGGCCCGACGGACATGGCCGAGCGGCTGGCGCAGCTGAGTGCGCTGGGTTTTGACACCGCCGACTATACCCACCGATTGGATGATCGGCGTGACGCGGGCGACTGGCGTGAGCAATGGTTCAACAGCGAGCTGCCTTTTGCCACCGACGGCGTGGTGCTCAAGCAGGGCGAGCGCCCCGGCGTGCGCCATTGGTCGTCATCGCCGCCCGAGTGGGCCGTGGCCTGGAAGTATCCTGCCCAGGAGGTGCTGGCCCAGGTACGCGGTATCGAATTCCGTGTGGGCCGCACCGGCCGCGTGACGCCGCTGGTGTGGCTCCACCCGGAGGTGCTCGAAGGGCGACGTATCAGCCGCGTATCGCTTGGGTCGCTGGCGCGTTGGGAGGCCCTTGACGTGCGTCCCGGCGACCAGGTGGCTATTACCCTGGCCGGGCTGACCATTCCCCAGCTAACCGAGGTGGTGTGGCAAACCCAGGCGCGCGCCCCCATAAGCCCGCCGTCCCCCGAGCGCTACCATCTGTTGAGCTGCTTCGAGAAGCGCCCGGGTTGCGATGCCCAACTGCTGGCGCGGCTGAGCTACCTGGGGGAACGGCTGGGTATGCAAGGCGTTGGCGAGGGAACCTGGCAGTCGCTGATGGAGGCGGGCGTGGTCACCCAGTTGCTGGACTGGCTGGACGTTGAGCCCCATCGGCTCCAGCAGGCCCACGGCATTGGTGAGGCGACCGCTGAAGCCTTGATAACCCAGTTTCATCAAGCGCGCACGGCGTCGTTTGATGATTGGCTCGAGGCACTTGGTATGCCGCCGGGCGGCAGCGAACGCCTTGGTGACTGGGTGACGCTGTCAGGTCTTGACCGCGCCGACTGGCAAACCACGCCGGGCGTTGGCCCGGTGCGAGCGGACGCCCTGGTGGCATTTTTCAGTCATCCACAGGTGCAGCGCATGGCGGTACGGCTGCATGATGCAGGGATTTCCGGGTTCTAGCCAAGCCCCGTCACGCGCAGCATAAGGCTCAGGTAAAAGGGGATCAGCAGCGGTGCGAGCAGCGTGGTGACGAGCACTGCCAGTGCACCTTTTTGTGGCTGAATGCCCAGCTCCATGGCCACCACGACGACGTTGGACGCCATGGGCACCACGCCCAACAGCAGCAAGGCCATCCCCAGCTCGGGCGCAAGCGGTGTCACCTGCTGGAGCAGTAGCACGGCGGCGAGCATTACCAGTGGCCAGAGAAGGTAGCGCAACCCGACACAGGTCGCGATAAACCGTGAGTCCCAGGCCGACAGCGTCACCTGACTCAAGGTCATGCCAATGATCATCATGCCCAGCAGCGTGTAGGTGGCGGGGAACACGTCCAGCGATTCCATGAGGGCGTCGGGGAGCGTGACGCCCAGCGCGTTGAGCAGCAGCGCGAATAAAAAAGCGTAGAGCAACGGCAACCGCGCCATCTTGATCAGGCTCTGGCGCACGGAAAAATGGCCCCGGGCGCTCAGGTAAAAGCCCACCGTGAATTCATACACGTTGATGCCCAGCATGCAGAACAGGTACAGGGTCACGCCCTCCGGCGGCAGCAATATCAATGCCACCGGCAGGCCAAAGTAGCCGGTATTGCCGGTGCCCGACGAAAACGCCAGCAGGGCGCCTTCCTGGGGGCCGAAGCGGGCCTGTGTCAGGCGACGCACGCCAAGCGCCATCAGGCTGACGAGGAGGAACATTGCCAACGTCAGCGCCAGGTAGTCGATGCTCGGGCGGCCCTCCATCAGCGCGCGGAAAATTGTCAGCGGCACGATCAGGTAAACCAGCAGTGTGGCGATGGGGCGTGGGTCTATTTTCAAGCGCTGTGCGGCAATCCAGCCCAACCCCACAAACCCCAACAGCATCAATAGCGGGCCCATCAAGGCCTCGGGTGCTAAATCCATATGTCCTCCCTGATTGTTTAGCCCAACTTGTTTAGCCCAACGCCAACATGAACCGAATTAAAGGCTAACCGTGGAATCTTTCATTAGCCCCCGTGCGGCTTAGCAGCGAGAATACCGCAAAATGTCACCACTTTGACGCATGACGAGGAAATCCCATGAGCCGCCACGAGCATCCGTTAGGTATCAGCTTTGAATTCTTCCCTCCCGGCACCGAGGCCGGGCGCGACAAGCTGATACAGGTTCGCGATGAGCTGGCCGCCCGGCAGCCGCGGTTTTTCTCGGTAACCTACGGGGCTGGCGGGTCGACCCAGGCGCGCACCCGCGAGATTGTCCGTAAGGTCGGCGAGAGCGGTGTCACCACCGCACCGCACCTCTCCTGCATTGGCAGCGAAAAAGCCCAGCTGCGCGATCTGCTGGCGCAGTATCGTGAAGAGGGCGTCGACAGCCTGGTGGCGCTGCGCGGCGATATGCCGTCCGGGATGGCGAGCATCGGTGAGCTGCGCTATGCCAACGAGCTGGTGGAGTTCATTCGCGATGAAACTGGCGATCACTTTGATATCGCCGTGGCCGCTTATCCCGAATCTCATCCACAGGCCCCTAACCTCGACCGGGACGTGGAAAACTTTGCCCGCAAGATGAACGCGGGTGCTAACATGGCCATCACCCAATATTTCTTTACCGCCGATGCGTACTTTCATTTTGTCGATAAAGCCCGCGCGTTAGGTGTCAAGCAGCCGATCATTCCAGGGATCATGCCGATCACCAACTACACCAAGCTGGCTCGCTTTTCCGATGCCTGCGGGGCGGAAATTCCGCGCTGGATTCGCAAGCAGCTGGAATCCTACGGCGACGACAGCGAGGCGATCGCCGCCTTTGGTACCGACGTGGTGAGCCGCCTTTGCCAGCGTCTGCTGGACGGCGGGGCGCCGGGCCTGCATTTTTACACGCTTAACCAATCGGCGCCGGTGTTGAAGGTGGTTGATAACCTGAGCGGATGAACCGCCAGCGGCCCATGTCGCACCTGACCAATAAAAAACGCCCGCTCGATGGCATCGAGCGGGCGTTTTCATTAACAGCGCAGAGGCTTGAGGGTCAGGTCGTGCTCGGGGTGTTATCGGCGTTGCCATGCTGTTTACGCTGCATGACAAACAGTACGGCGCCAATCACGAGGCCGAGTACGTCCGTATAGATACCGCCGTAAATCATGAATATTGCCCCCACCAGCATCACCACGCGTTGCAGGGTGTTCACTGGCCCGAAGAACCACTTCTGCACCATGCCCGAGAGCAGGACGATGCCCAGGGTGGCGGTGACGCCCACGCGGAGTATCTGCATGGCGGAGCCTTCCATCAGCATCGCCGGGCTGTAGAAGAACATGAACGGCACGATGAACGCCGCCAGGCCAATCTTGAACGAGGCGACCGAGGTGCCCATGGGGTTATCCCCGGAAATACCCGCTGCCGCGTAGGAGGCAAGTGCCACCGGTGGCGTGATGGCGGAGACCACCGCAAAGTAGAACACGAAGAAGTGGGCAACCAGCGGCTCGATGCCAATGTTGATCAAACCCGGTGCCACGACTGATGCGGCCACGGCATAAGCAGCCGTGGTCGGCATGCCCATGCCCAGCATAATGCTGATCAGCATGGCAAAGAACAGGGCAAGTAGTTGGCTAACGCCCGCCAAACCTAACAGCAATGACGAGAAGCGCGCGCCCACACCGGTCAACGAAATAACCCCGACGATCAAACCGGCACAGGCACACACCGCGATAATTTGAATCGACATGGTGCCCGCTAATTGAAGCGCTTTCAAGATGGCGCGAAGGCCCATCTTGTTGGGCGAAATCCAGCTGACGACGGCGGCAGAGGCGGTGGCCAGGGTGCCCGCACGAATCACCGAGTAGCCCATGAACAGCGCGACGATCAGGATAATGATTGGCGCGAACAGATAGACCTGTTTCACCAGTTTGGAGAACAGCGGAATCTCGTCTTCGCGCATGCCGCGCATGCCTTTGCGCGCCGCTTCAAAATCGACCATGAAGTAGACGGACGCAAAGTAGAGAATCGCCGGAATGATAGCGGCAATGGCAATCTCGGTATACGGGATACCGGTGACTTCCGCCATGATGAAGGCGCCGGCGCCCATGATGGGCGGCATGATCTGCCCGCCGGTCGAGGCCGCTGCCTCGATGGCTCCGGCGCTGCGCGCGGGATAGCCGACTTTTTTCATCAGCGGGATGGTCAGCGAGCCGGTGGAGACGACGTTACCGGCTGAGGTGCCGTTGATCATGCCCATCAGGCCTGACGCAAAGATAGACACCTTCGCCGGACCACCCCGTGCCCGCCCGGCGGCAGCAAAGGCGAAGTTCACAAAGTAGTCGCCCACTTTGGAAGCCTGCAGGAAAGCGGCGAAAATAATGAACAGGATGATGTAGGTCGACGACACGGCGGTGGTCGGCCCGAGTATACCGGTATCGGTATACACCTGGCTGAAGAAACGCTGCAGCGAAAGCCCGGGGTAGCCCAGGAAACCGGGCAAATAAGGGCCGGCAAAGACGTAGGTCAGGAATACCGCTGAGATGACCACCAATGCCAGTCCCGCCACGCGGCGGGTTAGCTCCAGAATCAGCAGGGAACCGGCAATTGCCGCCCAGGAGATCCCCGGCGGGGCGAAGGAGGTTCCGGTCGACATGCGCATATTGGTGTTAAACGCCACCAGTAGATATCCGGCACTGGCGAGCGCACAGACCATGAGCACCAGGTCGGCCGGATTGAAGCGATGACGCGCCTGACGGTAGAACCATGACAGCACGATGGCGCCGGCCGTCGTCGCCATCAGCGGGTAGCCGAAGTGCCAGTTCTCGACGCTTGGATCGATGCGCATCGCACCGCCGCTGAGCGTCTGTTGCATCAAGAACACCTGCGCCAGCGTATAGGCGGCGGGAACCAGCAGCGCGTAGCTGAGCCACTTGAGCCAGGCACCCGATGCCTGGTGATCGTCGTCGGCGAAACGGGCACCGGCAAACAGCCCGTAACCCAGCACGAGCGCACCGGCGATATGCACGATACGAAACGACCACGTTTCCAGTGGATACACGTTGAGTGATATCAGGTGGAAACTCGAATAGCCGATGGCTAACGCCGCAAACAACAAGAATTGCCAGCCGGTGAAAAGGCGGCGATTGGATTCAACAATCTCTTCATCGACACCTTCGGCAAGCAGCTCAGTGGCAGGTGAATCCGCCGAGGCGTCATTCTTGAGGCCGTTGGGTTCCTGGTCGATTTTTTGACTCATTAGCGTTCACCCTCACAGCAAACAAAGGGGCATTAGCGAAAACTGCCCCGTGCCAACCCTGGTTGGCACGGGGCAGACGACAACGGGCGTGACTTACTTGATCATGTCTTCGTCAATTTCGTAGCCGTTTTCTTCGTACCAGCGTGCAGCACCCGGGTGGAACGGCAGCACGGTATTGTGCTTGATGTTTTCCGGAATGGTGGTGGCGGCGCTACGGTGAACCGACTGCATGCGGTCGTTGTTTTCCATCGTGGCCTTGGTGACTTCGTAGACGAAGTCTTCCGGCAGGTCGCAGCCAGCGATGGCAAAGTTCCACATGGACACCGCGCGGGCGTCTTCTTCAAGGGTTTCGTAGGTGCTGGCCGGAATGGAGAATTCCGCGACCGGGAAGTTTGCCTTGATGGTTTCCAGCTCTTCTTCGTTGAACTCGATGATGTTCACGTCGGTCTGGACTTCAAGCTGGCTGACGGCGGGAATCGGAATGCCGGCGGCAAAGGCGATAACGTCAAGCAGGCCGTCCTGCAGCTGACCACCGAGGTCGGACCAGCCGCCGTTACGGCGTTCAAAGTCGACGCCCAGCTCTTCCAGCATGGCCGGGAAGTAGGTGTCAGACGTGGAGGCCGCCGGGCCAAAGCCGATGCGGGCGCCGTCGGGAATGTCAGAGATGGACTCGATGCCGCTATCCGCCAGGGTAGTGATCGAGAACGGCGTCTCGTACATCGGGAACATGGCGCATACATTGTCCATCTTCAGGCCGGGAGCGAGCGGGCTTTCGCCATTCACTGCGTCAGCGGCCGGTCCCATGGTCGCCAGACCGAAAGCCGCATCGCCGCCGTGGACGAGTGCCAGGTTCTGCGTCGGGCCGCCGGTGACTTCACCGCCGCCTGAGATGTCCAGTTCGTCGGCAATGAAGTTGGCCCAGCCAGAGCCATAGACGAAGTAAGTGCCGCCTTGGCTGGCGGTGCCGACGGTGAAATTGTCCGGCCAGTCTTCGCGATCGGCATGGGCGCTGCTGGCTGCCAGCAAGGCGCCGCCGGTCAGCAATGCCAGTGTGGTCGGTTTGAAATTGCGCATGGCGAATATCCCTAGTCGTTTATTGAGGTTGTTAACCCGCTGGTAAACCTGCCGCCGAGGGCCGTGCCACCAACGGTGAGCCATAAACTAGAGCGATTGCTGTGCCAATGTCGTTTATCTTAATTAAAAACAGTGGGTTACGATTTTTTTGTTAAACGTTAGTCGTAGCTTGAATGCGGCAAAGTGTCTGGTGATGCGCACGGTAGGGGGTGTTTTGTGTGCGAAAAACCGCACACCTTGGCGGCAGATTGCAACCAGGTCGTCGCCTTGGCTGACTATGAGTCGGATGGCTTGCGGTCTGGGTCCATGATCCGTACGGGCTGGATCTCGTTTTCGGCCGGTTCCGGGCGTGGCTGGTTGACGCGGGTGGTCAGCTCGCCGGGCGTTTCGTCTTCAATGGGCAACTGTTCGAAAAAATCACAGCTGACGCACTCGCGGTAGCGAATGCCGTTCTGCTCCCAGGCACGAACGCGATCCATGGCGGCACAGCGCGGGCAGGTTACGCCGGCAATAAAACGTTTCACACTAGACATGATAGGACTCCAAGGGTGAGCCCCTGCCAGGGGGCTCGTTCAGGCGAGGCGGGTTCAAGCGGCACGGATACCGCTGTGGCGTAGCAGTGGCTCGACGCTGGGTTCGCGGCCGCGGAAGGCGCGGAACAGCGCGGCGGCGTCGCGTGCGCCTCCTTGCTCGAGGACTTCCTGGCGGAAGCGCTGACCCGTTTCAGGGTCAAAAATACCGGCTTCCTCGAAGGCGCTCCAGGCATCGGCCGAAAGCACTTCCGCCCATTTGTAGCTGTAGTAGCCTGCGGCGTAGCCGCCCGCGAAGATGTGCCCGAAGCTGTTCTGGAAGCGGTTGAAGGCGACGGTGGGCACCACCGACACGTTCGCGCGAACCTCGTCGAGCAGTGCCTGAACATCAGAGGCACTGGGCGCTTCGAGCTCGTGGTGCAGGCGCAGGTCGAACAGCGAGAACTCGATTTGTCGCGCCATACCCATCGCCGACTGGAAATTCTTCGCCGCTTGCAGGCGCTCCAGTAGAGGTTCCGGCAGAGGCTCGCCGCTGTCGACATGGCGGGCGATCAGATCGAGGCCTTCCCGCTCCCAGCAATAGTTCTCCATGAACTGGCTGGGCAGCTCCACGGCATCCCAGGCGACCCCGTTGATGCCGGAGATGTCGGCAATGGTTTGCCTGGTGAGCATGTGGTGCAGGCCATGGCCAAACTCGTGGAACAGGGTGGTCACTTCATCGTGGGTCAGCAACGCAGGCTTGTCGGCCACGGGCGGCGTGAAGTTGCAGGTCAGGAAGGCAATCGGCAGCTGCAGACCATTCTGGGTCTCGCGGCGCACGCGACAGTCCGCCATCCAGGCCCCGCCGCGCTTGCCTTCACGGGCGTAGAGGTCGAGATAAAAGCCGGCAATCGGCTGTTCGTCGTCGGTGATCCAGTAAAAGCGCACATCATCGTGGTAGCGCTCGACCGTCGTATCTTGCGTAAAACGAACGCCATAGAGACGCTCGACGACCTGAAACAGCCCGTCGACCACCTGCGGGGCAGGAAAATATGGGCGTAGCTGCTCCTGCGAAATGGCGTACCGGGCTTCGCGCAATTTTTCGCTGGCGTAGGCCACATCCCAGGGTTCAAGTGACTCGATGCCTAGCTCGTCGCGGGCAAAGTCGCTCAGCTCGTTGAATTCTTCACTGGCCTGGGGCACTGCCCGGTTTGCCAGGTCGGTGAGAAAGTCGAGCACCTGCTCGGGGGAGTCGGCCATCTTGGTGGCCAGCGAGTAGTCGGCGTACGTCTCGAAGCCAAGCAGGTGAGCCAGTTCCTGGCGCAGGGCCAGTATTTCCTCGAGAATCGGCGCATTGTCGAACGTACCGGCGTCAGGCCCTTGATCCGACGCCCGGGTGACGAAGGCGGTGTACACTTCGCGGCGCAGCTCGCGGTTGTCGGCGTAGCTCACCACGGGAAAGAAGCTGGGGAAGTCGAGGGTAATGCGATATCCAGTAAGGCCTTTTGCCTCAGCGGCGGCTTTCAGCGTATCGAGCGCACTTTGTGGCACGCCTGCCAGGGTGTCGGCACTCGCGACATCCTTGTGCCAGGCCTGGGTGGCATCCAGCACGTTATTGGAGAACTGGTTAGAGAGCATCGACAGGCGTGACTGAATGGCGCCATAACGGGCTTTTTCGTCGTCGGGTAAATCCACGCCCGCCAGGCGGAAGTCGCGCAGCGCGTTGTCGACGGTGCGCTGCTGGGCGTCGCTCAGCTGTGACCACTCGGGGCCCGCCTTGAGGGCTTGCCAGCCGTGGAAGAGGCCTTCGTGCTGACCTACCCAGGTGCTGAATGAAGACAGCTGTTCCAGACAGGTCTGATAGGCGTCGCGCAGCGCCGGGCTGTTCATGGTGCCGTTGAGGTGCGAAACCGGAGACCACGCCTGGGTCAGGCGGTCGTTAACGGCTTCAAAAGGCGCCGCAAAGCTTTGCCACGTCGGCGTCGTTGTCGCGGCTTGCTGGGCGATGCGATCAATCGTTTCACGGCTCTCGCTGAGCAGCGTTTCGACTGCCGGGACGACATGTTCGGCGCGGATGTCGTTAAACGGAGGGAGCGAGTGAGACTCGAGCAGCGGATTGCGGGACATAGGCACCTCTTGGGGATTCAGTGGGGCGCAACAAACGCCGTCATGTCGTTACAGTGCGGGCGAACCCGGGTGGTTTCAATGCTCGTGCCCTCGCGTTGCTTGCCTTCAGCCCAGCGCCTGTTAGTCTTGCGGGCTTTCATGAATGCGTCGGGAGTCGTCAATGAGTAAAACGCTAGAACGCTGGGGATCCAAGCGAGCCTTTATCCTGGCGGTTACCGGCGCGGCGGTCGGGTTGGGAAACATCTGGCGTTTCCCTTACATCGCGGGTGAAAACGGCGGCGCCGCCTTTCTGCTGGTTTACATCGCCTTTGTGTTGCTGCTGGGCATCCCCGTGATGATGGCGGAAATACTGATCGGCCGCGCGGGCCGTCAGGGCCCAATGCAGGCGCTGGGCGCCCTGGCGGCCGAGGCGGGTGCTTCACGGCACTGGCGTTGGCTGGGCCTTTTCGGCGCCTTGACGGTGTTCTGCATCCTGTCGTTTTACTCGGTGGTGTCAGGCTGGTCAATCGAGTTTCTCGTCGCCTCGATCAACGGTCATTTCAAGGGTGCCAGCGCGGCGGAGATCGGCGCCGGCTTCGAGGCCTTTCTGGCCAACCCGCGCCTGCTGATCTTTAACCACACGCTGTTTTTACTGATGACCATGGTGGTGGTCGCAGCGGGCGTTGCCAAGGGCCTGGAGCGCCTCAACAACCTGTTGATGCCGCTGCTGTACGGCCTCCTGCTGTTGCTGGCTGTCTATGCAAGCACGACCAGCGGCTTCGGCAGTGCCCTTGCCTGGCTGTTTGTCCCCTCGTTTGACGCCATAACGCCCAGCGTTGTGCTGCACGCCATGGGGCATGCGTTTTTTACCCTGGCGGTGGGGGCCTGTGCGCTGATGGCCTATGGCGCATACATGCCTGACGAGCAGAGCCTGCCCAAGGCGGCGGTAGCGGTGGCGGTGCTCGATATCAGCGTGGCGCTGCTGGCCGGTATTGCGATCTTTTCAGTGGTGTTTGCTCAAGGCATGGATCCTGCCGATGGGCCCGGGCTGATGTTCGTGACCTTGCCGATTGCGTTTTCAGAGCTGCCCTGGGGCTCGTTATGGCTTAGCGTGTTTTTCCTGCTGCTGCTGTTGGCGACGTGGACATCGGCCATCAATTTGGCTGAGCCGATGGTAGCCACGCTGCAGGGGTTTGGCTGGCGGCGTAGCGTCTCGACGGCGGTGGTGGCCTTCAGCGTGTGGTCGATCGGCCTGCTGTCCGCGCTGTCTTTCTCGACGCTTGCCGACTTCCGCCCGTTACTGGGGCGCAATGTCTTCGAACTGGTCAGCAGCATTCCGCCGGATATTTTCCTGCCATTGGGTGGGCTTTTGATCGCGATATTTGCCGCCTGGGTGTTGCCTTCTGACACGGCCATTAGGGCGCTGGGAGTCGGTGACCGCGGCTATCGGTGGTGGCGTGGCGTGGTGCGCTGGGTGTCTATCCCGCTGACGCTTATGGTTCTGCTCAGCGGCTTGCTATAGTGATACCTGTTCCTTCAATCACTCCTTACAACAACGCCAGGAGAAAACGATGAGCCGTGCCTTGAGAGATTTCAACAATCTCACGCCGCGCCTGGGTGATCGGGTATTTATTGACCCGGCAAGCGTCGTGATCGGCGATGTCGAGCTGGGTGACGACTGCTCGGTGTGGCCGATGACGGTGATTCGCGGCGATATGCACCGCATCCGTATTGGCGCGCGCACCAGCGTTCAGGACGGCAGCGTGCTGCATATCACCCACGCCAGCGACTTTAACCCGGATGGTTTCCCGCTCACCGTCGGCGATGACGTGACCATTGGCCATAAAGCCATTCTGCACGGCTGCACGCTGGGTAATCGCATCCTCGTCGGCATGGGGTCGATCGTGATGGACGGTGCCGTGGTCGAAGACGAAGTGATCATCGCCGCTGGCGCCGTGGTCACGCCGGGCAAACATCTGGAAAGCGGTTACGTTTACGGGGGCAATCCGGCCAAGGCAATGCGCCCCCTGAAAGACAAGGAACGGGCGTTCTTTACCTATACTGCCGGTAACTACGTCAAGCTGAAAGACCGCTTCCTCGCCGAGGTGGACGTTACTTAAGCGCTTCATTCCCCCGCTTTTTTCTTTACAAACCGTATTGTGCTGACCGGAAATCTGTTAATTTATACAGTTTTCCGGCCGAGCACGACATGGCGAATTTCCGTACCCACATCACGGTGGCTACCGCAGGCGGTATGCTGCTGGCTTATGCTGGCTGGCAGGCGCAATGGTGGGCGCCTTCCCAGGCGCTGATGGTGGTAGCGCTGACCGCGTTTGGCGGCATTCTGCCCGACATTGATGCCGACCGGTCGCACTCGATTCGGCTGATTTTCAATATTTTATCCATACCCGCGCTGGTGCTGGGGGTGCTGTTGCTGCAACCCTGGCTGTCGTCAGGTCAACTGCTGGTGGCCTGTGGCGGGATCTACCTGGCGGTGCGATACCTTGGCGGGCTCTCGTTTTCACGCTTTACCGTTCACCGAGGTATCTGGCATTCACTCCTGGCGAGCTTGCTGTGCGCGCTGCTGACAGCTGCCGTGAGCTTTCAGCTGCTGGCGCAGCCCCCCTGGCTTGCCTGGTCACATGGCGCTGCCCTGTGGCTGGGTTTCATCGTGCACCTGACGCTGGACGAGCTATACAGCGTCGACCTGGACGGCGCGCGGCTCAAGCGGTCTTTCGGCACGGCGTTGAAGCTGGGTGATGGCCGCCGCCCGATGTCGAACTGGTTGATGATGATTGCGATCCTGCCGCTGTTGCCCTGGCTACCCCCCTGGGCCGTGCTCGGCGAGCTGGTCGCTCATGGCTCGCTGCTGTGGCGATAATCGTCCGCGTGTAGCCCGTGCTTTTTCAACTTGTCGTAGAACGTCTTGCGCGGGATGCCCAGGTGCTGGCACACCTCGGTGACGCGTCCGTGATGGCGGGAAAGCGACTGGCTGATCAGGCTTTTCTCGAACAGTTCCACCTGGCGGGGAAGCGTCGGCTCCTGGGTGTCGGCCTGAGCGCCTTCGAGCAGCGCATCCAGCCGGTAGTCGAAGGCCGCGCCGAGTAGCACGTAGCGTTCCGCCAGGTTGCGCAACTCGCGCACGTTACCGGGCCAGTCGTGGGCCAGCAGGCTGGCAATGCCGTGACTATCGACGGTCGGGGCTTCCAGACCGCTGCGGTTGGCGGCCACAACGGCGAAGTGCTGGAACAGCAGCGGAATGTCCTCGCGCCTTTCGCGCAGGGCCGGCAGCGGCAGGGTAACCACATTGAGCCGGTAGTACAGATCCTCGCGAAAGCGGCCGTCTTCGGCGGCGGCCTTGAGGTCGACCTTGGTGGCGGCAATCACCCGGATATCGAGCGGAACCGCCTCGTTGGCCCCCAGTCGCTCGATGTGGCGCTCCTGGAGCACGCGCAGCAGTTTGACCTGCAGCGCCAGGGGCATGGACTCGATCTCATCCAGAAATACCGTGCCGCCGTTGGCGTGTTCGAATTTGCCGATTCGCCGTTCCACGGCGCCGGTAAACGCGCCTTTCTCATGGCCGAATAGCTCCGACTCGATAGTGTTTTCAGGTACGGCGCCGCAGTTGATGGCCATGAACGGGTGGTTGCGCCTTGCACTGCGCTCATGAATGGCGCGGGCTACCAGATCCTTGCCGGTACCGGTTTCGCCAAACAGCAGCACGTCGGCCTCTACCTGACTGATGCGCTGGATCATCGCCGCAAGGCGGGAAATAACCGGCGTACGGCCGACCAGGCGCGGCCCGAGTGCTGCCTGCTGGGCTTCGAGCTCCGCTTTGAGACGGTTGTTTTCAAGGCTCAACTGGCGCGTTTCAATGCCGCGACGCACCACATCGAGCAGCTCGTCCCCGGCAAAGGGCTTTTCCAGGAAGTCCCAGGCACCGGCGCGCATGGCTTCGACTGCGGTTGAGATATCGCCGTGCCCGGTAATCAGGATGATGGGCAGCGTGCTGTCGCGGCGATGCAGCTCGTGGAGAAGCGTCATCCCATCCATTCCGGGCATGCGAATATCGCTGACGATCACGCCGGGGAAGTTGGCGGGCAAGGCGGCCAGAGCGGCTTCCGCAGATTCAAAGCAGTGCGGTGTATAGCCGGCAAGTTCAAGCGTCTGGCTGGCGGTGATGCGCAGATGCGGTTCGTCGTCAATCACCATGACCGGCAGTGTCGACGGCTCATGCATCGGAAACAACCTCCTGAGTGGCTCGCGGGCTGGGGGCGAGGGGCAGTGACACGGTAAAGCAGGCGCCGCCCTCGGGCAGATTGGTGGCCTGCAGTTTGCCATTTAGATCATCCATGATACGCGACGAAATGGATAGCCCTAAGCCCAGTCCGCTGCCCGGCGCCTTGGTGGTGAAAAACGGCTCGAATACCTGCTCAAGATAGTTGGCCGGAATGCCCGGGCCGTTATCAGCCACTTGAATGACCACCTGCCGGTTTTCCGCGCGGGCGCTGAGCGTAAGGCGTGGCGAGTCGGTTTCCTTCATGGCCTGCAGGGCATTACCGATGAGGTTGACCAGCACCTGTTCGAGGCGAACAAGATCGGCTTTGACCCATAGTGTTTGTTCAGGCCAGTACTGCTCGACCTGGACGTGGTCGTCGCGGAGGCGGCTCTGAAAAAGGCGCAAGGCGTAATCGGCACACGCCTGAACAGAGATGGTTTCCGGATGGTCGCTGCTTTTACGCGAGAACTGGCGTAGCTGGGCGCTGATGTCGGCCATACGCTGGGTCAGCTCGATAATCTGCTCCAGATTGGCGTCCGCCTGTTCGACCCTTGAGAGTTCGATAAAGCGCCGGGCGTTTTCGCTGTAGGCACGAATGGCCGCGAGCGGCTGGTTCAGCTCATGATTGATACCGGCGGCCAGTTGGCCAAGGACAGCAAGCTTGGCGGCCTGAATCAGTTCGTCCTGTGTTTGACGTAGGTTGGCTTCGGCGCGTCGACGTTCCTCTATCTCGTCCGATAGCCGCTGGTTGCTGGCGACGAGGTCGCGGGTACGCCGCTCGACGCTCATTTCCAGTTCGTCGCGCACCCGGGCAAGCGTTTGCCGTTCGCGTTCAGCGAAGGTTTCGCGTTCACGGCGCAGCCGCAGGCGTTGCCAGCCAATGCCTCCGGCAAGGGCGACCACGCCGTAGAGCCCGCCCGCCGTCAACGCTGCCATCCACTGTGCGCTGACCACCGGGCTCAGGGGCTTGAGAATATGCATCTGCCAGCCAAACTCGGGTATCTCGCGGGTCAGGTTGAGGTAGTGTTCGTCGCTGAGTGGCTCCTCGCGAAAGGTAACGACCTGGCTATGGTCACTTTGTATCGCCTGGATCTGGATGCCCGAAGGCGTGAGCGGCTCCTGACCATAACGTTTTGTCTCATGCAGGGCTTGACGCTGCTTGTCGGTCAGCGGATAGAGCGCGTTCATGCGCAGTTCGGGTTGGCTGGCGAGAAAGATAATATTGTCGTGGTCGGTAACGAATAGGGTGGATTCCTGCTCCGCCCAGCTTTCTTCAACGTCTTTCAGCAGCACCTTGACCACCAGGACGCCGTCGGGACGCGCGTCCGGCGAGGTGTCATCCAGCCACACCGGTGAGGAAAAGTAATAACCACGCTCCTGGGACTGCAGGCCCAGGCCGTAAAACCGGCCTTGTCCACCCGCCATGGCGTCCCGGTAATAGCTGCGGAACGCATAATTTTGCCCGATGAAGGTGTTGGGGCGGTGCCAGTTGCTGGCGGCGATCGTATCCGCATGCTCGTCCAGCAGGTAGACGTCAGAAACGCCCGAGGTGAAACGAAAACGATCCAGCAGCAAGTTGAGGGGCATGGGATCCTGGCGATCAGGCGACGCAAGAAATCGCAGGACGCCCTCGCGGGTGGCGAGCATCTGGGGCAGATAGTCGTAGCGCAACAGGTAGCCGTTAAGGTTGGCAGCCGAGAGACGCAGCTCGTTTTCCGCTTCTTCCTGAAGGTTGGTGAGTGCCTGCTCCCGGGCAAGCAGAGAGGCTTGCCACATGCAAAAGGCAAGCCCAAGCGGCACCACGATCAGCCATACATAACGCCAGCGAAACAGACCGGTGTTCATGTTGATGCCGAGCTTGTGCCTTGAGCACGGCGCAAGGCGCGCTGGGCGCGGGTCTCCGCGCGGGCCATTTCCAGCAGCCCTTCCTCCACGAACACGAGATGTTCATGCGCCCGTGTGCGGGCATCTTCAGGTCGGCCTTCGAGGATGGCGTCCAGCAGAGCGCGATGTTGCCGCATCAGTTCGCTGCGTGAATCCGGCTTGGCAAAGAGATGCGCCAGGTTATCCACGATGCTCTGCTCCAGCAGATGAAAAATACCGCGAATGGTGTGCAGCAGCAGCACATTATGCGCCGCTTCGGCAATCGCCAGGTGAAAGGCAGCGTCCAGCTTTGCTTCTTGAGCGGGATCGGCACCCACGAACCCCCCGTCCAGTTCCTCGAAACGCTCGATCAACACTGCCTTGTCGGCGGGCGTAGAGCGTAGCGCCGCGTAGTACGCTGAAATGCCTTCCATGGCGTCGCGAAATTCCAGTAGATCAAGATGAAACTCTTTATGCCGGGAGAGCATTTCCAGTAAAGGGTCGGTGTAGCCACTGTTAAGCGAATCATTCACGTAAGTGCCGCCGCCCTGCCGACTGGTCAATAGGCCACGCGCCGACAATTTCTGAATGGCTTCTCTCAACGAAGGCCGTGAAACGCCGAAGCGTTCGGAAAGCTCGCGCTCGGGAGGCAGCCGCTGACCGGGTTTCAGGCTGCCTTCCAATATCATGGCCTCCAAGCGCTCGGTAATGACGTCGGCCAAGCGCTGTTGGCGGAGCGGGGGATAGCTCATTTAACAGCTCCTAGAATTGGTAAGACCAATAGTAGGGTTGTTAGCTAATGAACTCAATACACGTTTAGCGACCGTCATACGCAAGCCAAAACCGGAAAGTTAACTTTTTGTCGTTCCACCCCTTGCCAACCCGGCAGCAACACCGTAAAGTACGCATCCGCTGCC
>NZ_JAJLLW010000012.1 GCF_020991005.1 Halomonas sp. CUBES01 | reverse complement strand
GAACTCAGCAGTGAAACCGCTTCGCGCCGATGGTAGTGTGGGGTCTCCCCATGCGAGAGTAGGTCATCGTCAGGCACCTATACCAAAACCCCGAGCACACTGTGTTCGGGGTTTTTTAATGCACGAAAAAAGCCCTATTGCGTAGCAATAGGGCTGATAGGCATAGAGGCTGAGTGTCAGCGGCAGAGCGTTTCCAGAGCTTCTAACAGGCTATCCATTTCATCGTCAGTGCCGATGCTGATGCGCAGGAAGTTACTGAGCTCTGTCGTATTGAAATGGCGTACCAGAATGCTCCGCTCGCGTAGCCCGGCGAACAGCTGGGCTCCCTCGTAATCAGGGTGCTGGGTCAGTATGAAATTTGCCTTGGAGGGCAGTACTTCAAAGCCCAGCGTTTCGAGTCGCTGACGGGTGCGCTCGCGAGTGGTGATGACGTGTTCGCGGCAGGCGTCAAAGTGATCTTTATCCTTGAGCGCTTCTATCCCGACCAGGCTTGCCAGGCTATCGACCGGGTATGAGTTGAAGGAGTCCTTCACCCGCTGCAGCCCGTCGATGAGCTCGGGCGAGCCCATCGCGTAGCCTAGCCGCAGACCGGCCAGACTCCGCGACTTGGAAAAGGTGCCGGTGACCAGCAGGTTGGGGTAGCGTCCGATGAGTGCGACCGCCGTCTCGGCGCCAAAGTCGACGTAGGCTTCATCCACCAGCACGACACGGTCGGTAACACGCTGCAGCAGGGCCTCGATAGCGTCCAGCGAGTGAGCGTGGCCGGTAGGCGCGTTGGGGTTGGCAAAGATAACGCCGCTGCGCTCGCCGGTGCCTGACAGCGCATCGAGATCGACTTCCCATTGCGCGTTGAGCGGATGCTTACGCAGCTCGACACCGTACAGGTTGGCGTAGACAGGATAGAAACTGTAGGTAATAGCGGGCACATCAAGCGGCGCGCCGTGGCAGAAGAACGCCTGAAAGGCGAACGCCAGGATCTCGTCCGAGCCATTGCCGACAAATGTTTCGGCAACGCTGACGTCGTAGGCGGCGGCCAGCGTTTCGCGGAGCGCCCTGGATGTCGGGTCAGGGTAGAGACGCAGGTGATCAACCGCATACTCACGCAGCGCCTCGCTGACGCCGGGGGCGGGTGGGTAAGGGTTTTCGTTGGTATTCAGCTTGATGACCCGTTCCTGCGGTTGTTCTCCCGGAACGTAGGGCGTCAGTCGCTGAACTGCTGGGCTCCAATACTGGCTCATGAAAGTGACCTGGCTCGGTGGGCTCGTTGAAGGTTATGGTCGCCTGATGCATGCTTGAGCGCAAGCATTTGCAGCGCTCAGGGGTGGGCGTTGCACCTTGTAGACGTTATGCTGTCATAAGCGCGCGTAACAAAGAAGATGTCCAACACGATAAGGAGACACTCAATGCAACTCAGGAGTTTGCTAGCCGGCTCGGCTATGTTGGCACTATTGGCTGGCTGTGCCGCTGGCCCGACGGAACAGCGCGAAGAAGAGCAAGCCACCAGTTCGGAAGTGACCTATCAGGGCACACTGCCATGCCGTAACTGTGACGGCATCGACCTGGATGTGGTGCTGCAAGGCGAAGAGCAGAGCACCGCAGAGGAACGCACCTTCAACTTGAACGCAGCGTATCGTAACCATCCGCAGAATCCACCGGATGAAACCTACGAAGGTAACTGGGAAGTCTTGAGTGGTACGCCGTCAGACCCCGATGCCACTGTTTACGAGCTGACACCTGACGGTGACGGCCAGATTTATTATTTCCTGCGCGTTGATGACCGCACCCTGGAATTGATCGATCCCGAGCGCCGTCGTTTCGAGAACGGTGAAACCCTGCAGCTTAACCGCCAATAACCTCACCGTTACACGCATAAAGGCGGCCGCTGGCCGCCTTTTGTTTGTGCGACGGTCGTAACAGGAGACCATCTGCGGTGGCAAAAGCCAAAAGCGCTTTCGTGTGCACTGAGTGTGGTGCGGAATATGGTAAATGGCAGGGGCAATGCACCAGCTGCCAGGAATGGAACACGCTCAGCGAGGTTCGCCTTGCCAGCGCACGGCCTGGTAACGGGGCGACAAGCAGTGGGCGCGGCGGCTATGCCGGTGACCATTCCCGACAAATCGTTGACCTCGGGCAGGTTGATCTCAGCGAGGTTCCCCGCCTGACATCGACCTTCGCCGAATTCGATCGCGTGCTGGGCGGTGGCCTGGTACCCGGCTCCGCGGTTCTGCTGGGCGGCAACCCCGGTGCCGGGAAATCGACGCTGCTGCTACAAACCGCCTGCAAGCTCGCGCAGCACCGGCGCATTGTCTACGTGACGGGGGAGGAGTCGCTGTCCCAGGTGGCCATGCGCGCCCATCGACTGCAGTTGCCTACCCAGGGGTTGAAGATGCTGGCGGAAACCAGCGTCGAAACCATTCTGGCCGTGGCCGAGCGAGAAAAGCCCGAGATATTGGTTATCGATTCGATCCAGACCATGCACCTCGAAGACATCAGCTCGGCCCCCGGGGGCGTGGCTCAGGTGCGTGAGTCAGCGGCGGCGCTGACACGCTTTGCCAAGCAGACGAATACCGTGTTGCTGCTGGTAGGGCACGTCACCAAAGACGGGACACTCGCGGGTCCCAAGGTGCTCGAGCACATGATCGATGCCTCGCTGCTGCTGGAAGGCGGCGCCGACTCACGCTTCCGTACGCTGCGCGGCCAGAAGAACCGGTTTGGCGCGGTCAACGAGCTGGGCGTGTTCGCCATGCTCGAGCAGGGGCTGAAAGAGGTCAAAAACCCCAGCGCCATCTTCCTCTCGCGCCAGGAAGAGCAGGCGCCGGGAAGCCTGGTGATGGTGGTGTGGGAAGGCACGCGCCCCATCCTGGTCGAAGTACAGGCGCTGGTTGATGAGTCAGCACTGGGCAATCCGCGGCGCGTGGCGGTGGGCGTGGATCAAAACCGCCTTGCCATGCTGCTCGCCGTGCTCAACCGTCACGGCGGGCTGTTTACCGGCGATCAGGATGTCTTCCTGAACGTGGTCGGGGGCGTCAAGGTGCTCGAAACCAGCGCTGATCTGGCCGTGCTGCTGGCGGTCGTTTCCAGCCTGCAGAACCGTGCGCTGCCGCGCGAGCTGGTGGTGTTCGGTGAAGTCGGCTTGTCGGGGGAGATACGCCCTGTGCCCAGCGGCCAGGAGCGCATTACCGAAGCGGCCAAGCATGGCTTTCTGCGCGCCATCGTGCCGAGAGCCAACGCCCCCAAAAAGCCGCCCAAAGGCATGGAGGTCATCGCCGTCGACAAATTGAGCGATGCACTTGATGCCCTCTAACCCCTGGCGGTTGGAGTACACTAAAGTGATGACTAATGAGCCAAGGAGAGACGCCATGAGTTCCATCCGGTTAACCCAATACAGTCATGGTGCTGGCTGTGGCTGCAAGATAGCCCCTGATGTGCTGGATCATATTCTCGCCAAAGCCGGCCCGGCCGCCGGCCATAAACGTCTTATTGTCGGCAACCAGGGCCGCGAGGATGCGGCGGTTTACGACTTGGGGGACGGCCGGGGCATGATCGCCACTACAGATTTTTTCATGCCCATTGTCGATGACCCTTTTGATTTCGGGCGCATCGCGGCCACCAATGCCATCAGTGACGTCTATGCCATGGGTGGCACGCCGGTCATGGCCCTGGGGATTCTGGGCTGGCCGCTGGACAAGCTGAGCGCCGATGTCGCCGGTGATGTGGTCGCCGGTGCCCAGGCGGTGTGCCGTGAGCTGGGCGTTGCCCTGGCGGGTGGCCACTCTATCGATGCCCCCGAGCCTATGTTCGGGCTGGCGGTCAACGGTCTGGTGGATCTGGATAAACTGAAGCTCAACTCCTACGCCAAGCCCGGTGACTTGCTGTTTCTCACCAAGCCGATCGGCGTCGGCATGCTGACCACGGCGGAAAAACGTGGCTTGCTGGAAGCCGGCCACCACGGGCTTGCCCGCGAAACCATGCTGCAATCCAACCGTATCGGTGTCCCGCTGGCCGAGATCAAAGGCGTCAACGCGATGACGGACGTCACCGGGTTCGGTCTGGCAGGGCACTTGGCCGAAATGTGCCGCGCCAGCAATGTCATGGCGCAACTTGATTTTCGGCGTCTGCCGCGTCTGGCCGAGGCGGAGAGCTATCGCCGGCAGGGGGCTGTCCCTGGTGGCTCGCAGCGCAATCGTGACGCCCTGGGCAGCGCGCTACCCGCGATGGACGATGCCCACTGGCAATGGCTATGCGACCCGCAGACCTCCGGCGGGTTGCTGCTGGCCGTCGACCCGGCGTGGGAAGATGATGTCGAGCGCATCGGTCGTTCCTACGGCTTGAACCTGCAGCCGTTTGGCACGCTGAAAAAGCCCCAGGGTGAGGCGCTGATCGAGGTCATCGGGTGACTCTGCCGACCGTCCCCGCCGATCCTCGGCTTATTGATCAAGGATGCCCACTGATTGACGTTCGCGCGCCCGTCGAGTTTGCCAAAGGCGCCTTGCCGGGTGCGGTCAACCTGCCGCTGATGGATGACGACGAGCGTCATCGCGTAGGGATCGCCTACAAGGAACAGGGGCAGGAAGCCGCGATTGCCCTGGGTAATACGCTGGTCACCGGTGCGGTGAAAGACACCCGGGTTGCCGCCTGGCGGGATTACCTGGCTCGCCATCCAGACGCGGTGATTTACTGTTTTCGTGGTGGTCTGCGCTCGCAGATTGTCCAGCAGTGGCTTGCAGACGCCGGTGTGATCCGTCCGCGTATAGAGGGCGGCTGGAAGGCCCTTCGTCAACGGTTGATGGCGCGGATAGACGCTGCCGCCGATCAGCCGCTGCTGGTAGTGGGAGGCCTTACCGGCTGTGCCAAGACCGTGCTGATCAACCGCCTGACCAATGGGGTCGATCTCGAAGGGTTTGCCCAGCATAAAGGGTCGGCATTCGGCCGCTCGCCTGAGCCACCGCCCTGCCAGATCGATTTCGAGCACCGCCTGGCCCAGCGGCTGCTGTCGCTACCCGGCCCTCTGGTGGTGGAAGATGAGTCACGCCAGATTGGCCAGGTGAACGTGCCGCTTAACTTTTGGGGAGCGATGGAGCGTGCGCCGCGATTGCGCGTCGAAATGCCCCTGGATTGGCGCCTGGCACAGCTGCAGCGTGACTACATTCTTGATCTTGAACAGTCCTATCAGGCGCGCTACGGCCCGGAAGAGGGCTGGCAGCGGATGAGCAAGCAGCTGGGCAATGCCCTGTTGCGATTGAAAAAGCGTCTTGGCGATGCCCGCCTGCAGCGGCTTCAGCGGCTACAGGCGCTGGCCTTCAAGGAGCACGAACACGGCAATCCCCAGGCCCATGAAGCCTGGTTGGCGCCTCTGCTCACCGAGTATTACGACCCCATGTATCGCTACCATCTCAAGCGCCAGCAAAAGGCCGGTGTTGATGAAGTCCATGTGGGTGACTGGGAAAGCTGCCTGGCGGCCGCCCGGCAATGGAGCCTCGATCAGGCGGCCCTTGACTAGTTCAGGGGGAAGCCGGGCGCAGCCACTGGCTCATCAGTCGGTCGAGCAGCGCGGCCAGTTGATCAAACCGCCTGGGGTGTTGGCGTATGTCCGCCTCAAGCTGCATGAAGTCGCGGCGCTCGGCATTAAGGGCGTGGTGGGTAAACAGCGGCTCGATGCTTTGCGGCGTCACTTCAAGGTGGTAAAGCAGCCCGACCACGCGCCCGTCGTCCCAGCTGAAGCCCTGAAGGGGCGCGGCGTCGCTACCGCCGCCGGGTAACGCCTCGTCGGGCAGGCTGAACACGTAGCGGTGCCACATGAAGGCGTCGAACGCTTCCGGCAGGTCAAAGGGGCTATCCGGTGCCAGGCGAACGGTATGCCAGCCGGTTTCCGGGTAAGTGCCCGGGGCAACCACGCTGCCCAGCGCATCGGCGATCCAGAGTGCGCCCAGACCGATGCCCAGCAAGGGTTTCTGGCCGTCCAGGTAGCGGTTGATCAGCTTGCTTTCGGCCTTGTACCAGGCCGGTGGCGCCTGGACGAAATCGTCGGGGCCATCGAGCACGATAAGGGCGTCACTATCGCCGGCCGGTGGGGTGAGCTCGCCGTTGTAGAGATGAAAAACGGTGTAGCTATGCCCCATGCTGGTTAGCCAGTCGGTTAACCGGGCGGGTTCGTGGTCAGGGCCGTGCTGTAGCAGATGGACATGCATGATAATCTCCTCGCCGGCCACATTCTCGAACGCGTCGACAGCGGCGGCCGACACGCTTGCGACAATAACGTATTGTCCCTATTTGACCAATAACTTGTGTAATACGATTCAGGAAAACGTATGGCGTCCAATCCCCCAGGGTTCTATCAACGGCTCCAGCAGCTTCCATTGGCGGCCCAGCAAGCCTTCATGGCGGCGCTTTGCGAGCGTCTGCTTCCCAACTACGCGCTTTATGAACAAACCACGGGGCATGGCGATGGGCACACGCTGCGCACGGTGCTCAATCTGGTCTGGGAGCGCCTGAGCGTGCCTAACGCCAGTATCGACTTTGCCCGCCAGGCCGAAAAGCTGGCCGAATGCGAGCCGCCTGAAGACGACGAGAGCTTTGGTGCCCGCCGGGCATTGGATGCGGTGGTGTCGATATCAGCGCTGCTGGATACCCTGCAGGGCGAGTCGCCCGAAGCCGTATTGGATGTCAGCCGCACCTCGCGCGCCGGCGTGCGTGCCTTTATCGAGCTGACCGAAGGGGAAGAGGACGCCACGGCGCTGGCCCTGCTGATCCGTGACCATCCGCTGACCGAAGACGAAAACAACTTTCAGGACGCCGTGCTGGAAGAAGTCTCGCAACCGCTCACCAAGGACGCCCTGAAAGACATTCGCCAGCTAGGGCGCAATGGCGGGGTCAGTAACCTGGGGTTATCGCTGGACGACGCCTGAACGGCCGCCGACGCAACGTCGGCGGCCTTGTGCGGGCTAGAGGCGCATGTCGATGCCGTGTTCGGCCATGTAGCGCTTGGCTTCGGGAATGGTGTATTCACCGAAGTGGAAGATGCTCGCGGCGAGTACCGCGTCAGCGCCGCCTTTCAATACCCCATCGACCAGGTGGTCCAGGTTGCCCACCCCGCCCGAGGCAATCACCGGCACGCTGACCGCTTCGGCGATGGCATGGGTCACGCCCAGGTCAAAGCCTGACTTGGTGCCGTCGCGGTCCATGCTGGTCAGCAGCAATTCGCCCGCCCCGAACTCGACCATTTTCTCCGCCCACTCGATGGCATCCAGGCCCGTGGGGCGGCGTCCGCCGTGGGTGAAGATTTCCCAGCGCGGCGGCTCGCCTTCGTTGGATACCTTTTTGGCATCAATGGCCACGACGATGCACTGACTGCCGAAGCGCTCGGCTGCTTCGCGCACGAAGTCAGGGTTGGTGACCGCCGCCGTATTGATGGATACCTTGTCCGCCCCTGCATTCAGCATGGTGCGAATGTCGTCGCAGCTGCGAATGCCGCCGCCGACGGTGAGCGGAATAAACACTTCACCGGCAATCCGCTCCACCATATCCACCGTGGTGTCGCGGTCTTCGTGGCTGGCGGTGATGTCCAGAAAGGTGATTTCATCCGCACCTTGCTGGTTATAGCGCTTGGCGATTTCAACCGGGTCGCCCGCATCGCGGATGCCGATAAAGTTCACGCCCTTGACGACACGACCGGCGTCCACGTCCAGGCACGGGATAATGCGTTTGGCGAGACTCATGCACGACCTCCCGTAAGTTGGTCGCTGAGCCGCTGGGCCTCGGCGACGTCCAGGCTGCCTTCGTAGATGGCGCGACCGGTGATGGCACCCAGAATCCCGCTGTCAGCGACGTCGCAGAGGGCCTTGATATCGTCGAGGTTGGTGACCCCGCCCGAGGCAATGACCGGCAGGCCCCCTTCACGGCCCAGCTGAGCGGTCGCCTCGACATTGACGCCCTGCATCATGCCGTCCCGGGCGATATCGGTGTACACGATGCTCGACACGCCGTCGTCGGCGAAGCGTTTGGCAAGCTCGGTGGCCTTCATCGTGGAGACCTCGGCCCAGCCGTCGGTGGCCACGAATCCGTCTCTTGCATCCAGCCCGACAATCACATGGCCCGGGAAGGCGCGGCACATTTCGGTCACGAAGTCCGGCTCCTTGACCGCTTTGGTACCGATGATGACATAGGAAACGCCGGCGTCGAGGTAGTGCTCGATGGTCTCGGCCGAGCGGATGCCACCGCCAATCTGGATGGGCAGGTCAGGGTAGGCGCGAGCAATGGCGGTTACCGCCTCGCCATTCATCGGCTTGCCCTCGAAGGCGCCGTTCAGATCGACCAGATGCAGGCGGCGGGCGCCGGCTTCCACCCAGCGGGCGGCCATGGCAACCGGGTCGTCGCCGTAAGAGGTGGCGTCGTCCATGCGGCCCTGCTTCAAACGAACACACTGGCCGTCTTTGAGATCGATCGCGGGAATTACCAACATAGTGAGTCCTCTCAGGGCGTCCAGGAGACAAAGTTTTCCAGCAGGCGAAGACCCGCACGGGCGCTTTTTTCAGGGTGAAACTGTACGGCGAAGGTGCTATCGCGGCCGATGGCGACATGCGCATTCACGCTGCCGTATTGGGTAGTGCCGAAGACATGGGCATCGTCCGCCGCTTCGACATAGTAACTGTGCACGAAATAGAAGTGCTCGTGCTGGTCAATACCGTCCCACAGCGGGTGCGGCTGCTGCTGTTCCAGCAGGTTCCAGCCCATGTGCGGCACTTTCAGGCGCTGGTCGTGCTGGTCACGCATGGTGGCCGGAAAGCGGTTGACGTTGCCCGGGAAAAAGCCCAGGCAGTCGACGCCGCCGTTCTCCTCGCTACGCTCCAGCAGCATCTGCTGACCCACGCAGATGCCTAGCAGCGGCTTGGCCTGGCGAGTGAGGATGTCATCGACCAGCCCACGCAGCTCGGTACGCTCCAGCTCGCCGACGCAGTCGCGGATGGCCCCCTGGCCCGGCAACACCAGGCGGGTCGCCCCGAGAATGCGACGCGGGTCACGTGTAATGACCACGTTTTCATGGGTGACATGCTCGAGTGCCTTGGCGACAGAATGCAGGTTGCCCATTCCATAGTCGATTACAGCAATGGTCATTAAGCGCTCCTTGTGGAGGTAGACGGCGGGAGGTGGACGGCGATGCGCCAACGTACCGGCAGCGGATTATAGGCTGCCCTTGGTCGAGGGCATTTGCCCCGCCATGCGTGGGTCTTCGCTGACCGCCATGCGAAGGGCCCGGCCAAAGGCCTTGAAAATGGTTTCGGCCTGATGGTGGGCGTTCACGCCCTTCAGGTTGTCGATGTGCAGCGTAACGCGCGCGTGGTTCACAAACCCCTGGAAAAACTCGCTCACCAGTTGGGTCTCGAAGCGGCCGATGGTATCGCGTGTAAAGTCGGCGTTCATGTAAAGCCCGGGCCGACCCGAGAAATCGACCACGACACGGGACAGCGCTTCATCCAGCGGCACATAGGCATGGCCGTAGCGGTAAATACCACGCTTGTCGCCAATCGCTTCAAGAAACGCCTGGCCCAGGGTGATGCCCAGATCCTCGACCGTGTGGTGGTCATCGATGTGCAGGTCGCCGTGAGCATCGATGTCGATATCGATCATGCCATGGCGGGCGACCTGGTCGAGCATGTGATCCAGAAACGGTACCCCGGTCTGGCACGTCAGGCGGCCTTCACCGTCAAGATTGACGCGGACGCTGATCTGCGTTTCGTTTGTGTCACGGCTTACCGTGGCGATTCGCGCTGACATCTTGCAACTCCTGCGCTATTGCGCACTCTAGAGGGAAGCCGATGGCCCAGATGAACCCTACCACCGAACGAAAAGGGCAATCCCTTTGGCAAAACGCCCATTATAGTGAATCGGTGCCCCCATCCGCTACAATGCGCCAAAGGTAACCGCCTTCCAATGTGAAGAAAAAGCAGCTTGGCTGCGATGGTGAAGAGGAATACGTCCATGCCGGTGACACTGCAATACGTCGACCAAGCCCGCTGGCAAGCCGATGAGCAAGTGCGCCTTGATCTATTGCGCATCTATTACGATGCCCCCGAGGATCGAATGCCTGGCCAAACGGTCGAGTCTTTTATCGAACAGCATCTGCAGCAGCATTTTTTTGGCTGTGCGCATTTCAATGATCGGTTATTAGGTGCTGTCGCGATAAAACAAGCGCAGGATGGTGCCTGGTGGTTATCGGAGATGTGCGTGCGCAAAACAACGCGGCGCCGGGGCGTGGGTTCCAGGCTGATGGCGCTGCTCGGTGAAAAAGCCAAGCAGGATGGTCGCGTGTTACGTATCGCGACGTCGTCAATGCCGTTGGCCGACCGCGTGCTGCTCTCAAAGCTCGGTTATCGCCCCGTCGCAAGCGCGGCGCCGGCGTCTCAGGACGCCCCGGTGGCCAGCGACTTTGTTGAATTAGACCCACAAGGAAAAGGGTAATGAGGCAATTATTACGCATTCTGCTGGCGGCCGTCGGTATTTTGGCGATTGTGGCCGTCGCCGCGGTGGTGTACGTCACGACCTTTCTGGACCCGGAAGACTTCAAGCCTCGTCTGACGGCCGTCGTCGAAGAGCAAACGGGCTTGAACCTAGAACTGGATGGGCCGATCAACTGGTCGTTTTATCCGCGTATCGGCGTCAGCGTCGAAACCGCCAACGCCTGGCTGCCCAGCCAGGACGAAGAGGACACCGCCTTTGCCGCGATTGACCGCGCTGAGGTCAGCGTTGCGTTTGCGCCGTTGCTGCGCGGGGAAATCGCCGTCGACGGCCTGACGCTGGATGGCATGCGCTTGAACCTGAAGCGCAATGCCGACGGGGAAGGCAACTGGGAGCCGCTGATAAACAGGCTGATGGAGCAAAGCGGCGATGCTGAAACCGTGCTGGCTCCGGCGAGCGCCGGGCCCAACGCGGATGCCGGCAACCTCGACGTGGTACTGAGCATTGCCAGCGTCGATATCAAGGGCGCCGATATTCGCTTCCGCGATGAGCAGGCCGAGGCACTCTGGCATCTGCAAGAGCTTAATATCTCCGGCAGTAACGTTAACCCCGTTCGATCCTTCCCGCTCAAAGCGATGTTCAAGCTGACCAAGCACAACAACCTCGACGCCGAAGCACTCGAGCGGATGCCGGACATCGCCAGCGATATCGATCTGCAAACCCGCATGCAGCTTGGTTTGGCGGAAGAGCGCTTTACCCTGGAAAACACCAAGCTGAATACGCGCACGCGCTTTGATGCGGAAAGCGAGCCCCAGCAGCTGTCGCTATCCGCCGCCGAGGCCGTCGTGCGTGTCGGCGAAGAGCAGCTAAGCATCAGCGAGGGCCTGTTGGAAACCAGCCTGCGCCACCCGGAAAACTGGGAAGGGGGGCTTGCGCTCTCGCTGGCGTTTGGTCTTGAAGGTGATTGGCAGGCGCAAACCGCCCGGCTCAATGACCTCCAGCTTTCCGGGCCGGATGACCTGCGCGTCAACGGGCATCTCAACGTCGCGCAGCTGCGCGATGCCCCGGAGTACCAGGGCCAACTGACGGCGTCGCCGTTTACTTTGCGGCCGTGGTTGGCGCGGGCCGGCATCACTCTGAATACCACCAGTGAAGCGGCGCTCAGCGATGTTGCCATGACCAGCCCCATCGAAGGGGATCTGCAGAAAGTCGCTCTGCCCAGCCTCTCGCTGGTGGTGGATGACAGCACCTTTACTGGCGAATTGGCCACCCGTCTGGACGGGTCGCGGATCGACTTCGACCTGGAAGGTGATGAGCTCAATCTGGATCGTTACCTCCCCCGGCGCAGCACCGAAGAGCAGGCGAGCCTGGGGCTCATGGAGAACGCTGTGGCTGACGACCCCGAGGGGCTTTTGCCGCAGGGCTGGCTGGCATCTTCAGCGCTGAACGGAGCGTTGAGCATCGAGTCGCTGGAACTTGGCGGCATGATGTTCAGCGATGCCCGCCTTCAGCTTGAAGGCGAGCAAGGCCAGCACCGGCTGAGCCATTTTGAAGCGGGTTTTTACGATGGTGAGCTGACGGCCAACGGTCGCTTGGACGCCCGTGAGAACGAGCTGCAATGGGCGCTTTCGCCGACTATCCGCAACGTTCAGGTTGCGCCGCTTATCGAGACGCTCAGCGAGGGTGACGAGGCGTCGCCCCTGCGCGGCCGTCTTGATCTCAGAGGTGACCTCACCACCCGGGGCAATCAGCGAGAAACCCTGCTGCGTCACCTGAACGGTGATCTGGAGGCGCAGCTGACCGAGGGCGCGATTCTCGACATCAACGTGTCTCGAGAGATGTGCGAGCTGGTCGCCCAACTGGAAGGCAAGGAAAGCAAGCGTGACTGGTCGAGCGACACTGCCTTCGATGAGTTTGCTACCACACTGCAGATCCGCGATGGCGTGGTGCAAAGCGACGATCTATTGATCGCCGTACCGGGCATCGATGTGCAAGGCGAAGGCCAATACGACCTCACCAGCCGCCGTTTCGATACCCAGGCCAACGCGCGGCTCGTCGATACTGCCGATGCGGCCTGCGAGGTGAACCCGCGCCTCGAAGCACTCGCGCTGCCGCTGCGCTGCGAAGGCCATATCAGCGACGAGCGTAGCGAATGGTGCCGTTTTGACCGCGATGCCTTCCAGGACTCGGTCGTCGAGCTGATTCAGCAAGAGGCGGGCGGCCAGGTAGAAGAGGCCCTCGAAGAGCGCCTTGGTGAGTCGCTGGATTCGCTCGATGAACGCCTGGGCGAGGGCAGTGGTGACCAGCTACGCGAAGGGCTGCGTCGCTTGTTTGACTGAGCCCGAACGCTCGCCGGCGCCGGCCCTGTGCCGGCGCTTTTTTATTTCTGCGCACCGCATGATGAAGGAGTTTGCATGACCGAGATGCCAACGCCCAGGCTGGCCGCTGACGTCTTTCAGCAGCGCCTGCTTGACTGGTTCGACCGCCACGGTCGCCATGACCTGCCCTGGCAGTCGCCGCGTAGCGCCTATCGCGTCTGGGTCTCGGAAATCATGCTGCAGCAGACCCAGGTCACTACCGTCATTCCCTATTTTGAACGCTTCATGGCGCGCTTTCCGACCCTGGAGGCGCTGGCAGCGGCGCCGCAGGACGAAGTGCTGCATCTGTGGACGGGCCTTGGCTACTATGCTCGGGCGCGCAACCTGCACAAGGCGGCACAGGAGGCCCTGGACTCCCACGGCGGCCAGTTGCCTACCCACAGCGTCGAAGCGCTCACCGCATTGCCGGGCATTGGCCGCTCAACGGCGGGGGCGATTATCGCCCAGAGCACCGGCCAGCGCGCGGCGATTCTGGACGGCAACGTCAAGCGCTCGCTGGCGCGCCTGCATGCGGTGGCCGGCTGGACCGGCAAGCCGGCCGTTGAGCGCAGGCTGTGGGCGCTGGCGGACTATTACACGCCCGAGACGCGCCTGGCGGACTACACCCAGGCGATGATGGATTTTGGCGCCACGCTATGTAAACGCAGCACGCCGCTGTGCGAGCATTGTCCGTTCAATGACGTGTGCCTGGCCTACGCGCAGGGGGAGACAAAACGCTACCCTGAATCAAAGCCCAAGAAGGTCTTGCCCACGCGGGAAACCATCATGCTGTTGCTGCATGACCGCGACGGGCGAGTGTGGCTGGAGCAGCGCCCGGCAAGCGGCCTCTGGGGCGGGCTTTGGAGCCTGCCGCAGTTCGACGGCCAAGAGCGTCTCAACGACTGGCTGGCGGACAACGTCGTCAGGCCGGAGCGTCTGTCGCCGATGCCTTGTCTGACTCATACCTTCAGCCATTTTCGCCTGGCGATTACCCCTCAGCCGGTGAGTTGCGATAGGCTGCAGGGCGTGCGCGAGGGAGGAACCTGGTACGACCCGGCTCACCCCCCTGCGATCGGTCTGGCGGCGCCCGTGAAGACGCTGATCAACCAGCTCGCGCCGTTCTCGCTCACGTCGACGCCAGGGCGTGCTTAACCCGCTGCACCCGAAGACATTTAGGAGCCACCCATGACGAAGACAGTATTCTGCCGCAAGTATCAAAAAGAGCTTGAAGCGCTGCCCTTTCCGCCGCTGCCCGGCAAGCAGGGCCAGGATATCCAGGCCACCGTTTCCAAGCAGGCCTGGGAAGACTGGCAGGCGTTGCAGACCCGCCTGATCAACGAAAAGCACCTCAACATGCTGGATCCCGAGGCGCGCGCCTACTTGATGGAGCAGATGCAGCGCTTCTTCGACAACCAGGAAACCGACCAGGCCGAAGGCTACGTACCGCCCACTCAGGCAACGTAAATTACCGATAGCGCGGAAAGTTTTACAAAGGAGTTGACGAAAGGCCGATAATCTTGTTTAATACGCACCGTTGGCAGCGGCCAGATAGCTCAGTTGGTAGAGCAGGGGATTGAAAATCCCCGTGTCGGCGGTTCGATTCCGTCTCTGGCCACCACACTGCTGGGGTATCGCCAAGTGGTAAGGCACCGCTTTTTGGTAGCGGCATTCCCAGGTTCGAATCCTGGTACCCCAGCCATTGCCGACTTTACGTGAAGCCGACATAGCTCAGTTGGTAGAGCAACTGACTTGTAATCAGTAGGTCCCGGGTTCGACTCCTGGTGTCGGCACCACTAAAAGTGGTTTAAAAACATCACGTTATAGAATTTTAAAAGGCCGCCTTCTAGGGCGGCTTTTTTGTGGGTGTCTACAAAGTGTCTACAGCGTAGACATCGCCAAGGTGTAAACGCGCGGCAGACTTGGCACATTCTTGCGCTAGATTTGGCACTGAGATGTTTGAGAAAGCGCCAAGCCTTTTGCAAAAGACTTGGCACAGCTTTAAAGGGCCTTCATATCCTCTAGGAGCTGGAAATCATCTGGGTGACTTCCTTTCTCCACTAAGTCTAGAATTTCGGCTGAAGAAGAGTGGGGTACGCGGATATATTTGCTAGTGCTGAGGCCACTCCTTTTATTATTAAATACAACCCGCCAGCCTTGGCCTTCCTCGCTTGCTCTGACTGCTTTCCATTTCTGATCTGTAATTCTCATTCCTTCACCATATATATTCAAAACAACCCCGCCGGTTCGGATTCCACATCCCAACTGAAGATCAGCACTTCTTTGGCGTCTGAGCCTTTGCCGCCGCCGACGGTGTAGCGTATGTCGGTGGTTTCGATGTGATAGTCCGCGAAGATCCGGCGGATGTCTGGGTGGTCGTTGAGGCTGATGATGGCCTTGCCTTTCAGCTTGGCCAGCATGGTCGCTATTTCCTCGTACTGTTCTATGCCGTACCCCATATCCTTCTGTCTGCCAGTAGGGTGGGTCCATATAAAAGAAGGTGTGTGAGCGGTCATACCGTTCGATGCACTCTTGCCAGCTTAGGTGCTCTATATAGGTACTGGACAAGCGTAGGTGAGCGGCGGACAGCGACTCTTTCAGTCGCAGCAGGTTTAAGCCTGGCGTAGCGGGGGTAACCGACATAACCTGCCTTCTGTTTTGCCAAGAAAGCGATCAATACCCCGTCATCTCCAGATAGCCAACCCCGATCTTTTCCTGCGTATCGGCTTGGCGAACCACGACATCGCCTTCCCAGTAGGGTACCGAAGTGGGCATCCAGCGATTTGGGTGGCGTGCTTCGACGGTAAGCTGCAGGTCCGCGTCGGGCAGCGTTAGCGACCAGCGTGTGGGCATGTCTCGGCCGGCGACGGATTGCGTTTTCAGCGGCGTCAGCGTGACGCGGTCGGCGCCGATGAGCTCGGTTTCTCCGTCCGCTGAGATTAAATGGGCAAAGGCATAGTCGCCCCCGTCTTCACCGCCGACTCTCAACCGGTAGGCCATGAGCTTGCGGCCGTCATTCAAGTGCAGCGAAAACCAGTCCCAGCCGGTCTGTTCCGGGGTGAGCAGTTGGCTGCTCCATTCGCGGTCCAGCCAGCCTTGGCCGCTGACCTCGCGGGTCTCGCCGTTGAGCGTGACCTGCCCGGTAATCTGTAAAAACGGCTGGCTGTAATAGCGCGAGCCCTGGCCTTCCACGGTTTTAGCGTTGAAGCCGTTTTCCCCGTGTTGGACGAGCGGACCCTGGGGTTCAAGGGTGAGGGAGTAGCCGAAACGGTCCGCCCCCTCGCCGCTGTAGGCGCTGAGGGTGAAGTCCTCGAAGCTGGCGTCCTCCGGGCTTTTTAGTACCCAGTCGTCAATCCAGGCCTCAAAGGGGGCTGCGTTGACGCCCGCCTGCCCATTTGCGTGTTGGCTATGGCTGCGCGCAAAGCGCTCGGCGGCGACATGGGTGGCGCCTCGGGAGATCCCCATATGCGCCATCCACACCTGATCGGCGGTCCAGGGCGCTGGGTCAGGGCGTTCATCGGGCGGCGTTAGCGCCTGGCGAAACAGCGTCCATTGAAGACCAAGCGGCTGGCCCTGGTCGTCTTCAAGGTTGGCGGTCAGGTACCACCACTCGATGCGGTAGTCGGGGTGCGCCCCGTGATCCCGGGGGAAACTCAATGGCGTGGATGCATCCGCCTGAGCAAATTCTTCCGCGTTTGCCCCCAGCCCGGCAAACCCTTGGGGGGCGGCATCGGAAGGGGATTTCTGGCAGCCGATGAGGATGGCACATGCCATCGCCACGAGCGCAGTCGATAACCGGGAATAATTCATGTGGCCCCCTGGTTGAGCATCGCTTGGGGAGAGGTCCGCCACAGCTGAAGCGATGGCAGGGCGGCGGCAGTCACCGCCACGCCCAGCGCGGTGGCCAGGGTGATGAGTATATCCCAGGGGAAAAGGTAGAGCGGTAGCCGCCAGCCAAACGCGGCAACGTTGATGATGGCCACGAGCGTCCAGGTAATGGCAATGCCCAGCGGGATCGCGACTACTCCGGTTAACAATGCCAGCCCGCCGAGTTGAAAGAGCGGCATTAGGGTCAGCGTTTTACGCGGCACGCCAAGTGCCCATAGTGACGCCAGCTGGCGCTGTCGATCTCGCGCCTGGGCCAGCAGTGTCGCCAGCAGCGCTAATGCCGCGACGCCCAGGGTAAGGCCGTTCAAAGCACGGGTAATAGTAAAGGTGCGCTCGAAAATTTGCGTCGCCAGCCGTTTGATTTCCTGTTGATCGACCATCGCCTCCGGGGATACATCAAAACTATTCGCCAGTGCCTCGCGTAAGGCCTGATGGTCAGCGCTGTCGTTGACTACCAGGCCTATTGAGGCAACCTCGCCGCCGAAGTGCTGAATAAGCACTTCTGTGGGTACCAGGATCTGCTGACGTGGGTTGCCGTAGTCAGGGTAAACCGCAGCAATCTCAAATGGTCTCGTCCCTTGCGGGGTATCCAGCGTTACTTCGTCACCTGGTGCGAGCTGCTGTGCCACGGCCATCTGCTCGTTGATAAACACGCTGTTCGCCGATAGCGACGCCCAGGCAGCGGACCTTCCTGAGATGGTATCAATCAGCGGCCAGCGGTCGGTGATGGTGGCTGCCGGGGTGATGCCGAACAGCGCAATGCGCTCGCGGGCCCCCTGTTCCTGCGTATCGTCCACTGCCAGCAGGTCGACGCTGCCGCGGGCAGTAGGCAGTGTTTCGGCAACGTCAGGCCGCGCATCGAGCCAATCCAGCATGGGGGCCAAGGTCGACGGCGAGTCATTGATATATAACGGGGCGGCCAGCCGCTGATCCAGCCAGTCCAGGAAGGTAAGGCGAAAGCCACCGACCATGCTGCTGACGCCCAGGTTGGTGGCCAGCGCAATCAACAGCGCCATCATGGCCAGGGAAAGGCGCGGCAGCTGTAGCTGAATATCGGCGACCGCCCAGTGGGCAAGCGGGTGACGGCGGAGCCACCGCTGCAGCAAGTGGAGCACCCCATTTATCAGCGGCGGCAGGCATAGCGCGCTGCTCAACAGTAGTGCGGCAACAAACCCAAAGCTGACCAGGACACCCTGGCCGGGCGGTAGTAGGCCAAGCCACAGTGCTAACCCCAGGGCGAGAAAGGCCACCCCGGCGGCACCAAGCGTCATGCGCTTTAGCTGGCGCTGGTAGGCTAGCCGCCATGCCTGGGACTGGCCCAGGGCCAACACGTTGAGGCGAGCGGCCCGCCAGAGGACACCGCTACCCGCCAGCAGCAGGCCGCCGAAGGTAATCGCCAGACTGCCTACCCAGTAGTGCCATGGCAGTACCAGGCTTCGATTGACGTCGGCCTGATAAAGCGACGACAGCGTCGTGGCCACGTCAGGGAGTAGCTGGCCCGCCAGCCAGATGCCGCTGGCCAGCCCAAGCGCGGCGCCCAGCACGCCGAGTACCAGCAACTCGAGCAGCATGGCCATAACGAGTGTGGCGGCGGGGACGCCCAGGGCGCGCAGCGTTCTTAGTGTTGTCAGGCGCTGTTCCATGGCAAGCCCCAGTGCGGCCTGGACGATAAACAGGCCGACCACTAACGACAGCAGCGCCAGGGCGGTGAGGTTGAGGTGGAAGCTCTCGGTAAGCTGCTCAGGCGATGCCAGCGTCGCGGCCCGGGTAAGCCGGTAGCCTTCGGGCGCTGTTGATAGCGCACCCGGGGCGGTGACCAACTGGCTCAAGGTGTTATCGCGATCCAGCAACCGGGCGGCTGCGGCGATGTCCATCACCAGGGTATTCGGTGGGAGGTCGGCGCGCAGTGCCAGCGGGGGTAGGCGCTGGCGACTATCTCCAGCACCATCTCCCGCACTGTCTTGCGTATTATCGACAGCAGGCGTCATGCCTGGCGCCTGCTGTCGCGAAAGCCCCAGCAAGTCGAGCGTGTCGGGTGCGAGCCGGGTTTGCCAGGGTGGCGTGATAAAGGCTGTCAACGCGGCACCACTGGCGCCCAGCGTGTTGCTGCTTGGCAAGGTGAGCGGGTCAATGCCGACGATGGTCAGGCGTTCCCCATCGATTTCCAGGGTGCCTTCCAGCATCGGCGAGACGGGTAAGCCGGCTCGTCGGAGGCTCAGGTAGTCCTCGCGGGTGAGCGGCTGGCCATCGCGCCGCGCCAGCTCGTCAACGTTGGCACTGAACAGCGCATTGGCACGGGCGTAGCTGTCCTTGGCGGTCGCGTTGACGGCTTGCACGCTGCTCCACAGGGCGCTTGCCACCCAAAGCCCAAGCAGCAGCATGGCAAGTTGGCCGGGATGGCGGCGATAGTGGCTCAACAGGGTGAGCAGTACGCGAAGCATCATGGGGCATTATCCTTCAAGCGTCCCATATGCAGGCGCACCAGGCGACTCAGCGGTGCCGCCACGCGGGCGCTGTGGGTCACCATCAACAAGGCACAACGTGTCTCTTTTACCAGGTCGAGCAATAACGCGAGGACGGTATCAGCGCTTTGCTCGTCAAGGTTGCCGGTGGGCTCATCCGCGAGCAACAGCCGGGGGCGAGCGGCCAGCGCGCGACCAATCGCCAGGCGCTGTTGTTGGCCACCCGACAGCTGCTCGGGGTAGTAGGCCTCGCGACCGGAAAGCCCTAGACGCGCCATCAGGTGGGCAGTCCATTCGGCGTCCTCGCGGCCCGCCAGTCGGGCCTGAAGCCGCAGGTTATCGATGACGTTCAGGCTGGGCACCAGATGGAACTGCTGAAAGACAAGTCCGAGATGCTCACGGCGAAGTCTGGCGCGTGCGGGTTCGTCCAGGGTAGAAAGCTCGTGACCGTCAATGCTGATACGGCCCTGATCGGGCAGATCAAGGCCTGCTGCCAGATGCAGTAGCGTCGATTTGCCACTGCCCGACTCGCCCATCAAGGCCAGGCTCTCGCCCTGGTCAAGCGCCAGGTCGATACCGTTGAGTACCGGTAGTTCTCCCTGCGGCGTGCTGAATGTTTTGTGAAGTTTCTGCAGGATCAGCATGAGACCTCCGGTGCTCAATAAAGTGTTTGATCATAAAGTATACAGGGGTTCTACATGTGATTTTTATGGTGATGTTTTGTACTGGTATGGATGGGCGTCGACTTGAATCGGGTTAAAAAGGCCATATAAAATCCATGAGCCCTTCTGTGCTTGCTTGCTCAAAAAGTGAATTTTTTTCACGTAACCCATGTTATGAACTGAGCGGGCATGCCTTGCAGGGGGACTGAGATTGTCTACCTTGTGCACTGCAAGATGATTGTTCTGAGAATGATCTGAAATTTAATCATACAAGGAGTGGATTAGATGACAGTCAGCAATACACCTCTCAATGTTTTAAAAACGCAGAAGCAGTACAGCGAAATGGCGGATGTACCGTCGGCGCAGCTTTCGATGGTCAAGGATCCTTATCCGTCGCGGTTGTCGGAAGCGCCTGCATCACTCTGGCAGCCGCGCCAGGAAGATGTTGTCAAAGGTCGTCACCTGACAGGTCCGCTTAGCCAGGCGCAACTCGACGAGTTCGAGCGTAAAGGGTTTCTGTTCATTCCCAACCTGATTTCCGGTTCAGAGCTCGATGAGCTGCGTCGGGAAATGCAGACGCTCATGAACAATGAAGCCTATCGCGATCAACCCTTCAGCGTCACCGAGCCGGACAGTCAGGAAATCCGTTCGCTGTTTGCGGTGCACTTTCTCTCCAAGCGTTTTGGAGAACTGGCTCGCGACGAGCGTCTGGCGGGTGCCGCACGGCAACTGATCGGCGCAGACCCCTACGTGCACCAGTCGCGTATCAACTACAAGCCCGGGTTTGCCGGTAAAGGTTTCAACTGGCACTCGGACTTTGAAACCTGGCATGCCGAAGACGGCATGCCAAGCATGCATGCGGTCAGTGCTTCGCTGATCATGACCGACAACCACGAGTTCAACGGCCCCTTGATGCTGATTCCCGGGTCGCACAACAAATTCGTGCCGTGTCTGGGTGAGACGCCGGAGGATAACCACAAGCGCTCGCTGAAGGCGCAGGAAGTCGGCGTGCCCGGCAAAGAAGCGCTGACCGAACTGGTCGCCGAGCACGGCATCGAGGCGCCCAAGGGCAAGGCCGGGGGCCTGTTGCTGTTTGACTGCAACACCCTGCACGCCTCGAATGCCAACCTGTCGCCGGATCCGCGCAGCAATGTGTTCTTTGTGTTTAACCGCCCGGACAACCGCTGCCGCGAGCCCTATGCCGCGCCCAAGCCGCGCCCCGACTTTCTGGCCCACGCGCCCGACGACACCTGGTCGATGGCCGAGTGAGGCGGGAAGGTAAACCGGCGGTCAGCGATGTGTGGAACAATCGCTAGGCTGGGTTAGACTGGTGCGCATGCTAAAATGCGCACCATAAAAAGGAGTCTCCCCACCATGCGTTTTGTTCCACAGTTTACCGATGGTCAAGCCTGTCCCCATCAGCTGGGCAAGGTGGTGTGCGTTGGCCGCAACTATACCGACCATGCCAAAGAGTTGGATAACCCCGTTCCCAGCGAGCCGCTGTTGTTCATCAAGCCCGCGACGAGCGTCGTGGATATCAAGCAGCCGCTCGCACCGCCGTTCCATCGCGGTGAGATTCACTACGAGATCGAGCTTGCCCTGCTGGTGGGTAAAACGATTTCCGACGCCACCCCGGACGAAGCCAGCGCGTCGATTACCGGTTTGGGGCTGGCGCTCGATCTCACCCTGCGCGATGTGCAGTCCCAACTGAAGGAAAAGGGCCATCCCTGGGAAATCGCCAAGGCCTTTGACGGCGCCTGCCCGCTTTCCCCCTTTCTGCCGTTAAGCCGCGTGCCCAACTGGAACGCACTGGCCTTTACCCTGGAAATCGACGGTGAAGAGCGCCAGCACGGCGAAGGGGCCGACATGATCTTTACCATCCCCACCCTGCTCGCAGAGATGAGCCGCCACTTTACCCTCGAACCGGGGGACGTCATTTTAACCGGCACGCCGTCAGGGGTGGGTGAGCTGCCCCGCGGCGCCACGCTCCGTATGACGCTGACCGGTGGTTTGGATATCACCACCAGCGTGGTTGAGTGAGGCGGCGTCGATTAAACCAAGGCGCTCGCTAAACAGCCGCCCAATCAAAAGGCCACCGACAGTGTCGGTGGCCTTTTGCGTTGGCTAAGGTTTGCAGATGGCGTCGCTACTCCAGGTAGGTGTAGCCTTCGAGCCCCTCGGACAGGCTGGCGGCAAAGCGTGCCTGCTCCTGGGTGGAAAAGCTGCTGGTGATGAGCTGCTCGGTGAGCTTTTGCTTTAACACCCGGGCATCGAAGTTCACGTAGGCGAGTACCTCAGCCACGGTGTCCCCGGCCTGGGCGTTGGAAAGCTGCCATTCGCCGTCGGGACCCAGGGCAGCGTCCACCGAATCGGTATCGCCGAACAGGTTGTGCAGATCACCCAGAATCTCCTGATAGGCTCCCACCAGGAAGAAGCCAAGCCAGCGCTCGTCGTCGCTGATCCATTCGGGAAGGGGAAGGGTGCTTTCGACGCCCTGGCCGTCGACATACTGATCGATACGGCCGTCTGAATCGCAGGTAATGTCCTGAATCACCGCCCGGCGGGTTGGCGGTTGGTCCAGTCCGCTTAACGGCAGGACGGGGAAGATTTGCTCAATACCCCAGACGTCCGGCACCGACTGGAACAGCGAAAAGTTGACGAATAGCTTGTCGGCCAGCTTCTCGGCCAGCTCATCCAGGATCTCGCGGTGCGCGCGGTTGCGGGTGTCGAGCTGGTCGCGCAGACGCACGCACGCCGCCATATAGACGCGTTCGCCTTCGGCGCGGGCGTTGATATCACTCAGCCCGAGCACGAAGCGATCCTGCAGCTCGCTGACCGCCTGGAAGACATCGTGCCATGCCTCGACCAGCACGCGCGGTTCCTGAGGCTCGGCCAGCTGCTCGAAGACGCGCCACAGCGCCGCCACCTGCGGGTCGCCCGCATGGGAGCGTTCGGGAGGTGTATCGTCGATGCGCTCGTCGCCAATCACGTTGGTAATCAGCACCGCATGGTGAGCGGTGAGCGCACGGCCAGACTCGCTGATCAGGTGCGGCGCGGGCAGCTGGGCGTCCTGGCACAGCTGGGCAAAGGCGCTGACCACGTTGCGCGCATACTCGCGCATCGAATAGTTGGCCGAGCAGTCGCTGCGCGAGCGGGTGCCTTCGTAATCGATGCCCAGGCCGCCCCCCACGTCGACGGTATCGATCGGCGCGCCCAGGCTGAGCAGGTTCTGATAGAAGCGGGCACATTCGCGTAGGCCGCGCTGAATATCGCGGATGTTGGCGATCTGCGAGCCAAGGTGAAAGTGCACGAGCTGCAGGCTGTCGAGGGCTTCCTGGGTGCGCAGGGTCTCGACGACGCTGAGAATCTGGCTGGCGGTGAGGCCGAACTTGGATTTTTCACCGCCGGTATTCTGCCACTTGCCTTTGCCCACCGAGGCGAGCCGGGCGCGCAGGCCGATGCGCGGCGTCACGTTCAGCTCGCGAGCTTCTTCCAGAATCAAGTCGAGTTCGGAGAGCTTTTCCACCACCAGGTACACCCGGTGGCCAAGCTTCTCGCCCAGCAGCGCCAGGCGGATGTATTCGCGGTCTTTGTAGCCGTTGCACACGATCAGCGAGGAGCCGCCGTCGGAGAGGGCGAGTACCGCCAGGAGTTCGGGTTTGCTGCCTGCCTCCAGGCCGACACGGCCGCGGCCGCGTTCCGCGGTGGCCAGTATCTCTTCCACCACGCGGCGCTGCTGGTTGACCTTGATGGGGTAAACCGCCGTATAGCCGCCTGTATAGTCGAGCTCCTGCATGGCCACGTCAAAGGCGCCGCACAGCTGCTCAACGCGGTCGTGAAGAATGTCGCTGAAACGCACCAGTACCGGCAGGCGCAAGCCGCTCTGCTGCAGCTTGCGAACCAGTCCGCTCAGTGGCAGCGCCGGGCCCTCGGCATCGCTGCCCAGCGGTCGCACCAGCGCCTGGCCACGGTCGTCCACATCAAAGTAGCCGCTGCCCCACTGGTCGATATTCCAGGTGCGGCGGGCGCGCTGAGCCGAGGTGCTGTGAGTGGCTGCCGCCTTCATGAAGACGCCTCGGGCAGGGGGAGCGCGCCATGCGCCATGCGCGCTTTCAGAATGGTACGGAAGCGGTCGGGGTCATGGGGGGTCAGGTCGTGGGCGGGCGGGTCCACGTACACCACCAGCAGCCGCGAGAGCCAATAGCGCAGCGCCGTCATGCGCAGCATAGTGGGCCACAGGGTGCGCTCGTCCGCGGTCAGGCGGCGGCGTGATTGATAGGCGCTCAGAATCGCCGTGTAGCGCTCGCCATTCAGCGTACCGTCCTCGTTGGAGGCCCAGTCGTTGATCACAATGGCCAGATCAAACAGCAGGTCGCCGGTGCAGCCGTTGTAGAAGTCGATAATGCCGCCGAGCGTATCGCCTTCAAACAGCGTGTTGTCGCGGAACAGGTCGCCATGCAGCGCGCCTTGTGGCAGTTCGTCGTGCTTGGCAAAGGCGCTTTCGAAATCATCGACCTCGTCTTTCATCAACGTCTGGTCGTCAGCGCTCAAGTAGGTCAGCACCTTGTGGTGCATGGCTTGCAGCCAGTGCAGGTCGCGCGGATTGGGCCGGTGCCCGGGAAAGTGCTGCGACACCTTATGCAGGCGCCCCAGGGTATCGCCCAGTGCCCGGCATTGGGCCAGGTTGGGGGCTTGGGGATGACGGCCCGGCAAGCGCGGGAACAGCAGGGCCGGCTTGTCCGCCAGGCTGTGCAGGGCCACGCCGTCGCGGTCGTGAACCGTGCCGGGTACCGGCAGACGGTGCTCGTCCAGGTAGTCCAGTAACTCGACAAAGAACGGCAGCTCAGCATGCTCGCCTTGCTCGAACAGGGTCAATACCAGCTCACGGCGGTCGGTGGTCACAAAAAAGGTCGAATTTTCGGTGCCGGCCGCCACGCCCTTCAGCGAAACGAAACGGCCGACATCAAATTTTTCTAAAAACGTAGCGACCTGTGCGTCGCTAAGCGGGGTGAATACTGCCATGAGAATCTCGCCCAGGTTGCTAAGCCCGTTATTGTAGCGGCTTGATGCCTCAGTTGGCAGCGTTGTCTCGCTTTCGACACGCTCGTCGAGCCATCTTGGGTCTGCACCGCAGGCGCTGAACGCGTATCATGACCGGCAGACTTTCTTACTGTTTGCTGACAATGGAACCTGGTTATGGCCCGTGCTCCGATCGTGCTCGTCGATGGCTCTTCGTACCTGTATCGCGCGTTTCACGCGCTGCCGCCGCTCACCACCTCCAACGGCCAGCCGACGGGGGCGGTGAAGGGAGTGTTAAACATGCTCAAGCGGCTGATCAAGGACTACCCCGACAGCCCCATGGCCGTGGTGTTCGACGCGCCAGGTAAAACCTTTCGCGATGACCTGTACAGCGAGTACAAGGCCCATCGCCCGCCAATGCCCGATGACTTGCGCAGCCAGGTCAGGCCGCTGCACGAGTGCGTGAAAGCTCTCGGCTTGCCGCTGTTGTGTATTGAAGGCGTTGAAGCCGACGACGTGATTGGCACGCTGGCCCACCACGCCACCCAAGCGGGGCGCGACGCGGTCATCTCCACCGGCGACAAGGACATGGCGCAGCTGGTTAACGCTCATATCACGCTGGTCAACACCATGAAGGACGAAACCCTCGACGAAGCCAGAGTGGAGGAGAAGTTCGGCCTGCCGCCGGCGCTGATTATCGATTTTCTCGCCCTGATGGGCGACAAGGTGGACAACATTCCCGGCGTGCCCGGGGTCGGGGAAAAAACCGCCATTGGCTTGCTGCAGGGCATGGGCGGGGGGCTGGATACCATCTATGGGGATCTCGAGCGGGTCAAGACGCTGTCATTCCGGGGAGCCAAGACGCTGCCCAAGAAGCTTGAGGAACACCGCGAGCAGGCGTTTTTGTCTTACCAGCTCGCCACGATCAAAGTCGACTGCGACCTGCCGGTGGGGCTGGACGATCTGGACATCGCCCACCCCGACCGCGACGCGCTGGTGGAACTCTACAAAGAGATGGAGTTCAGGCAGTGGCTTGGCGAGCTGCTGGAAGGCACAGATGAGGGCGTTGACGACGTGAAGGGCGGCGAGCCGGCGCCCGCGAGCGCCGCTGACGAAAGCGCGGCGCCTGCCCCCAGCGAGCGGCATGATCACGTCATCGTCAGCCAAAGCGAATTCGACGCCTGGCTGAGCCGGCTCACTAACGCCGAGCGTTTCTGCTTCGACCTGGAAACCACCAGCCTCAACTACATGGACGCCGAAATCGTTGGCATTGGGCTGGCGCTGGAAGCGGGGGAAGCTGCCTATATTCCGGTTGCCCATGACTACCTGGATGCCCCGGCGCAGCTTGACCGCAAAGCGGTATTGTCCACGCTGAAACCGCTGCTGGAAGACGTCCAGAAAACCAAAATTGGCCAGAACCTCAAGTACGATATTTCCGTGCTGGCCAACTATGATATTGCCGTGGCGGGGCCGCTGGCCGACACCATGCTGGCCTCCTACGTGTTGAACTCCACCGCTACCCGCCACGACATGGACTCCCTGGCGCTGAAGTATCTGGGTGAAAGCACCATTTCGTTTGAAGACATCGCTGGTAAAGGCGCCAAACAGCTGACCTTCAATCAGGTCGCTCTTGAGCAGGCGGCCCCGTACGCCTGTGAAGACGTGGATATTACCCTGCGGCTGCAGGAAACCCTGCGCCCCCAGGTAGAACGCGAAGGCCGCCTCGCCGAGGTGCTGGATCATCTGGAGCTGCCGTTGGTCAGCGTGCTGTCGCGCATTGAACGCAATGGCGTAGCGTTGGATGCAGAACGCCTTCATGAGCACAGCCAGCAGTTGGAAGCCCGCATCCGTGAGCTGGAAAGCCAGGCGTATGAACTGGCAGGGCGCGAATTCAACCTGGGCTCACCCAAGCAGCTGGGGCAGATTCTGTTTGAAGAACAGAAAATTCCGGTGATCAAGAAAACCCCCAAAGGCGCTCCTTCGACCGCAGAAGCGGTGCTGGAAGAGCTGGCGCTGGATTACCCGCTGCCCAAGGTGATTATGCAACACCGGGGGCTGGCCAAGCTGAAGTCCACCTACACCGACAAGCTGCCGCGGCTTTTGAACAAAGCCACCGGGCGTGTGCATACCAGCTACCACCAGGCGGTGACGGCTACTGGGCGGCTGTCATCGTCCGACCCTAACCTGCAGAACATCCCTATCCGTACCGAAGAAGGCCGCAAGATTCGCCAAGCGTTTGTGGCTCGTCCCGGTTATCGCATCGTGGCGGCCGACTACTCACAGATCGAGCTGCGTATCATGGCGCACCTGTCGGAAGACAAGGGACTGCTGGAAGCCTTTGCCGAGGGGCGCGATATCCACACTGCCACGGCGGCGGAGGTTTTTGGTACCTCGCTTGAAAAAGTCTCCGGCGATCAGCGGCGCAGCGCCAAGGCGATCAACTTCGGCCTGATCTACGGCATGAGTGCCTGGGGCCTGTCACGCCAACTGCATATAGAGCGTAATCAGGCACATACTTACATTGATCGCTACTTTGACCGCTACCCAGGCGTCGCCCGTTATATGGACAGGATTCGCTCCCAGGCAGCGGAAGATGGCTATGTGGAAACTGTGCGGGGGCGCCGCCTCTACCTACCGGAAATTCACTCGCAAAACCGTAACCGTCGGCAGGGTGCCGAGCGTACCGCGATCAACGCGCCCATGCAGGGCACCGCGGCGGATATCATCAAGCAGGCGATGATCGATGTGGATGCCTGGCTGGCAGAGGGCGAGTTTGATGCGCTAATGGTCATGCAGGTGCACGACGAACTGGTGTTTGAAGTCGCCGAGTCTCAGGTGGAGGGCTTTATCAAGCAGGTGCAGCAGCGTATGCAGGGTGCCGCGCAGTTGAGCGTGCCGTTGATTGTGGAAGCGGAAAGCGGTGACAACTGGGATGAGGCTCACTAGCAGCCTGCCAGTCTCGACGGCGACGCCGTGCTTCTCGACACGTCTTTGTTTGATCTTGTCAAAAAAGCACACAGAAACTTACCGAAAGCCATGGACGACACGTTGTAAAAGATGTCTTACAACAAAATAATCCATGGCTTACAAAAGCATTGTTAATGCTTTCAACGTCACCCCTTGATGTAATTGAGTGCATGTGTGATAGAGGAAACAGGAATCCTAAGATTGCTTATTTACGTCTAATTGGATTCTTACAGGGAAGAGGCTACCTCGGCGAATTCTATTTAGGTGATATCCGGATTCCTTAAGCCGCTAAGTCGACGTGGTGTCAGGCAGTCAATAACAGAAAAAAAGAGGCTTTGTAAGATATAGCTTACAAAGCGGTAGTTGATGTCTTACAGAATCTTGGGGTGACTTTATGGCGATCAATAGCAGTTGCGGACTATCCGCTGGATGTGAAGTTTGACGAATATGTTGCCTCTGGGCATTCTGATGCTACGTGTTCATCTAGGAAGTTTCGAGATAGGAGATCTTATGCAAACAAAGTTGAAGGTGACGGCTCTGGCGGTGGGATTGTTTATGGCCTCTGGCACCGCTTATGCAAGCGACAACCCGGCTCAACACGAAGCGGATTGCATGATCCAGAAAAGAGTCGCGGAACAAATCATGGAAGAGCGTTTGGATGGTCTGACGAAAGAACAGGCCGAGAGGGGGCTTGATCCTGATGACACCAGTAGAGTGAACCGATGGTGGATGTCAATTACCGACAAAGCCTATGCCTACGATATCAGTGGCGATAATCCAGTTGATGCTTTTCAGGAGGACGTGCATCAAGAGTGTATGGCAGAGGGTTGACGTGTAGGCCACTGAAACATTGCCTGTCATATGTAGAGACAAATCATTTATACCATCACCTGAACAGTCGATAGTACAACGAGCACCGTCGCCAAGAGGCAGTTCTTTTACTCAGATCCCACCGATGCATCGCAGTTCGCGCGGCAGGACGGCAACTTCGAATACGGCAACCTTTACAATCCTTTTTGGCAGCCCCGACTGGTCAAGCTTAACAACATGGAAAAGTCCGCCTTGGCAGTAGCGGCGGGCATCAGTGAATGAATATGCAAGGAGCAATCAACATGAAGCGTGGATTATCGCCAATGTGCACAAAATGGCTGGCACTTGTGTTGTGCTGGCCGTTATTGGCCCTGGCCGAGACCGAGGAGTCGGCGTCATCCGTGGATGACTGGTCGGATAACTGGGAAGCCGCTCATTGCCCCGGCGCGCTACCGCCAGAGGAGTCTCCCTATACAAGTCGGATGGAGCATTACGCAGAGACAGGTGAAGACGAAAAACGGCTGGAGATGGAGGCCAAGCATAGCCGGTATGTGGACTGCACCATGGCGATAAGAGGTGGGGCGAGTATCCCCATTCTGGCTTACGACTCCTACCAGAGCTCGATGAAGATGGGGAGTCCTGAGTCGGCTGAATTATTCACGCTGGAAGCGACGCTGGATAAAGTAATAGATCAGGACGACCCGAGGTATCCGGTTGTAAGAAAACTATACGAAGCGGGTTACACACAAGAAATGGTCGATATGGCGGATGCAAACCCCGATGAGGCCAGGAATGTACTGGTAAAAGAGCATTTTTGCGACTGCTTGGCCATCCCCGTGGAAGAGTTTTATTAATGAAGGTGGTTCACGTCTGCCCAGCATGCTCTCGTATGTGTAAAAAACGGGGATCATAATGAAAAAGTCAGCGCCAAGCCGACATATCGATAACCATCAGGTGGTGACAAGGCGGTTTGCCAGCTTTGTTGCCGTACTCGCTATACCGGCTCGTCAGCGGGGCGCGGGTACTGTTGAATACATGGCCATTACCGGTGCGATGGTGGCGGCCTTGTTGACGCCTTTTTCACTGGGAGAGGAACCCCAGAGCACCAGCGTACTGCAGCGGTTGATGAATGCCCTCCACAATCAGCAGGCGGCGTATAACTACTCGGCCCAAGTCCCCGTCATGCCCAGCCTCGATGAAGATGGCAATCTCCTGGGCGATATTTCCCTGGGTGGCGGTGATGAAGGGAACGGCAGCGGTAACCCTGGGGACAACGACTCGACGAGTGGCGGAGCCGGTGGCGCAAACGGCGACCCCGGCGATGAAGGTGGGCAGGGCAGCGATGAGGGTGGCGACGACAGCCAGGACGGCGACTCGGACTCAGGTGACGGCGACGCCACTGAAGAGGATGGAGCCAATGACGATGGTTCAGGTAATGCCGACGGCAATCCTGGCGATGGTATGGGCGGTGGTAGCGGCGGCGACCTGCCCTGGGAAGCAGCAGCAGCATTGGGCGCGGCCGTTTGCGTGGCCACGCCGGAGCAGAATCCCTTCTGGACGCAAGACGATTTAACCGCCTACCAAGCAGCACAAGATGCCTACAGCTCTAACTTTGAAGAGAGTAAGAATAGTTTTGAGGAACATGGAATACCCTACCCGATCGAAATAGAAGGTGAAGCTGACGGTTTTTCGGCAACACTCTCGAAGACAGACAGCGGCCAGTGGGTGCTGGCGTTTCGTGGCACCGACGGGGTGAATCAGGAAGACTGGTCGAATAACGCTAAGCAAGCGCTGATGGGAAGCTCCAGCCAATATGATAATGCATTGGAATTAGCGGACAGGGTCAAAAGAGTTTTAGGAGAGGATGTGCTGATTGCAGGTCATTCTCTAGGCGGCGGCTTGGCAGCCGCTGCCGCTTATGAAACGGGGCTTGATGCCGTTACTTTCAATGCGGCAGGCCTGCACGACAACTATAGGCATGACGAGCAAGGCAATAAAAAAACGCCGGGCGCGATACGCAACCACTATATCGTAGGGGAGCTTCTCACGACCCTGCAGGTAGCGTCGCCTGTTCCTGAAGCAGCCGGTGAGCAGATTGCGCACTCGGCAAGTTGCCTGACGGATTCCTTTAGTCGGCATAGCATCTCCAAGTTTGAACCGCCCGGTGAGCCAGGCAAGGAACACCCTGATGATGACACCGTTCCCGAGGCTGCATAACCGAAACGAATGGAGCGTATAGCCATGAAGATATTGAAAGTATTAGTAACTCTGCTGGTCTCCGCGCTGGCGCTGCCCGCCTGTGCCAGCTATTCCCAACAGCCTTCGGGGTATTTTGATGATGCTGCCCAGTTGGCGCTGATTGAGGCGGCCAACCAGGGCGATACCGACGCCATGCAGAAGGCGCTTGACCAAGGCGCCGACCCCAATGCAATGGGCAAGGACGGCATGACACCGCTGTTCTGGTCGGTCACCATGCAGCCCAATATTGAGGCCGTGCGCTATATGCTGGCCCATGGTGGCGACCCCAATCTGGCAACCGTCGATGAAGACAAGCCGGGTAGCAGTAAAACGACTTTATTGCACCAAGCCTATAAGACACCAGACCCTGCTTTTATTGAAGCCGTGCTGGAAGCCGGTGCGGATCCGGATACTCTAGTCGATGGTCACCACACGTTACTGTTTCAGCCGATGACCGATAAGCGTATCGAACAGATACAGGCGCTGATTGCGCATGGGGCGAATGTCAATTTTCGTGGCAAGTTTGGTGAACCGCCGCTGCTAAAAGCAGTTTTTGGTAGCGAATACAGCACTGCCTTGGCTCTTTTAGAGGCTGGTGCTGACCCTGAGCTGGGCAACGAAATTACAGGGGATTCAACACTTGATGTGATTAAAGCATTTCATGATAGAAAGTCAGGAAGCTCGCAAGCCTATGACAAATTTATAAAAGCTCTCAAGGAAAAAGGTTATCTGGACTCTTCATATTGAGGTCATGCCTGGACTTTCTGAATTGCCCTTGGGATTTATATGAAACTGTTTAAGTTGTTATTAACCTTGATGATCGCCGCGCTGGCGCTGCCCGCCTGCGCCAACTCGCCAACCTACTCCGAGCAGCCTGAAAGCTACTTTTCAGACCCGGTGCAACTGGCGCTCGCTGAAGCGGCCGGGCGAGGTGATATCGAGGCCATGCAGGAAGCGCTGAACCAGGGCGCCGACCCTAATGCGCCAGGTAAAGATGGCATGACGCCGCTTTTTTGGTCGGCCACGGACACGATGGGTGCCAATATAGAAGGCTTTCGCTATTTGCTGGAGCACGGCGGGGATCCCAATCTTGTGATCGTCGACGAAGATAAGCCTGGCAAAAGCACCATTCACTTAATCTATCTGGCCTTTACACAAACCAACCCAGAATTTCTCGAGGCAGCGCTAGAAGCCGGTGCCGATCCAAATACGGTGGTAAGTTCAATCAAAGGGCAGACGTTACTTTTTGAGGACTATTTGGATGAATATATTGACAACGTAAAGCTGTTAATAGAGTACGGCGCTGATGTGAACTATAGAGGTCAGTTCCAGCAACCGCCGTTAATTAGCGCAATTGCCGGCAGTGATTACAAAGCCGCTTTGGCCTTCGTTGAAGCGGGCGCTGACCCTAACTTAGAGAACGAAGTTAATGGTATTACGGCTCTTGGTTTAATTAAATCGAATCATGATAGGCAAGACCGTTCTGAGGGATCTTCATACAGCCAACTTATTAATGCCTTGAAGGAAAAAGGCCTCGGCCGCAAATTCTGAGTGCAACACCGTCAATGTGTCGATGACGGAACCTCATGGTACTTCGCCAGCTCCTCGCTCATCACCTCAATT
>NZ_JAJLLW010000011.1 GCF_020991005.1 Halomonas sp. CUBES01 | reverse complement strand
GCCTTGATATTCGGTGATTTATCACCCTCATCGGCAAGCGCCCACATGAATTACCTGATCAAATTATTAAAGAGCTGCTGAATGGCGTTGCCGTTCAACGTGGTGCGTATGATACGGATTTTTCTCGAAGCGTCAACCTGAATTATCAGATTTTGCGTGCCGGGGGTCACCTGGTTAAGGCGAGCAAGCGACAGATGCATTGAAACAGCCTGACGCTTACCGTCGACAACCTTCAGTAATCAAGAGAGCTTGTCAGGCCACTAGCCGTGCGAGTAGGTCCGCTCGACGACCTTCGGACACAAAAGCCGCGTTGATGGCATTGCGAGTTAGCTGGGTAAACACCTCTTCGGACCAACCAAAAGCGTCAGAACATGCAACATGGTTGGCTAGCATGCCACCACCGAAATACGCCGGGTCATCGGAGCTGATGGTCACGTTAAGCCCTTCGTTCAACAGCGCGGGCAAAGGATGGTCGCGCAAGCCATCCACTACCTTCAGACACACATTGGATAGCGGACACACCGTCAACACGACATTGTCACGACGAAGACGCTCGACCACGTCACTGCTTTCCAGGCAACGTACGCCGTGATCAATACGCTCTACGTCCAGGAGGTCAAGCGCCTGGGTAATGTAGGCCGACGGGCCTTCTTCACCGGCATGAGCGACACGCGCCAGTCCGATGCCCTTGGCTCGCTCAAAGAGCGCGGTGAATTTTTCCGGCGGATGGTCACGCTCGGCACTGTCCAGGCCGATCGCATCAATCAGCTTCCAGTAGGGAGCGGCCTGCTCAAGCACATGCAGCGCCTCATCGGCAGGACGGTCACGCAAAAAGGCCATGATCATTCCAACCGAGAAATCCATGGACTGCTCAGCGTCCTGCTTGGCTTTCAACAGGCCGCCCATGACCACTTCCAACGGCACGCCCCGCTGCAGGTGCGCCTGAGGATCAAAATGCATGTCAATATGCACAACGCCTTCCCGGCGGGCGCGATGGAAATAATCCATGGCCAGGTCATAAAAATCCGCTTCCGTGCGAAGCACATTCATGCCCTGGTAATAAAGGTTCAGAAACTCCTGCAGATTATTGAAGTCGTAGGCATCTTTTGCTTCCTGAACGCTGGCATAGGGCAACTCGATACCGTTGCGCTGGGCCAGGGCAAACATCAACTCGGGCTCAAGCGATCCTTCAATATGTAGATGGAGCTCTACTTTGGGAAGTTGACGCAAAAAGTCGTGCATACTGGGCTCCTTGATAAACATGCGACGAAATGAGCAAACCGCTGATTAGCTTCCGTCAGTGGACGTCGCATTAAGCTTACCTGCATCAAGGTGCCAGTGGTAATCGATACGTGGCAATAAGTCAGGCTGGTCGAGCTGATGGACAAAATAGATGACCGTTCTGGTGGCCAGCCAACGGTCAAGTGACGTCGCGACATGGCGAGCTGTCGCCGCGTCAACGCTGGCAAAGGGCTCGTCGAGGATCACCACATCAGGATCGCGCAGCATCAGCCGCGCCAAGGCAACCCGCCTCGCCTGCCCTCCTGAGAGTTGTTGCCCCTTTTCACCCACTGGAGTGTCAAGCGCTTTAGGCAGTTGCTGTACCCAGTCTGCCAACGCCACGTCGCCAAGCACCTGCCACAGACGCTCATCCGTGGCGGACGGATCCGCAATGCGTAAATTTTCGGCCAGTGAATCATCAAATAAATCCACCTGCTGCGTCAGCATTGCCAGATGCTCAGCACGATACGCCGTCGGCAATTCAGCCGGCGCCTTGCCCAGCACATGAACAGTCCCACGCGTCGCAACTAGACGCCCCATGAGTAGCGACGCCAGCGTAGACTTGCCCGCCCCAGACATCCCCGTAATGACGGCTCGTTGACCGGCAGGAAGGTGGAAACTGACATCGTCCAGCGCCAGGTCAAGGGCGCCGGGGTAGCAAAGCGATACATGCTCGAACGACACGCCACGATCAGAGGCCGTGCTGCCGGCAGTCGCTGCCATGGGGGCAGTATCCGCCTGGGCGAGCTTATTCAATCGCTCGGCAGCGGCATAACTGGCTCCCAGGCGCACAAACGCATTCGGTAACACGCTGAACGCTTCATTCACGCCCAACGCCATCAGTACGGCCATTACCACAATGGGGCCTGATACCTGGCCTTGCACGAACACTTCGCCAGCCACCCAAAGCACGGCTAACGCGATCAGACTGGTCACCGCCGCCACCAGGGCATTACCCAGCGCCAGCCTGGAACCCACCAGACGCTGATTGTGCAACGCTCGATGCTCATGGGCATCCACGATGCGCCGATGCCAACGGTGGCTACGATAGCTGGTCAATTCGGCGCTACCCTGAACCTGGTCAACCACCAGGTGACGCAGCATCTCCTGGTTCTCGACGTGGCGATAGCTTTGGCCCCATCCCCAGGCGGCCAACCCAAGGGTAGTAATTACCCAGAGAAGACCCAGCACGGTCGCCATGAAAAGGGCAACACCGGGAAGCCAAAAGGCGATGAAGCCGACCACGATCACGCTGCCCAGCAAGGCAACCAGCGGCGGAATAAGCACCCGCAGATAGAAATTATCCAGGGTATCAATGTCCGTCGTGAGCCGCGTCAGCCAATCACTTGCCCGCTGTCGCCCCAGGGTCAAATCATCGAGTCGGGTCAGCTGGCCAAAGACGTGGAAGCGCAATTCAGCCAGCAGCGCCAGCACGCTATTATGGTTATAGACCCGCTCCACATAGCGCGAGACGGTGCGCGACAGGGCAAAGAAGCGTATGCCACCACCGGGCACGTAGACATCCAGCGATACCGAAAGCCCCACCGCCAGGGCAAGGCCGGTTAACGCACTGGCGGTAATGAACCACCCGGACAACCCCAGCAGTGCCACACCGGACAGGAAGGTTGCACCCGCGAGCAAAGCCCCCAGCATCAATGCGCGTCGACGCCGGGTCAGCAAACGCAGCCAGGGTAAAAACTGGCGATAGATAACACTCAAGCGAGGACCTCCTGGAGCTGGCCGTTAACCACGCGAAGATGGCGACTCGCCGCCGCGATAACCGCAGGGTGGTGAGTAGCGACAACAAGCGTGCGCCCTTCTCGTGCCCATTCTAACAAGGCCTCGACGACGGCTTTTTCCGTGGCACTATCGAGCCTGGCGGTAGGTTCATCAAGCAGCACCAGGGGCGCACGGCTCAGGTAAACGCGGGCCAGGGCAAGCCGCTGCGCCTGTCCACCGGACAGGCCCACCCCGCGTTCACCAAGCACGGTATCAAGCCCTTGCGGTAGCGCGTTAAGCACCTCATTCAATCCCGCGCGGATTAACGCCGACTGCATGGCTTCATGCGTCGCTTCAGGGTCAGCCAAGCGCAGGTTGTCGGCCAGACTGCCCTGCAGAAGGCATGGCTGCTGATCCAGCCAGGCGACCTGGGTCGTCGCTGCATGACGACACTCGCCCTGGCTCGCGCCAACAAAGCCTGCCAGCAGCGCCAACAGCGTTGACTTTCCGCTACCCGACTCACCGCTAACCGCCACCACATCGCCATGCCGCAAGGTCACACCCAACGGGCCCAGCACGACACCACGAGCGGCATAGCTGACCTCAACGCCTTCAAGCTCTACCAGCGCCTGTGGGTCTCGAGTGGCAGGCGGAGAAGCGGCCCTCATTACCGGCGGCTGATTGAGCGTATTGACGATACTCTCCGCCGCACCTAATGCCGCTGCACGGTCGTGGTAGTGCATGGAAAGCGTGCGCAACGGCTGGAAAAACTCCGGCGCCAGCAGCAGCACGGCCAGCCCGGAAAAAAGCGTCAGCGAAGGCGCGGGGCCGTACTCGATGTAGCCCAGCAGGCCAAAGCCCACATACATGGCCACCACGGCGATAGCCACCGACGAGAAAAACTCAAGGACTGCCGATGACAGAAAAGCCAGCTTCAGCGTGCGCATACTCAAGCGACGATAGTGATCGGCCGCCTGCCACACAGCTTCCTGGGCTGCGACCGTATGACCGAAAAGCTGGAGCGTGGTGATGCCGCGTACGCGGTCGATGAAATGCGCCGACAGCCTGGCTACCGCTGCGAACTGATCACGGTTCATGCGCTCAGCCCCCATACCGACCAGGGCCATGAACAGGGGTATCAGCGGCGCCGCCAGCAGTAGAAAAATGGCCGCCAGGTAATCCAGCGAGACCACCACCGCCAGGATGACCAACGGCACCCATACGGTAATCCGCATTTGCGGATGGAAGCGCGCAAAATAGCCATCCAGGGCGTCAACATGCTCGACGGCCTGGGCGGCGATGGCGCCACTTTGCTGAGAGGTCAACCAGACAGGCCCTAACGCCGCGACCTTGTCCAGCAGCTGTGAACGTGCGTGACGCCGGATGCGCAGACTGGCATCCAGGCTCAAGCGCTCGGAGCCCCATTGGCAAAGCGCTCTTGCTACAACGGCGACGGCCAACAGAATGAAGACTACCGATAAATCACGAGGAGCGCGGTCATGCACCACCAACTGATCGATCAACCACGCAAGGCCCGTGACAATGAAAACGGTCTGAAACCCCGCCAGACTACCGAGGAACGCCGCGCCCCTCAGTCGCTTGCGTTCCAACGATGCAAGCGACTGCAACCAGCGGCGCGGCGTTAACCCGTTTTGCTCAGATGTCGAGGTCATGGGCTCAATGATAGCCCTCTCCAACACGTACCTTGCCGCGGAATACCCAGTACGTCCATGCCGTGTAGGCCAGCACGATGGGTATCACAAACAGCACGCCGATGAGCAGGAAGAGCTGCGACTCGGGTGCCGAGGAGGCATCCCAGATCGTGTAGTTGGGCGGCACGATGACCGGCCACTTGCTCGCGATCAGCCCCAGGTAGGTAAAGATGAACAACCCTAACGAGGCGACAAACGGCAGACCTTCTTCTTGGCGCTTGACGGCCCGATAGAGGACATAAGCACACACCATGCCAAGGATCGGGAACACCCAGATCAGATGGATCTGACTGAGCCACCGATCGCGCACTTCCGGGCTTACCAGCGGCGTCCACAGGCTGACGATGCCAAATACGACCAGTACCGCCACCAACAGCTTGGGTGTGATCCGATAGGCCCACTGCTGGATATAGCCTTCCGACTTGAGGATCAACCAGGTGGCCCCCAAGAGGGCATAGCCTGCCATCAAGCCCAAACCGGTCAGCACGGTGAACGGCGTGAGCCAGTCGAGGGCGCCGCCCACATAGACAAAGTCTTCAACGGCAAAGCCCTGGATGTAGGCACCGACCACGGCCCCCTGAGCGAAGGCCGCAACCGCCGACCCACCGCAAAATGCCCGGTTCCACCAATGGCGGTTTCTCTTGGACTTGAAACGGAATTCAAACGAGATACCGCGGAAAATCAATCCCGCCAGCATCAAAAATACCCCGATATAAAGCGCCGGCAGGAATACCGAGTAAACCAGAGGGAAGGCGCCCAGCAGTCCGGCACCGCCAAGGACCAGCCAGGTTTCATTACCGTCCCACACCGGCGCGACCGAGTTCATCATCACATCACGGGACTCGTCGTCGGGCGCAAAGGGAAACAGGATCCCCAGCCCCAAATCGAAGCCGTCCATGATCACGTACATGATAACGCCGAACCCGATAATGCCGGCCCAGATGATTGCAAGGTCAAGGCTGATCATTTGCTCGCTCCTTCAAAATCTCCGTCGAACGGCGTATGGGCCGCTGAGAAAGGCCGTTTTGCCCGCTCAACTTCACCGCTTACTTCCGCAGTATCTGGAATCATGCCGTTACGCACCACGCGAGTAAGGTAGTAGACACCTACCCAGAACACGACGGTATATACCGCGACGTATCCAATCAGGGTAAAGAGCGCCATCCCCCCGGTGAGCGAAGGCGTCAGCCCCTGGGCATGGGTCATGACGCCGTACACCAGCCAGGGCGCACGCCCGGATTCGGTCACTACCCAGCCGGCAAGCACGGCGAGGAAAGGCGACACGATCATGCCCACCAGCGTCTTGAGATAGAGCGGCGACTGGAAGACGCGCCCCTTCCGGCGCAACAACAGCCCTGCGATCGCAACGCCGATCATCAGCATGCCGATCGCCACCATCACGCGGAATGACCAGAACACCAGCGCCACCGGGGGCTGTTCATCCGGGGCCATCTCGGTGACGCCGGGAACTTCACCGTCGGCGCTGTGCGTGAGCACGATACTTGCCAGGCTGGGAATGCCGATTTCAAAGCGATTGCTCTGGGCTTCCTGGTCGGGGAGCGCGAACAGCAGAAGCGGTACGTTGGAACTGGTTTCCCAGTTGCCTTCCATAGCCGCCACTTTCGTCGGCTGATGCTCGAGGGTATTCAGCCCGTGGAAGTCACCGATGACGGCCTGCGCAGGCGCCAGGAACAAAAGCAGCCACAGGCACATCGAGAGCGCTTTTTTATTCGCCTCTACGTCGCGATGACGCAGCAGGAACCAGGCGCTGACACCCGCTACCACGAAACCGCCGGTCAGGAAGGACGCCATCCCCATATGGGCAAAGCGATACCAGAAGGATGGGTTGAAGATGGCCGCCATCCAGGAAGTGATATGGAAACGACCGTCGATCATTTCATAGCCGGCAGGCGTCTGCATCCAGCTATTGGCAGACAGTATCCAGAACGACGAGATGAAGGTGCCCACTGCCACCATGATCGCGGCAAACAGGTGAACCCCTTCAGGGACCTTGCCACGGCCAAAAAGCAAGACACCGAGGAAGGCCGCTTCCAGAAAGAAAGCCGTGACCACTTCGTAGCTCAGCACGGGCCCGAGGAAGTTGGACGTGGCAAACGAGAAGTTGCTCCAGTTGGTGCCAAACTGGAACGACATCACGATGCCGGTTACCACGCCCATGCCGAACACGACGGCAAACACCTTGGTCCAGAACTGTGCCAGACGATCCCAGGCCTGATTGTCCGTTTTGTAGAACAGGCCGTGCAGCACGGCGATATAAGACGCCAGACCGATCGTGAACACGGGGAAGATAGCGTGAAAGCAAACAACAAACGCGAACTGTATTCGCGAAAGTAACAGCGGATCGAGCTCCATAATACGCTCCTGAGGCCTGATTGAACTCCCCTCTTGCGAGGGCGTGTAACAAGCTTAGTTGAGCCGCTATCGGTCACGCTTTATTCTTGTGGATACTAAGCTTATTGGTTACCAACCCCTTCAGTTTACAGCTTAGACGCCTCGTATGCGGCATACGTTTGCGTATTTACCTGTGTCCCGTTGACGCAGATCAATTTTTGAAGAATGACGGGTGTTTCCTAAACAACTGAGTAACTTACGCCAACACCACCACGCTTACCATGTACCCCGTGTAGGCAATGAACATCGTCAGCAGGCCAGCGCCTTCAAAGCGATTGATGCGCCGCGGGCGACCTCGCCAGGAAAACGCAAACAGCATCATCAGCACGGTCATGACAAGCATGACGCTCCAGTCACGCTGAAGCACTTCCTGACCGGTTTCAATCGGGGCGATAACGCCCGCCAAACCGACCACGGCGAGGCTGTTGAACAGGTTCGACCCCACCACATTGCCCAGCACCATGTCATGCTCATTGCGGCGCAGCGCGGTAATCGACGAGGCCAACTCGGGCAGGGAGGTGCCGATGGCCACGACGGTCAGGCCAATGATCAGATCGCTGACGCCAAAGCGCACGGCGATCTCCACGGCGCCCCAGACCAGCAGCCGCGAGCTGGCGATCAGCAATACCAGGCCAACTAGCGTCCACATGATAGCGGTGCCACGGGACATGGGCTTGCTATCCAGGGTTTCGGCCACTTCAGAGATAAGCGCATCGTCCTGCTGGCCTCGCGAGCGCACTATGCTGACAACGATGAATATCACCAGCGCAAGCAGTAGACACACGGCTTCCCAGCGGGCAACCCAGCCGTCGTAAAGCATCAACCCAGTCACCAGCATCACCACCAGCAGCAGGGGAATCTCCTTGCGAATGACCCCTGAGTGAACCGCCAGGGGCGCCAGCAAGGCAACGAAGCCCAGCACCAGGCCAATATTAGCGATGTTCGACCCGTAGGCGTTACCCACCGCCAAGCCCGGATTGCCCTGCATGGCAGCAAGCACCGACACCATCATTTCCGGCGCCGAAGTACCGAAGCCGATGACCAGCATGCCGATCAGCAGTGGCGACAGCCCCAGCCAGCGGGAGGTTGCCGCCGCGCCGTCAATAAACTTCTCGGCGCTCCAGATCAGCAAAACCAAACCAACGACAACAGCGATGAGAGGAAGTAACATAAGGTTCCCTATATTGGCATAGTGCAAAGATGGTCATGCAAGCGCAGCGATTGCATGCCATCGGTTGGAACGGCCCGATACAGGCCGCGGCGATCATTGTCCATTCATCGTGACGGGTCAACCTCAATGTCATCGTGGACGCACCGATTTTACCCGCCGTTTGACAGACTTATCACCGACAGGTAGTGCTTTACTTACCCACGTCAGCGAGAACACCACTTGTCACAGCACTGGCTTCCTAAACGCCCCACGCTGACTGTCAACGCTCCCCTGGTTGACCAGCAGCCCCCCGAGACCCGCACCCAGCGGCGGCGTCTGCGTGCCTGCCATGAGTGCGACTGGGTATCGGCACTACCGCCGCTCAAGTCCGGCGAGAAAGCAAGCTGCCCGCGCTGTTCGCATGTGCTTGTAAAGCGTAACCGCTACCCTGCTCAGCGAAGCATGGCGCTGGCTATCGCCTCCCTGGTCGCCCTACTGCTGGCCGTGTCCTATCCGTTTGTGAGCTTCAGCTACAGCGGCGTGAGCAATCGTATCGAGCTTTCCGAGACGGCCAGTACGCTGATTGCCTTTCATCAGCCCGTGGTCGCCATTGGCGTCATCATGACCATCGTCGTACTGCCTGCCGTCTACCTGCTCGGCACTTTATGGTTGCAGTTCGGTCTGTTACGCAACGATCCCCTGCCCTTCAGCCGCTCGACGGCGCGATCACTTAGCCACCTGACGCCCTGGATGATGGCCGACGTGTTCATCATTGGCGCCCTGGTCAGCCTGATCAAGGTCGCCGGGCTGGCCGATATCGAGCTGGGACTTTCATTCTGGGCCTATTGCGCTTTTGCCATCCTGTTATTGATGACCATCCAGTCCATCGATGCCGACTGGATGTGGTTTGCCCTCGAAGGCGAGCCGCTTGCTCCGGAGGGCACCCAGACCGGCATGTCGGCCGCGGCCCAACAACTCACCAGTTGCCCCACCTGCGGACTGGTCAACCGGCTGTCCCCGAGCGGGAAACAGCATTGCGTGCGCTGCCATGAGCGGCTGCACCCTCGGCTGCCCCATAGCGTCCAGCGTACCTGGGCGCTCCTCACCGCTGCGACGGTGATGTACATCCCTGCCAATATTTACCCCATCATGACCACCACAAGCTTGGGCAATAGCTCGCCATCGACGATCGTGGGCGGTATCGTCGAACTCATTCAGGGCGGGTCCTGGCCCATTGCCGCGGTTATCTTTGTAGCCAGCATCATTGTCCCCGTCGGCAAGCTGTTCGCAATGGCCTGGCTATGCAGCGTGGTCAACCGCAGTCATGCTCTCAATGCCCAAACGCGCACAAGGCTTTACCGGATCACCGAATTTATTGGCCGATGGTCGATGGTCGATGTTTTCGTGGTAGCCATTCTCGTTGCCCTCATCCGCGCCGATTCGCTGATGACGATCAACCCCGGGCCCGCCGCCCTGGCGTTCGGATCGGTAGTGGTACTGACCATGCTGGCCGCCATGACATTCGATCCCCGCTTGCTGTGGGACGCCCCAAAGACTCAGGACGACGAAGCGCCGCCGATAAGGACGTAATTAATGGCTAATGAACACAACGTGCAGCCCAACGAACCCCAGAGCGACCCCAGCTTGCATCGCGCCAAGTCCGCCCCCCAGTCGCGGCTATCGCCCATCTGGATTGTGCCGATTGTGGCGCTGGTCATTGGCCTGTGGCTGGTATACGACAACTATTCCAGCCGGGGTACGGTCATTACCCTGACCATGGAGAACGCCGAAGGCATCGAGGCGGGCAATACCCTTATCCGCAGCCGCAACGTGGAAATCGGTCGCGTCCAGAGCGTTCAGCTATCCGAGGATCTTTCCCAGGCCGTTCTGCGCGCCCGGATTCAACCCGAAGCGGAAGCCATGCTGCGTGAAGACAGTCGCTTCTGGGTGGTAAAGCCCAGGATCGGTCGCGAAGGCATCAGCGGCCTCGGCACCGTGCTGTCAGGGGCTTATATTCAACTCGAGCCCGGCGCGTCCTCGGAGCCGAGCCGCGAGTTCGAGGTGAGGGATACGCCGCCGGTTGCCCCGACAGGCGTGGCGGGACTGCAGATCAGCCTGATCAGCCAACTGGGCAACTCATTGCGTGTAGGGGATCCGGTATCCTACCAGGGCTTCACCGTCGGGCGTATCGAGGAAACGCGCTTTGATGCCGAATCGCGCACCATGCACCACCAGGTCTTTATCGAGAAACCCTATGCGCAGTTAGTCACCGAAAGCACGCGTTTCTGGAGCGCCAGCGGCATTGACTTTCACCTGGATGCCGACGGCGTACGTGTCAACGTGGACTCGATCGAGGCACTGGTGGGCGGCGGAGTCACCTTTGGCGTACCGGAAGACCTGCCCATGGGACAACCCGTTGACAACGATACGCGCTTCGAGCTCTACGCAGACGAAGAAAGCGCCCGCCAGGGAACCTTCAACCGTTACCTGGAATACGTATTGCTCGTCGATGATACCGTCCGCGGGCTTTCCAAGGGCGCGCCCGTGGAGTTTCGCGGCGTGCGGCTGGGCACGGTCGCATCGGTGCCGTGGAATTTCACCGCGCCCCAGCCCGATTCACGCGAACAGTTCGCCATTCCGGTGTTGATCCGCATCGAACCCCAGCGCCTGGGCATCGAGAATACCGACGTGGATCTGAACGAGTGGGATGCCCGCTTCAAGCGGATGTTTACCTTGGGACTGCGCGCCTCGCTTAAAAATGGCAACCTGTTGACCGGCGCCATGTTCGTGGACTTGAACTTCCGCCGCGAACTGGAAGCACAATACGTCCCGGAATCCTTCTCCGAGCGCACCGTCTTTCCCACCACGTCTGGCGGCTTTGCGCAAATTCAGGCTCAGGTAACGGATCTGCTCGACAAGCTCAACTCCCTGGAAATCGAACCGCTACTAACCGGCCTGGATCGCAATCTGCAGGCCTCCGAGTCCGTGCTTGAAGAAGTTCGTGGCATCAGCGTCTCGCTCAATCAGCTACTCAACGACCCCGAGACCCAGTCGCTGGGCGGCAACGTCAACCGCACCCTTGAGGAGCTTCAGAAAACCCTGGAAGGACTGTCCCCCGAGTCAGCTGCCTACCAGGACCTGACGTCAGCGGTCGAACGCCTTGACCGACTCATGCGCGATGTACAGCCATTGACCCGTACGCTCAGCGACAACCCCCGTGCGCTGCTGTTCGACAATGTCGACACCGACGACCCCACTCCCCGCGCGCCGCGCGAGTAAGGACCGATAATGCGTCACATCGCCCAAAAAACAATGCTGATACTCCTGCTGCCGCTGATGCTTGGCGCCTGCGCCAGCAGCTCCCCATCGGCCAGCCGCTATGTGCTGCCGGGCGGGGCGCTATCCAGTGCGCCGAGTGAGCCCGAAGGCGTGGTCGAAGTGACCACGCCTCGCTTACCGCACTACCTGGATGTCGAGGGCATCGTCATGCAAACCGATGACATCACCCTGCATGAAGCCAATGGCCATCAGTGGGCAGAAGCGCTTGGCCGACAGCTGGAACGCGGCCTGCGCGCCCGCTTGTCGGCGGCACTGCCTGCATGGCGCGTGGTTCGGAACGCCGCTGGCGACGACCAGGCAATCACGCTACGCTTGGAAGTAGACCAGTTCCAGGGTCGCCATGACGGCCTCGCCATTGCCAGCGGCCAGTGGCAGCTGCTTGATCATCAGAACAACGTGCTGTCGATGAACACCTTCCAGACCGACACCCCCCTTGCCGAAGACGGCTACCCAGCATTGGTTCGCGCCCTGGGTAAAAGCTGGGATCGCGTAGGCGAACAGATTGCGCGGGCGCTGAAGGATGTTCAATAGCATGAACAGACCATCAACCAAGCCCCCTGCCTGCCAGCAGAACCGCGACACGGCATCAGGCCCATCGCGATACGGCACCAGACTGAACGTCAATTGCATGGTATAGTGGTTGCTTAATCAATCGTTCGTTATGAGTGAAACTCGTCACCAGCCTCTTGCGCCCTTTCCGGCATGCCGATGAGAGGCCCATTATCGATTCTGTCGTGGCTGGCCACTGTTATCTTCAATTCATTACGGTTATTAGCGCTTGCGTAGCGCCCTTCACCCTCAATCATTTAACAGTGCGCTGTATAACGATGCCCTCGGCATGCGTATATGGCCGCTGGGAGAACGCATGAACTTTTCTGATCTCGGCCTCGACGCCGATCTACTTCGCGCGGTGACCGATCAAGGCTATACCGAGCCGACCCCTATTCAGCGCCAAGCAATTCCCGTGGTACTTCAAGGTCGCGACCTGCTGGCCAGCGCGCAGACGGGCACCGGTAAAACCGCAGGCTTTACCCTTCCCATGCTGCAGCGCTTGTCCGCAGGCAAACCCGCAGCGAAGCGGCAGGTACGTGCCCTGGTGCTGACCCCAACCCGTGAGCTGGCCGCCCAGGTAGGGGAAAGCGTTACCACCTACGGCCAACACCTTCCCTTGCGCTCGCACATCATTTTCGGCGGCGTTGGCCAGCAGCCCCAGGTTGATGCCCTGAAGCGCGGCCTCGACATCTTGATAGCGACCCCGGGCCGGCTGCTGGACCTGCAACAACAGGGTCACGTGGATCTCTCAAGTGTCGAAATCCTGGTCCTCGATGAAGCCGACCGCATGCTCGACATGGGGTTCATCCACGACATCAAACGCCTGCTGAAACTGGTGCCCAGCAAGCGTCAGAACCTGCTGTTTTCTGCCACGTTTTCAAATGAGATCCAGACGCTGGCGCAGCAGTTCCTCAACGACCCGGCCTTCATCGACGTCGCGCCGCGCAATACCACGGCCGACAAGATTGCCCAGTCGGTCTACCGGGTCGACCGCGAGCAAAAGCGCGAGCTGCTGGCCCACCTGATCAAGGAACATCAGTGGTATCAGGTGCTGGTCTTCACGCGCACCAAACATGGCGCCAACCGTCTGGCAGAACAGCTTTCCAAGCAGGATATTCCCGCCATGGCGATTCATGGCAATAAAAGCCAGGGCGCCCGGACACGCGCGCTGGGCGCGTTCAAGAGCGGCGACCTGCAGGTACTGGTGGCCACCGATATCGCCGCGCGCGGCTTGGATATCAACGAACTGCCCCACGTGGTGAACTTCGAGCTGCCCAACGTCGCGGAAGATTACGTCCACCGCATCGGCCGCACGGGCCGCGCCGGCAGCAATGGCGAAGCGGTGTCGCTGGTGTGTGTCGATGAGCACTCCCTGCTGAGCGGCATTGAACGTCTCATCAAGCAGACCTTACCCAAGCACATCGAGCCCGGCTTTGAACCCGATCCCAACGCCACGCCCCAGCCGATCGAAAATGGCCGGCGCCAGCCACGTAACGCGCGCAGCCAACGCAAGCCCAGCCAGCACGCGGACCGTGATGCAGCTCCCAAGCGTCGTGCCCGCCGCTAGCTCGGTGTTAAAGAATATGCGAAGGTAGCCCTTTTATCGGGCTACTCATCAAGCACCTGTTTTCATGGAGTGATCATGGCGTCTTCCCAACTTATTGCGCAGTACCGTCAGTGGCAGACGTTCCAGCGCCAAGACCAGTTAACCAGAGAGCACCTTGGCGTTGTACAACGCCTGGAAGATGCCAATGCCTCATCGACGCAGGTCGTGCAGGCATATCGCAGCATGGCGGAAAAGGCGTCAGCGGAAGGCGCCTGTTACCGCACGCTTTTCCTGCGCACGCGGGACGACCAGCACGCCCTGCCCTGCGAAGGCTGGCTGTTCGTGCGTCGGGTGCTCAGCGAAGGCAACAGCACCCGGGTCAGGGTGACGCTCATCGAAACCTTCACGCTGGAAGAGGGTACGCTTGCCCCCGGTGATAAGCCGGCGCGCAAGCTGACCCTGGAAATTTTCGATCAGGTTCAGGTGGATAAAGGCATGCGCACCAGCGTGCGCGTCGATTGCCTCGATGCCCCCGACGACTATCACTTCATTACGCTGCTCGATGCCGTGCGGGGAGACCTGCGCCCCCACCTGAAATAAGACGGACTCATGCGGGCACGGCATAGCGTTTTTATTGCACTGATGGTGATCGTGGGGCTCAACCTTCGCCCCGCGATGTCGTCTGTCGCCCCCTTACTCAACCGCCTCCAGGACGTTGCTGGCCTATCCGCGACGGCCGCCGGCGTGCTCACCACCTTGCCGGTGTTGTTTCTGGGCCTCGCGGCGCCGCTGGCGCCGTTACTGGCACAGCGGATTGGCAGCGAACGTGCGTTAAGCGCGGCGCTTTGCCTCCTCCTCGCGGGACTGGTGCTGCGTGGTCTGCCTTGGCCTGGGGTTTTGTTCCTTGGCTCGGCCCTGGCTGGCGCCGCCATTGGTCTTGCCGGCACGCTGCTGCCGGCACTGGTCAAACGCCAACTCCCCCAAAGCGCCGATCTCCTGACCGGCCTTTACACCATGGCCCTGTGTCTGGGGGGCGCGCTCGGTGCCGGGCTGAGCGTGCCGCTGACCCACTATCTGGGTAGCTGGCAAGCCAGCTTGATGAGCTGGTCTTTGCTGGCCTTGGCAGCGCTGGTGTTATGGGTGATTTACATGCCCATCACCCAAACCGCTTCCGCCCCGGCATCGACCCCGCACACCGGCGCGCTCAGGCTGCTCCGCCAACCGCTGACCTGGTACGTCATGCTGTTCATGGGCATTCAATCATCGATGGCGTATATCGTGTTTGGATGGCTGCCGACGCTGCTGGTCTACCGCGGCTACAGCGAAACCGCCGCCGGCCTTACCATGGCCATTTCAATACTCTGTCAGTTGGCTTCTGCGCTAACCGCGCCATGGTTTGCCCGCCTGGGACGCGATCAGCGCCCGGCACTGCTGTGCGTACTGCTGTGTACTGGCTGTGGCTTATGGATGCTGCTGATAGCGCCCTTGAACTGGCAATGGCCGGGCGCGATATTACTCGGGCTGGGTCAGGGCGGGAGTTTCAGCCTGGCGCTTAGCTTGCTGGTCCTGCGCACGGCCAATGCGCGCCTGTCGGGGCAGCTATCGGGGCTAGTTCAAGGCGGTGGCTACACCATTGCGGCCCTGGGCCCGTTCGGGGTAGGCCTGCTGCTGCAGCATGAAGCCAGCGGTGGCCAGATCGCCTGGCTATTGATTACGCTACTGGGCATATGTGCCGGCTTTGCCCTGCTGGCCGGGCGCAATCGCCGCCTCGACGATAGCGCCGGACAGCTATTGGTTCACAATGAAGACGTTGACAGCCTACATAAGGAGACGCCGTGAGCGCCCCTTCTTCCTCCAAGCCTATCACCTCAACGGTCGGTCCTCGCCTGTTGATCATCTATACCGGCGGCACGCTGGGTATGCGACCAGGCGATCACGGGCTAAGCCCCGCCGGCGATATCGACGCGCGGCTGGCGCGGGCGTTTGGCCAGTTGCCACTCGCGCTGCAACAGGTTATGCCCGCTTACGACGTGCTCAGCTATGCGCCGCTGATTGATTCAAGCACTGCCACGCCTGGCCACTGGGCGCAGCTGGCCAATGATATCGCCACGCGCCTGGCCGACTATCACGGCGTTGTGGTCATTCATGGCACCGACACGCTGAGCTGGACGGCCGCCAGCCTTGCCTACCAGCTTCAGGGAGTCGATCGCCCGGTGATTCTTACCGGCGCCATGCAGCCCCTCGAGGCCCCGGGCAGCGATGCGCTGGGCAACCTCTACGGCGCGCTGCGCTGCGCCACCGAGCCCAAGGTAAAAGAGGTCGCCATTTACTTTCACGGCAAGCTGCTGCGCGGCGTTCGTGCCATCAAGCAGCACAGCGAGGCGGCCGACGCGTTTGCCAGCCCCAACTACCCGCTGCTGGGCGAGCGGGTGGGCGACGATATCGTCCACTACCCCAGTCGCTGCCTGGCGGATCAGCAACGCGGGCCCCCCCGGTTCGAGCTACCCGACTACACGCCCATGGGCGATGGCGCCATTGTCCGACTGGTGCTCTGGCCAGGCATCAGCGCCTGGCAGCTGGCGGCCTGGCTGGATGACGAGCGGGTCAAGGGGGCGGTGTTGCAGCTGTGGGGGGCCGGCAATCTGCCCGACGACGCTGCGCTGCTGGCCGTGCTTGCAAAGGCCAGCGGCGAAGGCAAGCTGCTCGCCGCGATCAGTCAGTGCCCTCAAGGCAGCGTGCATCTGGGGGCTTATGCGGCGGGCAAAGACCTTCACGACGCGGGCGTCTTGTCCGGAGATGGCATGACGCCGGAAGCGGCCTTCTGCAAGCTCGTACATCTACTGGCCCAGCCGCTCAGCGACGAAGACCGGCGGCAACGCTTCGTGACCCCTCTGGTAGGTGAACGCTAGGGGATCAATGGACGCTGAGCGTTAAATACACACCTGGCAATCTCGGCGTATAACGCTAAGGTGAAAGCACATCCAATGAACTGAAAGGGGTACGCTTTATGGAAAAGCCGGTGCATTACTTCAGCGAGCTGTTCGAACAATTGGGGCTGGCATCCGATACTGCTTCGATCGAGCGCTTCATTCAGCGCCATGCGCCGCTTCCCGACACCATGCCGCTCGCCGATGCGCCCTGCTGGAATGAAGGACAGGCGGAGTTTCTGAAGGAAGCGGTCGAGGAGGACGCCGACTGGGCCGAGGTGGTCGACCACCTCGATGCCTCCATGCATAAACCAACCTGATCGCGTTAAGCTGCTGCCAGGCATGACGCCGGCCTGAAGCGTCAGCCTGGTATCGGCGCGGCATCATAAGCCTAGACCTGCAGCCGTGCCTCCACCCGCTCGAGAATCTGACGGCTGACCTTACCCACCAGCGGCGTCGCCGCCTTGTTGACCGCCTTTTCCATGAACCGGCTGCCGATTTCGTAGCTAAGCGTCAGCGCCACTTCGGTGCCTTCCGGCACCTCGCGCAGATAATAGCGACCCTGGTTTTTCACCCCGTCTACCGATTCCCAGGCGAGCACCTTGGGCGGCTGGATCTCGGTAATCACGACATCAAACGTCCAGTCCATGCTCAGTGCGCGCACGTGCCACCGGTAACGGTCGTCACCCAACGGGTCGATGGCACGAATCAGATCCGAATAGTCGGCGAAATCCTCGACGCGCCTGAGCAGCTCGAACACCTGCTCGGGCGTTGCCCTGACGATGGCGCTGTGTTCAATAGTGGCCATAGATTCATCCCTTCAATTAGGCCCCTAGCCTAGCACTTTCGACGTCGATTGTGTGTAGCCATAAAGGCGTCGATTGCGTACACTTGCGTCCCTTCCGGACCGGACCCCGGAACGCAGTAGCCGCTTGGCATCACGCTACGATCAATAAATTCTCCGGCATAAGAGTGTCTATCATGTCAATTTCCCAACCCCCGCCCGGGGCGACCGCCGTGGTGATCTATTCCGGCGGCATGGACTCGTTTACCCTGCTTCATCGCGCCATCAATGAAGGCTATCGCGTCCATGCGCTGTCCTTTCATTATGGTCAGCGCCACGCCCGCGAGCTCGATACCGCCCGCCACGTCTGTCAGCAGTTGGGCGTTCCCCACCAGGTCGTGGATATTCGTTCGATCCATTCGTTGATCGATAACTCGGCGTTGACCAACACCGCCCACGACATGCCCCACGGCGACTACGACAGCGATAACCTGTCGGCCACCGTTGTCCCCAACCGCAATATGATCCTGCTATCGCTGGCCATTGCGAATGCCGTCAACATTGGTGCCAGCCGCGTGGATTACGGCGCTCATGGCGGCGACCACGTCCTCTATCCCGACTGCCGTCCCGCCTTCGTCGAGGCCATGAGCCATGTCGCCCGGATCGCCAATTTCTCGCCCATCGACGTCCACGCCCCTTACCTGCATGCCAGCAAGGCCGAGATCCTCGCAGAAGGCCTGGCACTGGGGCTCGACTATCGCGACACTTGGACCTGCTATGAGGGCGGCGAGCTCGCCTGCGGTCGCTGCGGAAGCTGTCGAGAGCGTCTGGCCGCCTTTGCCGCGAATGGCGTCAGCGACCCGCTTGCCTATGCCGACGACACGGAGGCAGACGCATGTATCAGGTAAAAGAGGCCTTCTATACCCTTCAGGGTGAAGGCGCGCAGGCCGGGCGGGCCAGTGTGTTCTGCCGTTTCAGCGGGTGCAATCTGTGGAGCGGGCGCGAACAGGATCGCGCCACGGCCCGGTGCACGTTCTGCGATACCGATTTCATCGGCACCGACGGTCACGGCGGCGGCCGTTTCGCCACCCCAGAGGCCCTGGCCCAGCATATTCTGGCGATGTGGCCAAACGAGGCCGGGAACGCAACCCCTTACGTGGTGTTCACCGGAGGCGAGCCGCTGCTGCAGCTCGACGCGGCGTTGATCGTCAACCTGCACAGCCTGGGGTTTGAAGTCGCGGTCGAGACCAACGGCACGCTCCGCCCACCCGCAGGCATCGACTGGCTGTGCGTCAGCCCCAAGGGTAACAATCCCCTGGTGGTTCAGCGGGGAGATGAGCTGAAGCTGGTCTATCCTCAAGTCGAAGCGCCCCCCGAGGCGTTTGCCCATCTGGACTTTGGTCACTTTTTCCTGCAGCCGATGGACCTGTCCCCGGTAGATCAAGATACCGACACGGTGTCACGCACTACCGCCTACTGTTTAGCCCACCCGCAGTGGCGCTTGTCGCTGCAAACGCACAAAATCGCAGGTTTTGACTGATGGCGTTATTTGTCAATCAACTGACGCATATCGATGCGTCACTATGGTGCCCCGAAGCGGGCTTGAAGGGCGTGAGCTGGCAGGTGGATGCACTGCTCGAAGGCGAGCTCGGCGAAGACGGCATGCTGTTTGATTTTGGCGACGTCAAGCCGTGGATCAAGCACCACCTGGATGCCGGCCTGGATCACACGCTGCTGGTGCCCATGAAGGCCGAGGGGGTCAGCGTGACGGAATGCGCCGAAGGCCTGTCCGTGCAGACCACCTCGCCCTACCCCATGCATGTCACGGGCCCGAGAGAAGCCTTCACCCTGGTGCCCGAGGCGATCATTGATCGCGACGCGGTAGCGCGCGCGCTGAGTGACGACCTCACTGCCAGGCGGCCGGAAAATGTCTCGCGGGTGCAGCTAACCTTGAGCGACGAGCCTATTGATGGGGCCGTCTACGGGTATAGCCATGGTCTGAAGCGCCATGCGGGCAACTGCCAGCGGATTGCCCACGGCCATCGCTCGCGGCTGCATATCTGGCAGCACGAGACGCGCCAGCTCACGCTTGAGCATGACTGGGCCGAATGGCTGGACAACCGCTATCTGGTGGAGGCTGGCGATATCGTCGAGCAGGATGCAAAGCGGCTCACCTGCCGCTATCAGGCGGCCCAGGGCATGTTCTCGATCACGCTGCCGAGCGATCGCTGCGCCGTGCTGGCAACACCCACCACGGTGGAGAATATTGCCCGCTGGCTGGCCGAAAGCATCGCCGTGCAGACGCGCAGCGTGACCCGGGTGCACGCTTTCGAGGGATTCAATAAAGGCGCCATTGCCGAGGCGGGCCATGAGCGATAAATGCCGCGCCGGCTGCGGGGCCTGCTGCATTGCGCCCTCCATCAGCTCAGCGATCCCGGGCATGCCGAATGGCAAACCTGCGGGCGTGCGCTGCGCACAGCTGGACGAACAGAACCTGTGTCGCCTGTTCGGGGATCCTGCCCGCCCTGCGGTCTGCGAGCGCTTCCAGTTCGACGCTGCCGTTTGCGGACGGCAGCGCGAAGAAGCCCTGGTGACGCTAACCTGGCTGGAAGCGCATACCTGACATCCTGGCCTAGCTCTCGAGACGCTCCGGATGAGCCAGGCGATGATCCAGCAGGCTTACCCAGCGGACCAGCACCGGCGCGTCGCTGTGGCTGACATCGCCAAGCAAGTGATGGAAGGCTTCGCGGGCGTGCGCGTCGTCCGGCGCAATACGCGTCAGCCATAGCTCCAGCGCGGCCAGTTCCTGGTGACGGTTGCCGTGTTCACGGGCCTGGGCAATCGCCATCTCGGCCAGTGCGCGCACTTCATGAGCCGGGTGATCCAGCATGATGCGTACCCGTGCCAGCTGGGTGGCCAGTTCCGGCAGAAACAGCGTCGTTCGCTCCTTGGCAATCAGCAGGCACTGATCCAGATAATCCTCTGCCTCGCTCAACTCACCCAGCGCAATGCAGGCGTCGGAGTACCACAGCACGGGGCGCTGAAAACGATCCCGGCCATTGAGCTCAGCCATCTGATCAAGACTCTCGCGCAGCTGGGTGAGCCCACCGTGGTCTCCCGCCAGCGCCCGCTGCCACCCCAGAATACCCTGGGCGGAAATCTGCCAAAGCTGCAGGTCTGGCGTGGCGGTCATGGCGGCCGCCTTTTCCGCGTGACGCGCCGCCAGATGAACATGGCCCAACTGACGGTAAAGCGAGGCGGCAAACAATAGCGCCATGGCCAGCGTCCCTGGGTGACCAAGCTTTTCAGCCAGACGAATCGCCGCGGACACCTGGCGTTCGGCACGCTGGTAGTCACCGCGCAGACACAGGGCCCAGCCCTGGAAGCAGGCCGCCGTCACCTGCGGGTGATCAGAGAAAGGCAGCCACTCGATCATCATGGGGGCGTTGAGCGGGTCGATTTCGTTCAGGTGATCGTTGGCCTGCTGGATACGCCCCGCCCAGTATTCACAGTGCGCCCGCGCGTAGTCCGCAAGTCGCTGATAGCGTGGATCCTCGAGACGCGCGGCGATATCCGCCAGGGTCGAGGCAAGCGCAAAGGCGTCAGCATGGGCATAACGCTGACTGCGTCCTACCCACAGGCCCCACTTGACCAGGAAGATCTGCTCGAGGTCTTCGGGGTCGTCCCGGTTGACTTCCGATTGGCGCAGCAGCTCTCGGGCGCGCACAAAGCTCTCGTGGGCTGTCGGCGAACCATGACCTTCCAGGGCAAACGCCGCCTGACCGCGCACGGTCAGCAGACTCACTTCACGCTCCGCCTGATGCTCGACGTGACGCAGGCTGGCGAGCCCGAAGTCGGCCATACGCAGCGCGGTACGATTAGCGCTGACCTTCAACGCCTCCCTGGCAGCCAGCTCGAAATAGCGGGCGCCGCGCGCATAATGCCCGCTGCGCCGAAGGTGGGTCGCAAAATCCCCTGGATGGCGGCTGATCCACATCGGGAATCGCTCTTCGATCAGGCTGACCACCTGCTGGTGGCGGGTGACACGCACGTCTCTCGGACAGGACAGGTAGGCTGCCTCCTGTAGCAGCTGATGGCTGAACTGAAACTCGATCTCGCCGGAACCGGTATCCACCGGCTCGATAATTTCCAGCTGGCGCATGTGATCCAGCGCCTGCTGGAGGCGCGCATTGTCGTAGCCGCTGCACTCCCTGAGAAAATCAAGCCGGAAGCGCTTTCCCAGCACCGCTGCGATATGGGCAATGTCCCGGTCGCTTTCCAGCTGGTCGATGCGACTGGCCAGCAACCCAAGCAGCCCCTTGGGCAGTTCGTCGAATTGGACACTGCGCCCTTCACGACGATCCATGTCCAGACGACGGCAGATTTCCTGCATATACAGTGGCACGCCATCGCAGCGCTCGATGATCTGGTTACGCAGTCGCGGGCTCAGGTGAATGCGGTAGCGCCGCGACAGTTGGGACAGCAATCGCGATGACTGCAGCGCATCCAGCCGCCCAAGGGTGATCTGCTGATCCCAATGAAGTTTCAGTGGCAGCGGCTCGCGGCCATGGTGGCTCGCCACCAGCATGAAGGCAGTGTTGATCGGCAACCGCGCCTGAAGGCCAGAGAGCACTTTAAACGAAGGTTCGTCGAGCCACTGCAAGTCATCGATCATCAGCACCAGGGTATGCGTTGTCGCCTTGCGCTCGATCAAGCGGTGCAGCAGCATCACGACGAGCTCGACCGCTTCCCCGTTTTGGGTAAGCTGCGAAACCTCCTGCACACTGCGCACGCCAAGCGCCTCTTCCAGCAGGCACTGCTGATCGTCGCGCAGCGAATTGAACGCCAGCTCTTCCTGCAGGCCAAGAAGCGCATCGACATCGGGCGTGCACGCTAGGTGCCAGGCCAGCAAGGTACGCGCGACGCCATAGGGCTCCAGCACCGAGAGCCGCGTGGTAGGCTGCCAGCAAATGGCGGCGTCGCGTGTCAGTTCAAGCTGGCGGAAGCCCACCATCAAGGCTGACTTGCCCATCCCCGAAGCGCCGCGCACCAGCACGCTCTGACGCAACCCGATACCGGCACGGGCGAGTGCATCACGCAGCGTTCGCAGCGAGGTCTCGCGTCCCACCAGGCTCGGCGGCAAGGCATCGCGACCGCCTTCGTTCTGCCCCAGCACCAGCGCGCGCTGACGTACGCGACCGTCGCTGGCCACCACGCGGGAGGCCAGGCGCGGCTGGAGATCCAGCGCCGGCGGCATGTGTTGGCTGGACTCATGGGAAATGACCAGCTCACTGCCTTCGGCGGCACTCATCAACTCCACCGAGGTTTGGGTGACCTGACCCAGCGGATCCGCCAGCTGACGTTCAGGCAGATAAACCACCCGCCCGCTGTGCAGCCCGGCGGCCAGCTCGAACTGGGGAGGGTCGCCATCGCCGCTCCAGTGCCTGGCTGACTCCTGGGGCAAGGTTTGACGACAGTGTTCGTAGAGGGCAACCAGCTCAGCCAACTGATGCGCGGGACCGTGGGTACCAAAGCAGGCCAGCCCCAGCCCGCCGGTGGCGCCGGGCAGCCAAAAGCCACCCAGGTGATGGCATTGTTGTTCAAGCCAGCGCAGCAGCTCGAGCTGGAGGGCGAGGCAGTCGCGCGCCGCGGCGCGATCCTGCCAGTCGCCCTGAAGCCGCAGACGAATGGCCATGACCGACAGCTGACGCAGCTCGATTTCGTCTTCCCGCAGCGGCTTGCTGTCCGTGGCCAGCGCCCGCGAAAAAGCGCCCTGTGGCGACATGGCGCGCGCGTCGTGGTGACCATCAGACCAGTAGCTTGCCAGCTGCAGAAAGCTCGGCTCCGGCTGCTGACCCGACAAGGCCAGCAGCTGTAGATAGCTGTTGTATTGCTCGTGGGCCGCGGCCATCTGCTTTTGTTCGGCAAGCTGTTTGACCAGGCGCTCATGGAAAGGCCCGTAGCCCGAAAAGCGGCTAACCAGGGTTTCTAGGAGGGTATCAGGCACGTCCTGATGATTATCCAGCACATGCTCGGCAAAGCGGATGACCCGCTGGCGCCATTCGTTACGCACCTGAACCAGCCAACGCTGAAACTCGCTGCAGTTGGCAAGCTGCAATTCTTCGATCAGATCGCCCTGATAACAGGTCAGCACCGCATTCAGCGTCTCCAGATCGCGGGGCCCTTCAAGCAGGGCCTGCAGCTCGTGGAGGTCGACCTGCCAGTCGGCCGGGAGCTGAAAGGCAATGGTCTGACGCGACACGTTAAGCACCTGGTCGGCATCGTCACCTAGCGACTGGCGCAGGCAGTGCAGTGCGTGGCGCAGGTTGGTGCGCCCCGACGACAGTCCCTGATCCGGCCACAGCAACTCCGCCAGCGCGGCCCGATTGACCGGCTGCCGATGCAGCAACAAGTAGACAAGCAGCGCTTTCACCTTGTCATAACTGAAGTGCGTCAGCACATCATCGCCCTGAGACAAGGCAAAGTGGCCGAACAGGGTGAGTTGGTCGTACTGGTTCGCATCGCGCATGATACACATCCTGTCTGGACGAACGGCGAATTACGCTGGCACGCCGCTATGAAAACGGAAAGCCGAATCCGGCGAAGTGATTAATGCCGCTTCGCAATCGACAAAAAACGCGATTCGCTCGTCGATCGAGTCATCGGTCTGCTGTCGGGCAAGCAGGAGATAATCTTCGAAATGACGCCCTTCTGACTTGACCAGAGTGCGATAGAACTTCGCCAACTCCTCATCAAGGTACGGGATAAGACACGCAAAGCGTTCGCAGCTTCGCGCCTCGATAAGCGCCCCGATAATCAAAACGTCAATCAATCGTTCTGGATCCTGGGGCCTGACGTGACGACGCAGCCCTTCTGCGTAACGTGAGGCGGTCAAGTGCCGATATACCACCCCGCGCCGTTCCATCAGCGTCACCACCTGTTCAAAATGCAGCAGCTCTTCACGGGCCAGCTGCGACATCTTGCTCAGCAGGAGCGGCTGATCGACGTAGCGATATAACAGGCTCATCGCCGTGGACGCCGCCTTCTTCTCACACTGGGCATGGTCAATGAGCAGGGTTTCGGGGTTTTCCAGTGCCCAGGCGCGCCAGGCATCCGGGGTAGGACACGCCAGAAAGTCGTGCAGGCTTTCGGGCAGCAAATCGTCTGCTCCGAGCCCATGATTGGCTTTTGCGTCTGAGATTACTTGTATTGACATAACACCATTACTCAATATCTATGACATTATTGTACAACATTATGACACCTTGGGTAATGCGACATTGCGCTATGCGCTATAGGGGGCATCAAGGTAGTGCGAAGGTGGCGAGCACGCCTGGACGTAACGCGGCGTTACGAGAATCACACTTTCCACCTCCGCTGTCGATAGCCTGGGCCTTATAGACGCCTATCATCACAAAGTACAACGCCTTGAATTCCGACTCGCCTTAACATTGTCGACAGTTTCACGTAGAATCTCCGTCATCCAACCAGCGCTGTTTGTCAAGCGTATGTCGGTGTCCGGCGGCCTACTTCGGTGTATTGCCTGTGCGCCGCCGCCACCCTATAAAGCAGATGAGAGGGCCCCCAACGTGCTTGAAGCTTACCGCCAACATGTCGAGGAACGCGCCGCAGAGGGCGTACCCGCCAAGCCCCTGACCGCCGAGCAAACCGCAGCCTTGATCGAGCTGCTGAAAACCCCGCCGGCCGGTGAAGAGGAATTCATTCTTGACCTGATTACCAATCGTGTTCCCCCCGGTGTTGACGAAGCGGCTTACGTGAAAGCCGGTTTCTTGACCGCCATCGCCAAAGGCGAAGCCACATCACCCCTCATCGATAAAGTGCACGCCGTCAAGCTGCTTGGCACCATGCAGGGTGGTTATAACATCGTGTCTCTGGTTGAGCTGCTCGACAACGACGAGCTGGCCCGGGAAGTCGGCGAACAACTTAAGCACACTTTGCTGATGTTCGATGCCTTCCACGATGTCGAACAGCGCGCCAAAGCCGGCAACAGCGTCGCCAAGGACGTGATCCAGTCTTGGGCCGACGCCGAGTGGTTCCTTTCCAAGCCAGCGCTTGACGAAAAGATCACGCTGACGGTCTTCAAGGTACCGGGCGAAACCAATACCGACGACCTGTCGCCTGCGCCGGACGCCTGGTCGCGTCCTGACATTCCGCTACACGCCAACGCCATGCTCAAGAACGAGCGCGAAGGCATCGAGCCCGTAGAGCCGGGCAAGACCGGCCCGCTCCAGCAAATCGAAGCGGTCAAGGCCAAGGGCTTCCCAGTGGCTTACGTGGGCGACGTTGTGGGCACTGGCTCTTCGCGCAAATCCGCCACCAACTCCGTGCTGTGGTTCTTCGGCGATGATATGCCTTATGTCCCCAACAAGCGCGCCGGTGGCTTCTGCTTCGGCAGCAAGATTGCCCCGATCTTCTTCAACACCATGGAAGACTCCGGCGCCCTGCCGGTCGAGATGGATGTTGAAAAGCTGGCCATGGGCGACGTCATCGACGTTTACCCTTATGCCGGCAAGGTCTGCAAGCACGGCACCGACGAAGTGCTCACCACGTTCGAGCTGAAAACCCAGCTCATTCTTGATGAAGTGCGTGCCGGCGGACGTATTCCGCTGATCATCGGCCGCGGCCTGACGGGCAAGGCACGTGAATCACTGGGCCTCGCGCCGTCGGACGTCTTCCGTCTGCCCGAGCAGCCCAACGACACCGGCAAAGGCTTCACCCTGGCGCAGAAGATGGTCGGCAAGGCCTGCGGCATGGACGGCGTTCGCCCCGGCATGTACTGCGAGCCCAAGATGACCACCGTGGGCTCCCAGGATACCACCGGGCCGATGACCCGCGACGAGCTGAAAGACCTTGCGTGCCTGGGCTTCCAGGCCGATCTGGTGATGCAGTCATTCTGCCACACCGCCGCTTACCCGAAGCCGGTGGATGTGGACACGCACCACACCCTGCCTGACTTCATCATGAACCGTGGCGGCGTTTCGCTGCGCCCGGGCGACGGCATCATTCATAGCTGGCTCAACCGCATGTTGCTGCCTGACACGGTCGGCACCGGCGGTGATTCGCATACCCGCTTCCCGCTGGGCATTTCCTTCCCGGCCGGCTCAGGCCTGGTGGCTTTCGCCGCCGCAACGGGTGTCATGCCCCTCGACATGCCGGAATCCGTCCTGGTGCGCTTCAAGGGCAAACGCCAGCCGGGCGTCACGCTGCGCGACCTGGTGCACGCTATTCCGCTGTATGCCATCAAGCAGGGCCTGCTTACCGTTGAGAAATCCGGCAAGAAGAATGCCTTCTCGGGCCGCGTGCTGGAAATCGAAGGCCTTGAAGACCTGACCGTGGAACAGGCTTTCGAGCTTTCCGACGCCTCCGCCGAGCGCTCGGCGGCAGGCTGCACCATCACGCTTTCCGACGAAAGCGTCACCGAATACCTCAAGTCCAACATCACCCTGCTCAAGTGGATGATGGCCAACGGCTACGGCGACGAGCGCACCATCAGCCGCCGCATCGAAGGCATGGAAGCATGGCTGGCCGATCCGAAACTGATGCGCGCCGACAGCGATGCCGAGTACGCCGAAGTGATCGAGATCGACCTTGATGAAATCAAGGAACCGGTACTCTGCGCGCCCAACGATCCCGATGACGCACGCCTGCTTTCCGACGTGGCCGGCGAAAAGATCGATGAAGTCTTCATCGGCTCGTGCATGACCAACATCGGCCACTTCCGTGCCGCCGGCAAACTGCTTGAAAAACAGCCCGCCGGCAGCCTTAAGACCCGTCTATGGCTGGCACCGCCAACCAAGATGGATCAGCACCAGCTGACCGAAGAGGGCTACTACGGCATCTACGGCCGTGCCGGCGCACGCATGGAAATGCCCGGCTGCTCACTGTGCATGGGCAACCAGGCACGCGTCGCGGCCAAGAGCACCGTCGTTTCGACCTCGACGCGGAACTTCCCCAACCGCCTGGGTGACGGTGCGAACGTGTACCTCGCGTCCGCAGAGCTTGCGGCCGTCGCCGCCGTTGAAGGCCGTCTGCCAACGGTCGACGAATATCGCCGTTACATGAGCGAATTTGACGCCATGGCCAGCGAGATATATCGTTACATGAATTTCCACGAAATTGAGGAGTATCAAAAGATCGCCTCAAACGTGATTCCGGTAGCCCAGGAAGCCTAGGCTTCTGCTACCGCTCCATCGCCGATGCTCGCACCATCGCAAAGGAGCGCTGCTCTTTTGAGTCGATGAACGAACGCCCCGCCTCTGTCCTACAGGGGCGGGGCGTTTTTTTAGCCATGGATGACCACGTTAAGGAGTATGCTATGCCGACAATTATCACCCCCGATATCTGCGATGCCTTTCCGGGCGTTCAGGTCGTCGAGCCTCTATTCGCCAACTTTGGCGGTATGGATGCCTTCCACGGCGCCGCTCGAACGATCAAGTGCTTTGAAGACAATTCGCTTGTCAAGCAGGCCGTTGCCGAAGCGGGTAATGGCGCCGTCCTGGTGGTCGATGCGGGCGGCTCGCCGCGCTGCGCCATGCTCGGCGACATGCTGGCCGAGCAGGCGGTCGAGAATGGCTGGGCCGGTATTGTCATGTACGGATGCGTGCGCGATGTCGATGTCCTTGCCACGCTTCCCCTTGGGGTTCAGGCACTGGGCAGTCATCCGCGGAAAAGCGAAAAACGCGGTGAGGGACAACGCGATATCACCCTCAGCTTTGCGGGCGTGACCATCTCCCCCGACGACTGGCTGTACGCCGACAATAACGGCATCCTGATTGCCGACCATGAACTAGCGCTTGATCAGCGCTGATATGGCCCGCTTGCCAGGGGTGGCGGTTGCTGCCACTCTGATTCTTCATGCTCTGACGTTATTGTGACCATGCAGCCGCTGACCCAGTTAGGCTATGCACTTGCTCGCACGCTACGCGATCATCTGCGTCCGCTTATTGCCTTTCATCTCTTCTTTACCCTGTTGGCTTCTGCGCTGTTATTGCCCGCCATTGCCTGGGTAATGCGCACGTTGCTGGCACAGCTGCAGCGCAGTGTCGTTACCAACAACGAGCTCGCAAGCCTGATATTCAGTCCTCTGGGACTGGTGGGCATGCTGGTGGGGATCGGTCTGTTCTTTACCGTGATCTACTGGCAGCAAGCCGGCATGCTCCAGGTCGCGATTCGCCCCCGGGACAACCACTATCGCCTCGCCTTCGACGCCCTCTGGCTGAGCAGTCGCCGCCTGCCTGCCCTCGTCGGCTTGGTGGTGTTACAGGTCGGCAGCCACCTGATACTCATGGCCCCTTTTATGGTGGCGCTGACATGGCTTTATGACGTCTGGCTGAGCGGCATCGATCCGTATTACCTGCAGCGCGTCAAGCCCGCGTCACTGTGGTATTTCCTCGCCTGCGCCATACCGCTGTTATTGCTGTGGATGACCCTGTCCGCCAGGCTGTATCTGCGCTGGCTGCTGGCCCTTCCGCTAGTGGCGCTGGAGCAATGCTCGCCAATACAGGCGCTTCGCCGCAGCGTCGTGCTGACTCGGGGCTGGCACCGCTCGATTGGCATTGCCGTGATACTGGTGCTGACGCTCATCATCGTGCTGCCACTGGCGACCACCCTGCTCTTCGACCGCCTGTTCACACCGCTATTGTGGTGGCTACCCGAGCACACGGCCGTGCTGGTACCCGCCATGCTTGGCTACTTGACCGGGTATGTCCTGATCACCCTGGCGATCACCTTCGTGGGTATCGCCGCCAACGCGCTGCTGTCCGCCTGTCTGTATCTGCAGCTGGCGCATCGCGAAGCGCGCCCCGCACCGCCTGAGGACGCCCATCCTGGGCGCTTTGCCTGGGCCGTCGAGCTCGGCGTGCTGGCGTTTGCGGCCCTTCAGGCCTGGTGGATCCTGACCAGCTTCGAGATTCGCGACGATGTTGCCATCATTGCGCATCGGGGCAGCTCCATGGCGGCGCCGGAAAACACCCTGGCCGCGTTGGATCTCGCCATCGTGGAGGGCGCCGACGCCATTGAAATCGACGTCCGCCTGACGGCCGACCAGCAGGTCATGCTCTACCATGACCGTAATATGGCACGTCTTACTGGCGATCGAGAGGAATTCGGCGACCTGACACGAGAAGAACTGGAACGTTATGACGTGGGCAGCTGGTTCGGCGACGCCTACCGGGGAGCATCCATTCCCGGCCTCGATGACGCACTCGACCTGGTGCGCGGGCGCGCCGACCTGATGATCGAGATCAAACCCTTGCCCGGTCAGAGGCAGGCCCTCGGCGAGGCCGTCATTGATGCGCTGCGCCAGGAGACCGACACGCGTTACCGGTGCTGGACGGAAATCGACAACCCGGTCGACGCCTACATACGGTGTGGCTACCCAAATGCCATGCACACCATGCGCATTGCCACCATGTCGCCTGGCCTGGTGCCGTTCATCAAGGAACAGGCGCCGGATCTGAAGGTAACCCTCATTGCACAACTCATCCTGCCCGGCACCCTGGATCGCAGCGCATTCGATGCGCTTGGGTTGCGCCATAACCGCATCACCGCCCAGGAAATACGTCTGGCCAGCCTCTACGGCTACGAGGTGCATGCCTGGACGGTCAACCGTCGAGAACGCATGTCCACGCTGATCGACTTGGGAGTGGATGCGATCATCACCGATTACCCGGAGCACTTGGTCGAACTGCGTAACGACCGCCGAGCGCTGAGCGACGGCGCCTTGATGCTGGTCAAACTGCGCAACTGGCTACGGCGCTAGTCCCCCATTACCACGCCTTCACGGCGTGGATCAGCGCCGCCAAACAAGGAACCGTCTTCGTCGCGCATGATTGCCTGCAGCCCGCTGGTCAGCGCTCGCTCGCTGATCTCATGTCCGCGCTCGCGCAAGGCGTCGAGAGTGGCCTCCGGAAAACGATCTTTCTCAACCCACACCTGATCGCCCAGGGTCACCGCGTGCGGCAGGTTCAAGGCGGTTTGCGCATTCATTCCCCAGTCGCGAAGCGCCACCAGCGTGCGCGCCGTGTAATGGATGATCGCCGCCCCGCCAGGCGAGCCCAGGCTCCCCAACAGCTCGCCACTCTCCCTGTCGAAAATCAGCGTCGGGCTCATGCTGGAACGCGGCCGTTTTCCAGGCTCAACGCGATTGGCCACGGGCTCGCCTTCTTCCTCTGGCTGGAAGGCAAAATCGGTGAGTTCATTATTGAGCATAAAGCCGCCGGGCAGGTCGGTGCCGCCGTCGCTCATGATGCGCGAGCCGAATGCCTGTTCGATAGTCGTGGTCATCGACACCGAGCGGCCTTCTGCATCCACAATGCTGATATGGCTGGTGCCATACTCGGGTTGGGTCGGCTGGGCGGCAAAGCTTGTCTGCATTTCACCGGGGCGGCCGTGTTCCGCACCGTTGCCCATGCTTTCCTGGCCAATCAGCGCGCTGCGTTCGGCAAGGTAGTCCGGCGCCAGCATGCTCGACCAATCTCCCCCGGGGGCGTCGACGAAATCCGGGTCGGCGATGTAGTAGTTTCGATCGGCGAAGGCCAGCCGCGATGCTTCCAGAAATTGATGCAGCCAGCCACTGCTGGTGACGCCGTCATCCAGCGGCGCTTCAAGCAGGGGCTGCTGATCGAGCATGCCCAGGATCTGCATGACCGTAAGATGGCCGGAGGAAGGGGGAGGAAAACCACATACCTCCCACTGCTGCCAGGGAGTGCAGAGGGGATCGCGCAGAATGGCCTCGTAGGTTTCGAGGTCGTCAAGCGCCATCTCACCCGGGCGCTCGGGATGCTGGGTTATCCGCTCGACCATATCCTGGGCGATGCCGCCTTGATAGAAGGCAGCGCTTCCATTACGGGCGATACGTTTCAATACCGCCGCCAGGGCCGGGTTGTTGAGCGTCTCTCCCACCTCGATAGGGTCACCTTCCTCGTCGTAATAAAAGGCGCGCGCCAGGTCGTTATTGCGCAGCGCCTCGTCATTGGCCAAGCTGGTGTGCAGGCGCGGGCTGACCGCAAACCCTTTTTCCGCCAGGGTTATCGCCGGCGTCAACAGCGCTGCCCAAGGTAAACTGCCGTGAGCGGCGTGGGCTTTTTCCATCAGCCGAACGGTGCCCGGCACCCCGACAGACCGACCGCTCGTCACCGCCTCCATAAACGCCAGCGGCTCTCCATCCTCCATGAATAAATCACCGTCGACGGCGGCCGGGGCGGTTTCACGCCCATCGTAGGCAAGTACATCATGTCCATCGTAATAGAGCAGAAAGGCCCCGCCGCCCAACCCGCTGGACTGTGGCTCCACCAGCCCCAGCACCATCTGGACGGCAATGGCGGCGTCGATGGCATTGCCACCCGCTTTTAACACCTGGTAGCCCGCATCGGTTGCCAGCGGATTGGCCGCCGCTACGGCAAATTCGTCAGCTGCCCAGCCGGGCTTTTCCTCATAACCCGAGCCGTCCTCCGGTGAGATGGCGGGCGTTTCGTAATCGAAGCCCCATGCATAAAAAGGCACTACCAACAGGCCAGGCAGTAACCAGGCAATTTTTCTTGAGGGCATCACGCCGACTCCGACATTGTGTTCAATCCAACCGCATCAGACCGGTAGCCTATAAAACCAGCGCACCCGGCACAATGGCCGGGCGCTTAATGACAAGACGGCTGGCTATTATTAGGCGATTGTTTCGCCTGCCAGCATGAACCAGGTTTCCAGGACGGCATCCGGGTTGAGCGACACCGAGTCGATGCCCTGCTCCATCAGCCATTTCGCCAGGTCAGGGTGATCCGAGGGTCCCTGCCCGCATATGCCCACGTATTTACCCTGGGCCTTGCAGGCCTTGATGGCCATCGACAGCAGCTTCTTGACCGCCTCGTTGCGTTCGTCAAACAGGTGCGCCACGATACCCGAGTCGCGGTCGAGCCCCAGGGTCAGCTGGGTCAAGTCATTGGAGCCGATCGAGAAGCCGTCGAAGTGCTCGAGGAATTCGTCGGCGAGCAGCGCATTGGCGGGCAGCTCGCACATCATGATGACCTTGAGCCCCTTGTCGCCACGCTTGAGCCCGTTGGTGGCCAGCAGCTCGACCACCTCGCGGGCTTCCTCGGTGGTGCGCACGAAGGGCACCATGATCTCGACGTTATCGAGGCCCATTTCATCGCGCACGCGCTTGAGCGCTCGACACTCGAGCTCAAAGCAGGGGCGGAACGCCTCCGACACGTAGCGCGACGCGCCACGGAAACCGAGCATGGGGTTTTCTTCGCCGGGCTCGTACAGTTTGCCGCCAATCAGGTTTTCGTATTCGTTGGACTTGAAGTCGGACAGCCGCACGATGACCCGCTCGGGGTAATAGGCGGCAGCCAAGGTCGAGATCCCTTCGACCAGCTTATCGACATAGAAACTGACCGGATCGGCATAGCCGGCAGTGCGCATGTCGATCACCTGTTGAAGATCGGACGGCAGGGTGTCGTACTCGATCAGGGCCTTGGGATGCACCCCGATCATGCGGTTGATGATGAATTCCAGCCGCGCAAGCCCCACCCCGGCATGCGGAAGGCTGGCAAAGCCGAAGGCACGATCGGGGTTACCCACGTTCATCATGATCTTGAAGGGGATCTCGGGCATGGTATCGACGTTGGAGACCTTGCAGTCGAAGTCCAGCAGCCCTTCATACACATTTCCCGTGTCGCCTTCGGCGCAGGAAACCGTCACGTCGCTGCCTTCGACCAAGCGCGTGGTAGCATCGCCACAGCCGACCACCGCCGGGATACCCAGCTCGCGGGCAATGATCGCCGCATGGCAGGTCCTGCCGCCGCGGTTGGTGACGATCGCCGAGGCGCGCTTCATGATCGGCTCCCAGTCGGGGTCGGTCATGTCGGTCACCAGCACATCGCCATCATGGATCTTGTCCATGTCGTCGGGGCTCATGACAATCTTGGCGGTGCCGCTGCCGATACGCTGGCCTATCGCACGGCCGGTCACCAGCGTGCGACCTTTCTCCCTCAGTTGGAAGCGCTCCAGCTTGCCGCCTTCCTGCTGGGAAACGACCGTTTCGGGCCGCGCCTGAACGATATACAGCTCGCCATCGTCGCCGTCCAGCGCCCATTCGATATCCATGGGGCGCTGGTAATGTTGTTCGATCGTCACCGCCTGGCGGGCCAGCGACATGACCTGCGCATCGTTGAGGCAGAAACGACCACGATCCTGAAGCGGCACGTCGATGGTTTCAACGGATTTACCGGCGCTGGCGTCCTCGCCATAAACCATCTTGATCAGCTTGGAGCCGAGGTTGCGGCGCAGCACCGCCGGGCGTCCCGCGGCCAGCGTGGGCTTGTGCACGTAGAACTCGTCCGGGTTGACCGCCCCCTGAACGACGGTTTCGCCCAGCCCCCAGGACGCGGTCACAAACACTGCATCGCGGAAGCCTGATTCGGTATCCAGGGTGAACATGACACCCGAGGCACCGGTTTCCGACCGCACCATTTTCTGCACGCCTGCGGAGAGCGCGACATTTTCATGGGCGTAACCCCGGTGGACGCGGTAAGAGATCGCCCGGTCGTTGAACAATGAAGCGAAGACCTCGTGAACCGCGCGCTTGATGTTATCGAACCCGTCGATATTCAGGAAGGTTTCCTGCTGGCCGGCAAAAGAGGCGTCGGGCAGGTCTTCGGCGGTCGCCGAGCTACGCACCGCCACCTTGAGGGCCGGGTGGCGTTGCTGCAGCGTTTCGTAGGCGGTGCGCAGTTCGCTTTCAAAGGTGGGCGGCAACGGCGTGTCGATGACCCATTGGCGAATCATTTTGCCGGCTTCGGCCAGCGCCTTGACATCATCCACGTCCAACCGTACCAGGGTCTCGTTGATACGTTCGTTGAGCCCTTTGTGGGCAAGAAATTCGCGGTAGGCATGGGCCGTGGTGGCAAACCCGCCGGGAACGGTCACCCCTGCCCCGGCTAAATTGGAGATCATTTCGCCCAGTGAGGCGTTTTTGCCACCCACACGTTCGACGTCGGCCATGCCCAGTTGATCGAACCATAGAATGTAATCGTTCACGCAACCCCCTAGCTCAATAGGCCAGCGGCTATTGCGGCCGCTGAAGATGAATGCGCTCACCCTAGCACCACCCCGGGGTATTCGCCATTGGTCTAACAGCGAAGGGAGTGGAGGATTTTTACAACAGGTGGGGGTTTTGAACGTTTGCTGTAGTCAGACGATCGGCATCGTTGTGCCCAGCGGCGTCCCGGCACACAATAAGCACATCATTTCGAGGAGCACATCAGCATGCAGCGCACGGCCTTTTTCATATCGGATGGCACAGGGATTACCGCGGAAAGCCTGGGTAGAAGCCTCTTGGCCCAGTTCAGCGACGTCGAGATCAACATGCAGACCAAGCCGTATATCGACACCGTGGAAAAAGCCCGGGCCCTGGCCGAGATCATCGACGCCACGGCAGTGCGAGACGGCCAGCAACCGATCATTATCGACACCATCGTCGACCAGCAGATCCGCGACGTGATTCGCGAGGCCGCCGGCTTCAAGGTAGACATCTTCTCGACGTTTCTTGAACCCCTCGAGCATGAGCTTGCCACCCACTCCTCCTACAGCGTGGGGCGGACACACTCAATCGGTAGCGACGATGTCTACATGGACCGGATTCATTCGGTGCACTTCGCGCTGGATAACGACGACGGCGCGCGCACCCACCAGTATGATAAAGCCGATATCATTCTGGTCGGCGTGTCGCGCTGCGGCAAAACCCCCACGTCGCTCTACCTGGCCCTCCAGTTCGGTATCCGCGCCGCCAACTACCCGCTGACGGAAGATGACCTGGATGAGGACGGCATGCTGAAACTGCCAAAAGCGCTCGCGCCCCATCGGCACAAGCTGTTCGGGCTGACGATAGACGCACGGCGGCTGGCGGCGATTCGCAACGAACGCCGCCCCAACAGTCGCTACAGCTCGATGGATCAGTGCATGCGGGAAATAGAACAGGCAGAAGCCATGTATCGGCGACTGCACGTGCCCTACATAGATGCCACCCGCTTTTCGGTGGAAGAGATATCAACCCGCATGATTGCCGAAACCGGCCTCGCGCGGCGCTTTTCGCCGCGCTGACACCGCACGCCGCGAACTACATGCCCTGGGGCGCAAAAATTCCCGGGGCATTGCGCCAGTAGCCCTTGTAATCCATCCCGAAGCCGAACACATAGCGGTCGGCCACTTCCAGGCTGCAGTAGTCCGCTTTCAAGCCCGGTACCGCCTTGCGGTCGTGGCGCTTGTCGACCAGTACGGCAGTGGTAATACTGGCGGCTTGCGCTTCACGACAGTAGTTGAGAATCGCCGCCAGGGTGGTGCCTTCGTCCAGAATGTCGTCGACGATGACAACGTGCCGCCCCGCCATGGGAATTTCCGGCGATACCCGCCAGAAGAGCTCGCCGCCGCGGGTCTCGTTACGATAACGTGTGGCATGCAGGTAATCGACTTCCAGGGGGAACCCAAGCCGGGTCAGCAGGTGCCCCGTGGTGATCAGACCGCCATTCATGACGCAATAGAAGACCGGCAGCTTATCGCCCAGATCGTCACTGATCTGCTCGGCCATCCGATCCAGCGCCTGCTCTACTTCCTGCTGAGTAATCAAGCAGTCGGCGTTATCCATTACTTCGCGCATTGAATCCAGTGACGCGAGCGCTTCCTTATCTAACGTTGCCATTAAATTTCCAACCTGCTGAGTAAAGACGGTCGTTACGTAGCGGATGACTGACAGGCCATTGCTTCAAGCTGTGCATGGGTGCGCCGCCAGCGGCTAAGCGCGGGCAGCGCATCCAGGTCGGGCCGGGCGCGCTTGTAGCGCAGCTTGCCCGGCCGTGAAGACACCGACGCCGGCGTAGCGGCCACCACCTCGAGCGCGGCGTCGCGGTCGTTGCACACCAGCAACATGTCACAGCCTGCCCCCAGCGCGGCCGCCGCTCGTTCACGCGGCCCGCCTGCCGCATGGGCGCCGGCCATGCTCAAGTCATCCGAGAAAATGCAGCCCTTGAAGCCCAGCGACTGACGCAGCATGCCAAGCCAGCTGGGCGAAAAGCCAGCCGGGCGGGCATCAAAGGCCGAGTACACGATATGCGCCGGCATGATGCCATCCAGTTGCTTGGCCAGGGTGCTGAAGGGCACTAGATCGTGGCGTTTCAGGGCCTCGAAGGCGCGCTCGTCCACTGGGAGGGCCAGGTGGGAGTCCGCCGCGACACCGCCATGGCCGGGAAAGTGCTTGCCGATCGCCGCCATGCCGGCCTCGTGGAGCCCGGTGATCAGGGCACCACCCAGCTCGGTTACCTGAGTGGGGTCGGCACCGAAACTGCGGTCGCCAATCACGCTGGATAACCCGCTATCGATATCGAGCACGGGAGCAAAGCTGATATCCAGCCCGCAGGCGGCCATTTCCATGCCCAGCAGCCAGCCCGCATCCTGGGCAAGCGCCAGACCGGCTGCGCGATCCCGCTGATAGTACTCCCCCAGCCGCGCCATGGCGGGCAGTCGCGTCAAGCCCTGCTTGATACGCTGAACCCGCCCGCCCTCCTGATCCACCGCCAGCAGTAAGTCGGGGCGCTGCTGACGCACCTCGTTGCATAAGCGACGTATCTGGTAGGCATCCTCCACATTGCGCGCAAAAAGAATAACGCCGCCGACCGCAGGCGATGCCAGCATCTGGCGCTCTGCAGCGGTCAAGGAAGTCCCTTCAAGGTCCAACATGACCGAGCCCAAGGGTTGTGTCATAGCGGGGTATCCAAAAAAAGGCGCTAATTCTAGACGAACATTAGCGAGAGTCCAACGATCAACGTCCGTCGTGTAGCCAGACAGGCGTTCCCGGCAAGGCATGCTCGAAAAGCCACAGCAGATCCACATTACGCAGCCGCACGCAGCCATGCGACGCTGGCTGGCCCATGGGCTGATCTGGCGGCGTACCGTGTAGGTAAATATAGCGGCGCTGCGAGTCCACCTGCCCCGCACGATTGACCCCTGGCTCCAGCCCGCAGAGCCACAAAATACGTGTCAGGATCCAGTCGCGTTCGGGAAACGCCTTGCCCAGTTCAGGGGTGAACACTTCGCCTGTCCAGCGACGGCCCTTGAACACCGCATTTTCAGGCGCCTCCCGGCCAATCGCGGCGCGAATATAGTGCCATCCCAGGGGCGTCTTGCCGCTGTTTTCCTGGTTGCCCACCCCGGCGCGTCCCGTCGATACATCACACTGATAACGGCAGGTGTCGCCTTCCCAGGCGCGCAGCTGCTGCGTCTGCGTAGCAATTTCGATCCACAGCCCATCACGGGGCGGCAGCTCAGTGAGCGACGGTGTCTGCATGAGGCTCCATGTCTTTCTCGTCGGGCAAGGGCGCATTCATGGCGGCCACCACGACAGGACGCAGTCGACGCACCAGGTCGCGAACCGATACCTGCTGGTGATAATCCTTTTCGGCAATGTCGCGCAGCGCGTCCAACCCCGACAGGGTAAAGATGACGGTACCTAACATGAAGTGTAGCCGCCAGAAGCGTTCGGCGTCGGGCAGATCGGGGGTGGCGCGGCGAACCAGCTCGGTGAAACGGCTGAATACATCGCCGTATTCATGCTGGATGTAGCGACGCAAATGCCCCTGGGCCTGACTGTAGGCGAGGCCTAGCAGGCGCATGAACACCTTCAGGCTATTACGCTCCGCGGGCACCTCCAACACCGTGGTGGCCATGGTCTCGAGCAGCACTTCAAGCGGGATATCTCGGCCTTCGTAACGTGCTTCCAGCGCGTCCAGGGCGCTGTGGAAACGTTCGGAGAACGGATCGAGGTAACGCGCAAACACGGCCTGAATGAGCGCCTTCTTTGAGCCGAAATGATAATTTACCGCCGCCAGGTTCACCCGCGCCTTGCTGGTGATATTGCGTAAGGATGTTTCGGCAAAGCCGCGCTCGGCAAACAGCACTTCCGCCGTGTCCAGAATGCGCGTCACGGTATCCGATTGAGCCATGCTGCTCTCCATGAAAACGGATGTTTTAAACAATCTCAGGATACTACGTTATCACGTTGCCCCTCTCAACGGTTGATGGGCGTTAAATCACGCCTAGAACGGCGGCGCATCCCTTTGCACATCATGTTGTTAGCCGGCTGGAAGCAGATATGTACTGGACAGGGGAACATACTGTATACTTAACCACATACTGATAGGTCTATAGAAACGCTGCCTGTCCACTTACCCACGCTGGAGACTGATATGTCACGGCCGTTAACCGTTCGTCAACAGAATGTGTTCGACTTTATTGTCAAGACCATGGCGGAGCTTGGCTATCCACCCACCCGGGCAGAAATCGCCAAGGCACTGGGCTTTCGCTCGCCCAATGCGGCAGAAGAGCACTTGCGGGCGCTCGAGCGCAAAGGGGTCATTCGCATCATCCGCAATACCTCACGGGGTATTCGCCTGCCCAATCAGGAGCCCCAGGACACCCCGGATAGCCAGCCCGCAGCGGCGGATCCCGGCACCGGCCTGCCGATCATCGGCGAAGTCGCTGCGGGCAGCCCTATTCTGGCCGCCGAGCACATTGACCGTTACTGCCCGCTGCCCGCCGACTACTTTACGCCCAGGGCGGATTACCTCTTGCGCGTGCGCGGGCTTTCCATGCAGAACGTCGGCATTCTTGAAGGCGACCTGCTCGCCGTACATCGCACCCAGCGAGTACGCGACGGCCAGATTGTCGTCGCCCGACTGGACGATGAAGTTACCGTCAAGCGTTTCAAACGCGACGGACACCACGTCTCCCTGATCGCGGAAAACCCCGACTTTGCGCCGATCACTATTGATTTACGCACCCAACCGCTCGACATCGAGGGCGTGGGCGTCGGGGTTATCCGCGGTGGCAATGGTCAGGCGCTTGGCTAGCTGAACACGACGGTTTTGTTGCCATGAACCAGCACGCGGTCTTCCAGGTGCCAGCGAAGACCCCGTGCCAGCACGGCTTTTTCCACATCGCGGCCAAAACGCACCAGATCCGTCGGTGTGTGGCAATGGCTCACCCGGTGGATGTCCTGCTCGATGATCGGCCCCGCATCCAGTTCCTGGGTCACATAATGACAGGTCGCACCGATCAGCTTGACGCCGCGCTCATAGGCTTGGTGATAGGGCTTGGCGCCGGCAAAGGAAGGCAAAAAGCTGTGGTGGATATTGATCACCTGCCCGGCGTAGCGCTGGCACAATGCCGGCGGCAAAATTTGCATGTAACGTGCGAGTACGATGCAGTCGGCTCGCGCCTCGTCGATATGTGCCTGAACCTGCTCAAAGGCAACGGCTTTATCCGCCGGATTGACAGGCACGTGGTAATAGGGAATCGCGTACCACTCGGTCAACGAGCGCATATCGTCATGGTTGGAAATCACCCCGACGATATCGCAGTCCAGCTCGCCCACCTGCCAACGGTAAAGCAGATCGACCAGACAGTGGGATTCCCGCGAGACCATCAGCACCACGCGGCGACGCTGCTGGGTATCCACCAACGACCACTGCATATCGAAACGCACGGCGACCGGCTCAAACGCCGACCGTAATGCCTCTGCCGACATGTCCAACGAATCCGCCAGAATTTCGTAGCGCATGAAGAAACGTCCGGTTTCCAGGTCGGAGTGCTGGCTCGCCTCGGTAATCGACCCCCCCTGCTGAGCGATAAAACTCGACACCTGTGCAACAATCCCCACCTGATCCGGGCAGGAAACCACCAACCGATAAAAATGCGACATGATAAATACTCTTGACGGTGTGCACCCGGGGTCGCTTTTCACCGCCCCGGGCATTCAACAAACGTCTATTGTACCCAATGCCAGGCGCGCAATCACCGCCCGTTACCGCAGTCATTGTTAGCCGCCCACCCCATCCCGTATAGTTAAGGCATTACTTTTTAGGCTTTAAGATTCTGATGCATCCACCGCGCGTTCATATTCGTCCCCGTCGTCGCCCTCCTCTCCGCCTCTTGCCGCTGGGTGGCTGCGGGGAAATCGGCATGAACCTGACGCTATACGGATACGAGGATCACTGGATCGCCGTGGACTGTGGCATGATGATCCGTCAGGACTTGCCCAACGCCCCCCTCCAGGTGCCCAACCTGGATACGCCCAAGGCGCTGGGCATAGCCCCCAAGGCCCTGTATATCACCCACGGCCATGAAGACCACATTGGCGCGGTTGCCTGGTTATGGCCGCATTGGCAGTGCCCTGTGTATGCCACCCCCCTGGCCGCTGGCCTGCTGCGTCTCAAGTTTGCCGAACACCAGTTGAGCAGCGCCGCCATTCAGGTTATCGAACCCGGCGAGGCGCTGGAAAGCGGGCCCTTCAGTCTGCGCTATCTGGGCGTGCCCCATTCGATTCCGGAAAGCTGCGCGCTGCTGGTCATGGCCGGCCCCTATCGCGTCCTGCATAGCGGGGACTGGAAACTGGATCCCGAACCGATCATTGGTGCGCCGATCGATTCCTCACAGTTCAAGGCGCTCGCCCCCGTCGACCTGGTGGTCGGCGATTCCACCAACGCCCCCGTACCCGGCCACTCCGGCAGTGAAGGCGACGTGGCCCGCGCGCTGGCCAGGACGCTTACCCAATGCGAAGGGCGGGTGATCGTTTCCTGCTTTGCCAGTAACCTGGCCCGCGTGCTGGCAATCGGCCGCGCGGCCGAACAGTGTGGACGGCGCGTCAGCTTGATGGGACGCTCGATGGAACGCATGGTGAGTGTGGCGCGGGGCCTCGGCTATATGGATGACTTTCCGGCGGTGGTGCCCGCCCACGACCTGGGATACCTTCCCCCCGATGAAGTCGTCGTGATTGCCACCGGCAGCCAGGGCGAGCCGCGCGCCGCGCTGCAGCGACTCGCCCAGGGGCGTCATCCCCACGTTGATCTACAGCCGGGCGACAACGTGATCTTTTCTGCTAAAGCCATACCCGGCAACGAGCGGCCGATCGAGCAGCTGAAAAAGCGCCTGCAACAGCTTGGCGTCCAGCTCTTCGATGAATTCAACCATCCAGAACTGCATGCCACCGGGCATCCCGCGCAGGAGGAGATGACGCGCTTCTATCAGTGGCTATCGCCGCAGCATCTACTGCCCGTCCATGGCGAGAGCCTTCATCAGCAGGCGCATCAGCGGCTGGCAACATCGCTCGGCATCGACGCCCCGCTGGCACCGGTCAACGGCGACATGATCCGCTTTGATCAGCAGGGGCTGCAGCACGAACAGCATTACCCTCAGCCGCCGTGCATCGTCAGCCAGAACAGTGTCGTCCCTCACCCGGGGCTTGAAGGCGATACCAGCACCCATCCACGCCGGGGAAGCCTGTATCTGGCGCTGCCGGTCTGCGCGACAGAGACCGGCTGGGCACGCATCGGCCGCCTGATGCTCGACAACACAGGCGCCAATGCGCTTGATGAAGACAGCTTCAGCGAATGGCTGGATGAGCAACTGGCCGACCTGCACGCCGATACGCTGGCCGACTTAAGACTTGGCCTTCAGCCGCGCTTGATCGCCTGGCTCGCCGAACGCCTTCAGCACCTGCCCGAGGTGCATCTGCAGATCATGGCCAGCGACCTCCCCGCACCGATCGCTGACGAGTAATCTCACCGTTGGCGCCACGACGGGGCGTTGCCTACCAGCGGGCCGCATCGTCGATGTCCGAGCGCCGCTCCTTGACCCAGTAGTCGCCTTGCCGGCCGTGCTCTTTCTTCCAGAAGGGCGCCTGGGTTTTCAACCAGTCCATGATGAAATCGCAGGCCTCGAAGGCTTCGCGCCGATGGGCGCTTGCCACCAGCACTCTGACAATGGCATCCCCCGGGCGCATATGCCCCACGCGATGAATGATCGTCACGGCATTGAGCGACCAGCGCTCGCCGGCCTGCTCGGCAATCCGCTGCAGGGTCGCCTCGGTCATTCCCGGGTAGTGTTCGAGGGTCAAGCCGGTCACATCGGGCGTTTCGTTGAAGTCACGCACCAGCCCGGTAAAGCTGACGATCCCGCCGATATCGGTTCGCCCGGCGATGCTGTCTGCGTAGCCGAAGGCCATATCGAAAGGTTCTGCCTGCACGCGGATGGTAATCTGCATCCTAGCCCCCTGTGACCGGCGGGAAAAAAGCCACTTCATCGTCATCGGTAATGAAGGCGGCATCGTTGGCCATTACCTGGTTGATGGCGCACAGCGTACGCTTGTCCTGGAGTTGCTGAAAGCGCTCGTCCTGGGCTACCAGTGCCGCCTTCAGTCCGGCAATATCCCGGCTGGGCAGCTGGTCAAAGGTCACGACGCGCTCGTTTTCACCCAGTTGCTCGCGTAGCTCCGCCAGGAACTTGACCAGCACACAGGGAGAATGACAGCGCTCACCCAGGCTGACCTCGCCTGCGGCGCCCTGGCCGGTCACAATCGGGGCGGCCGCTTCCGGCGCGGCCTCACGCTGGTACTCCCCACGCTGCCCGCCACGCTTGCTGTCGAGCTGTACGGCGTCTATGCGCATGGACTTGTCGACGGCCTTGCACATGTCGTAAAGCGTCAGGCAGGCAACAGAGACAGCGGTCAGCGCTTCCATCTCCACGCCGGTACGTCCATTCAAGCGGCAGCTTGCCGTCACATGCACACAGCTTTCCACCGGATCTAAATCAAACTCGATGGACACTTTCGACAGCGCCAGCGAGTGGCAAAGCGGGATCAGCTCGTGGGTGCGTTTTGCCGCCTGAATGCCGGCGATGCGGGCCGTGGCCAGCACATCGCCCTTGGGCAGGGAGCCCTCGCTTAACTGCGAAAGGGTAGCGGGCTGCATCACAATGCGCCCGGAGGCCACGGCTTCACGGCGAGTTTCCTGTTTGTCCGCAACGTCGACCATACGGGCTTCGCCGCGGCTATTGAGATGCGTTAACTGCATGGTGTCACCTGTCATTGCGTGAAACATCGTTGAGCCTTTGGCTCGCCATCCACTCGATCACCCAGCGTGCAATGGCGTCCGTATCGTTAAGTGCCAGTTGCGTCGTCGAGGCGGGTAGTATCACGGGGCAATCGCCATCAAGCGCGACAGCCTCAACGTGCGAACCGCTAAGAATATCCACCTCCCCGATACCCTGACGATAAAGCACCAGCTTGGGTAAAGGCCATGCTTTAAACCCTTCCACCAGCACCAGGTCAGGCGCATGCACCGCCATCATCGATAGCAGCTGGTTGAGATCAGGCTCGTCCTCTCCCGGGGTTTCCTGCATCAGCGCGAGACGGTGACGCGAGGCCACCAGTACCGGCGCCGCGCCGGCGTGGCGGAGCTTGTAGCTGTCTTTGCCCGGCTGGTCGACGTCAAAACGGTGGTGGGCATGCTTGATCACCGCCACCTTGACGCCCTCATCGCCCAGGCGTGGCAACAGCTGCTCAAGAAGGGTCGTTTTCCCCGTCCCGCTCCAGGCCGCAATGCCCAACACCGGAAAGGGTAGCGATGTGGCTAACTGCATAAGCGCTCGGCTCCGTATAAATGCGGTTTAGTGAGCATCCGCGACGTCGTCTTCCTGCTCGGCGGGCAGCAGCCAATTCAAAACAATGCCGACCAACGCTGCCAGACTAACGCCCTGCAAGGTAAATTGACCACCGCCAACCTGCATACCGCCGATACCAAACACGAGAATCAACGACACCACGACCAGGTTACGCGGTGCGGTTAACGAATGCCCTGCCCGCACCAGCGTGTTCATCCCCACCACCGCGATGGAACCAAACAGCAGCGTCATGATGCCGCCCATGACGGGACCCGGAATGGTTTGCAGCAGCGCACCCAGCTTGGCAATAAAGGCCAGTGAAATCGCAAGCACCGCCGCCACTACCATATAGCGGGGATTGAAAGCCCGAGTCAGCGTCACCGCCCCGGTCACTTCCGAGTAGGTCGTATTCGGCGGGCCACCGAACAGCGCGGCCACCGTGGTCGCCAGACCATCGCCCAGCAAGGTGCGGTGCAGCCCGGGCTTTTCAAGGTAATTGCGGCGGGTGACCGAGCCGATCGCCACCATGTCCCCAATATGCTCCACCGCCGGCGCAATGGCGACAGGAATCATAAACAGAACCGCCGCCCAGTGGAAAGTGGGCGCGGTAAACGCCGGCAGCGCCAGCCAGTCGGTGTCCTGAACGGGCGTGAAGTCGACAAGCCCCATCAGCAAGGCCAGGCAATAGCCCACGATGATCCCGCCCATGATGGGGATCAGGCGCAGCAGTCCGCGCCCGAAGACGGCCAGTATCAGGGTTACCAACAGGCTCGCCATGGACAGGAACAGCGCGGAACCGTAGCCAATGTGATCGCTGGTTTCACCGGTCGCCATCTCGACCGCTACCGGGGCCAGGGCCAGCCCGATCACCATGATCACCGGCCCCACCACCACCGGCGGCAGCAGACGATGCAGCCAGCCGGTGCCTTTGAGGCGCACCGCCATGGAAATCGCCACGTATACCAGCCCCGCCACCATCAGCCCGCCGAGCGTAGCCGATACGCCAAAGTTGGCGATCGATCCCTGAATCGGCGCAATGAAGGCAAACGACGACGCCAGAAAGACGGGAACCGTCAATCGGGTCACCGTGTGGAACACCAGCGTGCCCACCCCGGCAGTAAATAATGCAACGCTTGGGTCAAGACCCGTCAACAGGGGCACCAGCACCAGGGCGCCAAAGGCGACAAACAGCATCTGGGCACCGGTGAGCAAGACTCTCGGCCAGGATTCAGCCTGGCTGGACGCATCGTGCATCATGCGACTCCTATCAAATCATTGGAGGTTAATGGCTGGGCAAAAAAATGCCCCTAACGCGAAACGCCAGGGGCTGATGGGTCTGCAAGGCTTATCGTGTGCCGAAGATCTTGTCGCCGGCATCGCCCAAGCCCGGGACGATATAGCCGTTCTCGTCGAGTCGCTCATCCACTGACGCCGTGTAGATCTCGATATCCGGATACGCTTCCTGAACTCGCTTGATACCTTCAGGGGCGGCCACCAGTACGATCACCTTCATATGTTCGCAGCCACGCTCGCGCAGCATGTCAAGCGTCGCGACCATGGAGCCGCCGGTCGCCAGCATGGGATCGATGACAATCGCCATGCGCTCTTCGATGTCATTGGCAAACTTGGCGAAATACGGCACCGGCTGAAGCGTTTCTTCATCACGGTACAGCCCCACCACGCTGACCCGCGCGCTGGGAATCAGGTCGGTAACGCCCTCGAGCATACCCAGGCCGGCGCGAAGGATCGGCACGACGGTGACTTTCTTGCCTTTCAGTCGCTGCGTGGCAATCGGCTCGCCATTCCATCCTTCAATAGTGTGATCTTCGAGTTCGAGCCCTTTGGTGGCTTCGTAGGTCAACAGCTTGGCCACTTCGCCGGCCAGCTCACGAAAGCTCTTGGTGCTCAGATCGACTTCACGCATCAGTCCCAGTTTATGCTGAACAAGCGGATGGTTAATGGCATAGACACTCATGGGATGTCCTCACTACAGGGGATTGTGGGCAATGCGGGTGATCGCAGACATACAAAATTGGAGCGTATTCTACCCGTAAGCCGCCACCAGGTTAAGGGGTGGCGGGCAATTGCCACTCAATGGGCGTGCGGCCCTGCTCGACCAGAAAACGATTGGCCTTTGAAAAATGGCGCGTGCCAAAAAAGCCTCGATGGGCCGATAGTGGCGAGGGGTGTGGCGCCTCAAGCACCAGGTGGCGGCGCGTATCAATCAACGACTTTTTCTGCCGTGCATGACTGCCCCACAGCAAGAATACGCTGGGTAGCGCATGCTCGCTGACCGTCTGGATGGCGCGGTCGGTAAACGGCTCCCAGCCTTTGCCGCGGTGGGAGGCCGCGTTGCCTTTCTCCACTGTCAACGAGGTGTTGAGCAACAGGACGCCTTGCTTCGCCCAGGCTTCCAGATGCCCGTGCTTGACCGGCTCCGCCCCCACATCACTGGCCAATTCCTTGTAGATATTGACCAGCGAAGGCGGCACCGCCACTCCCGCCTGTACTGAAAAGCAGAGCCCGTGTGCCTGGCGGGGGCCGTGATAAGGGTCCTGCCCAAGGATCACGACCTTGACGTCACTGAGCGGCGTCAGCTCGAAGGCGCGAAACCACTGCGATGAATGGGGATAGATGGTTTTCTTGGCGGCTTTTTCATCCGCCAAAAAGCGTTTCAGCGCCAGCATGTAGTCGGCCTGAAACTCACCCCCCAGCCAGCGGTTCCAGTCATCGGGAAGCGGGGTCGGCATGGTTATTTCTTCACTTGATTAACCAGCGGTTCGACATAGGCAACGCCCATGTCCCAGGGAAACTGAATCCAGCAGTGCTGGGCCACTTCGGTTAAGTACTGATCGACCAGCGGGCGCCCTTCGGGCTTGGCATAAATGGTCACGAAATGCGCCTTGGGCAGCATTTCGCGCACTGCACGCGCCGTTTTGCCGGTATCAACCAGATCATCGACCAGTAGCCAGCCGTCGCCGTCGTGATCCACGCCTTTCAAAACGTCCAGCCCGCCCTGATCCATGTGGTCATAGCTCTTGATGCACACGGTATCGATCAGCCGCACGTTGAGCTCACGGGCAATCAAGGCAGCCGGAATCAATCCCCCTCGGGTAATCGCCACGATGCCCTTGAAGTCACGCTCGACCAGCTGGTGGCAAAGCTGGCGGACATCACGATGGAGCTGATCCCATGAGACAGTAAAATGCTGGTGATAGCGCTCGGTACTCATAGGCTGCCTATTCGTCTTCGTTAAATGAACACACCGCGAAGACGCTGTAACCCGCATCGCGAATCTTCTGCGAACCGCCCAGTTCGGGCAGGTCAATAATAGTGGCCGTCTCGACGACATGCCCACCGCTACGCTGGATAAGATTGGCTGCGGCCAGCATGGTGCCGCCGGTCGCAATCAGGTCATCCATCAGCAGTATACGGTCGTCTTTCTGAAAAGCGTCCGAGTGAAGCTCGACCTCAGAATGGCCATACTCAAGCGTATAGGTTTCACTGATGGTCTTGAACGGCAACTTACCCTTTTTACGCACCGGTACAAAGCTGCAGCCAAGCTCGTAGGCCAAGGGCGCGCCAATAATAAACCCACGCGCGTCGATGGACGCGATGGCATCCAGGTTCATTTCCTGGTAGCGGTGCACAAAGCTGTCGATCAGCTTGCGAAATGCCGCGCTATTCTGCAGCAGCGGGGTAATGTCGCGAAAATTGACCCCCTCTTCCGGCCAGTCAGGCACTGTGCGTATCACGGACTTGATGTAATCGCCGTAGATGCTCATCGCGTCTCTCATTGGGTTAATAAAACCACGTTAGTCTAGGAACAGGAATTTCACTGCAAACAGCAGCGCCAGGATAATCACTGCCGGGTTAAGGTCCTTGAAACGACCCGACAGGGTCTTGATAGCGGCATAGCTGATGAACCCCAGGGCAATGCCCTCGGCAATCGAGAAGGTCAGCGGCATCGCCAGGGCGGCAATCAATACCGGCGCGGCGTCGGTCGGGTCTTCCCAGTTGGCATGGGCCAGGCTACCGGCCATCAACACGGCCACGTAGAGCAAGGCACCGGCGGTGGCAAAGGCGGGAATGGAACCCGCCAACGGCGCAAAGAACAGGCTGATCAGGAAGAGCACCGCAACAACGACCGCAGTCAGCCCCGTACGCCCCCCCGAGGCAATGCCCGCCGTCGACTCGATATAGCTGGTCGTGGTGGAGGTACCCAGGGCGGCACCGGCCATTGACGCCGTGCTGTCGGCCATCATGGCCCGGCCCAGACGCGGCAGCTTACCGTCCTTATCGAGCAGCTTGCCCCGATGCGCCACCCCCACCAGGGTGCCTGAGGTGTCGAACAGGTCAACAAACAAGAAGGCGAAAATCACGCTCAGCATGGCAACATCGAGCGCACCCATGAGATCCATCGCCATGAAGGTCGGCGCGATCGAGGGCGGCATGGACATCAAGCCGCCGTATTCGTTATGACCCAGCAGCGTGGACGCGATGGTAATGCCAAGAATGCCGATCATCACCGCGCCGGTGACGTTCAAATACGACAGCGCGGTAATCACGAAAAAGCCCAACAGCGCGTACAGCGCCGCCGGCTCGGAAAGATCCCCGAGGGCGACGAAGGTCGCGTCATTGGCGACGACGATGCCGGCGTTTTTCATGGCAATCATGGCCAGAAACAGGCCGATACCGGCGGCAATACCCAACCGCAACGACAGCGGGATGGAATTAATGATCCACTCACGGATCTTGAAAACACTCAGCAGGAAGAAACACAGCCCCGAGAAGAACACAGCCCCCAGCGCCGCCTCCCAGGTGTAGCCCATTCCCAGGACAACGCCGTAGGTGAAGAACGCATTGAGCCCCATACCGGGTGCCTGGGCGATGGGATAATTCGCCCACAGCCCCATGATGAGACAGCCGATAGCGGCGGCCACGCAGGTGGCGACAAAGACCGCACCATAGTCCATCCCGGCCTCAGAAAGGATACTGGGATTGACGAAAATGATGTAGGCCATCGTCAGAAAGGTGGTAATCCCGGCGATGACCTCTGTCTTGACGCTGGTCTTGTGCTCGGTGAGCCCGAAGTGCTTATCCAGAAAATTCATAGGTATTTTTATCCTTCGCGTAAACGCCCGATGCGCCCTCGCAGCGCGAAAAGCCGCACATACTACCGAAAGGTAACGCCCGATGCGATACCTTGTGCAGCCGTCGATCGCGGGCTGATGCCCGCCTGTTACTTTCGTCGCTTAGCATAAGCAAACTTCAGGCCACTTTTTAACCAATCGGTCAGACCGACGTGCCCGCAAAGACACGCAGCAGGTATCAGCGCCCTTGACTGGCCAGCACGCGCTCCACCGTCTCGACGATCACTTGAGTTTGCGGGTCGATTTCAATATTGACCTGATCACCAGGCAACCGCTCGCCAAGCGTGGTGCGATTCAGCGTTTCGGGGATGAGGTTGACGCTGAACTCGATGCCCTCGCCCTGCCCCGCAGGCCGCACGTCGCCAATCGTCAGGCTTATCCCGTCAACGCCGATGTAGCCCTTCTCGAAAACAAAGCGCCCCATGGCGGCCGGTAACGCAAACCATAACCGACGGTTGTTGGGGGCTTCGTCAATCGCCACCACCTCCGCCATACAAATCACATGGCCCGACATCGAATGCCCGCCAATTTCATCGCCAAAGCGTGCCGCTCGCTCGATATTGACGCACTGCCCGACCTCGACTGCACCAAGATTGGTCAGCCGGAGCGTTTCACGCATCAAATCGAAGCTCACCCGATCACCTGAAATATCCGTGACCGTCAAACACACGCCGTTGTGCGCCACCGAAGCGCCGGTCGCCAATCCCTCGCGCAATGCATCGGGCATTTGCACAACATGCGTACGAAACTTATCAAGCTCATGCACTTCTACGACTTCAACCTTGCCTTGCACGATGCCAGTAAACATAGCGCCCTCGCTCTAATTTGATCCGTGCGCAAGCTTACTACTGCACAAACCTATTTGTGCACCCCAAAGGCATGCGCGATCAATCAACGTAACTCAGTATTCATGCCTGCAGAAAACCCAGGCCTACAGAAAAGAGAAATTAACACTTTTAAAGAAACAAAAATCAGTTAAAAAAATTATTAAATTGAACAACAACATAAGATGTTATTCTTTTGGTTTGACATCGCTTGGCTAGCTCTCTAGACTTCCGCCGCAAATGTAAAGGCGCCGATTTGTACCCAGATTGCGGGCGTCCGCCGAGTGAATGCTTGGTGAAGTGCAGCTAAAAGGGTGTGTCCAGCGTTGATGGCCGCCCGAAAGGGTGGCCTTTTTTTGTTCCCTCCCCTACGCTTGCGCGCTCACCTTCGTCTTCGGCCTATAGAAAAGGCAGACGCCATGATCGAACTGAATAATGTCAGCAAAACTTACGGCACCGGCCGCGACGCCGTTCACGCCCTCAAGGGCGTGAATCTGGCGATCCCCAAAGGGGCCATTCACGGTGTTATCGGCCTGTCCGGCGCGGGCAAGTCGACGCTCATTCGCTGCGTCAACCTGCTTGAGCGACCCACACAGGGCACGGTGACCGTCGATGGACAAGAGATCACACGATTGAGCAACACGGCGCTGAACCAGGCACGCCACCGGATCGGCATGATCTTCCAGCACTTCAACCTGCTTACCACCCGCAGCGTGTTCGATAACGTTGCGCTGCCGCTGGAATTGATGGGCCAACCCAGGCGAGATATTCGTGATCGCGTGAGCCCACTGCTTGAAATGGTCGGCCTGTCCGACAAGGCGGATCAATTTCCGGCCCAGCTGTCCGGCGGCCAGAAGCAGCGCGTGGCGATTGCCCGCGCCCTGGCCAGCAACCCTCGCGTCCTGCTCTGCGATGAGGCCACTTCCGCACTGGACCCGCAGACGACCAGCTCAATCCTGGAACTGCTGCGCGATATCAACCATAAGCTCGGCATCACCATTTTATTGATTACCCATGAAATGGAAGTGGTTAAATCGATCTGCCATCGTGTCGGCCTGATATCCAATGGCGAGCTTGTCGAGGACGCCGAAGTAGGCGATTTCTTCACCGCACCCCGCACCCAATTGGGGCGCGATTTTCTCAACGATTTTCTGCAGCTGTCGCCTCCCAAGGAGCTGCTTGAACGCCTCAGTGACGACCCCGACGCCAACGCACACCCGGTCGTGCGGCTTACGTTCTCAGGAGATGCGGTATCCACGCCGCTTATTTCCCGCCTGGCACGGGATTGCGGCGTCGATGTGAGCATCCTGCAGGCCAAGGTGGAATCGATTCAGGAAAGAACGCTTGGCTTGATGATTGCCGAACTGCTGGGAACGTCTGAGCAGACGCAAGCCGCCATGGACTACTTGGCAGACCATCAATTACAGGTAGAGGTACTCGGCTATGTCCAGCGCAATGATTGAGCTTATTCTTCAGGCAACGCTCGATACCCTCTACATGGTCGGCATATCCGGGGTGATCTCGACGTTACTCGGACTGCCGCTGGGCGTGATGCTCTATGTAACGCGCCCCAGGCAGATTCTGGCCAAACCTTTACTGAACCATGCCTTGGGCATTGTGACCAACATCGGCCGCTCCATCCCATTTATTATCTTGATGGTGGCGATAATTCCCTTCACGCGGATGCTGGTAGGCACCTCCATCGGCATCAATGCGGCTTCAGTGCCGTTGACCATTGCCGCGATTCCGTTCGTTGCCCGGCTGATCGAAGGCGCCCTCAATGAGCTCTCACCGGGCTTGATCGAGGCTGCCCAGGCCATGGGCGCAACCCCCTGGCAGATCATCACCAAGGTGCTTATCCCCGAAGCGCGGGGCGGCATTATTACCGGCCTTACCATTACGCTGGTAACGCTGGTCAGCTACTCCGCCATGGCAGGCGCTGTCGGCGGCGGCGGACTCGGTGATCTGGGTATCCGCTATGGCTACAACCGATTCAACCCAACCATCATGCTGATCACCGTAGTGGTACTCGTTGTCATGGTACAGGGCTTCCAGAGCCTGGGGGATTACCTGGTGCGCAAAACCGACCGCAAATAACCGCATTGCTTTCCAGTGGACATATAACGAAAAAGCATTAAAATTACCCTTATTATCACCATTCATCAAAACTGACACTCGACAGGAGTTGCCATGAAGACATTAGCCCTCGGCACCATTACCGCACTCGCACTGGCCGTTAGCGCCAGCGCTCAAGCCGCCAGCATCAAGATGGGTACCGTTGCCGGCCCTGAAACCGAAGTCATGGAAGTCGCTGCCCGAATTGCCAAGGAAGAGTACAACCTTGACGTCGAAATTATCGAATTCACTGACTACGTAACGCCCAATGCGGCGCTGGCTGACGGCAGCCTCGATGCCAACGCCTACCAGCACGAGCCCTACATGCAGTCGATGGTCAACGATCGTGGCTACGACTTCGCCATTGCAGGCTACACTTTCGTTTACCCCATCGGCGCCTACTCCGAGAAGTACGACAGCGTTGACGAACTGCCCGAAGGTGCCCAGATCGCGCTACCCAATGACCCGTCCAACGAAGGTCGCGCGCTGATCCTGATGCATAATGAAGGCCTCATCACGCTGAATGACCCCGAAAACCTCGAAGCGACGCCCATCGATATCGCGGAGAACCCCAACGACTTCCGTTTCCGCGAAATCGAAGCCGCGCAGCTACCGCGGGTTTTGCCGGATGTCGACATGGCCTTCATCAACAACACCTTCGCCCAGCCCGCTGGCCTGAGCCTTGACGATGCGCTGATCAAGGAAGGTCCTGAATCGCCCTACGTCAACCTGATCGCGGTCAGAGGCGGCGATGAAGACCGCGAAGAGATCCAGCAGCTGGTAGACGCCTACCAGAGCGAAGAAGTAATCGAAAAAGCCGAAGAACTCTTCGATGGCGCGGCGGTACCCGGCTGGAAATAATCCGCCGACACCAAATCGCCATCACGCCCTGGGCCGACAATTGTCGGCCCAGGGCATTTATGACCTAAGAAAATAGGTGCGGAGACGATATGTCACTGGATACCGTGAACTACGCGCGGCTGGAGCGTCAGTTGGAGGCACTGCTGGATGACCGCGACTGGCTGACCAACAGCGCACAAACCTGTGCGTTTATCATGCAGGCGATCCCCCACTTGAACTGGGTAGGCTTTTACCTGCAGCGCACGCCCGAGACGCTTGCGCTGGGGCCCTTTCAGGGCAAGCCCGCCTGCCATCCCATTCCGTTCAGCAAAGGCGTCTGCGGCGCAGCCGCACGGCAGCGCGCCACCCAGCGAGTCGACGACGTGCATCGCATTGACGACCACATCGCCTGCGATGTCGCCTCACGCTCGGAGCTGGTCGTCCCCATCTTGACGGGGGATCAACTATGGGGCGTGCTGGATATCGATAGCCCGCTTGAAGCACGCTTTAGCCACGAAGACCAAACCGGCATTGAAGGTTTACTGCGCATATTTGAACGCCACACCGACCTGCCCCACTGGAAGCACTAGCTCGCAAGTAGGCTAGCTGGCACACACTCACGACAAAAAACGCCCCGTCATAGTGATGACGGGGCGTGATCTGGTAGGACCAGGCGGATTTGAACCGCCGACCTCCACGATGTCAACGTGGCGCTCTAACCAACTGAGCTATGGTCCTGCCGAGCAACGGATGCGTATTTTACGTTTCCGTCACTGAATTGCAAGCCATTTATCGACTTACCCGAACATTTTCCATCACTATCGGCCTTTTGATCGCCTGGGCGCTATCCCCCGCCTGTAAAACCCGCTGCTACACTGGTATGACGCCTGACCTAAGCCGCACCTAATGGAAAGGAGATCGGCCATGCTCGGCCTATTGCTGGGAAGCATCGCGACCGTCCTGCTGCTTGCAACGTTCATTGCCCGAATCAGACTGCGCTGGTGGTGGATACGCAGCTTTGAGTTTCCCCGCCTGCAGATCGCAAGCGCCGCAGCGCTCTGCCTGCTGGCAGCGCTGTTACTGCCCGTGTCGCCAATGTGGCGAACCATCGCGCTGGTACTCTGTATCACCGCTGTCGTCATTCAGGCATGCTATATCCTGCCCTGGACGCGCCTTTGGCCCAAGCAGGTGCGCTCGGCCAAGGTGCGCGACGAGCAACGTGACATCACGCTGCTCATTGCCAATGTGCTGACGACCAACCGTCGTGCCTCGGATCTGATCAGGCAGGTTCGCGCCCATCAGCCCGATATCCTGCTGACGCTCGAGTCCGACCAGTGGTGGCAGGATCAGCTCGACCCTGCGCTGGATGCAACATGGCCCTACAGCGTCAAAATCCCCCTCGACAACCTTTATGGCATGCATCTTTACTCGCGCCTGCCGCTGGAAGACACCTCTGTGGAGTGGCTGATCCAGGACGATATTCCCTCCATTCACACCCATGTCAGGCTGCCCGGGGGCGAGGCGATCCGGCTGTTTGCCGTGCATCCTCGGCCCCCGGCCCCGGGTGAAAGCGAGAAGTCACTGTGGCGCGACGCCGAACTGCTATGGATCGGCGAAAGAATCCAGAAAACCCCGGAACCCACCCTGGTTGCCGGCGACCTCAACGACGTTGCCTGGTCGCGCACAACGCGGCGCTTTTGCCGCATCGGCGGCATGCTCGATCCGCGCCGAGGGCGCGGCATGTTCAGCACCTTCCACGCCCACTACCCTATCCTGCGCTGGCCCCTTGATCATATCTTTGTCAGCGAGCACTTCATGCTCGGCAACATGAGCCGGCTGCAAGGCTTTGGCTCGGATCACTTTCCGATACTGGCAACCCTGTGTTACCGGCCCACGCGCAGCGACGAGCATGAGACACCCACAGCCAGCGCCGAAGAACAAAGCGAGGCGCGTCAGACCATCCGCAAGGGGCAGCGCGAAGAGCAGGACTAGTCATTATCGGGCACACCCCCAAGGGTCAGCGCACGTGGGTCAAGTAGCCGCTCAAGCATGCTGCGATCCATATCGGTGTGCTCCTCGGCCACGTCGATAATCGGCCGCCCGGTCTGATAGGCCTCTTTGGCGATCGCCGCCGCCGCGTTGTAGCCAATGACGCTGTTCAGGGCCGTGACCAGGATTGGATTGCGCGCCAGCGGCGCGTCGATGTTGTCCTCGCGCACCTTGAACGTCGCAATGGCGCGGTCTGCCAGCAGCCGTGTGGTATTGCTCATCAGGGTGATGCTGGTCAACAGGTTGTAGGCGACCAGCGGCAGCATCACGTTGAGCTGAAAATTGCCGCTTTGCCCCGCCACCGTAATGGCCGTATCCAGTCCGATGACTTGTGCGGCGGCCTGGGCGGCCGACTCGGGAATTACCGGGTTGACCTTGCCCGGCATGATCGAACTGCCCGGCTGCAGCGCCTCAAGCTCGATTTCGCCCAGCCCGGCTAACGGGCCCGAGTTCATCCAACGCAGGTCGTTGGCCATTTTCATTACGGTGCAGGCCAGGCCTTTCAGGTGACCCGACAGCTCAACGGCGGCATCCTGCGAGGCAATACTGGCGAAGAAGCTGTCGTTGGGAGTAAACGACAATCCCGTTTGCTCGCTTAGCTGCGCGGCCACCCTGTCGGCAAACCCCTCAGGGGCATTGATGCCAGTGCCTACCGCCGTGCCGCCCTGCGCCAGGCGACACAGCCGTGTCATGCAGCTGTCCAGGCGCTCGATTACCTGCCCAAGCTGACTCGACCAGGCGCCCAGTTCCTGATCCATGCGAAGCGGCATGGCGTCCATCAGGTGCGTTCTCCCGGTCTTGACTACATGGGACAATTCGTCGGCTCGCGAATCGATCGTCGCGCGTAGATGCACCAACGCCGGGCGAAGCGACTCGTGCACGGCAAGGGCGGCGGAGACGTGGATCGCGGTGGGGATCACATCGTTACTCGACTGCCCCATATTGACGTGGTCGTTGGGCAATACCTCAACGCCGCCTCGGCTCGCAAGCGTCGCAATCACTTCGTTGACGTTCATGTTGCTCGACGTGCCGGAGCCGGTCTGAAAAACATCAACCGGAAAATGCGCGTCGTGCTGGCCGTTCATGACTTCTTCGGCGGCCTGCTGAATGGCTTTGGCTCGCGCTTCATCCAGCTCACCCAGGGCCAGATTGGCCTGTGCCGCTGCATGCTTTATCCGCGCAATCGCATGGATAAACGCTACCGGCATCGCGCTATGCGACACGGGAAAGTTATTCACCGCGCGCTGAGTCTGGGCGCCATATAACGCCTCGGCGGGGACGTCCAGCTCCCCCATACTGTCGCGTTCACGGCGCGTATTCATGGTGATCTCCTTATAGACAGCGTAGGTAATTCACGAATAGGGATGGTTGGCCATTGATAGCCAATCGGCGCGACTAACCGCGCGCGCACTGCCAAGCGGTCGGCAGCCCCTTATCAGGCTAGTGCGCCCAGAGTAAAACTCAAGCCAGCTAACGGATTGCTTTCACTCGCTTGTTGCACTGCACAAATCCGCCTGCTATGCTGCATCGCAGTAGATGAGGAAAAGCGTCGATGTCGATGCAAATCACCGGGACGCTTGGCCCTCACTTTTTGTATCACGACATATTAGCAACGCTAATCAGGAGCATTCATCATGAGTACTTTCAACACCAACGAGTGGACACAGCAGTTCGATAATTTCTTCATGGCCCCTGCACGCGCTTACGCTGCGCTGAGCGTCGACATGACGGAAAAAATGTTCAACGCCCAGCTTGACGCGCAAAAAGCCTACGTTGATACCAGCATCGAACAGGCACGCAAGCTGATGAGCGTCAAAGACGCCGAAGAGCTGCGCAGCTACATGGAAGGCCAGCAGAAAGTCGCCAAAGAAGTGGCCGAGCGCCTGAAGAGCGATGCGGACAACGTTGTTTCGCTGCAGCAGGACTTCGTTCAGAAAAGCCAGAAGATTACCGAAGACAACATCAAGCAGGCACAAACCGTTGCCAGCAAGATGGGTAAAACAGCTTAAATGTAACGGCTGAGCGTCACGCTCAGCGCGCAGGCATGACCTAAAGGCCACCAGTCCAACGCTGGTGGCTTTTTTATTACCAGTTCAGGGCAGATTTCACGAACGGGATGGTCAGTTTGCGCTTGGCGGACAGCGATGCCTGATCCAGGGTTTCCAGCGCCCGGCAAAGCGCGCCGAGCTCGCGCGGGCCGCGGTGAAGAATATAGCGACCCACATCGTCGGGCAGCTGCAGGCCTCGCGCGTTGGCGCGCAGCTTGAGTGCCGCCAGCCGATCATCATCGTCCAGCGGATGCAGGTGAAAGGTGGTGCCCCAGCTCAGCCGAGACGCCAGGTCGGGCAGCGCCACATCCAGCTGACGGGGTGGTGCATTTGCCGCAATCACCAAGTGCTTGCCCGCATCCCGCAGTCGATTAAAGGCGTGGAACAGCGCCTCCTCCCAACGCTTGCGGCCGATCACCTGTTCGAGGTCATCAATGCAGACGACGTCGAGCCGCTCGATATCTTCCAGCATCAGCGGTGGAAAGTGTCCCAGCTCGGCCAGCGGCAGGTAGAGCGCCCGCTTATCGCGATCAGTCGCGGCGTGACAGGCAGCCTGGAGCAAATGACTACGCCCGGAGCCGGGCGGCCCCCACAGATAGATGAAGTCCTCACCGGTTTGCGTCCACTGCTGCTGAAGGCGATTCAGCATGGCCGCGTTCGCTTCTCCAGGGTAATAGTTATGAAACGTCGCGTCGTCGCGCAGGCCTACCCCAAGGGGTAGCTGCGCCGGCACCTGGCTCATGAAGACTCCCTATTATCACCGATCGCGGGTACCTCTTCGTTCGGGTGATCGTGTTCATGCTCGGCATTGTACAGATCGCTGCTCTTGTAACGATCCTTGGCTTCGCGCAGCAGCACCATGATGATGGCCGCTGCGGGCAAGGCAAGCAACACCCCCGTCAGGCCGAACAGATTCCCCCCGGCGAGCACCGCGAAAATCACGGCCACCGGGTGGAGCCCTATCTTGTCGCCTAACAGTTTCGGCTGGAGCACCACGCTTTCCGCCACCTGCCCAATCGCGAAAACGGCCACAACGCCCAGCAGCCCCCACCAGGTGCCAAACTGAAAAAGCGCGACAATCAGCGCAATGCACAACCCCAGGATGAAACCAAGAAACGGCACGATACTGACCAGACCCGATACCACGCCGATCAACAGGCCAAAATCGAGTCCCAGCAGGGTCAACCCGCCCGCATAGATAATACCTAGGCACAGCATGACCAGCAGTTGCCCGCGCAGAAATGAGGCCAGCACTTCATCGCAGCGCCGTACCAGGCGACCCACATCGTCCGCCCACTGGCGAGGAATCAGGTTGCCGATATTGGTGATAAGGCGATTCCAGTCCAGCAGCAGGTAGAACGTGACCACGGGAATCAGCGCGACATAGGTAATCCACGACACAAAGGCCATCCCCGAGCGGCCGATCTGACCCAACGCCTGGGCCAAATAACCACCGGCATCTCGCCAGTTTTCGACCAGCGTCTCACGCACGTTGACCAGTTCAGCGCGTAGATCATAGCCGGTCCACTCGAACACCTTCGGGGCCAGGGTGTTTTCCCCCCAGGCAAAAATGCCCGGCACGGCTTCACCCAGCTGTTTTGTCTGCTGGATGACCAGTGGAATCAAGATCAGCAGGCTGACCACGAGCACCACCAGCAGCACGCAGAAAACGCTGCTGACGGCGACGGGACGGTTCATCCCCCAGCGCTGGAACTGATTGGCCAGCGGGTCAGCCAGGTAGGCCAGGATCACGCCGGCAACAAACGGCATCAATACCGCGTTGAGCACGTAAACCAGCCCGACCACTGCGGCCAACAGCAGGATACCCCACCATGAATTGCGCATATCGCTCCTTGAACGGCCTCGTTTTTAACCATCTACTATGCCGGATATAAATAAAAACCGCCTGCTTTTGTTCCCGTCAAGCGCTGGCGATGCGAGCCACGCCGCCGAGTGATACAATCCGCCCCAGTTATTGCCTGGCGCTGGCGGCGTTCGCCAGTCTCTCTTGCACTGCACTTTGCTCCATAGGACCTGTCATGACCGAGACCTCCTCTTCGCGCGCCTCTTCGGCCACATCGCTCAGCTATAAAGACGCCGGCGTTGATATTGATGCCGGCAATGCGCTGGTCGATCGCATCAAGCACGTCGCCAAGCGCACGACTCGCCCCGAAGTCATGGGCGGGCTCGGGGGGTTTGGCGCCCTGTGCGAGCTGCCCCAGGGCTACCGCCAGCCGGTTCTGGTCTCCGGCACCGACGGCGTCGGTACCAAGCTGCGCCTGGCGATGATGCTTGGCAAGCATGACACCATTGGAATCGACCTGGTGGCCATGTGCGTCAACGACCTGATCGTGGCCGGGGCCGAGCCGCTACTGTTCCTCGACTACTATGCCACGGGTAAATTAAATGTCGACATTGCCGCCGATGTAGTCACCGGCATCGGCGCCGGTTGCGAACAGGCAGGCTGCGCGCTGGTCGGCGGCGAAACCGCCGAAATGCCCGGTATGTACGAGGGCGATGACTACGACCTGGCCGGCTTCTGCGTGGGGGTGGTGGAAAAGAGCGAGATTCTTGACGGCAGCCGCGTGGGGGAAGGTGACGTGCTGCTTGGCCTCGCCTCCTCCGGCCCGCACTCCAACGGCTATTCACTGATTCGTAAAATCATCGAGCGCAGCGAGGCGCCGCTGGACACCCCGATCGACGGCACGGTGCTGGGCGATGCGCTCATGGCCCCCACGCGCATTTACGTCAAGGCGCTGCTTTCCCTGCTGCGCGACAGCGGCCTCTCGATACACGCCCTGTCGCACATTACCGGCGGCGGGCTGCTCGAGAACATACCCCGCGTACTGCCCGACTCGCTGGCGGCGCGTATCGACACCCAGGCGTGGTCGCGCCCGGCGGTATTTGACTGGCTGCAAACCCAGGGCAACGTCGCCGATACCGAAATGTACCGCGTGCTCAACTGCGGTATCGGCATGGTCGTGGTGGTGCCTGAAGACGAGGCAAGCCAAGCCATGGCTCACCTGGAAGCCCAGGGAGAAACCGTTTATCGCCTGGGGCAGATCGAACCGCGCCAGCAGGATGCCGTGGTACTGGAGAATTTGCCGGCATGAGCAGCACCGACTACAACAGCGACACCATCACCGACATGACCCCGGAGCCCACGGCGCCGCCCCGCGTCGTGGTGCTGATTTCCGGTAGCGGCAGCAATCTACAGGCGCTTATCGACGCCCAGTCTCACGACCGCCTGGGCGGTGAGATTGTCGCGGTCATCGCCAACGAGCCCGACGCCTATGGACTCAAGCGCGCCCGGGACGCCGGGATCGATGCGGTTGCCCTGCCGCACCGCGAGTACGAAAGCCGGGAGGCGTATGACGGCGCGCTCATCAAGGTCATTGAGCGCCATGAACCCGATGTGATCGTGCTCGCCGGCTTCATGCGCATCCTGACGCCACGCTTCGTGCAGCGCTTTCTGGGGCGGATGCTGAACATCCACCCGTCGCTGCTGCCCGCCTATCAAGGTCTCAATACCCACGCCCGCGCGCTTGCCGACCAGGCAACGCGACACGGCTGCAGCGTTCACTTCGTGACCGAAGAGCTGGATGGCGGGCCGGTCGTGTTACAGGCCGAGCTCAAGGTCAGCGCCGACGACAGCGTCGAGACCCTGAAGCAGAAAGTCCAGGATCGGGAACATCTTATCTTCCCCATCGCGGTGCAGTGGTTCTTGCAGGGTCGTCTTCAGTATACGGGCGAAGGCGCCACCATGGATGGTCACCGACTGCCGCCCCACGGCATGCGCCTCTCCCACGACGACGCGGCCGAAGAGCTCGACGAATCTGCAAATTAAGCGCTAATGGTGCCGGCATAAAAAAACCGAGCGGTGTAAGCCGCTCGGTTTTTTTGTGGGCATGGGACAGGCGTCAGGTACGCGGCAGGGTAACGCCCCGCTGGCCCATGTACTTGCCGCCCCGATCCTTGTAGGACGTCTCGCACACTTCGTCCGATTCCAGAAACAGCATTTGCGCGACGCCTTCGTTGGCATAGATTTTCGCTGGCAGATTGGTGGTGTTCGAGAACTCGAGTGTAACGTGCCCTTCCCACTCCGGCTCGAGCGGCGTCACGTTGACGATGATACCGCAGCGCGCATAGGTGGATTTGCCCAGGCAAATGGTCAGCACGTTGCGCGGAATACGGAAATATTCCACGGTACGCGCCAGCGCAAACGAGTTGGGCGGGATGACGCACACATCGCCCTTTACATCGACAAAGCTGTTCTCGTCGAAGGACTTGGGGTCGACGATCGCCGAGTGAATATTGGTAAACACCTTGAATTCATCCGAGCAGCGGACGTCGTAGCCATAGCTGGAGGTGCCGAAGGAAATCACGCGCTGCCCGTTCAGGTAACGAACTTGACCGGGCTCGAAGGGCTCGATCATGGCATCGCTTTCGGCCACGCGCCGGATCCACTTATCAGACTTGATACTCATTGGTTACGTCGTCACTCGCTGAAGGAAATAGTGGGTGTTTCCTGACCGTGTCCATCCACGCTTTGCGCCACGCGCTTGGCAATCGCGGCAAAGGTCTGGCTGACGGTGCTATCGGGCTCCGACACCACGCTTGGCCGCCCTGAGTCGGCAAGCTCGCGAATCGATAGCGTCAGTGGCAAGCGGCCGAGCACCTCGGTGTCGTACTCCTCGGCAATACGGTCACCCCCGCCAGCGCCGAAGATGGGCGCTTCGTGGCCACAATTTTCGCAGTGGTAAAGGCTCATGTTCTCAACCACACCAAGTACGGGCACGTTGACCTTGCGGAACATCTCGATGCCCTTGCGCGCGTCGAGCAGGGCAATATCCTGAGGTGTGGTGACAATCACCGCCCCCGCCACCGAGACTTTCTGGGCCAGCGTCAACTGGATATCGCCGGTGCCAGGAGGCATGTCGATAAGCAGAAAGTCCAGGTTATCCCACTGGGTCTGATTCAGCATCTGCTGAAACGCGCCGACTACCATCGGCCCCCGCCAGACCATGGCTTCGCGGGTATTGACCATGAACGCCATGGACATGGCTTGCAGGCCGTGCGCTTCGAGCGGCAGGAACTTGTCATCCCCGGACGCTTGAGGACGCACGCCCTCGGCGACACCCAGCATTTGCGCCTGGCTGGGGCCATAGACATCCGCATCCAGCACGCCGACACGGTAGCCCTGGGCGGACAATGCCAGGGCCAGGTTGACGGTAACGGTTGACTTGCCAACGCCACCCTTGCCCGATGCCACTGCAATAATATGTTTGACGCCTTCCATTTAGAGAGACTCCTCGTCTGGCGCTGAATTGATGAATGGGCAAATCATACTCCTCGCCGACCCAATCATAAACCAACGCCCAAAAAAAGCGGGTGCTGACCGTATCAGCACCCGCTCATCCAGACTATTACGCTTCGCAAGAGTGCTTAGCTGGCTTCATCTTCCTGATTGCCACCTTCGCTGCCAGACGATGCCTCTTCGCTGCTCTGGCTGGCACCTTCTTCGCCACCTCCCTGATTGGTGCTTTCACCGTCATCGTTGGCCGCATTACCGGTACGCGAATCCAGCGTGGAGAGTTCATCACGCCACTCGTTCAACTGTGTTTCCAAGCGTTCCAGCTGCTCTTCACGGGTGGATACCTGGTCTTCAATCTTGGCCAGTTCCTCGCGGCCCATTTCGATGGCGACCATGATATCTTCCATTTCGCTGCGCACATCGTTCAGGCTACTCTCTTCCTCATCGCGCAGCGCTTTCAGCGAATCGACCTCTTCTTGCAGTGCATCGCGCTCGCTGGCAGCGCTGTCACGCGCCTGCAGAACCTCATCGCGCTCTGCTTCGGCGTTGGCGATGTCGTCTTGAAGGCTGGACAAGCGCTCATTCGCCTGCTCGATCTGGGTATTGACTTCATCCAGCGTTTGTCTTGCGGCGTCACGCTCTTCAACCGCCTGCTGACGTTCGTTGGCCGCTTCCTGACGGGCTTCTTCTGCCTCCAGGCGCGCATCTTCAGCGCTCTGATGAGCCTCCTCGGCTTGTTGACGTGCCTGTACAGCTTCCTCGCTGGCCTGCTGTACCCGATCACGCTCTTCGCGCAGCGTTGCTAGCTCGCTTTCCGCGTCGCTGACCTGTTGGTTCAGTTCGTCAACGTTGGTTTGCAGCGAGTCGCGCTCTTCTTGCAGTGAATCAAGCTCCGAGCGGGTATCGCTCAGCTCCTGCCGGGTATCTTCCAGCGCCTGCTGTTCGTCGGCCTGTTGCGCTTCGAGCGCGCTCATGTCTTCCTGCAACGCTGAAAGATTCGCTTCGGCATCGTCGACTTCGCTGAGCTGCTGATTGAGGGCATTATTTTCTTCCTCAACGCTTGCCACCTGCTCTTCAAGGGCCGCCACCCGATCGCGGCTGGTGCCTACGTTCGACTGCGCCATCAGCGCCCAGATCACCGCGATCGCGGTAATCCCGGCCATGCCCTTCACGCGGTTATCGCGGAAAAGTGTCTTCATGTCCGGCTTACTGTTGGTGGGCTGTTGATCGGAATGCTGCTCGTCTGACATATCGCCTCTCCCTTTGATGGTCGCTGCGGGTTGCGCGTGCCGGTGTTGGCTGCGCATTAAGTCAACGGACTGTGAAAAATCACGTTGCTGGCTACCAGCATACACAGCTTAGTGCATCTAGCCAGTTTCACGGGATGACCCAAGCGTTGATTGTTTAACGTTTGGTATCTAATTCGTCAGGCGGGGTGGGATGCTTGCCTTCGCTGAATCCCTTGGCATGGGTCTGGTCGGTGTCAAACCAGGCTAGCTGCGTGTTCAGCGACACGACATGCCCCACGATCAACAAGGTGGGCGGCTTGATAACACCGGCAATAAAAGTGTCAGGCAGCGACTGTAGAGTACCGATATGGGTCTTTTGCTGCTGGGTGGTGCCCTGCTCAATCAAGGCCAGCGGGGTATCCGGCGCCATGCCTTGGGCCATCAGCGCCTGGCTGATCACATCCACGCTGCCCAACCCCATGTAGAACACCAGCGTCTGGCCGGGTCGCGCCAGCGTCTGCCAGTCCAGGTCGCACTCACCGTTCTTGAGGTGGCCGGTAACGAAGCGCACCGATTGGGCATGATCGCGGTGGGTCAGTGGAATGCCGGCATACGCGGCACACCCTGACGCCGCGGTAATACCCGGGATCACCTCGACCGCCACGCCAGCCTCGATCAAGGTTTCAAGCTCCTCCCCTCCGCGGCCAAAGATGAACGGATCCCCTCCCTTGAGGCGCACCACGCGGTTACCCGCCTGGGCCCACTGAACCAGGGCCTGATTGATGCCATCCTGGGGAACGCTATGCGCCGAGCGCGCCTTGCCGACGTAAAACTGCCTGACGCCCGGCGGCAGTAACGCCAGGATCTCGTCGCTGACCAACCGATCATGCAGCACCACGTCGGCCTGCTGCAGGCGATAAAAAGCCTTGAGGGTGAGTAACTCGGGGTCGCCTGGTCCCGCACCGACCAGACTCACCCGTCCCGTGGTGTCAGAGGCACCTGATGTTGACGAACTGAGTGACAAGACAAACCTCAATGGAATAACAGGAGCATTTTATATACGTAAACGTAATATTTTTCAGGCGCATCTACCAGCAAAAATCACGCGTCACCCGCAACTATTCAATTTAAGTCTTTTAAATTCATTGAATATATCGAAAAAATATAAAAACGTATCATTTTGTAGTCAATGGCTTACATTTTAATGACGCTATTAACGCTACCCTTATCGGCTACTTTTGATGACCTCGTTTTTCAACGGCACAGCTTCGGAGATTCACGCATGTCCGTGAATGAGATCCCTTTATCGCTCAGCGCCGAGCAACTTATCACTCAGGTACCAGGCGTCGTTTTTCAGTTCTATCGATCCCATGAGGGTCATATGGCGTTCCCGTACATGGAAGGTGGGGGCGGCACCCTGGCCCATATTGATAAACACCAGCTCGCCCACGATGCCAATAACGCCCTTGAGCAGTTGACTGGAACGGACTATCCGAAGCTGATGTCTGCCATTGAGCGCTCTGCCCGCTGGATGCTGCCGTTGACCACACGGTTTCGCCTTGCCTTGCCGGGACGCAAAATTCTCTGGATAGCCGTCAGCGCCACCCCGGAACCCACGCCAACGGGGGTGCGCTGGCACGGTCTGATGATGGACGTCAGCGACCAGGTGCTGGAAGAGCAGCGGCTACGCAAGCTGTGCAACACCGACTCGCTTACCGGCTTACCCAACCGGCGCAGGCTCATGGTTCAACTGACCAACCTGGCATCACTGAGCACCCGCCACGGCACCCCACTATCCATCATGATGCTCGATATCGATCATTTTAAGCGCCTCAATGACCGCTGGGGGCACCTCCAGGGGGATGACGTTCTCAAGCAGTTGGCCACGCTCACCCAGTCGCTGCTGCGCACGGAAGATATGATTGCTCGATTGGGTGGCGAGGAGTTCATGGCGATTCTCCCGCTCACCCCTCTCAAGCAATGCCACCAGCTGGCAGACCGGCTGCGCCAGCATATCGCCTCCCATGATTTCGGTGTCGGCGAGGGTCAGGTCACGTTAAGCATCGGCGTTGCCGAGTACCGCTGCGGCGAACCCCTGACGACCCTTATCGAGCGTGCGGATCAAGCACTTTACAGTGCCAAAGACGTTGGCCGTGACTGCGTGTGCCTTCTACCCTGAAAGAGTCAGTCATTCATAACCCTTATCAAGGAGATAGCCTAATGACGTCACTAGCAAAGCAACAGTGTGAACCCTGCAGCGGCAACGCACGGCCAATGACCCGTAGCGAGTGCGAAAGCCAGCTAAACGAGCTCTCCCAGTGGCAGATTGTCGATCACGATGGCATCATGAAGCTGTCACGCAGTTATACGTTTAGTGACTTCGTTGGCGCGCTTGCGTTTACCAACCGCGTCGGCGAGCTGGCCGAACAGGCCGGGCACCACCCTGCGATCACGACCGAATACGGTAAAACCACGGTCACCTGGTGGAGCCATGCCATTGATGGCCTGCATCAAAATGATTTCATTCTTGCCGCTAGAACCGACGAGGTAGCCGAATAAATGTTTGAGCACATTGAGCGAGTCCCCGGAGACGCCATTCTTGGGCTAATCGAAGCTTTCAAAAAAGACACCAATCCGCAGAAAGTCGACCTAGGCGTTGGCGTTTACCGCGATGCGCACGGCAATACGCCAGTGATGCGCGCGGTCAAAGAAGCCGAAGCTCGCTTGCTCAGCAACGAAACCACCAAGACCTACATTGGTTCGCACGGCGCGCCCGCGTACGGCGGCGTGGTACTGCCGATGGTGCTGGGCGCCGGTTCGCCGGTGCTCGAGGCCAACCGCGCCAGCGCTACCCAGTCGCCGGGGGGCACCGGCGCTCTGCGCCTGGCCGCAGACTTCATTGCCACCCAGCTGCCGGGTAGAGGCATCTGGGTCAGCGACCCCACCTGGCCAAACCACCACGGCATTTTTACTGCTGCGGGTATCGAGCTGCATAAATACCCCTACGTCGACCCCGACAACCGTCTCGACTTCAACGGCATGCTGGGCGCGTTGAAAAAGATCCCCGAAGGCGATGTGGTCGTGCTCCACGCCTGCTGCCATAACCCGACCGGCTTCGACCTTTCTCCATCGCAGTGGCAGCAGGTGCTCGAGGTGGTCAAGGAGCGCCAGCTGTTGCCGCTGATCGACTTTGCTTACCAGGGCTTTGGCGCCGGGCTTGACGAAGACGCCTACGGCGTTCGGCTATTTGCCGAGCAGCTCGATGAGGTCATTATCACCAGCTCCTGCTCGAAGAACTTCGGCATCTACTGCGAGCGAACCGGCTGCTTGATCATGGTGGCCAAGGACAGCGAGCAAATGGAAAACATTCGCTCGCAGGTGGCGATCGTGGCCCGGGAGAATTACTCCAACCCGCCGGCACACGGCGGTGCCATCGTCAGTGAAATTCTGCATGACGCTGAGCTTTCCGCCATGTGGCGCGAAGAGCTCACCGAAATGCGTGACCGCATCAACACCCTGCGCCGCGACTTCGTTGAAGCCCTCAAGCCCTACGGGCTGGCTGAGAAGTATGCCTGCGTTGCCGAGCAGCGCGGCATGTTCTCCTATACCGGCCTGACGCCCGACCAGGTCGACCGGCTGCGCGACGAGTTCGGCATCTACATGGTGCGCTCAGGGCGGGCCAACGTGGCGGGCTTCTCCCAGGAAAACCTGCCCTACCTCGCCAAGGCGATTGCTGCGGTTAACGACTAGCAAAGCATGGCAACACGCCCCATCATGCCCAGGCTTGCCTGGGCATTTTTGTATCTTGGGCATGCCGTTGGGGTTGTGTAGAATTGCGCCTTCGTCGCCAGCGCTGGGACGCCTTGCGGCGTCCCCCGCAAGGCGGGAGTTGACCGATCAGTCAAATCGACGCCACACTCTCCTTAGCCTTGCCGTCAACAACACCCATAACTCAGAGGCCCCCATGGCGACGCCACACCACTATCCTTGGTACAAGAAAGAAGACACCGACGCATTTTTCGCCCTGTTCCAGAATAACATTGCGAATTTTGTGATCATTGCCATCACCATGCTGGGCATGGGCTTTCCCGCCTCGATCGTTTACGGCCAGGTGCTTCCCGGAGCGGCAGTAGCGGTGATGGTCGGCAATTTCTATTACGCCTGGAGCGCCGCACGGCTGGCACGCAAAGAGCAGCGCAGCGACGTCACCGCCTTGTCCTACGGCATTTCAACGCCGGTGATGTTTGTCTTCCTGTTTGGCGTTCTGTTGCCCGCCAAGGAGTTGACCGGGGACGTGACGCTCGCCTGGAAAGTGGCGGTCGCCGCTTGTTTCATCAGCGGCGCAATCGAAGCGGCTATCAGCCTCATCGGTCGCTGGGTTCAGTATCATCTTCCAAGGGCGGCCATGCTCGGCGCCGTTGCCGGGGTCGCACTGACCTTCATTGCCGGTGAAATGCTATTCAAGACGCTGGAGATGCCAGTGATCGGCTTGCTGGTTCTGGCCATCATCATCGTTGGCCTGATTGCTCGCGTCAGCATGCCCTTCAAGATTCCCACGTCACTGTTTGCCATCATCGTGGGCAGCGCCATGGCCTACCTGATCGGCGACGCAGGTGGTGAGCGCTTCAGCGATGCGTTTACCCACCTTGGCTTTTACCCGCTGCTACCCAACCTGGCCTGGTGGGAGGGCCTGGGGCTGCTGGCCACCGGCATGCTCGCCATTCTTACCGTAGTGCTGCCGATCACGCTATATAACGCCATTGAAACCATGAACAACGTCGAAGCCATGGAAGCCGCTGGCGACAAGTATGACGTGCGTGAATGCCAGGCGGTAGACGGCGTGGGCACCATGATTGGCGCACTGTTTGGCGGGGTCTTTCCCACGACGGTGTACATTGCCACCGTCGGGGCGAAGTGGATGGGGGCCGGGCGCGGCTACAGCCTGCTGAACGGGGCTGTCTACGCCATTGCCACCATGTTCGGCCTGATTGCCATGATTTCGGCCATCATTCCCGTGTCCGTGGTCGCCCCTATTCTGGTATTCGTGGGGATTTCCATGATCGCCACGGCGTTTCAGGCCAACGATACCCGTTACTATCCTGCAGTAGCCCTGGCCATGCTGCCCTACTTTGCCAACTACGTAATGACGCGCTTCAACCGTGGTGCCGAGGACATCGTCAGCGATATTTCGACCTCGATTGTCGCCGCCGGACAGGGTGCCATGTTCATGGCGATCTTCCTGGGCGCAATGACCGTTTCAGTGATCGATCATCAATTCCGGCGTGCGGCGACCTTTGCCCTGATCGCGGCGGCCTTTGCGTTCTTTGGCTTGATGCACGCCCCTGAACTTTCCATCAACGCAGCCCCCAACTTTGTGATGGGCTACCTGGCCATGGCGCTATTGTTTGGTTACTTCGCCTTCCAGGAGCGCGCCAACGTCAGCGCGCCCTAACGCCTGCCTGGCGATGCGCACGCGACAGAATACGCCGCAGCATCAGCCAGGCGGCCAACCCGGCCAGCAGATTGCCAACGGCCGCTCCGGCGGCCAGCCCCCACCAACCGGCCAGCTGTTCACCGAGCCACAGGCAGGGTAAATAGCACACGAACAGGCGTGCTGCTGACAGCAGCATCGCGCGCAGCGGCCACCCCAGCGCGTTACCGGCAGACACGATCAACATGCAAACCCCCAGCGCCGCGTAGCTCGGCAGCAGAAAGCGAATCAGCAGTACCAGTTCATCCTGCACCTCGGGATTACCCGCCAGCACCATACCCAGCCATGGCGCGCCGAGCGCCAGCACGATACCCAGCGACAGTTGCCATACCACCGCAACGCCTAGCGCCAGGCGCAACAGGCGATGGATCTGCCCCCAGTCACCGGCACCGTAGCAGCGCCCTAACCAGGGCGGCAGCGACATGGTCATGGCCAGGATGACCATCAGCGACAGGGTTTCCAGTCGGCTGGCAAGCCCCCAGGCAGCCACCTGACTTTCACCTAGCCCCGCCACTACGGCGATTGCCAGCATGGCCGCCAGCGGCGGCATCAACTGGCTTACCATGGCCGGCGCGGCAATCCCCAAAAACGGCCGCCAGGACTGCCGTCCTTCCTGCCATAAGCCTTGCCGCGACGCCCAGGCTCTCTGCCATAGTCGTCCACCGGTCACCACCAGCCCAATGCTGAACGCGATGGCCGTCGCCCAAGCGGCGCCCGGCAACCCCCACCCTGCCCAGGGCCCCACGCCAAAGATCAGCAGCGGGTCCAGGGCCAGATTGATCAGGCTGGTAATCACCATCATCTTGCCGGGCAAGCGCGTATCGCCGTAGGCGCGAAAGACGCTGTACATGAAATAAAGCACGGCGCCGATCCAGGCCGCCAGCAGTTGCGGCGGCCAATAGCTGCGCAGATAACCAAAGGTATTGCTCTCGGCACCCAGCAAACTGAAAATCGGGATCTGGAATATCCCGAGGGCAATACACAGACAGGCGATGACCACCCCACCGGCCATCAACACCAGGCTGCTCAAGCGCTTGGCTCGGGCCTGCTCACCGGCTCCCAGCGCTCGGGAAATCAGCGCCGCGATAGCGATCCCCATCCCTACCTGAATGCCGATAATCAGAAACGACAGCGGAAAGGTAAAAGACTGGGCCGCCAGGGGAACCGTGCCCAGGCGGGCAATAAAGGCGCTATCGACCAGTTGGAAGCCGAGTAGCGATAGCACCCCGATGGCCATGGGCCAGGTTTGACGCCACAGGGTTTTACCCAGTCCTGCCGTTTGCTCAGTGCTAGCCACCAACGCCTCTACTCCTGTTGAATAAACGCAAAAAACGCCACCGCTCCCCAGGGAGCGGTGGCGTTTTTAAACGTCGTGTTACTGGCGAATACCTTCGAAGGTCACATACAGCTCAAGCTCGTGCATGGCTTCAGGGAATTCGCTCATGTCGATGTCAAAATCGCTCAGCGTGATCATGGTGCTGCCTTCAAAGCCGGCACGATAGCCGCCCCAGGGATCCTCACCTTCGCCCATCATGGTCACAGGCATTTCAACTTCCTGGGTTTGACCATGCAGGGTGAGATCACCGGTTACGACCCCTTCGTTGTCACCGGTCGACTCAAACCCGGTTGAGCTAAAGGTAGCGGTTGGGTATTCATCGACGTTAAGGAAGTCGCTGCTCAGAATATGGCGGTCGCGCTCAGCGTGGTTGCTGTTCAAGCTATCAACCTGGACTTCCATCTCGACAGACGACGCCTCAAGATCTTCCGGGTCGTAGCTGAAATCACCGGAAAACTCTTCAAAGCTGCCCAGGATGTAGGAATAGCCAAGGTGGCTGATCTTGAACTGTACGAAGGCATGCTGTCCTTCGGTATCGATGGTGTAGTCAGCGGCCTGGGCCTGGCCAAGCGTGAAGAGTCCAGCGGCGGCCACGGCCGTGGTCAGTACGGTTTTCTTCAACATGCGTGCAACTCCTTTCTCGATGATAAAGCACCGTCTTGTAAGGGTGCCCCTTGAAGCCCTCCCGGTGGGGAAAGCCCGATACGTTAACGTGACGTCGGTTTCAACATGCGCAGCAGGGTGTCATGGCGATCGATCAAATGGTGCTTTAAGGCGGCCAGCGAATGCCCCACCGCCAATAACATCAGCGCCCAGGCGCTGTACCAGTGCAGATCCCCGGCAATCAGCGCCTGCTGGGGCAATCCGTGTACCAGCGCTGGCACCTCGAACCAGCCAAAAACGCTGATACCGCCGCCGTCCGCCGTCGAGATCAGGTACCCGGTGGTCATCACGAACAGCAACAGAACATACAGCGTGATATGGCCCAAGTGGGCCATCAAGACCTCAAGTCGACTGCCATGCCCCTGCGGTGTCGGCTGCGTCAAGCGCCAGACGAGGCGCGCGAGCGTTACCATGAAAAGTACAATGCCCACCGAGCGATGAACCCAGGGCCCAAGGTTGTACCAAGTATCATAGTACCCCAGTCCGGTCATCCACCAGCCCAGCGCGAATAACCCTACAATGGTGCTAGCACTGAGCCAGTGCAGCGCAATGCTGATAACGCCCCACCCCACCTGCGTGTTACGCCACATCGTTTATTTCCTTTAAAAGACGCTCTCCATGAGCGTGATGATGAAACGATGATAGCGCTAAAGTGGTTTGTAAACCGCTGAAAAAACCAGAACCTATCATTCGTAAAAAACGTTGGACGGCTTATGGGCTGGCCTTGGGCGCATAAAAAAACCGGCCTTTTGACCGGTTTTTTTCAACAGGCAAGACGCGCTTAGCCCTGCAGCAAGGCGTCCAGACCACGGGCGAGGTCGTGCTGAATGTCCCGCTGACTTTCCAGCCCCACCGCCACACGCACCAGCCCTGGCGTAATCCCCGCCGCCGCGCGTTGTTCATCGCTCAGACGGCCATGAGTGGTGGTGGCCGGATGGGTGATCGTGGTTTTGACATCGCCGAGGTTGCCGGTAATCGACAGCATGCGGGTGGCATCGATTACCTTCCAGGCAGCCTCCTGGCCGAAGATCACCTCGAAGCCTAACACGGCACCAAAGCCCTCCTGCTGCTTCTTGGCCAGGTCATGCTGGGGGTGATCCTCAAGGCCGCTGTAAAACACCTTGGTGACCGCTGGGTGGGCATCAAGCCACCGGGCGAGGGTCAGCGCCTGCTCGCAGTGCGCCTTCATGCGCAGCGAGAGCGTTTCCAGTCCCTTGGTGAATATCCAGGCGTTGAACGGGCTCATGCAGGGACCGCAGGTACGCACGACGCCAAACACCTCTTCCAGCACATCGTGCTTGCCGACCACAGCGCCGCCTACCGCCCGCCCCTGGCCATCGAGGTACTTGGTAGCGGAGTGGATCACCAGATCAGCGCCCAAGGCGATGGGCTGCTGAAGCGCAGGGGTCAGAAAGCAGTTATCGATGGCCAGCCACGCCTCATGCCGCTTGGCCAGCGCTGAAAGTGCGGCAATATCGGCCACTTCCGAGAGCGGGTTGGACGGCGTTTCGGCAAACAGCAGGCGCGTTTTAGGGGTAATGGCCGCTTCCCAGGCCGCCAGGTCGGAAAGCTCAACGTAGCGCGTGGTAATGCCAAACTTGCCGAAGTACTTGTCAAACAGGCTGACCGTCGAGCCAAACAGTGACCGCGAGGCGACAATCTCATCGCCGGACGACAGCAGCGCAAGCACAGTCGACAGGATGGCCGACATGCCCGAACTGGTGGCCACGCAACGCTCGCCGCCTTCCAGCGCCGCCAGACGGCGTTCAAAGGTATGCACGGTCGGGTTGGTAAAGCGGGAATAGACGTTGCCGGCCTCATGCCCACCGAACTTGCGCGCCGCTTCGGCGGCGCTGCCATACACGAAGCTGGAGGTAGGAAAAATGGGCTCGGCGTGCTCCTGCTCGAAGGTGCGCTCGTGGCCGGCGCGGATCGCCAGGGTTTCTAGCGACCACGCGTCTTGCTGGCTGTCATCATGCATGGCGAGTCTCTTGTTCAGCTACATCAAAGGGGCTTGGCCTAATCGTCCAGGTCATCGTCCTGATTATGCATGTCGACGAGCGCATGGTCACCCGCGCTCTGGTCTTTAGCCAGGTCGTTGCGGCTGGCTTCGAGAACCGCCAGGTAGGCGTCATCGATATCGCCGGTGACGTAGTTGCCGTCAAAGACCGAACAGTCGAAGGCTTCCAGGTCAGGATTGACCTCGCGACAGGCATCTTTCAGGTCATCCAGATCCTGATAGAAGATGCGATCCGCGCCGATCAGCTGACCCACTTCCTCTTCGGTTCGCCCGTGGGCAATGAGTTCCGACGCGGCGGGCATATCGATGCCGTACACATTCGGGTAGCGTACCGGCGGCGCCGCCGACGCAAAGTAGACGTTGCGAGCCCCGGCATCGCGGGCCATCTGAATAATCTGCTTGCAGGTGGTGCCGCGCACGATCGAGTCATCGACAAGCAGGACGTTCTTGTCCTTGAATTCGATATCGATGGCGTTGAGCTTCTGGCGCACCGACTTCTTGCGCTGGGTCTGCCCCGGCATGATGAAGGTGCGGCCGATATAGCGGTTCTTCATGAACCCTTCGCGATAGGTAACGCCCAGATGCTGGGCCATTTCCAGCGCCGAGGTACGCGAGGTATCGGGGATCGGAATCACCACGTCGATATCGTGATCGGGCCATTCATTCAGCACTCGGTCGCCAAGCTTGCGGCCCATTTGCATGCGGGTGCCGTAAACGTAGGCACCGTCGAGAATCGAGTCGGGCCGCGCCAGGTAGACGTGTTCGAAAATGCACGAGCGCAGTTGGGGACGGTCGGCGCATACCTGGGTGTGAATCTGGCCCTGCATATCGACGAAGATCGCTTCGCCGGGCGACAGATCACGCTCGAGCTCGAAGCCACCCACGTCCAGCGCAACCGACTCAGAGGCGATCATGACCGCCTGACCGTCGTCTTCCTGCCGGGTACCGAACACCACCGGACGAATGCCATGGGGGTCACGGAACGCCACCATGCCAAAACCGTTGATAATTGCCACGGCGGCGTAGCCACCGTTACAGCGCCGGTGAACTCTCCGCACGGCGTCGAAAATATCCTCGGCTTCAAGGTGTAGCCCCTGCTTGCCCAACTCGTGAGCAAAGACATTGAGCAGTACTTCAGAGTCCGAGCTGGTGTTGATATGGCGGAGGTCGGTCGAAAACAGCTCCTGCTTGAGCTGTTCGGAATTGGTCAGGTTGCCGTTGTGCGCCAGCGCGATACCGTAGGGAGAGTTGACGTAAAAAGGCTGCGATTCGGCTTCGCTCGAGGAACCGGCGGTGGGGTAACGCACGTGGCCGATGCCCAGGTTACCTTTCAGACGCGCCATGTGCCGGGTGTGAAACACATCACGCACCAGGCCGTTACTCTTGCGCAGCAGAAAACGTCCCTCGCTCCAAGTCATCATCCCGGCAGCGTCCTGGCCGCGATGCTGAAGAACGGTCAGGGCATCGTAAATACCCTGGTTTACCGCTTGCCTGGCCAGAAGACCGACTATACCGCACATTCCCGTTACCTCGCTAAGTGCCGACTTACTGGCGTCAATAAGCCGTTACATGACTTGAAAATTCTTGAAACGTTCAGCGATCGCGCGCCTGACGTAAGTCCGGCAGCGTGATGTCGTTTAGCGACGACGGCGCTTCGGGAAGCTCACCGCCCCACTGGTCCAGCTGATTGATGGCATAGTTGCGCAGCTCGATGAAGGTAGGCCGCAGCGTCGACTGCTGCCATGCCTCCAGGTCCGCCAGCGGCGTCAGGGTGATCAGCCCCGTGACCACCAACAGAATCCCCGCCCCCCGGGCGATACCGAACCCCGCCCCCGCCATGCGG
>NZ_JAJLLW010000010.1 GCF_020991005.1 Halomonas sp. CUBES01 | reverse complement strand
TGGCGGACCGGACGAGACTCGAACTCGCGACCTCCGGCGTGACAGGCCGGCATTCTAACCAACTGAACTACCGGTCCGCTATATCGTGATGCTAACGCTATGCGTCTTCATTACTGCGACGTTTCCAGGCCATCTTGCGATGGTGGGTGGTACTGGGTTCGAACCAGTGACCCCCAGCTTGTAAGGCTGGTGCTCTCCCAACTGAGCTAACCACCCGCTGGTCACGTGGCGCTGCATTCTACAGTAGATACGAAGGAAGTCAACACGCTACGTTCAAATACTGTGATCAAATACGCGTTCGTGTACCTGACTCACCACATGATTCAAACGCACGCCTGACTGACGCCTAACTGCAGCTCTGAGCGCGGACGAAGGATGCCCCAAGAGCGGCGGCTTCGTCAATCAAAATCGTCTGATTGAGCCCCGATGCACGACGCGGCTTGAAGTCGTGATCGCCATCAGACAGCCACGCCACCTCAAGGCAGGCGGGCAGCGGATACGTTGCGACCTCTTCGCGCGTGCCGAACGGGTCTCGCTCGCCCTGGAGGATCAACGACGGTGCGTGCACGCCGGGCCAGTGCGCCAGACGCAGCTTGTCGGGCGCCTTGGGCGGGTGAAAGGGGTAGCCGGCAAGCACCAGCCCGGGGCAAGACTGCCCGCTTGCCAGCATGCTCGCCGCGCGGCCACCCATCGACTTGCCGCCGAGCCACAGTGGCGTTGCCGTCAACGGGGCCAGGCAGGCATACCAGTTCGCCAGCTCCTCCACGGTGCGGGCAATCGCCGGCGGCGGGCGGCGCTTGCCCGTTGCCTGAATCTGCTGCATGTAGCCAAAATCAAAGGTGATGACCTGAAGCCCCTGATCCGCAAGGGCGCCGGCAAACTGCTGCATGAACGCCGAGCGATGCCCGGCACCGGCGCCGTGCGCCAGCAACAGGCTGCCATGCGTGGCCTGGCCATACAGCCGGAGCGGCCCCAGCCCCGCCACCTGGAAACAGCCGTTGGCCTGCCGGGCGACCACCTCGGCCAGTGTCTGCCTATCGATGCTTGTTTCTTCCGGCCAATGGCTTTCCACGATGCGGTCTCCGATGTGTTTGGCTGAATGTACCGGCAGCGACCGGCGCTGCTTTTATTGACGTGGCTCAACACGGCCGTGAAGGGCAGCCGCTACCCTGGCGACAAGCCTTTAACCTGGATCGAGCCCATGCCAACGACCATCCATGATGCGGTGACTGACAGCGCCTCGAACGCTGCAGCGTGGGGCGATGCGCTACTCCAGCGTTACGCCACCAGCGGCCCCCGCTACACGTCTTACCCGACCGCCCTGTCTTTCAATGAAGCGTTTACGGCCGACGACGTTACCGACGCCCTGGCGCGCAGCAACGACGCTCAACGGGCGCTGTCGCTGTATGTGCATATTCCGTTCTGTCGCAAGATCTGCTTCTATTGTGCCTGCAACAAGATCGCCACCAAGAACACTGATCTTGCCGAACCTTACCTGGCCCGCCTCGACCGCGAAATGGCGCTGACCGCACAGCACATTGATACCCGGCGGCCGGTCAAGCAGCTGCACTGGGGCGGCGGCACGCCAACCTTCTTGACGCTTGACCAGATGAGCGGGCTGATCGACCGCCTTGACGCCCGCTTCGGCCTGTCAAGCGATCCCGAGCGCGACTACGCCATTGAGATCGACCCGCGCGAAGCCGATGTATTGACCCTGCGTCACCTGCAGTCGCTGGGCTTCAACCGCTTGAGCCTCGGCGTTCAGGACCTTGACCCCCGGGTACAGCGCGCGATCAATCGCAGCCAGCCGAAGGTACTCACCGAAACGCTGATGGACGAAGCCCAGCGACTGGGCTTTCGCTCGCTCAACCTGGATCTTATCTACGGCCTGCCGCAGCAGACGGCAGACAGTTTTGCACAGACGCTTCATCAGGTCATCGAACTGAACCCGGCGCGGCTGTCGGTGTTCAACTACGCCCACCTTCCAGAGCGTTTCCCGCCCCAACGGCGCATTCGCCAGGAGGAGCTGCCCGATGCCGACGAGAAGCTGACCATGCTGCGCGTCACCATCGACATGCTCACCGCCGCCGGCTATGTGCATATCGGCATGGATCATTTTGCCCGGCCGGACGACAGCCTGGCCCTTGCCCAGCAAAACGGCACTCTACAACGCAATTTCCAGGGCTATTCGAGCCACGCCCAGTGCGACCTGATTGGCCTGGGCGTATCGGCCATTTCACGCCTGGAAGACAGCTACGCGCAAAACGCAAGCGTCCTCGCCGACTACGAAACGGCTCTTGACCAGGGCCGGCTCGCCACCCGGCGGGGCGTGCGTCTCAGCCGCGACGACCGTATCCGACGCGACGCCATCGAGCGGCTGATGTGCGACATGCGCCTGGATCTGGCGGCGCTCGGCGAGCGCTGGCAGATCGATCCTCAGGAGTATTTCAAGGCAGCGCTGGTCGCCCTTGACCAGGCGCAGCAGGACGGGCTGGCTACTCTTCGCCATCAGGTCATCACCGTTACCCCCGTTGGGCGACTGCTGGTACGTCATCTGGCCATGGCGTTTGACGCACACTTGCCGGTTCAGGGGAACCGGCGATACTCGAAGATTATTTAGCGGTTGTTAAGCATGCCCCCCGATTACATAATGGAAGGACGCGTTCCCTGATGGAGACCTGTATGCCGGAACCTACGCGTCATCGGCGAGCCGTATGGCACGAAGCGCGCTGCCAGACCTGCAGCCTCAGCTCCCTGTGCCTGCCGCTGGCACTGGAACTGGAGGACATGGATCAGTTTGATGCAATCATCCGACGGCGAACGCCGCTCAAGAAAGGCGAGCACCTGTTCCACCAGGGCGATGACTTTACCAGCGTCTATGCGGTGCGCTCGGGAAGCCTCAAGCAGGTCACCACCGAAGGCGGCGGTAACGATCAGCTGACCAATTTCTACCTGCCAAGCGAATTGGTGGGGCTGGATGCGATTGACGAGCCGCATTATCCCGGCAGCGCGATTGCCCTGGAAACTACCACGGTGTGTGAAATTCCTTTCGACCGGCTGGATCAGCTGTCGGAAAAGCTGCCGGAGTTACGCGGCCAGCTGTACCGCAGCATGAGCAAGGAGCTGCGCAACGACCGGCGCATGATGCGGCTGCTGTCGCGCAAAACCGCCGACCAGCGGCTGGCAAGCTTTCTGATCACGCTTTCCGACCGCTTCCGTCGCCGCGGCTACTCCCCGTACAGCTTTCGCCTGTCGATGCCCAGAGCCGACATCGGCAACTACCTGGGGCTCGCCGTGGAGACCGTCAGCCGGATTGTCAGCCGCTTCCAGTCGCAGTCGCTGGTAGCCGTCTCGGGCCGCGAGGTACAGATCCTCGACATGGCCAGACTACAGCAGCTGGCCGAGGAGGAAAGCCCAGCCGCCTAACCGACGTTGAGCGCCTGAATACGCCCCGCCATCAGCTCTGTCTGCTTGGCTTCCAGGCCGGCGAAGTCGAACAGGTCGCGGTCGGCGAGCTGCGAGGGCGCAACGTTGGTCACGGCCTTGAACATGCTTTCCAGACGGCCGGGGTGGTGTTTGTCCCAATCGGCCAGCATGTCCTTGACGACCTGCCGCTGCAGGTTGGGCTGCGAGCCGCACAAATTGCAGGGAATGATCGGGAACGCCATCGCCTGGGCGTACTCGGCAATGTCCGCTTCCTTGCAGTAGGCCAGCGGACGGATGACGATATTCCTGCCGTCGTCGGAAAGCAGCTTGGGCGGCATCGACTTCAGCGTGCCGCCGAAAAACATGTTCAAGAACAGCGTCTCGAGAATATCTTCCCGATGGTGGCCCAGGGCAACCTTGGTGGCGCCGATCTCTTCGGCAAACCCGTACAGCGACCCGCGGCGCAAACGCGAACACAGCGCGCAGGTGGTCTTGCCTTCCGGGGTCTTCTCTTTCACCACCGAGTAGGTATCGCGCTCCAGGATATGGTAGTCCACCCCGCGTTCCTCAAGGTAGGCGGGCAGGACATGTTCGGGAAAGCCCGGCTGCTTCTGATCCATGTTGACGGCGATCAGTGAAAAATTCACCGGCGCGTTGCGCTGCAGGCTGAGCAGCATCTCCAGCATGGTATAGCTGTCCTTGCCGCCGCTTAAACACACCATGACGCGGTCGCCCTCGTCGATCATGCGATAGTCGATGATCGCGTTGCCCACGTCTCGGCGCAGCCGCTTCTGCAGCTTGTTGAACTCACGCTTGCGCTTGGCATCGCGATGTTCCGCTTCGGATAAGCGGGCTGCTGCGTCGGTGGTCGCTGACGCAGGGTCGAAATGATCAAGGTGATGTTGCATGGTATTAGCACTGCCGATAGTCAGAGAAGCAATCAGCATTCTAGCAACTCTCGACGCCCCGGCCCAACCGCTCGCCGCTATGAGACGGCGTCTACCTCATTACGCTGCAGGCGCAAATACAAAAGCGCGCTCGCCGTAGCATCTTCCAGTGCTCGCTGAGGCGCCTGACTGGGCACTTGCCAGCACGCCAGCGCCTGGGCCAGCTCGTCCACCTGCTCGGCCTGCGGATGCAGACGGCGCAGGTGACGCTGATGCAGCTTGGTGACGTCCACGCGGGCATTGGGCAGGCCGAATCCCAGATGGCAGCGCAGCTGCTGCTCGAGCGGCGCAAGACGCTGCTCCAGCTGCCAGCCGATAACCGGTCGGTTGCCGATAAACTCAACCAGTGAACGCAGGCTTTCGACGTTGAGGGGCAGCGTCGTCTCGACGTTGTAGAGCAGCTGATGGCGGCGCTCGGCGGCACCGCTGTCGCGCACGCCTTCACTTAGCGCCGCCACCCACGCACGGCTGGTCAGCAGTTGGTGCTTGCGTAGCGTCACCGCCGCCACGCTCATGACACCGTGGTGAGCAAAGCAGGCAAGCGCTACCAGCTCATTGCCCAGATAAGGCTGGAAAAGCCATGCGTAGGGGGACGCTTGATAACGACGGCGCTCGCTTTCCCGGCGCAGCAGACCGCCAAGCCACCCGAAGGGGGCGTCCAGATAATGTCGACTGATCACGAATACTCCAGGTGGTAGCGGTGCGAGAGGCGCTGCTTGAAATCCTTGACGATATGCAGCGCTTCGCGCAGTAGATCGCGCTCGAGCGATGACAAATCCTGCACGACCACTCGGTTGGAACGCTCTTGCTGCTCGGCGGACGCATCCTCGGATAATGTCTGCAGCTGCTGTTTGAGGCGCAACTCGGTAAACAGCGCCAGGGCTTCGCCGAGGTCGTCGGCAAAGCGCCGATTGAGCCGGCCGTCCTCGGCGAGGGCATCCAGCCGATCAAGCGTTGAGGTGGCATGGATACGCCGCTCGAGGGCCATGGTGCGGACGCCGTGCACGATGGGAAAGATACCGCCTTTCTTGATATCGATACCGTGCTGGGGCTTCTTAAGCGAGCCAAACAGCGTCAGCGGCGTGGAAAACCGCAGTACGGTGCGGGCGAAATACGACAGCAGCAACTCGTCCCGGGAGCAGCGCTCGAAAAGCTCCTCGCGGACACTTGCCAACAGGCTCGGGTTGCCCGCCACGCCGTGGGCGTCGAGCATGATGGCCAGCTTCATCAGACTGTCGCCGTCACGCGCGCTAGCCCAGCGCGCAATGCGCCCTTTCCATTCACTTACCGTGGCGACCCACTCCGGATTCGAGACCATGATGTTACCCGGACAGGGCGGATACCCAAGCTCGATCAGGGTCGCCGTCAGACGCTGCATGTCCTCGCCCACGTCGGGCCATTCGGCATCGTCGGCGAGAATCAGCCCGTTATCCTGATCGGTCTTGAGGATCTGCTCGCCGCGACCCTCGCTACCCATGACCATCATGCAGCTGTGCGGGTGGTGCGCCGGGTCGATGGTGAACTCCCAGGCCTTGCTCATGATGCGCCCATTGAGAGCCGCCAACAGATCCATGGCAAAACGCAGCTTGACGCCCTGGGCCATCAGGGCATTGACCAGCTCCGGCGTGCGGTGGCTGGCGGCCGCCAGCGCCGGCAAATCACCGGCCTGTTCCACCTGAAGGCTGACTACATAACTGCGGCTCGAGAAATAGCTCAGCACGTCGGTCAGCTCGACCACGCCGACGACCTTGCCCTCATCCATCACCACGACCCGCGTCACCTTGTGGCGGGTCATGCTGACCAGCGCCTCGAACAGGTAGTGGCTTGAGCTGACGGTGACCAGGGTATATTGGGCAATATCGGCAAGCGGCGTGGTGACCGGGTGTTCCGTCAGCACGATAGCGTTGAGCAGATCGGTCTTTGTCACCATCCCCGGCTGGTCTTGAGCCTCCACCAGCAGACTGTCGGCATGGCTGTCATTCAGCGTGCGCACGGCGGTGGCAATATCGGCATCGGCGGGCAGCAACAGCGGTGGGCGCATGCACTCGCTGACGCGGGCCAGCATGAAGCCCGCCATGGTGACACCACCCTCGGCACGCTTTTCGGTCAGCAGGCGCGCCTTGTGGGCGAGCGACTGGCGGAAGAACTGATTGAACTCGGGATACTCGTTGCACAGCGTCTTGAACAGCGCCTTGGGCATCAGATAGCACAGGCATTCCTGCTCCGCCTGAAAGCGGTAGCGGCTCTTGCCGTTGAGAATACTGATGGCGCCAAACAGGTCGCCCGCGGTGTAATGGCCGATGCGCGCAACCGACGACGGCAAGGTGGGATCCAGCTCGGCGACCTCTCCCTTGTGAATAAGGTAAACGTATTCGCCGGCCTGGCCGGTTTCAACGATAATCGCATGACGATCAAAGTAGGCAAGGTCCATGCCGCGACGCACATGTTCCTTCCCCTCGGCATCCAGCAACGAAAACGGGGGCTGGGAAAGGTCTACATCTACCATGGGCACGACCTCGACATTATGAATGAGCGGCGTAAGCGAGCCTCATTACCAACTCCCACGACTCGACTACCACTTTGGTTTATTGCGCTAATGTCTAACTCTCTTTATCAACTTTAGCGAACTTAAATAAGTAGATTGAATACTCACTCTTGGGCTGATAAAAAATAACTGCAAGCCAGTATCCGAACATAGCAAACAACGCGGCATCTCCCCCACCTAGACCATCGTCCCATGACGCTAAGCAAACCTTACCCGAAGGCGGTAAAAGCCGATAAAAATACCCTTTTTCAACCGATTGGCTACTTTTTGCTCACCACCAAAGTTTACTGATACCAAAGTCTGGGATTTATTTTTGCCATTTATTGCCCAGTATTGTCATTGAGTCATGCAGGGTAATCGCACGTCATTGCGCCACTCTCTTCCACCTTTTGCCGGGTGACGTGTTAACTGACAGCTGATTCATGACAAACGTAAGCGAGTGGTTCTAAAAACGTGCGATTGGTCTGATGGGTCAACCGCTATTCCGAGTGAACTTTCCAACCTAAAAACACAAGTGGAGAGCAACACAATGGCAGACGACAAATCCAATGCTGCTGAATACTGGAAAGCCAACGTCCGTACCATTATCGGATGCTTGGCGGTCTGGGCATTCGTGTCTTACGGCTGCGCTATTCTATTCCGCCCGCTGCTGGCCTCTATCCCGGTCGGTGGTACCGACCTTGGCTTCTGGTTTGCTCAGCAAGGCTCCATTCTCACCTTCATCGTCTTGATCTTTTTCTATGCCTGGAAAATGAACAAGCTCGACGAAAAATTTGGCCTTGGGGAGTAAACCGGTATGAGCCAATTTGCAATCAACCTGCTCTTCGTGGGCGCCTCCTTTGCCTTGTACATAGGCATTGCGATCTGGGCGCGCGCGGGGTCGACAAAAGACTTCTATGTCGCCGGCGGCGGCGTTCACCCGATCACCAACGGCATGGCCACCGCGGCCGACTGGATGTCGGCGGCCTCGTTCATCTCGATGGCCGGCCTGCTGGCATCGGGCGGTTACGCCAACTCCACCTTCCTGATGGGCTGGACCGGCGGCTACGTGATTCTCGCCATGCTGCTCGCGCCTTACCTGCGCAAGTTCGGCAAGTTTACCGTGCCCGACTTCATCGGCGACCGTTTCTACAGCAACACGGCTCGCCTGGTGGCGGTCATCTGCTTGATTGTGGCCTCGGTGACTTACGTTATTGGCCAGATGACCGGTGCGGGCGTGGCGTTCTCGCGCTTCCTGGAAGTGCCCAACACCGCGGGTATCTGGATTGCGGCGGCGATCGTCTTCCTGTACGCGGTTTTCGGCGGCATGAAGGGCATCACCTATACCCAGGTGGCTCAGTACGTCGTCCTGATCATTGCCTATACCATTCCGGCGGTCTTCATCGCCATGCAGCTCACCGGCAACCCCATCCCGATGTTCGGCATGTTCAGCACGCATACCGAATCGGGTCTGCCGCTGCTGCAGAAGCTCGATGATGTAGTGAACGCACTAGGCTTCCGGGACTACACCGCCGATGTCGACAACAAGCTCAACATGGTGCTGTTTACCCTGTCGCTGATGGTCGGTACCGCGGGTCTTCCCCACGTCATCATTCGCTTCTTCACCGTTCCGAAGGTCGCGGATGCACGCTGGTCGGCAGGCTGGGCACTGGTGTTCATCGCGCTACTTTACCTCACTGCACCGGCAGTTGGCTCCATGGCGCGCTTGAACCTCGCCACGACGGTCTATCCGGAAATGGCGGGACAAGTGGAAGACTATGACGCCGCTGCGGAACAGGCACTTATCTACGAAGATCGCCCCGGCTGGATCCGCACCTGGGAAGAAACCGGCCTTATCAACTTTGATGACAAGAACAATGATGGTCGCATCCAGGTCTACAACGATAGCAATGAAGAATATGCCGAAATTGCTGAGTCGCGTGGCTGGGAAGGTAGCGAGCTGACCGTCAATAACGACATTCTCGTACTCGCCAACCCCGAAATTGCCAACCTGCCGGCCTGGGTCATCGGCTTGATTGCAGCAGGCGGTATCGCCGCGGCGCTATCCACGGCAGCCGGCCTACTGCTCGCGATCTCGTCGGCCATCAGTCACGATTTGATCAAGACCATGATCAATCCCAAAATCACCGAAAAAGGTGAAATGCTGGCCGCACGTATTTCCATGGCGGGTGCCATCCTGGTCGCCACCTACCTAGGCCTTAACCCACCCGGGTTTGCCGCGCAAACAGTGGCTTTGGCCTTCGGTATCGCGGGTGCCTCGCTGTTCCCGGCGCTGATGATGGGCATCTTCTCCAAGAAGATGAACAATTCAGGCGCAGTGGCCGGCATGCTCGCGGGTCTGGGCTGTACCCTGCTGTATATCTTCACCTACTTGGGCTGGCTCTTTATCCCCGGCACCAACATGCTGGCCAACACGCCTGACAACTGGCTGTTCGGCATTTCTCCGCTGTCCTTCGGCGCCGTGGGTGCGATGATCAACTTCGCCGTGGCCTTCAGTGTTTGCAGCGTGACCAAGGCACCGCCGCAGGAGATCCAGGATCTGGTCGAAAGCGTTCGCTATCCGAAAGGCGCTGGCGTTGCCGTCGACCACTAAGTCATAATCTTTCCCTAACCTGCTGACCCAAGTGTCGCAGGCTTTGGAACCGACCCGCCATCGGGCTTCCTCAGGGAGGCCCGATGGCTTTTTAGAAGGACGTATTATGATTTGGCATTTGATTGCCGCAGTGTTTGCAGGCCTGGCGGCGGCAGGGATCGGCTTGCTGCTGCGCACGCTGAGCGGCAAGCGACTCCCCAAGTGGATCGTTCCCTTATGCGGAGGGTTAGGGATGATCAGCTACCAGATCCACATGGAGTACTCCTGGTTTGACCATAAGCAGGCGCAGCTTCCCGAGACCGCTGAAGTGATCTCCAGCGACACAAGCGAGCAGGTATGGCGCCCCTGGACCTACGCCTTCCCGGTGACGACCAAATTCAGCATGGTCGACCGCAACAACGTACAGCTGGGTACCAGCGACGGCGACCGTCTGGCGCAGTTCATCCTTTATCAGTTCGAGCGCCACTACACCGATGTCGTCACTCACCAGCCGTATCTCCTCAACTGCGACAACCGTGAGCTGGTGCCGCTCGAGCGGGATACCCGCGAGCCGCAAATCGACCGGATGCGCACGCTGCGCGACACCTCGACACTGCTCAGCACTGTCTGCGACGGCGCGTAGCGGCATCCATTTCACGCCTGACGCCAAATCACATTTCGCCTAGAATGGTGCGCTGGACGAGCGGCCTGAAAGTGGCTTGATCGATAGGCATAAGGCGGGAGAAGGCTATGTTTCATGGCGGGCTATTAGTCGCGGTATCGCTTCTGTATATCGCGGTGCTATTCGCGATCGCCTGGTACGGAGATCACCGTGCCCGGACGGTCGGCGCCACCCGTCGTCGCCCGCTTATCTACAGCCTCACCCTGGCTATTTACTGCACGTCCTGGACGTTTTACGGCGCCGTAGGCCAGGCGGCGACGGCCGGCTGGTCGTTTGCCAGTATTTTCGTGGGGCCGGTGCTAACCTTTTTACTGTTCTGGCCGGTACTGGCGAAAATGATTCGCGTGGCCAAACACCAGAACGTCACGTCCATCGCCGACTTTATCGCCTCGCGCTACGGCAAGACCCAGTCGCTTGCCGCCTTCGCCAGCCTGGTCGCGCTGGTGGGCACCCTGCCCTATATCGCCCTGCAGCTGAAGGCCGTTTCGACGTCATTCAGCGTGCTGACGGCGGAAGGCGACATGACCGATGCGCCGCTGTTTGGTGATACCGCATTCTATGTCGCCGTGGTCATGGCCATCTTCGCCATCCTGTTCGGTACGCGCCATACCGATGCCACCGAACACCACGAAGGCCTGATCCACGCCGTTGCCTTCGAGTCGCTGGTCAAGCTGCTCGCCTTCGTGCTGCTCGGCGTCTTCGTTACCTGGGGGATGTTCGACGGCCTCGGCGAACTGATGGGCTACGCCGAAACGCACCTGGAGCTCCAGCGCCAACTGGCCAACCAGGACTTCGGCCAGAGTTTCTGGGCGCAGACCCTGCTGGCCATGCTGGCGATCCTCTGCCTGCCCCGCCAGTTCCATGTGGCGGTGGTCGAGAACACCCACCACGACGACGCGACGAAAGCCCGCTGGCTTTTTCCGCTCTACCTGATCGTGATCGCGTTTTTTGTCGTGCCGCTGGCCGCCGCCGGGTTGATGCTGTTTTCGGATACCTCGGTCGAGCCGGATACCTACGTGCTGGCGCTGTCCATGGCCTCCGGTCACGAATGGCTGACCCTGCTGACCTTCATCGGCGGATTCTCCGCCGCCACCGGCATGGTGATCGTGGCGGCGGTCGCCGTATCGATCATGATTTCCAACGAAATCGTCATTCCCGCACTGTTCCGCCTGCGCTGGTTCGACACCAAGGCGCGTGACTACGGCCGGCTGGTATTGCGCGCCCGTCGGCTGACCATCGTGGCTGTGCTGGCCATGGCCTACGGCTTCTACCAGATGATCGCCGAGTTCACCTCGCTGGCCTCGATCGGCATGCTGTCGTTTGCCGCGGCGGCGCAGTTTGCCCCGGCCTTGATCGGCGGCCTGTACTGGAAACGTGGCAACCGCCTGGGGGTTATCGTCGGCATGAACGCAGGCTTTGCCATCTGGGCCTACAGCTTGCTGATGCCTGCCATGATCAACGCCGACGTGCTGCCTGCCGGGTGGCTCGAAGGCGGGCCTCTGGGGCTTGCCTGGCTATCCCCCACCGCGCTGTTTGGCCTAAACCTGGGCGACAGCTTCACCCACGGCGTGATGCTCTCCCTGGGCGTCAACCTGTTCAGCTATATCTTCGTCTCCCAGGTGACCTCTCAGCGCGTGGTCGAACGCATTCAGGCCTCGCTGTTCGTGGATAGCGTCGAAACCCGCCAGACCTCGATCAACCGCCCGTGGACCGGCGCCACCACGGTGGGCGACCTGAAGGTGCTGTGCGAACGCTTTTTGGGGGCCGAACAGGTTGACCGCGCTTTTGAGGACTATGCGCGACGCTCGGGCAAACCGCTGGATGACGGCACCCGCGCCTCCATCGATGTGATTCAGTTTACCGAGCGTTTTCTTGCCTCCGTGCTGGGGGCCTCTTCGGCACGCATCGTGGTCAATTCGGCCCTTCAGGGGCGCGGCATCGGGATTTCCGACGTTATCTCGATCGTCGACGAAGCCTCACAGGTGCTCGAATTCAACCGCGCGCTGCTGCAGGCCACCATCGAAAACATCAACCAGGGCATCAGCGTCGTCGACCAGAACCTGCGCCTGGTGGTCTGGAACCAACGCTACCTGGAGCTGTTCCGCTTCCCTGACCATCTCATCCGAGTCGGCGCGCCGATGGATCGTATCTTCCGCTACAACGCCCACAACGGCGAGTACGGCCCCGGCGACCCCGAGGAACACGTCCAGCTGCTGCTCGACAACATCCGCGACGGCCAGCCCCACCGCTATGTTCGCTACCGCCAGGACGGCAGCGTGCTCGAGGTGCAGGGCAACCCGATGCCGGGCGGCGGCTTTGTCTACACCTATCAGGACATTACCCAGCAAAAGCGCATCGAAGAAGCGCTGATCCGTTCCGAAAACAATATCCGTATCTACACCGATAACGTGCCCGCCCTGATCGCCTACTTCGACAAGGAGGGTCGCTATCTGTTTACCAACCGCGCCTACGAGCAGGCGTTCGGCATCGACCGTAACGCGGTGATCGGCAAGCGCTATGAAGACGTGCTGCCCGCGCGCCAGGCCCAGGAGCGAGCCCCCTGGGTAGCGCTGACGCTCAACGGCGAACGGGTCAGCTTTGAAGTGGCCATGCCGCTGAACGGCGCCATGCGCCACATGCTGGTGACCTATACCCCGCACTTCGGTGACAGCCAGTCGATTCTCGGCTTTTTCGCCCTTTACCAGGACATTACCGAACGCCGCCAGGCGGAGATCGCGCTCAAGGAAACCAATGAAACCCTGGAAGAGCGTGTCCGCGAACGTACCCAGGCGCTTTCCGAGGCCAATGCGGCGCTACGTCAGGAAAACCGCGTACGTGCCGAAGCCGAGCAGGCGCTACGCCAGGCGAAGCAGCTGGCCGAGGATGCCAACGCCTCGAAGACACGCTTCCTGGCCGCGGCCAGTCACGATCTGCTCCAGCCGCTGAATGCCGCCCGCCTGTTCACCTCGGCGCTGATGCAGAACGTCAGCGTGCCGGATACCCAGCGCACCATTGGCCATATCGACAATTCGCTGCAGGCCGCAGAGGAGCTGCTCAGCACGCTGCTGGATATTTCCAAGCTCGACGCCGGCGCCCTGACACCACGCCGCAGTCACTTTGCGCTGTCCGATATCTTCCGGCCGCTGCGTGCCGAGTTCGAAGTGATGGCCGATGAACGCGGGCTGGATCTGGTGGTGGTTCCCACCCGGCAATGGGTGGATTCGGATCCGCAAATGCTGCGCCGGATCGTGCAGAACTTCCTTTCCAACGCCATTCGCTATACCCAGGAAGGCCGGGTACTGCTGGGCTGCCGACGCCAGGACGAGCGACTGGTGATCGAGGTCTGGGACAGCGGCCCGGGTATCCCGGACTCCAAGCTCAGCGAGATTTTCCAGGAGTTCCGCCGCCTCGATCAGGCATCAAGGCACAAGGAAAGTGAAAAAGGGCTGGGACTCGGACTCTCGATTGCCGACCGGATGAGCCGCGTACTCGACCACCCGATCAAGGTTCGCTCCTGGGAAGGCATCGGCACCGTGTTCTCGGTCAGCGTGCCCTGCGTGGCCGCGCGCGACACCCGCCCCGAGGATCCGGAACAGGGGCCACGGCGCAGCGGCAACAAGCTGGCCGGCACTCGTATCGTATGTATCGACAACGAAACGCTGATTCTCGAAGGCATGACCGCCATGCTCAGTGGCTGGGGGTGCGAGGTATTCACCGCCACCAGTATCGGCGGTGCCAAGTCGATACTGCGCAACATGGACGGCGACCCGGACGCCATCCTGGCCGACTATCACCTGGATAACGAGGTCACCGGCCTGATGGCCCTGGAAGCCCTTAGCGAACGGCTGACCAGCGCCGTCCCCGGCATCGTGATTACCGCTGACCGCACCGAAGCCGTGGCCGAGGAGGTCAAGCGCGCCGGGTATCAACTGCTGCTCAAGCCCGTTAAACCGGCAGCCCTGCGCGCGCTGCTGACCCGCACGCTTCAGGCCAGTCGCGCCAAGGCATAGCCGTTGCGGGGCCTCTAACGACGACACCGCGCTTGTGTTGCCACAAGCGCGGTGTCGGTAAGGCTACCGGAGAGGCGGTCGCAACCGAGCGTTACGACTCCACCTTCGGCGGCTCGACTTCCAGTTTTTGCGCCGCAATCACGGCTTGCGTGCGCGAGTGAACGCCCAGCTTGCGAAGAATAGCTGTCACATGCGCCTTGATGGTTGCTTCGGACACGTTCAACTCGTAGGCGATCTGCTTGTTCAACAACCCTTCAGTGAGCATGTTGAGCACCCGGAACTGCTGCGGCGTCAGCGAGGCAATCGCTTCGGCAAAGCGTGACTCTTCTTCGCTGGTTTCATCCAGCACGCCCGCCAGTGCTTCGGGCAACCACACCTCGCCCTGCAGTATCTCGCCGACCGCTTCGGCGATAAGCTGCAGCGACGACGACTTGGGAATAAAGCCCGAAGCACCGTAGTCGATGGCGCGACGCACGACATAGGGCTCGTCGCTGCCGGAGACGACCGCCACGGGAATATCGGGCATCTGGCCGCGCAGCTGGATAAGACCAGAAAAACCATGGGCGCCGGGCATGTGCAAATCCAGCAGGATAAGATCGGCATCCGGATGTCGATTGACCACCTCGGTGGTCGCCTCCATGGTGTCGGCTTCGACGATTTCTGCCTGCGGCGCCAGCTGGCGCAACGCCTGGGTGAGCGCTGCACGAAACAGCGGGTGGTCGTCTGCGACGATAAACTTGTGGGCTACTGCCATGGATATTCCTCCGGTTCCTCAAGCAGCGGGGTTTGCTGCTGCCGCGACGCTAGGCTCATACGGTTGAAGCATGGTACCCCATGGGCTTCGCCATCCCCAAGCACACATGCACAATTTGTAATGGATTCTTCGTCGCACGCAACAGAGCAGTGCCGGCACATTGGCCGGCACTGCTCGTTCATTGCCCTGATGATGCCAGCCGTAGGGTCGAGCTGGCCCTTGTTGCCAGCCTGGTCAGGCGGGCAACTCACGGGCTACTGGTTGGCGCGATGCTCGATGAGCTCGTCCACTACCGAAGGATCGGCAAGCGTGCTGGTGTCCCCCAGGCCATCGCATTCGTTGGCGGCGATCTTGCGCAGGATACGCCGCATGATCTTGCCCGAGCGGGTCTTGGGAAGGCCAGGCGCCCACTGGATGACATCCGGCGAGGCAATGGGCCCGATGTCCTTGCGCACCCACTGGGTCAACTCTTTCTTCAACTCGTCAGAAGGCTCGACCTCGTCGTTCAGGGTCACGTAAATGTAGATACCCTGACCCTTGATGTCATGGGGGAAGCCCACCACGGCGGCTTCCGCCACGGCAGAGTGAGCCACCAGCGACGATTCGATTTCGGCGGTGCCCATGCGGTGGCCGGAGACGTTAAGGACGTCATCCACCCGCCCGGTAATCCAGTAGTAGCCGTCTTCATCGCGACGACAGCCATCACCGGTAAAGTACATGTTGTCGTAGGTGGAGAAGTAGGTCTGGACGAAGCGCTCGTGGTCGCCCCAGATCGACCGTGCCTGACCCGGCCATGCATCCAGAATCACCAGGTTACCTTCGGCGGCGCCTTCCAGCAGGTTGCCTTCGTTATCCACCAGCGCGGGCTGGACGCCGAAGAACGGTTTGGTCGCCGAGCCGGGCTTGAGCGGCGTGGCCCCCGGCAGCGGCGAGATCATGATGCCGCCGGTTTCGGTCTGCCACCAGGTATCCACGATCGGACACTTTTCGTTGCCGATGACGCGATAGAACCATTCCCAGGCTTCCGGGTTGATGGGCTCGCCGACCGACCCCAGCAGACGCAACGAATCGCGCTTGCTCGAGTCCATGACGTTGTCACCATGGGCCATCAGCGCGCGCACGGCGGTGGGCGCTGTGTACAGGATATTGACGCTGTGCTTGTCGACGATCTCACCCATGCGTCCGTGGCTGGGATAGCTGGGCACGCCCTCGAACATTAGCGTAGTGGCGCCGTTGGCCAGCGGGCCATAAACGATATAGCTGTGACCGGTTACCCAGCCGACGTCGGCGGTACACCAGTAGACTTCGCCGTCCTGGTAATCAAACACGTACTGGTGGGTCATGGCCGCGTAGGTGAGGTACCCACCGGTGGTGTGCTTGAGGCCTTTGGGCGCACCCGTCGAGCCCGAGGTATAGAGGATGAACAGCGGGTCTTCCGCGCCCATGGCCTCCGGCTCACATTCGGTGGACTGCTTGTCGACCAGGTCGCTGAACCACAGGTCGCGGCCTTCGTGCCATTCGACATCCCCACCTGTTCGCTTGACCACCAGCACGTTCTTGCACACGTCGGTGCCGTCGCGGGTCAGTGCCGCATCGACGTTGTCTTTCAGCGGCACCTGCTTGCCGCCACGCACCGACTCGTCGGCGGTAATGACCAGTTTGGAGTCGGCGCCAATCACCCGCTGGGCCACGGCGTCGGGCGAAAAACCGCCAAACACGACCGAATGCACCGCGCCGATGCGGGCGCAGGCCAGCATGGCCATGGCCGCTTCGGGAATCATCGGCATGTAGAGGGTGACCGTATCGCCCTTGCCGATACCCAGTTCTTTCAGGCCGTTGGCCAGCTGATTGGTGCGCTCGTAAAGCTCACGATAGCTGATGTGCTTGGAATCGTTGGGATCGTCACCTTCCCAGATGATGGCAGTCTGGTCGCCGCGCTTTGCGAGGTGACGATCCAGGCAGTTGGCGCTTACGTTGAGCTGGCCGTCTTCAAACCAGCGAATATCGACATTGTCACGCGCGAAGGAAGTACTCTTGATGCGAGTAGGCGCCTTGATCCAGTCAAGCCGCTTGGCCTGCTCGGCCCAGAAGCCTTCCGGATCGTCTACCGATTGCTGATACATGGCCTGATAGGTGGCTTCGTCAGCCCAGGCGCTGGCGGCGATATCTTCGCGCACCGGATAGACGTTCTGCTGTTCGCTCATGAAATTGCCTCTGTCCGTGGAAATGCACTCTCTAGGAATGTAGCCGATAGGCAGCGTGACGCTACCGGCACCACCTGATGTCACCCTAGCATAAACCTCTCGGACCAGCCTTCCCTTTAGACATTGGTATTAACATTTTTAATATAAATTACAATAACTTATATGAAATAATCAAAGCACTACCCGGCACAGTAGACCAAGGTCTGAGCACAGTGCCGGCAACGGTAGCGCCGCCCTTTTACCACCAAAGCATGACGCCGCGCCGTCAACTGATGCTGCCGACAGCCGCATTGGTAACGGTAAGGGGCCGGCTGGGCACGGGCAATATCAAAACGATGGGTGACCCGAGGCGCGAGACCGAACAGGTCGCGCATGACGGCTTGCCACTCGCGCCCGTGGGGCTTGAGTCGCGGCCCGTTTTCCAGGTGGAACACCAGCCAGTGGGCCATTTCATGGGGAATGACCTCGTCAAAAAACGCGCGGCGGTTTTCGCTCATCAGCACCGGATTGAACCGCAGCCCGCCGCGGCCGAGGTGCGCCTGGCCGGCGGAAGCCCCCTTGAGATCAAACCAGATGCCTGGCCGCGGCAGCCCCGGATAGACCTCGCGGCAGCGCTGCCAGGCCAGATCGGCACGCTCGCGGGCTGCCTGATGCAGGGCCTGGGTCGACAGGGCCGCAAGCGACGCCTCCGGCCAGGGGGGGAGTGGCTGAGTATTCATTAATGATAAACTGGTGGTCATCCGGTCATCTTGACTGTTTGTTTCCGCTGCTCATTGACGAGGCTCCTTATGCCAGCGCCCCCCAACACGCCTGAAGAGGCGATACCGCCGCAGCCGCTGCTTGACGATGAACAACTCGACAGGCTGGACGATTTTCTCGACTCCGACCAGGTCGGCGAAGATGCCCTCGACCTGATCTCCGCCCACGGCTTTTTGGTGGCGCTGGCGGTCGGCCCCAGCGAGGTGCCGGCGAGCCAGTGGCTAGCCGAGCTTTTTCATGGCGAGCCCCAGTACGCCGACGATGCGCAGCGCGACGAGATCATCCAACTGCTCACCCTGCTGCGCGATAACGCCATGGCCGTGCTTGAGCAAGGCGGCCTGCCCGAGCTTCCCTTCGAGCTGACCCTTGACGGCATGGCCGCTGAAGAAACGCCCATCGGCGACTGGTGTGCTGGCTTCATGGAAGGCGTCTTCTGCGACGAAAGCGCCTGGTTCCAGGACGACGAGGAAGCCGCCGCAACGCTGCTCCTGCCGTTCATGGTACTCTCGGGGCTGTTTGACGACGAGCCCGACATGGCCGACATGGCAGGCGACCCGGCGCGTCAGGAAAGTCTGGTGGCGCAGTTGCCCGAGCTGGTGCTCGATCTTTATCTACACTACCGCGTCCCGCCGGAAACCCCCAAGCCCAAACCGCGCAAGAAATCGCCCGCCAAAGGCAAGGCGCGTCGGTAACTACTTGAGGCGCATCATGGCGGCGTCCAGCAGCCCGTACACCCATTCCCTGGCGCGCTGCGTCCAGGGCCGCGCCGCCCAGCGCGCGGCATCCACTTCGTCGCTCGCGGCAAAGTGTCGTTCAAACAATGCTCGCACCTCATCGGCCAACCCGGGGTCATCGACTTCCTGGTTGGCTTCGAGGTTCCAGTGCAGATTCCAGTGGTCGAAGTTGCACGAGCCAATACTCACCCAGTCGTCGGCCAGCACGAATTTCGCGTGGATGAACGTCGGCTGAAACTCGTAGATGCGCACCCCCGCTTTCAGCATCGCCTGGTAGAACCGCTGCCCCGCATAACGCACCCCGGGATGGTCGTGCTTGGCACCGGGCAGCAGCAGCCGCACATCGACACCCCGCTTGGCCGCCCGCGCAAGCCGTCGGCGTAAAGCGAAGGTGGGCACAAAGTAAGGGGTACACAGCCATATTCGCGTCTGCGCCGTCTCGACCCGCCGGTGCAACGAATGTCGAATCGCCTGATAGCGGTAGCCGCGCGCCGACATGGCACGCCCGCGCACGCCATCAGGGTAGCGCGTGGGCTTGCGTGGCGCCGTCAGCGGCTGGCGGGAGGCCTTTGCGCTGTCCGCACGGGTCAGCCGCGAACGCCACAGTCGCCTGAACAGCGCCTCCCAGTCAGCCACCACCGGACCTTCAATCCGCACGGCGATTTCGTACCAGGCGTCGAGAAACTCGTCGACCGCGCCAAAGCCGCCGGTAAAGGCAACGTCGCCATCCACCACCACGATTTTACGGTGGTCCCGGCTCAGGTTGCGGGCCAGGGAATGGAACCCCAAGGGGTTGAACAAGCGCAGCTGAACGCCGGCATGGCGCAGGCGCTGGCGGTCGTCGCTGTCGAGCCCCATCGAGCCGAAGCCGTCCAGCAGCAGGTATACGCTGACGCCTCGGCGAGCCGCGTCGGTCAGAGCGTCGCTCACCCGGTCGGCCAGCGTGCCGGACGCCATCAGATAAAGCTCCACCAGCACGTAGTGCCTGGCACCGTGAATCGCATCGAGCATGGCCGGCAGAAAGCGAGACGCTTCGGGTAGCAGGGTAACGCGATTGCCTTCACGCCAGATCGGCGACATATTCCCTCCTGGAAGTCGTTGACCGTTAGCGGGCCAGGGCGCGATGGACGTACATATCGTAGCGGCTGGTCTTGCCGGTAAGCGTGTGCTGAGGGGCGGGGCCGGCAATCGGCGGCGCCTTGCGCGGCCGCTTGACCACCACGCGGTGCGTGGCCACGTCCAGGGCAGCTTCCAGCAGGCGCGGCGCATCGTCGTCGTCCCCCGCCAGCGCACGAAACAGGCGCATTTCCTTTTTGACCAGCGCTGACTTCTCGCGGTGGGGAAACATGGGATCCAGGTGAATCACCTGAGGCTCAAAGGCCGCCTGGGCGACAAGCGTCGCCAGCTGCGACGCCGCATCGCCCTCGCAAAGGGTCATCCTGGCCGCGACCGCTGCGGTCTCGGGGGCCTTGGCGGCACGCGCCAGGCCATCACCCAGCAGCGCCGCAATGGCCGGCACACGCTCGATCAGCAGCACCGGCGCGCCCAGGCTGGCCAGGACGAACGCATCGCGCCCCAGCCCCGCCGTGGCATCCACGACCTGGGGGCTGACGCCCTTGCTCAATCCGCAGGCCTTGGCGATCAACTGCCCTCGGCCGCCGCCGAACTGTCGCCGATGGGCGGCTCGCCCGGCCACAAAGTCTACGCTGAGCGGCTTGCCGAACTGGCGCTCGTCGCCTTCCAGCACCAGTTGACCGTCGCGGTAGGCAAGCGCCAGCCCGGTGGGCAGCGCGCCGACGTCGGGTAGCGTCATGCGGGCTTTTTCCAGGCCACTTGATTGCGCAGATATACCGGTTGCACCGCGTGAGCCGCCTGCCCCAGGCCGGCATCGAAGTCGCGCGCGGCCAGCCAGGCCATTTCCTCGGCACGCGGCTCAAGGTCGGTGAGGTGCTGGGTCATGCCCGCCTGCAGCTCGGTACTGAAATGATCCCAGAGCGTAAAACCGGAACCCACGCCGACCCAGTCGGTTTCATCGTCGGGCAGCGTCACCGCCTCGGGCGCCAGAACCGCCTCATCGCCGTGGCGCCGCAGGGTGTCGTTCAGACAGTGCCAGGTCGCCGCATAGACCTCTCCCATGCGCGCATCCAGCGCGGTGATCACGTGACGCAGGTGGTAGCGGCGGTGCGCCTGGAGCGCCAGCGCTTCGAGCGTGGAGATGCCCAGCAGCGGGCGGTCGAGCCCGAACGCCAGGCCCTGGGCGGCGCCCGCCGCAATACGCAGCCCGGTGAAGGCGCCGGGGCCACGCCCGTAGGCGATCGCATCCAGCTGGCCTGGCGTCAGCTGGGCGTCCGCCAGCACCACATCGACCATCGGCAACAGCCGCCGGGTGTGCCCACGCGGCGTCAGCTCAAAGCGCGCCATGCATTCGCTGTGTTCGGCGTCCCGACGCAGCAGCGCGGCCGAGCAGGCACTGGAAGACGCATCGAGAGCAAGAAAATAGTGCGACATAACGGTTCGCCACTCGTGATAGAAAACGGGCATTATACCTTTGCCTTGCCCCGACGACGATGGCCCGCACTTGGCGGGCCATCTCTTGGACGCAGCATTTACAGCGCATACTTAGCTGAGCGCGTTTTTCACCTGACGAGTAATGTCGTCAACGCTGCCCACCCCTTCAACGCGATGGTATTGCGGCGCTGCGTCGGGGTCTTCCTTGGCCCACTGCTGGTAGTAGTCCACCAGCGGCGCGGTTTGATCGTGATATACCGCCAGTCGATTGCGTACGGTCGATTCCTGATCGTCTTCCCGCTGGATCAGCGCTTCGCCCGTCACGTCATCCTTGCCGGGCTCCTTGGGCGGATTGTGCTCGACGTGATAGACCCGCCCCGAGGCAGGGTGCACGCGACGCCCGGCCAAGCGATTGACGATCTCTTCATCGGGTACGGCAATTTCCAGCACGTGATCGAGCTTCACGCCGCCTTCTTTCATGGCGTCCGCCTGGGGGATGGTGCGCGGAAAGCCGTCGAACAGAAAACCATTTGCGCAGTCGGGCTGGCTGATGCGCTCCTTGACCAGATCAATGATGATGTCGTCCGACACCAGACCACCGCTGTTCATGATCTCTTTGACCTTGAGGCCCAGCTCACTGCCATCCTTGATTGCCGCGCGCAGCATATCCCCGGTGGAAATCTGGGGGATGCTGTAACGCTCACAGATAAACTGAGCCTGAGTCCCCTTCCCCGCGCCGGGGGCACCCAACAGGATTAAACGCATGGCACTGCTCCTTGAATGATAGAAATGCAAAAAAATCGATTAGCCGACAATAACCGTGCCGTTCAGGCGACACAACTCCCCAAAAGCCTGAAAGCACCGCCGAGAAGGCATTTTTTTTAAATAAAAACAGCCAAGTGACGCACAACTTGTACTTTGGTCGCCCTCGCGAACAACGTCGTACGCCCCAAACACAAGCGGCGCCCCTTCGGGCGCCGCTGGCAGGACCTGTCGAGCGCCCTTACAGCAATAACCGACGGATATCGGTCAGCACGTCCGCCAGGAAGGCGGTGAAGCGCGCGGCATCCGCCCCGTTGATGGCCCGGTGGTCATAGGAAAGCGACAGCGGCATCATCAGTCGCGGCTGGAAGTTGCTGCCATCCCACACGGGTTTCATCTGCGATTTTGAAACCCCGAGAATCGCCACTTCCGGCGCATTGACGATCGGCGTGAAGGCAGTACCGCCAATCGAGCCAAGGCTCGAAATGGTGAAACAGCCACCGGTCATCTCGTCGCGCTTGAGCTTCTTGGTCTGCGCCTTCTTGCCAAGCTCGGCCATTTCCTTGGCGATCTCGATCAGGGATTTTTTATCCGCATCACGCACCACCGGCACCATCAGGCCATCGGGCGTATCCACGGCAATACCGATATGGACGTAGTGCTTCCATACCAGCGTTTCGCCGTCACCCTTGAGGCTGACGTTGAACTGCGGGAATTTACGCAGCGCAAACGCACAGGCTTTGACCATGAACGGCAGCGGGGTCAGCTTGGCACCCTGGGCCTCCGCCTCGGCCTTCATCGACTTGCGGAAGTCCTCGAGCTCGGTGATATCGGCTTCGTCGAACTGGGTCACGTGGGGCACGTTGACCCAGCTGCGATGCAGATTGGTCGCCCCCATCTTGAGCAGGCGCCCCATCGGCTTCTCTTCGACCTCGCCAAACTGGCTGAAGTCGACTTCCGGAATCGGCGGAATGCCGGTGCCCCCCGTAGCGGCAGGCGCGGCGCTTGCCTGGGCGCTGCCCTGGTTGGCAATCGCCTGCTTCACGTAGGCCTGAACATCTTCTTTAAGCACGCGGTCTTTCGGCCCGCTGGGCTTGACGAGCCCCAGGTCAACGCCGAATTCTCGCGCCAGCATCCGTACCGCCGGCCCGGCATGCACCAGCTTGCCGTCACGCGGCTTGTGCGACGCCATCTGTGCTTCCGGGCTCGGTGTCCCGGCAGGCGAGGCCGCCGGCTTGTCGCTTGCCTGACTGGCGCTGCTCTGCGGGGCTTTTTCCGGCGCCTTGGGGGCGGCCTTTTCAGGGGCGGCTTTCTTGCCACCCCCCGCGGAAGCCACTTCGATGTAGCCAATGACATCGCCTTCAGAAACCGTGTCGCCCTCCTTGACGGTCAGTTCCAGAAGCTTGCCCTTGTAGGGGCTGGGCACGTCCATCGAGGCCTTGTCGGACTCCAGGGTAATCAGCGGGTCTTCTTCATTGACCTCATCCCCGACGGCCGCGCCAATCTCGATAATCGGCACGTCAGACGAGCCGGAAAGATCCGGTACGCGAATCTCTTTGCGCTCCGGTTCGCCGCTGGCGGTGTCTTCCTGGTCGTCCGCCTCGACTGCTTGCGGCTCGCTGCTGGCGTCGCTTGCGGCTTGCGCCTGCGGGGCGTCGTCAGCGTCGTCGCCACCTTCACCCGCGATCTCCATCTGGCCGATCACATCGCCTTCGGAAACGCTGTCGCCTTCTTTGGCGGTAAAGCTGACAATTTTGCCGCTGTAGGGGCTGGGCACGTCCATGGAGGCTTTATCGGACTCCAGCGTGATCAGGGTGTCTTCCGCCTCGACCTCATCGCCTTCGCTGACCGCGACCTCGATGATTTCGACACCGTCATCGCCGCCCAGATCCGGCACTTTGATATCAACCGTCTGCTTACCACCGGCTGACTTTTTAGCCGCAGGCTTCTGCTCTTGCGGTTTTTCTTCCTTAGGCTTTTCTTGCTTCACTGGAGCCTCTTCGGGCTGGCTATCAGACGAGCTAGCTTCGCTACTCGTGTCGCCGCCACCTTCGACTTCCAGCTCGACGATATCGTCGCCTTCAGAGACGCTATCGCCCTCTTTGACCAGCACCTTGACCACCTTGCCGCCTTTGGGGGCGGGGACGTCCATGCTGGCTTTATCGGATTCGAGCGTGATCAGGGTGTCTTCCGCTTCGATGACATCGCCTTCCGACACCGCAATCTCGATGATTTCGACATCGGTATCGCCGCCGATATCGGGAACTTTGATGATTTCGCTACTCAAGGTCGCGCTCCTTTAAAATCGGATCGAGCCGGCGGGCATTGCCCGCCGGGCAGCGGATCAGCTGGTCAGCGGGTTCGGCTTGTTGGCATCGATACCGTATTTCTTCAATGCCTCACCAACGTGCTTGCGATCGATGTCACCTTGATCGGCCAGCGCGCGCAGTGCCGCGACGGTCACGAAGTAACGATCCACCTCGAAGAAATAACGCAGCTTCTCGCGAGTATCGGAACGACCAAAGCCGTCGGTGCCCAGTACGGTATAGTCGTTCGGCACCCAGGCGCGCACCTGATCTGCATACAGCTTCATGTAGTCGGTAGACGCGATCACCGGTCCGTCACGGCCTTCCAGGCACTTGGTGACGTGAGGCTTGTTGGCCTCGGCGTCCGGGCTCAGGAAGGCTTCACGATCCAGCAGCAACGCTTCACGACGCAGCTCGTTGAAGCTGGTCACGCTCCAGATATCGGCACCGATGCCCCAGTCGCTTTCCAGCAGCTCGGCAGCGGCTTCGACTTCGCGCAGGATCGTCCCCGACCCGAGCAGCTGAACGCGGCCCTTGTCACCCTTGGTTTCGCGCAGCAGGTACATGCCCTTGACGATATCGTCGGTCGGCACGGTTTCCAGCTCCGGATGCTCGTAGTTTTCGTTCATGACCGTGAGGTAGTAGAAGCAGTTCTCCTTGTCGGCGAACATGCGCTTCAGGCCATCCTGCAGAATAACGGCCACTTCGTGGGCATAAGTCGGGTCGTAGCTTCTGCAGTTGGGGATGGTCGACGCCTGAATCAGACTGTGGCCATCCTGGTGCTGCAGACCTTCGCCGTTGAGCGTCGTGCGCCCTGCGGTACCGCCGACCATGAAGCCACGCGCCTGCAGGTCACCGGCGGCCCAAGCCAGGTCGCCGATTCGCTGGAAGCCGAACATCGAGTAGTAGACGTAAAACGGCAGCAGGGTGACGTTATTGTTGCTGTAGGAGGTCGCCGCAGCGATCCACGCTGACATGGCCCCCGCTTCAGAAATACCCTCCTCGAGAATCTGGCCCTTCTGATCTTCACGGTAGAACATGATCTGGCCTTTATCGACCGGCTCATATTTCTGACCTTCAGAGGTGTAGATCCCCAGCTGACGGAACATGCCTTCCATGCCGAAGGTACGCGCTTCGTCAGGAATGATCGGCACCACTTTCTTGCCAATTTTCTTGTCCTTGACCAGCCCGTTGAGCACACGCACAAAGGCCATCGTCGTGGACACTTCGCGCCCTTTGGAACCGCCCATCTGCGAGGCAAAGGCCTTGTCTTCAAGCGTGGGGATTTCCAGGGCGTCAAAGTCGCTGCGACGCGCCGGCAGATAGCCGCCCAGACGCTCGCGCTGCAGGTGCATGTACTTCAGCTCGGGCGAATCCTGCTCGGGCATGTAGTACGGCACGTCCTTGAGCTGCTCGTCGGTGAGCGGAATGCCGAAGCGGTCGCGGAAGGTCTTCAGCGCTTCGTACTCCATGCTCTTGACCTGGTGGGCTTCGTTGGCGGCTTCGCCATCGCCGCTGCCCATACCGTAGCCTTTGACGGTGTGCGCCAGGATCACGGTCGGCTTGCCGTTCGAGGTATTGACCGCCTCATGGTAGGCGGCGTAGACCTTGAACGGGTCGTGGCCACCACGGTTGAGCTTCCAGATATCCTCGTCGGAGAGATCCTTGACCATCTCCTCGGTTTCCGGGTACTTGCCGAAGAAGTGCTCGCGGGTGTAGGCGCCACCGTTGGCCTTGTAGTTCTGGTACTCGCCGTCGACCGCTTCGTCCATGCGGCTTTGCAGGATACCCTTCTTGTCTTTCTCGAACAGCGGATCCCAGTGGCGACCCCAGACGACCTTGATGACGTTCCAGCCGGCACCGCGGAACACGCCTTCGAACTCGTCCATGACGCGGGAGTTGCCGCGTACCGGGCCGTCAAGGCGCTGCAGGTTGCAGTTGATGACAAAGATCAGGTTGTCGAGGTTTTCACGCCCGGCCAGCGAGATGGCACCCAGGGATTCCGGCTCGTCGCACTCGCCGTCGCCCATGAAGCACCAGATCTTGCGGTCGTACATGTCCTTCAGCTCACGGTGATGCAGGTACTTCATCACGTGCGCCTGATAAATCGCCTGGATCGGACCCAGCCCCATCGATACGGTGGGGAACTGCCAGTAGTCCGGCATCAGCCATGGGTGCGGATAAGACGACAGGCCATCGCCGTCGACTTCCTGGCGGAAGCTGTCCATCTGTTTTTCGGTCAGACGGCCTTCCAGGTAGGAGCGCGCGTAAATGCCCGGCGCCACGTGCCCCTGGATGTAGATCAGGTCGCCTTCGAAGTCGCCGTTGGGGGCGCGGAAGAAGTGGTTGAAGCCCACATCATAGAGCGTCGCCGATGACATGAAGCTGGCAATGTGACCGCCCAACCCTGGCTTGGCCCGGTTATTGCGGATCACCTGGGCAATGGCGTTGTAGCGGATCAGGGAACGGATACGCCGCTCCATGAACAGGTCGCCAGGCATCGGCGCTTCGCGATGAACCGGAATCGTATTACGGTGCGGGGTTGTCACCGAGAAGGGCACCTTCATCCCGTCACGGCGCAGGCGATCCGCCAGGCGGGTCATCAGGTAGCGGGCACGATCTTCGCCCTCACGATCCAGCACCGATTCCAGGGAATCTATCCATTCCGTGGTTTCGACCGGATCGAGATCTTCTCTTGTCTCCAGACTCATAGAGGTCTCTCCGAATGACGATAAATGACGATGAGCCCCGCTAACCCGTCGGGCCTGGGGCGGCTGCGGTGTGCGCCACCACAGGCATGCAAGTAGCCGACGCCGACGCGCCGTGCTGGGGGTTTTCGCTCTACATTCAACAAGCTACGCGCCTGAAGATGTAGTAAAGCTACATATGGGTAATAAACGTTAGCCTTTTGTATAGGTGAAGATACCGCAAAGTCGCCACGCTGCCAATTGCGGTGAAGGCTAAAAAGCGATCGAAAACAAACTATTGCACCGCAACATAAGGTGTTGTAAAGACGTTGAATGGCATGAAAAAGCACTCTAACGTGTAGTCAAACTACCGTTTCATTGTCTTCTCTCACCGTGACTTAAATCACTTTTCAGGGCGTCAGCTGCTGGCGCAGATAGGCCCAGTCAAAGGCCGGCCCGGGGTCGGTCTTGCGCAGCGGTGCCACCCGGGCGTGGCTGGTCACGCGCTCAGGCGTGATCGCCGGGTAGCGCGCTCTAAGCCACTCGATCGCCTCAGCCAGGCGGGCATATTGCACTTTGGTAAAGGGGGTGGCGTCATCGCCCTCCAGCTCGATGCCCACCGAGAAGTCATTGAGCGCTTGCCGCCAGCGCCGCTGACCCGGATCCCACCAGCAGGAGCGTCCCGCGTGCCAGGCCCGCCATTCGGTATCGACGAACTGAATACATTCGCCATCGCGGCGAATCAGCAGATGGGCCGACACGCGCAGGTGGGCAATGGCGGCAAAGTAAGGGTGCTCATGGGGATCCAGCCGATTGGTAAATAACGCCTCGATGGCAGCCCCCTGAAACTGGCCGGGCGGCAGGCTGATGGCGTGAATCAGCAGCAATGACACCTCACCGTGAGGGCGTTGGTCAGCATTCGGGGAGACCACCTGACGGGCGGATGACCACCAGCCCGGGGAAGAATGTGGGTCAGTCACGCAAGGACTCCTCTACGTTGGCGCACTCTTTCACTATAATGCCGGGCATAGACGCTAACGCCCAGAGAACCGACCACTATGCATTACCAGACCGCACTTGCCGAAGAAATCCGTTCCAGCGCTGCGCGCCTGCTGGCCGAGGACGTGGGGCCAGGGGATATCACCGCCGAGCTGATTCCCGATCAGCAATGGGCAACCGCCGAGGTGATTACCCGGGTTCCCGCCGTGCTCTGTGGCGTGGCCTGGGTCGACGATATCTTTCGCCGCCTGGATAGCCGCGTGGCGCTGCGCTGGCAGGCCGCCGACGGCGACCGACTGGACGCCGGGCAATGCTTGCTCACCCTGGAGGGGCCAGCGCGTAGCCTCCTGACCGGCGAGCGCGCAGCGCTCAACGTGCTGCAGACGCTGTCGGCGACCGCGACGACCACGCGTGCCTATGTGGACCTGATTGCCGATACGGGGGTGCGCCTGTTGGACACCCGCAAGACGCTGCCGGGCATGCGACTGGCGCAAAAATACGCCGTCATGTGTGGCGGCGGCCACAACCACCGCATTGGGCTGTGGGATGCCTTTTTGATCAAGGAAAACCACATCGCCGCCTGCGGCGGCATCCAGGCCGCCGTCGCCCAGGCGCGCAAGCTGGCCGCCGAGCTCCCCGTGGAAGTGGAGGTCGAGAACTTTGCCGAGCTCGAGCAGGCCCTTGCCGCCAAGGCGGACGTCATCATGCTGGACAACTTCAGCCTGGATGAGCTGCGCACGGCGGTGGAGCTTACGGCGGGCAGCGCCACCCTGGAGGCGTCGGGTAACGTCGACGCCTCGACGCTGCTGGCGATTGCCGACACGGGGGTGGACTGTATTTCCTGCGGCACCCTGACCAAGGACATCAAGGCCATCGACCTGTCCATGCGGGTCACCCCTCAGGCAACCCCCTGAGGGCGGGTCATCACGTTTCCACGGCGTTGAGCCGCTTCTGCAGCCGAAAGCGCTGAAGCGGCTCGCCGCCGCGCTCGACCCACTGTTCGCCCAGGTTCGTCCAGCCACGCCGCAGCAGGCGCTCGTAAAGCGTCAAGCTCGCCTCGATCTGGATGCGGTCGACACCCTGCTCCAGCAGGAAACGCTCTGCATGAATAAGCAGCGTGGTGCCGATCCCCCGGCCGTTGAGCGATGGCCAGACGTAGAGCGTTTCGACCCTCCCCGTCGGTACATCGAGCTCCAGAAAGCCGACACAGCGTCCATCGCAGATGGCCACCAGCGTCGTGTAGAGCGCTTGGCGGGCGGACCAGGCGCTGGCCTCACGGGGCAAGACGTTGGCCCAGGCGCGGCGCTGGGCCAGGCTATAACGCGTCGCGGCCCCTTGCATGACCGCATGGTAGAACACCTCCGCCTGGTCGGCGGCGTCCCGCGCGCGTGCCAGGCGGTAGGTCACCCGCGTCGTCGAGGGCTTGGCAGTCTGATCGTCCGTCATGTGTCACCTTGTGGGCGTTAACGCTTTCTTTTTCAAGGCATGCCCTGCGCCACTGCGCTGAGAACACGGCTGTTTTATACTCGGCTACTGGTTTTCCTTTTCGATAAGGCAGTGTGATGCACCATGCCCCTCCCGGCGCGTCTTTTGCGCTGACACCGATCGGCCATGTGGTAAGCGACTACGCCGATAAGTTTGGCGTCCCCCGGCAGCCCGGGCTGGCGCCGGCCGCCAACGCCCGGCTGGTTCTCGACCCGCCCTATGATGACCCGCTTGCCGTGCGCGGACTGGACGCCTTCAGCCATGTGTGGATCAGCTTTGTGTTCCATCAAAGCCCTGAGCGCTGGTCACCTCTTGTCAGGCCGCCACGGCTGGGCGGGAACCGCAAGGTCGGCGTCTTTGCCAGCCGCAGCACTCATCGCCCCAACCGCCTGGGGCTGTCGCTTGCAACCCTGGAGGGTATCGACACCCGGCAAGGGGTCTGCCTGATGCTGTCAGGCTGTGATCTGATCGACGGCACCCCGGTGGTGGATATTAAACCCTATCTGCCCTGGGCTGAAGCACGCCCGGATGCGCAGGCGGGCTTTGCCCCTGACGCCCCCGCTCGGCTGGCGGTGCATTTCAGTGACGCCGCGCTCACCCAGTTGGCAACCCGGGATGATCACACCTCGCTCAGGGCGTTGATCGAACAGGTGCTGAGCCAGGACCCTCGCCCGGCCTATCAGCAAAACCGACCCTCCGAAAGGGTATACGGGGTGCGGCTGCGCAATGTGGACGTCAAGTTTTGCCCGCGCCAGAACGGCGAAACCACCACGCTGGACGTGGTGGCTATCGATACGCTGACGCCCGAGCGCTAGCGAGGGAAGGTGATCCCCAGGCGGCGACCGACTTCCTCGTAGGCCTCGATCACGCCGCCCAGTCCTTGACGGAAGCGATCCTTGTCGAGCTTTTCGCGGGTATTCGCGTCCCACAGCCGGCACCCGTCAGGCGAAAACTCATCACCCAGCACGACACTGCCGTTGAACACGCCAAATTCGAGCTTGTAATCGACCAGCAGCATATCGCCTTCGGCAAACAGCTGCTTGAGCACGTGATTGACCTTGAAGGTGAGCGTCTTCATCTTGGCCAGCTGCTCGGGAGTCGCCCAGCCAAAGGTTTCCGCCAGCGACTCGTTGATCATCGGGTCGCCTTTATCGTCGTTCTTCAGGAACAGCTCGAAGGTGGGCGGAGTAAGCGCGATGCCCTCTTCAACGCCCAGACGCTTGACCAGGCCGCCCGCCGCAATGTTGCGCACGACGCACTCGACCGGAATCATGTGCATGTTCTTGACCAGGCTTTCGGTATCCGACAGCTGTTTCTCGAAATGCGTCGGGATACCGGCGTCTTCCAACCGTTCCATGATGAAGGCATTGAAGAGGTTGTTGACCATGCCTTTGCGCGCCAGCGCTTCTTTTTTCTTACCGTCAAAGGCGCTGGTATCGTCGCGAAACTGGAGCACCAGCAGATCCGGGTCATCGGTGGTATAGACAGATTTCGCCTTACCGGCGTAGAGTTCTTGGCGCTTTTCCATGGGAGCTCCGAAATCAGACAAGGGTCGTTGAGTTAACGTAGGTAGCTAGCGATCCGCTCAAGCAGCTCGCGCTGAGCGTTTTCGCTTAATGGCTGATCGCCGGTAGCTTCGGCCCGCAGTACGCTCTCGTCGCCGCGCGACTCGACCGTTACACGAATCTCTTGCGCCAGCTCGCTGGTATCGGTGAACGTCACGACCTGAAGCAGGCTACGATCACGCTGCTCACGGGACAGATAGCTGACCAGGAAGGTGCGGCTGTCAGGGTCGGCGGCCAACAGTTCGCGCTCGTCGGCCTGGTCAAAGTCCTTGGCCAAGTAATGGTGCACATCTGCCCATACTCGATCGGCCTCGAACGGTGCCACAACCTCCCAGGTATCGCCCCGTTGGCGAAGGGCAATCGGCGTATCGCTATCCTGGCGCTGCGCATTCCAGGATGACGCCGTCGCGGACGCCGTCTGAGAGGACGCGGCGTTGCTCAAGTAGCCTTCCAGGGCATCCAGACAGCTTGCCATGCTCTGTCCATCGCGCTCGCAGCGTACTTCGGTGGCGCCTTCGCGCAATGCCGGCTGTACACGGAAAGCGGCCTGGGAGGTGACCAGAACCCCTTCGCTGGCACGGCGCTCCTGAACGTCCAGCCCCCGCTGGCGCACGAAGCCTTCCAGCTGCGGCCAGACGCGGCTCGGATCCGCCGCCACCACCAGCCAGCGGCGGTCGCCGATTTCACGGTTCGTCACGTAGTCCTCATCACCGATACGCCCAATGGTGAGCGGCTGCGGAGGACGCACGTCGGCGATGCCGTCCTGGGCGCGCTGGCCGGAGACATCCGGCACCGGCAAGATATCGCGATAGCGTTGAGGGTTGCGGGTGTCGGGCAGCACCAGTGGCGATGCAGGCTCGGCGTCCACGTAGTCCAGGTTGCGGTCATCAAAGAAGCCTTCATCCCGGGCACAGCCGGCAAGCGCCACGGCCGTCACCAGGGCCAGCGGGATCCATTTCAGCGCACGTTGTTCAAGCACAGAGCTCATCAAGCCACCTTAATTCAACGGGTCGGTTACCTGACGCCTCGGAACATTGTGACGCCAGGTAGCAAAGAGTTTCGTGCGGGCTAGTCTTCCACCACGCCCGCCAGCTGGAGGGCTTCGCTGACCGTGGCGTGGTATTTTTCCGACAGCCAGGTCAGCGGCAGACGAATCCCCGCGTCCGCATACCCCATGCGATTTAACGCCCACTTCACCGGAATGGGGTTGGACTCGATGCCCAGATTGGTATGCAGCGGCATCAATCGCGTGTTGATCTGGTGCGCCTTGTCGGAATCCCCCGCAACGGCTGCGGCACACAGCTCATGCATGGCGTTGGGCGCGACGTTCGCGGTTACGGAAATATCGCCGTGCCCACCCATCAGCATGAAATCACAGGCGGTGGCATCGTCGCCCGAATAGAGCATGAAGTCGCTGCCCTTGAGGCGAGCGATAAGGTCTTCGGCGCGTTCCAGGTTACCCGTGGCATCCTTCAGGCCGATGATGTTCTTGACCTCAGCCAGCCTGACGACGGTCTCGTTGTAGAGATCCGAACAGGTGCGGCCGGGCACGTTATAGAGAATCACCGGCAGCTTGCTGCCCTCGGCTACGGCCTTGAAGTGCTGATACAGGCCTTCCTGGGTAGGCTTGTTGTAGTAAGGGCAAACGGATAGACAATAGTCTGCACCGACTTCACCGGCGTAACGTGCCAGCTCGACGGCTTCTGAGGTGGCGTTGGCGCCCGTGCCGGCAATCACCGGAATACGGCCGTCCACTTCCTCGACCACGCTGCGGATCACGTCGAAGTGCTCGGCAAACGACATGGTCGTGGGCTCACCGGTCGTGCCCGCCGCGACAATCGCATCGGTGCCATTGTCGAGATGGAAATTCACCAGACGACGGAGCGCCTCCCAGTCGATGTCGCCATTGACCTTCATCGGCGTCGCCAGGGCGACGATGCTGCCTGTGATCATCCGTATTTCCTCACCTGCCAGGGGTTGAATCAAGCGTCCGTGTCGCACGAGATAAGGCGCCGAATGGGTGCGTAACGCAGCCTGCCATCATCTCAACAGGGATCCACAAAGGCCAAATGGTACTCAGGCGGCTCGACCCTGTACAGCGGAAAGCTCGGTGAGTTTTTGCGTCGGCAGGTTTTCGCCTTTGACATGCGCGGCGAGCTTGCGTGTAATCGTCCGTGAACGCCACTTCCCATGGGAGCCAGATATGACACTTGACGTAGGCCAGCCAGTCCCCGATTTTTCCGCACCGGCCACGGGGGACACCACCCTCAAGCTATCCGATCTTCGCGGCCAGCAGGTCGTGGTGTACTTCTATCCCAAGGCGAGCACGCCGGGATGCACCACCGAAGGCGGCGATTTCCGCGACCGCAAGGCGGACTTCGACGCCGCCAACACCGTGATCGTCGGGGTTTCCCGCGACGGTCTGCGAGCCCAGGAGAACTTCAAGGCCAAGCAGGATTTCAACTTCACGCTGGTGTCGGACAAGGACGAAACCGTGTGCCGACTGTTCGACGTGATCAAGCTCAAGAAACTCTACGGCAAGGAACATCTGGGCATCGAGCGCAGCACCTTTCTGATCGACAGCGAAGGCAAGCTGGCCGAGGCGTGGCGCGGCGTCAAGGTGCCGGGCCACGTTGATGAAGTGCTCGCGGCGGCACAGGCGCTTAACGCGGGTTAACCCAAGTCTGCCACCCTCCTCTGGGTGGCAGCTTGCCCGGCGCTACGGCGACTCGTCGCTTGCCGCCACATGGCGACGCTCGTCGCGCCCCTGCATTCCCCGTGGCCAGGCATGCACCAGGGCTTTCAGCAAGGTGGCCAGCGGGATGGCAAAGAACACCCCCCAGAATCCCCATATCCCGCCGAAAAACAGCACCGCTACAATGACGGACACCGGATGGATATTGTTGGTTTCCGAGAACAGCACCGGCGCGAGAACGTTGCCGTCCAGCGCCTGGATGATGCCGTAGGCCACCAGCACGTAGACAAACGACTCGCTCAGGCCGAAATGAAAGCCGGCCACAGCGGCGACGGGCAGGGTCGCCACCGCCGCACCGATATACGGCACCAGCACCGAAAAACCCACCAGCACCGCCAACAGCGCCGTATACGGCAGCTTGAAGAACGAGAAGGTGATGAAGGCCACGGTGCCGACAATGATGATCTCGATGAACTTGCCGCGAATGTAGTTGGCAATCTGGTCGTCCATCTCTCGCCAGATACGCGACATCAGGGTGCGCTTCTGCGGTAGCAACGACAGCGTGAAGCCGACCAGTACCTCACGATCCTTGAGCATGAAAAAGACCAGGATCGGCACCAGCACCAGGTAGATAATCAGCGAGAGAATATTGCCAAGCGATGCCAGCGACAGGGTCAGCGCCCGCTGACCGAGCTGGCTGATCTCGCGGCTGGCCACGCCGATCCAGTTCTGCATCTGATCCGGCGTGATCAGATTGGGGTACCGCGACTGCAGCTCATCCAGCCAGTCCTGGCCGCTGGCGAACATGCGCGGCGTTTCCTGCACCAGACCAATCAGCTGATCCCAGATCAGCGGCATCAGGATGAAGGCCAGCGCCAGCAGCACGCCAACGAAGGCCAGGAACACCACGATGACCGACAGCAGATGCGGGATGCCACGCCGGGAGAGCGCCCCAACCACCCCCTGAAGCAGAAACGCAATGACCAGCGCGGTAAAGAACGGGGCGAGCATGCGGCCAAACCAGATCACCGCCGCGAACCCGGCCACCAGCACGACCAGCAGGATGAGGGCTTCTTCATCCGAAAAATAACGATCCACCCAGCTTTTCAGGATCGCACGCACGGTCATGAACGCTCACCTTCGGCCTTGCGAAGCCAGTAATGATAGATATCACCGCGCTGTTCGCGGGCTTCCAGGTGATGGGCACTTTGCTCGGCAAACGCCTCGATATCGCGCCAGGAGCCGGCATCGGTGGCGCGCACCTCGAGCAACTCGCCCGCCGCGAGGCCTGCCAGTGCCTGCTTGGCCTTGAGTAGCGGCAGAGGACAGTGAAGCCCGCAGGCATCGAGCACAGTATCGGGCTGTAAGCGCGTTGTTTGCTCTACCATTTTACTCCCCTTGAAAAAAGACGCTGCACGTGTCGGCCATTGTTGCATAGACTGTGCCGTATTCACTGCGCATTGATTTAACGGCACTTCATCCCATGAATCAATGTCACAAGCGGTGACGTAGCGCTTTCCATCACCGATGAGGATGCCATGCCGCGCCTTAGCAACGCCCCTGCAGGCTGGACGCGCGCCTTAGCGCTCGCCTGTGCCACCCTGTTGATTCCTTTACCGGGTCTCGGCAACGAACAGACGCTACCCAGCCTTGGGGGCGGTTATTCGTCGGCGAACGACGAAGAATACCGACTGGGCCGCGCCTGGCTTCGCCAGTTTCGCGCCCATGCGCCCCAATGGCAGGATCCGATCACCCACGACTACCTGGCCGGCCTGATTGACCGGCTGGCGCCCCATAGCCAGTTGGGCGAGCTGGATATCATCGCCGTGATGGTCGACCAGCGCACGCTCAATGCCTTTGCGGTGCCCGGCGGCGTGGTGGGGATCAACGCCGGCCTGTTTGCCTTCGCGGAAGACGAGGGGGCGTTTGCATCGGTCATCGCCCACGAACTCGGCCACCTTTCCCAGCGGCATTACGCGCGCAGTAGCGAGCGCGCCGAGCAGACACAGCTGCCCGCCATGGCCGGGATGCTCGCCGGGATGCTGATCGCTGCGGGCGGCGGCGGCAATGCAGGCATTGCCGCCGCCATGGGCTCCCAAGCGGCGCTTATCCAGGATCAGCTTACCTACTCGCGTCGCTACGAACAGGAGGCGGATCGCGTGGGCCTCCAGGCCATGGCCGATGCCGGTTACGACCCCAACGCCATGGCGCGCATGTTTCGCACCCTGCAGCGCAAGGCCAGCCTGCAGGGCGGCACGCCTCCCGAGTTCCTGCTGACCCACCCGGTCTCGGAATCGCGCCTCAGCGACGCCCAGTCACGCGCCGCCCAGATGAGCGTTGCCGATAGCTACTCGAACAATACGCTTTACGATATGGTCCGCGGCCGGGCATTACTGCAGATTCATCAGCAGTCGCCCGAAGAGGCCGTTTCGCGCCTGGCGCAGGAAGACGCCGACGACACCGCCCAGCGCTACATCAGCGCCTTGGTGGACGCCAGGAACGGGCAGGTGGATACCGCCCTGCAGACACTGGATCAACTGGCAGACGAACAGCCCGACCTGGCGATGCTGCCCGCGTCGGCGGCGGAAGTAGCGCTTCAGGCACGTCGCTACGACGAGGCGATCCGCCGTAGCCAGCAGCTGTTGCGGCTGATGCCCAACTACCTGCCGGCCCAGCTGGTACTTGGCGAAGCGCAGCTTCAGCGCGACCCTGATGCGGCCTACGACGTCCTGCGCGATGTCACCGCACAACACCCCGACAACCCACAGGGTTTCAACCTGCTGGCAGAAGCCGCCGGACGCAGCGGACGCAGCGGCTGGGGCCACCTGGCCCGGGCGGAATACCTGCAGCTGACCGGCCGCATGGATAGCGGCATCCGCCAGTTGGCGATCGCCGAAGACGCCGCCGAGCGCGAAAATGATCGTCAGGCGCTGGCGCGTATCGAGCGTCGTCGCGAGGACTTCATGGACTATCGTGAAGCGCTGGAAGATTTTTAGCCCCGACCGCAACCGGCGACGGCTTCAACCGCCGCCCGGATCGCCGGGCGAGAATCGGCCGGCGATGACGCTGCGCTCAGGCGTTGAAGTTTAGCATCCGCTCGAGTGGCTTGAGCGCCTTGAGCCGTAGCTGGCTATCGACATGAATTTCGCCGCTGCCGTCGCGCAACGCCCCGGCCAGGTTGTCCAGTGCGTTCATCGCCATCCACGGGCAGTGCGCACAGCTGCGGCAGGTCGCGCCATTGCCCGCCGTCGGGGCTTCAAACAGCGTCTTGTCAGGCACCGCCTGCTGCATCTTGAAGAAAATGCCGCGATCGGTGGCCACAATCAGCTGTTCGTTGGGCAACGCCTTGGCCGCCTTGATCAGCTGCGATGTCGAGCCTGCCACATCGGCCAGCTGAACCACCGGGGCCGGCGACTCGGGGTGAACCAGTACCGCAGCGTCCGGATACAGGCGTTTGAGATCCTCGACGCCTTTTGCCTTGAACTCCTCGTGGACGATACAGGCACCGTCCCACATCAGCATGTCGGCGCCGGTTTTTTTCTGGATATAGCCCCCCAGATGCTTGTCGGGGGCCCAGAGAATCTTCTCGCCCTTGGCCTGCAGGTGCTCGATCACCTCGACGGCGATCGAGGAGGTGACCACCCAGTCGGCGCGCGCTTTCACGGCCGCCGAGGTATTGGCGTAGACCACGACGGTACGCTCCGGGTGCGCATCGCAAAAGGCGCTGAACTCATCCGCAGGGCAGCCGATATCCAGCGAACAGGTCGCCTCGAGCGTGGGCATCAGTACGCGTTTGTCGGGCGATAGGATCTTCGCCGTCTCGCCCATGAAGCGAACCCCGGCCACCACCAGCGTGGTGGCATCGTGGCGGGCACCAAAGCGGGCCATTTCCAACGAATCGGCGACACAGCCGCCGGTTTCCTCCGCCAGCTGCTGGATGGCGTCATCGGTATAGTAATGCGCCACCAGCACGGCGTTGTGCTGCTTGAGCAGGCGCTTGATTTCAGTCACGCGCGCCTGATCTTCAGCGGGAATGCGGGTCGGGCAGTACGGGCTGGGCAGCGGAGCATCAAGCTCGGCTTGGGAAGTCATAATAGTCATCGTGTCTACCACTGTGACGAACAGGGAATCCCCCTGTTAAACACCAGTCGCGGCGTATGCGCTCCGCAGGCGCCGCTCTCGATGGCAGTGGCCGCTGCGTCTCTCGCGGTGGGCCGCTGCCGCTTTCTATCACTGCTGGGACTATTCTGGCGGGAAAAGGTTGCCGACGGCAAGCCTAATTGGCGGACAATGGCAAAGTGCCCAACGCAAAACGCCCCTGACAGCAGACTGTCAGGGGCGTGATTATTGGTGGGTCGTGCAGGATTCGAACCTGCGACCAATTGATTAAAAGTCAACTGCTCTACCAACTGAGCTAACGACCCGGCGCACGCATAAGCGGCACAGGTTATGGCGGTTCGGCTGGTGGGTCGTGCAGGATTCGAACCTGCGACCAATTGATTAAAAGTCAACTGCTCTACCAACTGAGCTAACGACCCGCCCGAACGGATGCATATACTACGTATGAGCTACGCTATCCGCAAGTCTTTTTTGAACTTTCGCCTAAACGACCGGGTGGCACAGGCCGGCGTCAGGCCATCATTAATGCCTAGCGCCGCTTGGGCTTGCGCATCGCCTGCACGGGGCGGCGCTTGTTCTTGTCCCGACTCCAGCGGTTTTTCTCGTCCGGCGTCAGTTCGGGCACCTTGCGCGTCTCGAGCTGGGCAAGCGCCGCCAGATCGTCCACTTCATCCTGGGAAAGCTCGACCCATTCGCCCGCCTTGGCGCGCTTATCCAGGAAGATGTTGCCGTATCGCACCCGCTTCAGACGACTTACCGTCAGCGCCTGGGATTCCCAGAGACGGCGGACTTCGCGGTTGCGCCCTTCGAGAATGACCACGTGGAACCAGGTATTGATGCCTTCACCGCCGAACTCCTGCACGTCGGTAAAGCGGGCCGGACCATCCTCGAGCATGACGCCATCGACCATGGCCGTGATGTGCTCACGCTTGACCTCACCCATGACGCGCACGGCATATTCGCGTTCGACCTGGGTCGAGGGGTGCATCAGCCGATTGGCCAGCTCACCATCAGTGGTGAACAGCAACAGGCCGCTGGTATTGATATCCAGACGGCCGATCGCGATCCAGCGCTCACCCTTCAGGCGCGGCAGGCGGTCGAATACGGTACGCCGGCCTTCCGGATCCTTGCGGGTACACAGCTCGCCTTCGGGCTTGTTGTACATGATCACCCGGCGCGGCGTCTCGTCTTCCGGGCGCAGGCTCACCGGACGGTCGTCAACGCTCACCTTGTCGCGGACTTCCACGCGATCGCCCAGCTTGGCGACCTGGCTGTTGACCTTGACGCGGCCGTCGGCGATGACGGTCTCCATTTCGCGCCGCGAGCCAAGACCGGCGCGGGCAAGTACTTTCTGCAGCTTTTCGCTGGTGGGTGGGGTGTTACTCTGACTCATGGTCGTCTGACCTCTCATCATGGGTCGGCGTGCGCGCGGCTTGATCATTGCTGCGCTGCGCACGTGCCGCCAGGCGTGCCTCCAGATCGGCAAAGCTCAGCGGCTGGGTTAACGCCGTCTCGGCGTGCGTATCGGCGCTATCGGCCGTTTCGGGTGGCGCATCCTGCACGGTTTCGGGCGTTTCGTCCAGTGCTTCTTGGCCGTCAGCCATCGGCGACTCGAGCTGCGGAGGCGCCGGGGCGGAGTCATTGCCTGCTTCGTCGCCGTCGGCTTCCCGGCTGACCAGCTCGTGCATGGGCGGCAGCGCATCCAGGGTCTTGAGCCCGAAATCGTCCAGAAAGCTGCGCGAGGTGGCATACACGGCCGGCCGGCCCGGCACATCGCGATGGCCGACCACGCGTATCCAGCCGCGCTCCATCAGGGTGCGCATGATCGAGCTGCTCACGCTCACCCCACGTACGTCTTCAATATCGCTGCGGGTCACCGGCTGACGGTAGGCAATCAGCGCCAGGGTCTCGAGCAGCGCTCGGGAATAGCGCTGCGGCCGCTCGTCCCAAAGCCGGGAGACCCACCGCGATAGCCGCAGCCGAATGCGCAACTGGAAGCCCGAGGCGGTTTCCACCAGTTCCAGGGCACCGTCGCGGTGCCGCTCGTCCAGCCGCGACAGCACCTCGCGCAGCTCCGCCCGCGACGGGCACTCCCCCTCCACAAACAGGGTTTCCAGGCGCTCCACGGGCAGCGGCTCCCCCGCCGCCAGCAGCGCCGCTTCCACAATTTCATCCAGTGCCGTGCTGACGTTGCTCATGACATATCCCTGTCGACGCTGTCGGGCGCATCGTCCCGATGTTGCTCATCGGCGTGCTGTTCAAAGGCGCTTTCTTCCGGTACAAGCGCTTCGGCATTGTCCCGCTCGAACGCATCGTCATGCCCCTCAGCGTCGCTGATCGCCGCCGGCCTCGCCCGGACGTGGATCGGTGAAAGCGGTGCATTCTGTACGATATCGATCATGGCTTCCTTGGCCAGTTCCAGAATCGCCATGAAGGTGACCACCACGCCCGCACGCCCCTCCTCCAGGGTAAACAGCGCGGCGAAGGGAACATAGTGCGGCGCCCCTCCCTCGCCGCCGAGCTGCGCCATGATCCTGAGCATTCGCTCACGGGTGGACAATACTTCACGACTGATATGGTGCGCCTGGGCCAGCTCGGCGCGCTTGAGCACATCCGCCAGCGCGCCCAGCAGTTCGTCCAGCTCCACTGGCGGATGAATGACCCGCGATTCCAGCGGCGGCAGACCCGCCTGCGCGCTGAACCAGTCACGGCCGAGTCGCGGCAGCGTATCCAGTGACTCGGCCGCTTCTTTCAGGCGCTCGTATTCCTGCAGGCGACGGATCAGCTCGGCGCGCGGATCCTCTTCTTCCTCACCTTCCGCCTTGGGGGGGCGAGGCAGCAGGGTGCGCGACTTGATCTCGGCCAGCATGGCCGCCATCAGCAGATATTCGCCGGCCAGCTCGATTTCCATCGCCTTCATCAGCTCCACGTACTCGATGTACTGATGGGTGATGGTCGCCACGTTGATGGTCAGAATATCCAGGTTCTGGCGGCGGATCAGGTAGAGCAGCAGGTCAAGGGGCCCCTCGAACGCTTCCAGAAAGACGCGCAGCGCCGCCGGGGGAATATACAGATCCTCCGGTAGCTGGGTAATTGGCTCGTTGAATAGCCGCCCCAGCACCTCGGCCATCGGCTCGGCGGCCGAGACATCAGTGGTCGCGGGGGTGGCGTCGGCGCTTGGCGTCTCGCTCACGCGGGTCGGTTTCCTCGGTTAATGATGCAGATGCAGCGGCTAGCTATCTGCTGATCCCTAGATGGGCGCAGTGTAACAAAGTCGCAGAAGACCGTGACCAGGCACTACGTTACCCCGCTTCGGCCGCTTTGCGGTAGCGCCCCTGATAATCAAACAGCTTATCGCGAAGCTGCCAGTGACGCCCTACTTTACGCCCGACCACAAAATCGGGGTGGCGCAGGCGACGCTGCTCGCTGACGACCTCCTCGGGCGTGGTGGGCTGCCAGGTGCCCCCTGGTGCACGCAGATGGTCGCGCAAAAAGGCGGCGTAGAAAGCGCGGCGCTGGGCCGGCGTTTCCAGGGCAAACCACTCCGCCAGACTCGCGCCGTCCTCATCGTGGTAGGTAATCTTGAGACGCGGCAGGCCGCGCCCGTTGGTAGTGGCCTCCAGCGCCATGCCGCTGACCCTCAGCACCTTGGCGTCCTTGAGCTTCAAGGCATCCTTGAGCTTGTTATCGGCGTCCACCAGCAACGTCTCACAGCCGTGGCAGCGGCGGGCGGCAATATCGTTCTCGGCCCCGCATTCATCGCAGACCTTGAAGCGAAAACGGAAGTCGCACTGGCGACGCTTGCCTGCTTCGTCCTCGATCAACCCCTGGCAGCGGCGGCCAAAGTGCTCGATCACCAGATCGCCGTCGCGCTTGCCCCAGAACAGATTGGCATGGCCGCAGGCCGGGCACGGCACCTGGACGGGCTCGCTGTCGCTATCCGGCTTGGGCTCGCCGACTTCCGGCGCGTACAGGTCCCAGGGGTTGCCCGCGTAGTCGAGCACCAGGCAATCCTGCTTGCCCGGCGCCAGACGCAGCCCCCGCCCCACCATCTGCTGGTACAGGCTGACCGACTCGGTGGGCCGCAAGATAGCGATCAAGTCCACGTGCGGCGCATCGAAGCCGGTGGTGAGTACCGCCACGTTGACCAGGTACTTGAGCGTCTGGGCCTTGAAGGCCGCGATGATCGCCGTGCGCTCCTGGGATACCGTACCGCCGGTAATCAGCGCCGCCTGGTCGGCGGGTAGATACCCCATGATTTCTTCGGCGTGGGCCACGGTAGCGGCAAAGATCATCACGCCCTGTCGCCCTTCGGCGTATTCGACCACCTGGGCGATGATACCCGGCGTGGCGCGATTGCCCGCCACCACCTGGTTGAGGTCGGCCTCGCTGTAGGCGCCGCTGGCCGCCGGCGCCAACCGCGAAAAATCGTAGCCCTCGACGGCCATATCCCGGCGCTTGGGCTCGGCCAAGTAGCCCTGCTTGACCATCAGCCGCAGCGGCTGCTCGAACACGCAGTCGCGAAAAAAGCAGGCATCGCTGCCTTTCACCATGCCGTGATAATGGCGGTGATAGATAAACCCCTGCCCCAGCCGATAAGGCGTTGCCGTCAGGCCGAGCACCTTGAGCTGGGGATTTTGCTGCTGCAGGTGGTCGATCACTTGACGGTAGCTGGCCCCTTCGTCCAGCGAGACCCGGTGGCACTCGTCGATCACCAGCAGCGTAAAGCGGTCATCGGCAAACTGATCCAGGTTGCGCACCACCGATTGTACAGAGCCGAACACCACCTGGCGCTGGGCGTCCTTGCGCTTGAGCCCGGCGCTGAAAATATCGGCCTTGAGGCCATACGCCTGGTACTTGGCGTGATTCTGCTCGACCAGCTCACGGACGTGCGCCAGCACCAGCACCCGACCGCGTGCCAGCCGGGCTAGCTCGGCGATCACCAGCGACTTGCCGCTGCCCGTCGGCAGCACCACCACCGCTGGGTCGTGGGAGGCACGAAAGTGCTCGACCACCCGGCTGACGGCGTTCGCTTGGTAAGGACGTAACTGGGGAACGGTCAAAGAATGAGACGCTGGCAAATCAATTAGCCTGCTATTGAACTATTCAGACATTCGTCTGATCTGATGTTGACGGGGAAACAACCTGTTGACCCATTGAGATTGAGCATATCGCGCTTTATTGCACAGGAGACCCTTTATGGATGCCTCGCACTTCAGACCCGAATGCCCCGACTGCCAAAGCCGGCTGAAGCACTTACCCCCCACGCGTGGTGGTAAACATCATGTTTTCTGCGCCGAGTGCGGGCATGATTTTGGTCGCTACGAAACCTTAGTGGCGCGCTATCGACATGAACTTGACGCGCTGGAAACCCGGTTAGGGCTATCACCAACGGCTGACGATGGCGCTGTGCAGACCCCACGGCAGCCGTAACCTGCTACGGCGGCAAACGCCGTAGCAGGTGCTTCCTGGACGCTACTTCAGCCAGGTACGCGCGTTGCGGAATAGGCGCAGCCAGGCGCCGTTCTCGGTCCACTCGCTGGGCCGCCAGGAGTTGGTCACCGCCCGGGCCACGCGCTCGGGGTGCGGCATCATGATCGTGACGCGCCCGTCGGTCGTGGTCAGGCCGGTGATACCGGAAGGCGAGCCGTTGGGATTGGCCGGGTAACGCGTGGTGACCTGGGCGTAATTGTCGATGTAGCGCATCGCCACCTGGCTGCTCGACTGCATGCGCCGCAGGTGGGCGCTGTCGCGGAAGGCCGCTCGCCCTTCACCATGGGCCACCGCGATCGGCAGCTGCGACCCTTCCATGCCCGCCAGCAGAATGGAGGGGCTCTTTTCCACCCGCACCATGGAAAGACGAGCCTCGAACTGTTCGGACTCGTTGCGCACGAAGGCCGGCCAGTCGTCGGCACCGGGGATCAGCGACTTGAGCTGCGACAGCATCTGACAGCCGTTGCATACCCCCAGCGAGAAGCTATCGTCACGCTGGAAGAAGTCGGCAAACTGTTCGCGGGCACGTGCGTTGAACAGCACCGATTTTGCCCAGCCACCGCCGGCGCCCAGTACGTCGCCGTAGGAGAAACCGCCGCAGGCCACCAGGCCCTTGAAGTCGTCGAGGGAGACCCGCCCTTCGAGGACGTCACTCATGTGCACGTCGACGGCGTCAAAGCCGGCCTTGTCGAACGCCCAGGCCATTTCCACCTGGCCGTTGACGCCTTGCTCGCGAAGCACGGCCACGGCCGGTTTCGTGGTGTTGATGAACGGCGCAGTGATGTCCTCGTTGACATCAAAGCTCGGCGACGCGGACAGCCCCGGGTCGCGCACGTCGAGCAGGTTATCGAATTCGTTTTTCGCGCACTCGGGATTATCGCGCAGCGCCTGCATGCGGTAGCTGGTTTCGGACCAGGTCCGCTGCGTCAGTTGGCGGGTGGTTTCAAGCAGCGGCTCTTCAAACAGCGTGACGCGCACCTGATCGTCGTAGCGTGGGCGGGCGATGACCCCGCAGGTTTCGATCCCGGCCACGGCGAACTGGGTCAGCACCTCTTCGGTGTCCTGGCGATTGACCTGGATCACCGCGCCCAGCTCTTCGGAAAACAGCGCGCCAAACGCTTCCACCGGCTCGTCGACCAGCCAGTCGAGTTTGATTTCAAGCCCGGAATGGGCGGCAAAGGCCATCTCCAGCAGCGTCACCAGCAAACCACCGTCGCTGCGGTCATGGTAGGCCAGCAGCTTGCCATCGCGGTTGAGGCCTTGAATAACCTCGAAGAACGCCTTGATGTCTTCGGCATCGTCCACATCCGGGCACTCATTGCCGACCTGACCGTATACCTGCGCCAGGGCCGAGCCGCCTATCCGGTTCTGACCGTTGCCCAGGTCGATCAGGATCAGGTCGGACTCATCCTGCTCCAGGTTGATCTGGGGCGTCAGGGTGGCCAGGGCGTCGGTCACCGGCGCGAACCCTGTCACCACCAGCGACAGCGGCGAGGTAATGCGCTTGTCTTCCGTCTCGCCCTGGGCGTTTTCGGCTTGCCAGGCGGTGCGCATGGACATCGAGTCCTTGCCTACCGGAATGGCGATGCCCAGCGCCGGGCAGAGCTCCATGCCCACGGCGTGGACGGCGTCGAACAGCGCCTGGTTTTCACCCGGATGGTCTGCGGCACTCATCCAGTTGGCCGACAGCTTGATGTCGCCGAGCTTGGCGATCGGTGCCGCCGCCAGGTTGGTAATGGCTTCGGCCACGGCGAGGCGTGCGCTGGCCGCCGGGTCGATCAACGCCACCGGGGGACGCTCGCCCATGGCCATGGCCTCGCCCGCGTGGGTATCGAAGCTGGCGGTGGTAACCGCCACGTCAGCGACCGGCACCTGCCACGGCCCTACCATCTGATCGCGGGCCACCTGGCCGGTGATCGAACGGTCGCCAATGGTAATCAGGAAGCTTTTCGACGCCACCGTGGGCAGCCGCAGAATGCGATCAAGCGCTTCGCGCAGGTCCAGATTATCCAGCATCACGCCCGACAGTTCCGGCGACTGGCGATGAAACTCGCGCTGCATCTTGGGTGGCTTGCCGAACAGCACGCTCATCGGCAGATCAACCGGCTTGGTGTCGAAATGGCCGTCGCGCACTTCCAGATGATGCTGTTCGAGGGCCTCGCCGACGATCGCGTAGGGGCAACGCTCCCGGGCACACAGCGCTTCAAAGGTGGCAAGATCCTCCTCTGCCACCGCCAGCACGTAACGTTCCTGGGCTTCGTTGCACCATATTTCCAGCGGGCTCATGCCCGGCTCGGCGTTGGGCACCGCGCGCAGGTCAAATAACCCGCCGCGTCCGCCGTCCTTGACCAGCTCCGGCAAGGCGTTGGAAAGCCCGCCCGCGCCCACGTCGTGGATAAAGCGGATGGGGTTGTGGTCGCCCAGCGCCCAGCAGCGGTCGATCACTTCCTGGGCACGGCGCTCGATTTCCGGGTTTTCCCGCTGCACCGAGGCAAAGTCCAGGTCGGCGCTCGAGACGCCGGAGGCCATGCTCGACGCCGCCCCGCCGCCCAGGCCAATCAGCATCGCCGGGCCGCCCATGACAATCAGCTTGCCACCGGCCGGAATATCGCCCTTCTGCACGTGTTGCGCGCGAATGTTGCCGTAGCCCCCGGCGATCATGATCGGCTTGTGGTAACCGCACCGTTCGATGCCGTCATCGCTGAGCACATCCTGCTCGTAGGTCCGGAAGTAACCGGTCAGATTGGGACGGCCAAACTCGTTATTGAAGGCGGCGCTGCCGATCGGCCCGTCGAGCATGATGGCAAGCGCCGACTGCATGCGCTCGGGTTTGCCGTAATCGAAGGCTTCCCAGGGCTGCACGAACTCGGGGATGCGCAGATTGGACACGGTAAACCCGGAGAGTCCCGCCTTGGGTTTGCCGCCGATGCCGGTGGCGCCTTCATCGCGAATCTCGCCCCCGGATCCGGTCGCCGCCCCGGGAAAGGGCGCAATCGCCGTCGGATGGTTATGGGTTTCCACCTTCATCAGGATGTGGATAGGCTCCTGATGGGTGCCGTACAGCGCCCGCTCGTTGTCCGCGCCGATCAGCGGCGTGGCAAAAAAGCGCCCGGCCTGGCTGCCCTTGATCACCGCAGAATTGTCGCTGTAGGCCGACAGCACGTTGTCCGGCGAGGTAGCAAAGGTGTTCTTGATCATCTTGAACAGCGAGTGGCTTTGCGGCTCGCCGTCGATCAGCCAGTCGGCATTGAAGATCTTATGGCGGCAGTGCTCGGAGTTCGCCTGGGCGAACATCATCAGTTCCACGTCGCTGGGGTTCCGGCTCAGCTCGTTGAAGGCCTCGACAAGGTAGTCGATTTCGTCGTCCGCAAGCGCCAGCCCCAGCTCGCGATTGGCCGTGGCCAGCGCCTCGCGCCCGCCGCTCATGATATCCACGCTGCCCAGCGGCGCCGGCTCATGGTGGGCAAACAGCTTGGCGGCGTCCGAGGCATCCGCCAGCACGGTTTCGGTCATCCGGTCATGCAGGCAGGCGACCACCGCCGCCATCGCGTACTCGTCGGGCACGGCGCTGAAGGCGATACGGTAATCAATGCCGCGCTCAATGCGCGACACGCTGGTCACGCCGCAGTTGCGGGCAATGTCAGTGGCCTTGGACGACCAGGGCGACTGGGTACCGATGCGCGGCACCACCAAAAAACGCTGCGCGCCCTTGGGTGGCTCAACCGCTTCCTCGTGACCGTAATCCAACAGCTGTGCCAGCCGCTCGCGGTCGGCCGCGTCCAGCGCATCCTGATGGTGGTCAATGAAGTGGACGTAGTCGGCGGATAACGCCTCGACCTCGGGGACACGTTCACGCAACACCGCTAACAATCGAGCATGACGGAAGGCAGAAAGGGCGGGCGCGCCTCGCAGTTCGAGCATATCCAGAAGCCTCTAGAGCAGGAAGAATTCGAGCAGGGAAATCACCAGGCCGCAGTGCGGCCGTCTTTTTCACGACACTGATTGAGCGACATGATACTGGAAAGCGTCGGCCACACGAAATCAACAAGGTGACAGCCTGCCCACGGCTGGGTATCGTGGCAACTTCTCCCGTGCCGACAAGACGCCATGCTGACGCCGATTTGCCGACATTTCATTGCTCGTTCAAGCCAGTACTTTGCGCTCACGGCCATTGCGCTGCTGGTCATGATACCGACCTTTTCATTCATACCGGAAGGCGAACATCTGGGGCAGATACGCGAGCGCGATTTCATTACCGTGCACACGCGCAATACGCCCACCACCTATTATGAGGGTCGGCACGGCCCCACCGGGTTTGAGTACGAGCTGATGCGCCAATTCGCCGACAGCCTGGGGGTCAGCCTCAATCTCGACGCCCGCCACCACGCGGGAAGCGTGCTCCCCGCCGTGCGCGACAAAGGCGACCTGGGCGCTGCCGCGCTACCCCTTCTGCCCGATACGCCCGGCATTCTCTACACCCGCCCCATCATCAATATGCAGCCGCTGGTGGTGTACCGTCGCGGCCTCTACGGCATCGAGGCGCCGAGCGACCTGGTCGGACTGTCGCTGGGCACCTTGAACGGCGCCGGCACCAGCAAGGCCCTGCGCGCCCTGCAGCGCGAGCACCCCGAACTGAGCTGGCGTGAGTCCCGCGAGCTGGAGGTCGCCGAGCTGCTGGCCCAGGTGGAGAATGGCCGCCTCGACGCCGCGGTGATTTTCGACCACCAGTTTCGTATCAACCGACTGTTCTTTCCCGACGTAGAGCGCGGCTTTACGCTGGGCGACCCCGTGTCGATGGCCTGGGCGTTACCCAGCGGGCGAGGGCTCGGCCTGCTTCAGGCGGCCAACCGCTTTCTCGAAAACCTTCAGCAGAGCGGCACCCTGGATCAACTGGTCGCGCGCTACTTCGGTCACGACGACTACCTGGAATATGTCGGCACTCGCACCTTTCTGACCCATCTCGACGCGCGCCTCCCCCGCTTCACTGACGACTTCAAGCAGGCCGCCGAAACCACGGGCTTCGACTGGAAGCTTCTGGCGGCCGTTGGCTACCAGGAGTCGCACTGGGATCCCGATGCGGTTTCTCCCACCGGCGTACGCGGACTGATGATGCTGACTCGTCCCACCGCCAAGGAAATGAACGTCGACAACCGCCGCGACCCTGAACAAAGTATTGACGGCGGGGCACGATACCTGCGCAGCCTCATGGATCGCCTGCCCGAGGAGATTACCGGCGACGACCGTCTCTACATGGCGCTTGCCGCCTACAACGTGGGCCTGGGTCACCTTTACGATGCCCGCGACATCGCCGACATGCGCGGTGCCAGTCCCAATCGCTGGGCAGATGTGCGCGAAGCCCTGCCGCTGCTGCAGCAGCGCGAATGGCACAGCAAGACGCGCCATGGCTATGCCCGCGGCGGCGAACCCGTCATCTATGTCCGCAATATTCGCCGCTATTACGAAATGATCGAATACGTTGAGCGCAGCCGCCAGCAGTTTTTTCAACTGGAACAAACGCCTATCAACGCGGATTCGCTGCTAATGTTTGAACTTGTGCCGCCGCTGGATTAAGTCGAGACCTCATGCCCCAGACGCTTTTCCCTCGCATCGCGCCAAGCCTCACCGCGGCCTCCACGCTGGGGGCAACGGCGCTGCTGGTGGTATCGCCGGATATCACCACGCTGGCTTTGTGGTGCCTGGGGCTCGCCCAGTTGGCGGCCATGCGAGGATGGCGGATATCCGCCTGCCTGCTGGCCGTGAGTACTTTAGGACTGCTCGCCCCCGGCATGCTCAGCTACCTGCTACCCGAAACCTGGCTCTCCACCGCCACCTGGCAGTTGGTGGCCGAACGTGTCTGGCCGAGCGCGACGCTCGAGACGCTCAGAGCGCCGCTGCTCGCGACGGTTTCCCTGCAGTTGACCGCGCTCACACTACTGCTGCGCTGCCGAGCGCGGCTAGGCGCGCCGCTATTGATCATTGCCGCCAGCCTGCTCATCATTCTGCAGGTCGCCGAACCCACCCTGCGCCAGGGCCTGCCCCCGCTGCTTCACTATGCCGCGGACGGGCAAACCCTGCTGCTTCACGCGACGCTCCTGCTGGCCCAGCTGCTGCTTGCCGGTCCCAACTGGCGCAACAAGCGCTACCTGGCCCTGTCGTTGTGGACCGCCCTTGGCCTGGTCGGCCTCTCGCTGCTGCTCTGGCAACAGCTGCACTTCCAGACCGAGCGCACGCTCCATCAGCGCGCCGAAGCCCGTGTTCAAACCGTCACGACCCAGCTGAACCGCGAGATCAGCGACCACCTGGATGCCATGCGCCGCTTTGCCCGCATCTGGGCACTGCAGTCGACGCCGCCCACCTACCGCCAATGGGCACAGCAGGCCAAAGGCTATAAACGCGACTTTGACTACCTGATCAACATTGCCTTCATCGCGCCGGACAGCAGCATGCGCCAGGTGTACCCTCCTACACCGCTGAACCTTAGCACCCTGGGGGTTCGTCTGTTCGATGTTCAGCCCGAGGGTCGGCCCGCACTGGAACCGGCCTTGCGCGGCGAGCGGGAGGGCAGCACCGAGGTCATCGAGCTGCTGCAGGGCGGCGCGGGCATGATTCACTACCTGCCGGTGCGCAGCAACACCCAGGAAGTGCTCGGCGCAACGGCCATGGCGATGAGCCTGCCAAGGCTGGCCGACACCCTTTTCCAGCGGCTGCCCAGCCCCGATGGCTTGATTCAATGGCACGACGGCGAGCGGATTCTCGCCGAGCACGGCGAGGCGAGCCATCCCGGCCCATGGACCTATCAACACCTCGTGACGCTGGGCAATCGCACGCTGACGCTTACCGACCGGCCACGGCGCGATCACCTGCTCAGCCAGCTGCCGAGACTGCCCACGCTCAGCCTGGTATTGGGCCTGACCTTCGCGCACCTGGTCTACCTGGTGATCTATACCTTCATGCGGCTGGGCGACCAGCACCGTGCCATGCAGCAAAGCAACGCCTCGCTACAGCAGGAAATGCACACCCGCAGCCAGCTACAACGCGAAGTCGAGTGGCTGGCGCGCCATGACGAGTTGACCGGCATCGCCAATCGCCGCCACTTTCTCGACCACGTCAGCGCCTACGAAAGCAAGCGACCGCTCAGCCTGGCGCTGTTCGATATCGATCATTTCAAGCGCGTCAACGATCAGCTGGGCCATCTGGTGGGCGACGACTACCTGGCGCGGGTGGCCGAATTGGGCGAGGCCCTGATGGCGCATCACGGCGGCCTGTTTGCCCGCTACGGCGGCGAAGAGTTCGTCGCCTGGCTGCCCGGTCTGGATATCGACGCCGCGCGGTCGGTGGCGGAGTCACTGCGCCTTAAGTTGATTGGCGCGCACCTGGCCCACGCCGACGGCGAGCCCATCACCCTGAGCGCCGGCGTGGTCAGCGTGAGTGACGCCCGGCCACTCGACATGACCCGCCTGATGCAGACTGTCGACGACGCGTTGTATCGCGCCAAGGACGCCGGCCGCAACCGGGTCGTCACCGGCCAACTGGACGACTGACTAGCCGTCCGCCGCGTCTCGCCGGGCGGCAAAAAACGCCTTCAAGCATTTGCGCGAAGCGGCCGCCAGCACGCCGCCCTCGACCTCGATGGCGTGATTGAACCACGGCTGAGCCAGCAGGTTGGCCTTCGATTCCACCATACCGGTGCGCGGCTCTGCGGCCGCGTATACCAGGCGGCGCAGCCGAGCGTGAACCATCGCTCCGGCGCACATCATGCAAGGCTCCAGCGTGACGAACAGCGTGCAGTCCGCCAGCCGGTAGTTGCCCTGTTGGAGCGCCGCCGCGCGCAGCGCACGGATTTCCGCGTGGCCACTGGGATCGCAGCTGGACACCGGGGCATTGCCTGCCTCGCCGATAATCCGGCCCTCGGCGTCGACCACGACGGCGCCTACCGGCACTTCGTCCATGGCCGCTGCCAGGTGCGCCTGATCCAGCGCCCGGTGCATATAAAATTCATCGCTGCGTATCACGGCAAACTCCGTTAAGGTAACAAAACGATCGTATGAACGGTGCCTCGTGCGCCGCTTGCTAAGAGACCATAGGATACCGAGAATGGCAGACGCGCTGAATACGCTGGTCAACTTGCTTGAGCTGGAACCCCTGGAAGACACCCTGTTTCGCGGACAAAGCCAGGACCTCGGCTTTCCCCAACTCTACGGTGGCCAGGTATTGGGCCAGGCGCTGGCCGCCGCCAGCCGTACCGTGCCCGACGAGCGCCGCCCGCACTCGCAGCACGGCTACTTTCTGCGCCCCGGGGACCCGCACCGCCCGGTGGTCTACCAGGTGGATACCGTCCGCGACGGCGGCAGCTTCACCACCCGCCGCGTCACGGCGATTCAAAAGGGCCGGCCGATCTTTTTCTGCAGCGCCTCCTTTCAAAGCAGCGAAACGAGCATAGCCCACCAGCGCGACATGCCCGCAGTGCCCTCCCCCGAGGCGCTGATGGAAAGCGGTGACGTCAAACACGCCCGCTTTCCCGGCCACCCGATCGAATTCCTGCACCTCAAGGAGAATCCGGATCAGGCGCTGCCCACCGGGCAGTGCCTGTGGTTTCGCCTGGCCGGCAAGCTACCCGACGACGCAGCTCTCCATCGTCACCTGCTTTCCTATGCCTCCGACTTCAATCTGCTCACCACCGGCCTGGTGCCCCACGGCATCCGCTATACCGATCCAACGTTACGGATCGCCAGCCTCGACCATGCGCTATGGCTGCATGAAGATACGCGCCTGGACGATTGGCTGCTGTACGTCATCGACTCGCCCTGGGCAGGCGGCGCGCGCGGCCTTGCCCGGGGCCATATCTACCGGCGCGACGGCCGCCTGGTGGCGTCTACCGCCCAGGAGGGCCTGATCCGCCACCCAACCGGCGAGTAGATGATAAACGCCCGCTGACAAGCGGGCGTTCGGGTCTGGCGTCGCTGACGGAGCGGGCTATTCGCCGTAAACGTCATTGATGGTGCCCAGCGGATAGTGGGCCGGATAGGGCTTGCGCGCCACGCCCGAATCCACCGCCGCCTGAGCCACCGCCGAGGAAACCCGCGCCAGCAGGCGCACATCCACAGGCGTGGGAATGATGTAGTCGCGGCCGAACTGCATGTCGGTGCGTTCGTAGGCATCCAGCACTTCTTGGGGGACCGGCTCGCGGGCCAGGTCTTTGAGAGCATGCACTGCGGCCAGCTTCATGGTTTCGTTGATGCGCGTCGCCCGCACGTCCAGCGCGCCGCGGAAGATGAACGGGAAGCCCAGGACATTATTGACCTGATTGGGAAAATCCGAACGTCCGGTGGCCATGATCACGTCGGGGCGCGCCTCCCGAGCCACCGTCGGGTGAATCTCGGGATCCGGGTTGGTACAGGCAAAGATTACCGGATCCGCCGCCATCTTCTTGACCTGCTCCGCCGACAGCAACCCGGGACCCGACAGGCCGATGAACACATCGGCCCCGTCGATGGCGTCATCCAGGGTGCGCATGGCCGTATCCCGGGCAAACTCGGCTTTATACTCGTTGATGCCCTCACGCTCATTGTGGATAACCCCGCGACGATCGAGCATGATCAAATTATCTTTGCTCGCCCCGCAGGACACCAGCAGGCGCATACAGGCAATGGCGGCCGCCCCCGCCCCCATGCACACGATCTTGACGTCGCCGATCGCCTTGCCCGCAATATCCAGCGCGTTGAGCATGCCCGCCGCGGTGACGATCGCCGTGCCGTGCTGGTCGTCGTGGAAGACCGGGATGCGGCAGCGCTCGATCAGCGCCTTTTCAATTTCAAAGCACTCGGGCGCCTTGATGTCCTCAAGATTGATCCCGCCCCAGGTATCGGCAATGCGCGCCACGGTGTCGATAAACGCCTGCGGGTTTTCCGCATCGACTTCGATATCCACCGAGTTGATGCCGGCAAAGCACTTGAACAGTACGCCCTTGCCTTCCATCACGGGCTTGCTGGCCAGCGGGCCCAGATTTCCCAGCCCCAGGATCGCACTGCCGTCGGAAATCACCGCGACCAGGTTGCCTTTACCGGTATAGCGATAGGCATTTTCGGCTTCACGGGCAATTTCCCTGACCGGCTCCGCTACCCCCGGGCTATACGCCAGCGCCAGATCCCGGGCGGTCGCGGTGGGTTTGGTCAACTCCACCGACAGCTTTCCGGGAATCGGCTTCGCGTGATAGTCCAAGGCGGCCTGCTTGTTTGCATCGGTCATGGTGTCGGATCCAGTTGCATGGAAGGAAGGTAAGTACGCTCAGAATATAGAAAAACGCAAGGCTGCTCAAGCAAGCGGTAAACCCCGCATGGAAACGGTCGTTTTAACGACTTTTACCTCGACTTCGTAACATTTCGAATATATTTAGTGAAACTTATACCTGATCATTCCAGCCATAACGATTGCCTTATTGATGCATGGCAGCATATTAGTGGAAATATTTTTCAATAAAAGTCTTTCTGCAGGATCGGATGGATACACCCGTCGGATATAAAAAAACCCACGCCGTGGCGTGGGTTTCTCACCGGCACCGAGGGCCGGCGATGTGACCAATCCGTGGGGATTAGCCGCGCTTGATAGCAGCGCCAAAACGCTTGTTGAAGCGCTCTACGCGGCCACCGGTGGTCGCCTGCTTCTGCTTACCCGTGTAGAAAGGGTGGCAGTTGGAGCAAACGTCCAGAGAGAAGTCCTGACCCGACGTGGACCCTACCTGGAAACTGGCACCGCAGGAACAATTGGCGGTGACCGTGTTGTAATTCGGATGGATACCTTGTTTCATCTTGAGCCTCATCAGCGGTATGCCGCCACCTGATCTCGTGCCAGGCACCGCATACGGTTTAAAAAAACGACTAACCGGTTAATCGCTCCGTCGTTTAGATTCAGAGCGGCCGCGTATTCTAGCAAAACTTATGCCGGAGGCCAATTGCCCGACGCTGTTTCCGCCCAGGTGCTCAAGATTGCCCTGCCGTCGCCCCTGCGACGCCTGTTTGATTATCTACCCAATCGACAGACGCCGACCGGCGGCTGGCAGCCGGGCCTGCGCGTTCGCGTGCCGTTCGGTCGTCGCGAGGTCGTCGGGGTGATTATCGAGCTCACCGACCACAGCGAGCTGCCGCGAGCGCAGCTACGCCAGGTCAGCGACACCCTCGACGATGCGCCGCTACCCACGGACTGGCGCTGGCTGTGCCAGTTTGCCGCCCGCTATTACCAGCACAGCCTGGGCGATACGCTGCACATGGCGATGCCCGCGCGGCTGCGCCAGGGCCACCCCATGGCGGGCCGGACGCAAACGCTCTGGCGGGCGGCGGGGGCCGCCGACGATGAACGCCTCGCCCGCGCACCCAAGCAGGCCGGGCTCCACGCGCTGCTGCTGCAGCACCCCCATGGGTTGCCGGGCCGCGCGGTCAGCGCCCATGGGTTCAGCCGCGACCAGCTAATGGCCCTTGAAAAAAAGGGCCTCGCCCACGCAAAGGACATCACGCTCACCGCCCCCGCGCCGCCCAGCGGCAGCTTGCTGGCAAGCCCGGCGCTGCCGCTCAACCGCGAGCAGGCAACGGCGCTGGCCGCGCTCCACGAAAAGCTCGACGACTATCACCCCTGCCTGCTCGAAGGCGTCACCGGCAGCGGCAAGACCGAAGTCTACCTGCAGCTGATCGAAGCCGTCGCCGCCAAGGGCAAGCAGTCCCTCGTCCTGGTGCCGGAAATCGGCCTGACCCCGCAGACGCTCGCCCGCTTCAAGAACCGCTTCCGGGTGCCCGTCGTGGCGCTGCACTCAGGCCTCACCGACCCCGAGCGTCTGGACGTCTGGGAGGCTGCCGCCAGCGGCCGGGCGCTGATCATCATCGGCACCCGCTCGGCGATCTTCACGCCGCTGGCCAACCCAGGGGCGATTATCGTCGACGAAGAACACGATGGCTCCTACAAGCAGCAGGACGGCCTGCGCTACCACGCCCGCGACCTGGCGGTGGCCCGCGCCCATCGCCACAAGATTCCGCTGCTGCTGGGCAGCGCCACGCCGTCCCTGGAAAGCCTGCAGCAGGCACTGACGGGGACGTATCGGCACTTACGCCTGACCCAGCGGCCCAGCCGCCATCCGCCCGCCAAGCTCGAGCTGGTGGATATGCGCCACCAGCGACGCCAGGGCGGCCTGCTACCGGCGTCGCTCACCGCCATCAAGAACACCCTGGCCGGCGGCAAACAGGTACTGATTTTCATCAACCGGCGGGGGTTTGCGCCCACCCTTGCCTGTCACGCCTGCGGCTGGATCGCCGAATGCGGTCAGTGCGACGCCCGCATGACCCTGCATCGGCAGCCGCCGCTGCTTGCCTGCCATCACTGTGACAGCCGCTGCGGCCTGCCGGATGCCTGCCCGGACTGCGGCAGCGGCGACCTGCGCGCGCTGGGCAGCGGCACCGAACGCACCGAGGAAACCCTGCAGGGCCTGTTCCCCAAGACCACGGTGCAGCGCATCGACCGCGACAGCACGCGCCGCAAAGACAGCTTCGAGCACATGCTCAAGGACATTCAGCGCGGCGAGCCCTGCCTGCTGGTGGGCACCCAGATGCTGGCCAAAGGCCACCACCTGCCCCACGTCACCCTGGTCGTGGTGGTCAATGCCGACGGCGGTCTCTACGCCGCCGACTTCCGCGCGCTGGAGCACAGCGCGCAGCTCCTTGAGCAGGTCGCGGGGCGCGCCGGGCGCGCCGCTCATCCCGGCCGCGTTCTGGTGCAGACCCTGCACCCCGACGACCCGCATCTTGGCCAGCTGGCCGAACACGGCTACGGTGCCCTGGCGCGCAACCTGCTGGAAGAGCGACGCCTGGCCCAGCTACCGCCGTTTTGCTTCATGGCGCTGCTGCGCATTGAAAGCCCCAAGGAAGACGCCGCCCTTGCGCTGGCGCAGCAGGCGGCTCAGGCGCTGCGCGAGTGGCTGACCCAATCGGCCACGCCGGCACGCTGCCTGGGCCCGGTGCCCGCGCCCATGGAACGCCGCCAGAACCGCTACCACCTGCAGGTCATGCTCGCCGCCGACAAGCGCAGCCAGCTACATGCCGCCGCCAGCTGGCTGGTGCAATGGCTCGAGGCCAACCGCGACGCACGCCGGGTTCGCTGGTCGATCGATATCGACCCGCAAAGCCTGTCTTAGCGCTTATAAATAAACGTTAAGACAGCGATTTACATCACGCTGTTGCCAGGGCAGGTTGAAGCGAGGGTCTTTCGCCCAGGGATGGCGAAAGTAGCGCCCAGGAAGGGGTTCACAGCGCCCTCGCGGAAACCTGCCCTGGCGCCAATACGTGTACAGATCTGCTTGTTTGGCAACGCGCCTTTGAAACTGCGGCGCAATTGCCGATAATAGTCGCCTTACTGGTACACCTCGCACAGATGCGCACACGCCGCCAACACCGGATACCTAGATGAAAGACACGATTACTTCACTGCTCGACGGCGCGGTTTCCGCGCTCAAGCACCAAGGCGTGCTGCCCGCTGATCTTCAGCCCACCATCAAGGTGGACCCCACTAAAGACAAGGCCCACGGGGATTACGCCACCAACCTGGCGCTGATGCTGGCCAAACCCGCCGGCATGAAGCCCCGCGAACTGGCCGACGCCCTGGTGGCAGCCCTGCCTGACAGCGATGCGATCCACAAAACCGAGATTGCCGGCCCGGGCTTCATCAACTTTTTCGCCGCCTCCGACGCCGCCGCGCAGATCGTCGCCCAGGTGCTCGACAGCGGCGACGCCTTCGGGCGCAGCCTGATCGGCAAGGGTGAAAAGGTGCAGGTGGAATTCGTTTCCGCCAACCCCACCGGCCCCCTGCACGTCGGCCATGGCCGGGGCGCGGCGATTGGCGACTGCCTGTGCCGCCTGCTTGCCGCCAGCGGTTACGACGTGACCCGCGAGTTCTACTACAACGACGCCGGGGCGCAAATCGACAATCTGGCGCGCTCGGTACAGGCGCGCGCCAAGGGGCTCGGCCCCGAGGATGACAGCTGGCCGGAAGACGGCTATCGCGGCGACTACATCGTGGATGTAGCCAAGGACTTCATGGCGGGCGAGACCGTGTCTGCCGACGACCGTGAAGTCACGGCCAGCGCCAACCCCGATGACCTGGACGCCATTAAGGCGTTTGCGGTGGCCTGGCTGCGCCGCGAGCAGGACCTGGACCTGAAAGCCTTCGGCGTCGAGTTCGACGTCTACTTCCTCGAATCATCGCTGTACGCCGACGGCAAGGTGGACGCCACGGTAGAAAGGCTTATCGCGGCCGGCCATACCTTTGAGGAAGACGGCGCCATGTGGTTGCGCACCACCGACTTCGGCGACGACAAGGATCGCGTGATGCGCAAGCGTGAAGGCGGCTATACCTACTTTTTGCCCGACGTCGCCTACCACCTGAACAAATGGCAGCGCGGCTTCAAGACGGTGATCAACGAACAGGGCGCCGACCACCACTCGACGGTGACCCGCGTACGCGCCGGCCTGCAGGCGCTGGACGTCGGCATCCCCGAAGGCTGGCCCGACTATGTACTGCACCAGATGGTCATGGTGACCCGCTCCGGCGTGGAGGTAAAACTTTCCAAGCGCGCCGGCAGCTATGTCACCGTGCGCGACCTGATCGACGAAGTGGGCCGCGATGCGACGCGTTTCTTCCTCGCCGCCCGCCGGGCCGACTCGCAGTTGACCTTTGATATCGACCTGGCGCGTTCCCAGTCCAACGACAACCCGGTCTACTATATTCAGTACGCCCACGCCCGGGTGTGCAGCATGCTGCGCAAAGCCGAAGCGGCAGGACAGCCTTTCGATCACGACCTGGCGCTGGCCAACCTGGCCCTGCTCGACAGCGACCAGGAGCGCGCCGTGCTCAACCGCCTGGCGCGCTACCCGGAAGCGGTCGAGAACGCCACCCGCAACCGCGAGCCCCAGCAGATTGCCCAGTACCTGCTGGATCTGGCGGGCGATTTCCACACCTGCTACAACGCCGTCAAGGTGATGGTCGACGACGCGACCCTGCGCAATACCCGGCTGGCGCTGGGTCTGGCCACCCGCCAAGTATTGCGCAACGGACTGGATCTAATGGGCGTCAGCGCGCCCGAGGAGATGTAAGCCATGGCCAGCCCGCGTAAAAAGCCCACCCGGCGTGGCGCCACCAGTCAGCGCAAGCCCGCCAGCCGCTCAGGCGGCGGGTTTCGGCTGCCCGGCTGGCTGTGGGGGCTGGCCGGCATGGCGGCAGGGTTCTTTCTCGCCCAGCACCAACACGGCACCGCCCCCTGGCAGGATCCGCCGGAAGCCCCCGTCCAGACGGCCTCGGAGCCGGACGCTGCCGAGCGTGAAGCCCGCGAAGCTGCGCGGGAAACCGAAGCGTCGGCGGAACCCTCGATGCCCACCTTCGAGTTCTATACCCTGCTGCCCGAAACCGAGGTGATCGCGCCGGGCGCTGCCCCGGCGTCGACTGTCGAAAAGCCGGCGGCGGCCGAGACGGATGAAGCGGCTGGCGATGACAGCGTCGACGACCCCATCGCCCAGGTGATCGCCGCCAACATGCGCCCTCAGGAACAGGTGACCACCGCCCAGCAAACCGCCAGCGACGACGGCGCCCGCTACGTCCTCCAGGCGGCGTCTTTCCGCGAGCTTGACGACGCCGAACAGCTCCGCGAGCGGCTGCGCAACCTGAGCCTGCTGGCGCAAATCAGCGAGATCCAGGCCAACGGCAGCACCTGGCACCGCGTGCAGGTGGGCCCTTACGAAGATACCCGCGAACTCAACCGCGCCCAGGATTTAATGACCACCCAGGGCATCGAGCCGCTGCTGATCCAGCTGCAAAACTGAGAAACCCGGTCTGAATAGTCGGCGGGCGGTTGATTTTTTATCGGCCGCCCGCATTCTGTTGGGAACTGCTTATACAATGGTCGCACTGCGGCCCGACCGTCATCGGGAGCACGCCTCCCCCAAGGAGTTATCTCCATGACCACCATCGTATCCGTTCGTCGCGGCAATGAAGTCGCCCTGGCAGGTGACGGCCAGGTGTCGCTTGGCAACACCGTGATGAAAGGCAATGCCAGCAAGGTACGCCGCCTTTACCGCGGCAAGGTGCTGGCTGGTTTTGCCGGCGGCACCGCCGACGCCTTCACCCTGTTCGAGCGCTTCGAAGCCCAGCTCGAAAAATACCAGGGTCACCTCACCAAGGCCGCCGTCGAGCTGGCCAAGGACTGGCGCACCGACCGCGCCCTGCGCCGCCTGGAAGCGCTGCTCGCCGTGGCCGACCATAGCGCCTCGTTGATCATTACCGGCAACGGCGACGTAGTGGAGCCGGAACGCGGCATCATCGCCATCGGCTCCGGCGGCAACTATGCCCAGGCAAGCGCCCGCGCGCTGCTCGAAAACACCGAGCTGGGGGCCCGCGACATTACCGAGAAATCCCTCGCCATCGCCGGTGACATCTGCGTGTTCACCAATCATCACATCACGCTTGAAGCGCTGAACATCAACGAACGTTGAGGCCCCTTTTATGACCCAGATGACACCCCGCGAGATCGTCCATGCCCTGGATCAATACATTATTGGCCAGCAAGACGCCAAGCGCGCCGTGGCTATAGCATTGCGCAACCGCTGGCGCCGCATGCAGCTGGACGACGAGCTGCGCCCGGAGGTCACGCCCAAGAATATCCTCATGATCGGCCCCACTGGCGTGGGCAAGACCGAAATTGCCCGCCGCCTGGCCAAGCTGGCACGAGCACCGTTCATCAAGGTGGAAGCCACCAAGTTCACCGAAGTGGGCTATGTGGGCCGCGACGTCGAATCGATCATCCGCGACCTGATCGAAGCGTCGATCAAGATGGTGCGCGAGCACGCCAAGGAAGAAGTCGGCCACCGGGCCGAGGACGCGGCGGAAGACCGTATCCTCGACGCCCTGCTGCCGCCGCCTCGCGGCCAGGAAGACAAGCCCCGCGACGACAGCGGCACGCGCCAGGCCTTCCGCAAGAAACTCCGCGAGGGCCAGCTTGACGATAAGGAAATCGACATCGAGGTGTCCGCCCAGGGTCAGGGTATCGACATCATGACCCCGCCGGGCATGGAAGAAATGACCAGCCAGCTGCAGAGCCTGTTTTCCAACATGGGCCAGCAGAAGCGCGAAACCCGCCGCGTGAAGGTGAAAGAGGCCTTTGGCCTGCTGCGCGACGAAGAAGCCAGCAAGCTGGTCAACGAAGAGGAAATCAAGGCCCGCGCCGTGGAAGCGGTCGAGCAGCACGGCATTGTCTTTCTGGACGAGATCGACAAGGTGGCCAAGGGCAGCGGCCAGTCAAGCGGTGGCGACGTCTCCCGCGAAGGCGTGCAGCGTGACCTGCTGCCGCTGATCGAAGGCTCGACCGTGTCGACCAAGTACGGCATGGTCAAGACCGACCATATCCTGTTCATTGCGTCGGGGGCTTTCCACCTATCGCGGCCGTCGGACCTGATTCCCGAACTGCAGGGCCGACTACCCATCCGCGTCGAGCTGGATGCACTGACGCCGGGCGATTTCAAGCGTATCCTGACCGAGCCCTCGGCGTCGCTGACCCGGCAGTACAAGGCATTGCTGGCCACCGAAAAACTCGACGTCGAGTTTACTGAGGATGGCATCGAGCGCATTGCCCAGATCTCCTGGCAGGTCAACGAGGGCACCGAAAATATCGGCGCGCGCCGTCTGCATACCGTCATGGAGCGCCTGCTAGAAGAGGCCTCCTTCAAGGGCGGCGACATGGAAAGCCCACTGCTGGTCGACGCCGACTATGTCAATGCCCAACTGGGCGAGCTGGCCGTCGACGAAGACCTGTCGCGCTATATCCTCTAACGCGTTGGCTCGGCAAGGATGCCGAGCCTGGGTGTGCCCTGACCGACACCCGACGCCAAGCCCTTAATTGAGGTACGTCATGACTGCTCCCACCCCGACCCGCGTTCACTACCACAAGCCGACCCGCGAGCTGGAGCTCGGCTACGCCAACGGCGAAAGCTATCGCCTCCCGGTGGAGCTGCTGCGTGTCTACTCCCCCTCCGCCGAAGTGCGCGGCCACGGTGGCGATACCGCCGTGCTGCAGGTCGGCAAGAAGGATGTGGGGCTGCAGAATATTACCCCGGCCGGCAACTACGCCCTCAAGCTGCACTTTGACGACGGCCACGACAGCGGCCTGTTCAGTTGGAACTACCTCTACGAACTGGCCCAGCATCAAAGCGAGTACTGGGAAAATTACCTGCAGCGGCTGGACGAGGCCGGCGCCTCCCGCGAGCCTGCCAGCATCCAGTTCAAACAGCTGTGACGTCGCGTCCCGGCGGCAAACGCAGACAAGCCAGGGCGGACAAGGCTACAATGCTGCCAACCTTTTAACGCGGCGACCGCCTGGTCGACGCTCTTCGCCTCGAACTCGGGAGCTAGAGCCCCATGAGCCCCACGGATAAGCGCACGACCGATTTTGGTTACCAGGAAGTTCCCCTCGACGAAAAAGCCTCGCGGGTCGCCGACGTGTTTCATTCGGTCGCCGCACGCTATGACGTCATGAACGACCTGATGTCGATGGGTATTCATCGCGTCTGGAAGCGCCTGACCATCGAGCGCGCCGGCGTTCGACCAGGCCACCACGTGCTCGATATTGCCGGCGGCACCGGTGATTTGACACTCAAGTTTTCACGCCTGGTCGGCCCGCGGGGCAAGGTCGTGCTGGCCGATATCAACGCCTCCATGCTCAACGTGGGGCGCGACAAGCTGATGGACAACGGCGTAGGCAGCAACGTCGAGTACGTCCAGGCCAACGCCGAGTGCCTGCCGTTCCCCGACAACAGCTTCGACTGCATCACCATTGCCTTCGGCTTGCGCAACGTTACCGACAAGGACGCCGCGCTGCGCTCCATGGCACGGGTTCTCAAGCCCGGCGGCCGCCTGCTGGTGCTGGAGTTTTCCAAACCCAACAACCCGCTGCTCTCGAAAGCCTACGACGAGTACTCCTTCCGCCTGCTGCCCAGGATGGGCGAACTGGTGGCCGGCGACGGCGACAGCTACCGCTATCTGGCCGAGTCGATCCGCATGCACCCCGATCAGGACACCCTGAAGAGCATGATGGAAGACGCCGGTCTGGAGCGGGTGGAGTACACCAACCTGACCGGCGGCATCGTCGCACTGCACCGCGGCATCAAGCTATGACACCAACCACCGAGAGGTCAGCATGCTGGTAACCCCGACCCTGTTGCTGGCCGGCTGTGAACGCACGTTGAACGCCCTTCTCGCCCGGGACCCGGCGTCACCCTCACGGCTGGCGGCGCTGGCGGGCAATCGCCTGCTGGTACGCTTCGAGCAGCCGCATCTGGCGCTGGTCATGCACTATCATGCGGCCGGGATTGACCTGCTGCGCGGCGACGACCTGGACGACAGGCATGCGGATGCGGTGGTCGAGCTGACGCCGGAAACCCTGTCGGCCTGGCTGGGCGGGGCCTCGGCCGAGCAGCTGATGTTCGAGGGCAAACTGGCCATTCGCGGCCAGGTTCACCTGCTGGAGGCCACGCGCACGCTGCTGCTGGATCTGGATCTCGACTGGGAAAGCGAACTGGCCCGCTGGCTGGGTGACGCCCCCGCCCACTCGCTTGCCGAGGGCATGCGGCGCGCAGCCGAGTGGGGCCTGCGCACCCGCGACGAGCTGGTGCAGGACGTCGCCGAATACGTCTTCGAAGAGGCCCGCCTGCTCCCCGGCCGCCAGCAGCGCGATGTATTGCGCGACCAGCTTACCTCGCTCGAAGTAGCCACCGACCGCCTCGAAGCACGCTTTAAACGCCTTGACCGACGGCTGCGCGCGGGGGATCGCCCATGAGCCTGCGGCTTTTTCGCATCAGTTGGGTGATTGCCCGCCACCGTCTGGATACGCTGCTGCCGCTTGATCGGCTGCCCTGGTGGCTGCGGTTTCTGCTGTGGTTTTCGCCGCTGCGCCTGATGCCCATCGGCCCGCGCTCCCGGGGCGAGCGTTTACGGCTCGCGCTGGAGGCGCTGGGGCCAATTTTCATCAAGTTCGGTCAGATGTTGTCCACCCGCCGCGACCTGCTGCCCGAGGACATCGCCGACGAGCTCAGGCGCCTGCAGGATCAGGTGCCGCCCTTCCCCGGCGAACACGCGGTCACCCGGGTCGAGAAAGAGCTTGAAATGTCGCTCAGCGACGCCTTCGCCTTTTTCGACCCGGCACCGCTGGCCTCGGCCTCGATCGCCCAGGTTCACGTCGCCCGGCTGCACAGCGGTGAAGACGTGGTGGTCAAGATCATCCGCCCCGGCATCGACCGCATCATGCGTCAGGACATGGCACTGATGTACCAGGTGGCCAAGCTGCTCGCCAAGGTACCCGAAGCACGTCGCCTGCGCCCGGTGGAAGTCATCCGGGATTACGAGGCCACGCTGTTCGACGAGCTCGATCTGTACAAGGAAGCCGCCAACACCTCGCAGCTGAAGCGTAATTTCAAGGACTCGCCGCTGCTGTTCGTGCCGACCATCTACTGGCCATTCACCCGCCGCCACGTGATGGTTCAGGAACGTATCCGCGGCGTGCCCGTCGCCGACCTCGACACCCTCAAGGCCAACGGCACCAATCTCAAGAAGCTCGCCGAGCGCGGGGTGGAAATCTTCTTCACCCAGGTCTTCCGCGACAATTTCTTTCATGCCGACATGCACCCCGGCAATATTTTCGTCAACTGCGACAACCCGGAAGACCCGCAATATATCGCCATTGACTGCGGCATCGTGGGCAGCCTCACCCGGGAAGATCAGGATTACCTGGCGCGCAACCTGCTGGCATTCTTCCACCAGGATTATTACGAAGTCGCCGCACTGCATATCGAATCAGGCTGGGTGGGTGAAAACACCCGCGCCAACGAGTTTGCCGCCGCCATTCGTACCGTCTGCGAGCCGATACTCGAAAAACCGTTGAAAGATATCTCCTTCGGCCAGGTACTATTGGGGCTGTTCCAGACCGCACGGCGCTTTAATATGGAAGTGCAGCCGCAGCTGGTGCTGCTGCAGAAAACCCTGCTCAATATTGAGGGGCTGGGTCGGCAGCTTTACCCTGACCTGGATCTGTGGAGCACGGCCAAGCCCTATCTGGAACAATGGATGAAGGAGCGCGCGGGCTTCGGTGGGCTATGGCGCTCGCTGAAACGCCAGGCCCCGGAGCTTTCGCACCAGCTACCGGAGCTGCCGGTGCTCGCCCACCATGCCCTCACCCGCATGGAACAGGAGCACCGTCAGCGCCACCAGCAGGTAACGGCCATCAGCACCATGCGACAACAGCTGGCGCGTCAGGGCAAACGCCACCACCGCCTGCGTATCGGCTTGATTCTGCTGGGCCTGGCGCTTGCCTGGCAGCCGCTCGCTCAATGGGCCAGCGGCCAGCCATGGCCAGTGCTGGTCGCCGCCGGCATCGGCCTGCTGCTGCTGGCATGGCAATAGTTCAAGAACCCGAGGATCCCCATGGACACGACGCCTTCAACGCCCAATAATGCGCCTGTGCTGGATACGCTTGCCGAGGTACTGCAGCAACGTCGCCACGCCTCGCCGGACGATTCGTACGTGGCTTCCTTGCATTACAAGGGATTGAACAAGATACTCGAAAAACTCGGCGAGGAAGCGACAGAAACCCTGCTCGCCGCCAAAGACGCCGAGCAGGGTAGCGAGGCGGCGCGACAGGCGCTGGTCGCCGAAACCGCCGACCTGTGGTTTCATAGCCTGGTGATGCTGTCGCACCTGGATCTCGATCATCAGGACGTCCTTGACGAACTGGCACGCCGCTTCGGCATTTCCGGCCACGACGAAAAAGCGGCCCGCACACCATAACCTTAAGGCTCTGCAACGTAGCCCCCATCACGAGGACACGCATATGTTAGGTGGTATCAGTATTTGGCAGCTGCTGATTGTGCTAGGCATCATCATCCTGGTTTTCGGCACTAAAAAGCTTCGCAACGTCGGCACCGACCTCGGCGGTGCGGTAAAGGGCTTCAAGAAAGCCGTTCACGAAGAAGACAAGGACACTGACAAGAAGGACGACGAGCAGCCCCAGGCGAAAGTGCGTCACGACGAGCCGGGCAATACCTACGATGTCCAGGCAGAAGAAAAAGCCAAGCAGGCAGCTGAAAACAACGACGAGCGCAAATAAGCCATGTTCGACTTTGGCTTTTTTGAAATTCTGGTCATTGGCGTCGTCGGACTGCTGGTGCTCGGCCCCGAACGCCTGCCGCGCGCCGCGCGCGCGGTGGGTCTATGGGTAGGCAAGATCAAGCGCACCGTGTCAGGCATGCAGCGCGAAATCAGCGCCCAGCTGGAAGCCGAAGACCTGCGCCAGACGCTCAATGATCAGCAGAAAAAGCTCGATGACAGCCTGCGCAAGGCCAAGCAAGACGTGGAACGCATCGCCGAGGCCGACAAGCCGGCAACGACGTCCAGCACCACTTCAACGGCGTCGGAACAGCACGCCGCCAGCGCTGCTTCGCACCTGGATGACGCTTTGGAAACGGTCCGCGATAAAGCGCCAGCGTCGCCCGACGCTGAGTCACCTACCAAGGACAGCAAGCACCCATGAGCATGTCTGGTGATTCGCAGGAATCCAATAACGAACAGAAACAGGCGCCGCTCATCGAGCATCTGATTGAGCTGCGCTCACGACTGATGCGTGCGGTGATCGCCATTCTGGTGGTGTTTCTCGGACTGTATTCGTTCTCGAACGATATCTATCTTTTCGTGGCGGAGCCGTTGATGGCGCTGCTGCCGCCAGGGTCGCAGATGATCGCGACGGAAGTGGCCTCGCCGTTTCTCGCGCCCTTCAAGCTGACATTGGTAACGGCGTTGTTTATCGCCATTCCCTTTGTGCTGCATCAGGCGTGGTCGTTTATCGCCCCGGGACTTTACGATAACGAAAAAGCCCTGGCGATTCCTATCCTGGTGTCCAGCATCCTGCTGTTCTACGCCGGGGCGGCGTTCGCCTATTACGTGGTGTTCCCCTTGCTGTTTGCGTTTTTCACCCAGACGGGGCCGGAAAACATCACGGTCATGACCGATATCAACCAGTACCTGAACTTCGTGCTCAAGCTGTTCTTTGCGTTTGGCTTGGCGTTCGAGATCCCGGTGGCCACCTTCCTGCTGATTCTGTCCGGTGCCACCACGGTGGAGAGCCTTTCCCAGAAGCGCCCGTATATCATCCTGGGCTGCTTTGTGGTAGGCATGGTGCTGACCCCGCCCGACGTGATTTCACAAAGCCTGCTGGCCGTGCCGATGTATCTGCTCTACGAAGTCGGCCTGCTGTTTGGGCGTCTGGTTCGCAAACGCCGCGACGAAAAAGCCGCTGAAGAACAGACAGAAGAATAAAAGCGTCGTAAATTCGCGGTGCAAAAAAGCCGCTGTCCTGGACAGCGGCTTTTTGATGCAGGGAGGGTCACCTAGCGGGCTAGCCCATCATTTCGTCGATACGGTCGACCAGCTTGAAGATGCCGGTGGCCGCCTCGCTGATCCTTGTGGCCAGCATGTAGGCCGGTGTCGTCACCACGCGGTGTTCCAGATCTACCACGATATCCTCGACGCGGCAGCTGCGGTGCAAGCCGCCCATGGCGCTGATGGCGCCCGAGACGCCGGGATCATTGCCCACCGTCACCGCAATGCCATCGCCCAACAGGCGGGTCGCCAATACCGGTGCAATACAGATCAGCCCAATCGGCTTGGCATCTTCGCGAAAGCCTGACAGCACTTCCTTGAACGATGCCAACACCTCCATGCTGTCGCCCGCGCTGGCAAAGTCAGACAGGTTCTTGGCCACCCCGAAGCCGCCGGGCACGATCACGGCGTCAAACTCATCGGCGGCCAGCTCGGTCAGCGGGCTCACGTCTCCGCGCGCCAGCCGTGCGGACTCCACCAGCACGTTGCGGCGTTCGTCGGTGCTGTCCTGCTGGGTGAGGTGATTGACCACATGCTGCTGGTCGATATCCGGGGCAAAACAACGATACCCTATTCCCAGCTGGTCCAAACGCAGCAGCGTCAGGGTCGTCTCGTAGATTTCTGACCCGTCGAATACACCGCAGCCGGCCAGAATCACTGCCACCTGTTTGGTCATGCGTTTTCTCCTTATGCAGGGCCTGCTCGTTCAGCAGCGTTTGCGCCACTTTAGTCAGTCTTTGAGCGCGCCACAAGGCGGCTTTCGCCGAAGGACAAGGCTGATATACTCAGTCAAGGCCGACCGACACCTCATTTGCGAGTTTCAATGGAGAATAGCGTTGAGCACATCAACCCCTCGTCACTTCCCCGCGACCCGTCTGCGCCGCATGCGTCGGGATGACTTCTCCCGCCGCCTGATGCGTGAGTCGACGCTGACCCCCGGCGACTTGATCTTGCCGGTCTTCGTGCTCGAAGGCAGCCAGCAGCGCGAAGCCATTGCCTCCATGCCGGGGGTCGAACGCCTGTCGATCGACCTGCTGATCGAGCAGGCTCGCGAGGCCTTTGCGCTGGGCATCCCCGCCATCGCGCTGTTCCCGGTGGTGGGCAGCGAACAGAAAACCGAGTTCGCCGAGGAAGCCTACAACGCCAACGGTCTCGTCCAGCGCAGCGTGCGCGCTCTGAAAGAAGCGCTTCCCGAGCTGGGTATCATCACCGACGTGGCCCTGGATCCCTACACTATCCACGGCCAGGACGGGATCATCGACGCAGACGGCTACGTGCTCAATGACCGCACCGTCGACACCCTGCTCAAGCAGGCGCTGTCTCACGCCGAGGCCGGCGCCGATGTGGTGGCGCCCTCCGACATGATGGACGGGCGCATCGGCGCTATCCGCCAGGTGCTCGAACAGGAACACCTGCCGAACGTGCGCATCATGGCGTACAGCGCCAAGTACGCGTCGCACTATTACGGCCCCTTCCGCGATGCCGTCGGATCCGCCGCCAACCTGGGCAAGGCCGACAAGCGTACCTATCAGATGGATCCGGCCAACAGCGATGAGGCGCTGCACGAAGTCGCCATGGACATTGCCGAGGGCGCCGACATGGTCATGGTCAAACCGGGAATGCCCTACCTGGACGTCGTTCAACGAGTCAAACGCGAGTTGCGCGTTCCCACCTACGCCTATCAGGTGAGTGGCGAATACGCCATGCACCGCGCCGCGTTTGATCACGGCTGGCTGGACGCCGACACGGTCATCCTGGAGTCGCTCATGTGCTTCAAACGCGCCGGGGCGGACGGTATCTTGAGCTATTTCGCCCTCGATGCGGCGCGACTGCTGGCCGGCACCCGCTGACCTCGACGGTCTGGATGACAATAGCGTGACACGTCTTTGTCATCTTCTACCGGCATACTGTGTTACAAGCGGCATATCAGCCAGTGATATGCTCGGAGACGACTAACGCCGGAGGCAGCCACGATGGACGACCAGGCCACTGATCATTCGCCCAACCCGCTCACTGAGCCGGGTAGCGGCGACAGCGAAACGCCGCCGCTGCGCGTCAATCGCACGCCCACGGGCGTGCAAGCGCGGGAAGCGTTGCCGGAAACCGACCTGGACGACCCGCAGCTTTACTTCAACCGTGAGCTGTCCCACCTGCAGTTTAATATCCGCGTCCTGGAACAGGCGCTGGACGATGCCCATCCGCTGCTCAACCGGTTGATGTTCTTGCTTATTTTCTCATCCAACATGGATGAATTCTTCGAGATTCGCGTCGCCGGGCTCAAGCACCAGATCGCCCTGGGCGACGACTCGACGGGTGCCGACGGCCGGCTCCCCAGGGCGGTGCTTGCCGAGATATCCCAGATCGCCCATGCGCAAATCGCCCGGCAGTACGACATCCTCAACGATACCTTGCTGCCCGCCCTGGAGGCCCAGGGGCTGCGGTTTCGCCGCCGCGATCAGTGGACCAAGGCGCAAAAGGACTGGGTTCAGGAGCTGTTCAACAACGACATCATGCCGGTGATCAGCCCCATCGGCCTGGATCCTTCGCATCCTTTTCCGCGCCTGGTCAACAAGAGCCTCAACTTCATCGTCGAGCTGGAAGGCAAGGACGCCTTCGGGCGCGCCGGGGGCATGGCGATCCTGCCTGCCCCCCGCTCGCTGCCGCGCCTGATGGCGCTGCCCAAGCACCTGTGCACCGAAGGCTTCACCGAGTACGTGTTCCTGTCTTCGATGATTCATGCCCATGCCGAGGAGCTGTTTCCGGGCATGAAGGTGCGCGGCTGTTACCAGTTCCGGCTGACGCGCAATGCCGACATGAGCGTCGACCCGGACGAGGTCTCCGACCTGGCCTCGGCGCTGCGCGGTGAGCTTTTGGCCCGCCGCTACGGCAGCGGCGTGCGACTGGAAGTCGCCGATAACTGTCCGGAGGATCTGACCAATTTCCTGCTGCGCCAGTTTAGCTTGGAAAACGACGACCTGTACCGCGTGCGCGGCCCGGTCAACCTGACCCGGATGATGGCAGTGCTGGACGACGTTGACCGCCCCGAGCTGCTCTACAGACCCTACTCGCCCGGCGTGCCCAAGGCGCTGAAAAGTGGCAGCCTGTTTGACGCCATCGCCAAGCAGGACTTGCTGCTGCACCATCCCTTTCAGTCGTTTTCGCCCATCGAGGATCTGCTCAGCGAGGCCGCGCGCGACCCGGACGTGCTGGCGGTCAAGCAGACGCTCTACCGCACCGGCGCCGACTCGCCCATCGTCAGCGCGCTGGTCGATGCCGCCAGCCAGGGCAAGGAAGTGACCGTGGTGATCGAGCTGCGGGCGCGCTTTGACGAAGCCGACAATCTGCAGCTGGCGTCGCGCCTGCAGGAAGCCGGTGCCATCGTGATCTACGGCATCATGGCCTACAAGACCCACGCCAAGCTGTTGCATATTGTACGCCGCGAGCGCGGCGGACTGCGCCACTACGCGCATCTGGGCACGGGTAACTATCATTCCAAGACCGCCAAACTGTACACCGACTACAGCCTGCTGACCGCCAACAAGGCGCTGTGCGCCGACGTTCACCGGGTGTTTCAGCAGCTGTCGGGGATGGGTCGCGCGCTCAAGATCGACACGCTGCTCCACGCGCCGTTCACGCTGCACGATCAGCTCATGGCCATGATCGACCGTGAAGCCCAGGTGGCGCGCAAGGGCAAACGCGCCCATATCATCATCAAGTGCAACTCGCTTACCGAGCCGCAGCTCATCAAGGCACTGTATCGGGCTTCCCAGGCGGGCGTGGAGTGCGACCTGATCATTCGCGGCATGTGCTGCCTGAAACCCGGCGTGCGGGGGGTGTCGGACAACATTCGCGTCCGCTCGATCATCGGACGTTTTCTGGAGCACACCCGGGTGTTCCATTTCCATAACGACGGCAAGCCGGAAATCTGGTGCTCCAGCGCCGACCTCATGTCACGCAACATGTTTCACCGCGTGGAAACCTGCTTTCCCCTGCTGGATAAAAAGCTCGCCACCCGGGTGCGCAAGGACTTGGAAACCTACCTGGTGGATAACTGCCAAAGCTGGATGCTGCAGAGTGATGGCAGCTATCATCTTCAGAATCCCGGCGGCAGTGATGCCATCAGCGCCCAGGAGACACTGCTCTACGCCTACGCCACCAAGAGCTGACGCATCCCCCGTAGCATGCCCCCGGCCGCGAGCCGGGGGGGGTTAGCGTCACTGAGGCGCGCAGCCTATGCTCAGGCGTAACGCGCGCGCAGTTGCCTGGCCGCCTCGACCATATTGGCCAGCGCCGGCTCCACCTCCGCCCAGCCACGGGTTTTCAAGCCGCAGTCCGGGTTGACCCACAGCCGCTCGGCGGGAAGTTTGTCCAGCGCTTTTTCCATCAGCGCCACCATCGATTTCACATCGGGGATATTAGGCGTGTGGATGTCGTATACGCCGGGGCCAATATCGTTGGGATAGGCAAAGTCCTGGAAAACGTCCAGCAGCGCCATGTCCGAGCGCGATGTTTCGATGGTGATAACGTCGGCGTCCAGCGCCGCGATCGCGCCGATGATATCGTTGAATGCCGAATAGCACATATGCGTGTGGATCTGGGTGGTATTGTCGACCCCCGCCGCGCTTAGCCGGAAGCATTCCACCGCCCAGTTCAGATACTCCTGCCACTCGCTCTGACGCAGCGGCAGCCCTTCGCGCAACGCGGGCTCGTCGATCTGAATGATCCGGATACCCGCGCGCTCCAGGTCGGCAACTTCGTCGCGCAGCGCCAGGGCGATCTGCCGGCAGGTGGTCTCACGCGGCTGGTCATCGCGTACAAACGACCACTGCAGGATGGTCACCGGGCCAGTCAGCATGCCCTTCATGGGTTTATCGGTGAGCGTTTGCGCATACTCGCTCCAGCGAACGGTCATGGCCGCCGGGCGCGTCACATCGCCAAAGATGATCGGCGGTTTGACGCACCGGGAGCCGTAGCTCTGCACCCAGCCAAAGCGGGTAAAGGCAAAGCCGTCCAGCTGTTCGCCGAAGTATTCCACCATGTCGTTACGCTCGGCCTCGCCGTGTACCAGCACGTCGAGCCCCAGAGACGCCTGACGCTCGACGGCATAGGCAATCTCGGCACGCATCTGCGCGTCATAGTCGGCCTGGCTCAGGGTGCCGGCCTTGAATGCCCGCCGCGCCGCACGAATATCCTGGGTCTGCGGGAACGAGCCAATGGTCGTGGTCGGAAACAGCGGCAGCGCCAGCGCCCGGCGCTGGGCCACTGCTCGCTCGGCATAAACACAGCGACGTTGACTATCGCACGGCGTCACCGCTGCCACTCGCCGGCTCACCGCCGGCTGGTGGATGCGCGTCGAATCACGCCGGGCATCCAGCGCCTGGGTGGCCGCCGCCAGGCGCTGCTCGTCCTGAACGGTCGCGCGCTGATCGATCAGGCGGGCCAGGGTGACCACCTCATCAAGTTTTTGGCGGGCAAAGGCCAGCCAGCCGACCAGCGATGCATCGAGTTCGCTTTCCTGATCCAGATCCACCGGCACATGCAGCAGCGAACAGCTGGGTGCAAGCCAGAGCCGCTTCCCCAGACGCACCTTGAGCGGACGCAGACGTTCACGCAGCGCCGCCAGATCGGCGCGCCAGATATTGCGGCCGTCGATAATGCCCACCGACAGCACCTGATGGGGCCCCAGGCGGTCGATCACCTGGTCGACCTGCTGCGGCGCGCGCACCGCATCAATGTGCAGTCCCGCCACCGGCAACCGGGTGGCCAGCGACAGGTTATCGCCCAGGCCGCCAAAGTAGCTGGCCACCATCAGCTTCAAAGGCGCAGCCTGCAGCCGATGGTAAGCGCGTTCAAAGGCCTGATGCCAGGCCGGGGGCAGATCCTGCACCAGCGCCGGCTCATCCAGTTGCACCCACTCGACGCCCTGGGTGGCAAGTCGTGCCAGCACCTCGCTGTAGACGTCCAAGAGGCTGTCGAGCAGCGTCAACCGGTCAAATTCACTGCCTTTGGATTTGCCCAGCCACAGCCAGGTCAGCGGCCCGGTGAGGGTGACCTTGGGGGTAAACCCGGCGCCAAGGGCTTCATCGACTTCGTCGAAGAGCCGATTGGAGGCCAGCGTGAAGCGCTGCCCAGCGTGTAGCTCGGGGACCAGATAGTGGTAGTTGGTATCGAAGTACTTGGTCATTGCGCAGGCGGGAGCAGGCTCACCGCTGGGGGCCCGCCCGCGTGCCATGCGAAAGGCGGTATCCAGCTCGACCTCGCCTGCTGCCACTTCGCGTCCCGCATTGAAGCGCTCGGGCACCGCGCCCAGCAGCACGGAGACATTCAGCACCTGGTCATAAAACGCGAAATCGCCGACGCTGACCAGGTCAAGCCCGGCAGCCTGCTGGTCTCGCCAGTGGCGTAGCCGCAGCTCGCGGCCGGTTGCTTCGAGGGCCTGGCGAGAGCAGTCGCCTTGCCAGTAGGCCTCGGTGGCTTTTTTAAGCTCACGCTGGGCACCGATACGGGGATAGCCGAGAATATGAGAAACTGTCATGATGAAACCTTGCAACGTGAATGATTTCGTATAGTCTGGGCACCCCCGATAGGTGAATCAAACTAAAGTTTCTAATACCTACCATGAAAATTTTTCACCATGATTGAATTACGCCATTTGCGTACCCTGCTCGCGCTACGTGAGACCGGCTCGCTGGTTGAGGCCGCTGAGCGGGTCCACCTCACCCAGTCGGCCCTGTCGCATCAGCTCAAAGACCTCGAAAGCCGTGCGGACAGCCCGCTGTTTGTGCGCAAGACCCGTCCGGTTGAATTTACCCGCGCCGGGCTAAGGTTGCTGGCACTCGCCGACCAGATTCTGCCCGAGGTGCGCAAGGCCGAGCGCGACCTGGCGCGCATGGCGGGGACGGAACTTGGCCGGCTGCACATGGCCATCGAGTGCCACAGCTGTTTTCAGTGGCTGATGCCCACAGTGGATTACTTTCGTGACCATTGGCCCGAAGTGGAAATCGACATCCCCAGCGGCCACCATTTCGACCCGCTCCCTGCGCTGGCACGCGAACAGCTCGACCTGGTCATCACCGCCGACCCGCAACCCCTGGACGGCGTTCACTACGCTCCCCTGTTCCGCTACGAGGGCTTGCTGGCGGTTGCCCGCCAGCATCCCTTTGCCGCGCACAGCTTCGTCACGCCTGAGGCGCTGGCCGATGAAACCCTGATCACCTACCCGGTCGAGCAATCCCGGCTGGACGTATTTAGCCAGTTCTTGACCCCCGCCGAGGTGCGCCCGCGGGAAATTCGCACGGCCGAGCTGACGATCATGATGATGCAGCTGGTCGCCAGCGGGCGTGGTGTCTGCGCGCTGCCCAACTGGGCATTGACCGAATACCTGGAGCGCGACTACGTCAGCGCGGTCAAGCTCGGGGAACAGGGGGTATGGAGCACGCTTTACGCGGCCGTACGGGAGGAAACGCTGGAGGCGCCGTGGATGCAGGACTTTCTGCGCACGGCAAAAGAAACCTCGTTTGCCGTGTTGAGCGGTATCAAGCCGGCGACTCGCGACGCGGAATCAGTAGCGTAAACCGCGCGCCACCCAGCATGGGGCTGGTGTCCACCGTCACGCTACCGCCGTGACCGGCCATGATCTTCTGCACAATGGACAGCCCCAGCCCATAGCCACCGGAGCTGCGTGCCCGGCTGTCGTCCAGTCGGGCAAAGGGTTTGAACACGTCGGCCCGGTCATCGGCGGGAATCCCTGGCCCATCGTCTTCCACGTCAATGCGCACCAGGTGAGGCTCATCCCACAGCCCGATGACCACTCGGGACTGGCCGTAACGGCAAGCATTGCTGACCAGATTCTGCAGGGCGCGCTGCAAATAGCGTGGCTCGGCCATCAGCTCGATGTCCGGCCCCGGCGCCAGGGTAATCGCCAAGCCTTCGTGGAGCGGCGAGAGCGCATCAATTACCCGCTCGGCCACCGCCCGGCATTCGACCAGCGACATGTCCATTTCGGCGCCGTGAACCGTCTCGCCCCCCAGACGGGCGTAGGTGAGGATTTCGTCGACCAGCTCATCGAGTTCGGCGATATCGCCATCGATACCCTGCAGCTGACGCCTTATTCCGGGCTGGTCGGTCATGTCCTCAACCATCTGCACGGCAAAGCGAATACGCGCCACCGGCGTGCGTAGCTCGTGGGACACGGCCCGGATCATTTCCTGCTGGCCGCGCAGCAGCGACTGCACCTGGTTGGCCATGCCGTTGAACGCCATGCCCAGGCGCCCCAGGAAATCACCGCTTTCGACCTTGACGCGCGTTTCCAGCCGCCCGCTGGCGATGCGCGTGGCGGCAAGCTCGAGTCGGGCCATGCGCGATTCGATACTGCGCATCACCAGATAGATGATCAGCGCCAGAACGACCATCAAGGCCATCAGCAGTGGTAGCTGAAGATTAAAGGGCAGGTTGGCCCCCCGGGTGGCGGGGCCAGCTTCCAGCCATTGGGAGCCGTCCGGCAGCTGATAGACGAAGCTAATATCGAGCTGTTCGCCGTGCAGCTGCGTCACTACCTCGCCGCGAGCAAGATGTGCCTGCTGGGCATCGCCCAGCTCCCCAGGCGGCCGGCCCAACAGCGCCAGCGGCCAGCTTCCCGGCTGCACCTCGCCCAGCCGCTCCAGCCGCTCGCTTGCGTCAAAGGTCGCCAGCCAGGCACCCAGCATGGCCATGGTGGCGTGCCATTGCTGCTCGCGCCAGGTGGAGAATTCGGCCTGCAAAAGCCAGGATTGCCCAGGGATAAGGCGCTTTAATCGCCAGGGGGAGGTCGCAACCAGGACGTTGCCGCGTTCCAGGCGCGAGCGCTCGAAGTAGCTCAGCGACGCATCCTCCACCGGCATCAGGCTGAGCTGCATGCCAAGCTGCTCGGACCACTCGTACAGCTGCGCCTGGCGTTCGCGGGAGGGAATATCGACCAGCTGCCGGGTCATCAGCGACATTGGCAGCGCCGCAAGCCCCTCGCGACGGTCTTCGCGGCTTACCTGCTCGATAAAGGCACGGCCTGCCAGGGCAATCAGAAACACCGTCAGCAGCGCGGCTCCCAGCAGCAGATAAAAGCGTAAGAACGAGCCGTGGCTGAGCACCCGCCGCATGAAGCTATCCTTCTGTGTGATCAGCTGTCTTTTACAAACAGGTAGCCCTTGCTGCGTACCGTCTTGATACGGTGGGGCTGGTTGGGATCGTCGCCGATCTTGGGACGGATCCGCGACACGCGCACGTCGATCGAGCGATCCTGGCCGTCGTACTTGATGCCCCGAAGGTCGCTGAAGATTTCTTCCCGGGTCAGCACGCGTCCAGCATTGCGGGCCAGCAGCCAGAGCAGGTCGAACTCGGCGCTGGTCAGGTCGATGCGCTCGCCGGACAGCCACGCCTCGCGGGTGGCATTGTCGATCTCGAGGTTCTCGAAGCGCAGGCGTATCTCGCCGTCGGGGGTCGGCCCGTCGGCACGCCGCAACAGCGCGCGCATGCGCGCCAGCAGCACGCGTGGCTGGACGGGCTTGGGTACGTAGTCATCGGCCCCCATTTCCAGCCCCAGCACCTGATCCAGGTCATCCGTGCGCGCCGTCAGCATCATGATCGGGCCCGCAAAATTGGGCCGTACGCGGCGACAGATCGCCAGCCCGTCTTCGCCGGGCAGCATTAAATCAAGAATCACCAGATCCGGCTGCAGCGTCAGGATGCGATCCACCCCCTTTGCCCCGTCGGCCTCCAACGTCACCTGAAAGCCGTTGGCCTCCAGGTAGTCACGGGTCAGCTCCGCCAGGCGCTGGTCGTCTTCTATGATGAGCACATGATCCTGATCAGTGTAGTCAGGCTTCTGCGCTTCTTGACTGCCAAGCGCCTGAAACTGTTCTTCTAAGTGATCCACCATCCTAGTTGTCAACTCCACGTGATCTATGTGTCTTATCGCCTGCCTCCCCCCATGCAAAGCAGACTATCTATATTGGTGCCAGGATACCTCAAAAGTGCCCAACCGCCTTCCGGGTGATGCAATCTCCACGTTTCTTATTCATTATATCCCTTCAGGCCTGGCTTGATTCTTGCTACGACGAGCGCTAATGTAAGAGTGCAAACTGTCGACAATCTGACAGGAGGACAAGGCCATGGGAAGTGGCAAACCCAAAAGTGTCATCAAACGTGTTTACGTTCCCACCCAGGTGCGCGACCTACCGAACGGGGAGAAACTCAAGATCCCCGGGCACTACAAGGCGCCTCCCGGTGAAGAACAGAGCTGATCAGGAAAGGCGTCGCGTCATCTAATAAGGCAGGCCCGGAGCCTGCCTTATTCATGTCTCGTGTACGGCTGTATCGCGCTAACCCTTGGGGCCCAATAAAAACCAGATAATCAGCCCGACCAGCGGAAAGAACAGCAGCACCAGGATCCACAGCAACTTGGCCAAGCCGCCCGCTGAACTCTTCGCCACCTTGATGATGGCCCAGACGACGATCACCAGCCAGATAAGCCCTAATAGTCCACCGACTTCGATACCCATATCAACTCCTTGTGTTGGGATCTGTGTAAAGTCAGCTAAGCATATTGCCACTAGCGACACAAGCGGCTAGCGCGACGGCTGCCAGTCAAGCGCAGCCTGGCGACCGCGTGCTTCGTTCACCTGGAAACAGATCAGCATCGCCACGCCAAACAATACCGCACACAGCAGGATAGACGCCTGCAGGCCGACCATGGTCTGCAGGCCACCCAGCAGGACGATACCCAGAACCCCGGCCAGCTTGTTGGCCAATCCCCAGAAGCCAAAGAACTCCGCTGATTTCGTGGTGGGCGACAGTACCCCCACCAGCGCTCGGCTGGCCGATTGGCTCGAGCCAAGGCTCAGCCCAGCCAGACAGCCCACCACCAGGAAGACATACTGCGCCTGCCACTGCCAAGCGGTGAGCATGTTCACCCAGTCGGTTACCTGGGGCGTCAGCCAGATCGCCACGATGGCGCAAATCCACAGCGCCAGCGTCATCTGGTAGGTGCGCTTTGCACCCAGCCGATCCTGTAACCAGCCAAATCCCAGTGCCCCGGCGGCGGCGGTAATCTGCACGATGATGAACATGATATTGCGCACACCCGCCTCCCAGCCAATGACTTGGGCGCCATAGATGAACGCAAAGGCAATGATGATGTAAACGCCCGCCATGGAGAACAACAGCGACACCAGAAACACAGTCAGGTCCCTGAAGCGCCGGAGTTCTTGAAGGGTCGAGGTCACCCGCCGACACGCCGTCTGCCAGTAGGCGCCTCCATCGGGGCTGGGCGTCCCGCGCTCCTTGAGCCAGAGAAAGGTAGGAAGGGCCGCGACCAGGAAAAACCCCGCCGCAAAGGGGCCAACCCAGCGGATGCGCTCGAAGTTCTCGGCACTGGTCTCCCCCAGCACCACCAGCGTGAAGCCGGCGGCAAACAGTCCCCCGATATAGCCCAGCGCCCAGCCGAACCCGGATATCTTGCCCAGCGATTCGGGTGGCCCCAGTGCCGGCAGGAAAGCGGCAATGAACGACTCGCCCATGGAGTAGGCATAATTCGAGAGGATAATGAGGATGAACCCAAGCATTACGTAGCCTGGCGCCACGAAGTACAGCATCGCCGTGGACGCGACGGTGGCGAGATAACTGACGAACAGAAACCGTTTCTTTTCCGCCCGCTCGTCCATGATGGCACCGCACAGCGGTGCGGTGATCACCACCAGCAGATAGCTGATCGCCAGCGCCAGGCTCCAGAGCAGGTTGGCAAGGCGGAAATTGTCGTCACGCTCACCGACGATCACGGTGGTGAACAGCTCGCCGAACACCACCGTGATGATCAGCAGCGTATAGGCCTGGTTGGCGAAATCGAACATCGCCCAGCCAAAGATTTCACGACGCGAAGCAACGTTGGCAGCAGTATGGGTCGGTTGAGCGTGCACGGGGGTCTCTCACCAGTCAGCAAGGACACAAGCCTAGCAGGTTGGCGGGTAAAAGCGACACATCACCGTTGGAAGAAGGGGATGACAGTGGCCGCCGCTTGATCTAAGTTTGATTGATCAGAACATAACAGGGACGTTCACCGATGAAGGGAAGCAGCGGGCTCGACGGCCGGCACAAGCCGATCGGGCGACGACGAGCGATACTATTATGGCTGCTACTGGTGCCGCTGGGGGTGGCGCAGGGCGCTTCGGGGCCACTGTCGCCGTTATCGTTCGTCACCGAAGAATACCCGCCCTACAACTATCAGGATCCGCGAACGGGACAGCTGAAAGGCACCTCGGTGGCACTGCTTGAAGCCATGTTCGAACAGACCGATACCCCGTTCAACCAAGAGGCTATCCTCTATTATCCCTGGGTACGCGGCTACGAACTGGCCCAGGGCGCCCCCAACACGGTGCTGTTTTCAACCACCCGGACGCCCGCCCGCGAGGCGCACTTCAAATGGGTCGGGCCAATTGCCCGTGACCGGGTGGTATTGCTGGCATGGCAAGACGAGACCGCCACTCCCCTGTCGCTGGATGCCGCGATTCGTCAGCGGCTGCGCGTCGCCGTCATCCGCGAAGACATCGGGGCGCACGCCCTGCAGGAGGCCGGCTATCCGGCCGAACTGCTGCGCCCGGCCATCGACAATCACAGCGCCTTGCACATGCTGCGCCGCGGGCGGGTCGATTTATGGGCCTACAGCGATGACGTGGCGCGCTGGATCGCTACCCAGGAAGCCGTTGACCACGAGCGACTAAAGGCGGTGCATACATTAAGCCAGTCTCGCCTATACTTTGCCGTAAACCCGGCCACGGATCCCAGGTTGGTAGAACGACTGCAGCAGGCACTGGATGATGTGCGTGCCCAGCAGACCGCACCAGAGGCTACCCATCATGACGACTAGCCAGTGCCCCCCACGGGGTATCGCGGCCCGGCGACTAGCTTGCCTGGGGGCATTGTGGCTGGCGATGAGCCTGCCGGTCGGCGCGGATACGCTGGTAATCAACACCGAAGACTACCCACCCTTCAACTATGCCGGTAGCCAAGGGGAGATCAAGGGCAGCGCCACCCAGGTCTTGCGTAAGGCGCTGCGCGGGGCGGACATCGACGCGGAATTTCGCCTGCTGCCCTGGGCACGGGCCTACACCGCCGCACGCCTGCGTGAGCAGCACTGCGTCTATTCGACCACCCGCACGGCCGAGCGCGAGGCGCTCTTCCGCTGGGCGGGCCCTCTGGCCATCAACGAGTGGGCCGCGTTCAGCCTTGCCGGGAGCAACATCCAGGCAGATTCGATGGATCAGCTGGCCCGCCTGCGCGTCGGCAGTTTCCGTGAAGACGCCGTCGGTCACTATGTTGAAGCCCGGGGTGTCGAGGTGCTTCGCGCTCGCAACGAGCGCGAAAACCTGGCACGCCTCGAGGCCGGCCTGGTCGATGTCATCGTCACCGGCAAAGCCACCGGCGAGTTTCTGGCCGATGCACAAAACGTGGCGCTGCATCATCTGTTCACGTTCTATCGCGCACCGCTCTACCTGGCCTGCCACCCGAGCGTTGCCAAGCAGCGTGTCGCGCGGCTGCAGAACCACCTTCCACCCGTTGGCGCGTCATACAAGGGGACTTCGCCATGACCAAGCGACCGCTTCCCTTGCGCACCGGCAGCCTGACCTCCAAGCAAGCGCTGCTCACCCTGCTGCTGGCCGTGTTGATCAGCGTGATCGCCGGATGCCTGGAACTGTTCAATCACGCCGCCTCGATGCGTGAGGACGTGGCCCAACGCGTCGAGCAACAGCTGGCGATCGTCAATGGCGCCGCCGCCGAAGCCGCTTTTCAACTCAACCCTGACCTGGCAAACCAGATCGCCTACGGGCTGTTCAGCGATGACGAAATTGCCCAGGTCACCATCCGCGACGATTTCGGCGCCGCACTTGCCGAGTTTGTTCCCGACAGCGCGACCGAGACGAGCTGGCTAAGCCAGCGGCTGTTTGGTGACATGCTGCGCTACCGGGAACCGCTGAACTATTTCGTGGCCGCCGACCTGCCCGAGGCCGAGGTGGGCGAAGTGGAGCTCCGGCTTGATGAGCACAGCCTGACCCAGCAGTTTCTGGCGCGCAGCGTATCGGTGGTAGGTTCAAGCGTGGTGGAAGCTTTTATCCTCAGCCTGCTGATCATTGCCTTTTTTCATTATTTCATTACCCGACCGCTGCTCAAGGTGCATGACGCCATCGTGCATACCGACCCCGAACGCCCCGGCCAATGGGCGAAACCGCAGCTGCACGGTCACCGCCAGGATGAGCTGGGCCATCTGGTCGATAGCCTCGACCACCTGCTGCAGGCCTTCCAAAAGGGCCTGGATCAGCGGGATCAGCTACATCACCTATCGCACAATGACGGGCTGACCGGCGTGGCCAACCGCCGTCATTTCGACCTGTTCTACAAGCAGCAATGGCAACGTACCCAGCACCACGCCCAGCCGCTCTCGGTAATCTTTATCGATATCGATAACTTCAAGGAATTCAATGACCATTACGGCCACGCCATGGGAGATGACACCCTGCGCGCGGTGGCCCAGGTATTGAATCAGTGTATCGACCCCGATCAGGAGCTGCTGGCACGCTACGGAGGGGAGGAGTTTGTCTGCATCTTGCCGGGCAAGGATGAAGCCGCCGCCCTGGACGTTGCCCAGTGCCTGCGCAGGGCAGTGCTCTCGCTGGCGATCCCGCACGCCTACTCGAGCACCCATACCCACCTGACGGCCAGCATGGGCGTCGCCAGCACGTCGAGGCATACTGCCCTCAGCGCAACGGCCCTGCTGGCTCTCGCTGACCAGCACCTCTACCACGCCAAGCAGCGCGGCCGGAACCGTATCGAAGCCCGCCCCAGCACCGTTTGACGGCAGCGACCGCCGGCGAGCAGCTTACAGCCACCAGTGGGCGATGACCGCGGCCAGCCCGACCACCAACGCCGTGATCACCGCCATGCATACGGCACGGTCCAGCCAGCGGTCGAAGACGGCCTTTCTGGACTGCCGCCGCGTGGCACCTTGCCGTGCTTGCCTCGCCATCAGTCGTTACCCTGCATGGGAAACCCCCTCAGTGATTGATGCGCCGATTCACAACGTTGGGCGCCCGACGTAAGCGCTCTTCTTCCCCGAGTTCTTCGGCTTCAAAGGCGTCGGCGCCTACCGGCGTCTCGCCGTAGCGACGGTAGAGCTGGGTCAGCATTGCCTTGCGGTCGGCGCGTAGCTCGCGCACCAGCACGATCACCATGATGTAGAGAATAAAGGTGAACGGCAGCGCCGACAGCACCGCTGCTGACTGCAGCCCGGTCAGCCCGCCCGCCACAATCAGCGTAAAGCAGATCGCCGCGATCAGGACACCCCATATCACACGCTTGTAGAGCGGTGGGTTGATGGAGCCATTATCCGTCATTTGCGCCACGATGTAAGACGCCGAGTCGGCGGAGGTGACCAGAAATATAAAAATCAGCAGGATGGCAATCAGCGACAGCACGCCGGAAAAGGGCATCAGGTCGAACATTTCAAACAGCGCCACGGTGATGTTGTCCTGGGTCGCCGCAGCCAGGCCGATGTCATTGCCGACGATTTCCATGTTGAGCGCGGCACCGCCAAATACCCCGATCCACAGGCAGGCGAGCAGCGGTGGTACCAGCAGCACGCCAAACACATACTCCTTGATGGTGCGTCCACGGGAAACCCGCGCCACAAAGGTGCCGACGAACGGCGACCAGGCGATCACCCAGGCCCAGTAGAAAATGGTCCAGCTACTGGCCCAGTTTTCATCGCTGTACGGTGCGGTACGCAAGCTCATGCCGATAAAGTTCTGCAGATAGTCGCCAATGCCGACCGTGATGGTTTCAAGGATGGCGACGGTGGGGCCGGTAATCAGCACGTAGAGCATCAGGCCGATACACAGGATCATGTTCAGGTTCGACAGGCGTTTGATGCCTTTATCCAGCCCCGACCAGGTCGAGAGCATGTAAGCGCAAAACATCACGAACAGGATGACGAACTGCCACAACCCGTTTTCCGGCAGGCCGAAGACGGCGTTCAAACCGCCGTTCATCTGCAGTACGCCAAGGCCGAGCGAGGTCGCCACCCCCATCACCGTGGCCACGACGGCAAACACGTCGAGCCATGAGGCATAAGGGCGAACCTTGGGGTACTTCGCGGTGACCGATGAGAGCACCGACGAGACCAGCCCCGCCTGGCCTTTACGAAACTGGAAGTAGGCAATGATTAGCCCGACCACCGAAAACGCCGCCCACTGATGGATACCCCAGTTAAAATAGCTGTACTGAATGGCATAGCGTGCGGACGCTGCGGTCTCGGCCTCTCGATCACCGTAGGGCGGGTCGATATAGTGCAGCATCGGCTCGGCCATGCCATAGAACACCAGCCCCACGCCGAAACCGGCGGCCAGCAGCATGCTGATCCAGGAGAAAAAGCTGTAGTTGGGGCGACTGTCTTGGGGCCCCAGGCGCACCTTGCCGTACTTGCTGAGCGCCAGGCCGAACAAGAACACCACAAAGCCAGACACGGAAAACAGATAGAACCAGCCAAACAGCTCGGTAATGGTAGCTAGCGCGGCTTCGGCAGCGCTGCCAAAGCTTTCGGGAAAGGACGCACCGATAACCACCAGGCCAAAGATAATCACCGTCGAGGCGATGAATACCGACTTTCCTCCATGATTCGCCATAAGACACCCTGTCAGATATGCATGGTCCGCAAGTCACTTGCGCCGGATGAAAAGCCTAACACCTGCCTGGCCGCACTGCATGCAACGCTGATTTATCGCCCTCCTGAACTCTCCCAAGCCGACGCGTTCAAAGGGGCATACCGATTGAGGAGGCATCAATGCCACAGATGAATCGAGATCAACGTAACGCCGCCTGGCAGGCCGCCCATCAGTTTCGTGCCCGCGCGACCCGAACCCAGCCCAATGGCGTCATGGGCAGCCTGAAACTGCTGTTTACCTGGCTGGCGTTTGGCCTGCTGATGATCGTCGGCGTGGTGCTTGGCCTGTTTTTCCTGCTGGTCGGCTGGGCCATGATGCCGTTCGTCCGCCACAAGATGAAAAAACGCATGGAGCAAATGCGCGCGCAACAGGCGCAGGACATTGGCGGCAGCCGGTCGGCGTCATCGGCGGAGCGCGGTCGTCACGATGTCCTCGAGGGCCAGTACGAAATCAAGAACGAAGCAGCCGACAGAACGCCCAACGACAGGTCGTGATGCCTGAGTCAGCCAATGACCCCGCCGCGTCCATCACAGCGGCGCGTGAAGCCAGATAAAGGCGGCCGCCAGCGTCAACGGCATCACCACCAGGCTGCCCAGGTTGCCGATCAGTACGATGGACGCCACCTTCTGTGGCGCCAGCCGATACTGCTCGGCGACCAGGTAATTGAGTACCGCAGGCGGCAGCGCGCCGAATACCAGTAACACGGCTGCCTGCAGGCTATTCAGCGGCAGCAGCACGATCAGCGGCAAGGCAATCAGCAGCCCCGACAGCGGGCACAGTACGGCGCCGAGCAGGCCGGTGCGCCAGTCGCTGAAATCGATATCGAGCAGCCGCACCCCGAGTGCAAACAGCATTAGCGGAATACATACGCCACCCAGCATGTTCATGGCCTCGAGCAGCCACACCGGCAGCGGCAGCCCGCTGACGTTGATGGCCAGGCCCGCCAGGCTCGCGGCGACAATGGGCATGCGCAGCAAACGCCACAGCGACGTGCGCGGGTCGAGCATGTAGAGACCCACCGAAAAATGCAGCAGCATTTCGACGATAAATACCACCACCGCCGCCGGCAGCGCTGCCTCGCCAAATGCCAGCACCAGCAGGGGAACCCCCATGTTGCCGGAGTTGTTGAACATCATCGGGAGGAGAAAGGTCTTGATGTCCAGGCGCAGCCAGCGGGCGACCGGCCATAACAGTACGCCCGACCCCAACACCACCGCCACGGCAGCGCCGGCCAGCCAGGCATAATCGGCCAGCGGCGCCTGTCGGTCGGCCAGCACGGCAAAGACCAGCAGCGGGACGAACAGCTCCATGTTCAGGGTGTTCAGGCTGCGAATATCCGGCGTGCGAAACCGCCCGTACGCCGCCCCCGCCCCGGCGATCAGAAAAACGGGCAGCAGCGTGCCGATAATATTGCCGATCATGGCGTTCTCTTTCCCTGCCAATCATTGTCCATTAGATGCCCCTGCGCGCCATCAAGGCTCAAGAAAGCGCTGCCATAGCGCCATGACGGCGTTGCGATGGGCCTCATAGTCTGCGGCCTGCCCCTCCGCCTTATCGCCGGTCAGCGCCGCCCGGTGCGTGCGGCTGCGATACGCCAGATACGCCTCGCGCAGGCGCTCCGCCTCCTCCTGGGGTAAGTGCCCACTGTCAGCCAAGGTCTCTAGAATGCGGATATTGTCAGGGTAGGTCAGCAGCGCCGGGGTCTGGTTAGCAAGGGCTAACACCGCGTACTGACAGAGAAATTCGATATCCACCATGCCGCCGGCATCGTGCTTGAGATTGAAGCGATCGCCCGCCTGCCTGGAAGCCAGGTGGTCGCGCATCTTGTGGCGCATCTTGACCACGTCATCGCGCAGCGCCGCGGTGTCCCGCTCAGCCCCGAGAATCTCGCCGCGCAGCTGCTCAAACTTGTCCGCCAGCGTCTCGCTACCCGCGACCACCCGCGCGCGAACCAGCGCCTGATGCTCCCAGGTCCAGGCATGCTGACGCTGATAGTCGGCAAAGGCGGACAGCGAAGTGACCAGAAGGCCCGAATTCCCCGAGGGCCGCAGCCGCATATCCACTTCGTAGAGGCTGCCTGTGGGAGTGACCGCCGTCAGCAAATGAATAATGCGCTGGCCCAGACGGGTGAAAAATACCGGCGTATCGATGGGTCGCGGCCCGTCGGTGGCCCCCTGCCCATCGCTGTCGTGGAGAAACACCAGGTCCAGGTCGGACCCGTAACCGAGTTCGATGCCACCCAGCTTGCCGTAGCCGACAATCAGGAACGCCGGCTCCCGCGCGTTACAGCCACTCGGCACACCATGCTTGGCGGTAATATGCTTCCACGCCATCGCCAGTACGGCATCCAGGATCACTTCGGCGATATAGGTTAAGTAATCGCTTACTTTCATCAAATGCCGGGTTCCGGCGATATCCGAGGCCGCCACGTGCAGCATCTGGGCGTGCTTGAATACCCGCAACGCCTCCAGCTGTGCTTCCTCGTCGTCTTCGGGCAGGCGATTCAACGTCTGGCGCAGCTCGTCCGCCAGACGCGCCTTGTCGGCCGGCGTATAGAGCGTGTCCGGGGTCAGCAGCTCATCCAGGAGGATCGGGTAGCGAGCCAGCTGCTCGGCGATCCAGGGACTGGACGCGCACAGCCGCATGAGGTGCTCGAGGGCGTGGGGATTTTCGCGCAGCAGGGCCAGATACGCGGTGCGCCGCAGCACGGCCTCGATCAGCGGCTGAACGCGAGCCAACGCGGTGTCCGGCGTGTCGTTGTCGGCCACGGCATCCAACAGCATGGGCATCAAGGCATCGAGACGCTCGAAGCCGATACGCTGCATGCTCTGTACCTGACGCGAATGGTAAAGGCGAGAGAGTCGGGTGAGGGTCTTGTCCGGCGCCTCGAAGCCCGCCTGCTCAAGGCGGGCCAAGGCGTCATCCTCCTCCAGCTCGCCGCGCCATAGCAGCCGCCACTGTTCGAGCCCCGGGGTCTGCTCGTCGTTTGTGTTTTCCACTTCGTCTTCGGGTTCGGCGATCACCGCGTCAAAATGCCGGCGCACGCGCTCCCGCACCTCGTCCAGCTGATGCATGAGGCTCGGCCAGTCCTCGTGGCCCATGGCAAACGCGACCCTTTCGCGGTCGGGGTCGTCGCTGGGCAAGGTTTGTGTCTGGCGGTCTTCCAGGGCCTGCAGCACGTGTTCGATATCGCGCAGAAAGGCATAGTCGGGCAGCAGGTCGTCGACCACTTCCTGGGGCAATAGCCCCAGCGCCGGCAGTCGGTTCAGCGCCGTCTGCAACGAGGCCACCTGCAGTTCGGTGTCGCGCCCGCCGCGAATCAGTTGAAACGCCTGCACCACAAACTCGACCTCGCGGATCCCGCCGGGCCCCAGCTTGATGTTGTGCTGCATGCCCTTGCGCTTGACCTCACGGTTGATCATCGCCTTGAGCTCGCGCAGCGACTCGATCGCCCCGAAATCGAGATAACGGCGGTAGACAAAGGGCCGCAGACTGGCCAGCAACTCCGCCCCCGCCGACACGTCCCCGGCGACGGGCCGCGCCTTGAGCATGGCATAGCGCTCCCACTCGCGCCCCTGATCCTGGTAGTAGCTGGAGAGCATGGCAAAGCTGCCTACCAAGGGGCCGCCGTCGCCCAAGGGACGCAGGCGCATGTCCACACGAAAAACAAACCCATCGGCGGTCATGGCATCCAGCGCGGCGATCAATTTCTGGCCAAGCTTGGTGAAATATTCCTGATGCTCCAGCGGCTTGCGGCCGCCTTGGGTTTCCCCCTTCTCGGCAAACGCAAAGATCAGGTCAATATCCGACGATAGATTGAGCTCGCCGGCCCCTAGCTTGCCCATGCCCAGCACCACCAGACGCTGGGAGTCGCCGTCGCGCGTTGGCGCCGGCAGCCCCCAGCGCGGCGTATAAAACTGCTCGAGCCAACCAAGCGCCGCCTCAAGACAGATTTCAGCCAGCTGCGACACCGCACGGGCGGTATCCCACATGGTGTAGCCCGGCGGCCGATTGAGGTCGCGCCACACGATGCCCAGCATGCGGGCCTGGCGAAAGCGGCGAAGGGCGCGGTGCATGGCGTCTTCGTCGTCGGCACTGTCCAGCGCATCGGCCAGCAGTTGTGTCTGGTCGTCTCGACCCGGCGTGGCATCCAGCTCGCCGCCACTGTCGAGCGTCGCCAGCCAGTCGGGATGGCGGATGAGCGTATCAACGGCAAAACTAGAAATCGCCAGCACGCGTAACAGGGCGGCACGCCGCTCTGTCGAAAGGCCTGACCAGTCGGCTAGGGGCGATGGCTGGCCGGTCATGTCGGCCATGTCGTCGGCCTGGTTCAGGGCCTCGCACAGGCGCTGCCATGCCTGCCCGGCCACGGGCTGAAGCGCTTGGGATAAGGTATCGAACGGTAGGAACGCTTCATTGAGTTGCATAATGCCCTCGCTGCCCTGAAGCCAGCCTTGGCGGCTAGCCGATGAATTTTTGCCAGCCTAACAGCCCCCAGGTGAGCCCCGCGAGTATCAGCGACAGCATCACCGCCGCCGAGCCAATGTCCTTGGCACGCCCGGAGAGTTCGTGGTGCTCGGTGCCGATGCGATCCACCACGTTTTCAATCGCACTGTTGAGGAGCTCGACGATCAGTACGAAAAAACAGCTGCCCACCAACAGCAGCCAGCTTACCGGCCCATCGCCTATCCACCACGCCAGCGGCAGCAGGATGGCGGTAATGGTGACCTCTTGACGAAACGCGGCTTCGTTACGAAACGCCGCTTTCAATCCCTTCATGGAATAGCGCGTGGAATGCGCCAGGTGCGCCAAGCCGGTATGCCCAGGTTTCATCGCGATTGCCTCAAAGTCACGTCGTTAATTGGCGAGTATCAGGGTATCCAGATCCTTCGTCAGCGGATCCAGCACCTGCGACCAGTTCAAGTAGGGCGTACTGGCATTGCCGTTGACCAGTACACTGAAAACGCCCCAGCGGCCCTGCGCCGTCCGGAAGTAGCCGGCGGCCGCGCGCACCGCAAACGGCTCGTTCAAGGTACCGGTTTTTAGCATGACGTTGTGTTGAAAGGTATCCGAACCGCGGCGAATAAAGCGCATCACGCCGTTGGCCGGGGACTGAAAGGCGGCGATGAAGCTCGGAAACAGCGCACTTTCATGGAACATGTCGGTCAGCATCACGTTGATGCCGTGGGCCGAGGTGCGGTTCTCGGTGGTCAAGCCGCTTCCGCTGTACAGCGTCAAGGGCCCATGCCCCGGCAGCGTCCGGGCATACTGCTCGAGCGCCAGGCCCGCCTGGCGAAGCTGAGCCTGGGGGGATTCCACCAGATCGAGGGCCAATACATCGGCCATGTAGTTATTCGAGTAGTTCATGATCCGCAGCAGCAGCTCCTGAAGCGGCTTGCTGTCCACGGCCGCCAGCCGCTGCGCATCGCCCGGCGGACGCATCGAACTCAGTCGCCAGCCGTCGCGTACCGCAATCCCCGCCTGACGCAGCATGCCCAGCAGCACCTCGGCGGTCAGCTCGGCGGCATCCCCCGCGCCGCGGTAGACGTCGCGGGGATAGGCATTGGTCGATATCTGTCCGCTCAGCCGCAGCACATCACCGTCGGCGGTGGTGATACGTTCGGCGTTCAGCCGGGTGCCGCTGTTATCGGGCTTGGTGATCACCTGGTTATCCACCGTAACCTGCAACGCCTGGCCGTCGCACAGCGAGATGCGCGCCGGCGCCCCGGGCGCCGAGGCCGGTGCCACGTTGGCGCACCAGCTGCCGAAATTGACGCCGGCCGAGGATAGCGGCGCGCTGTAGGCATTGGCCACCCGCGTCTGGGCATCGCAGCGGTCTGTGGTTATGCACTCGACGGGGCCAAAGCGCCACTGATTGACGACCAGTGCGCCCTCCACCTGGCGCACGCCGGCTTGCTGAAGGCGCTGCACCAGACGCCAGATGTCCTCGGTGGTCAATCCCGGGTCACCGCCGCCTTCGAAAATCAGATCGCCGCTTAGAACGCCATTTGTCACGTTCCCCGGGCTGACCAGTTGGCTGGTAAACCGATGCTGAGGTCCATAACGCTGTAACGCCGCGGCGGACAGGTAGGCCTTGGTAACCGATGCCGGCGACAGCTGACGGGTCGGCTCGATGCTCGCCAGCGGTGCCGCGTCTGCATCAACACCGAGCAGGCGAGCCTCGGCGCTGATCGCAAAGCCCTTGTCCTGCAGCTGCGCCACACGGCTGAAGTCTGCCCACAGCGGGCCGCTTAAAAGCAAGCTCATGACGCCGATGGCCGACCGCCACCCCCAGTGTCTTTTGCCACAACGCTGCCAGCCAACGCGGAACATCCGCTTCTCCTTAATGCACGCTCATTTTTGAAAACACCTGGAGCATTACCACGCCGGTGACGATCAGGCCAATACCCACCAGCGCCGGGGCGTCCGGCTTTTCGCCAAATACCACCATGCCCACCAGCGTCACCAGCACAATACCCAGGCCCGCCCAGATGGCGTAAGTGATGCCCACGGGCAGGGTGCGCAGCACCAGACTCAACAGGTAGAACGCCACGCCATAACCGCCGACCACAAGAAGGCTGGGCAGCGGCCGGGTAAACCCTGCGGAGGCTTTCAATGCGCTGGTGGCAACCACCTCGGCAATGATGGCCAATACCAGATAGACAAATGTCATTCGGACTCCAAGGCCACGCGCAGCCGCCATAAGGCCTGGCCGCTCTGGTGATACTTGGCCTCGAACGGCGTCAGATAATCACCGTCGGGCACCCACTCGCTTATCTCGGCCTGACGGCCGGTCACCTGAGCGGCGGCCAGCGCGAACTCGTCGATATACAGCCGCCAGTTTGAACGCACTTCAATCAGGCCACCCAGCGCCAACAGTGTGGGGAATACCGGGTGCCCATGCCAGCGCATTTTCAAATGCGAGGCCTTGGGGTAAGGATTAGGATATAGCAAATAGTGGCGTTCCGGTGCCCAGCCGGCCAGATGGGCCAGGCGCCAGAAATCCACCAGATCGGCGCGCACCAGCCGGGCATTGGCTGGGAGCTCACCGTGGGATCGCGTCAGCCGATCATCGCTGCGGTCGACCCCGATCACCGCATGATCCGGGAACTGCTCAGCCAGCCGCCTGGTCGATAGTCCCACGCCGCAACCGGCATCCAGGATCAACCGGCCCGGCTGGGCCACGTGCCACTCGGCCACCGCGTCGAACGCACGCTGGGTGTGCGCGGCAATCGGTTTGCGTAGCGGATGCGCCAGGCTGCGGCTGACTCGGCGGGCTAGATCGTGATGGGGGCCCGACTGATTGGTGGTAACGGGGCGTGAAGATTGCTGCATAGTGTCTCTCTATCATGTCACGCTTGACGCTTGAGCGCTTCGAAAGCCAACTTGGGCGCGTTGGCAGCCGACGCGAATCAATCGTTCAAAAAATGTGATTCTATCAGTCCGGCGCGCTCGCGGCATGACGCCGCTGTACCCCCGGTGATATGATCACTGGCGATCATGCGTATAGTGTCATACTTATTAAGTGCAAAGCGGCGGGTGTAACCTTCATCTGGTCATTGGGCGTTGGCAGTCATCGTCCGTTACACCCAGCGTTACGCGATGCCAATAACTGTTATTTAAACCACCGCACCACGAGGAACCCGGCTTGTCTCACTTACCGGTGATTGTCGGCATGGGCGGCATCAACTCCGCCGGCAGAACCTCGGGCCATCAGGCCTTCCGCCGCACTGTGCTTGATGCGCTCTCCGCCGACCAGCAACGCCAGACATTGGAAAGCCTCGCGACCTTGATGCGCTTGGCTTCGCCCTCCTCACAGGGATGGCACGACAGCGCAGGGCAGCCTCTGGCCGCACCGGCGGCGTCGTTACGCGAGCAAATCCTTAACCATACGTTGATTCGGCGCAACGAAGACCCGCGCTTCAGCGCGCCGGGGCTTCCGGCCAACCGCCAGGTGAACATGCAGCTGGACGAAACGCTGCGCTTCAAGCTGCGGCGCCGGCAGTTGCCCGACCACCTTCCCAGCCACTGGGAGGTTCGCGAGATCGACGCGCGAATGGTCGAGGTCATCGTGCCCGCCGGGACGCTGGAAGCCTTGCTGCCCGATGCGCAAACGCCCAAGGTGCGCGCCGCCGCGCAGCTGCCTACCGGGTTCGACCCCACCGCGCTGTATCGCAGCGTGCACCACCCCCGCGGGCTGGCCATGACGGTATTCGGTGCCAGCGACTGCCTGGGCGCCAGCGGCCTGTCCTGGGAACACCTGCGCCAGCAGCTCAACCCCGATCACATTGCCGTTTATGCAGGCAACTCCATCGGCCAGTTGGACGACCAGGGCTGGGGTGGGCTGCTGAAAAGCCTGGTGAGCGGGCAGCGCGCCACCTCCAAGCAGATGCCGCTGGGTTACGGCCAGATGCCCGCTGACTTCCTGAACGCTTACGTGCTGGGCAGCGTCGGCAGTACCGGCGCCGCGCTCGGGGCCTGCGCGAGCTTTCTCTATAACCTGCGGCTGGGCATCGACGACATCCGCGCCGGCCGCCGCCGCGTAGTGATGGTCGGCACGGCGGATGCCCCCATTACCCCCGAGATTATCGAGGGCTTCCGCGCCATGGGGGCGCTTGCCGATGATGCCAGCCTGAAGGCGCTCGACACCCTGGAACTCCTCACGGACGCGGATTACCAGCGCGCCTGCCGTCCCTTTGCCCGCAACTGCGGCTTTACCATGGCAGAGGCCAGCCAGTTCGTGCTGCTGATGGATGATGCCCTGGCGCTTGAGGTAGGCGCCGATATTCTGGGTGCCGTGCCGGACGTGTTCGTCAACGCCGATGGTTTCAAGCGCTCGATTTCGGCGCCGGGTATCGGCAACTATATTACCCTGGGCAAGTCGGCATCCCTGGTGCGCAACATGCTCGGCGATCAGGCGCTGAAATCGCGAAGCTTCCTGCATGCCCACGGGACGAGCACGCCCAAGAACCGCATTACCGAATCCCACGTCTTCGACGAGATTGCTCGCGCTAACGGCATCGACGACTGGCCGGTAGTGGCCATCAAGGCGTTCATCGGCCATTCCCAAGGGAGCGCTGCCGGCGACCAACTGGTGAGTGCGCTGGGTAGCTTTGCTCACCAGTTGCTCCCCGGCATACCCACGCTGGATGCGGTGGCCGATGACGTTTACGCCGACCGCCTGCGGTTCTCGACGGCCGCGCAGCCGTTCAACGCCGATGCCGCCTTCGTCAACGCCAAGGGGTTCGGCGGCAACAACGCCACGGGGGTGGTGCTATCGCCCGCCGTGACCGAGCGCCTGCTGATCCAGCGCCATGGGGCGGCCGCCATTCGCGCCTGGAAAACCCGTCGGGAAAGCGTGCGCGAGAACGCGGCGGCGTATCTCGCACAGTCCGACCAGGGCCACTACGCCCCTCGCTACCAGTTTGGCGAGGCGGTGCTCGAAGGCCCTGAGCTGGATATTCAGGCGGATCGGATTCACATTCCCGGCTACGCCCAGGCGGTATCGCTTCAAAGCGATAACCCGTTTGGCCGCCTTGACGATGAGGCGTCGACGCCATGACCGGTCATCGCGAGACTATTGCCGTCTACCCCGGCACCTTCGACCCTATCACCAACGGCCACTTCGACCTGATCGAGCGCGGTGCGCGCATGTTCGACAGGGTCGTCATTGCCGTCGCGGCAAGCCCGGGCAAACGTCCAAACCTGGACCTGCCGACCCGCATCGAACTGGTGCAGGCGGTCTGCGCCCCGCTGCCCAACGTCAAGGTGATCGGCTTTTCCACGCTGCTGACCACCATGATGCACGAGCAGGGCGCCACCATTATCCTGCGCGGCCTGCGTGCGGTGTCCGACTTTGAATATGAGCTGCAGCTGGCCAACATGAACCGTGCCCAGAACCCGGAGCTCGAAAGCGTTTTTCTCACCCCGGCGGTGGAAAACTCGTATATTTCCTCCACCATCGTGCGCGAAATCGCCAAGCTGGGCGGCGATGTCTCGCCCCTGGTTCACCCTCAGGTCGCAGAGACGCTGCGTAAGCACTACACTACGCCACCTGGCACCTAGACTCTGAAACGGTGGCGAGCGATGGGCTGTCAAATGATCGGCGACCCATTGCACCCCGTCCTTCGCGAGGTATACCCATGGCCTTAATGATTACCGACGAATGCATCAACTGCGACGTCTGTGAGCCGGAATGTCCCAACGATGCCATCTCGCCCGGCGAAGAGATCTATGTCATCGACCCCAACCTGTGCACCGAGTGCGTCGGCCACTTCGACGAACCCCAGTGCCAGCAGGTCTGCCCGGTCGACTGCATCCCCCTTGACCCGGAACGGCCGGAAACGCACGACGAGCTGCTCAAGAAGTACCGTATCATCACGGCTGCCTAGACCTGATGCGGATCTGGGCCCTCGCCTGGCCAATCATCATCTCCAACATTACCGTCCCGCTGCTGGGGCTGGTGGACACGGCGGTGGTCGGCCACCTGCCCGATTCACGTTACCTGGCCGCCGTCACCCTCGGCGCCACGCTGTTCAGCTTTCTGTATTGGGGGTTTGGCTTTCTGCGCATGGGCACCACGGGTCTGGTGGCCCAGGCAGTCGGCCGCGAAAGCGACAGCGACGTGCGCAACCTGCTGGGCCAGTCGCTTATCCTGGCCGTGGTGATCGGCAGCCTGCTGATCATCTTCGCCTCGCCGATCGTCTCCCTGGGCCTCTGGCTGCTCGACGGTAGCGAGGCCGCGACAGCGCTGGCCGAACGCTACGCCGAAATTCGCCTCTGGTCGGCCCCCGCCGTACTCGCCAACTACACCATTCTGGGCTGGTTCCTCGGCCAGCAAAATGCCCGGGTCACCTTGATGATTCTGGTGCTGACCAACAGCGTCAATATCGTGCTGGATGTCTGGTTCGTGATGGGCCTGGGCCTGACCAGCGATGGGGTGGCCTGGGCCAGCGTGATTGCCGACTATAGCGCCCTGCTGTTTGGCGGCGTTCTGGTTCTGCGTCAGCTCGGCACCCTCGACGGCCACTTTTTACGCAGCCGCCTGTGGATGCTCTCGGCGTACGCGGCGCTTTTTAACGTCAACGCCAATCTGTTTATTCGCACCCTTGGGCTGCTGTTTGCCATGGCATTCTTCACCGCCCAGGGAGCCCGCCAGGGAGATACCACTCTCGCCGCCAACGCCGTACTGCTGCAGTTCATCATGCTCACCAGCTATGCGTTGGACGGCTTTGCTCACGCGGCAGAATCGCTCGTCGGGCGAGCCTATGGGCGGCGCGACTGGCAGGCGTTTGCCGCCACCGTCAAGGCAGCGGCACGTTTTTCGTGGTGGACGGCTGCCGGGGCCGCCTTGGCGTTTGCCCTTGGCGGCAATGGCTTGATCGCCCTGCTCACCGGCCTTGAAGAGGTTCGCGATACCGCCGCGGTCTACCTGCCGTGGATGGTTGCGATGCCGCTGATCGCGGTATGGAGCTATTTACTGGATGGGGTGTTCATCGGCACGACCGCCATTGCCGCCATGCGCAACAGCATCTTTATTGGCCTGGCGGTTTATCTGCCCGCCTGGTGGCTGACCCAGGCGATGGGCAATCATGGGCTATGGCTTGCCTTTACGCTGTTTACCTGCGTACGTTCGGCTGTCCTGATAGGCTATTACCGACATTACCGCCGCGCCTACTGGCGTTGATAATACATACGTCAAATCCCGCTCGAGTAATGAAAAAGCCCACTCGGCCCCGTATATTAGGTGAGCACTTTTCCTAATAATGAATAAAGCGAGCCAGCCATGCTGAAGATGATTTCCAAACCGGCAGTGAAGATGGTCGAGCGCTATCTTCCCGATCCGTACATTTTTGTCCTGCTCCTCACCCTGATCGCCGCCATTGCGGCCATCGCCATCGAACGCCAGACACCGCTGGCCGTGCTGCGCTTCTGGGGTGACGGCTTCTGGGGGCTTTTGACCTTCTCCATGCAGATGCTGCTGGTACTGGTTACCGGCTTCATGCTGGCCAGCTCCCCGCCGGTCAAGCGCCTGCTGCAACGCCTCGCCAGCACCGCCAAGACCCCCGGCGGCGCCATTATCCTGGTGACCCTGGTGTCGCTCACCGCGAGCTGGATCAACTGGGGCTTTGGGCTGGTCGTCGGGGCGCTGTTTGCCAAGGAACTGGCGCGCTTGATCCGCGTCGACTATCGCCTGCTGGTGGCCAGCGCCTATTCGGGCTTTGTGGTCTGGCACGGCGGGCTCGCCGGGTCGATTCCGCTGACTATCGCCACCGAGGGCCACTTTGCCGCCGATGACATCGGCGTCATCGGCACCGGTTCCACGGTATTTGCCTTTTTTAACCTGGCCATCGTGGCGTGCCTGTTTATTTCGATTCCGCTGGTCAACCGACTGATGCTGCCGGACGAAAAAGACAGCGTGTATGTCGATACCAAATTGCTCGACGATGAACCCGACACCAAGGGCCGCATCACCCGCCCCGCAGAAAAACTGGAAAACAGCACGACGCTGGCATGGCTGGTGGGTATCCCGGGGGTGTTGTTCCTGATCGATCATTTCCTGTTGCGCGGCGGCGGCCTGAACCTGAACGTCGTCAACTTTCTGTTCCTGTTCCTCGCCATTGTCTTTCACCGCACGCCGAGGAGCCTGCTCAACAGTCTGCACGAAGCCATCAAGGGCGGCGCCGGGATCGTCATCCAGTTTCCGTTCTATGCCGGCATCATGGCCATCATGGTGGAGTCGGGCCTGGCCCTGAGCATGTCGGAATGGCTGATATCGTTCGCCACCGAAACCTCGCTGCCGTTCTGGTCATTCATCAGCGCCGGGATTGTGAATCTGTTTGTACCGTCCGGTGGCGGCCAGTGGGCCGTTCAGGCGCCGGTCATGCTGCCCGCCGCGGAAGCCTTGGGGGTGGATATTTCCCGGGTCGCCATGGCCGTTGCCTGGGGTGACGCCTGGACAAACCTGCTGCAGCCCTTCTGGGCATTGCCGGTACTCGCTATCGCCGGCCTGAAAGCCAAGGACATCATGGGCTTTTGCCTGATACAGCTATTGATTACCGGCGTTATCATCTCGGTAGGGCTGGTGTGGTTCTAAGCCGCCGCCATGTTCCGGCGCCTGCCAGGTGGGCAGGTGCCGGCCCTGAAAATCGCGACTGAAGATAGGGTTAAGCCCATGTCGGATACCTCATTGACCGCGCTGACCGGTCAGCACGAACTGTCCATGACCGTCCTGATGACGCCCGATATGGCGAACTTCAGCGGTAAGGTTCATGGCGGTGCCATTCTCAAGAAACTCGATGAAGTGGCCTATGCCTGCGCCAGCCGCTACTCGGGCCACTACGTAGTCACGCTGTCGGTCGACCAGGTGCTCTTCAAGCAGCCTATACACGTAGGCGAACTGGTGACCTTTCTGGCCAGCGTCAATCATGTCGGCCGCTCGTCGATGGAAATCGGCATCAAGGTCGTCGCCGAAGATATTCGCGACAAGCTGATTCGCCACACCAATAGCTGCTACCTCACCATGGTTGCCGTGAATTCCGATGGCAAGCCCGCCCATGTGCCACCGCTTTCCTTGGCAACGCCTTTGCAGCAGCTACGCTTTGAGAAAGCGGCGCTGCGCAAGAAGATGCGTAAACAGGCCGAACGCGAGGAACAGCTCACCCAAGAGCAGCATCACTCGCAGACACCCTCATGACCACCGTCCGGGTCGGCAACCCTGCCACCTCATGTCCAAGGAGTTTTCATGCCTGCCAGGGAGCGCTCCCCCCACCTGCCCAGAGGCGTTGAGTACGCGCATATCGGCTGGGACTTTTTTATCCTGGCGGCCGTCATCATCAACCTTGGTTTGCTGTTATTCGACTCGCTGTTTCTGCTGGGCCCGATCAGCCAGGCCATCGAAGGGATGTCGCCGGGCTTCCACAGCTTCTACGACTCGGCGATACACCGCCGCTTCATCACCATCGACCTGTTTTTTGTCGGTATTTTTATCGCCGACGTGCTGCTGGGCTGGGCCGTAGCCATTGCCGAGCGCCGCTACCACCGCTGGTTTTTCTATCCCTTCGTGCACTGGTACGACGTGCTGGGCTGCATCCCGCTGAGCGGCTTTCGCTGGCTGCGCATTTTGCGCGTTATCTCGCTGCTGCATCGACTGCATCGCCTGCGGCTTATTCGCATCGAAAACTGGTCGACTTATCAGTTCCTGGCCAAATATTACGATATTCTTCTGGAGGAACTGTCCGACCGTATCGCCTTGCGCCTGCTGGGTAACGTCCAGCACCAGATTCGCGCCAGCGACTCCTTGACCGAGCGGGTGATCGATCGTGTGGTCATGCCCCGCAAACAGCAACTTATCCAGGAAATCGCCCAGCGGCTGGAAACCTCGGTGGGCACTGCCTATCAGCACAACCGGCAGGCTATCATGGCGGCCATCAGCGACCTGGTCGGCCGCACGCTTCGCGAAAGCCCTGAAATCCAGCGGTTGCGCCGCCTTCCCATGGGCGAGTCTGCCACCAGCGCCATGGAAGCCTCGTTAAGCGGCGTCGCGCAGCGGATGGTCGACGAGGTGGCGCTGGGGATTCACTCCCCAGAGTTTCGCAAGCTCGTTGAGGGCGCTGCGGAAAATGGCTTTGACAGCTGGCTGACCGTTGACGAAGGCAGCGATAAGGTCACCGAACAGGTGCTCTTTGACGTGCTGGAAATGCTCAAGGAACAGGTGAATCGCCAGCGCTGGAAGGATCGCTACGACTAGCCGTGCCGCTCTCAACGAGCAGCCAGGATCCAATGAATCGTCGGCGAGGCATGATCTTCAACGCCTTACAGCCACGGCCAGGAGAAGCAGCGAAGGGTTAAAACGCAGCGGGCCGGCGCACAAGGCCGGCCCGTTGTAACACGTGTTGCTTAGCTGGCAGCGTCTTGAACGGCTTCTCCGCCCTGCTCGATATCCTGGCCGGCACCGCTGATGGTGTTGCAGCCCGCAAGTGCGCCCGCTGACAGTAAAAGAATAAAGCTCATGGCGAGTAGTTTTTTCATCATGTTCTCCTTAACAAGTCATTCAATATCCAGGATGCTTCAACTCAGCATGTACGAGTGAAGTCACTTTAGCGTAACAGTGTTTTGTCAATTTCGCCTACTTTACGGGTAGGCACTATCGGCGTTAAACCAAGGAGTCGCCTGATGGCCCTTTTCGAGCTTGATGACCGCCTGGCCGGCGATACGTTGCTGCTTTGCGACTTGCCGCTGTGCCGGGCACTGCTGATGCGCGACGCGCGTTACCCCTGGGTGGTGCTGGTACCACGGCGTGCGGCACTGAGCGAGGTATTTGAACTGTCTGACAGCGAGCAACTGCAACTATGGCGGGAAGCCAGCCAGTTGGGCCAGGCGATGAAAACGGCTTTCGGCGGTGACAAGCTCAACATCGCAACGCTTGGCAACGTGGTCAGTCAGCTGCATATGCACGTGGTGATCCGCCGCCACGACGACGCTGCCTGGCCGGCACCCGTCTGGGGGCATGGCACGCCCGAGGCTTATTCACCCGGCGAGGAGCACGCCATGCAAGCGCGCCTGAGCGAACTGATAGCGGCGCTCGAGATGACCCCTTAGCGATTCCCGGTCAGGGGGTTGCTCGTTGAGGTTGGCGGCTCTCCCAATACGGGATCCCCCGCAGGCTGAGAAGCCCCGGCAGCCCAGAGCGAGACGCCCAGGGCGACGATCACGATGCCGCCCGCCAGTGCTAGCCAGCCGGCCGCTCGCTGGGCACGTTGCAGGGTAGCGCCTTGCCTCGCCAGTCGGCGTCGCGCCCAGTTCCGCGCCACAACGCTGGCCAGGGCAAGCACTGACACCGTCAGCCCGGTGCCGAGAGACATCGCGGCCACAGCCGCCACACCCATCGTAAACTGACCCAGCAGGCCCGCAGCGCCAAGCATCAGGACGGCGCCGCTACACGGTCGCATGCCGATGGCGCCAACGGTCATCAGCGCCGTGCGCCAATCCAGCGACTGATGGGGCGTCACATGATGCCCACCACAGCAGGCGTGGTCGTGGTCGTGGTCGTGGTCGTGGTCGTGGTCGTGGTCGTGGTCGTGGTCATTCGCAGCATAGGCACGACGCAGTTGGCCGGTGGCCCGCCAGCAAAGCCATGCCCCCAGGGCAGCCACGAGCAGAAAGCTGGCGTATTCCACCCAGACCACACTGCCCATCGCCTGACGCGTTACCCAGCCAAGGCCGTAAACCAGCACGCCGACCAGGACAATGGCGGTCAGCCCCTGAAGCAGCGCTGCCGCAAACGAGAGGCCAAGCGCCCGGCCGATGGCACCGCCGTGGGACATCAGAAACGTCGCCAGCACCGCTTTACCGTGGCCGGGGCCCGCCGCGTGAAACACCCCGTAGCCAAAGCTCACGCCCAGCAGCGCCGCCCACGTCGTCGTCGCGGACTCCCGGGACAGCGCGGTAAGCGCCAGGGTCAGCTCGCGATGCAGCTCCCGCTGCCAGCCAAGCAGGGTATAGCTCAACGACGTCAAACCGCCTTGCCAAAACGCATAATAGGCGACGCCGAGCATGCCGAGCGCCAGCAGGCACAGCCAGCCCCAGGGAAAACGCCGCGCCATCATGGACACACCACCTGGCCGGTTTCGGCGAAGTAGCGCCCAAGGCCGGGCTCACCGCTTTCGTCCACATCCAGACGGGACGCGGCCAGAACCCGCTCAGGATCCGGATCCGCCGGCAGCACGGCGAGCTCGCATTCGGGCATACCGCGCAGCACCAGCGCATCGTCTAGTGGCTTTTCGTCCTCGGCGGCGTGCACCACTTCAAGGTAATAGGTCGGATCATAGACCTGATACTCAAGGGTGCTGCCGTCAAGCAACGGAGTATCAGCAAGCGGCAGGATAAAGATAAAGGTCAGCCGTCCGTCGCGCTGCATCGCGGTGTATTCGCTTACCTCGCCCAGTGGCTGCGGCTCGCCATCAACACGCACGCGGGTAAAATACCCTTGGCCGGCGAGGTTGTTGCGTATTTCTCCCCCCAGTTGATCCAGCCCCTCGTCCAGCGTCGCGCCTTCCACCCGATTCAGCTCATCGAACACCACCAGGCTGTAGAACGGATCCATTTGCCAAGTCTGGTGCAGGCCGGTTACCCGGCCCTGATCATCGGTGATGAGGCGCACCTTGATATCGATCCACCCGTGGGGATGGGCCAGGGCACTCACGCTGACCAACAGCGCCAGGATACCGACAAGCCCCGCTCGGCTGCGTGCCAGCCAGCGATTGACGCACCTCATGGGGCCAGCCCCAGACGCGATTGAAGCGCCACCAGCCAGGGATCCAGTCGAATAGGCGGCATCGGCTGACCGCCCCGCCACGCCGAAACACGCACCTGACTGGCATTGCCCATCGCGTCTACCTCGAACAATAGCCGGTAGCCCGGCCAACGCGCCAGCATGCCCTCGGCACGTCCCAGCGACACGTCAGCATGACGCACCACGTAGCCTTGCTCTACCATCAAACTTACCCCGGCACGAAAGGTCGCTTCGGCCGGTGCCTGATAGACCAGCTCACGAGGCTCAGGCGGCGGCGTCACCGCACAGCCGCTGAGCATGATCAGTAGGCCGACGGTGGCCCAGCGAATGGCGTTCATGGTGTACGGTCTCCTGTCGCCGTTTGCGCGCTCAGAGCGCGCTGCAATTGCTGGCAAAACCCGTCGCTGCTCGCGCTGCGGCCTTCGCGCAGGCTGCCATATTGATCAAAGCGGCGAATATCCCGCGATACCCGCATGTGCTGGCGATCCCAGAGCAACGATACGCGCTCCACCTCGACCGGCGGCTGGCTGAATCCTCCACCGAGGCCGACGCCAACGCCCAACCCGGCGCCCCCGCCGCTACCCAGTCCGCCAAACACATGAAATCCCGTGCGCGGACGCAAACGCGGCTCAGCGTAAAGGTCTGAATAGCCATGCAGCGTTTTCTCGCGGCTGGCAGTCAGCAAGCCTAATTGAGTGTCGCTGGCGTCCAGACTGAAGCCCCATTCCGTGAGCACATCGACACTGGCGGTCAGGGTGGCGGGATCATCGCTCGGAAAGTAGCACGATTCGGCCGGCGGGGGGTCTGCGCTGGGCAGCGATGACGGCATGGCCTGGCACCCGCCCAGGGCGAGCAGGCATAGGCAACTGACAGGCGTCCACTTCATAACCGCTCCTTGGGGTATAGGATGATGCTGGTTTGCCACTGCGCTGCGCGCTAAGCTCGTCCTGTAGACCATGATCAACGACGAGGGTGCCCATGCATATCCTGTTTTGCCCCGATAGTTTCAAAGATGCGCTGAGTGCCGAAGACGCGGCCCACGCCATGTCCCGGGGTGCGGTACGGGCAGCGCCTCACTGTCACTCGCTCATCTGCCCCTTGGCCGATGGCGGCGAGGGCAGCCTTGACGCCTTGATCGCGGCAACGGGCGCACAGCGCCACCAGCAAACCGTCGAGGATGCTCTGGGCCGCCCCTGCGAAGCCGCGTGGGGCTGGCATGCCGACCAGCGTACCGCGTTTATCGAACTGGCAGAAGCCAGCGGACTGCAGGCCCTCGCCGACCACGAGCGCGACGCCCGTTATACCTCGACTTATGGCGTGGGCCAACTGTTCCTTGCCGCCCTCGATCACGGCGCTGAAAAGGTGCTGCTTTTACTGGGCGGCAGCGCCACCAACGATGGCGGTGCGGGGATGCTACGCGCCCTGGGTGCCGAACTGCTGGACGCTCACGGCCAGCCATTAGCGCCGGGCGGAGCAGCGCTTGCCGACCTGGCAACGCTTCACCTGGAGGGGCTCGACCCAAGGCTGGCAAGCCTGAAGGTAGAAGCAGCAGTCGATGTGGATAACCCGCTGCTCGGCGAACGTGGCGCCAGCGCCATCTTCGGACCGCAAAAAGGCGCGTCCCCCGGTGACGTTAAACAGCTCGACCACGCCCTGGGTCACTTTGCCGACCTGGCGGCGCAGGTGTTGGGCCATGATGATCGTGACCGCCCCGGGGCAGGGGCCGCCGGCGGCATGGGCTTTGCCGCGCAGGCTTTTCTGGGTGCCACTCTGAAGCCGGGTATCGAGCTGCTGATGCAGCAGGCGGGCTTTGCCACCCTGCTCGAGCAGGCCGACCTGGTCATTACCGGTGAGGGGCGCCTGGACGGTCAGAGCCTTGCCGGGAAAACCCCCATCGGCGTGGCACGGGCAGCGGCGCAGCGGCAGACCCCGGTGATTGTGTTGGCGGGCAGCCTGGGCGATGGCTGGCAGGCCTGTCTGCAGGAAGGCGTGACCGCCGCCTTTGCGCTGGCCGATGGCCCGATGGCATTGAGTGACGCCTTGCCGCGTACCGCCGAGCTCCTCGAAGCGCGCTGCGAAAGCCTGATTCGACTATGGCAGGCCTCTCGCCCTTGAAAAGCGGCGCCCTCGCCAGCATTAAATGAGTATTGGTCGACGGGTAATGGGCTAGCGCTATAGCCGCCATGCATAAAACTTGCTATGCAACGCGTGCGCTGCTGCTTACCCTTTCACCATCATCTTTTATCGTTCGGCGATGATCACCAAGGAGGCAGGACATGTCCGATACCAACAGCATCGGCCTACACGAAGGCAGCGCCACCCAGCTGGCCGAAAAGCTCAATCACCTGCTGGCCAACTACCAGATTTTTTACATGAACGTCCGGGGCTATCACTGGAACGTCAGGGGTAACGATTTTTTCGAGCTGCATGCCAAGTTCGAGGAATTCTATACCGACCTGCTCGCCAAGGTTGATGAAGTCGCCGAGCGTATCCTGACCCTGGGCCACAAACCGGTTCATGCCTACAGCGACTACATCCAGCTGTCACGCATCCAAGAAGACAAGGATGTTCATGACGGTACGGCCTGCGTCAACGGTGTACTGCGCGGCTATCAAACGCTGATCGAGCTCCAGCGCGAGCTGCTATCCATCGCGTCAGATGCCGACGACGAAGGCACGGCGGCACAGGCGGGCGATTATATCCGCGAGCAGGAAAAAACCGTCTGGATGCTCAACGCCTATTTAAGCAAATAAGCGTTCAAGCCCATCAGACTGAAAGCAAAACGGCACCCTGGGGTGCCGTTTTTGCGTTCAACGGCTGGTCAAGGATTCAACCAGGGCCCGCAGCAAGCGCCAGAATTCCTCGACGGTCGCCAGTTCGACCCGCTCGTCCGGCGAGTGCGCGCCACGAATGGTCGGCCCGAACGAAATCATGTCGAGGTGCGGGTACTTGCTGCCGAGAATGCCGCACTCGAGCCCTGCGTGGATGACATTTACCGCGGGGGCGTACCCCAGCAGCGCCTGGTGGCAGGCCTTGAAGCGCTTGAGCAGCGCCCCGTCCGGGTTCGGCACCCAGCCGGGGTAGGCATTTTCCACGCTGACCCGCGCGCCGATCAGTCCGAACAAGGCATTGAAACGGTCGGCCATGGCTACCACGGCGCTGTCGTGTAGCGATCGCACCAGCGCACAGACATGAAACCGCCCCTGTTCCAGGCTGACCACGCCCAGGTTATTGGACGTTTCCACCACCCCGGGCACGTCGGCGCTCATCCGCTCGACGCCGCAGGGCGCTGCATGCAACGCCGCCACCAGCATGGTGCTGGCATCCAGGGTCAACGGCTCGGCACCTTCCGGGCTCACCGGCTCGGCGACGAGTTGCAGGCCCGCATCGCCGCTGCCCAGCTCACGCCTCAGGGTTTGCCCAAGCGCATTGATGATCGCCATTGCCTCCTGCTGCTCGTCAGCGGGCAGCGCGACGTCGGCAAAGGCTTCCCGGGGGATGGCGTTGCGCAGCGTACCGCCTTGATAATTGAGCAGCCGGGCATCGACGTGTTCCAGCGCCCGCAGGACGCGCACCAGCAGTCGGTTGGCGTTACCCAGCGGCTGATGGATATCCAGACCTGAGTGACCGCCTTTCAGCCCCGAAAGCGACAGCCTGAGTACGCACTCGTCGGCTTTCAGGGCAGCGCTTGGAAGCCGGGCGTCGACGACCACATCGGCGCCGCCCGCACAGCCGATAAACACCTCGCCGTGATCCTCGCTATCGAGGTTCAGCAGCAGCTTGCCCTCCAGCCAGTCATCGGCCAGACCCAGCGCGCCCCCCATGGAGCTTTCTTCTTCCAGCGTGAACAGCGCCTCCAGAGGGCCGTGGGTAAGCTCGGGATCTTCAAGCAGCGCGAGTATTGCCGCCACTCCAAGGCCGTTATCCGCGCCCAGGGTGGTGCCTTCCGCGTGCAGCCAGCCGTCGGCCACATAGGTGCGAATGGGATCGCGCCGGAAATCGTGGGCGTGATCGGCGTTGGCCTGGGCCACCATGTCCAGGTGGCCCTGCAGGATAAGCCCCGGGGTGTGCTCATGGCCGGGAGTCGCCGACTTGCGCAGGCGTAAATTGCCAAACGCATCGCGGTCATGGTCGATACCCTGGGACTCGGCCCAGGTTTCCAGCACGGCGACCAGTTGCGCTTCATGACCAGAGGGGCGGGGGGTATTGCACAGCGTTCGGAAGTGGCGCCATACAGGCGCAGGGCTCAGCGCGTCGAGGTGTTCGTTCATGGGAGCTCTTTATCATGGATAACTGAGTTACTTTAACGGCCCCCGGCTTCTGGGGAAAGCGGTTGCTCGTTCCACAGGGTGTGTACTATCCCCCGCAGCGCCCGCACGGACGCGGCGGGGGCATCGGCAAGCGGCTGATTCTGGAAGGCCCAGGCGGCAAGCTGCTGATGGGCGGATTGCCCAGCGGCTGACAATGGCCAGCGACTTGCGTCCCGCGCCAGCGCTTGCAAGGAGGCCCGCGCCAGCGCCGGCGAGCGATGGGCGGTGGCCACGTCGATGATGTCCTGACGCTCGGCCTGGGTCAAAGTACGCTCGGGCAGCTCATGGATCAGTAGGCTGACCACCGCCGCGGGCAGCGACGCCAGCTCAAACGCCAGTAACCCTGGTAGCGCGGCGACAAACCGCTCGTGCAGCGCGCCCAGCACGCGCGCCCCCGATGGGGTCAACGCCTTGGCCACCATCACGGCAAACTCGCCGCTTGAGGCTTCACGCGTCACGCCCAGGCGCACCACCACAAACCCCTGGGCACGCCAGAAACGCAGCAGCCCCGCCTCAGCGCCGAAGGTCGCGCCATACAGCATGATGCCTTCCGCCGCCGCCTGAGCCTGGTCGTCGCTTAGCAGTCTGCTTCCCACCCCCTGGCGACGCCTGCCGGGGTGGCTGGCAATGCGTACCACTCGCCGCCAGCGCGCCGTCAGAGCCTCGCGGCAGCCGCCGTGAGCGGCGAGTGACTGGGCCATCAAATGCCCTTGGGGGCGTCGCTCGCCGCGCGCCACCTGGTGGGCAAGCTCCAGCGTAAAGCCGCCTTCGTCGCAGGTCACCAGGACGGCCTGAGGTCGCTTTGGCGAGCCGCTAACGCGCAGCTGCATATCAGGCCCATCGAGCAGCTGGCGCAGATCACTCGGCGTTGTGCGGTAGTGGGACTGCACCAGCAGACCGAAGAGTTTGCCAAGCGCCGTCTCATCCCTGGCAAGCGCCTCCCGACTAACCGCATGGGAAGCACAGTGAGCCGCCAAGTCGTCTTGCGCTGGCGACAGCGGTGCGTGCAGCAACAACAGTTGGTCAAGCGTCGCTTCAAGGGGGTCACCTGCCTGCCAGCGTACCGGGCCTGTCAGGGTGAGCGCCTTCCAGTCCGGCGTCTGCGCGTCCAGCACGCCACGAAAGCGCAGCGCAAACCCTCGCCCAGACCCCTCGTAGCCGTGCACGGTGGTAGCAAAGGCAATGCGCGGAAACGCCGTCAGCCATTGCGCCAACAGCGGCGCGGGCAGCGCGGCGGCTTCATCCACCATCAGATAACTGCCGTCGCCGCCCAGCGTACCCGCCGCGACGTGTTCGCTCAGCGCATCGGGCGTGACGAAGCGTAGCTCTTGCCCTCCGTCAAGCACGAAGCGATCCGCCGCGCTGCGCTGTCCCTCCGGGCACAAGGACGCGGCGCGCTCAAACAGGCTCTCGACGGCCGCCAGGCGCGGCGCCGTGACGATGACGCGTGATGTCTTGCCGCGCAGCAAACGCATGCAGGCAATGCCCATGGCGGCACTTTTGCCGCGACCACGATCGGCGGTGATCACCAGGGGGCGGCGGCGCTTGAGCCCCACAAGGGCACTGACGGCCACGGCCTGATCCAGGGTCAGGCATGCATCATCGCGTGGATTTTCAGGCGCCGCCGGCGTGGCTGGCAGCCGCCCCAGCCGGGGCAGCGCCTCAGGTGTCCAATGGATCACCTCCGTCGATGCCTTGAGCTGCCTGGCAAGCCGCGCCAGGTAGTGCGCGCTAAGCGCCGCCCACTCGCGGGGATAATCGGCGATTCGGGCGTAGTCAGGGTCGGGCTGAGCCCCCCACTGCTCGGGCGTGATCAGGACAAGCAGCCCACCCGCCGCCAGGGTGCCGCCAACCGCCCCCAGGGCGTCCGGATTGAAGCCTCCGGCGCCCTCGTGGGCATCCACCACCACCAGCTGGTGCTCGCTACCGAGCCGCGTTGTCGCCCGCCCCGCTTTCAAAGAGGCCGCCACGGGGGCGTGGTCGCCTATCCATAGCGGAGACGACCAGGATCGCGCCTGCCATAGCCCCACGGCCATCTCGCGACAACGTTCTGCATCTCCCTGGAGCCAGACAAGCTGTCGCCAGCGTCGCCGAGCCAGTCGTCTTGCCTGCTGACATAGTAGTTCGATGGATCGCGATACTGGCGCGTCGTCAGTCGATATCGACGGCATAAAGTCTCCTCTCCGGGATAAACAGCTTACAACTTTGGTTGCATCAACGGGGTCCGTTCAACGCTTTTCACACCCATTCGTCATCACTGCTGTCGGCAGCAAAGCCACTAACCTTCTGATTTTTTTTAAAAATCATGCAGGCTCCCGATACCCTCGCCCAGCGTCGATCCACCACATCGCAATGTTGCGTTGCAACGCCCAGAGTGTGCTAATTTAAGCAGGCATGCCAAACACCTTTACGTAAACGTAATGCATGCCAATAGACGTTTTGCATCTCTCACTTTCTCATCCATTCAACGGCGACCAACAGGATCCACAACATGAATAAAACTGCCAAGTTTGCCATGACCAGCCTCGCAGCGGGCGTTGCCTTTGCCGCGCTCTCCTCTACCGCTCATGCTCAGCAAGAGTGGACCATGACCACCACGTGGCCAGACAACCTGGACTTGATCAAGATCGATCAGCACTGGGTCGAACTGGTCAACACACTGGCCGGCGACGAGCTGCAGATAAACTTCCGCGCCGGGGGCACACTCATGCCCGGCACCGAAGTATTCGATGCCACCGAAACTGGTGCCATCGACGCGGCGGGCGACTGGCCTGGCTACTGGGCAGGGCGCAGCCCCGCCTTCTCACCGCTGGCCACGACCACCAGCCTGTTCAACGGCGTGGATTACATGAACTGGATCCTGCAGTGGGGTGGCTGGGACCTCTATCAAGAAGTATATGGCAACTACAACATGGTGTACCTGCCCTACGGGATCACCAATAACGAATCCGGCTTCATGGGCAACACGCCCATCGAAAGCATTGCCGATCTCGAAGGCAAGCGGCTACGCCTCTCGGGCCGTGACCAGGGTCGCGTACTTGAAAAGCTGGGCGGTTCACAGGTCACGCTGGCCGGCGGCGAAGTCTACCAGGCGATTGAGCGTGGCGTGATCGATGCCGGCGAGTTTTCCACGCCGGGGGTCGACTACAACGCCGGGTTCTCCGAAGTGGCGGACTACTGGTCAACGCCGGGCTGGCACCAGTCTGCCAGCGTCTTTGGCGTGATGATCAACAAAGACGCCTGGGACGAGCTTTCCGAAGACACCCAGGAAACCCTCAAGATCGCGGCGGAAGCGACCATGGCCTGGTCACTGGCCTGGTCTGAACGCCAATCGACCGAGGCTACCGTGAAGTTCAAGGAAGATGGCGTCGAGATCAGCACGCTCTCGGAAGAAGACTTGGCCGAGATCCAGGACGTGACCAATGAGGTGATTCTGCGCGGCGCCTGTGAAGACCCGATGCACGCCAAGGTATACCACTCCATGATCAGCTACATGGAGCACTACGCCAACTGGCGCGATGTGACCGTGCCGTTCAACATGAGCCGCTCCATCGATAACCTGCCGTCGCTCGACGAACTCGAAGCCTGCATGTAATCAGCCGTCGATAACCGCCTCGGCAACGTTGTCGGGGCGGTTTTTGCGTCACGCGCCTACATTGAGAAGCGGGAGACCTCCCATGCATGCGATCGCAAACGCCATTGATACGCTCAATGAGTACTTTGGACGAATTATTGCGCCTTTAATCGCGGTCATCACGTTGATTGTGCTGTATGACATCGCGATGCGCTTTTTCCTGGGACGCCCGAGTGACTGGGCTTTTGACGTAACGAAAATGCTGTTCGGCGCGCACTTCATGCTGATGGCGGCCTATGCACTGCGTCACCACGCGCATGTGGAAGTCGACGTTCTGAAACGCCTGCTCACCCGCAAGAGGCAGGCAGTCCTGGAGATCATCGGCTACGGGGTATTTTTCGTCCCGTTCATCTGGCTGATGCTGACCTACGGCTGGCTGTTTTTCGAGCGCTCCATCAGCCGCGGCGAGACCACCTACGGCATGGTGTCCATCCCCGTCTATCCCGTGAAAGGGGTGATCGTGGTAGCCGCAGCGCTGATCTTGCTGCAGGCCATTGCCATTGTACTGCGCGCCATTATGCAGCTGCGCGAGGAGAGCCACACATGAGTGCTGAACTACTCACCTTGTTCATGTTTGGCGGCCTGTTGATCGGCCTGTTCATGGGGCATCCGCTGGCCTTCGTGCTGGGCGGCGTGGCGGTCATTGGTGCTTTCCTGGGGCCCGGTGCCAACACCCTGGGCATCATCATCAACAACGTCTATGGCAACGCCATGGATAACTATGTCCTGGTGGCAATTCCGCTGTTTATTCTGATGGCGCGTTTCTTGAACGACTCAGGCGTCACCGAGAAAATGTTCGATGCCATGCGCCTTCTACTGGCGAATCTGCGTGGTGGCCTGGCCCTGACGGTGGTTGTGGTGTCGGTGCTGCTCGCCGCGACCACCGGTATCGTCGGCGCGTCCATCGCGGTGATGGGCATGATCGCGCTGGTGCCGATGCTCAAGTACGGCTACAACAAGGAGCTGAGTGCGGGCGTCATCATGGCCAGCGGCTGCCTGGGCATTCTCATACCGCCCAGCATCATGCTGATTCTGATGGCGAGTTATTCGCCGGTCTCCGTAGGCGCGCTGTTTGCCGGCGCCCTGGTACCTGGCGTAATGCTCGGCGTCATGTATGCGCTCTATGTGCTGATCATCTGCTTTGTAAAACCTTCCTACGGCCCCAAGGTACCAGAAGAAGAACGTGCTGAAGTCAGCACCCGGCAGCTTCTGATCATGCTGGCAAAGTATGTGGTTCCACCGATGTCGCTGATTCTTGGGGTATTGGGGGCGCTGTTTACCGGTATTGCCACGGCAACCGAAGCCTCCGCTATTGGCGTGTTCATCGCCTTCATCCTGTTCATGATTTTCGGCGATCGCAAGCTCTCCACCTGCTACAGCACGATGATCGAGGCCGGCAAAACCACCACCATGGTGATGCTGGTGCTGGTGGGTGCAACGGCATTTACCGGCGTGTTTTCGATCGGCGGTGGCATGGAGGTGATCAGCGAGTTGGTTCTGTCGATGCCCGGCGGTACGTTCGGCGCTCTACTGCTGATGCTTTTCCTGGTGTTTATCCTGGGGATGTTCCTGGACTGGACGGGAATCGTGCTGCTCAGCTTCCCCATCATGCTGCCAATTGTCGAGACGATGGGCATCGATGTGCTGTGGTTCGTGGTGATGGTCGCCGTTGTGCTCCAGACCTCCTTCCTTACCCCCCCATTCGGCTATGCGCTGTTTTACCTGAAGGGGGTGGCACCGCCTGGCGTTGAGATCGTTGACCTCTACAAAGCGGTTATTCCGTTTGTGGCGCTCATTCTGATCGCCTGTGCTCTCATGGCGTTCTTCCCCGTATTGATCACCGGCCTGCCCAGCGTGTTGGTCGGCTGATCTTCATCATTCTTCAAGTCGTTCAGCCCGGCATAAAGCCTACCCTCAATAAGCTGACCATTAGCCCTTCCCGTTTCAAGTAAATCAACACGGGAAGGGCCTTTTTCAAATCCTCGCAAGCGTAGTGGTAGACCACCAGCGACGACGAACGCCAGAGTTGAGGGGCGTTTTTGGAGCGTAGCGCGTAGCGGAAAAAACGTCCCTCTCCAACAATTTGTTGGGCATCTTTACGACTCGCAAACCAAAACAACCTTACCGGCAACCTTGCCTTGCTCCAGCATTTGATGTGCGCGCTTTACTTCCAGTAACGGCACTCTTGCACCTATGACTGGATTTATTTGTCCCGCAGCAAGCATGCTAATGAGTTCGGCAAGAGTTTCCCGGTACCATGCATTATCTTTTTTTATCTCGCCAGGGGTGGCGCAGAGGGTTACCCGTTTACCGTCCGGCCAGAAATTAAGCGCAGCCATTTGCAGTACACCGAATGCCATTTGTTTCATGCCGCCGAAGTTGTCTCCGGCAAAACCATAGCTAATTACCCGGCCGCCTTTTCTTACCGTTTTATAAGAGCGCCGTAGGTTCGGCCCGCCAATTGGATCGAATGCGGCATCGACTCCATCTGGAACTTCGTTGCGAATATACTCAAGAAAATCCTGATTTTTATAGTCTATTGGAATGCCACCGTATTCGCAGACGGTGGAATGCTTGGTAGCAGAGGCAGTGCCGTACATTTCCAGCTCTAATAACCCGCCCAACTGAAGAAGTGCGGTACCAACACCACCAGCAGCGGCATGAATTAAAACTTTTTCACCGCTTTTGAGTTGGCCTTTTTTATGCAAAATAGAATGTGCAGTCAAATAGTTAAGAATTAAACTTACAACTTTGGCTGGGTCCAATTCTTCAGGAACAGGCAATAAAAGCTCTGGAGGCACACATACATACTCCGAGTAACAACCGAATTCAGGATTGAGCGCAGCCACATACTGACCTTTTTCAACGCCGACAGCGTCTGAGCTAACGTGATCTACGATTCCGACGAAATCATAACCGGGGGTGAACGGTAATTTCGGTGCTAAAGGATAACCTCCGTGCTGAGCCATAATGTCAGCGTAGCCGATGCCTGCGGCAAGTACCTTGACTCTGACTTGCCCTGACTTTGGTTCGGGAATCGCTTCTTCGACCGTATTTAGTACGTCCACGCTGCCATGATTGGCAATGACGATACGTTTATATGTTTTCATAGAAAGTAACCGACCTTAGAAAGTTTCAGACATACCCAACAGGCGGTATCCACCGTCAGGCTCAGCCCGCGGAAATCAAAGGTGTGGGAGATACGGTTGGACAACATCGTCAGCGCGGAACCGGCGGAGGTGTGCACGCCGATGTGATTGCGGTTTTCCGCCGCGAACTGCCCCAAGAAGTAATCCAGTGTAAAGCCGCCAACATAGATGCCGACTTTGCGGCTAGGCAGGTTGTCCAGGGGCAGGCCGAATTCCTCTATGGCCTGCCAGGTCAATTCCAGCAGTAGGCGCTGTTGTGGATCCAGGCCTTCCGCCTCGCGCTTGAAGATACGGAACGCCTCGTTGTCGAATTGTGTCAGATCACGATCAACGAAGTGGCCCTGATGCATGTACGTCTTGCCCGGCACAGTGGCGTCCGAGTGATAAAAACGCTCGCTGTTCCAGCGTTCGGGGGGAACTGCGGAAGCCATGTTCTTGCCCGCGCACCACGTTTCCCAAAAATCTTGACCTGACTCGATGCCACCCGGTAAACAGCATGAAGCCCCAATGATTGCAATCATTCCCTTTTCCTTAGTTAAGTTATTGAATTTTTAGTTATAAGCCCGACAAAGATTAGTGTCTGGTTAATAATAATTTCGCTAAAACTGACGAGAGAGGGAATGACGAGCGATGCACTATTCACTTGCAGTCATTGCACTCAGGCCCGCAAGCAATGGCCGGACTTGCCGCCGACGAAGACGGCATGCCTGTGACGCTGCAAGGTGAATTCAGATGGCGCGCATGGCCTTTAGCTTGGATGGCGCACGCCGTCTTAACCCGATCGGTCAGTCGCCGACCAAAGCAGTCCCCTACCAAGAGAAATGCCAGTCAGCGTTAACAGACTGGCATTAGGCATGAAGTCGGGCTTTTTTAGATAACACTTGAACAGACGCCAAGTGGCTGCAGCCATCTGCAGCCGATGGTACTATTCCTCACCGCGCGCTATGTGGCCGCTGCGATCCCCGTTTGCCTTTGCTAGGAGTCTTTACGTGTCCCGCTCCACCCCTGGTGAGTTAGCCGCGCAGCGGCACAGCACAACGCAACGCTGGAACCCCTGGTCAATGGTGCTGGTCGGTGTCGCATTGGTAGTGGCGCTGCCGGTGGTGGTAGTGTTCAGCCATATCGTACTGCCGACCGACGGCGTGTGGCAGCATCTCGCCAGCACGGTATTACCACGCTATCTGAATAATACCTTCTGGCTCGTGCTCCTGGTGGGAACCGGCACCCTGATCATCGGCACCGGTGCGGCGTGGCTGGTGGTCATGTGCCGTTTTCCCGGCAAGCGCCTCTTTGAATGGGCGCTGCTGCTGCCACTGGCCGTCCCCACTTACGTCATCGCCTACGCTTATACCGACTTTCTGCAGTTTGCCGGCCCGTTGCAGAGCCTGTTGCGCGAGCTGTTCGGCTGGCAGTACGGGGATTACTATTTCCCCAATGTTCGTTCGCTCGGCGGCGCCGCCACGCTGATTACCGTGGTGCTCTATCCGTACGTTTACCTGCTGGCCCGCGCGTCTTTTCTCGAGCAGTCGGTCTGCGTACTCGACGTCGGCCGCACCCTGGGGCGTGGCCCGTGGCGGCTGTTTTTCAGCATCGCGGTGCCGTTGGCCCGCCCTGCGTTGGTAGGCGGTGTATCGCTGGTGCTGATGGAAACGCTCAATGAGTTTGGCGCGGTTCAGTTTTTCGGGGTCGACACCTTCACGACCGGCATCTATCGCACCTGGTTTGGCATGGGCGAGCCCGTCGCCGCCGCCCAGTTAGCCGCCTGCCTGCTCAGCTTCGTGATTGTCCTGGTATTGCTCGAACGCTGGTCGCGCGGCAAGCGGCGTTACTTTCATACCACTAACCGCTATCAGCAATTACCCGAATACATCCTTCACGGTTGGCGGGCCGCCGCTGCGACGCTGGCGTGCATGATTCCGATCACCATCGGCTTTCTGCTCCCCAGCGGTATCCTGCTTCAGCTGGCGCTGACGGAAGGGGATTCGCTATGGGGAACACGCTTCATTGGCTTTGCGTGGAATAGCTTAAGCCTGGCGACGCTGGCGGCCGTGATAGCCGTCGGCACCGCAGTGCTGCTCAGCTATGGGGTTCGGGTACACGATACACGGCTCGCGCGCTTCACCACGCGTATTGCCGCCATGGGCTATGCCATCCCCGGCTCGGTGGTGGCGGTAGGGATCTTGATCCCCTTTGCCTGGCTGGATGACACCATCAACACTGCCCTGCAGGCGTACAACGGCCAGATTGTTGGCCTGATCTTCAGCGGCTCGGCCTTTATTCTGCTCTACGCCTACGTGGTGCGCTTCCTGGCGGTTTCCTTCAACGCCGTTGAAGCAAGCCTGGGCAAGGTAACCCCCAGCATGGATGCCGCCTCGCGCACCCTCGGGCAGACTGCCGGCGGCACACTGCGCTATGTGCATACCCCGCTGATGCGCAGCAGCCTGCTTGCGGCAGGCATTCTGGTGTTTGTCGACGTCATGAAGGAACTGCCCGCCACCGTCATTCTGCGTCCGTTCAATTTCGATACGCTGGCGGTGCGAGCGCACAACCTCGCCTCCGATGAGCGCCTGGCCGAGGCGTCGACCTCATCGCTGGCCATCGTCGTGGTCGGCATCCTGCCGGTGATACTGCTGAGCATGGCGATGCGCCGCTCACGCCCGGGCGCCGGGTCGTAGCGGCGAAGGCTCCGCTATGGCGACACCTGAGCCGTCTCGGCGGCAGGAAACACGAATACCTGGGATAAATCGAGGTGGATATCGATCGGCTGGCCCTCGGCGGGCAGAAAAACCCCCGGCACCCTGGCATGCAGGTGAGCTTCCAGACCGTCATCCGCATGGGCACACAGGTGCAGCAGGCTGCTGCGACCGAGTAGCTTGGCCATCACGATGTGGCTATGCGCATGGGCACCGACAGGAAGATCGCGCTCAATGACCCGCAGGGCCTCAGGACGGATCATCACCTGAACCCGCGTACCGTCCGCGATGCCCTCCGCGGGCACGAAGCCCACCGGGGTGGCAACGTGGCCTTCCTCGACCACTCCGTCCATCTCGTTGACCTCGCCAAAGAACGTCACCACAAACGGATCCTTCGGTGAGCAGTAGAGCTCTCTTGGCGTGCCCGTCTGCACGATACACCCATCACGCATCAGCGCGATGCGATCCGCCATGAACATGGCTTCTTCAGGATCGTGGGTAACCAGCAGCGTTGCCGCCCCGACCTTTTTCAACACGTGCAGCGTGTCGTCGCGTATACGGTCTCGCAGTCGGGCGTCCAGGCTTGAAAACGGCTCGTCCAGCAGCATCAGCTGCGGTTCGGGTGCCAGAGCCCGTGCAAGCGCCACACGCTGCTGTTGCCCGCCTGACAGCATATGCGGGTAGCTCGACGCATACGCCGCCATGCCCAGTTGGGACAGTAGCTCCTCGGCACGCGCACGCCTGTCGCTTGTGGACAGATGCTTGAGCCCAAAGGTGACGTTTTCCAGTACCGATAGATGGGGAAATAACGCCGAGTCCTGGAATGCCAGGCCAACGTTGCGCTTTTCCGGCGGAATGTGACGCAGCCCCGGCGCGGCAATCTGTTCATCCTGCAGACTGACGCTGCCTTCTTGCAGCGTCTCCAGGCCCGCGGCAATGCGCAGCAAGGTGGTCTTGCCGCAGCCGGAGGGGCCCAGCAGGCACACCACCTCTCCCGGCGCTACCGTCAAGTCCACGCCCTTCACAACGGTATGCTGGTCAAAAGCGTGATGCACCTGATGCATCGCCAGCGCGGTTTCATTGAGCGCCTTTTGCGTCGCTTTCATCGTTGCCGTCATTGCGCCACCGTTCTGGTTGCAGATTCCTCGAGAAGAGAGCACTGCATAATACATTTGAAAGTAATTAACATTCTATTTTCTATTTCTTCCATATGCACGCTTCAACGGTAAATAGCCTTGACCTTAACGCTACAAAACGCTTCAATAATAATGTTGATAATACAACTTGTTATCATTCAACAACCAGGAATATTGACAATGAAGACTGTCCGCTTTGCCGCTCCTCTGGCGATTGCTATCGCCAGCACCGCCTTTGCCAGTCACGCACTGGCTGACGAGCTCAATGTTTACTCCGCTCGCCATTACGATTCCGACGAGCGTCTCTATGATGCCTTTACCGAAGAAACCGGCATTGACGTCAATATCCTGGAAGGCGATTCCGATCAGTTGATCGAGCGTATCCAGCGTGAAGGCGTTGCCAGCCCCGCCGATATCATGATCACGGTCGATGCCGGCAGGCTCTGGCGTGCCGAGCAGGCCGGGATCTTCCAAGGCATCGAATCAGACGTGCTCGATGAGCGCCTGCCTGACTCAATGCGTCATCCCGAAGGTCGCTGGTTCGGCTTTAGCCAGCGTGCCCGGGCGATCTACTACAACCGTGACAATGTCGACCCCAGCGATATCAGCAGCTACGAAGACCTGTCCAGGGACGACCTTGATTATAGCGTCTGCATTCGCTCTTCCAACAATATCTACAACCAGTCGCTGCTCGCCTCGATGATCGAGCATCACGGTGAAGAAGGTGCCGAAGAGTGGGCACAGGGCGTTGTCGATAACATGGCGCGTGACCCAGAGGGCGGCGACACTGACCAGATTCTGGGCGTCGCCAGCGGGGCATGCGATCTTGCCGTCGCCAACCACTACTACTATGTCCGCCTGCTGAAATCCGATGAACAGGCAGACCGCGAGGCCGCCCGCAAGGTCGGCATCATCTTCCCCAACCAGGATGACCGCGGCACCCATGTCAACGTCGGCGGCGCCGGTGTCGTTGATGGCGCACCCAATCGTGAGAACGCCGTTCGCTTCCTTGAGTTCCTGGCTTCTGACACGGCCCAGGAGATCTTCGCCTCGGGTAACAACGAGTTCCCTGTCGTCGATAACGTCAAGCGCGACCCTGTCCTCGAATCATGGGGCAACTTCAAGAAAGACGATGTCAACATCAATGTGCTAGGGGAAAACAACCCCGACGCCATCCGCATCTTTGACCGGGTGGACTGGCGGTAATCTTTAGCGTCTACCAACGCAAAAGCCCCGCTGCATGCAGCGGGGCTTTTTTGTAGGTATTACAGCAGACTAGTCTTGTGCAGCGTCTTCGATTTCTTCGCCAGCCTCTTCCATTTCTTCACCGGCATCTTCCATGGTTTCGTCAATACTCTCACCTGCTTCTTCTGCCGGCCCCTGATCGTCTCCACAGGCTGCCAAGCCAACGGCAAGAAACGCCAGAAAGATAGCCACGCCAATGGCCTTAAATCCTTTATACATCACCATGCTCCTTTTATCACGGTAGTAAACAGTCAAACGCCGCTTCATATTAGTTGCCACACATAAAACACGCCAACGAATAGTGTGCTTAAAACAAAAAACCCAGCCGATTGGCTGGGTTTTCTGCGGTATAGGTGCCTGACGATTACCCGGTCGGCGCTCCGATACTCTTCATGGGGAGACCCCAATGAAAAAAACCCAGAGCATAAGCCCTGGGTTTTTTTGGTATAAGTGCCTGACGATGACCTACTCTCGCATGGGGAGACCCCACACTACCATCGGCGCGAAGCGGTTTCACTGC